>CAVVYB010000015.1:0-521035 GCA_963752405.1 uncultured Gaiellaceae bacterium
CGGCCCGGCGCGGAATGGCCACATCGCCGGTGCGGAAGAAGCGGATGTTCTCTGCCCGCCGCTCGAACGGCCGGTTCTCCTCGGTGTCGGCGACATGACCCGGCGGCGCCGGCTGCGATGTAGACAGGCGCCTCGGCCGCGATCCGGTAGCTCGTCTCGAGGTCGGAGTAGACAACGTCACCCTCCGGCACGTCCTCGCGCAGCGCCTCGACGAGGCCCGGCGTCAGCGGGCTCGCGGTCCGCGCCGGCGACGGGCTCCAGTTGGCGGCCGCGTGGACGGCAACCGGCAGCACGAAGAGCGCCGCCGCGAGACCGACGACGGCGCCCGGCAGCTCGACCGCCGGACGCCGCCACAGGCCGATCCCGAGCGCGACGACCCCGCCGACGACCGCGAACCAGGTCACGAGCGCAGGCCCGCCCTCGTGGAGCGCGTAGTCGAACTCGCCTGGATAGGCGAGCTGGAGCGCGATCCCGCCCGCCAGCGCGAGCGGGAGGACCAGACCGCGCATCAGCGCGGCCAGCACGGCGAAACCGCCCGCGAACGCGAACGAGAGCGGCCAGAACCCTGCCGCGCGCCTGGACTGCGAGATCGAGACGAGATCCGAGAACGGAACGAAGAGGGGCGCGATGAGCATGACCGCGGCGACCGCGAGGAAGCCGCCGAGAACGTAGGCGGCCCAGCGCCGGCGGAGCGCGAGCCCGGCGAGCGGGACGAAGAGGAGCGCGACGATCGCGATCGCGCCCGCCCGGCCGAAGACCTCGGGCGCGAGCCGGTAGCTCGTGTCCGAGAAGACGTCGAGCTGGCCCGCGTACTGGGTGAACGCCCGCTGCAGCTCGTCCTCCCCGGGGCATGCGAGGCGGTGTCGCGAACGACGGGGAGCAGCCAGGCGAAGAACGCGGCCGCGGGGAGGACGAGCGCGGCGAGCGCCACCGCGATCCGCCTGGACTCCTCCCGCGCCACGAGCGAGCGGACGACGAGGAAGCCCGCGAAGGGCAGCCAGAGAAAGATCGCGTAGGTCGGATGGACGACCGCCAGGACGAAGCCTGCTCCGGCGACCGAGGCAAGCACCTGCCGGCTCGGCCGCTCGACGTAGGCGAACGCGAGTGCAAGCGCGGCAGGGACGAGCAGCTGGCGTGAGGCCGTGGCGGGAAGCGCCAGTGCCGTATAGGCGCCGCCGTGAGCCGGCGCGAGCGCGGTGACACCGACCTGGGCACATACGACCGCGACCGCCGGGCCCACGCGCCGGAAGAGCGCGTAGCCGGCCTCGTAGGCGACCAGAAGCGCGAGCGGTGCGAGCACGGAGGCCTCGTGCAGGACGACCTCCGACGGATCGAGGAAGGCGACGCGTGCGACGAGCGCGAGAAAGCCGTGCCAGAGCGGGAAGGCGTAGCCCGGATGCAGGCCGCCGTCGGCGAACTCATCGACCGCCTCGAGCGAGAGCGAGTCGAACGCCTCCAGCTTGCGAACGCGCGCCAGATGGAAGAGGCCGTCGCCACCGATCTCGCCCGCGACGTGCCACAGCAGCACGCCGAGCACGACGCCGGCGCCGAGCACCCACCACCGCCCCGGGATCCGCTCGGGCCTCGGCGCGCGCCGCACGAACGGGAGCGCCGCGACTCCGGCTCCGAGCAGCAGGAGGAGAGCCAGCGTGAGCGACGCGCCGGCGACGAACGTGACCGCAAGCGCACCGAAGAGAAGCGTGAGCGACCAGGCGAGGGTGACCGACGCGCCTCGCAGCCCGAGAGCCCGCGCGACCATCGCTCCGGGCAGCAGCAGGACGCCGGTCGCGAGCGCGAGGCGGAGCAGGGTCATCGCTCGAGCAGCTCCGGCACGCGCCCCGACGCGAGCCAGTCGGCCGCGTCGCGGTACATGCGCCCGCGCTCGTCGCGGAACAGCCGCGCGCGCAGCCGCAGCGACACGCCGAGCAGCCGCCGCGCCCGCTCGGCGTAGCGAACGCCACGGTGCTTCGCGAGGAATCGCAGGTGGCCGCGGACGTTCTCCCGGAACATCCGCCCTCCATGCGAAGCACCCCCGACGTGCACGCACTCGGCGCCCGGGAAGAAGAGAACCTTCCAGCCGGCCTCCCCGAAGCGGTAGCACCAGTCCGTCTCCTCGCTGAAGAGGAAGAACGACTCGTCGAGAGGGCCGACCTGCTCCACGGCCTCGCGCCGCACGAGCATGCAGGCGCCCATCACGACCTCGACCTCGCGCTCCTCGTCGTGCTCGAACCCGCCCGCATAGAACGCGTTGAGCAGCTGCGAGCCGGGCGCGAGCTTGCGCAGGAAGAAGTACTCGGTCGCGAGCCGCCAGAGCGTCGGGAAGCCGCGCACCGAGCGTTGAAGCGTCCCGTCGGTGTTCAGGAGCTTGGGGCCGACGACCGCGGCCTCAGGATGGGCGTCTGCGAACTCCACGAGGCGTGCCAGCGAGCCATCGGTCAGCCAGGCGTCGGCGTTCAGCAGCAGGAAGTAGCGGCCGGTGACGGCTGCCATGCCCGCGTTCCAACCTGAGGCGAGTCCCAGGTTTTCCCGCTCGATCAGGCGTGCCTGCGGAAACAGCTCGCGCACGACGTCGACCGTGCCGTCGGTCGAGCCGTTGTCGACGACCACGACCTCCTCGTCCCGGACGCTCTCGATGCTCTGCTCGATCCACGGCAGCGCGTTGTAGGTGACGACGACGACGCTCGCGTCAGGCATGGGTCGCAGTCGGCCTCCCGCGGAGCCCCTCCCAGAGCAGGATCGCGCCGCCGGGGAGCGCCATCGCGACGGTGACGAGGAAGAAGAGGAAGCCGGCGGCGAACGCCTGGTCGGCGTCGATCCCGACACCGCCGAGGAAGCTGACGAAGAACGCCTCGCGGACCGCGAACCCGTTCAGCGTGAACGGGACGAGCAGGACGAGGAAGAAGAGCGGGCCCATCACGTAGTAGATCCGCGGCGAGAGGTCGATCCCCACCGCCTGCGCCGTCGCCCAGATCGCGAGCACGCGCACCGCCTGGATCGCGACGGTGAAGACGAACAGCCCGACGAGCAGGCCGGTGCGGTCGCGGAAGACGTGGATGCCGTCGTAGACCGCGCGCACGGGCCGTTCGAGCCGCAGGCGCCGCAGCAGCGGCGCGGTCGTGCGCAGGATCGGCCGCGCCGAGCGCGAGAACATCAGGAAGGCGAGCACGAACGTCAGGAGCACGAAGGCGCCCTCGATCCAGAGGTAGGCGCCGACGTCGTAGCGGCCGATTGCCAGCAGGAAGCCCACAGCGCCGAGGAGCACCGTCGCCGCACCGCCGAGCGCCCGCTCGAGCAGGACGATCGCGGAGATCGCGCCGAGCCGCTCGCGGTGGCGACGGGAGGTCTCGAGGATCCGGACGGCGTCGCCGCCGATCGAGGTGGGCAGGATCTGACCGGCCGTGTAGGAGACGAAGTACGCCCGGGTCAGCCACGGCAGCCGCTCGTGCATGCCCTGCGACCTGAGCAGGCGGCGCCAGCGCTCGGCCATCGGCACGACGGTGAGCGTCATGATCGCGACCGCGAGCAGGAACCACCACGGGCTCGCGTCGGCGAGGACCTCGGCGGTCTGGCCGATGTCGATCTTCCAGACGAGATAGGCGACCGCGAGGCCCGGTGAGCGCGAGCGTCGCGAGGACGCGGATCCCGCGCTTCATGCGCCGCGGTCGCGGATCCGCCCGAGCGCCTCGATCACATCCGCGATGTCGTCGTCGGAGTGGGCGGGCGACAGCGGCAGCGAGAGGATCTCGTCGCCGGCTCGCTCCGCAACCGGAAGTGATGGCTGGCCCGGGTAGCGCTCCCGGTACCAGCTGAGGCGGTGCACCGGCAGGAAGTGGATCGACGTCGAGATGCGCTCCGCCGTGAGCGCACGTTGCAGCTCGTCGCGGGTCAGGCCGAAACGGCCCGCATCGACGCGGACGACGTACAGGTGCAGCGCATGCGTGTCACGCGGATCGCGGGCGAGAGGCTCGATTCCCTCGAGGTCGGCGAGGCCCTCGTCGTAGAGCGCGAACTGCCGCTGCCGCGCCGCGGTGTGCTCGGGCAGCTTGTCGAGCTGGACGAGGGCGATCGCCGCGAGGACGTCGGAGAGGTTCGCCTTGTAGCCGGGAACCGTGATGTCGTACAGCGAGCCGTCGCCGCGGCGCATCAGCCGGAGGTTCCGGATCGCCTCCGCGACGTCGTCCCGGTTCGTGGAGACAAGCCCGCCCTCGCCCGCCGCGATGTTCTTGGTTGCGTAGAGCGAGAAGCAGGTCGCGTCGGAGAGCCCTCCCAGCTTGCGGCCGCGATAGGCGCTCTCGGCCGCATGCGCCGCATCCTCGATCACCGGGATCCCGAGCTCCCAGATCGGATCCATGTCGCACGGCTGCCCGGCGAGATGGACGGGCATGATCGCCTTCGTCCGCTCGGTGACGGCTGCCCCGATCAGCTCTGGATCGATGTTCAGGTCGCCCGCGCGGACGTCGACGAAGACGGCGTGGCGCCGGTGTGCGACGATCACGTTCGCGGTCGCCGGCCAGGTGATCGGAGCCGTGATCACCTCGTCTCCCTCACCGATCCCGAGCGCGACGAGCGCGAGGTGCATCGCCGCCGTGCCGGACGCGACCGCGAGCACGTGCTTCGCCTCGAGGTACTCGGCCATCCGCTCCTCGAGCAGCGCCGCACGCGGGCCAGTGGTCAGCCAACCGGAGCGGAGCGCGTCCGCGACGGCCTCGATCTCCTCCTCGCCGATCGAGGGCGGCTGGAAGCCCAGTTGGGTTTCTCTTGTCATTCGAGGACGAAGCGTATTTCGTCCGCCGCACGGCGGGCACGCGCGAGTGCGTCGTCGCGGCTGTCGCCGACCGCGATCACCGCGCCGGCGCGGTCGGCGCCCCGCCGCAGCGGCCCGATCCGGAACCCCGGCTCGCGGTAGATCCGCACGTCCAGCACTCCGTCGACGGCGTGCGCCGCCTCGCGCCCCTCGACAGCGTGCAGCACCCCTTCGGGCGCGACGAGAAAGAGAACGCAGGCGCCCGCCGATGGGAGAAGACTTTGTGTTTCTGAAACACAAGGCTCGTTTCCCAGCGCGAAGTCGAGCGCGAGGTCGTTCAGCTTCACCCCCGTCGCGGCCTCCGTGAGCTCGGCATCGTGACCGCCGCCGAGGCGCGCAGCCAGCTCAACCACGCGGGATCCGTCCGCCCCGACCCGGATCTGAGTGTAGGTCGGGCCGTTCCGGACCCCGAGCGCCTCGGCCGCGGCGCGAGCCGCCTCGATCGGACTTTGTGTTTCTGAAACACAAGGCCAGGCGTGCGCCAGCGCGACCCCGAACGCAGGCGGGTCGGCGGTGAGGCGATCGGCGACGAGCAGCGGGTGGAAGACGCCGTCGATCGACACGGCCTGGACGGTCACCTCCGGGCCGTCGACGTACTCCTCGACGATGTACGCACCGTTCCGCGAGGCTTCGATCGCCGCCTCGATCGCCGGCGCGAGCTCCTCTTCGGTGCGCACGAACGTCAGCCCTCGCTGGCCCTGGCGGTCCGGAGCCTTGACGACGCACGGCGCGACCGGCTCCTCGAGCAAGCGCGGCTGCGGGACTCCGGCAGCGGCGAAGCGCTCCCGCTGCCTCGACTTCGTGGTCACGAGCGCCGCGGTCGCCTCGTCGATCGGGTGCGGAAGCGCCGAGACGCGCCGCCACCCGGGCGGCGACGCCGACCGGCCAGTCGGCTCCCGGCGAGATGATCCCGTCGACGCTCTCGGCGCGGGCGAGGCGGTCGACCGCCGGCTCGTCCTCGGTGGAGACGAGCGCCCGCTTGTCCGCGTACGCGAACCCAGGTGCCGAAGGATCGCGATCGACGGCGATCACGAAGAGGTCGCGCTCGCGAGCAGCTCGCAGAAGGCCGATCTGCGCCGGCCCGGCCCCTAAGACGAGGAGACGCTGTTGCGCGCGCTCAGAGCCCGCCAGCTGTTTTCTTTCCACCAGGCCTCGTTGTCGCGGTACCAGGCGACCGTCTGCTCGAGCCCGCGCTCGAAACTCGTCCGCGCCCGCCAGCCGGTCAGCCGCTCGAGCTTGTCGGTCGAGCCGATGTGGCGGTCGACCTGGCCGAGCCGCTCGTCGACGAAGACCTTCTCGACGTCCGCGCCGACCGCCGCCAGCACCGCGTCGGCCACGTCGCGCACCGAGATGTCGATTCCGGTCGCAACGTTGACGACCTCGCCCGCGAGCACGTCGATGTCCGCGCCGATGATCGCCTCGATCGCCTCGGCGTCGTCGTCGACGTAGAGCCAGTCGCGGCTCGCGTGCCCGTCGCCGTGGATCGTCAGCGGCTCTCCGGAGAGCGCCTGCGTGATGAAGCGCGGGATCACCTTCTCCGCATGCTGGCGCGGGCCGTAGTTGTTGAAGGGGCGGACGATCACGATCGGCAGCCCGTAGGTGACGTAGTACGAGTACGCCAGCCGGTCGCCGCCCGCCTTCGTGGCGGCGTACGGCGAGCGCGGGTTCAGCGGGTGCAGCTCGTCCATCGGCGCATACTCCGCCGTCCCGTACACCTCGCTCGAGGAGATGAGGATGAAGCGCTCCACGGGCGTCCGCCGGATCGCGTCGAGGAGGATCTGCGTCCCCTCCACGTTCGTGGTCACGAACTCGGACGCGCCCTCCTCGATCGACTTCTCGACGTGCGACTCCGCGGCCGCGTTCACGATCACGTCGACTTCCGAGACCATGCGGGCCACGAGGTCGGCATCGCGAATGTCGCCGTGCACGAACGAGAGCCGCTCGTGGCCGATCACGTCGGCGAGGTTCTCCAGGTTCCCCGCGTAGGTCAATGCGTCGAGCGAGACCACATCGTGATCGGTGTTCGCGAGCAGGTGGCGGATGAAATTCGACGAGATGAACCCGGCCCCGCCGGTGACCAGAACGCGCTTTCTCAAAGCTCCTCCGAGATCGAGTAGAGAGGCCGCCCTTCGACCTCCCGCTGGATTCTGCCTAGGTACTCCCCGACGAGCGCGAGGATGAAGCCCTGGATGCCCAGAATGAAGAGGACCGCGACGCCGCCGAGCAGCGGGCCGGGGAAGTCCGAACGGTCGATCCAGTACCAGACGCCGTAGACCCCGAGCGCGACCGCGAGCAGGGTGCAGACGACGCCGAGCGCGACGCCGATCCACTGGATCGGCTGCGGCCAGAAGCCGGCGAGGACGTGCAGCGCAAGGCGTGTCAGGCGCAGCGGGGAGTAGCGCGAGCTGCCGGAGCGCGCCGTATGGCCGACGTCCACCTCCACGACCGACGCGCCGCCGGAGAGGATGAGCGCCTTCGTGAACTTCTGCTTCCCGATCGCGGGCAGCATCGGATCGACGACGTTTCGCCGGTACGCGTTGAAGGCGCAGCCGAAGTCAGCGATGTCGACGCCCGTGAAGCGGCGGAGCATGCCGTTGATCAAGCGCGAGGGCAGCGTGCGCCCCCAGGAGTCGTTGCGGGCCGCGCGCCGTCCGCTTGCGACGTCGGCACCGCCTTCGACTGCTGCCACGAGGCGAGGGATGTCCTCTGGCTGGTTCTGAAGGTCGCCGTCCATCGTCACGACGATGTCGCCGCGGGCGCGAGAGAGCCCGGCGTGCATGGCGGGGTGCTGGCCGAAGTTCCGCTTGAACCGCACGGCGTGGACGCGCGGATCGCCGGCGTGCAGCCGCTCGACCTCCGCCCAGGTGCCGTCCGTGGAGCCGTCGTCGACCAGGATCAACTCAAACGGCTTGCCGTCGAGGGCCGATACGGTGCGCCGGTAGAGCTCCTCGAGTGACGCCTGCTCGTTCAGGAGCGTGACGACGACAGAGAGATCGGGAGAATCGGCCATCGGCGGCAAGGAGCGTACCGACGCGGTCTGGCGCGACGTGCATCACGGCCGCGTGTGGCGCGCTCAGGCATGCCGCATCGTCGAGGAGTCGCCGTCAACGACGGCGATCTGGATGCCGCGCCGGAGCTCCCGCCAAGGTGCCGTCGCGGGCGGGCTCCGCATTCCCGTCGACGATTGGGAGCTCGAGGACGCCGCTCCGACTCGAGACCAGGTCTGCGTCGCCCGCCCTGGCCGCAGGCACTCGGTCTACGTCTTCTGGAGCGACGACTGGGAGCTCAGCCACTGGTACGTGAACTTCGAGCAGCCGCTGAGGCGAACTCCGATCGGCTTCGACACCTTCGACGAGAAGCTCGACCTGATCGTGATGCCCGACGGGACGTACCGCTGGAAGGACGAGGACGAGCTCGAGCAGGCAGCTGCGGCCGGCCTGCTCGACGCCCACGCGGTCCGGGCGGAGGCAGCGAGGGTGCTCGAGGAATGGCCGTTCCCGACCGGCTGGGAGGACTGGCGGCCTGATCCTTCCTGGCCGATCCCACAGCTGCCCGAGGGCTGGGACCACGTGTGAGGCGGCGCGGGCCGCTCGCGGCGTTCTTCGCATTCGGCTGCTTCTGGGGCGGCTGGGCTGCTCTCGTGCCCGCGATCCAGGACGCCGTCGGAGCCTCGAAGGGCGAGCTCGGGCTCGCCCTCCTCTTCGTCGGCTTCGGCTCACTGCCCGCGATGCTCGTCACCGGCCGCGAGATCGACCGCCGCGGCGCCCGACTGATCCCGGGCTTGCTGGCTGGGCTCGGCTTGGCGGTGCTTCTGCCGGCGTTCGCCGACTCGGTACCGGCGCTGGCGGCGTCCCTCTTCGTGATCGGGGTCCTCACCGGCGCGCTGGACGTCGCCATCAACGCGGCAGTGTCGGAGCTCGAGCTGCGGCGAGGCACGCGGCTGATGCAGCTTGCGCACGCGCTCTTCTCAGCGGGCGTGCTCGCCGGAGCGGTCGGCGCAGGCCTGGCACGGCAGCTCGGTGCCGGCCGGCTCGAGATCCTCGGTGGGCTGGCAGTGGTGCTCTTCGTTGCCGCCGCCATGAACCTGGGTCACGAGCACGTCAGGCGGACGTCGGTGGCTGCCCGTGGCCTGAAACTGAGCCGGGCCGCGATTCCACTGGGAATCGCCTGCGCGGCGGCGTTCGTGATCGAGGGAGGCATGGAGAACTGGGGAGCGCTGTTCCTCGAGCGCGAGCTCGATGCCGAGCCGGGAGTGAGTGCGCTCGCGCCGGCGTCATTCGGGGCGGCGATGATGCTCGGGCGCCTCTCCGGGCAGTGGCTCGAGCAACGGGTCGAAGACACACGGCTGTTGATGGGATCGTTCGCCGTCGCCCTCGTTGGGCTCGTGGTCGTCGCCCTCGCTCCCAGCGTGCCGGTGGCGGTCGCCGCGTTCTTCATCGGCGGCGCCGGGATCTCGACCGCCGCGCCCGCGCTCTTCGGCGGCGCCGGCCGCAACGCCGCGCCGGAGGAACGGGGCCGGGCGGTCGCGACCGTGACGACGATCGGCTACCTCGGCTTCCTCGTCGGCCCGCCTTTCGTCGGCGGTGCGGCCGAGGCGGTGGGGCTGAGAGCGGCGTTCGCCGCCCTCGCCCTGGTGGCCGTCGCGCTCATCGTCGTGACGCCCCGCCTCGGCCTGGGCCGAAAGGCCGCCTAGGCGGCCGCCTCGAGCGACACCTCGCCCGCTTCCTGCGGCCGGCGCTTGCCCGGCACGGCGAGGGCGATCACGGCGCCCACCGCAACGACGGCGGCGCCGACCCACGTTGCAGCCACGAGACCTTCGGTGAAGGCCTCCGCCGACTCGTATCCGCCCGTGCGGGAGAAGATCGCGGCCAGCACCGCGACGCCGAAGACGCCTCCGACCTCGCGAATCGCGTTGGACGCGCCCGATGCCTTGCCCTCGTCGCGCTGGCCGACCGCGCTGAGGACGATGTTCGCGACCGGGGCGAAGAACATCCCCATCCCGATCCCGGAGAGGATGAACGGACCGATCATCGACGAGTAACTGACGTCGGCGGTGGAGACGGCTGCGATCCAGCCGAGCCCGATCGCCTGCAACGCCAGGCCACCTGCCAGGAACGGCCTCCCGCCGATCCGGTCGGAGAGCGCACCCGCGATGGGGGCGACGATCATCGGCATCGCCGTCCACGGCAGCACCCGCAGCCCTGCCTCGAACGGCGAGTAGCCCTGCGCGGTCTGGAAGAACTGCGAGAGCAGGAAGATCGAGCCGAACATGCCGAAGTACATCGCGAGTGAGGCGCCGTTGGCTGCGGAGAAGGCCCGGTCCTTGAAGAAGCGAAGCGGCAGCATCGGCTCAGCTGCCCGCGCCTCCCAGGCCACGAAGGCCGCGAGGAGCGCAGCACCAACTACGAGTGAGCCGACGATCTGCGGGCTGCCCCAGCCGTCACCATTGCCGTGTATCAGACCCCAGACGAGGCCGAACAAGCCGGTGCTCACGAGCGCGAGACCCGGCAGGTCGAGTGCCTTGTCAGGCCCGTGGCTCTCGGTCAGCAGGCGCGCGAGCGGGAGCACGGCGATCCCGATCGGGACGTTCAGCCAGAAGATCCACTGCCAGGCGATCCCGTCGACGACAGCCCCGCCGACGAGCGGGCCGGCCGCAACCGCCAGGCCGGCGATCCCGGACCAGGCGCCGAGGGCGACTCCGCGCCTCTCGGCCGGGAACGCGCCCGAGAGGATGGTCAGCGTCAACGGCGTCACGATCGCGCCGCCGATGCCCTGCACCGCGCGGGCCGCGATCAGCGCCTCCATCGACGGAGCGAGAGCGGCCGCCGCCGAGGCAAGAGTGAAGATGGTCAGGCCGACGATGAACATCCGGCGGCGACCGAAGCGGTCGCCGAGCGCCGCACCGGTGAGGAGGAAGACGGCGAACGTGAGCGTGTACGCGTTCACCGTCCACTCGAGCTCCTCGATCGTCGCGCCGAGGTCGGTGCGGATCACGGGCAGCGCGGTCGAGACGACGAGGTTGTCGAGGACGACCATGAAGAGCGCGACCGAGGTGATCACGAACGTCCACACCGTCCTGGTCTGGGTTTTCATCTCAACTCCTCCCACTAGTAACCAGTTACTTTCATCAGACTCGAAAAAAAGACGCCTACTCGGGGCGGCAGCCGGCGATCAGGCGGTCGCCCCACGGGGTCGGGTCCTCGAAGAGCTGCATCGCGTTCATCACGGTCAGCAGCATCCCCTTGGCGAAGAAGGCGCTGACGACCTCCGGCGGCTCGCCCGACGCTCGCTCGGCGAGCTCGACGAGGTCCGACCAGACACGCCGTACGCCCTCGCGGACGTCGGGATCCTCACAACCGGCGAAGCACTGCAGCATCAGCTGATGGCGCTCCCGGTCCTCGATCAGGCCCATGTAGGCCTCGCCCATGGCGTGCAGCGCCTCCGTGCCGGTCTTGCCGCGCGAGGCCCGTTCGAAGACCTGGTAGGTCTCCTCCATCTTGCGGGTCGTCGTCGCGAGGTAGAGCTCCTTCTTCGTCCCGAAGAGGCGGAAGAGGTACGGCTGCGAGATGCCCGCGTCCTTGGCGATCGCATCGGTCGAGGCGCCGTGAAGTCCCTTGCGGGAGAACTCCCGCGCGGCCGCCTCGAGAACTGCTTCCCGGCGTTCGTCGGCGGTGTGCCTTGCCGTCGTCGTGACTCATAGGTAGTGAGTATTCACTACCAACGCTGGCTTGTCAAGCGAAGCGCAAGATGCCGGCCGCGACCCGGTCGAGATCGTCGTCGGTCAGGCGTGAGTGGAGCGGCAGCGCCAGCGCCCGGTCGAAGGCCGCGTCGGCGCCCGGGAACGGCCCCTGGTCGCGATAGGCGGACAGCCTGTGCAGCGCGTACGTCCCGATCTGCACCTCGATCCCCTCCGCGCGCAGCGTCTCCAGCGCCTCGTCCTTCCGATCCAGCCGGATCACGTATGCCTGCCAGCCGTGCACGTCGCCCTCGTCTGCGTCCGGAACGTCGACCGCGGCTGCGAGCCGCTGCGAGTAGCCCTCCGCGACGCGCGTCCGGCTCGGCAAGCAGCTCGTCGAGCCGGCGGAGCTGCGGAATTCCGATCGCGCAGAGGATGTCGGCGAGCCGGTAGTTCGTCGAGGGCTCGAACGATGTCCGCGCTCGCGTCGAGCCCGTGGTTGCGCAACCGCCGGATCGACGCGGCGAGGTCCGCGTCCTGCGTCGTCACCGCCCCGCCTTCCCCGGTGGTGACGATCTTCCGGGGATGGAACGAGAGGCAGCCCATCGTCCCGAGCCCGCCGCAGGGCATGCCGCGCCAGCGCGCGCCGAGCGCGCCGGCCGCGTCCTCGATCAGCAGCACCTCCGGCGGCACCGCGTTCTGCAGCGCCTCCCAGTCGAGCGGCCGGCCGAAGAGATGAACGGCGAGCACGGCCTTCGTGCGCGGCGTCACCGCGTCGTAGACCGCCGCGAGGTCGAGATTGAAAGTGGCGGGCTCGACGTCGACCAGCACGGGCGTCGCGCCGGCGAGGCGGACAACGCTCGCCGTCGCCGGGAAGGTGTACGCGGGAACGATGACCTCATCGCCCTCGCCGATCCCGAGCGCCAGCACGGCGAGGTGGAGCGCGGCGGTGCCGTTCGAGACCGCGACGGCGTGCTCTACCCCGCACGCCTCCGCGACGAGCTCCTCGAACTCCTGCACCTTCGGGCCCATCGTCAGCGCACCCGACTCGAAGACCTCGCGAACGGCCTCCAGCTCGGCCTCGCCGAGCTCCGGGAACGCTAGGCGGACGGGCTCAGTGCCTTCTCTCGATACCACGCGATCGTCTTCTCGAGGCCCTCGTCGAGGTCGACCTTCGCCGCGAACCCGAGCACCTCTCGGGCCTTCTCGACGTTCGGGATCCGCAACTCGACGTCGGCGTAGTGGAGCGGCTGGAAGGTGATGTCGACGTCGGCGCCGGTGAGCCGCTTGATCCGCAGGGCGAGGTCGTAGATCGTCACCGTCGCGCGCGGGTTGCCGATGTTGAAAGCCTGGCCGACCGCGTCCGGGTGCTCCAGGCACGCGAGCGTGCCGGCGACCATGTCGTCGACGTAGCACCAGGCGCGGATCTGGGAGCCGTCGCCGTGGATCACGAGGTCGCGGCCGGCCAGCGCGTTCTCGATGAACGCCCGGATCGCGCCGCCGCCGATCTGGCCCGGGCCGAACACGTTGAACGGGTGCACCGTCACCGCCGGCAGGCCGAGCTCGTCGTGGTAGGCGTGCGCCATGTGCTCGCCGGCGAGCTTCGAGACGGCGTACGTCCAGCGCGCCTCGCCGACGGAGCCGATCGTCGAGACCTGGCCCTCCTCGACGCGGAAGGCGTGCGTGCCGAAGACCTCGCTCGTCGAGAAGTCGATGAACCGCTCGACACTGTCGAGCGTCCCGATCGCCGCTTCCAGCAGGTTGTAGGTGCCGATGACGTTCACGCGCATCGTCCGGACGGGGCTCTCGAGCACCGTGTCCACGCCGGCAATCGCCGCGCAGTGGACGATGTGGGTCGAGCCGCGCGCCAACTCGTGCATCGCGTCGAGGTCGAGCACGTCGCGCCTGCTGGAACGTGAAGTTCGGGATGGTCGGCGAGATCCGTGCCGGTCAGCGCGTCGCGATGCAGGTTGTCGGCGGCCACGATCTCGTTTTCGTCGACCAGGCGCCGCGCGAGCGTCGTTCCGATGAATCCGGCGCCGCCGGTGATGAAGATCCGCTTGCCCTGAAGCACGACGGCGAGTGTATCGACGCGCTACCCTATGGCCCGAAATGCGAATTGCAATCGTTATTGCCGCTCTGATCGCCGTGGTCGGCTGCGGCGCCGGGTCAGCCGCGCAGTCGGCTTCGCCCGCTGCGACCGACCTCAAGATCACCGTCTGGCCGGATGGACGCTCGGAGGGTGACGCGAAGACGTACACCCTGCGCTGCGGCCCTGCGGCGGGCACTCTGCCCAAGGTGGCGACCGCGTGCAGCAAGCTCGTGCCGCTGCCACGCCCCTTCGGGCCGGTGTCCCGCACCGCCGATCTGCACCGAGCAGTACGGCGGCCCGCAGCAGGCGCTCGTCACCGGGAAGCACGAGGGGCGCTCGGTCTGGGCGATGTTCTCGGCGACCAACGGCTGTCAGATCTCGCGCGCGAAGCGGCTCGTCGTTCCTTCTCCCGGGCTTCGCCACCAGCAGCAACGCGTAACCGCAGCGGCGCGGGTCTTTCCCACCGGGTTCCAACCACCCGGATAGCATCGCGCGCGACGTGAAGACGGTTCTCTTCGTGGGCGCGGGACGCCACCAACGCCGCGCCATCCTGCGCGCGAAGGAGCTCGGCCTGCGCGCCGTCGCCGTCGACCGGAACCCGGACGCGCCGGGCCTCGCGGCCGCGGACGCGGGCGAGGCGGTCGATTTCACCGACGTCGCCGCTGTCACGGACGTCGCACGCGCGCACAGCGTCGACGGAGTGCTGACCGTCTCGGCCGACCGGGCTGTGCCGGTCGTCGCCGCCGTCGCCGAGGCGCTGGGACTGCCCGGGATCGGGACCGAGACCGCCCATCTGATGACGCACAAGATCGCGATGCGGCGCACGCTCGCCGACGCGGGCGTGCCGCAGCCCCGCTTCGCCGGCGCACGCGACATGCTGAGCGCGCGGGCCGCGCTCGAGGCCGTCGGGCTGCCGGCGGTGCTGAAGCCGGCCGACTCGGGCGGCCAGCGCGGCATCTTCTACGTCGAGTCGCAGGACGAGCTCGACGCGCACGTGCATGCCGCACTCGCCGAGTCGCCGATGGAGGAGGCGATCGTCGAAGGCTTCCACGACGGCCTCGAGCTGAACGGAATCGTGATCGCCCGCGGCGGCGAGGCCTTTCCGCTCACGCTCTCCGACCGGCTCCGGCCGCCCGGCATCGGCTTCGGCGTCGGCTGGATCCATGTCTATCCGGCGTCGATCTACGCGGACGTGCTCGCCGAGGCAGAGCGAGTCGCCGTGCATTCCGTTCACGCCCTCGGATTGCGCGACGGCATCGCCTTCCCGCAGCTGATCGTCTCGGACGACGGCTCGGTGCGCGTCGTCGAGGTCGCCGCGCGGATCCCCGGCGGCCAGATGGCCGACCTCGTTCGCCACGCCGTCGGTGTCGACCTCGTCGAGGTCGCACTCCGCCAGGCGCTCGGGGAGGAGATCCCGGATGAGCTCGTGCTGCCGCACTTCAAGCAGCCGCTCGCGATCCGCTTTCTGACCGCCCAGCCGGGTCCGCTGCCGACGGGAAAGGTGCTCTCGGTCGGCCCGCTCGATCCGGTGCTCGCGGCACCGGGTGTGGTGCAGGCGGACACCTATCTGCAGGTCGGTGAGACGATCCGGCCCGTGCGGCTCGACGGCGACAGGCGCGGTTACGTGATCGCCATCGCGGACACGTCGGTGGAGGCGCTGCAGCGGGCCGAGGACGCGGCGCGCCTGCTGGAGGTGGTCGTCGAGTGGACGCGGCCGCAGCTGGAAGCGACGTGGGCCGAGCATCTCGAGGCGTCGTTCCCCGAGGCAAGCGACGACGCGCTTGTCGATCTCGCCGAGTACGACGGCTACGTCGCCGGGCTCGTGCTGGGCGTGATCGACCACCCAGACCACCCGCTCGAGCTGCCGCTGAGGGTCAACAGCGACCTCACTGAGCGGATTCACACCGACGGCGACGAGGAGGCAATCGCGTACGTCGATCGCCTGAACAGGCTGGTCGAGATCGCGAGCGGCGTGCACGAGGCAGAGGAGGCCGCGCGCACATGAGCTGCGCGTTCGATCTCGACCACTACCGCGAGCTGCTCGACGCGGCGAAGGCGGGCGGCTACCGATTCGCGTTCTTCGAGGGTGAGCCCCGCGAGGGCGACGTGATCCTGCGCCACGACGTCGACCTCTCGCTCGACGCGGCGCTCCGCCTGGCCGAGCTCGAGGCGGACGCCGGCGCGGCCGCGACCTACTTCCTGATGACCGGCTCCGTCTTCTACAACCTGGGCTCGGAGGAAGGCGAGCGCGCGCTGGGGCGGCTACGCGAGCTCGGCCATCGCGTCGGCTTGCACGCCGTGTATCCGCGCCTCGACCTCGACGACCGGTTCGACCCGGTGATCGCGTGGCACAACCCGGACCCGGAGTACATGCGCTCGCCGGTCGAGGGCGCGATCAACGTCATGGAGGCGCCGTGGTTCGACCCCGAGACGTACCGCTCCGACTCGAACCAGCACTGGCGCTCGGGCTGCCCGCACGAGGAGCTGCGCGACGCCGCGTTTCCCTGGCTGCAGCTGCTGACGCATCCCGAGATCTGGGTCTATCCAGGCTCTCGGATGGGCGAGACGATGCGCGCGATGCTCGAGGAGGAGAAGGAGCGCCGTCTCGGAGCAGCTCGCCGCCGACCGGATCGACCTCTCGTGAAGGACATCACCGTCCTCGTCTCCGCCTCCGGCGCACCCGGCACCGCGGCGCTGCTGAAGGGCCTGCGCGCGAACGGCGAGCGGACGGTCCGACTCGTCGGCACGGACATGAGCGAGCGATCGGTCGGCCGCCATCTCTGCGACGCGTTCCACAGGGTCCCGGCCGGCTCCGACCCGGGCTTCGCCGACGCGGTGCTCGACGTCGTCGAGCGCGAGGGCGTCGACGTCGTCCTGCCACAATCCTCGTTCGATCTCGAAGGCCTCGCGGCGCACCGCGACCACTTCCCGGTGCCGGTCCTCGTCTCCTCGCCAGACACGATCCACCGCTCGAACGACAAGGCCGAGACATACGCGCTGCTGCAGCGGCTCGGCGTCAAGGGACCCGACTTCCGCCGCGTGAACGGCGCGCGGGAGGTCGAGGCTGCCGCCCGTGAGCTCGGCTACCCGGACCGCCCCGTCTGCTTCAAGCCCGTCTTCTCGTCCGGCTCGCGCGGCTTCCGGGTCCTCGATCCGACCGTCGACCGTTCCCATCAGCTCCTGCACGAGCGGCCGGGAGCCGTTGCCATGCGCCTCGAGGAGGCGGTCGAGCTCCTCCCGGACGAGGGCGGCCCCGATCTGCTCGTGATGGAGCTCGCAACGGGCGGCGAGCGCACGATCGACGGGATCGCGGACGGCAAGCGCGTCGTCCTCGGCCACCCGAAGACGCGAGAGGCGATGCGCGCCGGCCTCGCGATGTACTTCGTCACGCTCGAGGACGAGGAGTTGATGGAGACCGCCGACAAGCTCGTCGAGGAGCTCGCGATCGAGTGGTTCTTCAACATTCAGCTCGTCGGCGAGCACGTGATCGAGATCAACCCGCGGATCTCGACGATCGTCTACCAGGAGGATCTGAACCTTCCATACCTCGGGGTGAAGCGTGCTCTGGGCGAGATCTCGGACGAGGAGCTCGTAGCCCTCCGCTCGCGCATCCGGCCGGGCCGGGCAAGCCTGCGCTACTTCGACCAGGTCGACTTCGACGGCCCGGTCGTCGACTCCCGCGCGCACGCGCGTGGCTGAACAACCGCTCCGCGTCACCCTGTGCCCGGTCAACACGGCGGGCGTCCCGTGGACGAACGCGCAGGCGCTGCGGCGCCGCGGCATCGATGCGCGGCTCGTCGTCTTCGAGCGCTACAAGCTTCATCCCGAGGCCGACGAGTCGCTCGAGATCCCAAGTAACAGTCTGTTACTAAGCCGGCAGGCGCGGCAGTGGGCGGCGCTCGCCCGGCTGCTGCCCCGCACCGACGTCTTCCACTTCCATTTCGGGCTGACGCTCGTCCCCCAATCGCTCCAGTTTCCGATCCTGCGCGCGGCGCGGAAGAAGTCGGTGATGCACTACCTCGGCTCGGACATTCGCGGGAAGACGCCGGAGCAGCTCGCCTACGGCAAGAAGGCGGACGCGGAGATCGTCGGCAGCTACGACGCGCTTCGGTGGGTGCCCGAGGCCGAGGTGATCCCGCCCGGGGTCGACCTCGCCACGATCGAGCCGGCGGCGCCGTCCGACCGCGAGCGCCCGCTGATCGTCCACGCCCCCTCCTCCCGCCGGCGCAAGGGCAGCGAGCACGTGATCGCCGCCGTCGAAGGTCTCGACGCCGACCTCGATCTCGTCGAGGGCCTTCGCCACGACGAGGCGTTCGAGCGCTACCGCGCCGCGGACATCGTCGTCGACCAGCTGAACGCCGGCTGGTACGGGCTCTTCGCGATCGAGGCGATGGCGCTGGGGAAGCCGGTCGTCACCTTCCTGCACGACGAGGCGGTCCGCCGGACCGAGGAGGCCTTCGGCACCCGCGTGCCGATCGTCTCCGCCACCGCCGAGACGCTGCGCGAGGCCCTCCGGCCGCTCGTCTCGGACGCCGGACGGCGGCGCGAGCTCGGCGCGCGCCTCTCGCGCCTACGTCGAGCAGGTACATGATCTCGAAAGGGTCACCGACCGCCTGCTCGCCCTCTACGCTCGTCTCTAGATGACCTCGCTCGCAGTGCAGATGCGCCGCCTGGGCAAGCACTCGGCGGTCTACGGGCTCGGCGGGATCGTCTCGCGCCTGATCGCGGTCTTCCTGCTCCCGATCTACACGCGTTACCTCGACCGGGCGGACCTCGGCGCCGTCGGCCTCGTCGTCGCTCTCTCCGCGGTCCTGGTCACGATCCTCCGGCTCGGCATCTCGTCCGCCTTCTTCCGCTTCTACTTCGACTCCAAGGATGTCGCGCACCGGCTGCTCGTCGTCCGCACATCGTTCTGGTTCACCATGGCGAGCGCCACGATCGGATTGGCGGCCGGCGTGCTGCTTGCCGAGCCGATCGCAGACCTGCTCGGCCTCGACGACGCGAACCTCGTGCGCGCCGGCTTCGTCGGTATCTGGGCGCAGATGAACTACGAGCAGCTGACGTCGCTGTTCCGCGCCGAGGAGCGGTCGACAGCCTTCGTGCTGGCGAGCCTGGCGAACATCGGAGTCACGATCGCGGCGACCCTGCTCCTCGTCGTCGTGTGGGAGAAAGGCGCCCTCGGCGTGATCGTCGGGAACTTCGCGGGCACGCTTGCCGTTTATCTCGCCTTGCTCGCCGTACACCGCGCGCAGCTCGGGCTCCAGTTCTCACGGCCGCTGCTGCGCGAGATGAACCGCTTCGGGATCCCGCTCGTTCCCGCGGCGCTCGCCTTGATCGTCGTCAACTTCAGCGACCGCTTCTTCCTCGTCCACCTCGCAAGCCTCGCGGAGGTGGGGCTGTACGAGATCGGAGTGCGGATCGCGTCGGCGATGGTACTCCTGCTGACGGCCTTCCGGATGGCGTGGCCGGCTTTCGCCTACTCGATCGAGGACGACCAGGAAGCCAAGCGGACGTATGCCTTCGTCCTTACCTACCTCGTCGTCGTCGCCTCCTGGCTCGCCCTCGCGCTGGGGCTCCTCGCGCCGTGGCTCGTGCGGCTGCTGACGCAGCCGGATTTCTACGAGGGCGAAGAAGTCGTGGCGCCGCTCGCCTTCGGCGGCGTCGCCTATGCCGCGTACATCGTGATGGCGATCGGCGTCGGCCGCGCGAAGCGGACGCAGTTCAACTGGGTGATCACGGGCGTCGCCGCGGCGGTCAACATCGGCCTCAACCTGCTCCTGATCCCGCCCTACGGGATCATGGGCGCGGCTATCGCGACGGTCGTGGCGTACGTGGTCATGTTCATCGGGATGACGTGGTACGCGCAGCGCGTCTTCCCGACTCCGTACCAATGGCGGCGGGTCCTGACCGCGGCTGCCGCGGCCGTGGGGCTGCTGCTGCTCGGGAGAGGGCTCGGCGGCCTGGCGGCTGCGATCGGCCTGACGCTGGCATATCCCGTCGTGCTCGTCCTGCTCGGCTTCTTGCTGCCGGAGGAACGGATCAGGCTGCGAGGAGTCCAGTCACGTACATGATCGCGATCCCGGCGAGGAAGCCGCCCACCGCGTAGCCGGAACGAAGCTCGGCTGCGCCTCGCCGCCCGATGTAGCGGACGACCTCGGCAACGACCTCGAAGGCGGCGCCGGCCGCGGCGCCGAAGAAGAGCACCGCGAGCACGTCGTTCGCGATGAAACCACCCGTCCACGCTCCGAGGATCGCCGGGCCTCCCGCGATCAGGGCCAACGTGGCGAGTCGTGGCCAGGACAGCGTCGCGCCGCCGTCGGCCGCGGGGGCGGCGATCCCGAGCCCTTCCGTCACGTTGTGGATCATGAAGCCGACGATCAGGAACGAGCCGAGCGTGAGCTGTCCGAAGGCGAACGACGTCCCGATCGCCAGCCCTTCGCCGAAGTTGTGCAGCCCGATCCCGATCGCGACCAGCGGTGGCGAGCGCGACGCCGCCGAGGACGCCGTTGGCGTTGGCAGAGAACCGGCCCGAGATGAACGTCATCGTGAGGAAGCTCGCCGCCACCCCGAGCAGTACGAGGCCTGGCCCGCCGAACGCTCCCGGCAGCGCTCCTTGCAGCTCGAACGCCTCGAACAGCGCCTCGACGCCGAGAAACGAGAGCAGACCCGCGGTCAGGGCCATGAACGCCGTCAGCCAGTGCTGTTCGACCCGGCGCAGCGACGGCAGCCAGAGCAGGCCGAGGCCGACAGGCAGCACGCCGACGAGGAAGCCGATGATCGCGTAACCGAGAAAGCCGCCGCCGCTGACCCCAGGCGTCTCGACCGCGGCCGGGATCTCTTCGACCGTCTCGATCCCGGTGGAGCTCGTCACCCCCACGGCAATCGGGTCGTCGGGTGTCCAGTCGTAGGGAATGACGACCGTGCTCGAGCGCAGCCGGCCGAGAGTCTGAGGCCCGTCGACCGAAAACGGGACGATCGCATCGTCGACGGTGATGGAGGCGATCGTCAGGTCGTCCTGCTGCGGATTCGTCACCCGGACGCGGATCTCGCCCGGCTGGAACTCGACCCGGCGAATGTCGAACTCGTCCGCCTGCGGCGGGATTCGAGCCGATCAGGCCGAGCGAGCGAGGATCCTGACGCCACGTAGCCTCCGACGGCAACAGCGAGCAGCAGGATCGGAACCAGAGCCCACAGGCGCCAGGAGAGGTCGCCCTCGCCGCTCGGCCTTCGCTTCCATCAGTCGATCACGTTGAAGAAGCCCATCCAGCCGAGGTCGGTGAACTCCGACTGGTGCGCGTGGAACATGAACCTGCCGGTGTGCGTGAAGTCGATCTCCAGGACTCCACGCTGCCCCTGGCACTGGACGACGGTGTCCGTGTACTCCCAGTGGTCGCCGGTCCCGGTCGGCTGGTGGCGGAAGAACTCGCCGTGCAAGTGGAAGGAGTTGATCAGGTCGAACTCGGTCAGGTTGGCGAGATAGATCCGCACCGTCTCTGAGCGCCGCACCGTGATCGGGTACTTCGTGTAGTAGAAGCTCTTCCCGTTGACGGTGTAGAAGTTGTTGCCGCCGTCGCCGTCGGTGTCGTAGCCGTTCATCACCAGCACGAGCTCCTTCGCCGGCGGACGCGGCTCCTTCGGATCGATGATGAA
This sequence comes from uncultured Gaiellaceae bacterium, assembly GCA_963752405.1. Taxonomy (GTDB): domain Bacteria; phylum Actinomycetota; class Thermoleophilia; order Gaiellales; family Gaiellaceae; genus Gaiellasilicea. The sequence goes on from CAVVYB010000015.1 coordinate 21,223, forward strand.
CGCGCCGTAGAGACCCTTGTGGATGTGCTTCTTCAAGCGGCGTGGTGTGGCAGTGATAGAGGTGCATCCCGGCGGGCTTTGCGGGAAACTCGTAGACGAACTCCTCGCCGGAGCCGCACGACCTCGAACACGCCGTCCATGTTGGCCGGGTGAATGCCGTGGAAGTGGATCGAGTGCGGGTGTGAGCCGGCGTTGACGAGGTGGACGCGCAGAATGTCGTCTTCGGTCGCCCGGATCACGGGCCCGGGAACCGTGCCGTTGTACGTCCAGGCGGGGAAGAAGACGCCGGGCGCGATCTCGATCTCCTTGTCGAACGCGCGCATCTCGTACTCGCGCACTCGCCCCGGCTGGTACGGGAGAGGCGGGGGTGGGAAGAGGAGATCGTCGAGGTCGTTCGGGCCGCCGGCGGCCGGCGCATTCCCGCCGACCATCGCCGCGTGCCCCATCTGCGGGTGGTCGTGCACGTGTCCGTGCAGCGTTCGTTGCGCCGCCTCGGCGTCGCCGTCAAAGGCCATCTTGGCGAGGACGGGAGCTGCAACGATTGGAGCGGCTCCGGCGAGCAGGCGCCTACGCGTAAATTTAGGCACGACTAAACCTTAGCGAACGCTGCGGCTTTATGGTCCCCGACATGAAGCCGTCGCTCTTCCCGTCCCGCTCGCTCGGCGCTCGTGAAGTGCGGGCGCTCGCTCACCCGCTGCGGCTGCGGATGCTGGAGTCACTGCATGACGGCCCGGCGACGGCGTCGATGCTGGCGCGGGAGCTGGGCGAGTCGAGCGGCGCCACGAGCTACCACCTGAGGGCGCTGGCAGCAGCGGGGTTGATCGTCGAGGACCTCGACCGCCGGAAGGGCCGCGAGCGCTGGTGGAAGCGCGAGCCGAGCCGCGTCGGCCTCATTTCCTCAGCGCCGGCCGAGGATCCCGAGTACGACGCAGCGGTTGCCCAGCTCGAGAGCACGATGCTCGGACGGGACGAGGACGCGATCCGCCGCTACATCCACTCCCGCGGCGAGGGCGAGCACAGCGACGAGTGGCGCGAGACGGCGTTCATCGGCGGCTGGATGGTCTACGCGACGCAGCGAGGAGGTCGACGAGCTCTCGGAGGTCGTCGTGCAGTGGCTGCGCGCACGGCGGAAGCCGGAGGAGGAGCGCGAGCCGGACACGCCGCTCGTCTACGTCACCTACCGCGCGCTGCCCCAGACACCGACCGCCGAGTAAGGCCGGCGCCAAGCGCTATCTGGGCGCCCAGTCGTACGCGAAGACCGGCTCCGCGATGGTTCTGAGCCGGCGCGCCTTGCCGCCGTCCGGCTGAACCGCCCAAAGGCTGATCGGGCCCGTCTCCCCATGCCGGATGAAGGTGAGCTCGCCTGTGGGGCTCCAGGATGGATGCGACTCCTCCATCACGGGCGTCCTGGTGATGTTTCTGGCGCCCGTTCCGTCGGGCCGGATCACGAAGACGTCGTCGCTGCCGTCGCGCCTCGACATGAAGGCGATCCACCTGCCGTCAGGAGACCAGGCGGCCCACTGATCGCGACTCGGGTGCCGAGTCAGGTTTCGCGGCCTGCTGCCGTCGCTGGCCATGACGAAGATCTCGAACTCGCCGGCACGCGCGGTCTGGAAGGCGATGCTCGTTCCGTCGGGGCTCCAGGTTGGATACTCGTTCAGCCCGGCGTCGTCCGTCAGCCGGCGCTTGCCGGTCCCATCGGGCCGCATGGTCCAGATGTCGCGACCGCCGTCGCGAGCCGAGAAGAACGCAATCGACTTTCCGTCCGGTGACCACGCGGGCGACCAGTCGGCGACTCCTGGGCTCCTGGTGAGATTGCGTGGCTTGCCACCGCCGGCCGGCACGACCAGGATGTCGCCCTCGTCTCCTCGCACCGGGTTGAGCCGGTAAGCGATCAGCTTGCCGTCGGGCGACCAGGCGGGACTGAAATCATCCTTTCCGGCCACGCCCGCGAGCAATCGCGGACGGCCGCCCGGCACGACCGTGACGTAGACATCAAGCCCGCGCCGACCCGGGGTCTCGGAGGCGTAGACAAGCCGCAGCGTCGATGGGCCGGCAGCGGTCGACGCGCCCACCGCGAGTGAGAGAGCCAGGACGATTGCGATCGCGAGGAGACGCACTCTCACGTCTACACGCGTGACGCCGTTGCGGTTCCCTAGGAGGGTTGGCGGAATGTCGCTCGTCGCCTAGCGGCATCAGCCGATATTTCGCCAACCCTCCTAGTCCAGCAGGAACCGGCCGACGAGCTCGAAGTACTCGTCGGGTTGCTCGGCCCACGGACGGTGCGCGCTGCGTTCGAAGACGTGAAGGCGGCGCCGGCCGGGAGCGAGCCCGTCGAGGATCGCCTGCGCCACGCTGGGCGGCGTGACACGGTCGTACCGGCCGCTGATCACCAGGGTCGGGGCGTCGATCTCGTGCAGCCGAGGCAGCGGGTCGTAGCCTCGGAGCGTCCCGTCGACGACCCACTCCGGATCTGCGCCGATCACGTCGCTGTAGACGCGCTCCTCGAACCCGCCTTCGCTCGGCTGCTCGAGTCGCGGGTGGTCCCACGGGTCGACCCATTCGAGGTCCGGCAAGACCTGCGCGACGAGCTCCTGGTACTCGGCGTCGAGCGAGCGCACGCCTTCTCCGCGCAGCCGGAGGATCTGCTGCCACGCTTCGGGAAAGAGCCTCTGCAGCTCCAGGTTGACGCCGTCGATGTTGGTTCGCTGCCAGCTCTCGGCAGAGATCTGCGCGTTGCTCAGCACGAGGCGGCGAACGGCACCGGGATGCTCGAGTGCGTACTCGACCGCCGGGAGCCCGCCGAAGGAGAGGCCGACGAGGTCGATCGAGTCGAGCCCGAGATGCTGCCGTACGGCTTCCAGGTTCTCCGCGAAGAGCGCGACCGAGTACTTGCGATCGTCAGCGAGGCGGTCCGAGCGCCCGCACCCGCTGTAGTCGAAGTAGACGACGGCCGACTGCGCGGCCAGCCGTGAGAACCAGGGGTGGTAGTGGTCGTGACCGACGCCGGGTCCGCCGGGGGCGAGAACGACTGCCCCACGGGCCAGGTCGCCTTCGCGCTCGACGTAGATCCGGCCGTGCGGTGTCTCGACGAATGCTTCCGCTGACTTCACCGCGAATCAGGGCTGCCGTGATCCACCCACTGCATGGCCCAGTCCGGGTAGCGCTCGCCGGAGGCCGAGCCGACGGGAAACTCTCGGTCGAGGCGTTGGAGCATCGCGTCGTCGAGTTGGAGCGAAGCCGCGCCCACGTTCTCCTCGAGATAGCGCCGCCGGCGCGTGCCGGGAATCGGTACGACGTCGCCACCCTGGGCGAGCAGCCACGCCAGCGCCACCTGTGCCGGTGTGGCTGCCAGCTCGGCTGCGATCGTCTTCAGCCGCTCGACGAGGATGTGGTTCGCGGCCCGGTGGTCCTCCTCGACCCGAGGATAGTTGTGACGGAAGTCCGAGTCGTGGAGCTCCGCCGGATCCTCGAAGCGCCCCGCGAGAAACCGCGGCCAAGCGGGCTGTACGGGACAAACCCGACGCCGAGCGATCTGCACACAGGCCGGATCGTCTCCTCGACACTCCGCTCGTAGAGCGAGTACTCGGTCTGCACGGCCGCGATCGGATGCACGGCGTGAGCCCGCGTGAGCGTCTCGGGGAGAACCTCCGAAAGGCCCAGGTGACGGACCTTGCCGGCTTGTACGAGCTCGGCCATCGCACCGACGGTCTCCTCGATCGGGACCTGCGGATCGGGCCGGTGCAGGTAGTAGAGGTCGATGTGCTCGACGCCGAGCCGGCCGAGTGACTGCTCGCAGGCCCACGACACGTACTCGGGCCTGCCGTCGAGTGAGCGTGGTCCTCCGTCGTAGGTGTGGCCGAACTTCGTGGCGATCACGGCCTGCTCGCGCCGTCCCGCCAGGGCCCGACCCACGAGCTCCTCGTTGACTCCGTACTCCCGTAGACGTCGGCCGTGTCGAACAGCGTGACGCCGAGCTCGAGCGCACGGTGAATCGTGGCGACCGCCTCGTCCTGATCTCCCGGGCCGTAGAAGGACGACATGCCCATGCAGCCGAGACCGAGGCACGAGAGCTCGAGCCCAGTCGTGCCGAGCGTGCGACTGGCCAGCCCGCCCACGCTAGGCCACGATCCGGTAGACCTGAAACACCTCCGCGTACTCGCGGTTCACGTTGATCCCGTGCACGCGGGCGAGGTTCCAGACGTACTCCGGATTGGCGTAGCGGCGGTGCAGCTGCGAGGCGTACTTCGCGAGCGCTGCGACCTTGCGCTCGACATGCCGCTGCTCGAGTGCGAAGTACGCGGCGTACGAGAACTCGAAGTTGTTCCACGGGATCTCGTATCCGAGCACGGTCGTGCGCTTGAACGCGCGCAGGCCTTCCTGCGCGATCGTCTGGTGATCCTGGTGCACGTCGTGGTGTGATGGCTGGAAGACCGCGTCCGGCTTCAGGTCTTCCCAGAGCGAGACGAGCAGCTCGAGGATGTCCTGCCGCCGCTCCGGGAAGGTGCGCACGTCGAAGTCGTGGACGACGAGCTGCGACTCCGGGAGTCCGAGCTCGCCGGTCGCCTCGCGCACCTCGCGCGCGAGCGTGTCCGGCGCGAACCCCTCGGGCAGCGAACGGGTCGCAATCGAGAATGCGTGGTAGTGGACCTCGACGCCCGACTCGACGAGGCGCGCCATCGTGCCCCCGCAGCCGAACTCACCATCGTCCGTGTGCGGGGCAAGCACGAGCACGCGCTTCCAGGCCTCGATCATCGCGGGGAGTGGTATCACGGTTAGGCTCCCCCACGTACCGCACCCTTTCGATGGATCATGCTGACACCGCTCAACTTGCGGCCGTGCTCGGTGCACTCGGCGCCGCGCTCGTGCTGCTGGCGCGGACACGGTCCATGCTCCTTGCAGGATTCGCACTTCTGGCCTGCGCCGAAGCGGGGTTGATCTGGTCGCTCGGTGACGGAGGCTCGAACCTCACGGTTGGGCCGTTCAAGCTCGCCGCCGGCGCCGCAGGCCTCGTCCTGGTCGCGCTAGGGGTCGCCGCCCTTGTGCGCTGGCCTGCCGCGACCACCCCACTCGTGCTCGCAGCGGCACCCTTCCGGCTGCCGCTCGACGTCGACCCCGACGCGCGCTTCTTCCTCCGGGTCGGAGACAGCGGCGAGCTCGGGCGGCTGCTGCCTCTCTACTGCGTGCTGGGGGCCGCTTGCCTGGCGTTGATCATCCGCGTCGTGCGCGAGAACGACGTCCCCGCGCTGCCGCTGCTCGCCTCTGTGCCGGCGGCAGCCTTCACGGCCTTCGCGGCCTTGTCGCTCCTCTGGACGAGCGACCTCGAGGCGGGGACGACGACGCTGGCGTTCTTCCTGCTCCCGTTCACCGCCCTCGTCGTCGTCGTCGCCCGCGCCCCCTTCCCGCCCTGGATGCCGCGCGTGCTTGCGATCATCGCGATCGCGCTGGCCGCATTGTTCGCCGTGATCGGAATCTGGCAGGCGCTCACACGCGAGTTGCTCTTCTTCGCCCCGAACCTGGAGGTTGCGAACACGTACGCACCGATCTTCCGGGTCACCTCGCTCTTCCGCGATCCGAGCCTCTATGGACGGCACGTCGTCCTCGGAATCGTCGTGATCGTCGTCGCCTTGTGGCTCCGCCGCATCCCGACCGTGCCGGCGGCCGTCCTGATCGCGTTGCTCTGGACGGGTCTCTACTTCTCGTACTCGCAGTCGAGTCTCGCCGCGCTCTTCGTCGCCGTGCTCGCCGTCAGCGCAATCGCGGGCAGCCGCGGCGTCCGGAGAACGGTCGCAGCCGTCACGGCGGCCCTCCTCCTCGCCGGCACAGCCCTGGTCGTTCACGAGGCGCTCGACACCTCGGTGCGGAGAGCGACAAGCGACCGGTCGCGCCGTGTCGAGCTCACAGCGCGCGTGTTCGCCCAGCATCCGATCGCCGGTGTCGGCATCGGGTCACAGCCGCTTGCCAGCCAGCAGCTGTCCGAGCGCTCCGGGCCGAAGCCCAACTTCGTCTCCCACGCGACGCCGGTGACCGTCGCGGCGGAGCTGGGCGTGATCGGTCTCCTCGCCTATCTCGGCCTACTCGTCGCCGCCGCGCTTCTGGTCGAAGCCGTCCGGCGCCAGGACGCCGGGCTGGGACTGACTCTCATCGCGACGCTGATCGCCCTGTTCGTTCACTCGCTCTTCTACAGCGGCTTCTTCGAGGACCCGATCACCTGGCTCGCGCTCGCAATTGCCGCCGGCTACCTCCTCTCGCGTGACCAGCCGGCCGAGGAGGTTGCGACAATCGCGCCGTCTCCCGAACCGGCCCTCACCTGATGACGATCCCTCGCCCGGCCGTCTGGGCGATCCTCGGGTCCCTCGGGGTGCTCACCATCGTCGCCCTGCCCGACCTGGGGGCCGGCGCGTGGCCGTTCGCTCCCACCGAGGTCGATCCCCGCGGCGTGCTCGGACCGCTCGTCCGCGCTGCCGACGAGGAGTGGGATCCCGACGTTCCGCGGACGGCCGCCATGATCGCCGCGCTCATCGTCGCGCTCGCGGGCGCCGTCGTCTGGCGTGCCGATCGCTTGCGCCGCGGCTGGGCGATCGCGCTCTGTGCCGTCGTCGTCGCGCTGCTCGTCGTCCCCGCGGCTCTGCTGCAGGTCGGGCTCCGCGACGCAACCGCACCCTGGTACCACGTGAACGACTCCACGTATCAGATCGACATCGCCGGCGACCTCGTTCTCGACGGCGACAACCCGTACGGTCACGACTACCGGGACACTGGGCTCGAACGCTGGTACCCGGCGGCAGGGGAAGGCGGCCGGCGACAGGTCGCGCTCGACCACTTCGCGTACTTCCCAGGCACCGCGCTGACCTCCGCCGCGTGGCGTCTGCTTCCCGCCCCGTTCGACGACTACCGGCTACTCGTGCTGCTCGCCACGCTCGCGCTGCTCCCGGCCGCGTTGCTCTTCCCCGCCCCGTTCGAGTGGCGGCTCGTGGCGGGCGCAGCGCTGGCGGCAAACCCGCTTGTGATCAAGGCAGCCTGGTTCGGGACGGCCGACGCGCCGAGCGTCCTCTGCCTCGTTCTGGCCTTCGCTCTCGCCGCACGCTCTCGCTGGGTCTGGGCCGCAGTCCTGCTCGGCGCTGCAGTGCTGCTCAAACAGTTCGCGCTCGTGGCACTGCCGTTCCTGGCCGTGATGTTCATCGTCCGCGGGGGCTCCCGCACGACTGCCGTTCGCGCCGGTGCCGCATTCGGCGGCGTGCTGCTCGCCGGGGCGCTTCCGTTCCTCATCGCCGACCCGGGTGCCTTGTGGGACGACACGATCGCCTACGGAGCGGGCACCTACCGGATCGTGGGCTACGGGCTCTCGGCTCTCCTCGTCAGAGCCGGCGTGATCGACGACCGTTTCGACCCCTATCCGTTCACGCTCCTGGCGCTACTCGTCTGGGCCCCGGTGACGGCCTGGCTCCTCTGGGGTCAGCTGCGCTCTCGCGAGCTCTGGATGGCCGCAGCAGGCTTCTCGATCTCGATGCTGGTGCTGCTCTTCCTCGGGCGAGTCTTCCAGACGTCCTATCTGGTCTGGCCGCTCGCGGGCGTCGCCGTCGCCTGGCTGCTCGCAGCCGGCGAGCGAGAAGCGGTCTGACGCGGACGCACGACGACGCGGGCGCGAGCTCCATGCCCGTTCGCCTCCACGAACAGCAGGTACCGGCCCGCGTCCGGCGCCCGGAGGACGAGCAACCCCGGCGTGCCGATGCCCGTCCGGCCGGCGAACCACCAGCGGAACGACCTCGCATCGGTGGTGACGCGGACCCCGAACCGGGTCTGGGCCGTCACCGGAATGGTGGTTCGGGCGAGCTCGATGTAGCGAATCGTCACGAAGCTGGCCGGCGCCTTGCCCACGTTCCCGGCCTCGTCGACCGCCGCCGCCACGAGCCGGTACACGCCGGCCGGCAGTGAGCGGCGGTCGCCCTTCCGCTTCCCGTTCCACGGGAGCGAGCCCTCGAGTGGCTGGAATCGCGTGTAGACGAGGCGCACGCCGTCGACGCGAAGAACGCCGTGGGCGGGCTCGTCGAGCCTGTAGCGCACGATCACCTGATCGTTTCGGCCGTCGCCGTCCGGTGAGAAGACCTTCGGCGAGACGCGCGTCACGGTGATCTTCGGCGCGCGGGTGTCAAGCTGGATGGGGTTGCGGAGCACGAAGCTGCGCGCGCCGCTCTCGAGCGTGAGGCGAGGCCGGTACGAGCCGTCGGGAACGATCCGGCCATCGTCGTCTCGGCCGTCCCACTCGACGTTCACCGCACTGCGCGCGCGGTAGCGCCTGCCGTCGACGAGCGTCCGCACCGGAGTGCCGTCGCTCGAGACGAGATCGAGCGTCACCGTGTCCGTGCGCCTGAGCCCGATGACGATCGTCGCCGTGCGCTTGTCGCACCTGCACACCGGGGACAGGACGGGGTCGACCGCGATGCGACCGACCGGGCTCTGCTCGAGCTTCTGGCGTTGCGTGGTCACGAAAGCCAGCGCGGTCACTGCGAGCAGCGCGAGAACGATCGCGGTCGGCGCGTAGCGCTGCACCTCGCGGACGCTATCGCTTTGCGGTCTTGGCAGCGTTCTTGCCCTCGAGGCCGTAGACGCGTGTCCGGCCGACGAGATAGACCCGGTCGCGGTCCGCCACGATGGGCGAATAGGCCCCGTCGCCGAAACTCCAGACTCGCTTCCCGGTGCGGGCGTCCAGGGCAAAGGTCTGGTTGGCGCCGGGCTCGACGCGCCGCTGATGTCTTCCTCCGAACGCTCCGAGCGTCGAGTAGTAGAGCAGCCCATCCATCACCGTCGGCGCCCCGGACACACCGCCGGGTGAGTCGTGGCGCCAGCGCGTCCTGCCGGTTGCTGCGTCGAACGCGACGACCCAGCCGTCCCACGTCCCGACGTACACGGTCTTCCGCCACACCGCAGCGGCCGTGTAGACGTACGTCCCCGCGCGCTGAGCCCAGATCAGGTGGCCGGTCGTCGCTCCGTAGGAGTAGACGTAACCGTCTGCGTTGCCGATGAAGACGCGGCCGTAGGCAACGGTGGGCGTTGCGTAGAAGTACTCGCGCCGCCCGAAGCGCGAGAACGACGAAGCGCGCCAGCGCTCCCGCCCTGTCCACGCGTTGATCGCGTAGAGATGGCCGCTGCTCGACGGGATGTAGATCGTTCCGCGGGAGTACGCGGGACCGGCGACGACCTGGTCATCCGTGCGAAAGCGCCACTTGACCTTCTTCGTCCTGACGTCGATCGCGTAGACGTAGTGATCCCACGAGCCGAAATAGATGGTGCCGTCGACGATCAGCGGCGAGGACTCGATCGCTCCCGGCCGGAAGCTCCAGAGCTCGCGCCCGGTGCGCGCGTTCATCGCGATCAACATCCCTGTCGCACCTGCCTGATGCTTTCGGCAGGGAAGCTCGTGCATCAACACCTGGTAGACCACGCCCCGCCAGACGGTCGGCGAGGCCGCGGCGCAGCGACGGAAGTTCTTCGTCCAGAGCTGCTTGCCGGTCTTCGCATCGAGCGCGTAGAAGCGGCCTCGCTGCTGCGCGATGAAGACCTTGTCGTAGGCGACGACGGGCGGGAATTCGATGTAGTGCCGCGCCCGGGCCATCCAGACTTGTCGGTAGGGCGGACGGTGCTTCGCCGGTGAGACGTGCGTTCGCTGGACGTCACGGCCGTATGTGGGCCACTGCGCCTCGAGCGCCGGACGCGGCTTGGGCCCCGGCCCGGTGGTGGTCGCCACCGTGGTCGTGTCGGCAGGATTCTCTTCGGGGAGAAACTCCTCGGTCGAGGAGCCCGTCACCTCGCGGGATCGCCCCTCGTAGAAGTAATAAGCCGCCGCAGCGCCGAAGGCGGCAATGAGAAGCACGAGGACGCCGAGCACGAGTGTGCGCCGTCTGGGAATGAAGCGGGCGATGCGTTCCAGGGTAGCGAGCACGCCTGGCCGTTACGGCGCGAACTGGAGCCCCTCGGCTACCTTCAGAGCATGATTCGAGCCGCCGACCCGTATCGCGATACGTCTGTCATCGATGCGCGGGCACCGCGCTTCAACCAGGCGGTGATCGGGATCCTGTCGCTCGTCGCCGTCACTGTCGGGCCATGGTGGCTTCTCGCACTGCTCGCGATCCAGCTGATCGTCGGGCTCACGCTCGGCCGCCGCTGGTGCCTGCAGTGTCTCGCCTACTTCGAGCTCATCCAGCCGCGCTTCGGCGAGGGCCCGCTCGAGGACGCCCGGCCGCCTCGGTTCGCGAACCTCGTCGGCGCGATCGTCCTGAGCGCGGCAAGTCTCGCCTTCCTCGCGGGCTGGGACGGGACAGGAACCGCGCTCGGCGCCCTCGTCGCGGCGCTTGCGCTGCTCGCCGCGAGCACCGGCTTCTGCGCCGGCTGCGAGGCGTACAAGCTCGGCTACCGGCTCACCGGCCGGCCGTTCGTGGCGTGCCCGCTTCCACCGCAGCCGGAACCGGCTTCGCGGAGCCTCTAAGCAACAACTTCCGCACGCCTGCGCCAACGAGCGTCACACCGGCGACCGAGAGGACGACGAGGATCAGGATCCCCGCGCCCGGAACCTCCGCGAGCTTGAGGCCTGCGAGCGTCAGCGTGGTCGCGAGACAGAGGCGCAACGTGCGCTCCGGCAGGCTGATCGACACCTGGCTGCCGAGCAGAACCCCGGGGATCGAGCCGATGAGCAGCCATCCGGTCGCACGGAGATCGACGTTCCCCACGACAAGGTGGCCGGCTCCGGCAACCCAGAGCAGAGCCGCCGCGTGGAAGATGTCGGTGCCGACGACCTTCGACGCGGTGAGCGGGAACACGAGCAGCATCACGAGCCCGAAGAAGGTGCCGCTACCGACTGAAGTGAGGCCGACGACGAAGCCGCCGCCGACGCCGAGGAAGAAGGCGATCCACTTGTCGGTCCTCTTGAGGATGAACGGAGCATCGCTCTTCGCGCGCCCGGTCAGAAAGGTCTTCAACGCGAAGCCTAGGCCGCCTGCGATCAGCGCGATGCCGAGGACGATCGCGGCCGTGTCCTCGAAGCCGTCGCCATAGCGGTGACTCAGCCAGGCCGAAAGCCCTACCCCGACGAGGGAGAACGGCGCCGACCCGAGCAGCATCCAGAGGGTCAGCCTCGCGTGGACGGTGCCCAGCTGGCGATGCCGGACAGCCCCGAAGCTCTTGAAGATCGCGCCGTGGACGATGTCCGTGCCGATCGCGACCGTCGGCTTGAACCCGAAGAGAAAAACGAGCATCGGCGTCATCAGCGAGCCTCCGCCCATTCCAGTCATGCCCACGAGCACGCCGATGAACAGCCCCGCGATCGAGAGCTTCCAATCCACCGGGCCACGGTACACAATCTCTACTAATACTGTCGATTAGCTCGTGTTATGAACCCTGGTAGGCTGTGGCCCGTGAAACAGACGGCCGACACCGACGCCGCCGCCCTGGCGGCGCGCTCCGAGGAGCTCTCTGCCGAGACAGCTGATCGGCGAGCTGGTCGAGCGCTTCGGCGACCGCATCTCGCTCGCTTGCTCGTTCCAGAAGGAAGAGAGCGTGTTGCTGGACATGCTCGTCAGCGTCGAGCCGAAGGCGCGTGTCTTCGCGATCGACACCCACTACCTCTTCCCGGAGACCTATGAGCTCTGGCGCGAGGTCGAGCAGCGGTACGGCACGAAGATCGAGGTGTTCGAGGGCCCGAGCGCCGAGGAGCTGACGGCGACTCACGGCGAGACGCTCTGGGAACGCAAGCCCGACCTCTACCTCGCGGTGGCCAAGGTCGAGCCGCTGGTCCGCGCGCTCGGCGACCTCGACTGCTGGATCACCGGCATCCGACGCGACCAGTCGCCGACTCGTGCGAACGCGCCGAAGCTCGGCTGGGACGCCGCGCACGAGCTGTGGAAGGCGAACCCGCTCGCCGACTGGAGCGACGACGACTGCTGGACCTACATCCGGGAACGCGGGCTCCCCTACAACGCGTTGCACGACCGCGGCTACGCATCCATCGGCGACACCCACTCGACGCTCCCCGGCGCCGGCCGCGAGGGCCGCTGGGCCGACAGCGGCCGGACCGAGTGCGGGCTGCACACGAATGAGTCAGCGCAGTGATCCAGGCGCCTGTCCACCTCTCCCACCTCGACGAGCTCGAGGCGGAGGCGATTCACATCATGCGCGAGCTCGCGGCGGAGCTCGAGCGGCCGGTGCTGCTCTTCTCCGGCGGCAAGGACTCGATCGTGCTCCTGCGCCTGGCGGAGAAGGCGTTCCGGCCGGGCAAGTTCCCGTTCCCGGTGATGCACGTCGACACGGGCCACAACTTCCCCGAGGTGATCGAGTACCGAGACCGTCGCGTGGCGGAGATCGGCGAGACGCTGATCGTCGCCTCGGTACAGGAGTCGATCGACAAGGGCCGCGTCGTCGAGGAGACCGGGCCGCGCGCCTCGCGGAACCAGCTCCAGACCACGACGCTGCTCGACGCGATCGAGGAGCATCGCTTCGACGCCGCGATCGGCGGCGCTCGCCGCGACGAGGAGCGCGCCCGCGCCAAGGAGCGCATCTTCAGCTTCCGCGACGACTTCGGCCAGTGGAACCCGCGCGCGCAGCGGCCGGAGCTGTGGAATCTCTACAACGCGCGCGTCCGCCGCGGCGAGCACGTCCGCGTCTTCCCGATCTCGAACTGGACCGAGCTCGACGTGTGGCAGTACATCGCCCGCGAGAATCTCGACCTGCCGCCGATCTACTTCGCGCACGAGCGCGAGGTGTTCCGCCGTGACGGGATGCTGTACGCGGTCAGCGAGTTCGTGGAGCGGATGGACGGCGAGGATCCGTTTACCGTCTCGGTTCGCTTCCGCACGGTCGGCGACATGAGCTGCACCGGCGCGGTCGCGTCGGACGCCAAGTCGCTCGAGGACGTCGTCGCCGAGATCGCGGCGACCCGCATCACGGAGCGCGGCGAGACCCGCGCCGACGATCGCGCCAGCGAGGCAGCGATGGAGGATCGGAAGCGCGTTGGCTACTTCTGAGCAGCTGATGGCCACCGACCTGCTCCGCCTCGTCACGGCGGGCTCGGTCGACGACGGCAAGTCCACCCTGATCGGCCGGCTGCTCTACGACACGAAGCAGATCCTCGCCGACCAGCTTCAGCACATCGAGGAGACGTCGAAGCGCCGTGGCGACGGCTACGTCAACCTGGCGCTGCTGACCGACGGCCTGCGCGCCGAGCGCGAGCAGGGGATCACGATCGACGTCGCCTACCGCTCGTTCGTCACTCCCCGCCGCCGCTTTCAGCTCGCGGATGCGCCGGGGCACGTCCAGTACACGCGCAACATGGTCACGGGCGCCTCGACCGCAGACGTGGCGATCATCCTCGTCGACGCGCGCAAGGGCGTGATCGAGCAGACGCGCCGCCACTCGTATCTGGCGGCGATCCTCGGCATCCCGCACGTCGTCGTCGCGGTGAACAAGATGGATCTCGCGGGCTTCTCGGAGCAGCGCTTCCGCGAGATCGAGCAGGAGCTGCGGGAGACGAGCGAGCGGCTGGGGCTGCGCGACGTTCACGTGATCCCGATGTCGGCGCTCCGGGGTGACAACGTCGTCGAGCGAGGCGAGGGCATGCCCTGGTACGACGGCGCCACGCTGCTCGAGCATCTCGAGACCGTCGAGATCGCCGGCGACCGCGACCTCGACCACCGCCGCTTTCCCGTCCAGTGGGTGATCCGGCCGATCTCCGACGAGCATCACGACTACCGCGGCTATGCCGGGCAGGTCGCGGGTGGCGTCTGGAGCGCCGGTGACGAGGTCGTCGTGCTCCCGTCGGGGCGGCGAACGTCGGTCGCGTCGGTGGAGACCGCGGACGGACCGCTCGAGGTGGCCGTGCCGGGCATGTCCGTCACGATCCGGCTCGCCGACGACATCGACGTCTCGCGCGGCGACATGCTCGCCGATCCCGAGCAGGCACCGACGGTCGCGCGCGAGCTCGAGGCGACCGTCTGCTGGATGGCCGAGAAGCCGCTCGAGCCGCGGACGAAGCTCGCGATCAAGCACACAACGCGCACCGTGCGCGCGATCGCGGACGAGCTGCTCTCGGTGATCGACATCCACACGCTCGAGGACCAGCCCGCGCCGGCGCAGCTGGAGCTGAACGACATCGCCCGCGTGCGACTGCGCCTCTCGGAGCCGCTCGCCGTCGACGCCTACGGCGACAACCGAGCCACCGGCGCGTTCATCCTGATCGACGAGGCGACGAACGACACGGTCGCCGCCGGGATGATCGTCTCCGCTTCCGGCTAGCTCGCGCCTCAGGCGAGAGCACTATGGCCCAGGCGAGCTCCCTCCGCCGGCGTCGCCACTGCGTTTGACTCATCTGATACGAACACGGTAGGGTCGAACTCTCAGCGGGTTGAGTCGCGCAACATCGCCTCTTAGGCAGCAACCTTCTCGCCTCTGCGACGCCGAGCCCTCTTTCCTCGCTGCGATAGGAGCCCTGCTCCAACCGAAGCGGGGAATCGGATCCGGAGGGAGAGTGTCGTGGATCTCGTGTCGTTCACCGACCAAACCGTGGTCAACCGAAAGACGGCAATCGGCGGGGGACTGGCCGCCCTGGCTGCCCTGGCATTGCCCGGACAGGTCCGAGCACAAGCGAAGACTCGGCCGGGCAATTCTTTCGTGGTCCTTCTGAAGGGGCTCTACCAGCCCGTGCCTCACGGGCCGAACTTCGGCCTCTCAATGGTCGACCTGAACGACGGGTCGTACTCAACAACGCGGATCTACCCCGTTAACGGAACTCCGGGTAACACGAACGCCGCCAAGCCGATCGGCGACTTCTATGTGCAGTTCACCGGGGACTTGTGCGCCTATCACATCCCCGGAGGCTCGTTTTCGATGCGGTTCACCGGTAGCAACACGAATTTTGTGGACGACGGGCAGGGCGGGAGGTTCCTGGAAGGAACCTTCGAACTGACGATCCTGGAGGGAACCGGGATCTATAAACCGTTCGCCGGTGGCCACAACCACATGGTCGACAAGCTGCATTTCCTCGCTCCTGGCGACGGTTCCGGCGGCGTTGACGAGTACTGCTTCTGCTTCATCAGCCGGTAATGAACAACACGTTGCGCGCCTGAACAGCGCGCCCCAGTCTCAAGACGAGGCACAAGGGAGGCGCCGATCCGGCGGGCCTCTTCCTGCGGCTCGGCTGCCCGGCAGCCATCAGCACGGCGGGGTTCAAGGGACATTCCCGAACGCTGTTTTTTTTTTTTTTTTTTTTTTTTTTTTTTTTTTTTAAAAAAAAAAGCCCAGACCGTGGCGATCTTTTTTTTTTTTTTTTTTTATAAAAAAAAAAAAAACGCTGATCGCCGTCAGGGTTGCGCGTCGGGCGGATCAGGATGTCATGAGCCCGGCTATTGGTCCCAGCTCAGTAATCCGGCAATCGAACAGCCAAGCCACAGCTGCTCAGCTGCATCCAACCTGCCACGAGACGCCGTGACGGTGTGCACCAGCCGAGCGCGGGCTGATCCGGTCGTCGAGCGGCATCAGAGCGATTTGTCGGTGCTCAGTTGGCCGACAGATCGTCGAGTCGTCTGGCGTGTCACATGTCACGAAGATTGACATCGACGGCGTAAAGCCGAATCGTGAAAAAAAAAAAAAAAAAAAAAAAAAAAAAAAAAAAAAAAAAAAAAAAAAAAAAAAAAAAAAAAAAAAAAAAAAAAAAAAAAAACTTCGAGCTAGCTCGGTCTCTCAGGCGAGAGCACTCTTGCCAAGCGAGGGGATGAACGTTGTGCCGGTGCTGCGTACGATCCGAAGCGTGGCACCGCAGCACGTCGAGGACGGCCAGCGGATCGAGATCGCGCGCATGCAGCAGCTGCTCGCCGAGCGCGACTAGGGCTCGCCGAGGAACGCCTCCAGACGCCCTGCCTCGTCCTCGATCTCGCGCCGCGCCGCGGCTGAAAGAGGCTCGAACGGCTCCAGCACGACACGGCCGTCATCGACGCGCCAGATCCCGGGACAAGCCGTCGACGAGGAACGTCTGCGCGACGTCGCCGTTCGTCTTGATCACCGTCTTCCGGTACTGCCTCGGGGAGCACGCGCGTGCGGTCGGCCCAGGCGAGCAGGACGTTGTCCCACTTCGGCAGGAAGCGTACGGGCGCTGGGGTCTCGGCGTCCGGCAGCGGCGCTCGTGGGACGTCGAGGAGCTCGCGGCCATGCTCGTCGCGGAAGCGGCGCAGCGGCTCGAGCAGCTCCAGCGCAGCGTCGATCTCGGCCACGCGGATCATGCTCCAGGCTCCGATGTCGCGGCGCGTCGAGGGGCCGAAGGCCGCGAGGTAGCGGCGGAAGATCTCGGCGCGCGCCTCGACCGGGACGTGCGCTCCGGTTCCTCGATCGCGACAAACCGTCGCTCGTTGCGCGCTGCCACAGGGCCGTTCGTGGTGCTGGACGATGTGGGCTGGAGGCGCGCCGTCTGCCAGGCGCGGCGCGCATCGACGCCGGTGAGTCCGTATGCTCTCCAGGTGGGCGAGCGCCTCCGTGGAAGTGACGGGTCCCCCGGCTGCGAGCGCGCGCAACGACGGGGCGAGCTGCTTCGCCTGTTTCGTCTCCCAGGGGAACGCCGCCCGGAGGAGCGCATAGTCGCGTCGCGTGACGAGGTGCAGCGTCGCGCGTCGCCGTCGCCCTGACGATCGCGGACTGCCGGAGCAGTCGCTCAGCGACCCGCGCCAGAACCCCGTCGTGCGCGTCCAGATACCGACGTGCGGAGCCTGCGGCGACTGCGCCTGAACCCGACGAGGCGCTCGATCACCGCCGTTGGCGAGAGTCGCGTGCGGTGGAGGAGGAGCTGCCGCGCGAGTGTCGCGCGGTTCAGTTCTCGCAGCGTGAGGACTCGTTCGGCCACAGGCCCGAGGCACTCTAATCCGCCGACGGAGCGTCTCGCTGATAGTTGGCCACCGCATACGATCCGCCGGTGATCACTGCTGTTCATCGTATTGATCTACTCGGACGATCCGATTGCCACGCGGCTCGTTTGTTCGTGATGTCCTCGGCTGGCCCCACGTGCAGGAGGAGGCAGCACCCGGCTG
The DNA here is from genome assembly GCA_963752405.1 of uncultured Gaiellaceae bacterium. Classification (GTDB taxonomy): domain Bacteria; phylum Actinomycetota; class Thermoleophilia; order Gaiellales; family Gaiellaceae; genus Gaiellasilicea. The sequence continues at coordinate 38,280 of CAVVYB010000015.1, forward strand.
GCTCATCTTCAAGAGCGGCCCGAGCGAACTGGGCGTGCATCCGACGAGTCAGGTCCATGAAGGCGCGTCGTACGACAGTCCTCGGCATCATTCGATCTCGCTGATGTGCGATGAGATCGAGACGACCCAGGCCGATCTCGCGCAGAGGGGAGCTAGTTCAACGGCCCGATCGAGGAGATGGAGTTCGGTCGCACGCTAATGCTAAAAGTGCCGGGCGCAGACGACCTCATGCTCTACGAACCACGCCATCCGGAAGCGCACAGCCTCTAGCGCTCAGGGGGCATTGCCCATCACCGGCCGACGTCGACGCTGCCCTGGTCGGATGGATCTTGGTTGACGTGCGACTGGAGCGGCGGGACGCTTCGGCTGCATGGCCGTCACGGTCCCGATCGGTCGGCGCCGGAGCCTCGTCGTCGCTTGGACGCGTACAGCGGGCATTAATTCTGCGGTCTGGCGCTGGGGGTGCGGCGACTTCCCGCCTGGCGAGGATTTCGATGGCCCCGGGGCGTCGCGAACCACGCATTCGCAGGGTGCGGGAAGCATGGGCTCGCGGTAGTGGCGGGCGTTAGTACGGATGCCGAAACGCGGAGGATAAGTGGCTTGTGCCAGTATGAGATGCCATGACCGCGACTACCTGCCACATGTCCATATCGCTCGACGGCTTCGTCGCCGGGCCCAGCCAGAGCCGGGAGAACCCGCTCGGCGTAGGCGGCATGCAGCTCCACGGCTGGCATCTCGGCGAGGTGGCGGACGAGGCGGACCTCATCGCCCAGAGCTGGTTGCTGCGCCCTCGCGGCGCCTACGTCATGGGCCGCAACATGTTCGGCCCGATCCGCGGCCCCTGGGACGAGGAATGGCGCGGCTGGTGGGGCGACGAGCCGCCGTATCACGCCCCCGTCTTCGTCCTCACCCACCACGCCCACGACCCGATCGAGATGCAGGGCGGCACGACGTTTCACTTTCTCACCGGCGGCTTCGAAGCGGCATTCGAGCAGGCCACGGCGGTTGCCGACGACCGCGGCGTCGACATCGCGGGCGGCGCCTCGACTGCGCGTCAGGCGCTCGCGGCCGGGGTCGTCGACGAGCTGACGCTCGACATCGCCCCGGTGCTTCTCGGGGAGGGCGAGCGGTTGTTCGACGGGATCGCCGGCTCCGGTTGACGCCAGTGGAGACCCTGACTCACCGCACGCGACGCATGTGCGGTATCGCGTGGAGCGCTAAGGCCTCTCGCACCAGATGGTCGCGCGGGTGAGTCGCGGCCCGGCGACCGCCGCGCGTGATTGGCGCAGGGGCCGAGGCTGCTTTCGAGGCGGCCTCGGACGCTGCATGCCACCGCTACGACTTGGAGGTACATGCAGTGATTGAGGCTGGTGACTCGATGGGAAGACTGATCGTTTCTACTCAGATGACGCTCGATGGCGTGATCGATGTTGGCGAGTGGTACGTCGTGGACGGCGAACACGATCGTCCAGGTAAGGACCAGCTTGCTCAGGCGAGCGCGGTGCTCCTTGGGCGCAAGACGTACGAGGGGCTTGCCGCCTACTGGTCACCATTGAAGGACGACTGGGCAAACTTGATCAACCCGAAGCCGAAGTACGTCGCGTCACGCACGCTTCACGGCCCGCTCGAGTGGAATGCGACGCTCCTCGAAGGCGACGCAGCTGACGCTGTCGCGAGACTCAAGGGCGAGCTTCCTTCCGACCTGTTGATCTACGGCTGCGGCGAGTTGGCTCGGTCCCTTCTCGCAACATCGCTCGTCGACGAACTCCGATTCTGGGTTCATCCTGCCGTCTGGGGCTCAGGAGAACGCCCCTTCCAGGGCGAGGCACAGCATCGGCTGCGACTTCTCGGCTCTGAGACTTTCGATTCGGGCGTGACGTTGCTTCGATACGAGCCGATCTACTGACTGGCCAGGCGGTACGCCGACCGGCCTCCGCGCGACCTCAACACAGCGCCCAGGCTACGTCAGAGAGGAACACACGCTGGGACGAGTTCTCAGCCGCCGCGTCGTGCGGCGCGGGCGACGGCGCGCCAGTGCGCGTCGTCGCAGGCCCCTGCTCCGCCGCGACGGCCAGGGCCTCGCGCTCGGGGCGTGTGAGCTCGCGGACGAGGCAGAACTCGTTGCCGAACGGGTCCTGCATCACTGCCCAGTCGATCAGCGGCCGAGCGCCTTCGTACGCGTGCGGCACGGGGTACACCGTTGGCGGGTACTTCAGCCTGCCGCCGATCGTTTCGATCTGCGTGATCGCGGCGTCGACGTCTTCGACGCCGACGTCGATGTGCGCGCGGTTCGCCGCCGGATCGAGCCGCCGTGCCGCGTCGACCGCGCCGGAATCCGACCTCTTCGCGGTCGGGACGCGGTGGAGGATGATCTCGTGCTTCCAGGTCTTCTCGTCCTGGTAGCCGAGATAGGCGAAGCGGTCGGGCCAGGCGGATGAGATCCGTGGAGTCCCCGTCACCTCGGACCAGAACGCTGCGCCGACCTCGAGGTCTTCGACGTCGATCACGAAGCAGCGCAGCGTCCCGATCGCCACAGCGCATGCGATTCTGCCCGATCCGCATTGTGACTGGCCGCCCGCAGCCGACGAGGCCGTACCGATCGGCGCGCGTACACTGCCCTTGGAAGAGCCGGTGGGCGCACGGATCAACCATGTCAGCGTCAACGCACGCGACCTCGCGGAGTCGACGGACTTCTACGTCGAGTTGCTCGGCGCGGAGCCGCTCCCGGCGCCGAACTTCGGGCTGCCGGTCGCCTGGTTCGCGCTCGGCCGCACGCAGCTGCACCTGTTCCAGAGTGACGTGCAACCGCCGAGCCATCACCATCTGGGAATCACGGTCGACGACCTCGAGCCGGTCTACCGCGCGGCCGAGCGTCGCGACGCCTTCGACCGCGAGGCGTTCGGCAACCACCTCGTCGAGCTGCCCGGAGACGTCGTGCAGCTCTACCTCCGCGACCCGGCGGGCAACCTCGTCGAGCTCGACCAGCACGGCGCCGCGCGCCTGCCTGATGACATCCGCGCGCAGCTCAAGGGCATCTGGGAGATCAACCCGCAGTCCGAGGAAAACATGCGCGGCCGGCTGTTCGTGCCGGACTAGGCGCGCTGGGCCGCGTACGCTCCGGCGGTGGCGCTCGATCTCTTCGCTGGCGTCCGGGTTCGCGATTACCACGCCGCCACGTCGTGGTACCAGCGCCTGCTGGGCAGAGAGCCGGCGTTCATCCCGCATGCAACGGAGGCGGTCTGGGAGCTTGCGGAGCATCGGTACCTGTTCATCGAGGAGAACCGCGACGCGCCTGGCGGGGCGATCATCACGATCTTCGTCGATGACCTGGACGCGCTTGTCGCGGAGATCGCCTCGCGCGGGATCGAACCCGCCGAGCAGGTCACGTACTCGAACGGTGTACGCAAGGCGATCTATCGCGACGCGGACGGGAACGAGATCGGCTTCGGCGGCACTCCCGTCGGGCCGTAAGCGTCGGCCGCCGGTACGAGGTCGGTGAAACCACGATCCGAGGCTCTGACGTAGCCTCCGTCCGTGCACCGGCTCACCAAGGCGCAGGCCCGTCGCATCGCGGTGCGCGCGCAACTGCTCGACGCACGGCGGCCGACCGATTTGCTCACGGTCGTGCGGCAGCTGACCCTGCTACAGATCGACCCGACTGCGGCGATCGCGCCCAGCGCGGACCTCGTCGCCTGGAGCCGCCTCGGCTCGGCGTACCAGCCCACCCACCTCCAGCAGGCCCTGGAGCAGGACCGCACGCTGTTCGAGCACAACGCGCTGGTGCGGCCGATGAGCGACCTTGGCCTGCACCTCGCGGCCAGCCGGACGAGCCGCAGTCACGAGCGCACGCATGCGTGGATCCGGGACAACGACCGCTTCCGGCGCGACATCCTCGAGCTGCTCGGCAGCTCCGGGCCGCTGAGCTCGCGCGACATCCCGGACACGTGCGTGGTGCCGTGGGCCTCGACCGGGTGGACCAACAACCGCAACGTCACACAGATGCTGGAGTTCCTGATGATGCGCGGGGAGATCGCGATCTCCGGGCGCACCGGGCGGGAGCGGCTGTGGGATCTCGCCGAGCGGGTGTACCCAGCCGACGTCGTCGTCCCATCCGAAGACGACGCGCATCGGATCAGGAACGAGCGGCGGCTCGCGTCGCTGGGCATCGCCCGGCAGAAGACCACCGCAATGCCGATCGAGCCGGTCGACGTCGGCGACGCCGGCGAGCCGGCCGTGGTCGAGGGCACCAAGGGCGAGTGGCGCGTCGACCCCGCCGCGCTCGCCGCCAGTTTCGAGGGACGTACGGCGCTGCTGTCGCCGTTCGACAGGCTCGTCTACGACCGGCGCCGCGCGCAGGAGCTGTTCGAGTTCGAGTACACCCTCGAGATGTACAAACCCGCGGCCAAGCGCCGCTGGGGCTACTTCGCCCTCCCGGTGCTCCACGACGACCGGCTGGTCGCGAAGGTCGACGCCACCGCCGACCGCAAGGCCTCCGTCTTGCGGGTGCACGCGATCCACGAGGACGTGAAGTTCACCCGCGCCATGACCAAGGCCGTGCAGGCCGAACTGGAGGACCTGGCCTCGTGGCTCGGGCTGGGTGCTGCCGAGCCCCTAGAGCTGGTCGATCAGACGTAAACCGCGGTCGGGACTTTCGACGCAGCCCTGATCGCCTCGACGCGCTCGAGACTGGCGGCGGGCCAGAGCTTCTCCGTGTCGTAGTAGGTCGTGAACACCAGGGACCGGGTCCGGAAGCAGTGACCCAGCTCAGCTTCGACCGCGTGTAGATGTGGACGTCGGGCGTCACGCTCGACGGGTCGTCGAGCGTGCCACCTCGAACAAATCGGATGCCCGCGCGGGTGTAACGGCTGAAGACCGCTACCTGGCAGGTCGGGCATCGGAAGATCCGCTGCTTCTTGCCGCCGCTGCGGGGTAGTAAACGGGCTGCGGCTCGCCGGCAAGCAGTTCGACGCGGTCGGCCTCGATCAGCACGTTGATAACGAAGGCACTTCCGGTCTGCCGCTGACAGTTCAGGCAGTGACAGCAGTGTGTAAACAGCGGGTCCGACGTAAGCCGATACCGAACCTCCCCGCAGGCGCAGCCGCCTTCGAACACGTCGCTCCTCGACCTCCTCCTCGTCGGTACGCGGGCGAAGCTTGGACGCTATTCCGTCCGCGTCGATCCCGCTCAGGAGATCCGTCGGCGGTAGATTCGCCCAGTGCAGGAGGATGGGTACTTCGACCGGCGTGTCGCCGCGCGGATACGACGAGGCTCCGCGGAGCTTTTCGATCCAGCGGTGGTCGATCCGGCGGTCGGCTTTCTTGTCGGAGCTAGCCGGGAGGGAGCATGCGCTCGAGCTCGGGATCGGGACTGGCCGGATCGCACTCCCGCTCGCGCAGCGGGGCGTCCCAGTGCACGGAATCGAGTTGTCGAAGGCAATGGCTGCCCGGCTGCGCGAAAAGCCGGGCGGCGAGGACATCGGCGTCACCATCGGCGACTTCGCGACGACAACCGTCGAGGGAACCTTTGCCGTGGCGTACGTGGTGTTCAACACGATCGGGAACCTCACGACGCAGGCGGCCCAGGTGGCGTGCTTCCCGAAACGTCGCCGCGCACCTCGAGCCCGGCGGCTGCTTCGTGATCGAGCTCGGGCTCCCCGAGCTCCAGCGGCTGCCGCCGGGAGACACGATGCGCGTCTTCCACGCCAGCCCGACGCACTGGGGTATCGACGAATACGACGTCGCCAACCAGCGACTCACCTCCCACCACCTCGAACTCGTGGACGGGCGCTTCGAGCTCTTCTCGCTGCCCTTCCGCTACACCTGGCCCGCCGAGCTCGACCTCATGGCACAGCTCGCCGGGCTGACGTTGCGCGAGCGCTGGAGCGACTGGAACCGAGAACCGTTCACGAGTGGCAGCGAGAAGCACGTGTCTGTCTGGGAGAAGCACGCCATCTAGCGCCACGCTTAGCCGGCGGTCGGGTCTGCGCAGGTTCGGCGGCGAGGCCGCCTGTCAATCGGCTCAGATCGCGCGCTCGTCAGCCGACGCGAGACAGGTCGAGGCTGAGGATGATCTCTCCCGCGGCGTCGCGCTCACCTGTCGGGACGAAGCCGAAGCGCTCGTAGAACGGCCACGGCTCGCCCTCGCCGGTCCATGTAGCTCGTCAAGAGCTCCGTGGCCCCGGCATCCCGCACGATCTCGACGACCTGCCGCAGCGCGGCGCCGCCCGTACCCGCGCCGCTGGTGTCGCTCATCGATGAGCAGCTTCCAGAGAAACCACGGACCGATGATCGTGCCGGGCACCGGCGTGACGTCCCAGCTCAGCATCACGAACCCGACCGGCTCCTCGCCGTCGTAGATGGCCCGATACCACGCCTTGGCCTCCGGATACTCCTCGGCATCCTCGAGCGCACCCGCCACGGATCCGACGAACCGGAACTGCTCGGGGGCAACCCGCAGAGCGAGGACACTGTCACGGTTCCCGTCGGTTATCTCGCGCAGCGTCATGGAGTCGGGCATCGTGGGTCTCAGTCTGACCCGTCTCCGCAGGCTCGACACCCACGCCACGCTAACCTCCGGCCATGGTCCCCGAGTCTCCGCTCGAAGAGACCGAGCAGTGGGCTCGTGCCTGCAGGGGAGGGATGGTTCGTACTGAACGCCCGCAACGCCCGCTGGCGCCACCGCGAGGGGCGGGGGGAGCGTCTGCCCTTCGAGGGCGGGACGGAGTTCCCGCAGCTCGGAGTCAGTCTCTTCGTGTTGGCGCCGGGTGAGCCGATCGGGATGTACCACTGGGAGGCCGATCAGGAAGACTTTCTCGTCCTCTCCGGCGAGGCACTGCTGATCATCGAGGGCGAGGAGCGGCCGTTGCGGCAGTGGGACTTCGTGCACTGCCCCGCCGACACGAAGCACATCATCGTCGGGGCCGGAGACACACCCTGCGTCGTCTTCGCAGCCGGCGCGCGTGAGCATCGGGCGGGCGCGGGCTGGGGCGGCTACACCGTGGACGAGGCTGCGCTCCGGCACGGCGCCGGCGTCGAGCAGGAGACGACTGAGATCGACGAGGCATACGCGCGGTTTCCAGACCCCGAGTCGACGCGATACCGCGAGGGCTGGCTTCCCAGCTGACCAGCGCCGTTGGGCCGCGGTGCGCGGTGAGTTCCCCCAGAGCGGCCGGACCTCGATCGTCCCAGTCTGGGCGACCGGGTGCCCGGCCGCGATCTCGACGGCCTCCTCCAGGCTGCCGCACTCGATGATGTCGAACCCGCCGACCGCCTCCTTGGTCTCGGCGAACGGACCGTCGGTGACGATCGCCTTTCCGTCGCGGACGCGGACCGAGCGGGCGCGGCGCGGCGGAGCCAGTTGGTCGCCGGTGATCCAGCTGCCTCGCGCCTGTAGGTCGTCCAGCCAGGGGAAGCTCTCCTCATCCGGAGTGTCGGTCGGATCGGGCTCGGTCTGGGCGTCCATCCTCTCGGCGTCCCAGCAGACCAGCAGCAGGTATTTCATCGTCGCTCCTCCTCTCGTCGTCGTTCGAGTCTTTGCGTATGGACGACGAACGCACCGGACCAAGATCGACATTTGCGCACGGATCGTCCTACGGGACGGGTAGCTGGCCTCCACCGTCGGCGCAGTCGGCGAGGTAGAGGGCGGTGCCGAGGTCGCCCGTCCAGAGCGTGTACCGGCCGCGCCCGTACTCCGAGCGGCTGCGGTCGACCTGACCTGCAGCGTGCATCGCGAAGGTGCGCGCTCGCATGAGCCACCGTTCGTCACCGGTGCGCTCGAGTAGAGCCAGGAATGCGTACCCGTTCCCGGCCGTGCCGTGGCAGAGGCTCGCGCCCTTCCGCAGCGGCCCGGCACGCCACGTCAGCTCGCCTCCCGCGACTGCCGGCTCCTCGTCGAGGAGGTGGGCGAGCGTCGCGACGATTCCCGGCGCACCGTGACACCACTGCGTGCGGATCTGGCCGTCACGGTGTGCGTCGAGTCCTCGCATCTCCGCGTACGGCAGCCAGTTGACGAGCCCGCTCTCCTCGACGGCGAAGCGCTGGAGCGTCTCCGAGACGCCGGCGACATCGCCGAGCGCAAGCACACACCCTGCGAACCCGTGTGCCGGACCGAGGCAGCGGCTGCTTCGCCCGGCCAGCCGCTGCGTCCAGAGGCCGTCCGGGTCACGCCGGCCATGCAGCCACTCGATGCTCGCCGTCACGTCGAGCCCGAGCTCGCGACCCGCGAGGATCGTGCCGGGACTGCCCCACATCAACTCGCAGCGTTCGTCCTGTTCGTTGGCGGCGATCAGCTCCGAGAGCCGCTCCAGATTCGCCTGCGAAGGCGCGAGTCTCTGCAACACCAGCCGGATTCCCGTCTCACCCGCCCAGAGGCTGCGCTCGGTGTCCTCGTCCGGAAAATCCGGCTGGGCTTCGAGCGAACGCTCCAAATACGGAACGTAGTCGCGACGTACCTCGACGAAGCCCCGCCCCTGGAGGCGGTGGAGCGCCGCCACGACCCCTGCGCCTCCGATGTACATCGACCGCAACCGCTCAGCCGGGTCGTCGCCCTCGTCCTGTGGGTGGATCAGCCAACCATCGTCGAACGCATCCTCCGCGTCGGCAACGATGGAGACGATCGCCGTCCGCGCGCTTTCGGCGCTCCACGGATCGCCCGCGATCGCCTCGTGCGCTTCCGGCGTGAACAGCACCTGTCGAGTCTAGGCGCCGGCCTCTAGCTCGCGTACTCGTCGAATTGCGGCAGGTCGTCGGTGATCTCGTACCACGCTGCCTTGGAGCCGACGAAGATGTGCTCCGTCGGGCGGATGCTGGGAGCATCCACCAAGGACCCCATCGAGACGTGCACAAAGGCGCCGTCGCGCACGACCGAGAAGAGGAAGGATCCGCACGCCCCGCATCGCGTGTCGTTGAGGTCTTCCTCTCCGAAGACGGCGATGTCGTCCCATCCCTCCGTGATCGTGAGCTGCTCGCGTTCGATCCCGGCGAATGCCTTGAAAGCCGAGCCGGTCGCTGCTCGGCAGCCCGAGCAGTGACAGTTCGCCGCGTACACGAATGCATCTGCGACCTCGTACCGAACCGCCCCGCAACGACACCTCCCCGCGAGCGCGTGCTTGCTTTCGGATGACGTCATGGCTCCCTCCTCATAGCTTCGTCAGTAGAGACCGGCGGAATCCTCAGAACTCATCGTGGCAGAGTTTTGGTAGACAAGACCAGAACCTCCTGGTACCGTAAGAGTCGTATCGACCAAAACGAGTAACGCGGGGAGGTCAAGGCATGAGAGCAGTAGTCCACGACCGGTACGGGCCGCCGGAGGTCCTGCGACTCGAAGAGGTCGAGCGCCCCGTACCCAAGGACGACGAAGTCCTCATCAAGATCCACGCCACGACAGTCAACCGCACGGATTGCGGCTGGCGCGGCGCGAACCCGTTCTTCTCCCGCGTCTTCACCGGCCTCCGCCGACCGAAGCAGAAGATCCTCGGCATGGAGCTGGCCGGAGAGGTCGAGGCGGTTGGCGCAGCCGTCACCGAGTTCGAGGTCGGTGACGAGGTCTTCGGTGTCAAGGGCTCCGGCGCACACGCAGAGTTCGTCTGCATGCGCGAGAGCGCCGCGCTGGCGCACAAGCCGGCCGGGATGACCTTCGAGGAGGCTGCGTCGGTCTGCGACGGAGCGATTGTCGCGCTGGCATGCTTGAGAAAGGCAGACCTTCGCAAGAGACCGAGCATCCTCATCTACGGCGCGTCTGGATCGATCGGCACCGCAGGGGTGCAGCTGGCCAAGCACTTCGATGTCGACGTCACCGCCGTCTGCAACACGAAGAACCTGGAGCTCGTGAGATCGCTCGGAGCCGACCGGGTTATCGACTACACGCAGGAAGACTTCACCAGGAACGGCGAAACATACGACGTCGTCTTCGACGCGGTCGGCAAGCACTCGTTCCGGCGCTGCAGACGTTCGCTGAGGCCGGGCGCGATCTATATCGAAACCGACCTCGGGTTCATGTGGCACGTACCGGTACTGGCCCTGCTCTCCAGGTGGATCGGGGACAAGAGGGTGACGATCCCGATACCCGAGTACACGAAGAAAGACGTCCTCTTCCTCAAGGAGCTGATCGAAGCGGGGCGCTACCGGGCGGTCATCGACCGGCGCTACCCGCTGGAGGACGTGGTCGAGGCGACCACGTACGTCGAGACGCGGGCAGAAGACGGGAAATGTCGTCCTGACAGTCAGCGGCGACGGCGGGGCCTGAGCCCGTGTTCAGCGTCGACGATCGCGACCGGGTGCGCGACCGCGTGCTGGGGATGGCGGCAGCCGATCCGCGGGTGATCGCCGCTGCAGTGGTCGGAGGGCTCGCGGACAGCGATGGAGATCGCTGGTCGGATCTCGACCTGACGTTCGCGGTGGCCGACCCGGTGCCAGTGACCGAGGTTCTGGGCGACTGGACCCGGGAGTTCGCAGCCGAGTTCGACGCGGTCCACTTGTTCGACCTTCCTGCTGGAGCCGCGATCTACCGCGTGTTCCTGCTTCCAGGTTGCCTGCAGGTCGACCTGTCGTTCGCGCCGGCGGGCGAGTTCGGGGCGCGCGGTCCGAGGTTCAGGCTGCTCTTCGGCGACGCGGTCGACCTGCCTCACCCCCCGCCGCCTTCGGCGAACGATCTGTTCGGACTTGGTGTGCACCACGCGGTGCGCGCCCGTTTCAGCATCGAGCGCGGTCGCTGGTGGCAGGCGGAGTACTGGATCAGCGGCGTCCGCGATCAGGCGCTCGGCCTCGCCTGCCGTCGCCGAGGGCTTGACGGACGGTACGGAGGGGCTTCGATGAGCTGCCTCCAGAGGTCCTCGAGCCGCTCGACGCTGCACTCGTGCGCTCGCTGGACCCCAAGGAGCTCCGTCGGGCGCTCGGTAGCGCGGTGTCCGGGCTGCTCCGTGAGTCAGCTGAGGCCGCCGACCTCGCTGCACGGGTCGAAGCTCAGCTGCGCGAGCTGTCTTCGCGATCGTTCGGATAGCGGACGCGGTAGCGCAGATGCGTGACACCGGTGCCGACTAGGGGTACGGCCAGACATCGCCTGTCAGCAAGAGATCCCAGCGGACGGGCCCGTGAAGCCCGGAGCGCAGGGCGGCGGAAGGTGTGACTCCGTCGCCCTGCGCTCCGATCGGTCACTCGGTCGCGACGCCTGCGGGTGGCGCAGTCTTCGTCGATGCGTTGTCGACGGCCCACGTGAGGGCGAAGTCGGCAACCTCCTCCCAGCCGGACACGCCGGGGAAGTGTGGACGGCCCGGGAACTCCTTGAACTCGACCGGTACCGCCGTGTACTTCTCCGCCATGTGCCGAATCGGCTTCGGCGGGACGACGTGGTCCTCAGAGAAGGCGATGAAGAGCATCGGCGCGCGGTCCGCGTTCGCAAAGATCACGGCCATCGCCGCGTGCGCGCATGAAGTTCGCGAACGCGCCCTCCTTCAGGACCTCGGCGGGCCCGGGCACGGCGTAGCGCTCGCGGATCTTGTCCGATTCCTCCTGGCTCAGGGTGTTCGCGAACGCGTAGTGGAACTGCTTCTCGTCAGCAGCACCGCCGTACTTCGTTCAACGGGTGCGCGAGGAGCGGTGCCGACGAGCTGATCGTCGAGAGCGGCAGGTCGCGCACGCCCTTGACGGTCGCCGGAGCGACGCCCACACCGACGGCGCCGACTCCGCGGTCGAGCAGGATCTGGGTGAAAGCGCCGCCGAACGAGTGGCCCATGATGATCGGCGGGCTGTCGAGGCCGCGGATGATGCCCTCGTAGTGGTCGACGATCGTGTCCAGTCGAGCGTCTCGAGCGGCGACGGGTCGGCGTTCAGCGCCTCGACTTCGACCTCCATACCCGGCCAAGCAGGTGCGAGGACCTTGTAACCCTTTCCCTCATAGCGCTCTTTCCAGTGCTCCCAGCTCCGCGGGGTCATCCAGAGCCCGTGGATGAGGACGATCGTGTCCGGTTTGTCGGCCATTGCCGGCTCCCTCCTTCCGGGGTCGACGTCCATCGTACGCCTGTGAGAGCCCTTCGTCTGGACGGGCTGCCCTTCGGCGGTGGTTGAAACTCGGCGCCGACGCGAACTCATCGGCGTGTACCCGCACTCAGCCGGGAAGCCAGCCCTCGCGGTACCGGGTCGGTGCGCGTCTGGCGAGGCGCGCGTAGGCCTGCTTCGCATCGGTCGTCTCCTGCTCGACGCCCGCGCCGTGGCGCAGCGCGGCTTCGTCCACGCTGTAACCGCCCCAGTCCGGGCCGGTCGAGTGGTCACGGGCACCGACTGCGAGGACCAGGCACGGCCGATCGCCCGCCCCGACGATCACGTGTTCGTTCCGGCGGGACAGTGCACGAAGTCCCACTGTCGTAGCGGGCGCTCCTCGCCCTCGACGATCAGCACCGCCTCGCCGGCGAGCATGAGGAAGTCCTCCTGGTCGGCCTCCCAGTGGTACATCGCCATCGGCACACCCGGCTCGAGGACGGTGAGGTTGATCCCGAGCTGCAGAGAAGTCCGGCTCGCCCTCGAACGCACCCTCGAACTCGCAGATGGCGGAGCGCCCCGGCCCGCGGAGCCAGCGCGCCTCGCGGGCGTTGAGGACGAACCAGCCCTCCCCCTTGGGGACGAGTCCGTGCTCGGTCGACTCGAGTCGCGACTCAGGAACCATCGACGGAGAGCCTGCTGCACGGCGCCTGTCGCATGCCGAGAGCCTAGCGCGAGGCCTCAGGCGATCGACAGGACGGGCTCGAGGCCGAGGAAGGCGCCGATCCGCTCCGCCTCGGCTTCGAGATCAGCCTTCTCGTCGCGGGTGAGCTTCCGTGCCGGCTCGACGGTCAGCTCGATCCGCTTCGCGGTCTTCTTGCGGCCCCAGATCCCGGCGCACATGCCATCGATGAGGAGGAACGGCGTGCCGGCGGGCCCTTCGTAGCGGCCCTTCCCATGCGCGGCGACCTGCTCGCGGACCGCGGGCGGCACGAGGTGCTCGCGCTCACGGAAGCCCATCACGTAGACGTCGTATTCGGGAAGCAGCCGCACGCTCGGCCGCGGTTCCACCGGCTCGGGCTCCGGCAGGTCGAGTCCTCGAACAGCTCCTTCGCCGCGTCGGGGCCGAATCCGCGGAGCCGAACCACTCGCGGAACTGGCGGTGGGTGACCGGCCCGATGTCCCGGCATACCGACGCACGACTTCCCGAAGCGCCTCGCGCGGCTCGAACACGGGCTGCGCGCCGAGCCAGTCGTCCGGGTGCACGAACGTGACCTTCGCCCCGCCGGCGGGCCGAAGCAGAGGACACCGGCGATCGCGGCGTCGTCGAGGAAGTAGCCCCAGCCGGAGGCCAGCTTCTCGCGCGGCGCATGACCGACGCGCTTCACGACCGCTTCGGCGAGCTCCTCGCGCGACAGGCGGTTGCCGCGAGCGCGTCGCCGATCGCCGCGACGACGGCGTCCACATTCTCGATACCCTCCGCGAGGCGGTCGGCCTCGACATCCACTGCTCGGCGGGCCGCCGTCCACAGGCGGAGCTCGTCGGAGGGATGCATGTGCAGCGTGCCGCGCAGCGTCCACGTCTTCACGAGCTCGCGCCGCTCCCAGAGCGCCTCCCGGACGTGGTCCTGCGTGATCCCCTAGACGCGCGCCGCGAGCTGGAGCTCCGCGGAGCCCATCACCTGCGCGTGGATGCCGCACGACGTCGCGGACGACCTCGACGAGCCGCTCGGTCGGCGCCCGCGTCGCGAGATGGCTCCGCGCGAGCCGACGCGCACGAACCTCGTCCCAGGTCAGCGAGCACATGGGGCCAGCGTAAGCTGTGGGCATGGAGATCACGGCCTCCACGGTCGAGCTGCTGACGTGGGTCACGGCCCGCGAGCGCACCTACGAGGACGTCGTCGAAGCGTGGAAGAGCAACTGCCCGCGCTACGCGGTGTGGGACGACGCAGTGACCGCAGGTCTCGTCACCGCCGGCCCGACGGAGTCGCCCTGACCGAACGGGGCCGGCTGCACTCGTCACGTCCAACTCGCACGGGACTTTGTGTTACTGAGAGCTACTAGCTCGTCCGCAGGCGCAGAGTCATGCGGTTGGCGGAAGGCTTGTGTTACAGAAACACAAGCCTAGCCGGGCGTCCGCTCGTCCGCGAGCAGGATCTGCTTCAGCGTGTCGCCACGGAGGCCGAGGCGCAGCGTCTCGAGCGGGATCACTTCCTCCGGCGGGATGTTGCCGAGATTGACCTCTGGCCCGAACTCCTTGACGAACCACGCCTGCGCGGCCTTGTTGGGGGCCTCGAAGATCACGTTCTCGGTGCCGACCGCCGCCGCGATCTCGCCGATCAGCTCGGTGCGCATGCCGCCACCCGCGTCGAAGATCCCCGCGGTGCCGCCCTCGCGGGCCTCGGTGATCACCTTCCAGGCACCGGCATCGAGCTCCTCCTGCAGCCAGCGCTTCCATTCGTCTGCGCCGTACTCGACCGACGAGTCCTTCGAGCCGACCTCGGAGAGGACGGTGAAGTCGCGGGCGAAGTCGGCGATCAGCTCGAGCTTGCGCTCCCGCGGGATGTCCACGGTGCCGTCGGAGATCTCGACGTGGGTGAGGCCGAGCTCGGTGAGCCACTGCTTGTACTCGTCGAGCCTGTCCTTCACGTAGACCACCTCGAAGAAGGTTCCGCCGATCACCACCGGCTTGTCCTTCAGCACGGCCAGCTTCCGCTCGAGGCTCTTCGTCACGTAGGACGTGCCCCAGCCGAGCTTGACCACGTCGATCAGGTGCCCGGAGACCTCGAGCACGTCTTCCCAGCCGCGCGGGCCGAGGCCCTTGTCGATCACATGCGTCAGTCCGGCCGTGCGCTGCGGCAGGCCCAGATCAAAGCCGGGCAAAGATCTCCTTCAGCTTCTCCTGTGCGCTCTCCTGGACGTCGTGGAAGAGCGAGTTGCCGTGCGCGTCGATGCCGACGATGAGCGGCCCGAAGTCCTTGACGCGGAACTTCCAGAGGCACTCGGGCATCAGCTCCTCCCACAGCACCTCCTCGATCTCCTCGATCTGGGTCGTCTCGAGCGCGGCGGCGCCGCCGACGATCGCGAAGTAGACCATCCCGAGCCGCTGCATCGGCTCGATCGCCTCGTCCGGGAGCCCGCCCTTGCCGCAGATCGCGCGCACGCCGTACTGCGAGCCGAGCGGCTCGGTGAAGCGCACCATGCGGGCGCTCGTCGTCGTGCCGATGCAGACCTTCTCGTAGCGTCCGTTGTCGAGCTTGCGAACACCAGGAGCGGTGTGCAGGAGGAAGGCGCCCGAGAGATCCATCGGCGGCTCGACGCCCTGGTCGAAGATCCGGATCTGTGTCCGGTCGCGGATGCCGATGATGTGGCCCTGGACGGTGACCTCGTCGCCCGCGCGGAGCTTCAGGATCTCCTGCGGATCGGTGACCGGGAAGGTGACGGTGTGGTTCGCCACTAGAACTCCCGATCGAACTCGACGGAGCCGTCGGCCGCGACGTGCACGGACGCGCGGCGCGCGGCCCAGCACTGGTAGTTGACCGCCACGGGATTCAGCGTCATGTGCGTGTCTGCGTGCTCGATGTGGCACTGGAGCACGGTCACGTCGCCGCCGAGGCCCATCGGGCCGATGCCCGTCTCGTTCAGGAGGCCGTAGAGCTCCTCCTCGAGCTCGGCGACGATCGGGTCGGCGTTCCGCGTGCCGACGGGCCGGGTGATCGCCTCCTTGGCCAGGTACATCGCGTAGTCGGCGGTGCCGCCGATGCCGACGCCGACGATCCCCGGCGGGCACGGCTTGCCGCCGGCGCCGACGATCGACTCCAGCACGAACTGCTTGATCCCCTTCACGCCGTCGGCCGGGACGCACATCTTCAGGAAGCTCATGTTCTCCGAGCCGGAGCCCTTCGGGACGCACTTCACGTCGAGGCCGTCCCAGTCGTCGATGAACTCCCAGTGCACGATCGGGAGGCGGTAGCCGATGTTCGGGCCGGTGTTCTCGCGCGTGATCGTGTGCACGGCGTTCGACCGGAGCGGATGCTCGACGGTCGCGCGCGCCGTGCCGTCACGCAGCGCCTCGTAGATCCGAGCGGGATGGAGTGGGAAGTGCTCGCCGACGCGGCAGGTGTAGACGGCGATGCCCGTGTCCTGGCAGACGAGGTTCTTCTCGTCGTCGGCGATGTTCACGTTGCGGTGGATCGTCTGCAGCACGCGCTGACCGGTGACCGAGGTCTCGCGCTCGAGCGCGGCGGCGAGCGCGTCGCGGAGGTCCTGCGGAATGTCCTTCAGCGCCCAGACGTAGAGATGCGCCGCGGCGTCCTCCACGGCGTGCTGGAGATCGGTAGTGGTGACAGTGCTCATACGCTCGCTTTCTCTGCGGCGGCCTTGCCTGCGCGGCGGCCGAAGACGCAGCATTCCAGAAGGGAGTTGCCCATCATGCGGTTGCGGCCGTGCGTGCCGCCGGCGATCTCGCCGCACGCGTAGAGACCCTCGATCGTCGTCTGCGAATCGGTGTCGATCGTGAGGCCGCCGTTCTGGTAGTGGAGGACCGGGTAGGTGAAGATCTTCTCCTGCAGCGGATCGATGCCTGCGCCGCGGTAGCGCCGCAGCATGTACGGGAGCGACACCTCGGCGTCCGCCTGCGAGATCCGCGTTGTATCGAGGTAGACGGCCGGCCGTCCGTCCTCGGTCTCGACGCCTTTGCCCTTCGCGACCTCGTCGAAGATCGCCTGGCTGACGACGTCGCGGGGGCCGAGCGAGTCGGTGAACTCCTCGCCGTCGGCATTGAGGAGAACGGCGCCGTAGGCACGCGTCGTCTCGGGAATCGAGTAGCCCTGCATCGTCTCCGGCCAGGCACCGCCGTTCGGGTGGTACTGGAGCTCGTCGAGGTCGCGCGCTTGCGCCCCCACCTCGAGCGCGATCCGCGTCACCTCGCCGGTGGCGTTCGGATGGTTCGTCGAGAGCTCGCCGCGCTCCTCCGCCACCTTGAAGCAGCGGCCGCCGGCGGCGAGGACGACGGTCGCCGCGTCGAGCTCGTGCTCGCCACACGACGCGCGCCAGCCGTTGCTGCGCTGCTCGAGCGCTGTCAGCGGGCTGTTCGCAAAAAGCGTGCCGCTGCCGGCTTCGAACGCGTCGCGCAGCCCTTTCGTGATCGCGTGGCCGGTTCGGTCGCCGACCTGCAAGCAGGCGCTTCGCGCTCGCGCCGCCGCAGCGGGCGAGGCGGTAGCCGCCGTTCTCGCGCGTGAACTCGACGCCGAGCTCCTCGAGCCAGTGGATCGCGCTGCGAGCATCACCGGTGAGGACTTCGACGAGCCGCATGTCTGCGCTGTCGTGGGAGCTCTTGAAGACGTCCGCGGCGTGCTGCTCGGGCGAGTCGTCGTCTCCGAAGGAGGCCTGAATGCCGCCCTGCGCCTTCGCCGAGTTGCACGCCTGGATCGAGCCTTTCGTCGCCAGCCCGACGCTGGCGCCGGCGCGCTCGGCGGAGACGGCGGCGGCGAGCCCTGAGGCTCCGCTGCCGATCACGAGCACGTCAAAGGAGTGCGAGCCGGTCACGTCGTCAGGATACCGCAAACGCTAATGCGCTGCATTAGCTCTCCTTATCGTTCAAGCCATCGGCCAGAGCTGCCGATGACCGGGGCGGTGGTCATGCGGCTCCTCAGATTCGCCGTCATCATGGCGGTGCTCGCGCTTTCCGGCTACACGTTCGTCGACAAGGCGCGTACCGGCGATCTGAATCCCGCCAAGGACATCTCGGAATCGGAGGCGCGGCTGGAGCTCAGAAGCGCCGATTACGTGCTCACCATCGTCTCGGGCCAGCTGGCGCGGGTGCATGTGATCACCGGGAGCTACGCCGACACACTCGAGGTCGACCAGTTCCCGCTCGTCCGGCTGGTATGGGCAAATGAGACCGCGTATTGCCTCGAGTTCGAGAAGACACATACGTACTTCCTCCAGGGCCCGGGCGGCACCGTGGCCCAAGGTTCCTGCTGAGAGCGGGCGCCGGCGCGCTCTCTACAGCCACCGGCTCAGCCTGCCGATAACTGGATGATGACCCGGCTCTTCGGATATCTCTCTGTTCTCGCCGTCCTGGCCGCCTCCGGCTACGCGTTCCTCGGCCCGGAGCGCCTCGGCGGCCTGAACCCGATCGGCAAGGCCTCGGAAGCCGAGGCGGGGGCCGAGCTGGCGAGCGCGAAGTACACGCTGGCGATCGTCGCCGGCCAGCTCGCCCAGGTGCATGTCGTCACCGACACATACGCGGACACGCTCGACTTCGACAACTCGTTCGTCCGGCTCGTCCGTGCCGACGCAAGAACGTACTGCCTCGAGTACAAGAAGACCCAGCAGACGTATTTCCTCGCCGGCCCCGGCGGCACCGTCGCCCCCGGTTCCTGCTGATCAACGCCAGCGTGTGAGCGCAGCTTCGAGCACCTGCTCCGGCCGACGCTCCCGCCCCTCCGACCAAACGCGATCAGCGTCCTCGGCGAGTGTCGCCCTCACTGCCAAAGTCGTTCGTGAGTGCAGCCGGCGCTCGTACGGCGCGAGCGCCGCGCCCATCGTCTCCAGCATCGTGTCGGCAGCGCCGAGAAGCGCACCCGCAACGTGCACATCGCCGTCACGCTCTGCCACGGCGGCGACGCCGACCAGGCAGTAAGCGAGGTGCTCGCGAAAGCCGCCGTCGAGGCAGAGCCGCGTGCTGTCTGCGAACGCGCGTGCGGCCGGCTGAGCCTCTCCGCTCTCCAGGTGCGCGCACGCGAGATTGAAGAGCGCAACCGCCTCCGTCTCGGCGTCTCCCTGCTCGGATGCGAGAGCCACTGCCTCGGCGCCGAGTCGTGCGGCGCGGCGTGGCTCGCCTTCGAGCAGAGCGAGCGAGCTCAGGTTGATCATCGCATTGGCGCGACCGCGCTCGAAGCGAGCCGAGGTCGCGACGTCCAGCAGTTCGTCGTAGACCGTGTGAGCGCGCTCGAGGTGACCGGTCCAGCAGCTCACGTTGCCGGCCGTCGCCAGGGCGCCCGCCAGCGTGTGCGCGTCCTGCGTCGTTCGCGCGACCGCGAGCGCTTCGGCCGCGAGCCTCTCTGCCTCGACTGCATCGAGTTGCTGCCGGGCGAAGTTCGCCGCATGTCGTAACGCATTGGCACGGACGATCGGCGGGGACGCGCCCGGCGCTGAGAGCCCGCAGGTGAGCCACTGTCTCGCTTCCTCGACGTAGCCGTTGGTGCGCCAGTAGCGCCAGAGCGCGGAGGTGAAGCGAAGGAGCCGAGGTCCGTCCCCGGCCTGTTCGAGCCATGCCAGCGCGGCGACCAGATTGGCGTGATCGTCCTCCAGACGGCGGAGCCAGCCGACCTGCTGGGGACCGGTCAGCTCAGCACGCTCCGCCAGATCGAGATACCACGCTGCGTGGCGTCCTCGCACGGTCTCCGCCTCGCCGCTTGATTCGAGCAGCTCAACGGCGAACTCGCGCAGCGTCTCCAGCATCGCGATGCGGGTGGTCGAGCCTCCCTCTCGCCGCACGAGGCTGTGCCCGGCGAGTCCTTCGAGCGTCGCGAGGACATCTACCGAGTCACCGCATACCGCCTCGGCCGCCTCCAGCTCGCAGCCGCCGACGAACACTCCGAGCTGTGCAAACAACCTCTGCTCGGCCGGTGAGAGCAGCTGATAACTCCATTCGATCGTCGCTCTGAGCGTGCGGTGCCGGGCGGGCACGTCGGGCGGGCCGGCGATGAGCAGGTCGAGGCGCCGGCCGAGCCGGTCCAGGAGCGCCGAAGGGGTGAGGAACCTCGTACGGGCCGCCGCCAACTCGATCGAGAGCGGCAGGCCGTCGAGGCGCCGGCAGATCTCGGCGACGGCGGCGGTGCTCGTTCGGTCCACCGCCAGGTCGGGCCGAACGACGCACGCGCGTTCCAGGAACAGCTCGACCGCCGGTGCGCTCGCGAGCGCCGTCGTGTCGCTCTCGCTGCGTGGCGGAACCGGGAGAGGCCCGAGGACGAGCTCGTGCTCGCACGACAATCGCAGGGAGACGCGGCTCGTGACGAGGAGCTTGAGCAGCGGCGTCGTTGCGACCAGCTCCGCGAGCAGCGTCGAGGCCTCTGTCAGATGCTCGAAGCTGTCGAGCACGAGCAGGACCGAGCGGCCGCTGAGGTGGTCCCGAAGCGCCGGCAGGTCGTCGCCGACACCCGTGGTCCTGCCACCGAGTGCGCGCGCGATCGCGCCGACGACGGCTGCCGGATCCGCGACGGCGTCGAGCGGCACGAATGTCGCCCCATCGACGAGGTCCGGCGCCAGCCGCCGAGCCGCCTCGACCGCCACGCGAGTCTTTCCCGCGCCTCCGGGGCCGGTGATGGTCAGCAGGCGAACATCGTTGCGCCGGAGCGCGGCGCAGACGTGTTCGAGCTCCGGCTCGCGGCCGATCAGTCGATTCGGCGGAGACGGGAGCTCGGCCCGGTAGACCTTCGTCGCGGCCGGGTCCAGCGAGCCATCCTGTCTCAGGATCGCCCGCTCGAGCTGCTTCAGCTTGGGGCCGGGCTCGATTCCCGCCTGCTCCAGAAGTGCCTTGCGGCCGCTCTGGTACACCCCGAGCGCCTCGGACTGCCGCCCTGCTCGGTAGAGGGCGATCATCAGCTGCGCGCGTGGCCGCTCTCGCAGCGGCTCGGCGGCGACGAGCCCTTCCAGCTCTCCGATCAGGGCGTGCTCGCGTCCCAGGGCCAGCTCGGCGTCGATCCGATCCTCGATCGCCGCGAGCCGCGACGCTTCGAGATAGTTGCGCTCGGCGGCCACGAACGGCTCGTCGTCGAGATCGGCAAGCGCCGGGCCGCGCCAGAGCGCGAGCGCCAGACCCAGCTGGTCCGCTGCCGTCGCCGGGTCGCCACACGCGAGCGCTTCCCGGCCTCGGGTCACGAGCCGGCCGAACCGCTGCAGGTCGATGCTCATCGGATCCGCGGCGAGCCGATAGCCATGGGGTTCGGTCACGAGCTGGTCGTCCCCCAGCAGGCGCCGGAGCTGGGAGATGGAGATCTGGACGATCTTCCGGCAGCTGGCCGGCGGCTCGCGCCAGAGCGCCGTGAAGAGATCTTCCATCCGCACGGAGCGATCGGCGTGCAGCAGCAGATACGCGAGGAGGCCGCGCTGCCTGGAACCTCCGAGCCGGAGCGGAAGACCATCCCTGCGCACTTCGAGAGGGCCGAGCAGGCCGTACTCGAGCCCGTTGGCGTTACCCGCCATTTACTGCGCCGGTTCCCGCGCACCTTTAGAACGTGACTTCCTCGAGCCCTCAGGAGGAGGATCATGGAACGCATTGTCCAACACAAGCGACCGGGACTTCTACTGCTGTCCCGTTCAGTCCTGGCCATCTTGGCCGCACTGGCGATCGCAGTGCTGGGAGGCGGCGCCGCGCTTACATCGGCGCACGCTGCCGGTCCTTCGCTGCCGATGTGCGAGAACGGCGTCGACGACGACGGCGACGGCAAGATCGACTGGCCTGCCGACCCAGGCTGCACCGACGGCGCCGACAACGACGAATACAACTCACCGCCGCCACCCCCACCGCCGCCACCGCCACCCCCGCCGCCTCCTCCGCCCCCGCCTCCGCTGCCGAAGTGCGAGAACGGCGTCGACGACGACGGCGACGGCAAGATCGACTGGCCCGCCGACCCAGGCTGCACCGACGGCGCCGACAACGACGAGTACAACTCACCACCTCCGCCGCCGCCTCCGCCGGCACAGTGCAGCGACGGCGCCGACAACGACGGCGACGGCAAGGTCGACTACCCGAACGACCCCGGCTGCACGGGCACAGCCGACAACGACGAGTACAACGCTCCTCCACCTCCGCCGCCGCTACCGAAGTGCGAGAACGGCGTCGACGACGACGGCGACGGCAAGATCGACTGGCCGGCCGACCCAGGCTGCACCGACGGCGCCGACAACGACGAATACAACTCACCACCTCCGCCGCCGCCTCCGCCGGCACAGTGCAGCGACGGCGCCGACAACGACGGCGACGGCAAGGTCGACTACCCGAACGACCCCGGCTGCACGGGCACAGCCGACAACGACGAGTACAACGCTCCTCTACCTCCGCCATCCGCCACCGCTACCGAAGTGCGAGAACGGCGTCGACGACGACGGCGACGGCAAGATCGACTGGCCCGCCGACCCCGGCTGCACCGACGGCGCCGACAACGACGAATACAACTCACCACCGCCGCCGGCCCCGACCGCACAGTGCAGCGACGGCTTCGACAACGACGGCGACGGCAAGACCGACTACCTGGCCGATCCCGGCTGCACTGACTTTCACGACCCGGACGAGGCGGACGCTGCACCGCCACCGTCTGAAGATCCGCCGCCTCCGAGACCCCAAGTACTACGAGGGGACTCTGGAGCCCGAGCCTACGCCGGCGGGATCGCTCTTGGTCACGGTGCCGAGGGTCGGTTGCGCATCGGTCAGCGACGGCCAGCATCGTCGTCGCCCATTCCGGACGATCTGGACGAACCTGATCAAGGTCAGCGAGTTCTGCTGGAACGGAACCACAATCACGAGGCTGGACGGTGTCTTCAACTACGTCTACATGAACCAGCCGCCGTTTCCGTTCAGCACGTATCAGCAGATCCGGTACACCGAGGAAGTCGGGCTGATCCCCGGTTTCGCAGGTGTGCGTTACCGTGTCACCGTGACTGGAAGGTTCGAGTACTGCGGCGTCGGCTTCGTTTGCCTGCCCATCGGCAATTCACAAATCCGGATGGTGCTCGACGCCAGGGGCGGAGCGACGTGCTACACGACCGGGCGGCCCCAAGCACATCCGTGTGTGCGGTCGACTCCGCAGTCGTGAACGGAGGCGGGATTACGAGGCGCCGGACGCCGTGGGGATTCGTAACCGCGGCTCTACCAGATCGAACGTAGGAGCTGCTCGACGTCGGCTGGAGTGACCGGGCGCGGATTCGCCTTCGCGCCCGGACGCTCCGCCACAGCGCCGGCGACCTCCGCAGGCGCCTCTTCGGGGATGCCGAGGTCGCGCAGGCGCTCGAAGCCGCCGAGGCGCGCGAGCTCCTCGATCCGCGGCGGCCGGGTCGTCGCTCCCGAGCGCGGCGCCGAAGCGTGCGATCGCCTCGCCGGCGACGGGCTCGTTGAAGCGAAGTGCCGGCGGCAGCGTGAGAGCGTTCAACGCGCCGTGCGCGACGCCGTAGCGGCCGCCGAGACCCTGCGCCAGCGCGTGGCCGAGCGCGAGCAAGGAACTGCCCAGCGCTGCTCCTGCGTGGCACGCGCCGCGCAGGAGCTCGGTGCGCGCCTCGAGATCGCGCGGCCGCTCGACGACGAGTGGCAGCCAGCTGGCCGATCAGCCGCGCTCCGTCCAGCGCGTCGGCATCGGCCTCCGCGTTGTCCGCTCGCGACGTACAGCGCCTCGGCGGCGTGCGCGAGCGCGTTCAGCGCGGTGCCGACCGTCTCGGCACGCGGGAGATCGAGCGTCAGCTCCGGCTCGTAGACGATCGCGTGCAGTCGTGCGCCGGCGCCGCCGCCGCGCATCCGCCGGTCGGGATCGCGGACGCCGAAGAAGGTCGTCCACTCCGCCCCCGAGTACGTCGTCGGGACCGAGACGAGCGGGAAGCCCGTCGCCGCGGACGCCGCCTTGCCGGTGTCGATCGCGCTCCCGCCGCCGATGGCGACGATCGTGTCGACGCCCGCTGGGACCTCGATCCGGTGCGAAGGGACTTCCTCCCAGCGGTTGGCGGCGTCGAGTACGTGACGCCACCGAGGGCTCGCGACGACGAGCGGATGCTTCCCCGCGAGCTCCTCGAGCGCCTCGATACCCCAGCGAATGATCAAGCCGCGAGCTGGCCACGCGCGAACTCGACGAACGCGTCGGCGGCGCGTGTAGCAGTGCGTCCGGCGGCGCGAACCAGCGAGATCTCCCGCTTCGCGTCGAGCCCTTCGACCCGCGCCGACGTCAGCGTCCCGGTGGCGAGCTCGGACTCGACGGCGGAACGCGAGATGAACGCGACGCCATATCCGGCCTGGACCGCGCTCCGCACCGACTCCTGCAGGCCGAGCTCGAGACCCACGTCGAGGTCGCGCAAGCGCAACCCCAGCCCGCGCAGCTCGTCCTCGACGATCTGGCGGACGCCGGCGCCTTCCTGCATCACGATCAGGTTCTCGCCGCGCAGCTCGTCGATCGAGACGGTGCGTCCGGCGAATGCGTGTCCGGGCGGGCACGCGAGAATGACCTCGTCGTCGAAGAACTGCTCGAACCGGGCAGCACGATGTCTGCGCGCCGCCCCGACGATCCCGAGCTCGAGCTCCCGCGCGGCGACGCGCTCGACCACGGACTGCGTATCCGACACGGTCAGCGAGATCTTCACTCCGGGATGGACGCGCTGGAACTCGCAGAGCAGGAGCGGCACGACGATCGCGGCCGGGCCTGTGGACGCTCCGAGCTTGAGCTCGCCGCCGAGCTCGCCCTCACCCTCACCGGCGAGCTCGTCGAGCAGCTGCTCCTCGAGCGAGAGCAGGCGCTGTGCGCCGCGGTAGAGGCGCAGGCCGGCCTCGGTCGGCTCGACGCGACGGCCCGAGCGGTCGAGGAGCTGCGTGCCGAGCCGCTTCTCGAGCGCTCGCACCTGGAGTGAGACGGCCGGTTGCGTGACACCGAGGCGCTCGGCGGCCTGCGAGAAGCTGCGGCGCTCGACGACGGCGACAAACGCGGCAAGTTGACGCGTATCCATAAGGAGATGTTATCGAGACGATCAGGCGCTATGCGAGAGTTGTTGCCACGAGCTCGACGCAGGGCGGCGACCGAGCGGGCGTCGTATCTGGCGCCGGCACAGCGCTCCAGCTCGGCGAGCGCCACCTCGGCGGGGAGCGGGCCGCGGTACGGACGGTTCGCGGTCATCGCTTCGAAGACGTCTGCGACGGCGAGGATCCGCGCCGTCGATCGACAGCTCGTCGCCGGCGAGACCGAGCGGATAGCCGCTCCCGTCGAGCTTCTCGTGGTGCGCCGCCGCGTCGTCGGCCAGGTGACGGAACGGCTCGACCCGGGCGAGGAACTCACGGCTGTACGCGGGGTGCTGCTCGATGCTGAGGCGCTCGTCCGGCGTGAGGTGCCCGGGCTTGTCGAGGATCAGGTTCGAGATGCCCAGCTTGCCGATGTCGTGCAGCAGGCCGGCGTGACGGAGGCGACGCAGCGTCGCCGGCCGACGAGGCCGAGCACCGCACCGATCGCGATGGCGATCTCGGCGACGCGCTCCGAGTGCCGGGCGGTGAACGGCGACTTGGCGTCGATCACGCGGGCGAACGCCGCGGCGACGCGGTCGACGGCAGTCGTCGTCGACGAGCTGAACGAGGTCCGGCGGCTCGAACGTCGAGCACGAGCTCCGCGACGTCATCCGTCGGCGAGCCGCGACCAGAAGCCGTCGTCGGCTTCGAATGCGCCGAGCGCGTCCACGAGCTCGGGGTCGAACCAGGTCCCGCTCCGATCGCGAGCGGTGCGCGTATGCGGCGCCCGAGCCGCTGGCTTGCTGCGAAGACCTCGACCGTCTGCGCGAGGCACACGATCCGTGCGAGCAACGGGATCTCCTCGCCCGCGAGGCCGGTCGGGCGGCCGCGACCGTCCCAGTGCTCGTCGAGCGTTCGGATCGCTCCGGACGTCTCGTCGGAGAAGCCGAGCTCGCGAGCGATCTCGGCGCCGCGCTCGCAGCGAATCTCGAAGATCTCCTCGGCCGAGCCCTGCTTGAGGCCGAGCTTGACGAGTGCGGCGGCGCGGGCGACCGGCGAGCCCCTCGGCGCGACACTGCGCACCGCCCAGATCAGGTTGTCGGAGAAGCTTCGTCCAGTCCACCGTCTTGACGCCCTCCTTCAGGCGAAGGTCGTCCGCCTGGAAGAGCGTGCAGATCCGGGCTGCGTTGGACGAGCAGCCCGCGTCCTTGAGCAGCAGCGCGTAGAAGAGCGACGAACGCGACTCGTCGTCCAGGTCGAGCTCGTCCGCGAGTCGCATCCCGATCGCGCAGCTGCGGATCGCGTGGCCCTGCGGTTGGCCCTCGGTGAGATCGAGGGCGAACGAGAGCGCCGAGATCACCTCCGACATGCGGAGCTGCTGCGCGACGACGGCCATCCTCATGGAATCGGCATGTGCCGCATAGGCTTGAGCGTCCATGCAGGTCTGGATCGACATCACCAACTCACCGCACGTGCTGTTCTTCCGCCCGCTGATTCGGCTGCTACAGGCCGATGGGCACGAGGTCGAAGTGACCACGCGCGAGTACGCCCAGACGCTCGAGCTGCTCGAGCTGCACGGGATCGATCACCACGTGGTCGGGCCACGTCACGGCGGGTCCGGCGTGGTCGGGAAGGCGCGCGCGCTCGCCGCGAGGCTGCCCGCGCTGCGCCGCTTCGCCAAGCCGCGAGCGCTTCGACGTCGCGCTCGCGCACGGCTCGCACGAGCTGACGCTCGCCGCACGCAGCCTCGGGATCCCGAGCGCCACCGCGCACGACTACGAGTTCGCCACACTCCAGCACCAGCTCGGGCTGCGGGCCGCGACGCGCGTCGTCTTCCCGGAGGCGATCCCCGCCGAGCGCCTCGCCCGTCTCGGTGCGCGACCGCCCAAGCTCGTCCGCTATCCGGGGATCAAGGAGGAGTACTACCTCGCGGACTTCGAGCCCGATCCCGCGGCGATCGAGGGGATCGATCCGACGAAGGTGCTCGCGGTCGTGCGGACGCCTCCTGACGTCTCTCTGTACCACCGGCACGGCAACCCGCTCTTCGCCGGCGTGCTCGAGCGGCTCGGCCGCGACGAGTCCGTCCACGCCGTCGTGCTGCCTCGAACAGCCGAGCAACGGGAGTCGATTCGCGGCCTTGGCCTCCCCTCGCTACACGTCCCGGAGCAGGCGGTGGACGCTCGGAGCCTCGTCGCGCTCGCCGACCTTGTCGTCTCAGCCGGTGGCACGATGAATCGAGAGGCCGCGGCGCTGGGCACGCCCGCCTACACGACGTTCAAGGGACGGCTCGGCGCCGTCGACGAGATGCTGATTGCCGAGGGACGGCTGCGACCACTCGCAGCTGCAAGCGCGCTCGAGCTGCGAAAGCGGGGCGACGGCGGGGAAACTCGCGTTCGCCGCGATCCGCGCACTTTGCTCGAGGTTCTCCTTTCCACACCTCGGGCATAAGAACCCGCGGCAAACAGCAACGCGGAAGAGGGGGGTTTTCTGCATGCGTAAAGCTCTAGGCGTAGCTGTGCTCGCAGCCGGATTTGCGGCGTTCGCTGCGGCGACCACAGCACACAACGGCGATTCCGGGTTCAAGACGACACAGGGTCCGATGATCGACCCCGTCGCGGCAGGGGCGTCCTACACGCCGATCATCTCCGTCGGCGACAGGCTTCGGGGCGGCTACATGTTCGAGTCGATCCCCGACGGGATCTCAATCGTCTCGAGCAAGCCTCACGGTCCGTCACGACACAAAGGCGACACACAAGGGCGACCAGCGCAAAGGCGACAAACGGAAAGGTGACAAGGGCCGTGGCGGAAAGAGCAAGAGCCGCGGCAGCGTCGA
Organism: uncultured Gaiellaceae bacterium; assembly: GCA_963752405.1. GTDB lineage: Bacteria > Actinomycetota > Thermoleophilia > Gaiellales > Gaiellaceae > Gaiellasilicea. The sequence goes on from CAVVYB010000015.1 coordinate 65,775, forward strand.
CATCTACGTCAACCACGAGACGTCGACCGTCCCGTTCCCGTACAACGGCGCGACCGGCGTCGGCTTCAACGACTTCACGAACGCGCTCGTCAGCAAGCTGCGCCTGAACACGAAGTCCGGCGGCGTGCTGAGCGGCGAATACGCGATCGAGTCGGATGAGAACTACCAACGCTTCTGCTCGAACTTCCTCGCCACCAAGGCAGAGGGATTCGACCGACCGCTGTTCTTCACGAACGAGGAGGGCATCGACTGGGTCAACAAGCGCGGCACCGCGTGGCCGGCGGTGATCGGCGCCGACGAAGCGCGCCAGATCGGAGCTGTCGTGGCCATCGACCCGAAGAGCGACAAGGTCAAGCCGATCTGGGGGATGGGCCGACACAACCATGAGAACAGCGTGGCGGTGCCGGGATACGGCAAGCCGGTCGTGCTCTCGGGCGATGACTCGTTCGTCAGCAACCCGGCGCAGTCACAGCTCTACTCGTACATCGCGAAGAACTCGAACGACGTCTGGAAGGACCGGGGCGACCTCTGGGCTTTCGTCGCGGACGCACCCGGCGTGGACGACTACTACGACTTCCCGGTCGGCTCGAGCATGAGCGTCGCCGGCCGCTTCGTGAAGGTGCCGAAGGACGTCGCGACGGGGCACGCTCCGGACGGGAGCGAGTTGATGGCGGCGGACAAGGGATATCCGCTGCCGCCGAACGACGGCACCTGGCAGCGCGACCCGAATGGCGTCGGCCTCGACGGGCCGCAGTGGGTGCTCGAGCACTGGGGCGACACGCAGACCAAGCCTGTCTTCCAGTTCACGCGCGTGGAGGACATCGCCTACGACCGGCGTCGCGGCATGCAGAACGTCGTGTATGTCGTCGACAGCGGGCGCGGCGCGACAAGCGCCGGCGGGAACGCGTTCACCTCGACGAACGGCCGGGTCTGGAAGCTCGTGCTCGATCCCGAAGGACCCGACCCGGGTGCTCTCGTTCTCAGTCCTGATCGAGGGCGACGACGCTCCGGTCAAGGCCGTCGACGAGATCCACCAGCCGGACAACATCGAGTCGACCGAGAAGAGCCTGCTCTTCACGGAGGATCCCGGCTCGAGCCAGCAGTTCCCGGTCGGGTCGACCGACCCGGCTGCGACCACGGCAAGGATCTGGCAGTACGACCTCGCGGCCGGCTCGAAGCGTGTGGCCGCGAAGGTCGAATCAGTCGGCAGACGAAGGCCCGACCGACGAGGATGCGGCACCGGTGGGCAACCTCGGCGCCTGGGAGTCGAGCGGCATCGTCGATGCCTCGAAGGTGTTCGGGCCTGGGCGCCTTCCTCGTAGACGTCCAGGCCGGCACGCTGGTGATCGACGAGGAGGTGCGCGGCAACCTCACGTACCAGCGTGACGGTGGCCAACTGGGCCTCCTGCGGATCCCAGGGGCGTAGCGAGCGTCAGACGGGCTCTGAGGTGGGTGTCGCGGTCACCGCGGCGCCCACCTCGGCGACCCCGAGGCGGCGCGGCGCACGCGCGATCGCGGCGAGACGGCCGACGAGCTCGAGCGTCTCGCCTCCTTCGACCAGCCGCTCCAACTCCTGCAACTCCGACTCCAGCCAGGCGGCGAGTCGATCGGCGCGACGGTCGAGCTGCATGATCGCCGGATGCTCGCTCGGCGTGACCTGGTCGTCCTCCGTCCAGAGCTCCTCGTGCAGCTTCTCGCCCGGCCGGGCACCGACGACCTCGATCCGGATGTCTCGCTCGGGCTCCTTGCCGGACAGGCGGATCATCTTTCGCGCGAGCTCGAGGATCGAAACCGGCTCGCCCATGTCGAGCACGAAGACGCGCCCGCGTCCGCCGATCGCGCCGGCCTGAACGACGAGCTGGACCGCTTCCGGGATCGTCATGAAGTAGCGCGTCATCTCCGGGTGGGTCAGCGTCAGCGGCCCGCCCTTCGCGATCTGGCGCCGGAAGATCGGGATCACCGAGCCGGAGGAGCCGAGCACGTTGCCGAAACGGACGGCGACGAAGCGCGTCGAGACATCGTCGCGATGCCCGAACGCCTCGACGATCCACTCGCACAGCGCCTTCGACTGTCCCATCACCGTCTTCGGGTTGACGGCCTTGTCGGTCGAGATGAGGACGAAGCGGTCGGCGCCGAACTCGACGGCGACCTCGGCGACGGTGCGTGTCGCGAGCGTGTTGTTGCGCACCGCCTCGACGGGGTTCGACTCGATCAGCGGCACATGCTTGTACGCCGCGGCGTGGAAGACGACCGAGGGACGGTAGGCCTCGAAGACCTGGCGCATCTTGGCCCGGTTCTTCACGTCCGCGAGCACGGGCAGCGCAGCCGGGAAGCCTCGCTCGTCCACGAGCTCCCGCTCGATCTCGAACAGCGCGGGCTCGGAGTGATCGACGAGCACGAGGCGCGCCGGGCCGACCCGCGAGATCTGGCGGCACAGCTCGGCGCCGATCGAGCCGCCGGCGCCCGTGACGAGCACCGTCTCGCCCGAGAGGTAGCCCGCGATCGCGTCGATGTCCACTTCGACCGGCTCGCGTCCGAGAACGTCCTCGACCTCGACGGGACGAATCTGGCCCGCGAGGTCGAGATCGCCGGCGATCAGCTCGTGCAGGCCCGGGAGCGTCTTCATCACGATGCCCTCCGCGCTCGCGATGTCGACGATCCGCTGGCGCGCTTCGCCGGACGCGGACGGGATCGCGATCAGAAGCTCGTCCGGACGGCGGTCGCGGAGGATGTGCGGCAGCTCGTCGGTCGTCCCGAGCACGCGGATGCCGTGCAGGCGCAGGTTCTTCTTCCGCGGGTCGTCGTCGATCAGGCCGATGGGCGTGTAGCCAAGGGTCGGCGTGCGCAGCATCTCCTTCAGCATCAGCTGGGCCGCGTCACCGGCGCCGACGACGATCACCTCCTTGCCGCGCGCGACGATCGACCGGCCCTGCGGGCGCTCGATGATCGTCCGCACCAGCATCCGCGAGCCGGCGACGAACGCGAGCGTCAGAAGGCCGTCGATGATCCAGACGGTCCGCGGCACCGCCGCGACGTGCACCTCGAAGAAGCTGAAGACGAGGAAGGTGACGAGCGACGCAGCCACGACGCCGCGGGCCGCGCCCCACATGTCGCGCGTCGAGACGTACCGCCACCAGCGGTTGTAGAACCCGGAGAGCGCGAAGATGCTGAGCTTGATCGCAGCGACGAGGCCGAGGATCTCCCAGCTGACGTACCGCTCGTAGTAGACGGGCAGGTCGGTGTCGAAGCGGAGCCGGAACGCGAGGTACCAGGCCGCGACGACGATCGCCAGGTCCGCAGCGAGCTGCGGGAACCGGTGCCGATTGAAGGGGGTTCTCACCGGGCGGACGCCACGCCGACGGCCGCACGAACGACGTCCACGACCCGCTCCTGCTGCTCGGCCGTGATGCCTGCCCACAGCGGCACCGAGAAGTTCTCGCGCGCGGCGCGCTCGGTCTCCGGCAGCGCGCCCTCCTCGTAGCCGAGGTAGCGCAGCGCAGGCTGGAGGTGCAGAGGCGGCAAGTAGTACTCGGCGTTCCCGATCTCCGCCTCCGTCAACGCGGCGCGAATCCGGTCGCGCTCGGGCGAGCGGCAGACGAAGAGGTGGTAGACGTGGCCGGCCTCGTCGACCGGGATCTCGCAGAGCTCGCCCAAGCCGAGCTCGGCGTAGCGCGCTGCCGCCTCGCGGCGCGCAGCCGTCCAGCCGTCCAGCTCACGCAGGAAGATCCGCAGCGCCGCGGCCTGGATCTCGTCGAGCCGGGAGTTGTAGCCGATGTACTCGAACGTCTTCTTCGCCTTCGAGCCGTGAAAGCGGAGCATCCGGATGCGCTCCGCAAGCTCCGCATCGCGGACGGCGACGAGGCCGCCGTCGCCGAGGCCGAAGAGGTTCTTCGTCGGATAGAAGCTGAAGGTCGACGCGATCCCGGTGCCGGCGATGTCCGGGGAGCCGAACGCCTGCGCCGCGTCCTCGATGATCGGCACGCCGAAGCCGGTGAGCTCGGCGAGCGGCGCCGGGCGGCCGAAGAGGTGCACGGGCAGGATCGCCTTCGTGCGCGCGGTGAGCTTCCGCTCCACATCCGCCGGATCGAGGTTCAGGGTGACGGGGTCGATGTCCGCGAAGACGGGGGTCGCCTCGCGCCGGACGATCGCCTCGGCGGTCGCGTAGAACGTGAACGACGGGCAGATCACCTCGTCGCCGCGGCCGACCCCCAGGGCATCGAGGACGATGACGATCGCGTCCGTCCCGTTGGCGACGCCGATCGTCTCCGGCACGCCGAGAAAGGCGGCCGCCTCGCGCTCGAAGGCCGCGACCTCGGGCCGAAGACGAAGCGACCGGACTCGATCACGTCGTCGAACGCCTGCCGGAACTGCGGGATCAGCGGCTCGTACTGAGCCTTGACGTCGACGAGAGCGATCTTCACGGCAGGTGAGTCTAGCGAGCGCTGGCGGGGGCTCCCCGCCGGCGATAGAGCTTCCAGACGAGGTAGGCGATCCCTGCGACGACCGACGCGATGATCGCGTAGTCGACGTAGCGGAAGGCGTGGTGGAAGTCCTCCCAACGGCTTCCGAGCGCCCAGCCGACGCCCGCAAGGACGAAGCACCAGATCGCCGAGCCGATCAGCGTCAGGACGGTGTAGCGGCGAAAGGGCGCGCGAAAGACGCCGGCCGGAATCGACACGAAGGAGCGCACGACGGGCGTGACCCGTCCGAAAAAGACCGCCCGGTCTTCCCAGCGCTCGAACCAGCGCTCGGCCTTGACCATGTTCGCTTCCTTCAGGTGCAGCCAGCGGCCGTGACGCTCGAGGAACGGCCGGCCACCGTGCACGCCGATCCACCAGCCCCCGATCGATCCGACGGTGTACCCGACCGTGCCGGCGACGGCGACCGCGAAGTAGGCGGGAAAGCCGGACTCGAGCTCCCACCCGAAGAAGACGACGCTCTGTCCCGCAAAGGCGCCGGAGGCGACGGCGCCGCCGTACACCATCACCGCCTCGCTCGCCGCAGGCAGGACCGCGTCGATCGCCATCAGCAGGAAGACCGCGTAGAGAGCCGTAGTCGCCGACGACCGTGGTGAGGAGATCGGTGATCTCGCTCAGGATCGAGGCGACGGGCACGAGCGCCGACTCTACCCGCGTGATGCGGGTGGCTTCTTCTTCGGCAGGGGTGCCGCGCGAATCACGCGGAAGGGCCGGTGTCGTGAGCTCGACCGACGCCGAGCTCGTTCGTCGCGCGGAACCGGATCTTGTAGAGGCCGCCGTAGACGAACGAGCGGCCGCCGGGGTGGTGCCCTTCCAGCGCGCGATGAAGCGGCCGGCCCGGAGACGCCCCACGGCAATCGAGGCGACGCGCACGCCGGAGACGGTCTCGACGGTGGCGAGCACGCGCGCGGGGCGCGTGAGCGTGACGCCCGCCTGAATGACCTGCTTCCCGCGGACGCGGACGACGAGCGACCTGCGAGAGAGCTTCGCGAACCCGAGCGTCGAGTTGACGGCGAACGACTGGCTCGTGTCGAGGTCTGGCCCAGGTCGTCGGTCGCCGAAACATCGAGCCGCCAGCGGCCCTCGGCGGGCGGTGCCGGCGCGGGAGCGTCGGATCGAGCGGCGCCGGCGGGAACGCGACCGGGTACGTGCCGGGCTCGCGGACGATCGTCTCGGTGAAGGCGGGCACGCCGCCGGGGCGAGCGAAGCGTCGCGGTCACGGTCGAGGGCCGCACGACCTTGTACGAGAGCTAGCGCTGCTTTTCGGCGACCCCGTCGCCGTTCGGCGAGATCACCGGTTCGGGGTCGGCGAGTAGACACCGTAGTACACGAGCTGGAGCGAGTTCGAGACCTCGCGCTCGCCGCCGCGATCCGAGGGGCGGCTCAGCAGGGAGCCGTTGAAGGCGAGAGTCGAGGAGCCGCCGCCGTCGAAGCCGAGGCGTTGACGGCGCCCAGCCGGACGAGCGCCTGCGCGAGCTCGAAGTTCGTCATCCCGACGCTGTAGCCCGGGCGGCGGCCGTCGACGACGACCATGATGATCCTTCCATCGGCGAGCTGCCCGACTGCGGTTCGAGGGTGGCGAGGCCCGAGCTGGTACGTCGAGAAGGCCTCGTTGGCGCGGAAGACGGGGCCGCCGTTTCGAACGATCACAGGGCCGCCGCCGACCGCATTGGGGATTCCCACCCAGTCGGGCCGCAGGATCATGCGCAGTGTGACGAAGGATCCGACCGGAGCCTCCGCCGCGAGCCGCTCAGCCGCCGTTCCGCGGGCGACGAGCACGGCGCCGTCGCGGGGGATGGTCGAGCCGCCGACGCCCGGAATTGACGACAGGTCCGACCAGGTCGGTGTTGGCCGTCGCCGCCGGGAACGGCTGGATGACCACCTCTGTCACGCCCGCCTGAGCAGGCGTCGTGAGGCCGTAGCTGGGGGTGAACAGCGAGATGGCGTTCGAGCGGCGCCTGGTTGAGGTCGGTGAGCGTCCGCCGCTGGCCGAGACCGCGCCATGTCCCGAAGAACTGGACCCGCCGAACATCGATTGCCCCCTCCTCCGAGACACCGACCTCGACCGGTCGGCGGACGGAGGGCTGTCGACGATGCCGTCGCGCATCACCATGCCGGTCGGGCGGCCGGTATCCGGCGCATAGAAGTCGCCGTTGATTCCCACCATCGTCGCGGTGGCGGAGAGCCGCTTCTGCATCGCCGTGACCCTCTCGACCCCCAGGATCGACTCGTTCGAGAGCACCGGGCGAAGCCCGTAGAGACCGGTCGGACGGGGCCCGACGACGACGTGCATCGCAACCGGACCGTGCGGTGTGAACTGGACCGAGCGCTCGTACGTGACGCCGGGCATCAGCGTCGTCCTCTGCGCCGCGGCGGGCGCGGCGAAAACCAGGGCGAGAAGCCCTCCGATGAGGAGTTTGCGCAGCATGACCCCGAATGAGGCTAGCCGAAGGCCCGGGGCTCCCTGGAAGGCTTAACGGAATCCGTACAGTGAAAATTACTGATAAAATCGCTGGTAGAGAGAGCTTTGGCCTACCGATAGCTCGCAACGATCGTCGACCGGCGACGCGGCGGGAAACGCTCGCTCGGCGCCGATCAACACCGACTTCACAGGCGGCACGCGGGCCGCGTAGCGGTGGAGTGTCCCGACATACTCGACGGCCACCGGCTCGAACCTCGCCGCGGCCGCGACCGCAGCCAACCGCTCTAGGAGTATTGGCCAGTACAGGGTCGGATAGACGTCGCGCTCTGTTGCACCTGCACCGCGCCGCTTGATCGCCAGCCGAGCGCTTTGAGGAAGCCTGTCGGCGGCTGCCATCAACGGGCTGGCACGGTTGCTGGTCAGCAACACGAGCCGTCCGCCAGGACGCAGCACCCTACGCCACTCGGCGAAGCAGCGCTCAGGCTACGTGGAGATGCTCGACGACGAAGTTTGCGTACACGAGATCGAAGCTGCCCTCGTCGAAGGGGAGTGACTTGTCGAGGTCGGCCGGCACGAACTCGTCCAGCAACGGGTTCTCGCGCCCCGCCGCCTCGTCACTGTCTATGCTGACGAGGGTGTGTGATGCGATCGCGGTAGTCGCGAAGTCGCGTCGTGCGGCCGCACCCGGCGTCGAGCGCTACGGCGCCGGCCTGCAAGGCCTCGTCGAGCAGGGCCCTCTCGACCCGCGTGTGGTCGGTCTCCACGCTTCGAGGATCTTAAGGCCGTACACGCTAGCGAACGGCGTCAATCTGCCCGGACAGGGCGAGCGTGCGAGCCGTGTCGGCGTCCGGCGCGTAGACCTCGATCAGGTGCGGGACGCCGGGAAATGCCAGATAGACGCTCGTCGGGCGCGTCTTGCTCCACACGGCGAGGCCGCCGCCGGTCGTCTCACGAGACGTCATCTGCGTGCTCTTCGCCCGGCCGGCCGCCGTGGCGTAGGCGTTGCGCATCAGATACGTGCCGACCGTGATCGCCCGGGACGAGTCACCGATGGACGCGCTGAGCGGCAGATACCTGACAAACGTGCCGGCACTGGTCGACGTCAGCTCGAGCTTGCGTGCAGCCATCGGGCCGAGCCAGTAGACCGGCCCGTCGTGCGAGCTCGGCAAACGACGTCAACGTCGCAGCGGAGACGGCGGCCGGGGCTCCGGCCTCGCTCTCGCCGTCGCCACGCAGGAGGAAAAAGCCTGCCGCGGTGGAGCCCGCGGCAAGGATGATGAGAGCTGACCAGAGAAGGGCACCCCGGCGACGACCGCTCGGCTTCGCCGAAGCTTCCAACGGAGCGACGGTATCCGTGGGAGCCGGCGGCTTCACAGGCGCGCGCTTGCGCGGCGTTGTCGGCTTGGCAGCCGATTTCGCTGGCTTCCGCGTCTGCTCCACAAAGCTGTTTTCGGCAACGGCGCTCATCTTCATGAGTCGTGCGGTCATCCCGTCACCGCCTCGTGCGTCACGGTATCCACCTTGATCGCGGTGATCTTCGTCATCAGCGCGTCGGCCGGGTCGGTGCTCTCGCAGCGGAGGACGATCGGCCCCGTCGCCGCCAGAACCGCCGTGGTTTGCATGCTCAGCGTCGCGCGGTGCTCGACGTCCACGTCCGTGTAGTCGACTTCGACGTCGAACTCGAACTGGGCGGTGTCGGTGTACCCACCGCCTGCGTCGAGGACGCAGGTCGCGGTCCAGTTCGTGTTGCCCAGGGTCGTGTCGATGATCGTCTTCGCCGAGATCGCGTACGCACCCGCCACCACGTTCGTCATCGTGGCGACCGTCGTGTAGCCGATCGAGAGCACGTGGGCTCCATCCCGGTAGACCTGACGCGCACTCGACAGGACCGGCCCGTCCGGTCGCGCCCGCAGGCCCTGCCGGACCCTGCGCGCCAGTCGCTCCGTTGGTGCCGTTCGTGCCGTTCGAGCCGGCCGGGCCTGCAGGTCCGGCCGGTCCGGCCGGCCCGATCGGTCCAGCGACACCCGCCGGCCCAGCGGGGCCTTGCGCTCCCGTGAGCCCCTGCGCACCCGCCGGGCCCTGTGCACCGGTAAGACCCTGGTCCCGCCGGGCCTTGCGGACCAGTTGCGCCCTGCGAGCCTGTCGCGCCTGCTGCTCCGGTCGCACCATCGTTTCCGTTGGCGCCGACAGGTCCCTGCGCGCCCGTGAGCCCCTGCGGACCCTGTGGGCCGACCGGGCCGGCGACTCCCGTCGCGCCCTGCGGGCCGACGGCTCCTGTCGCTCCTGTCGCACCATTCGCTCCGGCCGCGCCGGTCGCGCCAGTCGGGCCCTGAGCGCCAGCTGCGCCCGCAGGGCCCTGCGGGCCAGTGAGGCCCAGCGGTCCTTGCGGGCCCTGCGGGCCTGTGAGTCCTTGCAATCCCTGCGGGCCGGTCGCGCCGGTCGCGCCTGTCGCTCCGGTCTAGCACTGCGGTCCGCACCCTGTGCCTCCAACAGCGCCTTGCACGCCAACAGCACCTTGCACGCCAACAGCACCTTGCACGCCGACAGCACCCTGTGGCCCTTGCGGTCCAGCCGCGCCCTGAAGACCCGTCAGCCCCCTGGGGCCTATCGGACCTTCCACGCCGGCTGCGCCTGCCTGCCCGGTCTCGCCCGCCGAGCCGCGCGTACCGGGATCGCCGTCGACTCCGTCCACGCCGTCCGAGCCGTCGTCCCCTTTCGGGCCGATCGGGCCCGGGAGGCCGGCACGTCCGGGCACACCCTGCGGTCCAGCCGGGCCGGATGGGCCTGACGAACCGGCCGAGCCGGCCGGGCCGCGAGGACCGCGCTCGCCGGGGAGGCCACGTTCGCCGGTCGCATCGTGCTTCGGTCGCGGGCGCGCCGTGTACTGGTGGGCCTTGACGAGTGCGACACTCCGTGGAGCGCGCTCGCCACCCGGACTCGAGCTCGCTGCGCCGGCCAGCGTGACGCCACCGATCGCGGACAGGACCCCGGTCGCGAGGAGCGCACGCAGAGCGAGCGAGCGATTGATTTTCGGAAGTGTCATCTGAGACCTCAGCCGCATGTGAGATCTCTCCTGGAACCGCAGTCCAAGAAGAGCTGAATTCACACTCACGAACATGCGCGGGACACGCGCATCCCCCATCTGGGGGCATCGAACGCCCCGAAACGTGGATGGCCCTCACCGGCCTGAGGGGACTCTTTGGCCCGCGTTTTGGCGAGCGGGCGTCACCCGATGGGGACTTCAATCACCCAGACGGGGGGACGTATTCCGGCCGCTCGCGACGATATCCCCACTGGCGAGCGATTTCCGCGCCGGCGACGCCTTACCAATTTGGAGACGATGACGTCACGCTCAGATCCATCCTTGCCCGGGACCCGCGGCAGGTGGCTCCTCCTCGGCCTCTCGTCTCTCTTTGCGGTCTATCTCGTGCTGCTCGTGGTGCAGCCGGCCGGAACGTCCGAGGTGGTCAGGTGGCTCTACAACATCCTGCTTGTCGGCGCGGCCTTCGTCTGTCTGACCTCCCCCCACCAGCGCGGTAGAGAGCGGGCGGCCTGGCGCTGTATCGGAACGACGCTGCTCCTCTGGGCTGCCGGCGACTTCTACTACACGCTCTTCCTGCTGGATGCGACGGTGTCCCCGCCGACGGTGACGGATGTGCTCTGGCTCATCTCCTATCCCATCCTCTATGCCGGGATCGGCCTGCTCGTACGGGCGCGGACGGTGCACTTCGAGCGCAGCCTCTGGCTCGACGCAGCGCTCGCCGCACTCGCGGTGGCCGCCGTCGGCGCTGCAGTCCTGTTCGGCACGGTTGTCGAGAGCACGGGTGGCTCGCCGCTGACCGCGGCGATGAACGTGGCGTATCCGCTTGCCGACGCGCTGCTGCTCGGCATGGTCGTCGCCGTCCTGGCCATCACCGGCTGGCAGCTCGACCGGGCGTGGCTGTGCATCCTCGGCAGCACGGCCGCGCTCGCGCTTGCGGACAGCGGCGTCCTCTACCAGGCTGCGGTCGGCTCGACGGACGGCATCGAGCTGCTCGACGCCGGGTGGCCGCTCGCGATGCTCCTCCTCGCCGCCGCCTCGTGGCAGCCCGCCGGCCGGCTCGGTGCCGTCCGCGCCGAGGGCGCGAGGGTGCTGGCGCTGCCCGCAGTCTTTGGCCTGACCTCGCTCGGGATCCTCGTCTACGGACAGTTCGAGCCGCTGAACAAACCGGCAGCGATCCTCGCGGGTACCTCGATGCTGGCCGTGATCGCACGGATGGCCTTCACCTTCCGCGAGAAGATGCAGCTGCTCGAGACGACCCGCGTCGAGGCTCAGACGGATGCACTCACGGGCGTGGGAAACAGACGCAAGCTGATGATCGACCTCGGCGCCTCTCTCGAGGCGCGAACGACTGCGGTCCTGATGCTGCTCGACCTCGATGGCTTCAAGGCCTACAACGACACGTTCGGCCATCCCGCGGGCGACGCGCTCCTCGCGCGGATCGCCGAGAAGCTGAGCGCAGCCGTGGCGGAAGAGGGCGAGGTCTACCGCATCGGCGGCGACGAGTTCTGCGTCCTGGCCGGCGTTGGCCCGGACCGCCGCGAGGCCTTCGCGGCCGCGGCGGCGATGTCGCTCGAGGAGCAGGGAGAAGGCTTCAGGATCACCGCTGCCTACGGCACCGTCGAGCTCCCCGCGGAGGCCGCCGGCGTCGCCGAGGCGCTCCGCATCGTCGACTCGCGAATGTACGACGAGAAGGATGGACGGCGCGCCTCCGCAGGCCGCCAGAGCCGCGATGTGCTCCTCCGCGTCCTCTACGAGCGCGACGCCAGGCTGCAGGGCCACCTCAGCGGGCTCGTCGAGCTCGTGCGCGCGGTCGGCGCGGGAATGCGTCTCTCGGATGACGAGCTCGCCGACGTGACGCTCGCCGCCGAGCTGCACGAGGTCGGCAAGCTCGCTATCCCGGACTCGATCCTCCGCAAGCCCGGCCCGTTGAGCGGCGAGGAATGGCAGTTCGTCCGCCGCCACCCACTTATCGGCGAGCGAATCCTGTCGTCCGCGCCCGCCCTCGCCAAGGTGTCGGGGCTTGTCCGCTCGACCCACGAGCGCATGGACGGAGAGGGCTATCCCGATGGGCTCGCGGGCGAGGACATCCCCCTCGGGGCACGCATCATCGGCACCTGCGCGGCGTTCGTGGCGATGACGTCCGAGTTGCCGTACCGCGCAGCGCGGTCACACGAGCAGGCCGTCGAGGAACTTCGCCGCTGCTCCGGCACGCAGTTCGACGCCAATGTGGTCGAGTCGCTCATCGCGATTCGCGCCGAGCACGCGGTCGACCTCGCCATCGTCGCCTGAGCAGCTGACTAGGCTGGGCCGATGATCCGTCGCGTCTGGCCGCTGTGCGTCCTCATCTCGCTCGTCCTCATCGCCGGGGCGCACGCCCACGACTCGGGTCCCGCGATTGCCAGCGCGCTCGTTGCCCTGCGTCAGGGACCGATCTCGTTCAACTCGGCCGCGCCGGTTTCCGAGCAGCAGGCCGATGCGGTCAACCAGCGGCTCAATCGGAGCACCGGCATCGCGGTTGCGATCCTCCCCGTCGACTTCTCGCTGAGCGCGGTGGCCGCGGCGAAGGAGCTCGAGCTCCACCTGAACCGCCCGGGGACGATCATCGCGCTGCTCGGCGGCGACCTGGGGGCGACGAGCACGGACGTCGACGGCCCCGTGCTCGGAGCGCTCGTCCGCGAGAGCCAGCAGGTGTACAACCGCGAGGGAACCGTGCCCGCACTGACCGGGCTGATCGACCGCATCGAAGCGGCGCGCGACGCTCCGGCGGACGGAGGCGGAGGGCGAACGGGCATCGTGCTCATCACCGCCGCGGCGCTCGTCGCCGGGAGCGTGCTTGCCGTGTTCGGCCTGCGGCGGTCCAGGAGGGTTCAGCGAAACATCGGCTGAGCCGCCGGGCGACGTTCCGCTGAACCCTCCTAGAAAACCTTGACGTCGCGGTAGAGCGTGTCGCGCTGCACCGGGGTCTTGCCGAGCGAGCGGATCAGATGGACGAGCTCCTCGGTCGACGTCCGGTAGGTCGTGCCGGCGGCCGAGACGACGTTCTCCTCGATCATCACCGACCCCATGTCGTCGGCTCCGAAACCGAGCGCGACCTGCCCGATCTTGAGGCCCTGCGTCACCCACGAGCTCTGGATGTGATCCACGTTGTCGAGGTAGATCCGCGAGACCGCCTGGGTGAGCAGGTAGTCGAACGAAGTCGGCCGATCCTCGTCGCGCACGACGTCGTCGAGCCGGTTGCCGTCGCGCTGAAACGTCCAGGAGATGAAGGCGCGGAAACCGCGGGTCTCGTCCTGGAGCTCGCGGATCCGGCGCATGTGCTCGACCCGCTCCTCGACCGTCTCGACGTGGCCGTACATCATCGTCGCGGTCGTCGACATCCCGAGCTTGTGCGCGTGGCGCATCACGTCGAGCCACTCCGAGGACTTGGTCTTCTTCGGCGCGATGATCTCGCGCACGCGGTCGACGAGGATCTCGCCGCCGCCGCCGGGGACCGAGTCGAGCCCGGAGTCGCGCAGCCGCGAGAGGGTCTCCCAGACCGTGAGCTTCGACCGCCGCGCGATGTGCTGGATCTCGGGCGGTGAGAGCGCGTGCAGGTGGATCTTGTAGCGCTGCTTGATCGAGCTGAAGAGATCCTCGTAGTAGTCGACCCCGAGATCCGGATGGTGGCCGCCCTGCATCAGCACACCCGTGCCCCCGATCGCGAGCGTCTCCTCGATCTTCTTGAAGATCACCGGCTTCGGCAGCAGGTAGCCCTCGTTGCGGTCGCCGGGGCTTCGGTAGAAGGCGCAGAAGTCGCAGTCGGTGACGCAGATGTTCGTGTAGTTCAGGTTCCGGTCGACGATGAACGTGATCCGGTCGGGGTCGACCTTCCGGTTGCGCAGCTCGTCGGCGACGCGCCCAACCGGCACGAGCTCGCGCGACCGAAGCAGTGCGACGGCGTCGTCGTCGGAGATGCGCTCGCCGTCGAGCGCCCTCTCGAGGATCTCCGCCACGGTGCGTGTCTCGACGGCGGTCATGCCTGGACGGGGTCGCGTCTGCCGACGAAGCGGAGCTCGGGGACGTGCTCGAGCTCGCCCACGTCACGGGCCATCTCGAGGAAGGTGTAGAGGCCGGCCCGTTCGCGCGGGCCGAACGAGTAGCGGAGCTTCTCGAAGTAACGAGCGAGATAGCCGGCGGGATAGCCGTAGCGCTCGCTCGCCTCGTATGCGAGCACGTCGGGCTCGGCGCGAGCAAGCCGAACGCTCGCGACGAGCGAGTGCTCGAGCTCCGCGACGCCGTCCGCGACCGGCTCGGGTGCCGCCCAGACGGCGAAGACCATCGGCAGCCCTGTCCGCTCGAGCCACAGCCTCCCGAGGTCGAAGTGGGGCGTCGGGTCCTCGAACGCGCTCTTCAGCGCCGCGTCGCCGATCAGGAGCTTCGCGTCGGCCTTCTCCTCGAGCGGAACCTGGACCGCGTTCGGGAGCAGCACCTTCGAGAGCACGACGGAGGTCGCACTCTCCGGCGTCACGGCGATCGAGCGAATCGACGCGAACGGCAGCTTCGAGACGAGCTGGATCGAGTCGACCGCGCCCTCCGAGGAGACGCACATCCGGGGCAGGATCCGCAGAGACGACGCGTGGCGTGCGTACTCGATCGAGGAGATCGGGGCGAGATCGAGCTGCCCGTCGATCAGCAAGGCGTTCAGCTCGGTCGGGACACCCTGCACCTCCTCCACCTCGGCGTTCAGGCGGTGGAAGACCGGCGCCATGTTCACGTACGAGATCCGGCCCAGCCTCACCATCGGCGCAGCTCGTTGTAGAGGGTGTCGCGCTGAACCGGGATCCGGCCTGCGTCGCCGACGAAGCGAACGAGCTCCTCGATCTTCTGCTCCGTCTCGGTGACCGCGCCGGCGGCGTGGAAGATCTGCTCGCGCACGACCGTGCCCTGGACGTCGTTGGCGCCGAAGTGGAGCGCGACGGCCGCGAGCGGCATGCCCATCATGATCCAGTAGGCCTTGATGTTCGCGATGTTGTCGAGCAGGAGCCGCGAGACGGCGAGCATCTTCAGGTCGTCGGAGCCGGTCGTGTGCCGCCAGCCGCGCCGCTCGAAGACCGTGTTCTCGGGGTGGAAGGCGAGTGGGATGAAGGCGAGGAAGCCGCCGGTCTCATCCTGCTGCGCCCGCAGCCGGAGGAAGTGGTCGACCCGCTCCTCGTAGGTCTCGACGTGGCCGTAGAGCATCGTGCAGTGCGTGGGGATCCCCAGCCGGTGCGCGGCATCGTGGGTGCGGAACCAGTAGTCGGGGTGCTCCTTACCCGGCGCGACGAGCTTGCGCACCCGGTCGGCGAACACCTCCGCGCCGCCGCCGGGAAGCGAGCCGAGCCCCGCCGCCTTCAGCTCGCGCAGCACTTCCTCGTGCGTGAGGCCCGAGAGCACCGTCATGTGGTGGATCTCGGAGGCCGTGTACATCTTCAGATGAACGTCCGGGAGCGCCTGCTTCAGCGAGCGCACCGCGTCGACGTAGAACTCGAAGTCGACGTGCGGGTTCTCGCCGTTGACCATGTGAATCTCCGTGAAGCCGGTCAGCTCTCGCTGCCGCACCGCATCCTCGACCAGCTCCTGGGTGGAGATCGTGTAGGCGTGCTCCTGCTTCTGCGTCGCCGCGAACGCGCAGAACTTGCACTTCACCCGGCAGACGTTCGTCTGGTTCAAGTAGAGGTTCTGGACGAAGTAGACCTCGTCGGTCCCGCCCCTGAGGCGGCGCGCGCGGTCGGCGAGCTCGCCGAGCCCGAGCAGGTCGTCGGTCTCCAGGAGCGTGAGGCCGTCCTCGAAGTCCAGCCGCTCGCCGGCCTCGATCTTCTCCCGGATCGGCTCGAGCGTGGATGTGCGGGTGAGGATGGCCATCAGCGTTTTCGGTTCACAACGGCGTCTGCAAGTGACTCGAGCTCCTCCCGGTGCGCCCCGCCGTTCAGGGTCTCCCGAGCTTCCCTAGCGTAGTCGAGCGCCACCTGCCGGGAGCGTTCGAGCGCGCCGGTCGCGGCCACGCGCACGAGTGCACCCTCGACCGGCCCGCCTGCGAGCGCCGCGCGCACCACATCGTCCTCGCGCGCCGCGAGGATGAGAGGCAGCGTCGGCGTGCCCTCGCGCAGGTCGGTGCCTGCGACCTTGCCGGTCTCGATCGTCTCGCCCGAGCAGTCGAGGATGTCGTCCGCGATCTGGAAGGCGATGCCGAGGTTGAGGCCGAATCGGGCGAGAACGCCGCCCGAGCCGAGCGAGCAGGCGGCCTCGAAGAGCTTCCCGGTCTTGAGCGCACAGCGTTCGAGGTACGCCTCGACCGGCGTGTCGGGGTCGTTGCGCTGCCGCCGCTGCATCGCCTCGCCGCGGGCGAGACAGAGCGACGCATCCGCGAGCACGGCCACCCCCTTGACATCGCCTTCGGCGGCCAGCTCGGCGAACGCGCGCGCGAAGAGATAGTCGCCCGTTGCCCGCGCTGCGTCGGCTCCATGAGCGGCCCACGCCGCCTGCTTTCCTCGGCGCACGGTTGCGCCGTCGATCAGGTCGTCGTGGACGAGCGTGGCCATGTGGACGAGCTCGACGGCGACTCCGGCTGCCACGGGAGGCGGCTCGCCCGGAGGCGCACAGAGAAACGCAAGCAGCGGCCGCAAACGCTTCCCGCCGGCTGCGAGCGCGTCGGCGCCGACCTCGGCGGCACGGCCGCCGTACGACGCGACGGTTGCCGCGAGACGCACCTCGACCTCGTCCAGGTACGAGTCGAGCCCGGGCAGACGGCGGACATCCTCGAGCGTCGTCATCGCGCCGGCCCCGATGTGGAGGGCGACGATGCCGCCGCCGAGCCGCCGGAATGTGATGTCGCCGAAGCCGTGACTGGCCATCAGCCCGGCCAGCTCTTCGGGGCCGGGGAAGCGGCGAACGCTTGCAGGGAGATACGTGTAGGCCTTGCCACCCGGAAGGATCTTGCCAGCCAGCGGGATCAGGACCTCGAACCAGAGCCGGTAGAAGTGCCGGAGCAACCCGCGCGGACGAGTGATCTCGAGGATTCCGACTCGGCCGCCTGGGCGCAGCACGCGCCGCAGCTCGGCAAGCGCTTGCTCCAGGTCGGCAACATTGCGGACACCGAAGCCGACGGTCGCGGCATCGAACGACGCGTCCTCGAACGGCAGCTCCAGCAGGTCGCCCTGGACCCACTCGATCTCCGGCTCCTTGCGGCGGGCGCGCTCGAGCATCCCCGCGGAGAAATCGAGGCCGACCACGTCGCCCCGGCTTTCCGCGCCGCGACCGCGAGATCACCGGTCCCGCAGCAGGCGTCGAGGACGCGGTCGCCGGGCGTAACGACGCTCCGGACGGTGAGCCGCCGCCAGCGCTGGTCGAGGCCGACGGTCATCACGCGGTTCATCAGGTCGTAGACGGGGGCGATCCGGTCGAACATCGTGCGGACGCCTTCCGCCGGCAGCGTGCCGGACTCGTGTGTCATTGCGCCCCACCGCTTCATGAGCGAGTTGTCGAGCCCGAGCTGGTCGAGGATCCGGGCGACGATGAAGTCGACGAGGTCGTCGATCGTCTCCGCCCCGTGGTAGAAGCCCGGCGCCGCGAACAGGATCGTCGCACCGGCCTGCTGCAACGTCGCGAGCCCGTTCAGGTGGATGAACGAGAGCGGCGTCTCGCGCGGGACGAGCACGAGCTTCCGGCCCTCCTTCAGCGCGACCGAGGCGGCGCGGTGGATCAGGTTCGCCATCGCCCCGGCCGCGAGCGTTCCCACCGTCGACATCGAGCAGGGACAGACGACGTAGGCGTCCACCTTTGCCGAGCCTGATGGCATAGGGGCTCTTGTAGTCGTTGACGCCGAAGACGGTGACGCCCGCGGCGCCCGCGGTGAAGCGCTCCAGCACGTCATCCCGCGGGAGGCTCGCGTCGCCGTAGAGCTCCGTCGCGAGCACCTCGATGCCCGCGGCCGAGGCCGCGAGACCCACCTCGCAGCCCGACTCCGTCAGGGCGCGCAGCAGCCTCGCGGCGTACGGAGCGCCGGACGCGCCCGTAACGCCGAGGAAGACATTCAACGCTTAGCCCTTCGGGCCCTTGGAGGCTTCGAGGAAGACCGCGATCTTGTGAAGGTTCTCCTGGCCGAGAATGGCGAACGGCGGCATATCCGTGTTTCCGAACTCGGCCGGGTTCGTGATGTAGCGCTGGAAGTAGTCGACGGTCTGGCCGGTCGAGCCGATGTCGGACAGGTCGGGCGCGCCGAGGTTGGTCGAGCCGCTGCCGAGGTAGGTGTGGCACTGCAGGCAGCCCGCGACGGCGAAGAGCTCCGCGCCCGCAACAGCCTCCTCGTTGTCTGCGAAGCCCTGCGTCTCGCGCCCACTTCGGAACCTCCTGGATCGTCTCGGAGCCGAGGGACTCTTTCGCGGTCGCACCCTTGTACGTCAGCGTGCCCATCGCCAGCACGACGATGATCACAGCGACGATCGCGACCGGTCGCCGGGAGAGCCGGCGTTCGCGCCGGAGGTCGATGAACGGCAGCGCGATCAGGATCCCGAGCAGGATGTTCGGGATGCCGACGGTGCCGAGCACGACCGTGTCGGGCCACTTGAAGATCCGCAGCAGGTAGAAGAGGAAGTAGAAGTACCAGTCCGGCCGTGGCACGAAGTTCGTCGTCCCCGGGTCGGCCTCGTCGGTGTAGTACGGGCCGAGCCAGCCCGGCTCCGTGCAGTCGCCGGCGGTGAAGTACCAGACGCAGGCGAGCCCGACGATCACGCACACGACGACGAGGCTCATCACCGTGTCGTGGAACATCGCGTACGGGAAGAACGGCTTCCCGTCGCGCTCGACGTCCTCCTTGTAGCGCTTGTGCTGTGCGCGCCGCTCCTCGATCCGGCGGCTAGCCATCGGCAGAGACTCCCCGCGCGCGCCGGGCCGGACGAGGCCTTGGCGCCCGCCGGTCGGCCACCTCGTCGGGCCGTCGCGGCCGGCCGCCTCGTCCGACCAGGGCGGCGAGGTGACGCCGAGGCGGATCACGAGGTACAGGTGGAGGCCGATCAGCGCGAAGATCGCGCCGGGAATCACGAGCATGTGCAGGGAGTAGAACTTGCTGAGCGTGTCCGACCCGATCTCTGCCCCGCCGGCGAGGAACTGCGCGAGGAACGGACCGATCACCGGCGCCGTCCCGTTCAGGTTGATGCCGACGACAGTCGCCCAGTACGCAGTCTGGTCCCACGGCAGCAGGTAGCCCGTGAAGCCCTCGAGCATTCCCAGCGCAAGCAGGAGCACGCCGATGATCCAGTTCAGCTCCCGCGGGTACTTGTACGGCCCGAACAGGAAGACCCGGGCCATGTGCAGGAACATCAGGATGATGAACACGCTCGCGCCCCAGCGGTGCATGCCGCGCACCAGCCAGCCGAGCGTGAGGTCGTTCGTGATGAACTGGACCGACTCGTAGGCCTTGTCGGGGTCGGGCTTGTAGTAGAAGGCGAGCACGACGCCGGTGATCGCCTGGACGAGGAACGCGGTCAGCGTCGCGGAGCCGAGCGTGTGGAACCAGCCTGTGTCGCGCGGCACCTTTCGGAAGAGGAAGTACTTGATGCCGCCGACGAGACCCGAGCGCTCCTCGAGCCAGTCGAGCGGATAGAGCGCCGCCGCCTTGACTTCTGGCGCGGCGGGGACTTTTCGTGGCGTCGGTGGCCACTAGCGCGGCACCTCGATCGGGTACAGCCACGCACTCGCGCCGTCGACGTGGACGCCCGGCGGCATCCTGCCGTACTTGTAGATCCGCGCCCGCGCGCCTGTCCCTCGACCTTGGCGACGCTGAAGAAGTGGCCGAGGAGGAGGTTGCCGTCGATGATCGAGAACTCGGCGCGATCGAGCGCACGGACGGGCGGCCCGGCGGTGGGGTTGCCCTCGGTGTCGTACTGCCCACCGTGGCACGGGCAGCCGAAGCCGGCCGGCTGGGTCGGGGTCAGGTCGACGTTTCCCCGTACGTCGTCTTCTGATCGCTCGAACGGGGCCGTTCGGCTGCACCGGGCAGCCGAGGTGGACGCACCGGCGAATAGAGCGACTGTGAAGCTCGGCACGCCTCGAGCTGCCCGTTGTTGCGGATGTACATCGTCCGCCGCGCTCACCTCGCCGATCTCCGGGTCCTCGAGGAACGTCGTGATCACGAACTCCCCCTCGGGGAAGTTCGTCGATCGGCCCGAGATCGACGTCCGGCTCGTCCTGGTTGGTGAACGACGGGCAGAACCGCGAAGCCGAGCACCGGCAGGGTGATCACGCCGCCGATGACGGCGCCGAGGCCGAGCGTGGACGCGGCGAGGAACGTGTTGCGCGCGTATCGCTTCCGCCTCCTCGTCCTCGCCGCGGGCGGCGCGCCGGAGGTGAGCGACGCGCGCGTCTCGGGCTCGACCTCGGGCGCAGGCGTGCGCACCGGCCGCGTGACGTCGCGAATCCAGAGGAAGCCGAAGATGAGCGCGATCACGGCGCCGACCACCGCGGCGACCGTGCTGACGACGAGACCGGTGAGGAGAACCGCGATGCCGACCGCGAAGCCGATCGGCCAGAGGCTCGGCGGCGGCGGGTGCGGCGTCTCGTTGTCGTGCGAGCTCAGTCAGATTCCCCACGTGATTCAACCGGCATGCGCTCTTGCCTGTCAACGACGTAACAGCTGCCGCAACCCGCGACGTGAGCCATTCTCTACGAGTTGGGCGCCATCGTGCGCCGGTATGCCGTACTCCTCCCAGCGGCGGTCGACGAGCTCCCTGATCTCGTCGCTCATCGCGATCTCCTCGCGGCCACTCGCGCGTCCCCTCGGCCGGCCCCTTCGCGGTCGCGTCGATCCCGAGCTTGCCGCCGACGAACTGCAGCGTCGGCGCGTGGTCGAGATGGTCGAGAGGGCCTTCGGCGATGACGACATCGCGCTTCGGATCGACGTTGGCGCCGACATAGAAGAAGACCTCGTTGTAGTCGTGGACGTTCACGTGCGCGTCGACGACGACGACCGACTTCGAGAGGCTGAGCATCCCGAGGCCCCAGATCGCGTGCATCACCTTGTGCGCGTGGCCGGGGAACGACTTGCGGATCGAGACGATCACGCAGTTGTGGAAGGCGCCGGCGACGGGCAGGTCGTAGTCGACGATCTCGGGCACCGTCATCTTGATCGCCGGCAGGAAGATCCGCTCGGTCGCCTTGCCGAGCCAGGCGTCCTCCTGCACCGGCTTGCCGACGACGATCGACGGATAGACCGCGTCGCGCCGCATCGTGATCGCCGAGAGGCGGAAGACCGGGAACGGCTCCGCCGCCGTGTAGTAGCCGGTGTGGTCGCCGAACGGGCCCTCCATGCCGACCTCGCCCTTCTCGATCGTCCCCTCGAGGACGATCTCGGCGTTGGCCGGCACCTCGAGGTCGACCGTCTTCGCCTTGACCAGCTCGACCGGCTCGCCGCGGAGGAAGCCGGCGAGCATGAACTCGTCGATGTGCTTCGGCAGCGGCGCGCTGGCGGAGTACGCGGTGACCGGATCGAGCCCGAGCGCGACGGCGACCGGGATCGACCCGTCGGTGGCGAGATAGTCGGCGCGTCCGTCCTTGTGGATCTGCCAGTGCATGTAGGTCGAGCGCGAGTCGATCTTCTGCATCCGGTACATGCCGACGTTGCGGACGCCCGTGTGCGGGTCCTTCGTGATCACCGCCGGCAGCGTGATGAACGGCGCCGGGTCACCGGGCCAGCAACGCTGGATCGGGAGCAGGTCGAGGTTCACGTCGTCGCCGGTGAGCACGATCTCCTGGCTCGCGCCGCGCGAGACGGTCTTCGGCAGCGAGTCGGCGATCGACTTCAGCTTCTTCAGGCCGCGCACCTTGTCGGCGAGGCCCTGCGGCGGCTGCATCTCGAGCACGTCCTCGAGCTTCTCCGCGACGTCGTCGAGCCGCTCGACGCCGAACGCCATGCACATCCGCCGCTCGGTGCCGAACTGGTTGATCAGGAGGGGATGCTTCGACCCCTTCGGCTGCTCGAACAGGAGCGCGGGGCCGCCCGCCTTGACCGTGCGGTCGACGATCTCCGTGATCTCGAGGTCCGGATCGGCCTCTGCGGAGACGCGAACGAGCTCACCCTCGTCCTCGAGCAGGCGAATCCACTCGCGCAGGTCGCCGGGAGGGGCCATGGCGCAGTCTACGGTCGCCTCCTGCCCCGGGTTGACAAGCCGACACTGAACTCTTGTAATCACCGCCACAAGCTGCGAGGAGAGCACATGCAGATCCGGCGTGCGCTCGCGATGTCGCTCGCGCTGCTCGCGCTCGGCGTCACGGCCGGGTGCGGCGGAGACGATTCGGACGCCGTCCAACGCTGAGCTGCGCATCGCGATGTCCAACGAGCCGCTGTCACTCGACCCGGCCTTCGTCGACGACCCCAACGGGGGCAACCTCGTCGTCAACTTGATGGATCCGCTCGTGCGGATGAACGACGACCTCGAGCCGGAGGCCGCATTGGCGGAAGGCTGGGAGACGAGCGACGACGGGCACGACCGTGACTTTCCGTCTGCGCGACGACGGCCGCTGGACGAACGGTGACCGTGTCACGGCCGCCGACTTCGAGTACGCCTGGAAGCGGGTTCTCGACCCGGAGCTGGCTGCGGGCAACGCATCCCAGCTCTACGGGATCGTCGGGGCGGCCGAGTACAACGGCTGCGAGACAGGCTGCGATGAAGCTACGCGGACCAGGTTCGGCGTCAGGGCACTCGACGAGCGCACGCTCCAGGTGAAGCTGACGAGTCCGCAGCCGTGGTTCGTTGCTCTGGCAACGCACACGCCGTTCCTGCCGGTGCACCGTGCAACGGTGGAGATGTTCGGCCGAAAGTGGACGGAGCCCGAGAGCATCGTCACGAACGGCCCCTACCGCCTGACCGGCTGGACGCACGACGAGTCGATCACGCTGACGAAGTGGAAGCAGTGGCGAGGTGCCGGCGCAGTGAGTGTCGAGCGGTTCGCAGGACGGATCATCAAGGACGCGACGACCGCCCTGCTCGCCTTCGAGGCGGGCGAGATCGATGCGTGTCTTTGCCGCGCTTGTACTCCGCCGGACGACATCGAGCGGCTCCAGGACGGCGACGCCTACGTCCAGACCCCCGGACTCGCGACCCGGTATCTCGGGCTCAACCTGAAGACCGTGCCGGACCTGAATCAACGCCGGGCGCTGGCGTTCGCGCTCGATCGGACCTCGCTCGTCGAGAACGTGACGAAGGCGGGCGACGAACCGGCTACGAGCTTCACGCCGAAGGGAATGCCGGGGTTCGACACGATCGTGCCAGGACTTCCTGCCGAAACGGCGCGACATCGAAGCAGCCCGGAAGTATCTCGAGCAAGCGTCGTCTCCCAGGCGCACGCTCAACCTGGTCTACACGACGTCGTACTTCGCGGAAGACGCGCAGGTCGCCGTTGCGGTGCAGGCGATGTGGAAGCAGATCGGCATTGGGGTCGACCTGCGCGGGCTGGAGGCCCAGTCGTTCCTCGCGTTGCTCGGACGAACACTGGACCCGTCGGTCGACGTCTTCATGCTCGGCTCGGTCGGCGACTACGGCGACGACATCACCTTCCTCGAGATCTTCACCTGCGGGTCCGGCAACAACCCCAACGGCTACTGCGATCCCCGCTACGACCGCCTGATCGAGCGTGCGCACGCGACCCCGGACGACGCCGATCGGCACCGGATCTACGCGCAGGCGGAGGCGATGCTGACCGGGCCGAACGGAGCGCTGCCGATCATCCCGACCTACTGGGCGAGCTTCCCGACGATGCGCAAACCCGGGCATCGAGGGCTGGCAATCGAGTCTGCTCGGCCGGTACGACTTCACCAAGGTGTCGGTCGCGGAGGGCTAGTGCTTGCGCCGGTGGCGCAACGCGCGCGAGGTCTCGCCGATCGCGATCACCGCCACGAAGACGAGACCCGTGACGAGCATGCCGAGGATCACGTTCCGTCCCTCTTCGGCGGCGTCGGCGAGCAACCAGGCGATCACGGCGCGAGCTTACCCAACCGCGACACGTGCGTCACGAGGGCACGCGTCGACCGCCGCCTGATCGGGATCGCCGCCGAGCCGGCGCACAGCGTCGACCCAGGCCTCCCCGTCACCCTCCGCCTGCTCCGCGCGGAGATGTGCGCAGGTCGAGATCAGCTCGGCGAGCGTCGCCACCGCGTCGAGGTCGCCGGTGGCGGCGATCCGGACGAGGCCGTGCGCGTAGAGGTAGTCGCCGAGCAGGAGCGCAACGTCTCCCTCCGCCGGCGAGAAGAGGCGCGGCCGTCCGTAGTGGACGAGATAGCCCTCGTAGATCGTCTCGAGCCCGAGCGCGAAGCGCTCCGGCGCAAGCGGCCCGAAGACGCCCTCGCGCTCCGGCTCGGCGCGCAGCTGCTCGCCCCAGAGCGGGCTCTCGGCCGCCGCCTCGGCGGCGAGCGTGTCGAAGAGCGTCAGTCGCCGAAGAAGTCGCCAACTGCCTCGGCGGTGCGGTCGATGTCCTCATCGGAATGCGCGAGCGAGACGAACAGGCACTCGAACTGCGACGGCGCGATGTAGATCCCGCGCTCGAGCAGGTGCCGGAACAGGGCGCCGTAGCGCTCGCCGTCGCTCGTCTTCGCGTCCTCGAAGTTCCGGATCGCCGCTCGGTCGCGCGAGGAAGAGCGTCGCCATCGCGCCGACCCGCTGCACGCGCCCGAACAGGGCGAGCCCGGACTCGAGCCGCGCTCCCTTCCGCTCCAGCTCCTCGTAGACGGCCGGCTCCCGCAGGCGCCGCAGCACCGAGATCCCGGCTGCGGTCGCGAGCGGATTCCCCGAGAGCGTCCCCGCCTGGTAGACGTCGCCGGCCGGCGCGAGCCTCTCCATCACGTCCGCGCGGCCTCCGAACGCCGCCGCCGGGAGACCACCGCCGACGATCTTTCCGAGAATGGTCAGATCCGGGAGGACGCCGTAGCGCTCCTGCGCGCCGCCGCGCGCGACACGGAAGCCGGTGATCACCTCGTCGAAGATCAGCAGCGCGCCCGAGGCGTCACAGAGAGCGCGCAGCGCCTCGAGGAAGCCGGGCGCGGGCGGCACGACGCCCATGTTCCCCGCCACCGGCTCGACGATGATCGCCGCCAGGCCCTCGCCGTAGCGCTCGACCGCGGCGGCCGTCGCGTCCAGGTCGTTGTAGGTCGTGACGACGGTGTCTCCGGTCGTGCCTGTCGGCACGCCGGGGCTGGACGGGATTCCGAGCGTTGCGAGACCCGAGCCCGCACTCGCGAGCAGGCCGTCCGAGTGCCCGTGGTAGCAGCCGGCGAACTTGATGATCCGGTCGCGCCTGGTGAAGCCGCGCGCGAGCCGGATGGCGCTCATCGCCGCCTCGGTCCCGGAGGAGACGAGCCGCACCATTTCGACCGACGGGACGGCATCGACGATCTCCGCGGCGAGCTCGACCTCGGCCTCGGTCGGCGCCCCGAACGTCGTCCCGCGCTGCGCAGCCTCCGCGATCGCTGCGAGCGTCTCATCGTCGGCGTGGCCGAAGACCAGCGGGCCCCAGCTCATCACCCAGTCGACGTAGCGGTTCCCGTCGACGTCCTCGATCGTCGAGCCGCTGCCGCTGCGGATGAAGATGGGCTCGTCGAGCCCGACCGAACGCATCGCGCGGACCGGCGAGTTGACGCCTCCCGGGATCAGCCGTTCAGCGCGTCGGGCGAGAGCCGAGAGCTGCCTCAGAGCCACGTTGCGAGATCCTTCGTCCAGTAGGAGAAGACGAGGTCGGCGCCGGCCCGCTTGATCGCGGTCAGCGACTCGAGCGCCGCCGTGCGCTCGTCGAGGTGGCCTGCCGCGCCCGCCGCCTTCACCATCGCGTACTCGCCCGAGACGTTGTACGCAGCCACGGGACAATCGAAGCGCTCGCGCACGGCGCGGATCACGTCGAGATACGGCAGCGCCGGCTTCACCATCAGCACGTCCGCACCCTCGGCCAGATCGAGGTCGCACTCGCGCAACGCCTCCCGCACGTTCGCCGGATCCATCTGGTAGCCGCGGCGGTCGCCGAAGGACGGCGCCGACTCGGCGACGTCGCGGAAGGGGCCGTAGAACGCCGACGCGTACTTCGCCGCATAGGCCACGATCGGCGTCTCGGGGAGCACCTCGCGGATGGCGCCGACGCGCCCGTCCATCATGTCGCTCGGTGCGACGGCATCCGCGCCGGCGTCGACGTGGCTGACCGCGGTCCGCACGAGCAGCTCGAGCGTCTCGTCGTTCGCGACCTCGCCGTCCCGGATCACGCCGCAGTGGCCGTGCGCGGTGTACTCGCACAGGCACACGTCGGTGACCAGGACGAGCTCCGGATGCTCGGAGCGGAGCGCCCGCAGCGCGCGCTGCACGATCCCGTCCTCGATCCACGCGCCGGAGCCTTCGTCGTCCTTCTCGTCGGGGACGCCGAAGAGGAGGACAGCCTTGCCGCCCAGCGCGACGAGCTCGCCCGCCTCGGCGACCAGATCCTCGACCGAGTACCGGCTCATGCCCGGCAGCTCCGCGTTCAGGACCGTCGAAGGCCCCGCGAAGTAGGGCATCACGAAGTCGTCGAGGTCGAGCCGTGTCTCGCGCACCAGCGAACGCAGCGCGTCGGTGCGCCGCAAGCGGCGGAGTCGCGTGGCCGGAAAGGCGCTCACGCACACAATCTACGCGGCGGCGTGGGGGGTTCGCCGCTGCTGAGTTGAAGCCGGTGCTACCCGATCGCGTGCGAGATCCTCGTCTGCAACGAAGCAAACGGGGAATTGCGGATCTTCGCCTTCAGTTGTGCCGCAGTCATTCTCGTTCCGCCTTTCGGCCGCAGGAACCAGTCCCTTGCACAATCGGCCGCGGTCGGCAAGACCTCCATCACCCCCATGAGGCATTGCCGCTCGGGTCGTCCGGTCTGTCCAGGCTCGACCGTAGAGTGGAAGGAGGGTGACAACCGTTAAGACCATCGCCGACGGCGACGCTGGTGAGTGGATCGACTGGGAAGGGTCGGCTATGGTGCCGCCCATGGCTTCGGCCCGAAACCGGCAGACGGTGCGGCCGCGTGCGCCCAGGGAACTTCAGCGCATGCGAGCACGCCGGCGAAGACCGGAGCGTCATGCCGCTCGTTTTGTCCTGACGGCTCTCTTTTCGGCGGTCCTCTTGCTGACCCTGCTGCTGACTGCATTCGGCACGTGGAGCGCGGATCCGGTCGCGAGCAGCCCCCTCGCCGAGGCAAACGTCCTGCCGGGAGGCCAGCCGCTGCCGCAGATCGTCGCGACCGTGGGCTCGGTGCAGCTGCAGCTGCCGGTGGCTCAGACCGCCGTCACGGCGATCGGCTACCACCAGGCGGGCAACGGCTCGCTGACACTCGATCCGGTGGGACGCCAGGGCAATGCCGGCCTCGTCGCGCGCATCTGGCACCGGCTTGCGGGGGCGAAGGAGAACCGTCTGGTCTGGTACCAGCTCCGCGGCGACCGCGGCCCCGGCACCTCGGCACTCGCCGTGGGCGCCGCGCCCGGGACCGACGTCTATGCGCCAGTGGATGGAACGGTCGTCGGGATCACCGACTTCGTGCTCTCCAACCGCACGTACGGCGCCCGGATCGACATCCGGCCCCACGCGGCACCTTCGGTCGTTGTCTCGCTCACACACCTGCGCGCCGACCCGGCGCTGACGGTCGGCTCCGCCGTCACGAAGGCGCGGTCGAAGATGGGCGTGGTCGTCGACCTGACAGCCGTCGAGCGCCAGGCACTCGCCCGCTACACGCAGGACGCTGGCAACAACGTGTCGCTGTCGGTGCGTCCGGCCGCAGTCCTCTCGGTTCGCTGAAGCTCTTATTTATCGGTGACGTCGTGGGTGCGCCCGGCCGCCGTGCGGTCGAGGAGCGCCTCCGCGGGCTGCGGGAAGAGCTCGGCGCCTCGTTCTGTGTCGTCAACGGGGAGAACCTCGCGGACGGCGTCGGGATCACACCCAAGCTCGCCACCCGGCTTCTCGCCGCGGGCGCGGACGTGATCACGCTCGGGAACCACACCTGGCGGCGCACCGAGATCAACAGCTACCTCGAGACCTCGGAGCGGGTGATCCGGCCCGCGAACTTCTCGAAGTTCGCACCGGGCCGCGGGTTGACGATCGCCGCCGCCGAGGACGGCACGAAGGTGGCCGTGATCAACGTCATGGGCTCCCTCTTCTTGTCGCCGGCGGTCGCGATGTTCGAGGTGATCGACGAGCTCGTCGAGGAGGCGAGGGCGCAAACGCCGGTGATCCTGGTCGACGTTCACGCCGAGGCGACGAGCGAGAAGGTCGCGATGTCACGTTGGCTGGATGGCCGCGTGACCGTCGTCGTCGGTACGCACACGCACGTGCAGACCTCCGACGCTCGCGTTCAGCCGGGCGGGACTGCCGCGATCACCGACGTCGGCATGACGGGGCCGCACGACTCGGTGATCGGCGTCAAGGGCGACCAGGCGATCTACCGGATGCGAACCGGACTACCGGTTCGGTTCGAGACGGCCGAGGGAGGCGTCCGGATCGAGGGAGCGCTCATCGACTGCGACGAGTCCGGTCGCGCTACGGCGATCGAGCCGGTTCGCGTCCCATATCCCTGATTTTCCGCGCAAGGTGAGCATCCGCAGGAGCGGATGCTCACCGCGCAAGACCCCTAAAGGGGCCGCTTCGCGGCCCGGCTCGGTCCCCAAACGAGAACGATCAGCAGCGCCACGAGTACGAGGTCGCGCGCGAGCACGAGCAGGGAGGGCAGCACGTCGAACTCACGCACGAGGTCCCAGTAGCGCGAGGGAAACCAGAGTTGCGTCAGGACGAGAGCGCCGGCGAGCAGCAGCGAGGCACGCTGGCCGCGTAGACCCGCGACGAGCAGCACAGCCGGCACGAGCCAGATCAGAAACTGCGGCGAGAGCACCTTCCCGAGGGCGACGAACGCGACGAGGGCCGCCGCGCTCCAGCGGATGAGCTCCTCCGCGTTGCCGGGCCGGCGCAACCAGATCCAGACGAGCACCCCAACCTGGAGCACGGTGAGGAGCACCGCCGCAACGCCGGTTCCGGTCGCGTACAGGTTTTGCGAGCCGTGCCCGGAGCGCATCTCGACGTCGAGCCCGAGCAGATGGTGCAGTGCAAGGAAGAACCCCGAGCCGAGACTCTCGATCTGAAGCGGGCGCGAGAGCTGGCGGCCGATGCTGTGTGCGACGCCGTCGGGCGCGACCACGAGGAACGGGAGGAAGACGAGCGCGACGACGCCGGCGAGCAGGCCGAGGCAGACGATCGCCTCGCGCCGGCCGCGCCGCCGCCAGACGTAGGCCGCGGCCACGGGAACGAGCACGGCCGGATAGAGCTTCACCGCGACTGCAGCGCCGAGCACTCCGAAGCCGACGCGGTGACGCCCGTGGACGAGGGCGGCGAGGGCCCCGGCAACGAGCGCCGCCGGCCAGAGATCGAAGCGGGTGAGCACGACGGAGCCGAGCAGGAGCGGGAAGCACGCCGCGAGCGCGAGCGCGACGACGGTCCGAGAACGCGTGGCCCGCAGCCCCGCGAGCGCGACGCCGGTGAGCAGCACCATGGCCACCCCGCAGGCGGCCATCAGCCACTCGAAGGCGTCCCGGAAGCCTTGCTCGTCGTCGCTGACGAGCGCCGGCAGCACGAACACCGGAAGCGCGCCGGGCGGGTACTCGGGACGGATGTCGCGATACGGCACCGCACCGTCCTCGATCGCATTGCCGTAGGTCAGGTAGACCGGGATGTCGACGATCTCGCCCTCGTCGTACCACGCCGTGTGCAGCACGCCCCACGAGGCCAGAAACAGCGCCGCCGCGGCGACCGCCGCGAGCTCAGTGAACCGTCGCGGACTGGTCACGTCGATAGAGGACCGCGAAGGCGATGAAGGGGAAGAACCACGGGATGTAGAGATAGAACCAGTGCGTCAGCACGAGCTCGAATCCGATCAGCACTGCGGCGGTGAGCGCGGCGAGCTGCAGGATCGACTTCCGGCGCGGCACGAACGCCACGAGCAGTGCGCCTGCGACCAGGAGCACTTGGAGCACCTGCTGGACGAGGTGTAGGTCGGGAACGCCTTTCGCGTGGTACTGCCCCCAGCCCCAGATCGAGAACGGCGACTCGCGGTCGAGCTGGAAGCCGAGCGTCCGCTCGCCGAACACGCGCGCGGCGTGCAATGGGTCGGGCTCCAGCAGGAGGATGAGGAAGGCGGCAACGGTGGCGGCCCCGAACGCGAGAGCGAACCGCTTCGCCGGGACCCGTACGCCGTCTGGATACGACAGCCAGAGCGGAGCGAGCAGCAGGGCTGCGAACTTCGTCCAGCCGGCGAGCGCGAGGGCTGCACCGCGTGCCCAGGCGGAGGAGGCGAGCCAGAAGCCCCAGATCAGGAACGCGGGCATGATCGCGTCGTTCGTGTTCGAGTTGGAGACGTAGAGCGTGAACGGATAGGCAGCCCACGCGAACGCCAGCACAGCCGCCAGCCGCGGCCCCCCGAACCGCCGCCCGACGAGCGCCAGGCCGAGCATGCAGAGCGCGTCGAAGAGGAGCGAGGTGGCGTGCGCAGCCCAGAGCTCGTCCCACTTCCCGGTCCAGCCGAACACCGCATACCCGGGCAGGTAGGCGAGGTAGGACACGGGCCCGTACGTGTCGCCCCGCGGGTTCGACGCCTCACAGCGCCCATTCGTCTGGATCCGCTCGCGGATCTCGCCCTCGGCATCCGCGACGCCGCAGGGCTCCTGGCTCTCCTGTACCGGCATGTGGCCGTACGGCATCTCCCCGTTCGCGATCCGGTTCGCACCCACGACCCCGGCGAAGCCGACATCGATCACGCTTCGCTGCGCCTCCACGTTCAGCCCGACCCGGAACCCGGTCAGGAAGACGGCGACGGCGGCGAGCAGCCAGACCGGCCAAACCGGCCGACCGGCGCGCAGCGGCCGGTTGCTGCGCGCAATCCAGATGCAGCGGCCGAGCAGGTAGACGAGCGGCGGATATGCGAGCGGGGCGCTCCAGAAGATCTCGCCCTCGTTGAAGAACCGGAGCGAGATCGAGAACGACAGCAGCGCGAGGAGATCGAGGTTCCGCAGTGAGCGAAACCGGCGCAGGTCGGCGAGCCCGACCAGGAAGAGGCCGCAGAACGCGAGCCACAGCCACATGTCGTTGATCGTCTTGCCGCCGAACGCGCCGGCCCCGCCTCTCGCCATCGACCACGCCACCTGCGGGCCGGTCCAGGCCTCATTCACGCGGCCCGTGTCGTCGTCCACCTTGCCAAGCACGATCTGGCCCGCGTCCCCCGACCAGGCCTTCACGATCCACTCATCTGTCGCGGGTCGATATTCGGCTTCGGTCTGCGGCTTGGGTGGGTACCGATCGAGCCACGCGGCGACCTTCGGGTAGCGCAGCAGGATGTCGGTCGCCTGCTTCTCCGTCAGCCGGGCGGAAGCGCTGGACGGCACGAACGGCGCCTGCACCATGCGCCCGTCCTCGTCGTAGACGGGTTCGCTCGGTGCGGTCGCGGCTCGAGCAGGCGCGGCGAGCGCCAGCGCGACGGCAAGCGCCGCTAGTGCCTTTTGAACGACCAGAGCTTGTTCCCCACGAAGTTGAGCGGGGTTACGAGCACGATCGCGAGCGCCTGGGCGGGCAACTCGTCGACGCCGAACCGGACGAGCGCGTACAGCAGGGCGAGGTTCGCGGCGAGAGCGATGGTCGAGACGACGAGGAAGCGCAGACCCTGGTACGCAACGTGGCCGCGCTGCCCTCGAAACGTCCAGACCCGGTTCCAGGTGTAGTTGTTCGTGACCGCGACCAGGAACGAGCCCGTGGCGGCAAGCAGGTAGTGCAGGTCGGCGCCCCGCAGGAGGAGCGCGTACACGGCCAGGTTGACGAGGTAGCCGCTGGCGCCGACCGCGCAGAACTTGGCGAGCTGGAGCCAGTTGTGCCGTCGGCCGAGTGCACGCCGTGCGCGCTCGATCGTGCCTTGGTCAGCGAAAGCGGATGAGCGCTGCATCGACGCGGGCGAGCCTAGCAGCGACGGTCTACCAGGCCGGGTGCTCGGCGAACCCGGCCTCGCCCACGAGCGGCACGAACCGGCAGGGGACGGACGAACTCTCCTCTCGCCCGTGCGGACCCCGGGTCACGATCTCGAGCCTCTGGTCGCGGCGACTCCCGACCGGCACGACCATGCGCCCCTCCGGCGCGAGCTGGGCGTACAGCGCCTCGGGCACGGACGGAGCAGCGGCCGCGACGGCGATCCCGTCGAAGGGAGCCCGCTCGGGAACACCGAGCGTGCCGTCGCCGATCCGCACCTCGACTTGGTCGTAGCCGGCAGCGGCGAGCGTCCCGCGGGCGCGCTCGGCGAGTGCTGCCACACGCTCGATCGTGACGACCTCGGCCGCGAGCTCTGCCAGCACGGCCGCCTGGTAACCGGAGCCGGTCCCGACGTCGAGGACGCGCTCGTCGCCCTGGAGATCGAGGGCGGCGCAGATCGCCGCGACCATGAAGGGCTGCGAGATCGTCTGCCCGTGGCCGATCGGAAGCGCACGGTCGTCGTAGGCCCGGCCGCGCAGCTCCTTGGGGACGAAGCGCTCGCGCGGTACGCGGCCGATGGCTTCCAGCACGCGCGCGTCGCTGATCCCCCGCCGGCGGAGGAAAGCTGCGAGATCCCGGCTCGACGTCACGTCCGGACGAGAGCGCGTGCGTACGCCGGCGGTGCGACGCCGAAATGGTCGAGCACCGCGGGCATCACATCCACGATCGAACCGGGCAGCGCGTCGATCCCGACGGTGAGCATCGGGACTTCCGAGTCGCCGGCGAGGAGCGAGCCGTGCGAGCCCCCGCCTGCGTGGTGGCGGCCCCCGAGGTCGGCGAACTCCCACCCGAGCGCGGCCGAGACGATCAGCTCGCCGGCGTTCGGGTTCGCCAGCGCCGCCCAGGCCCGCTCGCGTCCCTCGGGATGGTCGAGGATCGCCAGCGTCGCCACTCGAGCTGGTCGGAGTGAAGCGGAGCTCGGCGCCGTCACGGCGGGCGACGGCCTCGGCCCCCTCGCGCCAGAGGACGACGTCGACGGATTCGTTGCCGTCGAGCCGCCGCGCGAGCACCGCGGGATCGCCGTCGGTGTAGACCATGCCGGCACGGTTCGAGGCGGTCACGAGATCGTCCGGGAAGGCGTCCTGCAGCCGCGCGACGTCGCTCACCGTCGTCTGGCCGTGGTCGGCGCAGAGGATGACGGCATAGCGCTCGAGGAACTCGTCGGGCCCACCGGCGGCCTCGATCAGCGTGCCGACGGCCACGTCACACCGGGCGAGCGCTGCGTGCGCCGCATCAGGCCCCTGCGCGTGCGAGGCGTAGTCGTAGTCCGAGAGGTAGTAGACGAGGAAGTCGAACCCGTCCCGCGTGACGAGCCACCGGCCGACGGCAACGGTGTAGGCGTCGATCGATCCCCGCGGCCGGTTGCGCACCGAGAGCGGTGCGCCGGTCGTGTCGGACTGGAACAGGTTGTAGAAGAAGAATCGGCTCGGCCCGTGGGCGGGGCGGGTCAGAAAGGGAACGGTCGGGCGGTGCTCGTGCCGGCCGCGGTAGCAGGTGATGTTCACAGCCGCGGCCGTCAGCCCGGCGTCCTCCAGCGCTTCGTAGACGGTCACCGCGTTCTTGCCGAGGTGGCTGTCGTTGAGCCCGTAGATCGTGTCGATCAGTGACTGCTTCGTCCCCGCTGCCCGCACGGCGCCGAACGACGAGCCGTATTCGACGAGCCGCTGCTCACCGCGGTGGTACCAGACGAGATGCGGGATCTCGTGCACGTCCGGATGGGCTCCCGTCGCGAGCGCCGAGAGGCAGACCGGCGTCAACGAAGGGAAGGTCGAGATCGCGCGGCGGTAGCGGCCGTGCTCGGCGAGCAGCGCGAGCGACGGTGCTGCCTTGCGCTCGAGCGTGTCCTCGAGCATCGACGGCGTGAGGCCGTCGATGACAACGAGGATCAGCTTCTTCCCGATGGTCAATCCTTGGCGAGCGTACGCAGGCCGGCATAGCGCTCGGACTGGGTGAGCCGGAGCCGGATGGCGATCGTGGGCACCGCCACGGCCACGAGATAGCCGACCACTGGCACGAAAGCGAGTCCGGCGAGCCCGACGGCGACCGCGGCAACGATCAGTGCCAGGCCGCCCCGCGTCCCGCCGCGCCGGAGCGCGCCGGCGACGACGATCGCGGCGGCGGCTGCACCGACGAGCCCCCCGACCGCTCCGCCGACGATCTCGGTCCAATCGTCGATCATGGCGCCCGCCAGGGCGCCTGCAGCGCCGGCGAGAACGACCGCGGCAGCACGGCCGAGCGGCGTTGCCGAGAGGAGGCCCGCGAAGAGCACGCCGAACGCTGTCCCGAGCCCGAGTGCGAGGCCGATCGTGTACCAGTCGCCCATCGAGGTCCAGTGTAGTTTCGACGCGCTGTTTTCTGGATATACAACAAGCGACTGGATCATCGCTTCGCCGGGGAGGAACTTTCAGTGACAGAAGTCGATCGGCCGCTACTCGTATTCTTCTGGTCCGAACGCTCGGGACCGGCCCGCAGGATGGAGAGCCTGCTCGCCCACCTCGAACGGAAAGAGCGCCAGCGCCTGCGCGTCCGCCGCGTAGATGTCGACGCGAATCCCGATCTGGCCGAGCGCTTCAAGGTCGATGTCGTACCCACTCTCGTGCTCGTGAAGGACAGGAAAGCAGTCTCGCGGCTGGACGGG
Source organism: uncultured Gaiellaceae bacterium (assembly GCA_963752405.1). Taxonomy (GTDB): domain Bacteria; phylum Actinomycetota; class Thermoleophilia; order Gaiellales; family Gaiellaceae; genus Gaiellasilicea. Next base: position 100,408 of record CAVVYB010000015.1, read on the forward strand.
CGGACGAGCGCGCCGCGGATCGAAGCGATGCTCGAGCCGCATCTGCCACGCGAGCTCGCCGTGGCCTAAAACCGGTCCTCCCTCTCTCTGCGTAAGGTCGAGGTGACGGCTCGAAAGGGTCCGTCCAATGACGACCGCGAAAAGGAGGCCGAGTATGAGGAAGCTCGCACTTAGGGGACTCGTGGTTGCGGTGGTGATCGGCGTGCTCGGGGTGGGCTCGTATGCCATCGCAGGAGGCGGGTCGAAGAGCTTCAAGGGAAGCCCGCTCAACGGCTACGAGGAGAACCCGGACATCTCGACGGTCGGAACCGGCTCGTTCGAAGCACGGCTGCTCGAAGGACGGCACCTCGCTCCACTACAAGCTCAGCTACTCGGGGCTCGAGGGCAATGTCACGCAGTCTCACGTCCACTTCGGGAAGCGCGCCATCAACGGCGGCATCTCGTTCTTCCTGTGCAGCAATCTGCCGTCTCCGCCGGCCGGCACTCCCGCGTGTCCCGGTACGACCTCGGGCACGGTCGAGGGTGACATCGAAGCGGCAGACGTGATCGGACCTGGGGCGACCGTCGGGCCGCCGCCGACCGCCGGCCAGGGCATCGAGCCGGGCAACCTCGCCGAGATCCTCGCCGCGATGCGGGCCGGACACGCCTACGCGAACGTCCATACGACGAAGTGGCCCGGCGGCGAGATCCGCGCGCAGCTGAACGACAAGAACTTCAGGCGCGGCCACGGCGACCACAAGAAGGGGGACGACAACTAGGAGGGGAGGCCGGACTCGAGGCGTGCGATCACGCTCAGCGTGAACGCCGCCGCCCGCGCCCCGTCGACGACGCGATGGTCGAACGTGACCGAGACGTTGCCGATGTGGCGGACGACGATCTCACCGTCGACAACGACGGGGCGCGGGGCGATCCGGTGGACTCCGAGGATGCCGACCTCGGGGTGGTTCACGAGCGGCGTGACGACGAGGCCGCCGAGCTTCCCGGCGCTCGTGACGGTGAACGTGCCGTCGCGTAGCTCCTCGGGCTTCAGCGTCCCGTCCCGAGCAGCCTCGGCGAGCCTCGCCACCTCGGCGGTCAGCTCCTCCAGCGAGGTCGTGTCGCAGCCGCGCACGACCGGGACGACGAGCCCCTGGTCGGTCTGCACGGCGACCCCGATGTCGTAGCGCTCCAGATAGACGATCTCGTCTCCTTCGAGGCGGGCGTTCAGCTCCGGGAACTCCTTCAGCGAGGCCGCGGTCGCCTGCAGCGTCAGCGGGAGCAGCCGGGTGAGATCGAAGCCGGTGAAGTCGCACTCCTCGACGAACGTCACGGCCGGCACCTCGCGGTGCGCCCGTCGTCAGGTGCTCGACGATCTGGCGCCGCACCCCGCGCACCGGCTCGCGCCGGCCCTCGGAGACTTTGTGTTTCTGTTCCACTAAGTCCCCACCGGCGCGGCGGACGTCGTCCTCGGTGATCCGGCCGTTCGGCCCCGTACCGCTCAACGAAGCCAGATCCACGCCCAGCTCCTGCGCGATCCGGCGCACGATCGGGGTCGCCTGAACGCGACCCTGCTCGCCAGAAGGACTTTGTGTTACAGAAACACTTTCTCTCCTCGCGGCCGGCGGGGACGGCTCGGCCGGCTCCGTCGCGTCGCCGCCGATCACGACGAGGACGGTGCCGACCGGCACGACCTCGCCCTCGCCGACCAGGATCTTCGTGACGGTTCCGGCGGCCGGCGAGGGGATCTCGACCGTCGTCTTGTCGGTCTGGATCTCGACGAGCGGGTCGTCCTCCGCCAACTCCTGCCCTTCGGTGACGAGCCAGCGGGCGATCTCGCCCTCGGTGAGGCCCTCGCCGAGGTCGGGCAGCTTGAACTCGTACGCCATCGGCGCGCCAGCCTACCGGGGGAGTCCGATCCAGGCGTCGAGGCCACCCCCCCCCCTCTCACAGAAACGCGTCGTCGCGGAGCACCGCGTGCACCCCGAGCACCTGGTTCACCACCTGCGTCACCCTCAGATCGACGACGATCGACGCGAGGCCCAGCGCATCCGGCCGGGAGAGGCCGAGCTCGCGCTCCATCAGGTCGAGCATCCCGTCCACTGCGATTCGCGCCGCGAGGCCGAGATGCTGGTCGAAGCCGAAGGTGAGCCAACCTCCTTCGATCCGCGCGAAGGGCCACTCGAGAGCCAGGTCGTCGCGCACGTCGAGGGTCAGCGTCGCCTCCACCGGGGCTTCGATCGCCGTCCCGGAGACCTCGCCGTCGCCCTGCGCCGCGTGGCCGTCACCGGCGGAGAAGCGCGCGCCGTCGACCGGGATCGGGAGATAGAGCGTCGTGCCCGCGACGAGCTCCTTGCAGTCGATGTTCCCACCGCAGCGGCGCGGCGGAATCGTCGAGTGCACTCCCGGCTCGTCAGGAGGCATCCCGAGCACGCCCAGGAACGGGGCCAGCCGGATCGTCCTTCCCACCGCGCGACCCACGTTCGCCTCGAGCTCCCAGTCGATCCGATGCGGCGGCGAGGTGAAGGTGGCTCCCCATGGGCCCGGCACGACCTCGTCGACCGTGACCACCAGCACCTGTCCCGCCCTCACACCTCGGACATCGATCGGGCCCGCGAGCGCATGGCCGGTGTCCACGTCGGGCCGAAGCGGGGTCACGACCTCGTCGCGGTCACGTCGCCAGCCTGAGCTGGGCACCGAGATCCGCACCGAGTCGCCGGGATCGAGCATGAGCACCGGCTCGAGGTCGCGCGAGAAGTGCCCGTGCAGGTAAGCGGGGTCGAGAGGGAGCTCGTGTCTCGCCATCAGAACTCGAGCAGCTTGAGGGCTGCGTCGACGACGCGCGCCACAGAGGGCATGTAGGCGTCCTCGATCGTCCAGTACGGGTAAGGAACGTCGTACCCGGTCACGCGGAGAATCGGCGCCTGCAGGTCGAGCAGCGCCTTCTCGGCCAGGATCGCGGCCAGCTCAGCCGCGTATCCGCAGGTCCGCGGCGCCTCCTGCACGAGGACGACGCGGCCGGTCTTCGCAGCCGAGGCGAGCAGCGCCTCCTCGTCGAGCGGCTTGAGCGAGCGCAGGTCGAGCACCTCGACCGACGCGTCCAGCTCGTCGGCGGCGCGCAGGCAGAGCGGCACCATCGCGCCGTAGGCGACGAGAGTCAGGTCGCGTCCCTCGCGCGCGAGCCGTGCTTTCCCCAGCGGGACGACGTGCTCGCCGTCCGGCACCTCGCCGCGCTCAGTCCGGTAGATGAGCTTCGGCTCGAGGATCACCACCGGATCCGGGTCGCGGATCGCGGCCGCGAGCAGCCCCTTGGCGTCGGCGGGCGTGGACGGGATGGCGACCTTGATCCCGGGCGTGTGCACGTAGTACGTCTCGGGCGAGTCGTCGTGCAGCTCGGGCGCGCGCACGCCGCCGCCGTACGGCATCCGGATCGTGATCGGAAAGGTCATCTTGCCGCCGGTGCGCCACCGGTAGCGCCCGACGTGCGTGATCAGCTGGTCGAGGCAGGGATACGAGAACGCGTCGTATTGCATCTCGCACACCGGCCGGAAGCCGGCCATGCAGAGCCCGACCGCCGAGCCAAGGATTCCGGCTTCGGCGAGCGGGGTGTCGACGCAACGGTCGGCGCCGAAGCGGTCGCGAAGGCCCGCGGTCGCGCGGAAGACACCACCGGAGCGCCCGACGTCCTCACCCAGGACGAGCACGTCAGCGTCGCGTTCCATCTCCACGTGCAGCGCGTCGTTGACCGCCTCGACGAGCAGACGGTCACTCACCGAGGATCCTCCGCAGCTCCGCGAGGTCGTGCGCGAACGACTCCGGCGGGTCGGCCAGCGCATGCTCGAAGATCAACCCGATGTCGGCGGGCGGCTCGGCCTCCGCGGCGGCGATCCCGGCGCGCATCGCGGCGGCGGCCTCGGCCTTGATCTCCTTGTCGAGCTCGTCCCCGAGCAGGCCGAGCCGGCGGAGATAGCGCTCGTAGCGTCCGAGGCACTCGTTCGCGCGCTCCTCCTCCACCCGCTCGAGATCGATGTACGCCTTCGGGTCGTCCGCGGTCGCGTGCGGTGCGGAGCGGTACGTCACCGCCTCGATGAAGCTCGGCCCCTCGCCGGCGCGCGCACGCGTGACGCCCTCCCGTGTCGCTTCGTAGACCGCGAGCACGTCACCGCCGTCGACGCGCGTCCCCGGAATGCCGTAGCCCACAGCCTTGTCGACGAGCGCCTCGGCGCGCGACTGGGCTGACAGCGGCGTCGAGATCGCCCACTGGTTGTTGTTGCAGAGGAGGACAACCGGCGCCCGCATCACCGCCGCGAAGTTGGCGCCCTCGTGGAAGGCACCCTCGGAGGTGGCGCCGTCACCGAAGAACGTCAGCGCGCAAGGGAGGGCGCTCTCACCCCGAAGCCGCTTCCGCAATTTCATACCCCATGCAAGCCCCACGGCGTGAGGCACCTGCGTCGCGATCGGGACGCAGATCGAGGCGAGGTTGTAGTCGGCAGGGTTCCACCAGCCAGCCGGATGCCCGCGCCACCAGGAGAGGATCGTCGCGGGCGGCATCCCGCGCAGGAGCCCGATCGCCGACTCGCGATAGCTGGGAAAGATCCAGTCGTCGTCCTCGAGCGCGTGGACCGCGCCGACCTGGATCGCCTCGTGCCCCCAGTAGATCGCGTAGGTGCCGATCCGGCCCTGGCTGTGGTAGACGACCGACCGCTCGTCGTAGGTGCGGAGCAGCACCATCGACCGGTAGAGGTCGAGCAGATCCTGCTCGCCGAGCCCTTCGACCTCCCCGTCGGGTATCGACTCGCCGTCGCCGATCACACGGCGGAGATCGCGCTCCGCGGGAACGGTGCTGGCCATCGCGGCGCGCACTCTATCTCAGGGCGGGCCGCTCACTGACGAGATTTAGACCAGGACCGAGACGGCGTCGCGCTCCGCTTCGAGCACGACCTCACTGACGTCGCCAATGTCCTCCCCGTCGAGCTGCAACGGCATCGGGACCTCGCAGCGGATCTGGATCCTGTCGGCGTCGTGGAGGTGCAGCAGAGGGAGCCACGTGTGCCCGGTGAGGATGTAGCTGAGCGCTCCCGGCAGAGAGCGGGCCCGGAAGAAACGCGGTCCGAGCACGTCGAGGCCCTTGTCGATTTGCGCGCCGCGTGGGAGCCGGAGCGGCAGCCGGCCGACATAGGTGTAGGGATCCGCGTTGGCGACGAGGGCGAATGAGGCGCGCCCGTGCCCCTCGATCTCGAGCAGCGGATCGAAGCGGAGCCGGGTCTCGGCAAGCGTCTTCACGGCCGTCCAGGCGAAGACGAGATCGCCCGGCCGGCGGCCGGTCTCGTCGCGGCCGCGGGCGTCCATTCTCCGCACCAGCTCGGCATCGAGCCCCACCCCGGCGGCGAAACCGAAGCGGCGGCCGTTGGCGCGGCCGAGCGAGATTCGCCGAGTCGTCCCCGCCGCTAGCCTGCGTGCCGCCTCGACCGGGTCGCGCGGGAGTCCCAGCACGCGCGGGAGAACGCTCGTGCCGCCGCCGGGGACGAAGCCGAGCGGGATGCGGCCGTCGCTCCCGTTCAACGCCTCGTTGAAGCCGCCGTCACCCGAGAAGACGTAGATCCGGTCAGCGTCCGTGGCCCCCGCCGCGAGCTCCGTGGCGTGGCCGGAGCGCTCGGTTCGCAGCACGTCGGCGACGCCCAGCGTGCGTGCTACCTCTGCGACAAGCGGCTCCGTGACCTTGCTGGCCCGCGGGTTGACGATCAGGACGCTGTGCACCTGCGCGAGCGTATGTGTTCTACGACTGCTGTTCGCGCCTGCGTGCAGCGTCCCAGAGCTCGAACCGTCCGTGCGGCGAGTCCAGGTACTTCGCGAGCTGGCCCTCGAGCTCTGCGACCTCGTCGCGAAGCTGGAAGAGCTGAAAGGTCGTCCACCGCTCCTCGTCACACGCGTGAGGCTCGCGTGCTTCCAGGGCAACCGACTCGCCACATTCGGGGCAAGGCATATGCCGGGGGTGGGGGAGCGAGGGAAACATGAGCTCGTCGCCCACTTATCGGCAGATGCGCCCCGGCGCTGGAGGTGCCGCGCAGGGCGACCCCTCCGCGGACTCGCCTTAGGGGTGGTGGCTTCGATGTCCGCCCGTATCGCGCCGACCTTACGCCCGGAGTAGCGGCGAATCCACGTCTGTCAACACTCATGTGTCGCAAGGCCGAAAAGGGGAAGGGGTGGTCGGAACCCAAGGGATGGGAGGACTTCATGCGCAGAGCACTCTTCTTTGCACTTCCGGCTGCCGTCGCACTCGTGGTCGCCGCGCTGGCAGGCGCGACGCCGCTACGAGCGGACGGGAGCCCGGAGACCTACGTCGTGCTATACGACGCGAACGCCTCACTCGAGCTCGGCGCGCAAGGCCGTTCGCGCGGCCGGAGGTCAGGTGCTGCGCGAGAACCTTCGAGTCGGAGTCGCGACGGCGACTTCCTCGAATCCAGACTTCGTCACCGACGTCGCCGCCACTCAGGCAGTGGAAGGCGCGGCGCGGAATGCACCGATCGGCCACGCCAGTCCGGCGCTGCGGCCGAAGCTGTCCCCCGAGGATCGGGACACGCTCCGGAACGCCTCACGTGGCACCCACCGCAGCGACAAGGGACGCGACAAGCCCAAGAAGGACCGCAGTGAGCCGCTCGCCGATCTCCAGTGGGGAATGCGGCTGATTCACGCCACCGACCGAAGGCTCCTACGACGAGCAGCGCGGTGACAAGCACGTCCTCGTCGGGATCCTCGACACCGGCGTCGACGGCAGCCATCCGGATATCGCACCGAACTTCGACCGAAAGCTGAGCCGCAACTTCACGACCGACATCCCGCTCGTCGACGGCGCGTGCGAGGAGGAGCCGGATGCGTCCTGCTCCGACCCGGCCGATGTCGACGAGAACTCACACGGAACGCACGTCGCGAGCATCGTCGCGTCGCCGATCAACAAGCTAGGCGTCGCCGGCGTCGCCCCCGACGTCACGATCGTCAACCTCCGCGCCGGGCAGGACTCGGGGTTCTTCTTCCTCCAGGCCTCGCTCGACGCACTGACGTATGCGGGCGACAACGGGATCGACGTCGTGAACATGAGCTACTTCATCGACCCGTGGCTCTACAACTGCGCGGCGAACCCCGCAGATACACCCGAGCAGCAGCTCGAGCAGCGGACGATCATCGCAGCAACTCAGCGCGCGCTCGACTACGCCCACGCGCATGGCGTCACGCTGATCGGAGCCGCCGGCAACGCGGACACCGACCTGGGAGATGCAACGAAGGTCGACGGCCAGAGCCCGAACTTCCCGCCCGGGACCAACCACCCCCGGACGGTGGACAACACCTGCCTCGACCTGCCGACCGAGGGCAACAACGTCCTCTCGATCAGCGCCATCGGCCCGACGAAGCGAAAGGCCGACTACTCGAACTACGGCGTCGAGCAGACCACCGTCGCGGCGCCCGGCGGCTTCTTCCGGGACGACCCGTGGAACCTCGCGATGACTCCGGCAGAGCGAGAGGCGGCCGGCATCCCGAACCTGATCCTCGCCGCGTATCCCGAGAACGTCGCCCGCGAGGCCGGGGACCTCAACCCTGACGGCACCCCGAACACGCCGTTCGTCCTCCGCGACTGCCGCAAGGACACGTGCGCGTACTACCAGTACATCCAGGGGACCTCGATGGCCTCGCCGCATGCGGCGGGCGTGGCGGCGCTGATCGTCAGCGAGCACGGCAAGAGGCGTCACGGCGACACGACGCTCGATCCCGCCACGACACAGCGGATCCTCGAGCAGACGGCCACCGACCAGGCGTGCCCGGAGCCGCGGCTCCACAGCTACGCGGACAAGGGACGCGGGCCGAGCTTCGACGCCCTCTGCGTCGGGACGCCCGAGTTCAATGGCTTCTACGGCCATGGGATCATCGACGCCCTCGCCGCAGTCGAGAACGACAAGCACTAGTTCCAGACAGCGTAGGCGGGGGAGCTTCTGCCGCTCCCCCCGCCTACGCTGCAGGCGTCGCGTAGCCGCGGATGCCGTCGACCAGGATCAGCGCGAACGAGTCCGCGAGGGCATCCGTGTCACGGCCGGGCGTCAGCCACGTGTACGCCCAGTTGGCGGCGGAGAGGACGAGCAGCGCCGCGGCGCTCTCGTCGAGATCGGTGCGAAGCTCACCGTGCTCCCGCCCGTCACGGAACAGGCCCCGCAACCGCTCCTCGTAGCGGCGGCGCTCGGTGACGATCTGCTCGCGCCGCTCGCCCTCGAGATAGCGCCATTCGCGGATGAAGACGGTGGCCAGGTCGAGCTGCTCGGCGACGACACGAAGGTGCGCCCGCAGCGCGAGCCGGATCCGCTCGCTCGCGCCCACGTCATCCGGAATCGCATCCAGCCCGGCGTGGAATGCGGCCGCCCCCTCCCGCATGGTCTCGTAGAGCAGTTCCTGCTTCGACTCGGTGAGCGAATAGAGCGAGCCTTTCTGCACCCCCATGGCCTGGGCGAGGTCGCCCATCGACGTGCCGTGATAGCCCTTCTGCGCGAAGAGGCGGGCGGCCTGTCGGGTGAGCTCATTCCGGCGAGTGGGGATACACTCCATGCTAACGACCGTTCGGCAGGGAGGCGAGAGCGTGGAACCGCGTGAGCAGGAGTTTCTCGAGTACGTCCAGGGCGGCGGCCTCGTGGAGACCGAGGATTGGATGCCGGATGAGTACCGCGCCCGGCTGATCAAGTTCATCGAGATGCACGGAAATTCGGAGCTGATGGGCGTGCTCCCGGAGCGCGACTGGATCCTGCGCGCACCGACGCTGCAGCGCAAGCTCGCCCTGACGGCGAAGATCCAGGACGAGGTCGGCCACTGCCAGCTGATCTACCGCGTCGTCGAGGATCTCGGCAAGCCACGCTCGCAGTGCCTCGACGATCTGATCTCCGGCAAGTCGAAGTTCCACAACGTCTTCCACTACCCGACGAAGAGCTGGGGCGACGTCGGCGTGATCGCGTGGCTCGTCGACGCGGCCGCGATCATCAGCCAGAAGGCCCTCCTCAAGTGCTCGTACGCGCCCTACGCACGCGTGATGAAGAAGGTCTGCTGGGAGGAGTCGTTCCACATCCTCCACGGCCGCGACACGGTGCTCGCGATGGTGACGGGGACGCCGGAGCAGCGGGAGCTCGTGCAGGAGGCGATCAACCGCTGGTGGGAGCCGCTGATGCACTTCCACGGCACCCCGATCCCCGCCGAGGAGGATCCGATGGTGATCTGGCGGATCAAGAGCCAGGGGAACGAGGAGGCGCGCCAGCAGTTCCTCGAGGGCTACGTGCCGCAGATCCTCGAGCTCGGCCTCGAGATCCCCGATCCGAAGCTGCGGAAGAACAGCCAGGGCGTCTGGGAGTACACGGAGCCGGACTGGGACAAGCTGCTCGCGGTCGTCACCGGCCACGGCCCTGCGTCGCAGGAGCGGCTTGCGTTCCGGGCCACGTCGCGGGCCGAGGTGGACTGGGTCTCGAAGGCAATCCTGGCGGAGGCTGCGTGACGAAGTCGCGCGGCCAGGAGGGGGCTCGGGGGAACCGACGGGTTCCCCCGAAAGAGCGCGCCGGTGCGCAGCATCGGCGACAGCGCGCAGGGGGCTCGTGGGGGAAACCGGGTTTCCCCCACGCGACCGAGCCGCAGGCGAGGGAGGCTGCGTGATCTACGAAGTCTTTCGCCAGGAACGGAAGGGCCAGCCGTTCGTGCACGGCGGCTCGTTCCATGCTCCGAACCAGGAGTTCGCGGACGCGTACGCGCGCGAGTTCTACGCCCGGCGCGGCGAGTCGGTCGGACTGTGGGTCGTGCCACGCGAGGCGATCGTCGAGATCGACGAGTTCCCGGACGAGTTCGACCTCAAGTACCGCCGAGTCGACGGCTACTCGATCAAGGCGCGGCTGAAGGAGGCGCGTGAACGAGCGGGTACAGCTGCTCCTTGAGCTCGCCGACGACGAGCTGATCCTCGGCTGGCGCAACTCGGAGTGGACGGGGATCGCGCCGTTTCTCGAGGAGGACGTCGCCTTCTCGTCGATCGCCCAGAACGAGATCGGTCACGCGCGCGCTCTGTACGAGCTCGCGGCGCGCGACCTCGGCACCGACGCGGACGCGCTCGCTTTCGACCGGCGCCCCCGAGGAGTACCGCTGCGCGCCGCTGATCCAGCTGCGCCTCGTGCCCGACTGGGCGCGCACGATCGCCCGGCACGTGCTCTACGAGACGGCGGACGCGATCCGGATCGAGCGGCTGAAGGAGCACGAGGACGAAGAGCTCGCCGGGATCGCGGCGAAGATCGAGCGCGAGGAGGTCTACCACCGGCTGCATGCGGAGATGTGGCTCGACCGGCTCCGCGACGAGCAGCGCTATCGCGACGCGGCAGACGAGCTCTGGCCGTACGCACTGGGTCTGCTCGAGCCGGCGCTGCGGCCCGTGCTCGCGGAACGCGTGGGCCGTCCGGAGGTCGAGGCGATCGAGCGGTCGGTGCCCGGCGCGGAGTTCGCCGAGCTCTGGAACGAGATGACGATGGTGCGGCGATCGGCTCCCGTGGGTGCGCAATGGTGACCGCGGAGCGTGTCTGGGAGGCGCTCGGCCAGATCCCCGACCCGGAGATCCCGGTCATCTCGCTCGTCGACCTCGGGGTGGTGAAGACGGTCGCGGTGGAGGGTGACCGAGTCCGCATCGGCTTCACGCCGACCTTCATGGGCTGTCCTGCACTGGACGCGATGCGCAGTCAGATGGAGGAAGCGGTGACCGCGATGGGCGGAGAGCCGCACGTCGACGTCCTGCTCGACGACTCGTGGTCGACCGACAAGATCACCCCCGCCGGCCGCGAAAAGCTGCGCGAGGCGGGCTTCGCGCCGCCTGCACCGCGCACCGCGGTCGCGCCGACGCTGCTCCAGCTGCAGAAAGCCGTGCACCGCTGCCCGTACTGCAACTCGACCGAGACGCGCCTGGAGAACATCTTCGGCCCCACCCCATGCCGTTCGCTGCGGTACTGCAATAGCTGCCGTCAGCCGTTCGAGCAGTTCAAGACCCTGTAGCGTCGCCCACCTGTCCGGAGGTCGACGGCCACGAGGCCTTGGCGCAAACGCCCGCGGCACTGGCGGCCGGATCGGTAACTGACACGAGTAGGTCATGCCTCGCGGCCGGTGTCGTCGCGACCCTGTTTGCGTGGCCACGAAGACCTCTCTCGACGGGCAGTTGGTGCCCGAGATCTCCGAGCGCGTCGGAGCCAACCCCATGGCGGCTGGGGTCGCACTTCGCGTTCGCTCGGCACTCCGCCCGTCGGGGGAAGGTCTCGTCGTCGCAATGATCCCCGCGCACAACGAGGAGCGCCAGATCGGAGAAGCGATCAGGTCTCTGCAGCATCAGGAGTCGCCGCCGGATCTGATCGTCGTCTGCGCGGACAACTGCACAGACCGCACCGCTGCGAGGGCCGAAGCGGCCGGCGCACAGGTCTTCGCGACCGTCGGCAACCTTCACAAGAAGGCCGGCGCGCTGAATCAGGCCCTCGAAGTCCTGCTGCCCGAACTCCGCGACGAGGACGCCGTCCTGGTGATGGACGCCGACTCGATCCTCGCCCCCGGCTTCATCGCCGAAGCCCGCCGCCATCTGCGGGAAGGTGTCGGCGGCGTTGGCGGCACTTTTACAGGCCGCCGGGGCGGCGGATATGTCGGCATGTTGCAGCGCAACGAGTACGCCCGGTACGCGCGCGACGTCGCGCGGCTGAAGGGAAAGGTCCTCGTCCTGACGGGCACCGCGACACTTTTCTCGGCGCGGACGCTGCGGCACGTCGTCTGGGCCCGAGCGGAGGGTCTGCTGCCAGGGAACGCTGCTCAGGTCTATGACACGAACGTGCTCACTGAGGACAACGAATTGACCCTCGCTCTCCTTCATCTCGGCTATGCCGTCATCTCGCCGAAGGGCTGCCGCCTGACCACCGAGGTGATGGAATCGTGGCGCGACCTCTACCGGCAGCGATTGCGCTGGAAGCGCGGCGCGCTCGAGAACCTCCGCGACTACGGGTTCACCAGGGTGACCGCCCAGTACTGGGGCCGACAACTCTTCACCTTGCTGGGAATCGTCGTCACGCTCGCCTATCTCTTCTCGCTGGGCTGGTCGCTCGCCGCAGACAGCGCGATACACCTCCAGCCGATCTGGCTGGGGGTGACGGCGATCTTCGTCCTGGAGCGCGTGGTGACTGTGCGGTCACGTGGGTCGCTGCAGATGGCGCTCGCGGCAACGCTTCTGGTCGAGATGAGCTTCGACCTCTTCCTTCAAGCCGTCCACGCGAAAGCGATCTGGGACACCCTCCTCAACAACGAGAGGAGGTGGTGATCATGTATCAGCACGGCGTCCTCGGAGCCACAGCCGGCACAGCCGGTACCGCAGTAACAGCTGCCGGCATCCTCCCGTTTACCGGACTGAACCTCGCCTGGTACGTCATCGCGGCGTTCGCGCTGCTGATGGCGGCCGGCGCGCTGTGGCGGGTCGTTCCGCGCCGCCAGGCATGACGATCCGGGCGTACGCGCGCCCGGTCGCGGCCATCCTCGGGTTTGCGGGGATGGCCGTTCTGGCTTGGATCGCCGTCACGATGCTCTGGGGAGAGCCGATCTCTGCCGCCACAGCGGCCCGAGCGCAAGCGGCTCTGCGGCGGGAGCTAAACGGCGTGGAGGGAGTTGCGCCCGCCCGAACCGCGTCGCTGCCGACTCTTCGACAGCGCGCCGTGGTCTTCCGGAAAGGCCTGCGCTCGGGCGATGCGTTCGGGCGAATTCGCGTGCCGCGACTGAACCTGCGCACCGTCGTCGTCCAGGGAACCTCTGCCGCCGACCTCGCTCGTGGCCCCGGCCACTATCGGATCACTGCGGTACCGGGCCTGGGCGGAACGGTCGCCATCGCCGGGCACCGCACCACTTACCTGCAGCCGTTCAGGCACGTCGACGCGCTGAAGCGCGGCGACGAGATCCGCCTCGACATGCCGTACGGCTCGTTCCGGTACGTCGTCTACGCATTGAAGATCGTCGACGACCGAGACTGGACGATTCTGCGCCGCCGCTCCTTCGAGCAGCTCGTCCTCTCCGCCTGTCATCCGCTCCACTCCGCGGCGCAACGGATCGTCGTCTTCGCACGACTGACCGGCGTAGACTCAGAGCCATGACCAAGGTGAGCGCTCTCGGCGGAGACGTCGAAGGCGCGCTCGAAGAGATCAGTATCCCGAGCTACGTGCTCGACACAGCCGGGGTGATCCGCTGGATAAACCCAGCTGCAGTACGAATCGTGGGTGACGTCCGTGGCCGCCAGTTCACATCGGTCCTGGCGCCCGAGGCCAGACGCACGTCTCGAGAGGTCTTCGCCCGCAAGGTGGCCGGCACAGCGCGCGTCACAGATATCGAAGTCGTAGTCGTCGACCGGAACGGCGAGCGCCAGTCCGTCGAGGTCAGCTCGGTTCCGCTGGTCCGCGGCGACCGCGTGATCGGCGTCTTCGGCCAAGTGATCCATCAGGCGGCTGACGTCCCCCTCTCCGCCCATCCGGCACTCACGCCGCGACAGACGGAGGTCCTGCGCATGCTCGAGCGTGGCCTCTCGACGCGCCAGATCGCCGACGAGCTACACCTGAGCCAGGAGACGGTACGAAACCACGTACGCAACTTGCTACGAGCCCTCGGGGTGCACACCAGGCTCGAGGCCGTCGCGATAGCCCGCCATCGAGAGCCCCAGCCAGCGACCTGAACGACCGCCTGCGCAAGGTTTAGCCCAATCGCGTCAGACGGGAGCACCACGAGTTCAGCAAGGGTACGAGGGTGTCCGCGCACATTCAGTCCAGACCAGGCCCCTGAGTCCCGTGGCAAGTTGGCACAACGACAGCGAGACCCTGAGCCTGTTCAGGAGGATTGCGCGCCGCCACATATGGAGGCTGAGGCGATCCCGCAGCCGCCGTCGAGCCTAGCTCGACGCTGCTGGCTACCGGGCAGGCCGAGCGAAGACGATGACGCCGTCTGACCAGTACGGCCAGCGCTGACCGAACCAGGTCGTCAGCGACCGCAACAGGTTGAGCCCGAAGGCGAACGGTCCGGATCCGCGCGCGCCGTGCGGGTTCTGGTAGTAGGCGATCCGATCGACCCGCCAGCCGGAGCGCTCGAGCAGCACTCTGACCGTGCTCGGGCTATGCCACGCGGTGTGGTCCGGGTGGATCAGCTCGTTGCCGGAGAAGGGCGTGAGAAAGTTCTGCCACCGGTAGGCGTTCGGCGTCGTCAGGACAAGGCAGGAGTCGGGGCCGGCGAGATCGAGCATCGCTTCGAGGAACGGGCCGGGCGCGTCCAGGTGCTCGATGATCTCACCGGCGACGATCGTCTCGAAAGTGCCGATCGACAGGTCAGCGACGCGATCTCGATCTTGCGCGTCGATCGCGTAGGCCTCGAAGCCGAGCTCGCGTGCCTGCTCAACACCCGTCGCGTCGACGTCGAGCCCGACCAGCTCGCTTGCGACGGTGGCTATCCGGTCGTGAAGCCAGAGCCCTTCCGACCTCTTGGCAGCCATCTGGTGCTCGTCCACGAAGCCGAGATGGACGACACGGCGGCCTTTGCAGGCTTCGAGAATCGCCTGTTCGCGTAGGAGCGGCGATTCCGAGGGAAGGGGCTGGAGCCAGTCGAGCGCGCCATCGCCGAGTGCGCGCCGAAGGCCGCTGGTGAGAAAGGCACGCATCCCGGGCACGGGTAGGGCGGCCGCCGCCTAGGAGTTCGAGCTGCTCGACCACGACGACCGGGATCTCGCGGTCGGTCCGGGTCGCGTACGTGTCGTAGTGCGGCCAGATCTCAGCCATCTGCCGCCAGAGCCGCTCCCGCTCGTCGTCCTCGGCGGTACGCGCCCGTCCGCGGAGGCGCTCGCCCTTCACCTGCAGCTCGACCTCAGGCTGCTTGGTGAGGTTGCGGTACCAGCCGGGATGCTCGGGAGCCCCGCCCCGCGAGGCGACGATCACGAAGTCGTCGCCGTCGCGGCCGAAGATGAGCGGCGTAGTCGTCGGCTCACCCGTCCGGCGGCCCGTCGTCGTGAGCAGCAGCGTCGGTGCGCCGTTCCACATGTAGCCGACCTCGCCGTCGGTCTCCCGGTAGCGGCGAACGTGCTCCTGCCCGAAGAGCGAGCGGTCGATCACAGGCAGAGCCTAGCGCCTCCGCTCAGGGTTTCCAGCTGACCGACCACGTCCCCGTCGCGTTGACGGTCCACGTGTGAAGGCCGGCGGCCACACGGCGTGTTCCGCGGCTGGCCTGGGACTTGATCGGAGCCATGAACGGGTCGCCGGACAGCCGGAAGACCTGACCGCCGCTCGTCCAGACGAGGGTCGTGCCACGGCGGAGCGTGAACGGCGGCAGCTCACGACCGCCCTGCCCACGAAAGCCCACGCGCCCGTTTCCGAGCGGCCGCGGGCGCTCGATCCCGGGAACGATCCGGATCGTCCAACTCGCGAACGCCTTCACCCCGAGCTGATGGGTTCCCACGGGGAGGAAGGTCGCGCCGCTGCGGGCCGCCGAGTTGACGGAGCCGCCCATCAAGCTGCTGCTGGGAAGGATCAGGAAGATCGGGCTGTTGCTCGTCCAGCGCAGCGTCGACGGCACCTGAAGGGTGAACGGCGGCAGCGTCTTGTCGGCGCTACCGGAGAACGCTAGCTCGGCGGTGGCGCGTGCAGGCGCCTGCGGTGTTGCGCTCGCGGAACCGAGCCCGACGGTCACGAAGACGGCGATGAGAACGGTCGTGAGGCGAAGCATGAGAACCCCCGGAGTTTCTGCGGCAGGAGTCGTGCCGACTCATGTTCCGCGCGGAAAGCCGAGCCGTCTATCCCCCACAAGGGCACAATGCAGAAGTGGCGATCGCACGGACAGGGACGGCGAATCAACCGCCCCCACTCAGCGATTACAACCTCTTTCACGCGGACGCGGCGCTGGTCGAAGGGCTGACGCGGGAGGGTGGCGCGCCCTGGGAGGAACGGGTCGCAGCCTTCGGAGACGTCCTCGGTCGCGAGCCGCTGGAGTGGGGCCGGCTCGCGAACGAGCACCCGCCGAAGCTCCTGACATACGACCGCTACGGCGAGCGAATCGACGAGATCGAGTTTCATCCGGCCTGGGACTCGCTGCTCCGGCTCGGTCTCGAGGCGCGCGTGCAGTCTCTCCCGTGGGTCGACGAGCGGCCCGGTGCGCACGTCGCGCGGGCAGCGCTCTTCATGTTGCTGGCGCAGGTCGAGGCAGGCGTGGGCTGCCCGCTCTCGATGACGTTCGCCGCCGTGCCGGCGTTGCGCGCACAGCCCGATCTCGGCGAGGAGTGGATCCCGCGCCTGACGGGCGGCGAGGCGCTCTGCGGGATGGCGATGACCGAGCGTCAGGGCGGCTCGGACGTCCGCGCGAACGAGACGACCGCCCGCCGCGACGGCGACATGTGGGTCCTCGACGGCCACAAGTGGTTCTGCTCGGCGCCCATGTCGGACGCCTTTCTCGTCCTCGCCCAGGCGCCCGCCGGGCTCTCGTGCTTCCTCGTCGAGCGCCCGCAGGCGGGCTTCCGGATCGAGCGGCTGAAGGACAAGCTCGGCAACCGCTCGAACGCCTCGGCGGAGATCGCCCTCGACGGCGCCGCAGCCCGGCTCGTCGGCGCCGAGGGCCGCGGCCTCCACACGATCCTCGAGATGGTCAACCACACGCGGCTCGACTGCGTGCTCGGCTCGACGGCGCTGATGCGCCGCGCCGTCGCCGAAGCGACGCACCACGCCGCACATCGATCCGCATTCGGCCGCTTGCTCGCCGAGCAGCCGTTGATGCGGAACGTGCTCGCCGACCTCTGCGTCGAGTCGGAGGCGGCGACGGTCACCGCGCTCCGCCTCGCACGCGCATTCGACGATGCCGACGCCCCGTTCCGGCGCCTCGCAACCGCCGTCGCGAAGTTCTGGATCTGCAAGCGAACGCCACCGCTCGTCGCCGAAGCGCTGGAGTGCCTGGGCGGCAACGGCTTTGTCGAGGAGTCGCAGCTGCCGCGCCTCTTCCGTGAGAGCCCGCTCAACTCGATCTGGGAGGGATCCGGCAACGTGAACGCTCTCGACGTCCTGCGCGCGCTCGCACGGGAGCCGCGAGACAGCGGACGCGTTCCTCGCCGAGGTGCGACTCGCAGAGGGCGCGGACGCGCGCCTGGACGCGGCGATCGCGCGGCTCGAGCGCGAGCTTGCAGAGCCGGACGAGGAAGGTGCCCGCAGGCTGCTGGAGCTGCTCGCGGTCTCGCTGCAGGGCTCGCTCCTCGTCCGCCATGGCGCGCCCGAGGTCGCGGACGCGTTCTGCGCCTCACGACTGGACCGGCCGGGAGGCGTCTTCGGCACCCTTCCGTCCTCGCTCGACCTCGCGGCGATCGTCGAGCGTCACCGGCCAGGGATCTGAGATTGACCCTGCATTCGCCGGGGTAAGGTCCGGGCATGGCTGTCGAGATCCACTACTGCCCCGTCTGAGGGGGCTACGACCGCCGGGCCGCGAGTCTCGCGGCCGTGCTGAACGCCAACGGCATTCCCGCCACCATCGTCGAAGGGCTCAAGAGCCAGTTCGACGTGCTCGCCGACGGTGAGCTCATGTTCTCGAAGCAACGGCGGGGCCGGTTCCCCGAGGAAGACGAGATCCTCCGCGGCCTAGGTCACTGAGCTCCCTCTACTTGCTATAGCACGCATGCGATGATAGCATGCATGCAATGCCACGCTTCCGCGCTCCAGACGAGTTCGGCGACGTGTACCGCGCCTTTGGAGAGCGAATCGCACAGGAGCGTGTTCGGCGATCGCTCTCTCAACGCGAGCTCGCCGAGCTGACCGGAACGACGCAATCCGCAGTGGCTCGGCTCGAAGGCGGAAGCCGCGCACCGCGGCTCGACACCTTGCTCCGCGTCGCGCACGCGCTCGATTGCGCGCTCGAGCTCGACCTGCGGCCGCGCACACTGATCGAAGGGGGTCCATCCGATGACCGGCACCGTTGACATCGAGCAGCTCCAGACCACGAAGAGCGAGAAGCTGCTCGCGCTCGTGCTCGCCGTCTTTCTCCTGATCGGAGGCGTCTGGGCATACCAGGAGGTCGACGACTGGGTTCGGGACGCGATGCCGCTTCGGAACCCGACGGCGTCCGAGCAGCAGGCGCTGCGTACGCTCGACCAGGCACAGGCGCGGCGCTTCCAGACCGAGCAGAGGGTGCGCCAGACGCGCTCCGAGCTCGAGCTGCGGCGTGAGGCCTATCGGACCGCGCTTGATGCGGGAGACCCGGCCGGCGGGCTTCGCGCGCGCTATCGGGCAGCCAACGAAGCGTTCGAGAAAGCGCGTGCCGACCGGCTGGCGGCGGGACGGGCCGAGGCTGCCGCTCGGCCGGCCGCCAATGCGGCACAGGCACGACTGAACCGCGACCTCGACGAGCGGCGAGACCGGCAGGAGCTCGTGATCTTCCTTCTCCGCGTTGCCGCGGCGGTGGTCTTCGTCCTCATCGGCTACGTGCTGCTCACGCAACTGCGAGACCGCGGATCCCGTTGGTTTCCGCTCTCGGCCTCGGTCGTCCTGTTCGCGACCGTCTTCGCCTTCGTCGTCGCCGTCGACTACCTGACGGACTACTTCGACCCGTTCGACGCCGGGATCCTCTTGCTCGCAATGATTGGCGTGATCGCGACGGTCGTCGCGTTCTGGCTGCTCCAGCGCTATCTCGCACGGCGGCTTCCTACCCGGCGCGTGCGTCGCCGGCAATGCCCGTACTGCGGATTCCCTGTCGGCGACAACGAGCGCTGCGAGGGGTGCGGTCGCGAAGTCAGAGCGGCGTGCGCCCACTGCGCCGCCCCCCGCAGAGTCGGCGCTGCCTTCTGCGGCGCCTGCGGGCGCGCCTAGCTGCCGCTGAAGCGCGGCGGCCGCTTCTCGAGAAACGCGGTCACGCCCTCGGCGAAGTCCGCGGTTCCGGTCGCTTCCTGCTGAAACTCGGCTTCCAGCTCGAGCTGCGCGTCGAGAGACGCCGTGTAGGCATGGTCGAACAACCGCTTCGTCAGTCCGATGCCGCGCGTCGGGAGGGCGGCGTAGGTCGCCGCGACCTGGGCGGCGCGCTCGGCGAACTGGTCCGCCTCGGTCACTTCGGAGACGAGTCCCCAGGCGTGCGCCTCGGCCGCCGTCAGCCTCCGGTTGGACGTCATCCACTCGAACGCGCGCGCAAAGCCGAGCAGGCGGTGAATGAACCACGAGCCGCCCGAGTCGGGGACGAGCCCGATCCCGATGAAGCCGGGGACGAATGTCGCGACGTCGGCGGCGATCCGGATGTCGCAGGCGGCGGCGAGCGAGAGCCCGGCGCCGGCGCACGGCCCGTTGACCGCCGCGATCACCGGCTTCTCGAGCCCGCGGATCAGGCGGATGTTCGGGTGGTAGGTCTCCTCGAGCCGCTCACGGATCGACCCGGCGACCTCCTGGAACTCCTTCAGGTCCTGCCCGGCGCAGAAGCCGCGGCCCGCGCCCGTGATCACGACAGCCCGGATCTCCGGGTCGGCAGCGTCCTCCAGCGCGGCCCGAAGCGCGGCGTGCAGGGCGGCGTTGAACGCATTGAAGACTTCGGGCCGGTTCAAGGTGATCGTGAGGACCGCACCCTCTCGCGATGTCAGCACCTCGCTCATGCGCCGAGCCTAACCCTTGCGCTCCAGGAAGCGCTTGATCGCCGACTGCGCCTCCTCGCCGTGCATCGACAGAGCCAGCCAGTCGCGCGCGTGGCCGACGGTCTCGTGCCACGAGATGTCACGCCACCAGTTCAGCTGCTGCTTTGCGTAACGCGTTGTCTCGGGCAGCTTGCTCGCGAGCTTCTCGACCAGCTCGTCCACCTTCGCATCGAGCTCGGCGGCCGGGACCGCCCAGTTGACGAGGCCCCACTCCGCTGCCTGTGCCGCCGGAACCTCCTCGCAGAGCATGATCATCTCTCGCGCTCGGCGGTCGCCGATCATGATCGGCAGCCACTGGGTCGCGCCTCCGGCGGGCACCGAGCCGTGCTCGAGCCCGACGTGTCGGATGAAGGCGTCGTCGACCATGACCGCGAGGTCGCACGCCATCTGCAGCTCGTTCCCGCCGCCGACGGCGATCCCGTTCACCCGGGCGACTGTCGGCTTGCCGATCTCCCGCAGCCGGTTGTGCATGTCCATGAAGGCGCCGAACCACTTCCAGTACTCCTTCGAGTTGCCGAGCAGATCCTCGCCCCAGGCACGCAGGTCGGCACCGACGCAGAAGGCCCGGCCGGTGCCGGTGACGACGACGACGCGGATCTCGTCGTCCCAGGACGCGTCCTCGAAGGCGCGCGCCAGCTCGCGCAGCATCCGGAAGTCGAAGGCATTCAGCACGTCCGGTCGGTTGAGGGTCACCGTGGCGCGCGGCGGCGCCTTCTCGTAGACGATCCGCTCGAAGCCGAGCTCGTCCGGCGTCAGCGGGCGAGGCTGGTCGGGCTCGGTCACGCGACCTCGGTGAAGGTGACCGTGAACGGGATGCCCATCTCCATCGCGTCCTTGCCGCTCGCTGCGAACTCGTCCGACCTGACGGCCGTCTTGAACGCGTCCATGTCGTCCCACTCGAACTCGGCGTAGTACGCGAACGCCGGCTCGCCGAACGGTGCGCCGAACGCCTTTCCGTGCCGGAACGCCTTGTGGTCGACCTTGGTGACGAACTCCTCGACATGCCGGGCGTAACGCTCCGGGTCGGGCTCCCCCTGGTACTGGATTACCGCTCGCACCATCTGTACTCCTCTCGCTCGGGACCGCGGGAGCGTATAGCTTCGCCCGACATGGGAGGAGGAACCGCCGCCGCAGCATCGCTCGCCCTGGTCGCGGGCCTCGCGGGCTCGATCCAGGTCGCGGTGATGGGCCGGTTCGGGGAGCGGATCGGCTCGTTCGAGGCGCTCGCCGCCAACCTCATCTTCTCCTCCATCCTCGCGATCACCGTGCTCCTTGTCGTGCGCCAGAGCCTGGCCGGCTTCGGCGACGCACTGCGCTCACCGTGGTGGTACTGGGTCGGTGGCGGCGGGATGGGCGTGGTGGTCGTGCTCACGATCACGGTCGTGACGCCGCGGATCGGAGCGGCCGCGACGATCGGCCTGCTGATAGCGGGACAGCTCGCGATGGGGGTCGCGATCGACACCTACGGTCTCTTCGGCGTCGACAAGGTCGCGCTCACCTGGCCGCGCATCCTCGGCGTCCTGCTGCTCGGCGCAGGCGCATTGCTCGCGCTGAAGCGCTAGTCCGTTCTTCCTAGGGTGCGTCGCCGGCAACGGGCAGACAGACGGTGAAGCACGTGCCCTCGCCGAGTGTCGAGTCCATCCAGACTGCGCCGCCGCTCTGGCTCACGATCCCGTGGACGGTCGAGAGCCCGAGGCCGGTTCCCTCACCCACGTCCTTCGTCGTGAAGAAGGGCTCGAAGACCTGGTCGGCGAGATTCGAGTCCATGCCGACGCCGGTGTCGCGCACGGTGAGCGTGACGTACAGGCCCGGGACGAGGTCGGGGTGCGGCAGGTCGTCGTCCTCGCCGAGCTCCAACGGCTGCGTGCGCAGCACGAGGCTCCCGCCCTTCGGCATCGCGTCGCGAGCATTGATTGCGAGGTTGAGAACGACCTGCTCGAGCTGAGTCGGATCGGCGAGGGTCGGGCCGAGCTCCGGGTCGAGCTCCGTCGAGAGCAGGACGTCCTCGCCGAGCATGCGCTTGAGCATCGTCGCCATGCCCTCGACGATCTCGTTGAGGTCGATCAGCTGAGGCCGCAGCACCTGCTTGCGGCTGAACGCGAGCAGCTGACTCGTCGAGGGACGCGGCTCGATCGGCGGCACGTGCGATCTGCTCGGCGCAGTCTCGCCCCGGGTCGGCACCTGTGTCGAAGTCGATCAGCATCAGCTCGGCATAGCCCCGGATCGCCGTGAGCAGGTTGTTGAAGTCGTGCGCGATGCCGCCCGCGAGCCGGCCGACCGACTCCATCTTCTGCGCCTGGCGCAACTGCTCCTCGAGCCGCTGGCTCTCGGTCACGTCGCGGCCCGTCGCGAGGATGTGCTGCGGCTCGCCGTCCGGGCCGACGATGACGCTGGCGATCGCATCGAGCAGCACCCAGCTGCCGTCGGCGTGCTGGACGCGAACGGTCGTCGTCGCCAGCGTGCCCTGCAGCGCCTTCCCGAACATCTCCTGCGCGTCGGCGAGGTCGTCGGCGTGGACGAGTCCCGCGAAGTAGGTGCCGACCATCTCCTGCGGCTGGATGCCGAGCGTTCCGAAGGCCGAGGGCGACATGACGACGATCGTGCCGTCAGGTCGACGACGCTGATCAGGTCGGTCGAGCAGTCGACGATCTGGCGGTGCAGCTCCTCGCTCTGCTGCAGAGCGCTGTAGAGCCGCGCGTTCTCGAGCGCGATCGACGCGAGCTGCGCAAACCGCTCGAGCAGCTCGACCTCCGCGCGATCGAACGGCCGCGGCTCGTGACGCACGATCCCGATGACGCCAGCGACTTGCCCCCCGCGCGCAGCGGCACGCCGATGACAGCGTTGAGACCGAGGTCGGCGTACTCCGGGAGGCGGTGCGGGCCACGTGCTGTAGTCGTCGACGACGACGGTCTCACCGGTCACCAGGACCTGGCCGGAGGTGCCCTTCGTGTTCACGATCGCGCGACCGACGTGCGACGCGAAGATGCCAAGACCCACCTGCAGGCGGAGCGTCTCGCCGTCCGGATCAGCAAGATACAGATAGGCGTCGGGCGTGTTGACGAGCCCGCGAGCGCTGTCGACGATCGTGTGCAGCATCCGGTCGAGCTCGGTCCGCTCGAGCAGGCCCACGGCAGTGTCGTGCAGGGCCGCCAGCTCCTCGTTCCGCAGGTTCAACGTCGCGAAGTCGCGCGCTGCGCGCAGAGCCATCGTCGCCTGGTTGGCGAACGTACGGAGCGCCTGGAGGCGCTCCCGTGACGGCAGCATCGAGTCGGACGGGTCGTCGGCCCAGATGAACCCACTGCGCGAGCCGTCTCTTTCGATCAGCGGCACGAGCAGCCAGTGGTTCGACCACGCGCGCGGGCCTGCCCCTCCGCGCTCGGACTCGTAGTTCGAACATTCACCGACGAGCGCGGTCGCGACCTCGTCCTCGATCAGGTAGCAGCCCTCGAGCTCGAACTCCGGCACGAAGAGAAGATCCAGGTCGGCGGCCGTCAAGCCGAAGTCGAGTCCGGGATCGTCCTTCTCCCAACCCGCCGTTCCGGCCGGGGAGAACTCGCCGCCGTGGGCAGCAAGGCAGACGGCGACCTTCTCGAACTCGAGCGCCTCCCGAATTCCGCGCGCGACGTTCTCGAGCACCGAGTCGACCGTGTCGAGATCGACCAGTGACGCAGAGACGTCGAGCAATTTCCGCAGCGCGGCCCGGTCACGCGCGACCTCGGCGGCGACCTGGACCCCCTCGTACGCCACGATCACATGCTCGGCGAAAGCCACGAGCACATCGAGCTCCTCGTCTGAGGGGCGCAAGCCGGATTCGGGTTCGTCGACGGAGACGACGCCGAGCAGCGTCCCGTCGGCACCACGCATCGGGACGACGAGGGCGTCCTCCGGGTGCCATGCGTCGGGATCAGAGCTGATGGAAGGTTCCGGGACGTGCGAGGGCAGGCCCGCCCAGACGGCCTCATCGTGCGGAATGAGGTAGGCGCCGCGCCGGAGGAAGCGCTCGGCCATCAGGGGCGTCCACGAATCCGCGGGTCGCGTCGTGCCGATCAGGGCAGCACGAGCCGCTTCATTCCCGTGCACCGTCGTCACCTCGAAGTCCCCTTCGGCGGGCCGGTAGAGGTTGATCGCGACCGTGCTCCAGCCAAGAGACTCCGAGATCGTCTCGGCGATCCCGTCGACGAGCCGCGTCAGGTCGCGCTCGTCGCGGACGAGCCGCGTGACCTCGAGCAGGCCTCGGAGTCGAGGGAAAGAGGAGAGAGGCCTGACATCAATGGACATTGCTCGTACGTGATCGGCGCCGGGCCGACCGGATTGAGCCGCGGCCGCGACCGGATCAGAGTCCGGCGATGTCGTCCGGCCGCACGGGAACGCGCGTCAGCTCGCGTCCGGTCGCGGCGCGCAGCGCCGAGACGACGGCGGCGGTCGAGACGACCGTGGGTGGCTCGCCGACGCCCTTCAGCCCGTACGGCGCGTCGGGCTCGGGGTCCTCGATCAGCACGGTGTCGACCGGAGGCATATCGAGCGTGGTGGGGATCAGATAGTCCGTGAAGCTCGCGTTCGTGATCAGTCCGTCGCTCGTCCGGATCTCCTCCATCAGGGCGAGGCCGAGGCCCTGCGCGGTGCCGCCCTCGATCTGGCCCTCGACCGCGAGCGGATTGATCGCCTTGCCGACGTCCTGAGCGGTGCCGATCCAGACGATCCGCGAGAGCCCCAGGTCGACGTCGACCTCTGCGACGACGCGCATCGCGGCGACTGCGAAGGAGACGTGCGCGCGCTCGCCGGTGATCTGGCCGGTCTCCGGGTCGAGTGGGGTCGTGCGCAGGTGACGGTAGACGCGCTCGACATCCACTTCTCCGCCGGCGCGCTTCTGCTCCTCGAGAGCGGCCCGGCATGCGTCACGCACGGCTCCCGCGGCCATCCAGGTCATGCGCGACGCCGATGCCGAGCCGGCGGACGCGACGTGCGCCGTTCCCGGCGGCGCGAGCGCGACGTCGTCGGTTCCGAGCTCGGTGCGTGCGACCTGGAGGATCACGTCGGTGACTCCCTGGCCGACCTCGGCCGCAGCGCAGTGGACCTCCGCTGAGCCGTCGGCGCGAAGGATCACCCGAGCGGCTGCGTAGTCGTCGAAGCCCTCGGAGTAGCAGATGTTCTTGTAGCCCACAGCGAAGCCGACGCCGCGAACCACGCCCTCGCCCCGGGTCGTGTTCCCCGCGCCACCCGGCAGGCGGATCGCCTCGCGCGGCAGCTGCTCAGGCTCCGGCAGCGGCAGCGCGGCTGCCTGGCGGATGACCTCGGCCACCGGCAACGCGCCCTCGATCGGCTGTCCGGTGGGCAGGACGTCACCGGGGGCGAGCGCGTTCAGAAGCCGGAGCTCGACCGGGTCGATTGCAAGCTCGGCCGCAAGCCTGTCCATCTGCGCCTCGGCGGCGAAGCACGTCTGCACCGCACCGAAGCCGCGCATCGCGCCGCAGGGCGGGTTGTTCGTGTAGACGCAGGTCGACTCGATCAGGGCGTTCGCAACCCGGTACGGGCCGACGGCGAACGCCGCCGCGTTGGAGGTGACCGCGGTCGAGCTCGACGCGTAGGCGCCGCCGTCGAGCAGGATCCGCATCCGCACGTTCACGAGCTCCCCCGCCCGCGTCGCGCGATGCTCGCACCAGATCCTCGCCGGGTGCCGGTGCACGTGGCCGAAGAACGACTCCTCGCGGTTGTAGACGATCTTCACCGGCCGCTTCGTGTGCAGCGCGAGCATCGCGCCGTGGATCTGCATCGAGAGGTCCTCGCGACCGCCGAAGGCGCCGCCGACGCCGGCGAGGTGGATGCGCACCATCTCTGGATCGAGGCCGAGGCACGGCGCGACCTGGTCGCGATCGACGTGCAGCCACTGGGTCGCGACGTAGATATCGACGCCGCCCTCGCCGTCCGGGACGGCGAGCCCCGATTCGGGGCCGAGGAACGCCTGATCCTGGATGCCGATGTCGTAGACACCGCTCACGGCCACGTCACCCTCGGCGTCCGGGTCGCCGTGGCGGATGACCATGTGGCGGACGACGTTCGGCCGCTGGTCGTCGCGGTAGCCGTGCGCCATCGTCGGGCGCTCCGGATGAAGCGGCGCCTGCTCGGTCGCCCGCTCCATCTCCGTGACCGCCTCGAGCACCTCGTACTCGACGCGGACGGCAGCGGCGGCACGCCGTGCCTGCTCCGGCTCCTCCGCGGCGACGAGCGCCACCGGCTCGCCGTAGTAGCGGACGCGCTCGGCAGCGAGCACCGGCTGGTCGGCGAACTCGAGGCCGTACGTCTTCTGGCCCGGCACGTCGGCGTGCGTGAGCACGGCGTGGACCCCGGCCATCCGCAGAGCGGCCGAGATGTCGAGCTCGACGATCTTCGCGTGCGCATGCGGGCTGCGGACGGTGACCCCCCAGAGCATCCCCGCCGCGTGCAGGTCGCTCGAGTACGCGAACTCGCCTGTCACCTTCGGCGTCGCGTCGTGCCGCGTGCCACGCTCGCCGACGCGTGCGCGTCGGAGCTCGGCCTGCTGCTGCTGCGTCGTCGTCATGCGCGGGCGGCGAGCCGGACGGCGTCGAAGATCTTCGCGTAGCCGGTGCAGCGACAGAGATTTCCCGAGAGCTCCTCCCGGATCACGTCGTCGCTCGGATTCGGGACGCGCTCGAGCAGGGCAGCTGTCGCGACGATGAGCCCGGGCGTGCAGAAGCCGCACTGGACGGCACCGGAATCGACGAAGGCCTGCTGGACGGCGTGGAGGCCGTCCGCGGAGCGGAGCCCTTCGACCGTCGTCACCTCGTGACCGTCCGCCTGCGCAGCGAGGACGAGACACGCGCAGACGAGCTCGCCGTCGAGGAGCACCGAGCACGAGCCGCACTCGCCCTGCTCGCAGGCGTTCTTCGAGCCCGGCAGGTCGAGAGTGTCGCGGAGCGTGGTCAGCAGGCTCTCGCCCGCCCAGACGTCCGCTTCGCGCGCTTCCCCGTTCACCACCAGCCGGATCTTCATACGAGCACCCGATCCAGAGCACGCTTCGTCAGGACCCGCAGCGCGTGGCGGCGGTAGGCGGCCGTGCCGCGCACGTCGTCGATCGGGCTCGCGGCGTCCGCGACGAGGTCGGGGAAGTCGGAGCGCGCGTCGATCGGCGCGGTCACGAGCGCCGGCACCGGACCCGCCGAGCCGTACGCCGCTCTGAGCTCACCGCGCTCGCGGTCGGCGAGGACGGCGAGCGAGCAGACGGCGATCACCATCGCGTTCCGCGGCCCGACCTTCATGAACGTCTGCGGCTGCCCGCTCGGGTCGATCCGGACCGCCAGCACGAGCTCGTCCTCTGCAAGTGCGTTGCGCTTCGGGCCGAGGAAGAACTCCGTCAGCGGCAGCGTGCGAACCCCGCGGACGCTGGCGATCTCGACGATCGCGCCCTCCACCAGGAGCGGTGGATGCGCGTCGCCGGCGGGCGAGGCGGTGCCGAGGTTGCCGCCGATCGTGCCGCGGTTCCGGATCTGCGGCGAGCCGACCGTGCGCGAGGCCTCCGCGAGCGCGGGCAGGAACTCGGCGAGCGCAGGACGCATCGCCTCGGTGTACGTCAGGGACGCGCCGAGGCGCAGAGAGCCGTTCTCTCGCACCCAGCCCTTCAGCTCCGGGACCTCGGCCAGGTTGAGGATCGTCTCCGGCCGCGTGCGGTCGAAGTTGAGCTCCACGAGGAGGTCGGTGCCGCCCGCGATCGGGCGGGCGTCGGGCTGCTCGGACTTCAGCCGGAGCGCGTCGTCGAGCGTGCGCGGCGTGATGACCTCCACGCTAGATGGTCGATCGGTAATGCGCGTGCTTCCGGCGGCGTTCCAGCCCAAGCCGGGGGCCGCACTCACCCGCCGCCAAGGCTGGCTGCCTTGGCAAGGGCGAGGGTGGCTCCCGGCGCCGTGTCTGGGACGTCGTCCGGAAGTGCGGGAATTGCCGTTCGACCATCTAGGCAAAGATACGGTACGGAGGCATGAAGTCCCTGCTCGCCGACGCGCACGTGCTCACCGTCGACGAGGTCGGAACCGAGCACGCCGACGGCTGGATCCTGATCGAGGACGGCTTCGTGGCGGCGGTGGGCGCCCGCGACGAGCCGGAGGCCGACGAGCGGGTGGGCCTCGGCGGCGCAGTGGTCACGCCCGGCCTCGTCAACACGCACCACCACCTCTACCAGACGCTCACGCGTGCCCGGGCACAGCAGGCAACGCTCTTCGAGTGGCTCGTCGAGCTCTACCCGACCTGGGCCAGGATCGACGCCGAGGCGGAGTACGCAGCGGCGCGTACCGGGCTCGCCGAGCTGATGCTCTCGGGCTGCACGACCGTCTTCGACCATCACTACGTCTTCCCGCGCGGCCGCGCAGGGCTCGTCGAGGCGGAGGTCCAGGCCGCCCAGGAGCTCGGCTGCCGCATCGTCGCCTCACGCGGTTCCATGGATCTCGGCGTCTCGGACGGCGGCCTGCCGCCCGACGAGCTGGTGGAGGAGATCGACGAGGTGCTCGCCGACACGGAGCGTCTCGCCGCCTCTCTGCACGAGAGCGAGCCCGGCGCGCGCGTTCAGATCGCGGTGGCGCCGTGCTCGCCCTTCTCGGTCACCGGACGGTTGATGACCGAGTCGGCGGAGCTCGCGCGCCGGCTCGGCCTGAAGCTGCACACCCACCTGGCGGAGACGATCGAGGAGGAGGCGTACTGCAAGGAGCTGTACGGCTGCACTCCCGTCGAGTACCTCGACCGCCTCGGCTGGCTCGACGGCGACGTCTGGTGTGCGCACTGCGTCCACCTCTCGGCTGCCGAGGTCGGCCGCTTCGCCGAGACGGGCACAGGCGTCGCCCACTGCCCGACGTCGAACCTGCGGCTCGGCGCCGGAGTGGCACCGGTGCAGGCGATGACGGCCGCCGGCGTCCGGGTCGGGCTCGGCGTCGACGGCTCGGCCTCGAACGAGCGCAGCCATCTCTTCAACGAGGTCAAGCAGGCGCTCCTCGTGGCGCGCGGGCGCGGCGGGCCGCAGGCGATGACGGCGCGCGAGGCGATCCGCCTGGGAACGCGCGGCGGCGCCGACGTGCTCGGACGGGACGACATCGGCTCGATCGAGCCGGGGAAGTGCGCGGATCTCGCCGTGTGGGCGACGGACGGGCTCGAGCTGGCCGGCGCCGCGGATCCCGTCGCGGGCCTCGTCTTCGCCGGCCCGCATCGCGTCGACCGCCTCTACGTCGGCGGCGAGCTCGTCGTCCGCGGAGGCGCGCTCGTGCGTGCCGACGAGAGCGAGATCGCGAGCGCGCACCGTGCGGAGGCGAGGAGATTCGCCCCGTAGTAAGTTCGCCCGGTGATCTCGCTGTCGACCCACGTGCTCGACACCGGAGCCGGCCAACCCGCGGACGGAGTGCTGATCGTCCTGTACCGCGGCGACATGTTCATGGCCGAGACCCGTACCGACGACGACGGCCGTGCTCGTCTCGCCGAGAATCTCGACCCGGGCTCCTACAGGCTCGTCTTCCATCCGCCCTCACCGTTCTTCAAGCGCGTCGAGCTCGAGGTCGAGCTGGCGGAGGGCCACTATCACGTCCCGCTCCTCGTGTCGCCCTACTCGTGCGCGAGCTACCGCGGCAGCTGAGCGCCGACGAGCTGACGCCGCTCTTCTCGGGGCGGACGCGGCTCGTCGAGGAGCTCGCCGCGCATGAGAACCCACTCCAGGTCGCGGAGGACGTCGCGCTCGCGCTGCCCGAAGCCGACCAGGTCGCAGCGCTGGCGACTCATCCGCGGATCGGCGAGCCCTCCGAGGAGCAGCGTGGCGCGGAGCCGGACGTGCTCGAGGAGCTCGCGCGCCTGAACGAGGCCTACGAGCAGCGCTTCGGCTTCGAGTTCGTCGTCTTCGTGAACGGCCGCACGCGGGCCGAGCTCCTGCCCGTGCTGCGCGAGCGGCTCGAGCGGGAGCGGGCCGACGAGCTCGAGACCGGTCTGCGCGAGCTCTGCGCGATCGCGAGGAAACCGGTGGATGCGGACTACCTGAGAGACCTCGCCGACCTCGTCCTGCGCATGCTGCACGTGGTCGCAGGGATCGCCTGGATCGGGGCGTCGTTCTACTTCATCCGGCTCGACCTCGGGCTCGCGCCGCCGGCGGAGGCGAAAGAGGGAGTCGCCGGCGAGTACTGGGGCGTGCACGGAGGCGGCTTCTACCACTCGCAGAAGTACAAGGTCGCGCCGCCGAAGCTGCCCGAGCACCTGCACTGGTTCAAGTGGGAGGCGTACACGACGTGGCTCTCCGGCTTCGCGCTCCTCGTCGTTCTCTACTGGCTGGACGCGGGCGACCGCCTCGTCGATCCTGCCGTCGCCGACCTGAGCGAGTTGCAGGCGGTCGGCCTCTCTGCCGCCGGGCTCGCGCTCGCCTGGCTCGTCTACGACGGCGCCTGCCGTGTCCTCCGGAGCGACCGGCTCGTGGCGATCGCGGTCGCACGTCCTCGTGACGCTGTCGGCCTACGCGGCCGGGGAGCTCTTCGCCGCGCGGGCCTCGTTCCTTCAGGTCGGCGCGATGCTCGGGACGATCATGGCGGCGAACGTCTTCTTCGTGATCATCCCCGCC
The DNA here is from genome assembly GCA_963752405.1 of uncultured Gaiellaceae bacterium. GTDB lineage: Bacteria > Actinomycetota > Thermoleophilia > Gaiellales > Gaiellaceae > Gaiellasilicea. The sequence continues at coordinate 130,653 of CAVVYB010000015.1, forward strand.
CACTGGGAGCTCGTCCGGGCAAAGCAGGAGGGACGCGAGCCGGATCCGGCGCCGGGCCTCCGCGCGAAGCAGCGGTCGGTTCACAACAACTACCTGACGCTTCCCGTCGTCTTCACGATGCTGGCGGGCCACTTCCCACTCGCCTTCGGCCAGGAGCGCGCGTGGCTCGTCCTGCTCGCGATCTTCGCCCTCGTCGTCGCGATCCGGCACTTCTTCAACCTCTGGCACACCGGGCGGAGGCCGTGGTGGATCCTGGGCGCGGCGGCGGCCGGTGCGGTCGTGCTTGCATTCGTGCTCGCGCCCGAGGACACACCTGCGACCGCCGTCCCGGACGACGCGGTGGCGCAGAGCATCGTCGCCGAGCGCTGCCAGAGCTGCCACTCAGGCGTGTCCGCACCGGCCGGCGTGCGGCTCGAGAGCCTCGATCAGATGGAGCAGCACGCGGGCCAGATCGAGGCGATGGTCTCGTCACGCGCGATGCCGCCGGGCAACGCGACGGGGCTGACGGACAACGAGCGCGAGCAGCTCGTCGCCTGGGCGTGCGGCGCACGGGTAGGGTCCGGCCGTGCTGGAGATCACTGCCGCCGGAATGCGCTTCGTCGCGCGCTGGGAGGACGAGCTGGCGCCGAAGACCGTGGCGGCCTTCAAGGCGATCCTGCCGCTCGACGACCGGATCATCCACTGCCGCTGGAGCGGCGAGTCGAACTGGATCCCGTGGGGCGACCGCGATCTCGGCATCGGGCCCGAGAACGCGACGAGCTACCCGCACCCGGGCGAGCTGGCGCTCTATCCCGGCGGCCAGAGCGAGACGGAGCTCCTCTTCCCGTACGGCTACTGCTCGCTTCGCGAGCAAGGCCGGGCACCTGTGGGCGAACCACTTCGCGACGCTCGTCGAGGGCCAGGCGCAGCTGAGGGAGCTCGGCCGGCTGACACTGTGGCAGGGCGCGCAGCCGATCTCGTTCCGGGAGCGTAGCGTCTAGGGAAGAGCGAGCAGCGCGTACGCGTTCACGAGATCTTCCTTCCCCTTCATCCTCAAGCCGTGTTCTCGCCTCCACCACCGCGCCGGCGGGCAGCTCTGCGTGTGTCCTGGCGCCGATCAGCACTCCGCCGGGTGAAGCGAGGCCCTCCAGGCGCGAAGCCGTGTTGACCGTGTCGCCCACCAGCGTGTACGCGACGTGACCGTCTCCTCCGATCTCGCGAACCACCACCTCGCCGCTGTTCACGCCGATGCGCAGATGCGGCCAGCCCGGATGCTCCTCGACGAGAGCTGCCACGGCACGCTGCAGGGCGAGCGCCGCGCGCGAAGCCCGCAGCGCGTGATCGGGCTGATCGCCCCGGCTGTTGAACGTGGCGACGATCCCGTCGCCGATGAACTTCTCGACCTCGCCGCCGAACCGACGGGTGAGCAACGGCGCCGCAGCGCCCCAGTACGCATTCAGCACCGCCGCGACCTCGGCCGGCGATGACCGTTCGGAGAAGCTCGTGAAACCCACGAGGTCGCCGAAGAGGACGCTGATGTCCTGCCGGCGCTCACGCGTGGTCGGCAGGTAGAGACCTCGGAAACGCTCGCCACGCCATTCGCGGCGGACGGCAAAGCCGATGATCAGAAAAGCGAGGACGATCAGGCCGTGCCACTCCCACCAGCTCGCGTGCCACTTGCGCTCCCCGGTGAGCGCGACGCCGACCATCGCTTCGGAGAGCAACAGGAAGCAGGCTATGACAGCCGTCGAAAGCAGCGTGGGGCCGATGCCGGAACAGGCGCCAGTACCGAACGGCGCTCACCGCATAGACGATCGTCCCGAGGATCGCCAGCGCAGCGAGCACGCTTCCCGTCGCGGCCTCGTGATTCGGCCCGCTCAGCGGGGGCAGGTTCGCGAGCGTCCAGAGAAACCACACGGCCATGACGAACAACACGGCTCCTCGGAGCGCCCCGCGGTGGCGTATCAACCACGGCCCGAGCTCGGGGCGCGTATCGACGAACGCCGAGCCCGCAGCGAAGAATGCGCTCACGAGCAGCCCGACCGGGATCGCGATCTGGAAGCCGGCTCGACTCTCGGAGAAGAGGACGCCGGCCGTCCCGAACGCGTGTAGGCCCATGAAGCCCCCGGTCGCCATGAACGCCAGGGACAGGAGCAACACGCGGGCGTCCCCGCGCCGGTTGGCTGCCTCGCCTGCCGCATAGCCGAGAGCGAACGCCACGCCGCCGACGAGGCCGAAGATGACGAAATGCGCCTGGTGGTTATGGAACTGGGGGTCGAGCTGCGACCGAAGCAGCAGCGAGACGAACCCGACCAGCGGGAGCGTGACCGCGAGGAAACCGGCGATCACGACCGTCCACGACTCCGTTCCGAGCCGAGAGAGGCTCAGCCCCAGGGAGGGGGCGCTTCGCCAGGATCCCTGCGCAGGAGAATTTGCCTGTTCCAACGTCGCCATCGGATGAGCGTAGGCCGCGCGCCCACGTCTCGCGGATCGGCAGCGCGGACGATTCTGCGTCGTCCTCGAGGACGATCTTTAGTCAGTTGACTTAGTCCGACCTTCCATGCGGAGGTCGAAGCCGGCCGGAGCGTGGATGTTGACCATCCGAACGACCGTGTCGCCGCGATTTGCGAACGTGTGCTCGACCTGAGGCGGCACGAGCACGAACGTCCCCGGCCCGGCGACGACCTCCTCGCCGCTCGACGCCGAACGTCAGCTCGCCCTCGAGGATGTAGAACGCGTCGTCCTCGGCTTGGTGCGAGTGCGGACGGCGGCCCACCGCTGTGCGGCTGGATCTCGATGATCGCGAGGTTGAAGCGCGGCGTGTCGGCGCTGCGGGCGAGGAACTCGATGTTCCCCACCCGGTGTCCCTCTCCCGGCTTGACGACCACGGCTTTCACGTCATCAGCCTCCTCAATGCCCCTATCAGGGCGTCGACCGCGAGCGCGATGTCCTCGGGCGAGCTGAGCTCGGCCGGATTGTGGCTGATCCCGCCGTTCAGGCTCCGGACGAAGAGCATTCCCGACGGCACGCCGGCGGCGGCGAGAATGCCGGCGTCGTGGCCGGCGCCGGACGGAAGCTCGAGCACCGGCAGCCCGAGCGCCTCGACCTCGGCCCGCAGGGCGTCGCGGATCTCCTCGGCCATCGGCGACGGCTCGGTCCGAATCGGCTCCTCTACCTCGAGCGCCGCGGCGAGGCGGTCGAGCCGCTCCGCGTCGGGCGCGCGGGCATCGACGCTGAGGACGACCCGGCCGGGGATGACGTTCGTGCCGCCCGGCTCCACCGTCACCTGGCCGACCGTCGCGACCGCGCCCTCGATCGCACGCGCGGCGTCCCGAGCGCGCAGGACGAACTCGGCCGCCTGCACCAGGGCGTCCTCGCGGACCTCCATCGGAGTCGTGCCCGCGTGGCCGGCCGTGCCGGTGAAGGTGCGGCGGCCGCGGACGTAGCCGACGATCGCCGGTGACGACGCCGAGCGGCGCGTCGGCGGCGAGCAGCGTCGGCCCCTGCTCGATGTGCAGCTCGACGTACGCGTCGGGCAGGGCGGTACAGCCGCGGCTGCCCGCGCAGCCTCTCTCCTCGTCGCGGAAGACGACGACCCCGAGCCCCGGCAGGCCGAGCGCCTCGACCGCCTCGAGCCCGGCGACGACGCCGAGCGTTCCGTCGAACCGGCCGGCACCGGGAACCGTGTCGAGGTGTGAGCCCGTCCAGACCTGGCGGCTTCCACCCGGAATCCGGCCGATCAGGTTGCCGGCAGCGTCGACCTCGACCTCGAGCCCGGCCTCGCGGAACCAGCCTGCCGCGAGCTCGTGCGCGGCGTCCTCCTCGGGCGAATAGCCGATCCGGTCGCCGATCGCGGCCAGCTGGTCGAGGCGCTCGAGGATCCGCATCGGCGGAACGTACTACCGCAGGGGATCGGCGCTCCGCCAGCTCCGGCTCGTGCAAGGCGCGGAGCACGAGCCAGCCGAGCCAGCGGGAACAGCCGCGGCAAGCCCGTAGGCCAGGCTCCAAGAGGACGCGGAGACGACTGCGGCGAAGGCGAGAGGAGCTCCGACACCGCCCAGGGAGAGCACAGTCTGCTGGACGCCGAGTGCCGCGCCGCTTCGGGCTCGGCCCGCCAGCTCGGCGACGGCGGCGAAGGCGACGCCGTTCCAGGCCATCGCCAGCGGAGCCGGCGACGACGAACGCCGGGACGAGCAAGACCAGAGGCGCCTTCAGCAACGCCGTCGCAAGGGCGAGGGAGACGCACATCGCAATCCCGATCCGTGCAAGCGGCACGATGCGCGTGCGCAGGTTGTCCGACCAGCGGCCGGCACCGATTCGCATCACGACCGCCACGACCTGGACGGCACCGAGCACGGCGGCTGCCTGGCCCTTCCCCAGGCCGCGTTCGTCATGCAGGTAGAGGACGACGAAGCCGAGGACGGACATCTGCGCCACGACATAGAGGCCGCTGACCGTGCACAGGCGCCAGAGCCGGTGATCGCGGAGCGTCCACTCAACGTCGACGACCTCGAGCGGAAGGGCTGCCGGCTCGCGGAGGAAGACCGCTCCCGCCGCCGCCCCGAGCAGGCACAGGCAGCCGAGGAACACGTAGGCGTGATGCACCGTGAAGTGCGGGAGGACGAGCGCGCCCACGAGTCCGCCCACGGGAACCGCCGCCTGCCGGATCCCGAGGGCAAATCCGCGCTGCTGCGGCGTCGAACCACCCCATCACCGCACGCCCGGTCGCGGAGTTCACGCTCGCACCGGCCGCCCCGGAGAGGAACAGGAGGATGTAGAGCTGCCAGAAGGTTTCCGCCTGTCCAGCCGCGACGAGAAAGAGCCCGACACGTGCCCAGCCCCGTCGCGAGCACGATCCGCTCGCCGACCCTGTCGGTGAGGAACCCCCACGGGAGCAGGGTCACGAGCGTACCGAGCCAGTGGCTCGAGAGCACCGCGCCCACCTGGGCGAGACTCAAATCGAACGTGTCCCTGATCGCCGGCGCGATCGCCGGCATGCCGATGCCGATCGCGGCAAAGCTGCTCTGGGCGAACGTCCCCGTCGCCAGCACCGTCCAGCGGTACGGAGAGCGCGCTACAGCCGGAAGGGGTTGATCGGCCGCGTGCCGGTGTTCACCGTGACGCTCTTCGTCTCCAGGTAGAGGTCGAGCGTCTCGATCCCGAGCTCGCGTCCGAAGCCGGACTGCTTGTAGCCGCCGAACGGCAGGCCGGGGAAGGCGGTGTAGGGCAGGTTGATCCCGACGGTGCCGGCCTTGATCCGGCTTGCGAGCCGGTGTCCCTTCGCCGGATCTCCGGTCCAGACCGACGCCATCAGCCCGTACTTGACGTCGTTCGCGATCCGGATCGCGTCCTTCTCGTCCTCGAACGGGACGATCGTGACCACCGGGCCGAAGACCTCCTCCTGCGCGATCGTCATCGCGTTGTCCACTCCGGCAACAACGGTCGGAGGATAGAACGCGTGCTCTCCCGGCTCGCCGCCGAGCACGACCTCGGCGCCTTCACCACGGGCACCCTCGACGAACGAGTGGACGCGCTCCCGGTGGGCCTGGGAGATCAGCGAGCCCATCTGCGTCTCGGCGTCCAGCGGGTCGCCCATCTTCAGCTGGCCGGCCTTCTCCGTGAAGGCGATGACGAACTCGTCGTAGAGCGTCTTCTCGACGAGGACGCGCGAGCGCGCCTCGCAGCTCTGGCCCGCCGAGTAGTAGATCGACCAGACAGCGCTCGGGATCGCCGAGTCGAGGTCGGCGTCCGCAAAGACGATGTTGGGGCTCTTGCCCCCCAGCTCCAGCGTCAGCCGCTTGATCGGCTCCGAGCAGAGCCGCATGATCTCGCCGCCGGTCTTCGTGGAGCCCGTGAAGGCGATCTTGTCGACACCGGGGTGCCGCACGAGATAGGCGCCGGTCGTAGGGCCGTCGCCGGGGACGACGTTGATCGTCCCGGCGGGAAAGCCGACTTCGGCCGCGAGCTCCGCGAGCCTGAGCGCCGTCGCCGGCGTCTGCGGGTCGGGCTTGAGGACGACGGAGCAGCCGGCTGCAAGCGCCGGCGCGAGCTTCCACGTGGTCATCAGCAGCGGGTAGTTCCACGGAACGATCTGACCGGCGACGCCGACCGGCTCCTTCAGCGTGTAGGAGAGGATCGAGCCGCCGATCGGGTTGGAGCGGCCGGCGATCGTCGCGATCGCGGAGGCGAAGAAGCGAAAGTGCTCGACGGCGCCGAAGAGCTCCGCCTTCGTCGAGGAGATCGCCTTGCCGACGTTGCGCGACTCCAGCTCGGTGAGCTCCTTCCGGTTGGCCGCGACCGCGTCCGCAAGCGCGTGGAGCAAGCGGGAGCGCTCGTTCGCAGGGGTCTTGCCCCAGTCCCCCGCGAGCGCTGCGCGCGCGGCCGCGACGGCCCGATCGATCTCGCCCTCGCCCGCGAGCTGTGCGGTGGCGAAGGGCTCGCCCGAGGCGGGCTCGATCAGGTCGCGGGACGACGACCCTTCGACGGTCTCGCCGTTGATGAAGAGCCCGTACTCGCGTCCGGTCGCGACAGCCATCGGCAGGAATCTAGCGACTTACGTCCGATCGGGGTGTACGTTCGGGCAATGCGTCGCCACTTCACCTACCAGGACACGTTCGCCGAGTCGGTGCGGTCGTTTCGCCCGATCCAGTAGAGGCTAGGAAACTCGTCGCGGGCGCCGCACGAGCTCGCCGCTGCAGTTCGGGCAGACGCCTTCGAGCTCTGCCGAGCACGAAGGACAGAACGTGCACTCGTAGCTGCAGATGAAGGCCTCCGCGCTGGACAAGACCGGCGCATCACACCGCTCGCAACTCTCGCGCATCTCCAGCGCCATCTAGGAAACGTAGTCGAGCCGGACCGGCTCGGGAAACGCCCCGATCGCGTCGCCGCGACTGAGCAGCTCTGCGACCGCCTTCCGGCCCTCGTCGCCGTAGTCGCACGTCAGCTCGTTGACATACATCTCGACGAAGCGATCTGCCGTCGTCACGTCGATGCCACGACCGAATCGCATCGCGTAACGCATCGCCTCAGGGCGGTTCGCCAGTCCGGCCTGGATCGACTCCAGCAGCACCGCCGAGAGATCGGGCAGGCGGTCGCCGAGATCGCGACGCGCGACGTTGACGCCGAGCGGCAGCGGCAACCCGGTCTCGAGCAGCCACCACTCGCCGAGGTCGAGCACCTTGTGCAAGCCCGCGTCCTCGTAGGTGAGCTGGCCCTCGTGGATCACCAGCCCGACATCGGCGCGGCCCGAGGAGACCTCGTCCAGGATGTGGTCGAACGGGAGCTCGCGGTGCGCGAAGTCACCGAGCGCCAGCCGGAGCGTCAGGAACGCCGTGGTCATTCGGCCGGGGACGACGATCTCGGCTGACCCGAGCTGCTCGAAGGTGAGCGGCTCGCGCGCGACGAGGATCGGCCCGTAGCCGGAGCCGATGCTCGCACCGTGGGGAAGCAGCGCATACCGATCCTGAACGAACGGATACGCGTGGAGCGAGATCGCGGTCACCTCGAGCCGGCCCTCGAGCGCCCACTCGTTCAGCGACTGGATGTCCTGCAGCACCTGCTCGAAGCGGAATCCGCGCGTATCGACGGCGCCGGCCTCGATCGCCCAGAACATGAAGGCGTCGTCGGGATCGGGACTGTGACCGAGCTTGATCAGCACCCCGCGAGGCTAGCACCGTCCTGGGCCCTGACTCCTACACTGCACGCGTGACCAAGGTCGACCTCAGCGACGCGATCCAGGACTACCTGAAGGAGATCTACAAGCTCGGGACCGAGAGTGAGCGCGTCTCGACCTCCAGCCTCGCCCGCCGCCAGCAGGTGTCGCCCGCCTCGGCGAGCGCGATGGTCAAGAAGCTGGCGGCCCTCGGGCTCGCGGAGCACACGCCGTACCGCGGGGTCACGCTCACCCACGCCGGCGCGCAGGTGGCGCTGGAGGTGATCCGGCATCACCGGCTGCTCGAGCTCTACCTCGCCGAGACGCTCGGGATCGCCGTCGACGACGTCCACCAGGAGGCCGACCGGCTCGAGCACGCGCTCTCCGAGGAGCTCGAAGCGCGCATCGACAAGGCGCTCGGCTTCCCGACGCACGATCCGCACGGGGAAGCGATCCCGAATGCGAAGCTCGAGTGGCCGAAAGAGCCCGCCTAGCGGCGGCCGAAGAAGAACCTCTCTAGCACGGGCAGAACCTCTTTCCGGGTGAACGGCTTCACGGTCTCGGTGGAGCCGTCGTCCTCGAGCACGCGTGCGTCATCCTCGAGCGCGCCGTTGGCCGCCTCGAGCGCGTCAGCGAGCTCGTAGCCCTCGAAGAGATAGTCGTCCCGGTGCGGCTCGTCGCTGCGCCGGTGCTGCGGATTGACCGCGCGTCCGACCGCCCAGACGCCGCCTTCCTTGCGCTCGACCCAGATCACGATGCTCTCATCGCGTCCTGCGTCGTCGATTCCGCGGAGCAGCCGCTCCGCGCAGCGACCCTCGGAGGGGTTGCGGCGCATGAAAGGAGGATACAATCGCCCGCGATGGCGTTCCGGAACCTCTTCTCGTTCCTCTTCCAACGCTCGTCGGCCGAGGAACGAGTCGCCGCATATGTGATCCGCGAGCACGATCGGGGCCGCAACCTGGCCGAGATCCTCGAGGATCGCTACGTGCAAAACCGCCTCGGCCCGCAGCAGATCGCACGCCTGCTCGACCGGCCCGAGGTGATCAAGGCGATCGGAAACGACACGATCGCCGACGCGCGCCAGGAGATCGAGGCCTAGACCTCCACACCCGACGCCGCGCGCTCGGGCCAGTTCGACCACCGCGACGCCGATCGCCACATCCCAGGCTGCGAGCCCGTTCGACTTGAAGACGACGAGGTCCGCGTCCGACTGGCGGCCGGGCAGCTCGCCGGCGACGACCTCCTGCAGCTCGTGCACCTCCAGCCAGTCGAGCGCGCCGCTCTCGACGGGCTCGATCAGGTCCGCCGACTCGAGCCGCGCCTGCTCGCGTGAGTCACAGCAGACGAACGTCGCTCGATCGAGCACGACGTTGTCGAGCTCCCGCGCGTGTGGACGGTTCGCTCCCATCGCGCACACGAGCGCACCCTCCACAAGCCACTCGCCACGAAGGACTGGGTCGCGGGACGTCGTGGCCGTGACGACGATGTCCTGCTCGCCCGCGTCACGGTGGCTCTCTCCAGGCTCGGCTCCAGTCGCGGCGCAGAACGCACGCAGCCTCTCCGGCGTGCGGCAGTACGCCACGACGCGCTCGATCGTCGGAACGGCCGTCCGGATCGCATCCACCTGGGCCTCAGCCTGCCAGCCACAGCCGATGATGCCGAGGCTGCTCGCGCCGGTGCGGGCGAGGTGCTTCGCAGCGACACCGCTCGCCGCCCCGGTGCGCCGCTGGCCGAGCGCATCCGCCTCGATCACTGCTGCCAGCGACCCGGTCCGCAGCTCGAAGAGACAGACGACGAACGACGCTTTCCCGGCAATGGCCGTATAGGCCTTCAGCCCTGCGTAGCCGAGCTCGCGGTCGACGGCGGACATCACGGCGAAGGCGCCGTCGTCGAGCTCGAGCCGCCGCCGCGGCACGTTCTCGACCGCGCCCGAGGCCATCCGCTGGAAGCACGCTTCGATCACCGGCACCGCATCGCCTGCGGTGATCAGGCTCTCGACGTCGCTCTCGGAGAGATAGAGGGGCAAGCCCCGAGTCTACGAGGCCGACCTGGGGATGAAGCTGATCCGCCCGTTGGTCTCGAGCACGGCCCAGCGCACGTCCTCCAGCGACCCGAGCTGCTCTTGCCGTGCCGCCGCGGCGAGCTCCTCGACCGTGATCCGATTGCGCCGCAGGTTGCGGTCGATCGGCTTGCCATCCTCCAGGATGATCACGGGCTCGCCGTCGAGCGCCGGCCGCAGGCGCGGAAAGCGGAAGCTGAGGTACGACACGCCGACCGTGAGCAGCGTGATCGTCCCGCCGACGAGCAGCGCGCCCGTGACGGAGAAGTCGTTCTGCGTCACCCCTTGCTGGACGAGATCGCCGATCATCACCAGCATGATCAGGTCGAAGGGCTGCATCGACGAGAGCTCACGACGCCCGATCACCCTCGTCAGGAAGTAGACGAAGAGGAACGCGACGGCTGCGCGGATGACCAGATCCATCAGGGGAAAATGGTCACCGTGCGGTCGATGTCGAGCAGCCGCGTCTCGCCGTCGTACAACTCCACGTCCTGCGAGCGACGGCCGACCTCGGTCGGGTTGACCTGGAAGTGGAGGAAGAAGACGTGCTTCGTCCCGGCGGGAACCCGTCCCAGGTCGAGGGCGATCTTCCCGTTCCGGTTGGCCTCCCCGACCGGTGACGGCTCGAGTGTGTTGAGCGTGATTCCCTCGAGCCAGCCGGGATCGAGCACGATCGTCGCTGCCTCGATCTCGTCCTCAGCTCGAATCGTGAAGCGCGACATGAAGAAGAGCCCGCTGCGCAGCCGCTGGGGCGAGTAGACCTCGAGCTCCGCCCCGGCCGCCGTCGCGGTGTCGGTATGCGGCCTCTGCCCGAACGCGTTCAGCAGCCCGAGGAGGACGAAGAGCCCGAGGACCGTCAGCAGCGCCCACCGGACGAACGGGCGGTGCTCGCGACCCTGGAGATCGCGGTGTCGACTGAGGGTGAGGTGATCCGGCGCGCTCACGGTCTACTCCGCATCAGGGGATCGGCGTGCTCATGTCGTTCTGGATTTCCGTCTGGCTGAGGGCCCAGCTGTAGACCCGGACCTCGTCGATGACGCCGTCGAGGCGATCCACGTCCCCGCCGAACTGCCCGATGTAGAGAGGAGCCGCGTTCCCTGCCGGGGTGATTGCCTGACCCCGACGACACCGAGCAGTCTCCATCCACGTGGGCACCGTGGTTCGTCAGCAACGTTGGGCGCGGCGAGTGAGATACGCCTACCTAGGCAACACCGAAAGGCGTTCAGATGCGCGAGGGCGGCGGAGCCCGGCTCCGCCGGCCGGGAGCCGCCCGCCCAGGCGGTCGCCAAGGCCCAGGGCTCGCGGTTCCTGGCGCGTGGCTGAGCGTGCGCGGCCGGAGGGGATAGTGCGGGAGCACAGACCCGGAGAGCCGCGTGCGCTCAGACGCGCGAGGGCGGCGGAGGCCGGCTCCGCCGGCCGGGAGCCGCCCGCCCAGGTACCGCGAGTGCGCCCGGCAAGATTCGAACTTGCGACCTCTGCCTCCGCAGGGCAGCGCTCTATCCCCTGAGCTACGGGCGCTCGGGGAGGGCTAGTGTAGCTGTGTCGCCCGCGACTGGCCTGTGTCCAGCACGGCGTCGTCAGGGACTTCGCGGCGAACGTAGGCGAGTGCGACCGCGCCCTCGCCGGTCGCAGCGGCGCTCGTGATTCGGCCGACGCTCTTGCCCTCGTAGGACAACTCAGTCTCCGGAGCGGGAAGCTCCGCGAGCGTAAGCACCCGAAGCCCGCGGTTGGCGTGGCCGCGGTAGTGGAGCCGCGCAATCGGCTCCTGGCCGGGATAGCAGCCCTTCGTGAAGCTGACCGCACGATCGGTGAGCCCTGCCTCGGCGGGCAGCACCCGGTCGTCGATCTCCTTCCCCCACGCCGGCGTGCCGGCCTGGATTCGGAGCAGCTCGAGCTCCTCCGCCGAGATGTTCGGCTCAAGCTCGGCGTCGAGCACCTCCGCGGCGGGCTCGCCGTAGTCGGCGGTCGGGATTCCCTCGCTGCCGAAGACGACGTGCGACGTGTGCTCCTCGGACGCGATCTCGGCCTTCGCGGCAAAGCGGGAGCGGAGCAGCTCGGCGCGAACGCGCTCCCCGAGCTCCGGCTCGGTCAGCAGGAGGAAGTCCTCGTGCCCGCGCCGCAGCACGACCAGCGGCGCGATCACCCGCGCTTTCGGCGTCAGCAGGAGCGCCTGGCAGGACTCCGCTGGGCCGAGCGCCGAAACGTCGTTCGAGACCATCCGGTCGAGGTACTCCTCCGCGCCTGGGCCGGTGACACCGACGAACGAACGGGGGCGGAATGCGATGCGCATGTCGATGGTTACTGTAGAGACGATGTTTCGCTCCAAGGCGGAAAAGAAGGTTCTCGAGGCCGGCTATGACCCAGCACGACTGCCGCCAGGCCAGTATCTGACCGAGAAATGGCCCGTCCTCCACGCCGGCTCGGTGCCGTCGACCGACCTTGCAACGTGGGCCTTCGAGGTCTCTGGTGAGGTCGAGAACCCCGTGTCGCTCTCCTGGGACGAGCTGAACGCACTGCCGCGGACCGAGCACACGCAGGACATCCACTGCGTCACGCGCTGGTCGAAGTTCGACGTGACGTTCGACGGGATCCACTGGCGCGAGGTGGAAGCGCTCGTGCGGCCGAAGCCGAGCGCGCACTTTGCGATCGCCCAGGCGGAGCAGGGCTTTACTGCGAACGTGCCACTCTCGTTCCTTCGTGACGAGCATGCCCTCCTCGCGACGCATGCGAACGGCGAGCCGCTGGAGCTCGAGCACGGCTGGCCGCTCCGGCTCGTGATTCCCGGCAAGTACTTCTGGAAGAGCGCGAAGTGGCTGCGCGGGATCGAGCTCTCGGCGACCGACAAGCCGGGCTTCTGGGAGCGGTACGGCTACCACAACGACGCCGATCCGTTCAAGGAACAGCGCTACGGCTTCTAGACGTTTGCGACGTGCCCGGACGGCGCGTCGGCTCGCCCGCTGAGCCGGCTCCGGACCGTTGCCGCGGCGGCACCGATGTCGGCTGCGGGATCGTCGGAAAGCGGGCCGTGGCCCGGCAGCAGCAGCCGCGCGCGGAGCGATGCGAGCCGCTCGAGGCTCTCCAGGTGCTCGCCGCTGGAGCCGTTCTGCGTGACCACGGGCAGCGTCCCTCGGGCGAGCACTGTGTCTCCGGTCACGATCAAGGCGCGCGAGCGCTCATAGAGGCAGATCGAGCCAGAGGTGTGACCGGGCATGTGGAGGACGTCGAAGGAGAATCCGCCGAGGCGGATCGCGCATCCGTCGGAGAGCTCGACGTCCGGCGCCAGCGCGACGCGGAGTTTTGTCAGCGGCTCCTCGCCGTGGCGCAGCTTCGCGGCGGCGAACGAGTGCGACACGAGCAGCGCATCCGGAAAGGCCGCCGCCCCACCCGCGTGCCCAGCGTGCTCGTGCGTGAGCACGACCAGCGAGATCCGTTCACGTTTGATCTCCAACTGGCGCAGCCCGGCGAGAAGGTCCCGCTGGGACTCCTCGGAGCCGGAATCGACGAGCGCGATGCGCGTGCCCAGGAACAGGTAGGCGTTCGAGGCCCGGCCGGGGAGCACGATTCGCAGCACGCCCGGATCGACCACCTCGACTCGGGCACTCATGTTCGAACCCTCGCAACGTGCTCCGGAGCGGCGAGCGGCGCGCGGACGCTCCGCTCGCCGAGCGCTCCAAGGAAGCCGACCGCGACCCGCAGCAGCGCCCGCACACGCTCCACCTCGGCCTCGACGAACGGGAAGGCATCGTGGCGAACGAGCGCGAGCGCGAGGAACGGCGGCATGCCGGCCGGGACGATGAGGACACGGCCCATGCCGAGGGCGATGCAGTAGGCCGCCGGCGCCCATGGCTCCTGCGGCGAGGCGGTCTCGGCCCGCGAGTGCGAGAGGGCGGACCGTGCGAGGCACGGCTGATCCTCCCGGATCGGCGGCAGCGCCTCCGCCGTGGAGGCAACCGGCCGGAGCCAGCCGTGGCCGGCGTCGCGCAGCAGCACCCCGCCGTCGGCGGCGACGAGCTCCAGCGCCGCGACGAGGAGAGCGTGACGCGCCGCACCGAGGCTGGCCGCGCCGCTGACGGCGGCAAGCGCGTTCGCCATCGCGATCCCCGGATCGGGCAGCTCCGCATGCTCGCGCAGACCGAGGATCTCGACGTCCTCGCGCAGCTCCTCCAGCGCGAGCGCGAGGTTGCCTCCGACGACGAGCAGGTCGTCGACCGCCGCCCCGTCGCCGCCGGCGACGACCTCGACGCGGAGGATGTTCACGTCATGGGCGGCGAAGCGGCTCGCGACGAGCGCCAGGCGGCCGGGCTTGTCGGGCAGCGCCAGCCGGACGAGCTGCGGCTCCTCGCGATCGATCGTGTCCTCGAGCATCTGAGCGCGTCTCCTTTGGGCGTGCGTCCCCACGACACGGGGTTCGAGCCCACAGGGACGAGCCAAGCCGCGGAGACGCGGCTGTGCGTCCTCCGCCGGCCTCTGCACCGGCGGACTCTTCGAGGCTAGCACGGCCTGCCGCGGAGCGGGAAGCGCGAATCACTCGGATGAGTGACTACGGCGTTGACAAAGGGCGCCGATATTTGGGCTACCCACCTCCCCCAGTTTCATCCCCTCGAAGACCGCGGCCCCCTCCGCGGTCTTCTCTTATTTGTGGCGCAAACAGGATCGGGATCCGCGGAAGCGGATCCCGATCCGCGCCAAGATCCCTGAAGCTGCGTGGGTCGATGCCGGGGCTCGCTCAGCAAGCGTCGGGTGGCCCTCTTCGCGAATCGGCACGAGAACGGCGAAGGGCCGGCGCGGTGCCGGCCCTTCGTTTGAATCCGAAGCCCGGGGGCTTCTCTACATCATCCCGCCCATGCCGCCCATGTCGGGCATGCCAGCCGCGGCGCCGGCCTTCTCGGGCGCCTCGGCCACGATGGCCTCGGTGGTGAGGATGTTCTTCGCGATCGAGGCTGCGTTCTGCAGCGCCGAGCGCGTCACCATCGTCGGGTCGATGATCCCGGCCTTGACCAGGTCCTCGATCTCGCCCGTGTCGACGTTCAGGCCCTGGCCCTTGGTGGCCAGGCGAACGGCGTTGACGACAACCGAGCCCTCGAGCCCGGCGTTCGCGGCGAGCTGGCGAAGCGGCTCCTCGAGCGCGCGCACGATGATCGATGCGCCCGTCTTCTCGTCGCCCTCGAACGTGTCGAGCTTGATCGCCCCGACGGACTGAAGCAGCGCGACACCGCCGCCCGGCACGATGCCCTCCTCGAGGGCTGCGCGGGTGGCCTGGAGCGCGTCCTCGACGCGGTGCTTCTTCTCCTTCATCTCCGTCTCGGTGGCAGCGCCGACCTTGACGACGGCGACGCCGCCGGCCAGCTTGGCGAGCCGCTCCTGGAGCTTCTCGCGGTCGAAGTCGGAGTCGGTGTTCTCGATCTCCGCCTTCAGCTGCTTGATCCGAGCCTTGATCCCGTCGGGATCGCCGGCACCGTCGATGATCGTGGTCGTGTCCTTCGTGATCACGACGCGGCGAGCACGGCCGAGCTGCGAGAGCTTCGTGTTCTCGAGCTTGAGGCCCATCTCCTCGGTGATCACTTCAGCGCCGGAGAGGATCGCGATGTCCTCGAGCATGCGCTTGCGGCGGTCGCCGAAGCCAGGCGCCTTGACCGCGACGGCCGTGAAGGTGCCGCGGAGCTTGTTGACGACGATCGTCGCGAGCGCCTCGCCCTCGACGTCCTCCGACACGATCAGCAGCGGCCGACCAGCCTGGATGACCTGCTCGAGAATCGGCAGGAGATCCTTGACGGAGCTGATCTTCTGGTTCGCGACCAGGATGAACGGATCGTCGAGCACGGCTTCCATGCGCTCGGCGTCGGTGACCATGTACGGCGACAGGTAGCCCTTGTCGAACTGCATGCCCTCCGTGAACTCGAGCTCGAGGCCGAACGTCTGGCCCTCCTCGACGTTCACGACGCCGTCCTTGCCGACCTTCTCGATTGCGTCGGCGATCACGTCGCCGATCTCGCGCTCGCGCGCCGAGATGGTGGCGACCCGGGCGATGTCCTCCTTGCCCGAGACCTCCTTCGACTGCTTCTTCAGATCCGCGACGACGGCCTCGACGGCCGCCTCGATGCCGCGCTTGATCCCCATCGGGTTGGCGCCCGCGGCGACGTTCTTCAGGCCTTCGCGCACGATTGCCTGGGCCAGCACTGTCGCGGTCGTCGTGCCGTCGCCGGCGACGTCGTTGGTCGCCGTGGCGACCTCGCGTACGAGCTGTGCGCCCTGGTTCTCGAACGGGTCCTCGACCTCGATCTCACGGGCGATGGTGACACCGTCGTTGGTGATCGTCGGCGCGCCGTACTTCTTGTCCAGCACGACGTAGCGGCCCTTCGGGCCGAGCGTCACCTTGACGGCATCCGCGAGGATGTTCACACCGCGTTCGAGTGAACGCCGTGCGTCCTCGCTGAACTTGAGCTCCTTGTGAGCCATATTCCGTATTCCTCCTGTTTCCTAGGCTCTATGACTAGACAGCGGCGCGGTCGCCGACGACCTTGGCCAGGACGTCGGTCTCGCGCAGGATCAGGACGTCGTCGGCGCCGAGCTTGATCTCGGTCCCGCCGTACTTGGAGAAGATGATCTCGTCACCCTCCTCGACGTCCATCTTGATGTATTCCCCGTCCTCGTCGCGAGAGCCGGGACCGACTGCGAGGACGCGGCCGCGCTGCGGCTTTTCCTTCGCGGTGTCGGGCAGCACGATGCCGCTGACGGTAGTCTCCTCTTCTTCGAGGATCTCCACGATCAGGCGGTCACCAAGAGGCTGCAGATCCATTGAGTTGCCTCCTCATTAGTCAGACTTTGTGACACAGACTGGCACTCTCACAGCGAGAGTGCCAGGGCCACTATACCAGTATCGATGCCGCGAGCAAACGGTAGGCGCAGCCGCCGGCGCCAGTCTGTTACAAAGTAGAGATGTTGCGGGAGTTCTCGGCCGGCGGGGTGCTCGTGCGCCGGCTGCGGGGACGCTGGTGGCTGGCGGCGATCCGCCCGAACGGCAAGCCGGAGGGAGTCTGGGCGCTTCCGAAAGGGTTGATCGACCCCGGTGAGAAGGGCGCCGAGACGGCGCGCCGCGAGGTGGCCGAAGAGACGGGCGTCGAGGGGACGCTGATCGAGAAGCTGGGCGACGTGCGCTATGTCTACAGCCGCGGCGGCGAGCGCATCTTCAAGGTCGTCAGCTTCTTCCTGCTCCGCTACCGGAGCGGCCGGATCGGTGCGCTGCCGCCCGGGATGGAGCTCGAAGTCGCCGAAGCTCGCTGGCTGCCACTGGACGACGCCCCCCGCCTGCTGGCCTACGGAGGCGAGCGGCAGATGGCCGAGAAGGCTGCCGCGCGGCTCGCGACTCTATGATCTTTCGGCCGTGGCCATGTTCGCGCTCAACTTCTACTCACCGCTCGTCGCCGACCAGCTTCGCACCCATCGCAAGACGGCGACGATCCGGCTCGGCGACAAGTCGGGCAAGTACAAGAAGGGGATGATCGTCACGGTGCTCGTGGGCGTGCGCTACGGGCAGCGGGAGAAGATCTTCGACGCGGTGATCGACAAGGTCGAGGTGAAGCAGATCAGCGAGCTCTCGCCGCGCGAGATCGAGCACGACAACCCCGAGATCCGCCGGCCCGACGAGATGACCCGCTTCCTCGGCCAGCTGTACAACCGCGAGGTTTCGGAGGACGAAACCGTGACGGTGATCCGCTTCTCGCAGATCATCGGCTCGATGTTTTGACTGACCTCCCGTCGCCGCACGAGCCGGGGTCCCGCCGGACCTGCCTGTCGCAACCAGACGAGCGTCAGACCCGGCTGTCGCACGGACAGGGTCCGCGCGGAGCGAGCCTCATACGAACACCGCAGCCGTAGGATTGGCGCAGAAGCGCCGTGACCACCTCGATTCGCAAGCCGCTGCTCGTGGTCGCCGACGACGACCCGGCCGACCGCGCCCGCGTCATCGATGAGCTCAGCCGGCGCTACAGCGGCGACTACGCGGTCGGGGGCTGCTCGATCGCCGACCTGGAGACGACGCTCGACCGGGCCGCGGCAGACGGCGACGACGTGGCGGTCTGCCTGGCCGTAGGTGAACGCGGGGCGGAGCTGCTCGCAGGCGTCCGGGCCCGCTTCCCGGCCGCACGGCGCGGCCTGCTGATCCCGTGGCTCGGCTGGACCGACCGCGCGCTCGGCGACCTCGTGTTGCGGGCGATGTCGCACGGCTGGATCGACCTGTACGTCGTCCGCCCCACGCGGACTCCCGACGAGGTCTTCCACCGGACGATCTCGGAGCTCTTGCAGGAGTCGGCCAGGCTGAAGGGCGAGGGTCCCGCCGGTGCAATCGTGATCGCCGACCCGCGCTCGCCGCGCGCGCACGAGCTGCAATCGACGCTCGCCGGACTGGGGATTCCTCATCGGGTCGAGGCGCCCGAGGGGGACGCCCCGCCGTCGGTCTCGCTCGCCGACGGCACCGTCCTCGTCGACCCGACAGCCGCCGAGCTCGCACGAGCGTGCGGCTTCCCGACCGAGCTCGAGGCAGACGACGCCGACCTCGTCGTCGTTGGCGCAGGCCCGGCCGGGCTGGGCGCCGCCGTCTACGCAGCCTCTGAGGGGCTCAGAACGACCGTGCTCGACGCGGGCGGTGTCGGTGGCCAGGCGGGCTCGAGCTCGCTGATCCGCAACTACCTCGGCTTTCCGCGTGGGCTCGGCGGCGGCGAGCTCGCCCAGCGGGCCTACCAGCAGGCGTGGCTCTTCGGCACCCGATCGCAGGTTGCTCGCCGAGTCGTCGCCCTCGAGCCCGGCGAGGAAGGATTCGTCTTGCGCACCGCAGGCGGCGGAGCGGCGGTCTCCGCTCGTGCCGTCGTCCTCGCTCTCGGCGTCGAGTACCGGCGGCTCGAGGCCCCGGGCTGCGTCGACCTCGAAGGCGCCGGCATCTACTACGGCGCGTCGATGTCAGAAGCGCAGGCGTTTGCCGGTGAGGACGTCTACGTCGTCGGCGGTGGGAACTCGGCCGGGCAGGCCGCCCTCCACCTCGCCCGCTACGCCCGGCGCGTCGCGATCCTCGTTCGGTCGCAATCGCTCGCTGCGAGCATGTCCCAGTACCTGATCGACACGATCGGCAACACGCCGAACCTGGACGTCCGTTACACGACGGAGGTCAGTCGAGCCCACGGCGAGGGCCGGCTGGAGCGGCTCGAGCTTCTGGACACGAGCTCAGGCAAGACGGAGACGGTCGACGCTGCGGCACTCGTCGTGCTGATCGGCGCCGTGCCCCACACCGCGTGGCTCCCGGACGAGATCGTGCGAGACGACTGGGGCTACGTGCTCACGGGCCAAGCGGCCGGAGCTGTCCGGCCCCTCGAGACCAGCCTTCCCGGCATCTTCGCCGCCGGCGACGTGCGCGCGGCATCCGTCCAGCGCGTCGCCGCGGCGGTCGGCGACGGTGCCCTGGCCGTATCGGGAGTGCATGCGTATCTGGCCGAACTCCTCTAACGGCCGGGCTTGCGGATCCGGACGCCGAGCACCTCGGGCGGCCTCACCGCCGCGCCGCACTCCTCGCACTCGATCGCGAATGCGGAAGGGAACGGCGCCGCAGCACGCCGGGCAGCGGTGACGCGTCTCGCCGCCGCAATGAGGGCACGCAGCGGGAAGCTCGGCCTCGCCCTCGAGGAAGTAGCGCCAGACCGAGCCACACGAGAGGCAGAAGCAGGTGTAGTCGCCGAGCGTCTTCCGCCGCTCCTCCTGGATCCAGTTCCGCTTCGGCTTCGGCTTGCCGGTCATGACTGGGCCTAGCGCGACTGCAGTGCGTCGAGCGCGATGCCGAGGGTGACGGCGAGCCGGCGGTCGATCCTCCGCTCGACGTCGCCGCTGACGTCCAGGTCGTAGGTGTCGCGATAGCCGAGGCGGCGGTTCAGGTCGCCGATATGGCGCTCGGCTCCGTCCACAACCGTGTCGATCGTGAAGTGGAACGGGATCGGGACGAAGTCGCCGTACGGGACCATGTCGATCACCCGGCGCAGGATCGCGACCGTCGGCGACCGCTCCTGGGCGATCGCGAGCTCCTGGCCGTCCGCGTCGAGGATCTGCCAGGTCGAGCGAAGCAGCGACTTGCCGAAGGCCTTCCCGAGGACGCCGATCGTCTCGCCCTCCGGTGTCGTGACGTCGTAGCGGCCGCTGAACTCCATCATCGAGCGCGCCTTGATCCGCCAGAGCTCGCGCGTCTCGCTCTCGTCCGCGTAGAAGCGGATGTCCTCCTTGATCGCCATTCGCTTCTGCCGCACGAACGCCACGGGCGTCGGTCCCGCCGAGATGCGATAGAGGTTGACCATCGGCTTGATCAGCTGATCGATCACGAATTTGTCCTCGGAGAGCCAGTCGGTCATGCGCCGCCGGATAGTACGTGCGCTCGTTAGAGTGGGGCCGTCCTTTCGAACCCGACGGGGGTAGATGCGCATGGCGGTACGCGAGGCAGAGCCGCTCGGCTCGCTGAATGAAGTGAGAGAGGCGGGCCTCGACCGTGAGGACCTGCTCGGCATCTACCGCAATCTGATGATCACGCGGGGGATCGAGGAGCGCGGCCACATCCTCTACAAGCAGGGGAAGATCCCGGGCTCGTTCTACACGGGCCGCGGCAACGAAGGCGCAGCCGTCGGTGTCGCGACCGCGATGGGCCCGAACGACGTCGGCACGCCGCTCCACCGCGACATGGGCGTGCACGTGACGCGCGGTGTCGAGGCCTGGCGGATCTTCGCCCAGTACATGGGCCGCGAGGACGGCCCGACGCGCGGCCGCGACGGCAACGTGCACATGGCCGACGCGAAGCTCGGACTGATCGCAATGGTCAGCCACCTGCCGGCGATGCTCCCCGTCGCCGTCGGCTGCGCGCTCGCCTTCCGGATCCGGGACGAGAAGCGCGTCTCGGTCGGCTGGTTCGGAGAGGGCTCCTCCTCGCGCGGCGACGCGCACGAGGCGATGAACCTCGCCGCCGTCCGCAATCTCCCGATGGTCTTCATCTGCGACAACAACCAGTGGGCGTACTCGACGCCGACCCACCTCGGCTACGCCGTCGAGCACCTCGCCGACCGCGCCGCCGCCTACGGCTTCGAGGGCGTCGTCGTCGACGGCACGGACGTGCTCGCCGTCTACCGCGAGGCGAAGAATGCGATCGAGAAGGCGCGCGCGGGCGGTGGCCCGACGCTGATCGAGTGCCTGACTCTGCGCATGGAGGGTCATGCCGTCCATGACGACGCGTTCTACGTTCCGAAGGAGCTCTTCGAGGAGTGGGCGAAGCGCGACCCGATCGAGCGGTTCCGCGGCTGGCTCCGCGACAACGCGGATCTCAGCAACGAGGAGGAGGAAGAGATCTCCGGCCGGGTCAAGAAGCTCCTGAACGACGCGCTCGCCCGCGCCGAGGAGTCGCCGCAGCCCGATCCGGCGACGCTGATGGAGGGTGTCTACGCGACGCCCGAGGACCTCGACACGCCCCACCACAAGTAATGGCCGAGAAGACCTATCTCCAGGCGATCAGCGACGGCCTCCGCGAGGAGATGCGCCGCGACGACCGCGTCTTCGTCTTCGGCCAGGACGTCGGCGTCTACGGCGGCGCCTTCAAGGTGACACTCGGCTTCCAGGAGGAGTTCGGGCCCTGGCGCGTGATCGACGCGCCGCTCGCCGAGACCGCGATCGTCGGCGCCTGCACCGGCGCGGCGATGATGGGCATGCGCCCCGTCGCCGAGATGCAGTTCGCCGACTTCGTCTCCTGCGCCTGGGACCATCTCGTCACCGTCGCCGCGAAGCAGCGCTTCCGCGTCGGCACGCCGGTGCCGATCGTCGTCCGGCTGCCGTCGGGCGGCGGCTTCTCGGGCGGCCCGTTCCACTCGCAGAACCCGGAGAGCTCGTTCGCGCACATCCCGGGCCTCAAGTGCGTCTGCCCGGCGACCCCGGAGGACGCGAAGGGCCTGCTCGTCGCCGCGATCGAGGACCCGAACCCCGTCCTCTACTTCGAGCACAAGCACCTCTACCGCCGGATCAAGGGCGAGGTGCCCGACGAGCGCTACGTCACGCCGATCGGGAAGGCGCGCACGCACCGCGAGGGTGACGACGTCTCCGTGATCACCTGGGGCGCGATGGTCTACACCGCCGACGAGGCAGCGAAGCAACTCGAGGAGAACGACATCTCGGTCGAGGTGATCGACCTTCGCACGGTGATGCCGTGGGACAAGGAAGCGGTGCTGGAGAGCGTCCGCAAGACGTCGAAGGTGCTGGTGCTGCACGAGGACAACCGGACCGGCGGCTTCGGCGGCGAGATCGCCGCGACGATCGCCGAGGAGGCGTTCGAGGATCTGGACGCCCCCGTGCGGCGGATTGCAGCGCCGGACTGCCCGGTACCGTTCTCACCGGTGCTCGAGAAGGCGTTCATCCCGCAGGTGGAGGACGTCGTGAAGGGACTCAGAGCGTTGGCGGAGTACTAGGAGAGAGATGGCCACGGGAACTCAGGTCGAAGTCGTCATGCCGCAGATGGGCGTCTCCGTCTCGGAGGGAACGATCACGAAGTGGCTGAAGGCCGAAGGTGAGCCGATCGCGCGGGACGAGGCGCTGCTGGAGATCTCCACGGACAAGGTGGACACCGAGATTCCCAGTCCCGCCGAAGGCGTCCTGGCGCAGATCCTCGTCCAGGAAGGCGCCACCGTCGAGGTCGGCACGGTGCTCGCAGTGATCGCACCTCAAGGTGCCGCGGTATCCGCTCCCCGAAGCGCCTGCTCCCGAAGCACCTGCTCCCGAGCCTGCGACCGAGGCAGCGGCCGAGGAGGCCGCGGCCGTCTCGAGCTCCGAGGGCGACGCACCCGTGGCTCCGGCTCCGGCCGCCGAGGCTCCCCCAGCCCAAACCCCCGCTGCGCCGCCGCCTGCCGCCGCGCCGGAGTCGGGCAACGGCCGCACCTTCGTCTCACCCGTCGTCGCCCGGATCGCGTCCGAGCATGGCGTCGATCCGAACGCGGTGCCGGGGACGGGGACCGGCGGCCGCGTGACGAAGAAGGACATCCTGGCGTTCGTCGAGGGCGGCGGACAGGCCGAGGCGCAGCAAGCCCCGAGCCCGAGCCCGTTCCCGCACCTGAGCCCGCAGCGCAGCCTGCTCCGGCGGCGGCCGCGCCACCGCCGGCTCCGGCACCGGTCCAGGCACCCCCGCCGGAGCCCGCGGCGCCTCCCGCCGAACCGGCCGCGCCCCCACCAGCGCCTGTGGCTCCGCCGACACCCGCACCCGCAGCCGCGCAGCCTCCGCCTGCTGCTCCCGCTCCGGCGCCCGCCGCCGAGGCGGAGGCGCAGCCCGGCGAGACGTTCGAGCCGATGACCGCGATGCGCAAGGGCATCGCCGAGCACATGCGCCGCTCGCTCGACACCTCGGCGCACGTCACGAGCGCGATCGAGGTCGACATGTCCAGAGTGGTCGCGATCCGCGCGAAGCTGAAGAAGGAGTACGAGGAGGCCTACGGGGTCAACCCGACCTATCTCTCCTTCGTCGCGCGAGCGGTCGTCGAGACGCTGCGCGAGTACCCCTGGATCAACGGCGAGATCCGCGGCGACAAGATCGTGACGCGGAACTACGTCAACCTCGGCTTCGCGGTCGAGCTCGCCGACGGGAAGGGGCTGATCGTCCCGGTCGTCAAGCACACGGAGGGCCTGAACCTGCTCGGGATGGCGCGCGGGGTCGCCGAGATCGCCCAGCGCGCCCGGGACAAGAAGCTGATGCCCGACGACGTTCAGGGCGGCACCTTCACGATCACGAACCCCGGCGGCTACGGCACGTTCCACGGCACGCCGGTGATCAGCCAGCCGCAGGCCGCCATCCTCGGCACCTACGCAGTCGTGAAGCGCGCCTGGGTCGATCCAGGACGAGCTCGGCAAGGACGTGATCGCGATCCGGCCGATCATGAACCTCACGCTCACCTACGATCACCGCCTGGTCGACGGCGCGCTCGCCGGCCGCTTCCTGCGCGACCTGAAGGCAAAGCTCGAGAGCTGGGGCGAAAGCGACTACTAGCGTCCTCACAACCGTCTCCACCGCCCAGGAGGCCGAGATGATCTGCGGGCTGCTCCGGACGGCCGAGATCGTGTGCGACCACCGAGCAACGCAGGCTGGGGTGAAGTTCGGCGGCGCACACGAGGTGCTCGTTCGTCCCGAGGACCTGGAGGTCGCACAATCGATGCTCCCGGCAGAGTCGTGAAGGGCGCCTACGTGATGAACCTCGGCCTCGTCCCGTACGGCGAGGCATGGGAGCTGCAGCGGTCGCTCGCCGGGGCGGTCTCGCAAGGCGCGATCCCCGACACGATCCTCTTGCTCGAGCACCCGCCGACGATCACGACCGGACGTCGCACCGAGGAGGGGGAGCTGCACATCCCCGACGGCGCGGAGGTCGAGATCGTGGAGACCGATCGCGGCGGCAAGTCGACCTTCCACGGGCCAGGGCAGCTCGTCTGCTACCCGATCTTCGATCTGAAACGGCACGGGCAGGACGTGAAGCGCTACTGCCGCGACCTCGAGGAGGCGCTGATCCTCACGCTCGCCAAGCTCGGCATCGAGGGCGAGCGGATCGACGGGCTCACCGGCGTCTGGCTGACGCGCCCGCCGCGGAAGATCGCCTCGATCGGGATTCACATCGCCAAGTGGGTGACGACGCACGGCTACGCGCTCAACGTCGACCTCGACCCGGCCCCGTTCACGCAGTGGATCACGGCCTGCGGGCTCGAGGACGCAGCCTTCACGACGGTCGCAAGCGAGCTCGGCCGGCCGGTGACCGTGGACGAGGTACGCGGGCCTGCGCTCGAGGCGCTCGCGGAAGTCTTCGAGCTCGAGCTGGAGGAGTTGCCGGCCGACGGCGTCCACGGCCTCTGGCCGCAGCCGGTGCACGCCCAGCTCGCAGCGCGCTAGAAGGACTCCCGCGAAAGCCGCCGCGCTACCGCGGACCACGAACTTTGTGTTTCTGAAACACAAGGGGGTTCTCGCGCCCCGAGAACGGCTTGGTTCCGAGGGGCGAGGATCGCTTGTGTTTCTGAAACACAAAGTCGCCTCCGCTCGACCCGCCCTCTTGCAGCGCATCTAGACTCGACGCGATGGAGACCTCGCTTCCCGTCGCCGAACGGCCCCGCCGGCCCGAGTGGATGAAAGTCCGCGCGCCGAGCGCGGACGGCCGCTACTTCGACGTCAAGAAGCTGCTGCACGGCCTCTCGCTGAACACCGTCTGCGAGGAGGCCCGCTGCCCGAACATCTCCGAGTGCTGGGGGCGCGGCACCGCGACCTTCCAGATTCTCGGCGAGACGTGCACGCGCGCCTGCCGCTACTGCTACGTCCACTCCGGCAAGCCGGAGAGCGCGCCCGACGCGCTGGAGCCGCTCCGCGTCGGCCAGGCCGCGGCGCAGATGGAGCTCAAGCACGTCGTCGTCACCTCGGTCGACCGCGACGACATCCCCGACCGGGGCGCCGGGCACTTCGCAGCGACGATCCGGGCGATCAAGGCCAAGCTGCCGAACGCGAGCGTCGAGGTGCTGACACCGGACTTCCTCGGCGTCGAGGAGGAGGCGCTCCACACCGTGCTGGCCGCGCGGCCCGAGGTGTTCAACCACAACATCGAGACGGTGCGGCGGCTGCACCGGAGCATGCGCGGCGCGAAGGCGAGCTACGACAAGGCGCTGTGGCTGCTCGGCCGCGCGAAGGAGCTCGCGGACTACCCGGTCCTGACGAAGTCCGGGATCATCGTCGGCCTCGGCGAGACGAACGACGAGGTCGTCGACACGATGCGGGACCTGCGCGACCACGGCGTCGACGTCGTCACGATCGGCCAGTACCTGCAGCCGAGCCAGAAGCACGCTGCGATCGACCGCTGGGTGCATCCGGACGAGTTCCGCTGGCTGCGCGAGCAGGGCGAGGCGCTCGGGTTCGGCTCCGTCTTCGCCGGCCCGCTCGTCCGCTCGAGCTACCGAGCGGACGAGCAGCGACACGCTGCCGAGACCGGCCGCGGCGCAGTCGCTTACTAAGGCGAAGAGCCCGCGCGTCAGCGCCGTTAAGGCCTTGTAATGATCCGCATGTAGGCGGTGTATGCGGCCCCGAGATCGGGCACTCTCCAGGTATGCGCACGCTAGCCGTACTCATCGTGCTCATTGCCTGCGGGACGATGGCGACGTCCATCTCCGCCGGAAGCTCGGGGAAGGCCTATCTGCGCCTGGTGGACCGCGATCCGCTGACGGTCCAGGGTCGCGCGTTCAAGTCACGGGAACTGGTCCGCGTCGTCGCGTCCGTGCCGGAGTCGGCTCAGACGCTGGCAGCTGGATCCGAGATCGTGCGAAAGACGGTCCGCGCGACGGCCACCGGCTCGTTTCGCGCCGTGTTCTCCGAGATCTCCGTCGACCGCTGTAGCTTGGTGCGTGTCACCTCGGTCGGAGCCCGAGGCAGCATGGCTGTCATGAAGGTGCTCCCATCGCCGATGTGCACGCCGGCGAACAGGCCGTAGGCAACTCGACCGCGTCCGGTCGGAAACCCCCCGTTTGCGGGGTGTATCGGCGTGCGCCGCATGTCTTCATGTGCTGCAGGAGGAAGAAATGCGCGCCGCTGCCGCCGTTGGTTTTCTGCTCGTGCTCGTGCTGGCGCTCCCTGCACTCGGAGCGCAGCCAAGGCGTGCGTCGCTGCAGCTCCTCTCGACCGAGCCGGTCGTCGTCCTCGGTCGCGGCTTCACCTCTCGTGAGCCGGTCCTCCTGACGGCGACCGCAGGCACCATCCGGCGGATCGTCCCGCTGATCGCGCGACGCAACGGAACATTCAAGGCGCGCTTCAAGCGACTGCGGCTCGGGCCTTGCGCGCCGGTGACCATCCTTGCCGTCGGCACGCGCGGAAGCCGCGCGATCCTGCAGTTCGAGCCGGACTGTCGAAGGCCGCGAGGGCCCGGCTGACCGGGCCCTCGCGCTTCGGCTTGGGTCAACCTCCAGGCTGAAGGACGCCGTTGACCTTGAGCGAGTACGGGGCGTACCGAGCGATCGACTCGGTCGGCTCGTCGTACATCACGAGCATCGCCACCGTCTCGGCATCTCTTCCGAGCAGGAAGCGGAACAGGAACTTCGCGTCGAGCGAGTACGTGCGCCCGCTCTTCACCGGCACCTGAACGAGCGTCGCCTGCTTGCCGTGCCTCGCACCGATGCTGACGAGCTGGAGCGTGTAGCCGGAGATCGGCGGCGCGTCCGTGCCCCAGCCGGCGAGCGTTCCGTCCGAGACGAGCAGGCCGCCGACCTTGACGTCGTCGACCAGCCAGCCGGCCTCGATCGGCCCGCCGTTTCCGAGCGTCGCGCCGTCGGTCATCAACCGGAACCGCAGCAGGACGGTCCGGCCGGAGTACGCCGAGAGGTCAAACGACTCGGCGTGCCAGTCGGCGTCGCCGTTCAAGCCAGGCAGCTGGCTGACGATCGCAGGGTCCGCCGCCGGGTCGTGCTCGTCGGTCGTGCTCGCGTTCGCGAGGCTCGTCCAGCTGAGGCCGTCGTCGGTCGAGACCTGGACGAACGAGAAGTCCCAGCCCGTCTCCAGCCCGTAGCGGGTGTCGAACGTGAGCGTGCGATCGCCGTCGCGGGCACCGTCACCGAGCGGACGATCGAGCGGTCGGCGTTGTCCACGGCGCCGGCGGAGAGCACCGCGTCACCGGCGATGGAGACGGACTGCCACTCCAGCGGGGCCGGCGCGTGCTTCGCCGGGCTCGAGAACTGGATCGAGCGCACGTTCGACGACGACAGCGGCTTGCCCGTCGCGTCGCGTAGCTGTACGTAGTCCGAGCCGTTCGGCGGAGCGCCCGGCGACGAGTACGACTCCGGGTTCGCCCAGTAGATGGACGAGTTCAGCGTCTTCGTCTGGTAGCGCGACTCCCGCAGGAAGCCGAGCAGCTTGGCGCCCTCGTCGATCGACTTGTCGAGGGCGACCATCGCAGCCCAGTCGTGGATCACCTGCATCGCCTTGTCGCCCGTCAGGTACTTGTCGAGCACGGCCTGGAGGCCCTTCATCCCGTTGCCGTCCTCGTTGTGCAGGTCGGTCATGAACCGGGTGCCGTACCGGCCGGCGATGAACTCCATGAACGTCCACGCTGCGCCGTAGTCGGACAGCGTCTCGAGCCCGCCCTGGTCGTCCCAGAGCGTGAGCGAGTTCTCGGCGCCGCCCTTCGGCTGCGGGATCTGGTTCGCAGGCGTCTGGAGCGCCTTCCAGCCGAGGAAGGTCTGGATGTGGCCCTCGTAGCCCGTCTCGAAGATCGAGCGGGCCGGGAAGCCGTACCCCGTGACCGTGACCGCGTAGTCCGCGAGCCCCTCGTCGATCCAGTTGAGCTCGCCCGGGCTCGCCCAGAACTCGAGCAGGTGCTGGTACTCGTGCGCGAAGACGGCCTCGTACTTCAGCGGCTGCGCGGGCCGGTTGCTGCAGAGATCGGTCGACGGCTCGTTCGGCGGGTTCGCGCCGGTGCGATGCGCCCAGTCGAACGAGTCCACCGACATGACATTCCGCTCGACGAAGGAGTTGATGTCACTCGAGTGGTACCCCGCGACGTAGGACGGGAACTCGATGTCCACGTAGTTCTCGTCGTGGAAGTTCGCCACCAGGCAGACGATCTTGTCGCCGGGCCGGCGTAGTAGCCCGGGCGGCACGACCCCGGCCTGCTCGAGCAGACCGCCGACGCCGTCGCGCGAGGGCGGCGAGCTGAAAGCGGCCGACATCTTCGGGTACATGTTCCCGTCGAACTGCCCGGCGAAGTACGTCGACTGCGCGTCGGTGATCACATTGCGCACGCCGTCGTTGCGGCAGTCGGCGGCAGGGAAGTCGAGGCTGTCCGAGACCCAGATCTCGATCTTGGCGCCGACGGCTCGCAGGGTGAACTGCTCGAAGTAGGCACCGCCCGTGTCGATGTTGATCAGCGGCCAGAACTTCTTCGTGCCGACCGGCGGGCTCTCGGCCGCAGCTGCGGCAACGCCCGCCCGCGTCGTCGCGCCCTTGGTCGACGCGACCGGGCTCGTGGCCGGCATCTCGGACCTTCGCGTCGCCGACATGGATGACGTCGCCGTTCGCGTCGCCGGCCAGGGCGGCGTGTCGGGACGACGAGTGCAAGCGCCGCGACCGCGAGCGCCATCGCTGTTCTGCTCACTGCTTCCTCCCCCTTCGAGTGATCCGCGCGGGTCGCGGCTCGGCTCAGCGTACCCAGAAAAAGGAGGAATGCAAATACCTTTTGGATGTCTGGAGTGCTTCACGCGACCAGAAGACCGCAGAAGAACGAGAGGGCCGCACGCAGGCGGCCCTCTCGTTTCCGCTCTCAGCTACGAGCTAGTCCGTATCCACCGGGCAGGGCGTCACGAGGAACGCCGCATCGCTGCTCGACGGCCGGTCCTGACCATGAGCGTCGTCGTCCGAGTCCCAGCTGTCGTAGAAGACATCCGACTGCTCACACGCAGGATTGCGGCCCGGCTGCGACGGGAACGTCGCTCCGCCGGCCGGTCCGCCCGACGAGCGGCCGTTCCGCGCGTCGGTCATCAGCGTGTGGGCGCGGTTCCTGGTCACCGCCACCGACTCGTAGTCGCCGGCGAAGATCCCCGCCCGGAACGAGTAGTCGTAGTTCGACGGCACGTCGGACATGCCGAAGTTGTCGCAGTGGCCCGACGGACGAGGGCCCGGCACCCGGGAACGGCCCGGACGGGTTGACGAGGCCGGTCGGCTGCGGGATCACCGCTGCCGTCGGAGCGAGGCACTCGCTCGCCGTGCTGCGCTTGACCTCGCACTGCGCTCCCCACGTCCAGACCAGGTAGTTCCCCGGCCGCGCGCGGCTCGTCGGCCATTCGTGCGCCATCGAGTCGACATCGAGGCGGCGATCCTTGAACGCGATGTTCAGGTCCCCGTTGTCGTTGATGTCGACCCACGGCCAGAACTGGTCGTTGCCGGTATTGACTCCGGCCGGGCACGCGGGCTGGCCGGCACGACCGCAATCACGGTTCGCGGGCGCAGTCGACGAGTCGTCGTTCACACGAGTCGGGCCGATCCAGCTCGAGCCGCCGTCCAGCGACTTGAAGAGGAACACGTCCGAGTTCGTGCTGTCCCGCGTCCCGTTGCGGTTGTCCGACATCACGAGATAGAGGTCGTCGGCGAAGTCGCCGCCGCGCTTGTCAGCCACGATCGCACCCGTCATCGGGATGCGGAAGCAGCTGTTCGTCAGGTGGACACGGTTCGCCCCGCGGGCAATGCAGTCGGCCCGGAGGCGCAGGTTGACATCGAAGGTCGGGCGTGACGAAGAACGGGCCTTCGAACGTCGCGCCACCGTCCTTCGAGCGGACGACGAGCCACTGGTTCTCGTCCTCGGTGTTGAAGTTCTCGAACGCCACATAGAGGTGGCCAGTGCTCGGGCTCACCGTCGGCACCGAGAACTGGTTGTCGTCGCATGCCGTCCCGCCTGCGAAGGAGAACGCGCAGAACGGAGCGCTGCCGTTGATCACCTGCTGCGCCGACCACGAGTGGCCGCGATCGTCCGAGTAGCTCATGACGATCTTCGAGTCGGTGATGAAGCCCGGCGTCCCGGCCGGGTTCGTGAATCGCGACCAGGTCACGTAGATCCGGTCCGGGCCGATGTTCGCCGTCGGGCAACCCGGATCACCGGGATTCATCGGCGCTCTTCGACACGGGCTTGAAGCAAAGCGGGGTCAACGCCCGCGGGTCGCGGCCCGGCAGCGATGAACTCCTTGTCGTTGAACGTCACGCTGAAGTTGGCCGAGCTCCCGAACGGGGGCGTCGTCTGGTTCTCCGGCGTGAACGCCACCGTGCCGTCGCCGGGCTGACGCGGATCACCCGGGCCGCCGCACGCCGCTGTGTCGGTGAGCACGACGCACGGCCGGCTCCAGGTGAAGCCGCCGTTCGTCGAGCGGCTGACCCAGACGCCGTTCGTGTCGTCGGTCCGGTTGAAGTTGATGTCCGCGTAGTAGGCGGTGCCGGCGCGGTCGTACACGAGCGCCGGATCGCCGCCGCCGTCGAGGTTGTCGCCGTTCGGCAGCGACGGGAACGGAATCCACCCGTCGTACCAGTGCTTGCCGCCGTCGCTCGAGGCGTAGAACCCCGACGACGCCCAGCCGAGGCGGTAGTCGTTGGCCCCGCTGACGATGTTCTTGCTGTTCGTCGGGTTGACGGCGATGCTCGTCTCGTTCTGCGGGAAGCAGCTGAACTCGGTGTTCGCGCGGGTGTCGTCACCGCGATCGCTTCTCTTCTCGACGTCGTCCTTCTTCCGCCGGTCGACCGGGTCCGGCTCGGTGTTCATCCCGGCCTGCGGGCACTCGGTGATGTTCGTCCCGAGCACGACGTCCTTGAACTCGTAGGCACCCGACGGTGTCGCAACCTGCTCGAGCTTGAGCACCTTGGGAGAGCCGCCGATATCGGCTCCCGCCGGGCCCAGGCCCAAGACGAGCAGACCTGCGAGCGCTGCCAGGGCAATAGAGGCTCGTTTCATCCTCGCCCTTCCCCCTCCGCCACAGATCGTGGTCGACGCTCGAAGCGCCGCTGAACGAGGCGAATATACGACTCGTCGGCGCCGCTTGCAACAACGGACACGAATCAGCGATTTACGACCCGGCGCGGGCGATCCGCCGCTCTTGCGCGCGTGCGAGATCGAGGGCTTGCGCGAGCGTCAGCTTTCCCTCGAAGCCGTTGACGAGGATCCTGGCGACGACGTTCTCCTGCCGCCACGAGATCAGGTAGAAGCGAACGTTCGCGATCCCGCCACCGCCGCTCCGTTGCAGGATCGTTGCCGCAAACGCCTCCTCCCCGACGGCGGGATCGTCGAGAGGCTCAGTGGGAGTCTGCGACCCGATCGCAGTTCCGACCTCGCTCTTCGCGGCGGCAGAGCTCGTCGTCGGCGCCGTCGGCGGATTCGAAGAGATCGGCGCGTGACTCGATCACGAGCGGGCCTGCCGTCGCCTGCGATCCCGGACGACGGAAGCGCGCGATCCACCCGTCCACTCGCCCGAAACGCGCTGGGTCGGAGCGCACCCCGGCCGGGGCATCCGCTCTCACCTGTCTGCCGCTGTTGAAGGGCACCCAGATGTCGGACAGATCGCCGGGCTGCAACACGAGTGCGCGCAGCGCGTCTGGCTCGATTCGCTTCTGCTCGTCGCCGACGACGCAGCCCCCCAGCACGAGGGCCAGCAGGAGAAGCGCGCTAGCTCGAGCCCGCACCGTCGTGCGGCTTGGCCATCTTGCGGTAGTCGAGCGCCTCGTCGAGGGTCGCGTCGTCGACGCCCTCCTCGCGGGCGACCTCCCGCAGGGAGCGGCCCGACGCCGCGGCCTTCTTCACGATCTCCGCAGCCTTGTCGTAACCGATGTACGGGTTGAGAGCGGTCGCCGCCGACAGCGTCAGCTCGGCGTAGCGCTCGTTCTGCTCGCGGTTGGCCTCGATCCCCTCGACGCACTTCTCAGCCAGGAGCCGTGACGCCGACGCGAGCAGCTTGATCGAGTCGAGCAGGTTGCGGGCCATCATCGGCACGAAGACGTTCAGCTCGAAATGGCCCTGCAGCCCGCCGACGGTGATCGCCTGGTCATTCCCGATCACCTGCGCCGCCACCTGCGTGACGACCTCGGGAATGACCGGATTCACCTTGCCGGGCATGATCGAGCTGCCCTTCTGGAGCTCGGGCAGGAAGATCTCGGCGAGCCCTGCCCGCGGGCCGGATCCCATCAGCCGCAGGTCGTTCGCGATCTTCGTCAGGCTGACGGCGACCACCTTGAGCGTTCCGGAGGTCTCGACGAGGCCGTCGCGGGCGGCCTGCGCCTCGAAGGGATCGGCAGGCGGGGAGATCGTGAGACCGGTCTCTGCCGTGAGGAGGTCGCGCACCTTGGCGGCGAAGTCCGGGTGGGTGTTGAGCCCGGTGCCGACGGCGGTGCCCCCGAGCGGGATCTGGCCGAGCCGCTTGGACGAGTCCTTGATCCGCTCGATCCCTTGCCGCACCTGCGCGGCGTAGCCGCCGAACTCCTGGCCGAGCGTGATCGGAACGGCGTCCATCAGATGCGTCCGCCCTGACTTGACGACGTCGTCGAACTCTTGCGCCTTTTGTTCGAGCGCAGTGGCGAGCGTGTCGAGCGCGGGCAGCAGGTCGTGCTCGAGCTCGCCGAGCGCAGCGAGATGGACCGCGGACGGGAAGACATCGTTCGAGCTCTGCCCCATGTTGACGTCGTCGTTGGCGTGCACGTCCTCGCCCGCTAGGGCGGCGATGACCTCGTTGGCATTCATGTTCGAGCTCGTGCCCGATCCCGTCTGGAAGACGTCGATCGGGAATTGGTCATCGTGCTCGCCCCGCGCGATCGCATCGCCGGCTGCAGCAATCCGCTCCGCCTTCTCCGCGTCGATCAATCCGAGCTCAGCGTTGGCGCGGGCAGCGGCGGCCTTGATGCGGCCGAGCCAGCGCGCCACCGGGACGGGAATGGGCTCGCCGGAAACCTGGAAGTTGACAACCGCTTTGCGCGTTTCGCCTCCCCACAGTTCCCGCTCGATCTCGGTGCTCACGGGGCCGAAGTGTACCCCGCGACTCGCGACCATCGCGGCTACTCTGAAGGGCTTCATGTCGCCGTCTTCTGACATGACGCTCGTGAATCGGGCCCGTCTCGTCTTCCTCGCCCTCGCCGCAGCCCTCGCCGGAACGGTCGGCGAAGCGTCGGCCTCGGAGCTGCTCGACCGCAACGCGAGCAACGCGTCGCTGAGCGTGAACGGCAGCGGCCAGGCACTCGTCAGCTGGCGTGCGAGCGGCGTCACGCGACAGGTGATCGCGTCCGGCGCGATCAACGCGCGGGCGCCGCAGCAAGGGGTGCCACAGGTCTCGTTCAACCTCCGTTACGGAGGCAAGAGCATCCTCTCCGGCGGTTGCCTGCAGTACGACGGGCCGCCGCTCGCGTGGCTCGTTCGCGCCTGCAAGGCGCCCGACGGCTCCTACTGGGCGCTGCAGAGCTGGCAGCGGACCAAGCCCAACTACGGGGGCAGTCGCGGCACGTGGGACCTCCGGCTCTCACACTGGTCGGACCCGCTTCCGCAGCTCGAGGTGTGGACGGACTGGGCCTACCGGCGCTTTGATCACCTCTACGGGCGCTATTCCTACGGCGGCCAGCCTGTGTTCGGCTTCCGGACGAGCAGCCAGGGCAACCCGCTCGACACGTACGGCCGGAACATCTATGTCGACACGTACAACTCGCGCTACGGCGGCGGCTGGCACCGAGAGAACGGCTTCCTCGCGCAGAGGCCGACCGGCGTCTTCTGCTACGGCCTGTACCCACACGGCTCGCGGCCGGCCGGGAAGGGGACGCGCTACCGCGCGACCGTGATCGGGCCGGGCGTTGCGCCCGACGTGATGTGGGAAGGGCCTGCCCCGGGCCCGTACAACCGGGCGCGTGAGGCGCAGGCGAACGCGCACCAGCGCGGCCTCTTCGCCGGCGTCGGCCCGGGCGGCTGCCGGCCCCGCTAGCATCGCGGCCCGTGGCCGACCTTTCGGCGTCAACGCTCCCGACCTGCCCAAGTTGCGGCGAGCCGCTTCAGGCTCAGGCGAAGGTGTGTCGCTTCTGTCTTCACGTCGTCGACCGCGCCACCTGGGAGCAGCACGATGCCGGCCGCCTCGGCGCGGACGATCGGGGTGGAGGTCAGCCGCTCGAGGATCCGCCCCTAGGCCCGATCCCGATCACAGGGAGCGGAGTCGCAGGCGGCGGTGCGGGTGGAATCGGCGCCGCAGTCGGTGCGCTCGCAAGCGGGTTGCGGCTGATCACCGTCTCGTTGCTTCGAAGGCGCTAGATCTTCTTCCAGAAGACGGTCGTATCGCACGGCCGTCCGTCCGGGTAGAGAGCGTAGTCCGGGATCACGCCGACCGTTGTCCAGCCCAGACGGGCGTAGAGCCGTGCGGCGTCCCCTTCGGTCACCGCGTCCAGCACGAGTAGCGTCTTGCCTTCCGCTCGCGCCTCCGCCTCGGCGCGCTCCATGAGCAGCTCGGCGATGCCGCGCCTGCGGGCCGAGCGGTGGACGAGGAGCTTCGCGATCTCGGCGCGATGCGGTTGATTGGGCGGCACCGCCAGGATCACCTGCACCGTTCCCACGAGCCCCCCCTCGGCGAACGCAGCCACGATGAGCCGGCGACCCTGCTCGGCCTCGGCGGCGAAGCCTTCGAACGCGCTGCGCGCCTCCTGCTGCGAGAACGGCGCCATGTAGCTGACGGAGGCGCCGCCCGCGACACA
This sequence comes from uncultured Gaiellaceae bacterium, assembly GCA_963752405.1. Classification (GTDB taxonomy): domain Bacteria; phylum Actinomycetota; class Thermoleophilia; order Gaiellales; family Gaiellaceae; genus Gaiellasilicea. The sequence continues at coordinate 165,585 of CAVVYB010000015.1, forward strand.
ATCGTGGAGCACGGCCGCAAGCGCGTCGAGCTGCGCGTGCACCTCGGTCACCTCGAGACGGCGGACCTCGATCTGCTCGGTCGTGGACATCGGGTGAAGGTTACGAGTGGCCGCTGCTCACTGTCAGGACGACGTTTCCCGTCTTCTGCTGCGTCTCGACGTACCGCGTCGCCTCGAGCACGTCGTCCAATTGGTAGCGCCGGTCGATCACCGCCCGGTACTCGCCGCTCTCGATGAGCTCCTTCAGGAAGAGGACGTCTTCCTTCGTGTACTTGGTGATGCCCATCGCCACCCGCTTGTCTCCGATCCGGCGAGTCAACAGAGCCAGGGCCAGGGTGTGCCACATGAGCCCCGGATCGGTTGCGACGTAGGTCCCGCCCGGCCTCAGCGAGTGTCTGCAGCGCCGGAACGAGTGCTTGCCGACCGCGTCGAAGATCACGTCGTAGGTCTCGCCGTTCCTGGTGAAGTCGTCCTGCGTGTAGTCGATCACGCTGTCGGCTCCGAGCGAGCGCACGAGCTCGAGGTTCTTTGTGTTGCAGACGGCGGTCACGTCGGCGCCGAAGTGCCTGGCCAGTTGCACCCCTGCGGTGCCGACGGATCCCGAGGCGCCGTAGATCAGGATCCTTCGACCCTTCAGCGCTCCCGCCGTTCTCAGGCAGGCAAGCGCGAGGGCAGCGCCGTCGCAGACCGCCGCAGCCTCTTCGAAGCTCATGCCGATCGGCTTGTGCGCCAGTGGTGCGGTCTCGCTCATGCAGACGTACTCCGCGTGCGCACCGAAGCCCTTGACGCCGAACACCTCGTCACCGACCTCGAACTCGGTGACGGCTGCGCCGACCGCCTCGACCTCACCCGCCAGCTCCATGCCGAGGATCTTTCGTTTCGGCCGCCGGAGACCGGTGACGAAGCGGCTGACGAAGTATTCGGCGCTACGAAGCCCGCAATCCGTCCGGTTGACTGTCGTGGCGCGGATCCTGACCAAGACTTCACGTTCCTCAGGCGCAGGCCGCTCGACATCCTCGAACCGCAGAACCTCCGGCGGCCCGTACCGGTCGTGGACTACGGCTTTCACCGGTTCACGTCCTCTTCTCCGAGCGCTGAAAACGATGGATGGGACCGCCGTGGCTCCACGCGCGTCCGGCCCGATAGAGCTCCGCGGGCCTGCCGCCGGAGGGGCCAGGCCGAGCTCGGCGCCCGGTCGGGATCACCCAACCGTCCTCGGCGACGATGCTGCGCCGGAAGTTCGCCGCGTCGAGCTGCACGCCCCAGAGGGCCTCGTACACCGCCCGCAGCTCGGCCAGCGTGAAGGTCGGTCCGACGAATGCTGTCGCGATGCCCGTCACCTCGAGCTCGACACGGACACGCTCGACCGCATCGCGCACGATCTGAAGATGATCGAACGCGAGGTCGACCTTTCCGTTCAACACGTCGGCCACCGGGATGAGAGCTGCCGCCGCAGCGTCGGTGCCGGCGACCACCGCCCCCACGTCGCGGACCACCGCGAGATAGCCGACCGTGACGACGTTCATACGCGGGTCGCGCTCGGGATCGCCGTAGGCACCGAACTGGGTCAGCAGGCTCGCGGCATCGACACCTGTCTCCTCGCGGAGCTCGCGCTTCGCCGCCTCGTCCAGAGTCTCGCCGGGACGCTTGAAGCCGCCCGGGATCGCCCACATCCCCTCGAACGGCGCCTCACCGCGACAGACGAGCAGCACCTGCAGGAGGCCCTCGGACATCGTCAGGATCACGACGTCGACCGTCACCGCAAAGGCCGGGAACTCCGAAGGGTCGTAGTCGACCGGCACGCTCGCGTCCCTGGTTCTTGTCTTCATGACTCTTACCCTAACAGACAGTTCTGGTCTTGTCGACCACAACTATAGACGCGACCGTCGGCGAGCGGGCGACCGGGGCCGCGGAGCGGCCCCCTTCAGGGGTTTGCGCGACGCTCGAGCCGCTCCCGCGGATCGAGCGTCATGCGACGGAAGACATGGCGAGGGCCGGACTTGAACCGGCGACACCACGGTTTTCAGCCGTGTGCTCTACCAACTGAGCTACCTCGCCTCAGGCCGAGCCAGTTTAGCCAGTAGGGTTCCGCGTCGTGGCTCGGGACAAGCAGGTGGCGATCATCGGAGCCGCGCTCGACCTCGGCGCGGGCCGACGAGGTGTCGACATGGGCCCGTCCGCCATCCGCTACGCGGGGCTCCACGACCGGCTCGATGGGATCGGCTACGACGTCCTCGACTGGGGCGATGTCGAGACGGCCGTGCAGGAGGCGACCGAGGAGTCGGACGCGAGCGCCCGCTACCTGCCGGAGATCAAGGCAGCCTGTGTCCGCGTCGCCAGGCTCGTCGGCCTCGCGCTCGAGCAGGGCTCGCTGCCGCTCGTGCTCGGTGGCGACCACTCCGTCGCGCTGGGAACGCTCGGCGGGCTCGCGCGTGCCCGCGGCCTCGGCGGCGTGCTCTGGCTCGACGCGCACGGCGACCTGAACACGCCCGAGACCTCTCCCACCGGCAACGTCCATGGGATGCCGCTCGCCGCGGCCCTCGGCCTCGCGGACGGCCGCTTCGCGAGCGAGATGTGGACGTTGCCGGCGGTCGAGCCGAGCCGTGTCGCACTCGTCGGCTTGCGGTCGCTCGACACGCGCGAGCGCGAGCGGATTCGCGAGCTCGGCATCCGCGCGTACACGATGAGCGACATCGACCGGATCGGGATCGAGCGAGCAATCCGCGAGTCGCTGACACAGATCGCCGGCCCCGGCTTCGTGCACGTCTCGCTCGACATGGACGCGCTCGATCCGGAAGTGGCGCCCGGAGTCGGGACACCCGTCCGCGGCGGCCTCTCCTACCGCGAGGCCCACCTCGCACTCGAGCTCGTCGCGGAATCGGGCCTCGCCGGCTCGCTGGAGGTGGTCGAGGTGAACCCGATCCTCGACCGGGCCAATGCGACGGCCGCGCTCGCCGTGGAGCTCGTTGCGAGCGGGCTCGGCAAGACGATCCTCTAGCTAGCGCCGGTCACCAGAGCCACGCCGGGGAGGACATAGCCGTCGCCGCTGCGGAACCGCTCGATCCGAGCGCGCGCTCCGGCATCGACGTCGGCCCTCGTGGCCTCGTCCAGCGTGCCGAGCAGTGCGTGGAGCGAGGCCCCGAGGGCGGTCACCACGCGCACGTACTCCGGCCAGTCGCCGAAGCGGTATTCGACCGGCACTTCGGCGACGGTGACCTCGCTGAAGCCTGCCTCGCGGACCAGCGGCTCGATCTCCTCGTTCGTCGAGAGCGAGAACTGGCCCGGCTCGCCGGGTTTCGGCGGCTCCTGCAGCCCGCGTTCGATCAGCACCGGCCCGTACGCCGTCGCCCACGGGTTGCGGTTCGCCGGAGCCCAGGTCGCGAACGCCAATCGGCCCCCGTCGCGGAGCACGCGACGGGTCTCGCGCAGCGCACGAGCAGGGTCGGGCACGAGCATGTAGCCGAAGCGGGAGACGACGGCGTCGACACTCGAGTCCGGGAGATCGATCTGCTGCATGTCCATCACGCGATGCTCCGCGTTGGCCACCCCTCGGCGTCTTGCCGCCTCGACCATCACCGCCGACAGGTCTGTCGAGATCACGCGTGCGACACTGCCGGCGACCGCCTCGGTGATGTCGCCCGTCCCGGAAGCGAGGTCGAGCACGACGTCCTCCGGCTCCGGGCGGAGCACCGCAAGGAGCGCGCTCGGTGACAGGCCACGTGACCCGCGCGACAAGCTCACGCTCGGCCTCCCAGCCCGCTGCGGCAGCGTCCCAGCGCCGCCGGACTTCGTCGGTCGTCTCTACGCCGCGACCCCGCTGAATTGCGGCAGGATGTCGCGGCCGTACGTCTCCAGCGTCTCCTCCTGCCCGTGGGTCATCAGGTAGATGTTGAACTGGTCGACGCCGATCGCCTCGAGCTCCCGGAGCTTCGCGATCGCCTGCTCGGTGGTGCCGAGCACGCAGAAACGATCGCAGATCTCGTCGCTGACGAACTCCCCGTGCTTCGCGCCGACGCGGGAGTGCTCGTTGTAGTCGTAGAACTTCCGTGCCTCGACGTAGTCCGTCAGCACCTTCGGCACGACTGATCCGTCGGTTCCGTAGCGGTCGATCAGATCCTGAACGTGGTTCGAGACCATGGCCGGGAACCAGCGCACCTGCTCGCGCGCGTCGGCCAGATCGTCGGAGATGTGGCTCGGCGCGCTGACGATGCACTTGAGCGCGGCCGGATCGCGGCCCGCCTCCTCGGCCGCCTTCCGGGCGGTGTCCATGATCCACTGGATGATGTCCGGGTCGGCGAGCTGGATGATCACGCCGTCGCCCTGACGGCCGGCGACCGCCAGCGCCTTCGGCCCGTAGCCGGCGACATGCATCTCGATCTCCGGCAACTCGGGGCGGACCCACTTCAGCTGAAGCTGCTTGTCGTTCCAGGTCACCTCTTTGCCGTTCATGAACGGCTTGACCATCTCCAGCGCTTCCTCGAACTCCGCGACCTTCATCGGCTTACGGCCGACGTAGCGCACCGAGGAGTCGCCGCGGCCGACACCCATGATCATCCGGCCGTTCGAGATGTCCTGAAGAGTGGCGTACGCGCTCGCGAGCACCGTCGGGTCGCGGATCGCCGGGTTGGTGACCATGTGGCCGAGCTTGATCTTCGACGTCTGGTCGGCGAGAAGCGCCATCACGGGCATCGACTCCTGCCAGAGCACATGCGAGTCGTAGGTCCAGCCGTACTCGAAGCCCTGCTCCTCGGCCATCTTCGTGAGCTCGATCAGGCGCTGATAGGGCGGATCTGGCAGGACGGTGACGCCGAAGCTGAGCATGCGACCCCCAGTTCTCGATAGCGAGGTTGGTTGGCAGGGAAAGAGGCATTCTCGCGCGAATTCCGGCCCGTGGCAACGTGGCCCTACTACCTCTTCGCAATCGCGGCAGGAGCGATGCTTCCGATCCAGTTCGGGATCAACGCACAGCTGTCGAGTTGGGTCGACAGCCCGGTGCGCGCCACCTTCGTCTCCTTCGCCGTCGGCGCCGCCGTGCTGCTCGTGGCGACCCTGATCTTCGCACGAGGCTGGCCCGGCACGGAGAGGCTCGGAGCAGCGCCGTGGTGGGTCTGGGTGGGCGGCTGCTTCGGCGCTTTCTACGTGCTCGGTTCTGTGGTCACCGCGCCGAAACTCGGGGCAGCGGCGCTCTTCGCCTTCATCCTCGCGGGCCAGGCGGTGGCCTCACTCGCAGTCGACCACTTCGGTTGGGTCGGGTTCGAGGAGAACCCCGTGACGCCGGGACGGCTGCTGGGGCTGGCGCTCGTCGGCGCCGGCGTGGCGGCGGTCCGCTTTCTCTGACGCCTAGTAACAGACTGTTGCCTGGCACTTCTTGGCGTCGCTGCTCGACCAAACAGGCGTTGTCTTTCCGGCGCTCCACCTACTCGAGAGTCAGCGCAGCGCGGACGCGGGGATCGCTCAACGAGCCGCCGACGAGGTCCGCCTCGTCGAGCAGGACTCCCGGGAACGACGGGATGCCGATCACGAACATGCCGGCGGCGCGGGCGGCGGCGACGCCGGTCGGCGAATCCTCCAGCCCGATCGAGCGAGACGGCGCCGCGCCGAGCAGCTCGCAGGCACGGAGGTAGACGTCGGGCGACGGTTTCGGCTCGGGCACCTGGTCGGCCGTGACCACGATGTCGAAGTACGGCGCGAGACCGGCACAGGCCAGGGCGCCGCGGACGAGACGCTGTGGCGTGTTCGAGGCCACAGCAATCGGCACGCGATCCTTCAGCTCCCGCACTAGCTCTTCGGCGCCCGGAAAGGCTGTCGCCTCCTCGAGCAGTCGCCGCTCGACGAGCTCCAGCAGCTCCAGCCCCAGCGGCTCCGCGCGGCCCGGCTGGTCGAGGAGCCGCTCGAGCACGCGGGAGCCCGCGTAGGCGGAGGTGCCGATCAGAACACGCTTCTCGTCGTCGCCGAAGACCTTGCCGTAGCGCGCGAACAGCTCCGCCTCGGCGAGCGACCAGCAGCTCTCAGTCTCGAGCAGGAGGCCGTCGCAGTCGAAGACGACGGCGGCGGGAGGCGACGGCGCTGCGCTCAGGCGGACGCGACCTGGGCGATCGTCTTGTCGGCGAGGCGATCGAGCGCCTGGACCGCCAGCTCGAGATGCTCCGGCTTCGTGTCCTCGAGCTTGGTGTGCGAGAGCCCGCGGAGGCTCTGCACGAAGATCATCACCGTCGGAACTCCGGCGCGCGAGACCTCGGCGGCGTCGTGCAGGGGGCCGCTCGGCAGCTTGTGTGACGTGCCCGCAACCTCGCGGATCGCCTCGTCGGCGAAGCCGACGAGCGTCTCGTCGAAGAGGATCGGCTCGATCTCCCAGATCCGCTCGTACTCGACCATGAGCTGCTCCTCCTGCGCGAAGCGCTCGCAGGCCTCACGCACCTGCTCCCACATCGAGGCGAGCTTCGCCGCATCGAGGTGGCGCAGGTCGAGGAGCTGCTCTGCGGTTTCGACGACCGAGGTCACGATCCCCGGCTTGCAGACCACGCCACCGCTCGTCAGGACGGCACCGCCTCCGACCCGCCTTGCGATCTCCCGCAGCTCCAGCGCGAGCTTGGCCGCGCCCGCGAGCGCATCGCGTCGCTGGTCCATCGGGGTCGAGCCGGCGTGTGCGGCCTGGCCGTGCCAGATGATCCGGTATCGCTCGACGCCGAACGTGCCGAGGACGGCGCCGAGCGGGAGATCCATCGACTCGAGCACCGGACCCTGCTCGATGTGCAGCTCGAGATAGGCGGCCGCTCCCTCTAGCTGCGAGCGCGCCGCGAGCGCGTTGTCCAGATCGACATCGTGCGCCGCCAGCGCATCGGGAAGTGCCACGCCGTCGCGGTCCTGCAAGGCGCGCAGGTCGTCCTGGTCGGCCATCGAGCCGCCGGCAGCCGAGGAGCCGAAAAGCGACCGCCCGAAGCGGGCGCCTTCCTCGTCGGCCCAGTTGACGAGGCGGACGGTGACGGGTGGTGTCCCCTCTGCTGCGATCCGCCTCAGCACCTCGACCGCGGCGACGACGTTGAGGCAGCCGTCGAGCCAGCCACCGTTCGGAACGGAGTCGATGTGGCCGCCCAGCAGCACGGCGCGATCCGACTCGCCGCGAAGCGTCCACCACTGGTTGCCTGCCTCGTCGACCTCGTATTCGAGCGGCAACCCTTCGAGCTTGGAGCCGAGCCAGTCCCTGGCCTGCACCCAGATCGGCGTCCAGGCGACGCGTTGGGCGCCGTTCTCGTCCCCCGTCAGCTCACGCAGCTCGCGCAGCTCCGAAACAGTTCGCGCCGGGTCCAGTGGCATCTCGCGACTCTAACCAGTGTGGTATCGAATACACATGCCTCCAGGTAAAGAAGGCCAAGTAGCGAAGCTCGAATGGCTGGCGGTTACGGCACTCACCGCGCTCGTCGTGGTTGCGACAGTCGATGCGGTCCGCGGCCGGGAGACGCCTGAGCCGGCTGCGCAGACCGCCGAGCTGCCCGCCCGAGATGTGCTTGCCGATCGGCTCGAGGCCCTGAAGGCCGGCGGCCAGCTCGTCCTTTACGGAGACGGCTGTGCCGTCGAGCTGCTGGCGCTGCCCTCCCTCGAGCGAAGGCAGGCTCCGAGCGGCTGCGCGCCGCGAGGCGCCGTCTCGCCGGACCGCAGCCTGGTCGCACGCTGCCTCGGGGACAGGACCGAGCTGTTCGAGCGGGACGCCGGCGTCCTCGCGCGGACGGTGCCGGGCTGCGCACCGGCCTGGCGGCCCGACAGCGTCCTGACTGTCGCCCACGAGGACGCGGTCGTCCGCTTCCTCGGCGCATGCCCCACAGGGGCCGCGTGCGTCCGGACGCTGATCAGCCGGAGCGAGCTCGAGCGCGCGGCGCGGCGCCACCCGACCGTCCCCGCGCAGTCAGTGGGCATACGGGTGCTCGTCGACGGGATCGCCTGGCTCTCGCAAACCCGAGCTGCGGTCCAACTCTCGATTCGCATGGGCGGCCGGCTCGCCGGCGTCGGCGCCCTGAGCGCGCTCGCCTTCTTCGAGAACGGCCGGCTCGCCGAGACGCAGCCGTACTTCCGGATCACGGCCGGACGTCTCGCGGCGAGCTCCCACGGCACCTATGTCACCCGGACGCCGGACGTCATCCTGCGCCAGGACGGGACGCAGGTGAACCTCCCTCCGTACCTGCGCGACGCGGCCGCCTTCGCTTGGTCGGCCGACGAGCGCCTGCTCGCGCTCGCCACGCCCTTTGCCGTCTACGTCCTCGACGTCGCGAGCCTGGAGCGCTTCGACGACACCGGCGCCGGCCTGCGCTCGGTCACGCTGCCGCTGAGCGTGACCGAGCTGGCCTGGCGTTGACGCACCTCAGCCGCCGCTGCTCAATTCGTAACTTCGACCATGACCTGCAGCCGCCCGGCGTTGTTGCCGTACCAACCGGGCGCGCCCTGGTAGAAGAAGCCGTCCGCAAAACCGACGAAGAGCCGCGTCGCCCCCGCCGGCGCCCGGTAGCTCCGTCCCTTGCCGTTTCCGATGAAGAAGGTCTGCCCGATCCGCGGCGCGAGCACGTCGAAGCCCTCGTTGTCCGTGAAGTCCAACCGCGCCGGCGCGGGCCTCTTCGGCAGGGAATCGGTCAGGAACACGCCGACGAGAAACATGCCGTTCGTGAAGTCCATGATTCCGGAGATCCCCTTCAGCGACTCGATGTTCGTTGGCCCTCTGTGGTCGCCGTCCGCCCCTTTGTAGGGGGACTCTCCCACGATGGGGGTGACCTTCCCCGTGATTCGAGGGAAGGTCACGATCCGCGACGAGCCCCGCGGCAGGCGCCAAGACGGCGGGAGAACGCCGGCTCCGCCACCTCCGGGTTGCGGCGCGGCGTCGCGCCCGGCGCCGAAGATGTTCGCTTGCCCGAGAACGATCTTCGGGGCGAGGTCGGCCGACGCCGACGCGCCGGTTGCGAGCAGGCTGAGAGCGAGCGCCAGTGCGACTGCGATCCTCGGCATCTCCCCTCCTCAGAAGTTGCAGGTAGAGGCCGCGGGCTTGGGCGCGTCGATCCGGACGCCGGCACCTGCCGGCGCCAGGTAGACGACATAGAGCTCGACGTTGCCGGCCGGAGCCTCGTTGCGGCCGATGTGGACGTTGCCGAAGCCGGCGTCGACGAAGCTCTGGCCGGCCTTGTACGTCGTGGGCGCGCAACCAGCCTCAGCGCTGTACAGGGTGAACTCGCCGGACCTCACGAGCACGAGCGCGGGACCGGGATGGGTGTGCCATCCGGTTGCACCGCCCGGGCCGAGCACCACCTGCTGGACGGCGAAGTCCGCAGCAGGCACCTTTCGCGCTGCCGGCAGGCCAAATGCGGACGCCGCGGCCGGATGATTCGTCACCCACGTTCCGAGATCTCCAACCTTGCCCTGGTCGCGGAGTGCCTTCAGGAACTCGGGGAGCTGCTCCGCCTTCCACTCGCGCCCGCGCCAGGTGAGGCCAGTGGCCTCGTTCGGCTTCGACTGCAACGTCACGTCCCCGCCAAAGGCGGCCCGCGCCAGCGTCGGCGCGCCCAGAACCCCCGTGCCGGGCGTCGCCAGAGCGACCGCCGCGGACACGATCGCCGCCAGTGAGGCGGCCGCGATGATCAGAAGCTTCTTCATGATTTCTCCTTCGGTTAGGCGCTGACAGTCCGGGCGCGCTCGATCCCGCCCAGCTGCTCGATCAGCGACAACAGATCCCAGCTGACCCACGCTTCGGCGATCCGCCCGTCCTCGACCCGGTAGATCGCAGTGCAGCGCGCGTCCCATTCCCTGCCGGTCGCCGGCACGCCGTTGAAGAGACCCTCATGCGTCCCGCGACCCCTGAAGTGGCCGGCCACGAGATCGCCCTCGGCGAACAGGAGATCGGTCGTCACAGCGACATCGGGGAAGGCCTTGAGGAACCCGGCGACGCGTTGCCTGAGCGACTCGTCCGAGATCAGCTCACGCGCGGTCTCGGGACGAGCCCCGTTCAGCACCTCGGCCAGGTAACGCTCGACGACCGCTTTCGACTCCATGGGCCTCTTGTTGTCCACTGTCAGCCAGGCTAGGGCGGCAGCAGACGCGCTCGATGAGCGGGAGATGAAGCTTCGATGAGGATCTCGGAGTGGGCTAGCCGAGGTGTGCGCGCCAGTCGGAGCGCAGCCGATACCCGCTACCCCGCACCGTCTCCACGACCGTACCCGCCGGCCCGAGCTTGCCGCGCAGCGAACGCACGACAGCGTCGACGACGTTGCTGCCGCCGGCATAGTCGGTCGCCCACACCTCGTGCAGCAGCTCGGCGCGGGACACCGCCTTGCCCTCGCGCGCGCGGAGGTGCGAGAACAGGCCAAGCTCGAGTGGCGTCAGCGTCACAGCCTCGCCCGCCACGGAGAGCTCGCGCGCGTCCTCGTCGAGGGTCGGGTCGTCTGAGAGGCCGAGCTCCGCAGCCGCGAGGCCGGCGAGCCAGCCGTCGACGGAGCCGGGGCCGAAGTCGAGCACGACGGTGAAGTACTCCGTGCCGTCGACCACCACGCGCCGATCGGCAATCGGCCGGAAGCCCAGGCGCTCCACGACCGGCCAGTACGTGGGCACGCCGGTGACGGTGACGTACATGCGCCGGAGCGCGGGCCGAAGCGCCATGTAGGCGCGCTTCACGTCGACCCAGCAGGCCCCCTGCGAGGCACACGGGCCCTCGCCGCATTCCGCGTCCAACCAACGCCGTAGCCCGAGCGCCTGCTGGCCTCGCGGGAGAGGGTGGTCGCGCAGGTGCTGCGCCCAGGCGGCCGTGACCGGATCGTCGGAAACGGCGGGCGGCAGGATGCGGCTTGTGTCGAGCAGCGAGAAGAAGCCAACGACGACCCCCTCCCGGTCGCGGGTGACCGAGAACGTGTCGGGCTCCTGCTCCCACCAGCGCTCGAGGAGAGCTGCGCCGGCGACGCCTTCGTGACGCCGCGCGATTGCAAGCAGGGACCGCGCATCGTCGGCGCGCGCGGGCTCGACGACGAGCGGCTGCGAGCCGCTTGGGAAGAACGCCTCCCGGACGACTGGGTTGTCGATCAGGTAGAGCATGTCCGCGGTGTACCGCCACAGCTCGCTCGGTGACGCATCTCGCACTTCACTGCGGAGCTCACGCCAGGCGGTCCGACGGTACTCACGATGCCGCACCGGATTCGTCGCGCGAAGGAAACCCTCGATCGACTGGCGGACGGCATCATGAAGGACAAGGCCGTCTCGGCCGGCGTCCACGAAGGGAAGGTCGAGCAGGCGGCTCATTGCGTCGGACGCGTCCTCCCCGGCCAGCATGGCCGCCAGCAGCGGCTCGGTCGCACGCCGGACGACAGACGCTGCTTCGAGCGCACGTCGCGTCGCCGGGTCCTGAACCTCTTCGAGATAAAGCCGGGCGAGCTCGGCAATGACGCGGGTCGTCGCTGCCTCTTCGAGCCCGAGCTCTGGGTGCTCGGCTGCGCCGGCCGATGCGAGCATGAGCGCGAGTGGATGACCGCGAGCGATGGCGTTCAGCCGGGGAGCGTCATCGGCGCGAATGTCTCGCCGGTCGAGCAGCAGCAGCGCTTCGCTGTCAGTCAGAGGGCCGAGCGGCAGGCTTTGGAAACCATCGACCGCGAACCAGCTCGCGACTGGTGGCTCACGGCCGGCGAGGACGACTCGGGTTCCGTCCGGCAGGGCCGGGACGAAGACCTGTCGGAGCCACGTGTCCATGAGCCTGAAGACTTCGTAGTGGTCGAGCGCAAGCAACTCGGGCATGGACGTGCCCAACGCATCGATGAACCCGCGTTCCGTCGGCTCGATCGACCGGCAGTCGAGCCGGACGACGCCCGGCAAGTCTGCGAGGAAAGCGTCGAGCAGGGCCGATTTCCCGATCCCTGGAATGCCGTGGACGAACGCGACGCGTGCAGGCTCGTTGAGTCGCTCCAGTTCGCGCGCACGCCCGACGATCCGCGACGACACTGCGAGAGACGGCGGCATGTGACCATTGTGACGTGCTCGAGGCCGAAGTACTAGGCCGAATGAAGCGTGGTGGAGCCGCGGCCGGCGCGAAGAACACCGGCCGCGGCTGGACGTGCCCTAGCCGGCGTTGAAGGGACGGATGAGCGGGTTCATCCCCGCATAGACGCCATCCGGGTTGGGGTACCAGGCCCAGAGGTGCAGCGTCACGAAGTCCGGGTGCCAGAACCCGAACGCCGCGCCGCTCTGCGGGCTCGTCTTCGGGCAGTCCGCCTCGGCGGCCGCCGGGACGAACGTTCCGTCGGCGTAGTGGCAGGCCGCAGCGAAGGAGCCGTACTTCGCCCCCGGCAACGGCGCCTTCTTCGGCTTCTCGGTGAACACCCACTCGAACGCGACGAGCTGCCACGCGTTGCCACGCTTTGCGTACACGAGGATCGGCGGCTTGTTCGGGTCGAAGCCGGTGATCTTCGGGTTCAGGAAGTGCCAGCCCATGTCCGGGATCATCTGCGTGACGTTGACGGTGTAGCCGGCCTTGCGAGCCTTCTCGAGGCTCGTCGCAAACTTCGCGGTCGCGAGGCGGGCGTCGGCGATGATCGGCGCGAGCGCCTTGGGCGTCCCGCCGGGATGCGTCGCCGGGTGCTGGTGCACCGGCTTTGCGGGCTCGGACCCGCCGGAGGCGAACGGCACGGCTCCAGCGGCGGCGCACAGGAGCGTGAAGATCGAAGCAGTGAATGCCTTGCGCATGACGTTCCCCCTAACTCGCGATGGTTTCCGGCACGGGATCGGGCCGGACGATGACCGTGTCCGAGACCGCGATGATTTCCGTCGCCGGTAGATCGGCGGCGGCGGCGTGGCGCAGGATCGCCTCGGGACTCGACGCCTGGTAGACGCAGACGGTGCCGAGCGTGCCGTCTGCCTCCGCGATCACGTAGCTGCGGATCCAACGGATCTCGTCTGACGCCTTCTCCCCTTCGAGCGTCGACCGCTCGGCCGCCGCGCCGAGATCTGCGCCATCCCGCCAGCCGTTCCGTCGCAGAATCACGTAGGTCTCCATCTGGAAGAACCTCCCTCTCTCGTTGACGGCCCGATCGTGCTCCCGCCACCGTCAACCGACCGTCACGGGGAACGTCAAAGCCTCGTGACGGCAGTACGCTCCACGAATGCTCCGCATCCACGCGATCGGGGGCTTTCGTGTCGAGGTCGGCGATCAGGACCGCACGCCGGCCGCCTTCGACCGCGCAGCCGCGCTGCTCGCCTGGCTCGCGCTGAACCCCGGCCTCCACCCGCGCTCGGCGGTCGCCGCGCGCTTCTGGCCCGACGTGCTCGACGAGAGCGCGCGAGCGAGCCTACGGAGCGCGCTCTGGGCGCTGCGCAGGCAGCTCGGCGAGGAGGCCAACGGAGTGCTCGTCGCCACGCGCGACCGCGTCGGTCTGGGCGACGGTGTCTGGGTCGACGTGAGCGAGGCCGAACGGCTGCGCGCGGCCGGGCAGTTCGAGGAGGCGCTCGCGCTCGGCGACGGCGAGCTCCTGCCCGGGCTCGAGGACGAGTGGGCGTTCGAGGCCCGCGACGAGCATCGTGCCCGCACGGCGGCCGTGCTCGAGCAGCTCGCTGCGGCCTCGGAGGCTGCAGGCGATCTGCGCCGCGCCGCTGATCTGTCGCGGCGCGCCGCGGCCCTCGAGCCGCTCTCGGAGGAGGCTCACCGCTCGCTGATGCGGCGCCTCGCGGCAGCGGGCGATCGCGCCGCGGCGCTGACAGCGTTCTCGGAGCTTCGGACGCGGCTCCTGCAGACCTTGCGCGTGGGGCCGTCGGAGGAAACGCGACGCATTGCGGAGTCGCTTCGCGCGGACGCACCCGCCGAACGTGTTCCTGCACAGCTTCGCCGGATCGACACGCAGCTCTTCGTCGGGCGGACGAACGAGCTGGAACGCCTCGCGCATCTCCGCGGCCGTCAAAACGAGGGCGTGGGCATCGGCCTGATCGCAGGCGAGGCCGGCAGCGGCAAGACGCGCCTGGCGGCGCGGTTCGCTGTCGACTCGGCGGCCCTGGGCGCAACGGTGCTCTACGGCTGTTGCGGCGAGGAGGCACTTGTTCCCTACGAGCCCTTCGCCGACGCGGTAGGCGAGAGCGGGCTCGATGCCGCGGCGCTCGAGGAACGGCTCGCGGGCGTGCCCGGCGAGCGGCTCGTCCTTGTGCTGGACGATCTCCAGTGGGCCGACCGGGCGACGCTGGCGCTGCTGGGCCGGCTCGTGCGCGGCCACCTTGCGGAGCGGCTTCTCGTCATCGGCGCGTTTCGCGAGGACGAGGCGCGCGAGCCGCTCTTCGCGGCATTGGCCGACCTGCGCCGCAACTGCGTCGTCGAGCGGATCGAGCTCTTCGGCCTCGGCGTCGAGGAAATGGCGGCGCTGATCGGCGGAGCCTTCGAAACGAGTGCCGCGGCGGCGCAGGCACGCGCGATCCACGCCCGAACTGGCGGCAACCCCTTCTACGCCCGCGAGCTTGCACGTCATGTGGCCGAACAGCCGCGGACCTCGTTCGGCGACGTTCCGGAGGGGATTCGCGACGTGGTACGGGCCCGGGTCGAACGCCTTTCGGACGACTGCGCAAGCGTTCTTGCCGCGGCGGCGGTACTGGGCGAGACGTTCGGAACCCCGGAGCTGGAGGTGGTCTCAGGACGGAGCCCCGAGATCCTGGAGCAGACGCTCGACGAGGCGGCCGCGGCCGGGCTGATCGAGCACCTGGGCGCCGGAAGGCACCGCTTCGCCCACGCACTGACGCGCGATGCGGTCTATGCCGGACTCGGCGCGAGCCGCCGCGCGCGCCTCCACCGAGCGGCTGCCGACGCGCTCGCGACCCGGCACGGCCTCGACACGGGACCGCGGCTCGCCGAGATCGCACTGCATCGCTGCGCCGGCGCCGCTGACGGGACCGACGTCGAAGCGGCTGTGGATCTCGCGGAGCGAGCAGCCGACTGGGCCCTCGAGCGGGACGCCTACGAGCAGGCTGTGACGCTCCTCACCCGTGCCCTCAAGCTCCTCACGGACGCCGAGGTCGAACGACGCCGCCGGATCACGCGTACGCGCGCCATCGCCTACGCGCGGCTGACGCACGTCCTCTGGGACAGCTAGGCCGTTAGGACTGCGCTGCAGCAGCCCGGCGGCGAACCTCCGCCGGCGTGACGTCGTCGACGAGCTCGTAGAGATTCGTGATCGAGTGAGAGCCGAACGCCTCGGCGTGCTCCCGGATCATCTCCTCGCTCGGAGCGCCGTAGATGCAGAACGTGACGATCTCCCCGTCGTCGGTCGCGACGATGTGGCTGTGCTCCCAGACGATCTCCTGAAAGCGGGCGGAAATCAGCTCGTCTGACAAGGCGGACGCGGCAAGCATGTCCTCGTCGCTGATCGTTCCGAAGTTGCGTTCGATCACGTAACGCGGCATGAGCCGATGCTACTACTCCCCTAGCGGGTCTGCGGGAACCCCAGATCGACCTTCGAGGTGGCCGGATCCGGCCAGCGCGAGGTGACGACCTTGCCTCGGGTGTAGAAGGTGATTCCCTCAGGCCCGTAGATGTGGGTGTCCCCGAACAGCGACGCCTTCCAGCCCCCGAACGAGTAGTAGGCGACCGGGACCGGGATCGGCACGTTGATTCCCACCATTCCGGCCTCGACCTCGAACTGGAACTGACGTGCGGCACCGCCGTCGCGAGTGAAGATCGCCGTCCCGTTGCCGTACGGGTTCTCGTTCACGAGCTTGACGGCCTCGTCGTAGGTGCCGACGCGCGTGATCCCGAGCACGGGGCCGAAGATCTCGTCCTTGTAGGCGTCCATGCTCGGAGTGACGTCGTCGAGGAGCGTGACGCCGAGGAAGAAGCCGTCGCTCTCGGGAGCGGTCTCGCGGCCGTCGACGACCACCGTCGCTCCCTGCTCAGCACCGCCCTCGATGTACGAGGCGACCTTGTCGCGGTGCTCGCGCGTGACGAGCGGGCCCATCTCGACGCCTTCCTCGAGGCCGTTGCCGACCTTGATCTTCGGCAGGCGCAGCTTGATCGCCTCGACGAGCTTGTCGCCCGCGTCGCCGACGGCGACCACCTGCGAGATCGCCATGCAACGCTCGCCGGCGGAGCCATAGGCGGCGCTCACGGCTGCATCGGCAGCCATGTCGATGTCGGCATCCGGGAGGACGATCATGTGGTTCTTCGCCCCGCCGAGCGCCTGCACGCGCTTGCCGTGCTTGGTCCCGGTCTCGTAGATGTAGCGCGCGATCGGGGTCGAGCCGACGAAGCTGACGGCCGCGACATCCTTGTGCTCGAGGATCGCGTCGACCGCGATCTTGTCCCCGTGCACGACGTTGAAGACGCCGTCGGGCAGTCCGGCCTCCTTGAGCAGCTCGGCGGTCCAGATCGACGCGGACGGGTCCTTCTCGGAAGGCTTCAGCACGAACGTGTTGCCGCAGGCGAGCGCCGGGCCCCACATCCACATGGGCACCATCGCCGGGAAGTTGAACGGCGTGATTCCGGCCACGACGCCGAGCGGCTGCCGGATCGAGTAGACGTCGATCCCGGTCGAAACCTGCTCGGACATGCCGCCCTTGAGCAGGTGCGGGATCCCGCAGGCGAACTCGATCACCTCGAGCCCGCGGGTGACCTCGCCCATCGCGTCGGAAAGCACCTTGCCGTGCTCGGCCGTGAGGATGCGTGCGACCTCCTCACGACGTTCGTGCAGGAGCTCGCGGATGTTGAACATCAGCTCCGCGCGCTTGGCGAGCGAGGTGGCGCGCCACGCTGGGAAGGCGGCCTTGGCGGCCGCGACGGCGGCGCCGACCTCCTCCACCGTCGCGAGGTCGACCTCGCCTGACTGCTGGCCGAGCGCAGGGTTGTAGACCGGGCTCGTCCGGCCGGACGTGCCCGCGACGGTCTTGCCGCCGATCCAGTGGCTGATGCGCGTGAGTCCCTGCTGCTGCTCGGTGGGCGGAGTCGCGAGCTCGGTCATTTCCTGTCCTCCTCGAAAGTGTCGAGGAAAGCCTAGCGCGCTACGGCGTGACGATGTGCTTGCCGGAAGCGCCCCAGACGTCCCCGATCTCGTCGAGGCTGACCCGCTCGAGCGCGACCCGAATCTCGCCGGCGACTGCGTGCGCGACGAGGCGCTGGTAGTGCTCCGCAAGGATGTCGGCCGGGACGGCGAAGTCCGAGAACCCGCTGATCTCCAGGTGCTTTCCCCGGATCGCAGCCGAAGGCAGGGTCGCGGTCGCGCCCGCAGCCTGCCCGAGCTGGACGATGCGCGCCCCGGATGCAGCGGCAGCGACCGCCCGTTCGAGCGGCTCGCCGCAGAGCGGATCGAAGACATACGTCGGCTCGCCGAAGTCACCGTCGAGGCCAACGGCCTCGTCTGCACCGAGAGTGAGCGCCCGTTCGAGGCCCGCGGAATCCCTCCCGGCAGCCACCACATGAGCGGCTCCGAGCAGCCTCGCCGCCTGAACCGCGACCTGCCCCACGGTCCCCGTCGCGCCCAGCACGAGCACCCGGTCGCCTTCGCGCACCGGCAGGCGCCAGGCAAGTGGCATCCAGCCGGCAAGCCCCGCGATTCCGAGGGCACTCGCCAACGCGGGATCGGCTCCGTCTGGCACCTCGGCGACGACCGCTCCCGGCTCCGCCCGCTCCGCCAGTGCGCCGTTGCGGGCGAGCCCGAGGCCACCGCCGAAGGTCCAGACGACTCGCCCGCTCGCCTCTCGTCCGACGCACTCGCAGCCCGGAACGTAGGGCAGCGGCGGGTGCCCGCCGTAGAACTGACCAGCCGCGACCGCACGATCGAGGGGATTCAGCGGCGCGGCCAGGACTTCGAGGCTCTCGTTGTCGGGCTCGGGCGCCTCACCCACTGTCGGCGGGCGTCCGAGCTCCGAAATCAGGGCTGCCCGCACGGGGTCAGATCTTTTCCGCGGTTCCGCCAGCGCTGGAAGATGCTGCGCGCACCGCGAGGCCGGTCTCCGCGTCGAAGAAGTGCAAGCGTTCGACGTCGACGGCCAGCTCGAGCTTCTCTTGCTCCTTCGCGCTCGTGGTTCGGTCGAGCCGCGCCACGAACCGAGCCCCGCTCCCGCGCGCCTGCTCGGCAGCGAGCCTCGCCTCCGCGTCCTCGGTGGCCTCGACGACGTGCGCCTCGAGCACTTCCTTCGTCGCGACCGGCTGAGCCGCGATGTTGAAGTGCACGTAGACCTCGGAGCCCATGTCCTCGCGGATGTCGCAGACGACAGACAGCCGACGGCCCGATGCACCGTCGCTCACGAGCGACGCATCCTCCATGTCCTCCGGCCGGATCCCCAGCGCGAGCGAGCGTCCTTCGAACCGCTCGAGGCCGGGATTGCGCTCGAGCGTGCCTTCGGCGAGGCGCAGGCGATGCTCGCCGAAGCGCACCCAGAGCGCGCCGTCCTCGCGGGCGAGCTCTGCGACGACGAGGTTCATCGCCGGCGAGCCGATGAACTCCGCGACGAACAGATTGCGCGGCCTCTCGTAGAGCATCTGTGGCGTATCCACCTGCTGCAGCAAGCCGTTCCGCATCACCGCGCAGCGATCGCCCATCGTCATCGCCTCGATCTGGTCGTGCGTGACGTAGACGGTCGTCACTCCGAGGTCCCTCTGGATCCGCGCGATTTCCGCCCTCATCTCGACCCGAAGCTTCGCGTCGAGGTTCGAGAGCGGCTCGTCCATGAGAAACGCCTGCGGGTCGCGGACGATCGCGCGCCCCATGGCGACCCGCTGGCGCTGGCCGCCCGAGAGTGTTCGCGGCTTCTTCTGCAGCGAGTCCGTGAGACCGAGGATGCGTCCTGCCTCGCGAACGCGACGATCGATCTCGGCCTTGGGGACGCCCTGCATCTTGAGCGCGAAGCCCATGTTCCTCGACGCGGTCATATGCGGATACAGCGCGTAATTCTGGAAGACCATGGCGATGTCGCGGTCCTTCGGGGGGAGGTCGTTCACGACCACACCGTCGATTCTCACGTCCCCGGACGTGATCGTCTCGAGGCCGGCGACCATCCGCAGCGCCGTCGTCTTGCCGCAGCCGGACGGCCCGACGAAGACGACGAACTCGCCCGCCCCGACCTCGAGATCGAGATCGGTGACGGCCTTCGTCCCGTCGGGATAGACCTTTGTCAGACGCTCGAGGACGATCTCAGCCACGTCAACCTCCGCGGCCAATCTACTAGCATCGGCCCGGTCGATGGAGGCGAAGGCTTCTCGGGCAAGACCGGCTCCCCGCCGCATGCGGCATGCCCTGGAGAGCCGTCGCGTTCTCGCGCCGCTCCTCATCGCCCCGGCCGTCATCTTCATGGTGCTCGTCGTCGGGGTTCCCTTCGTCTGGGCGATTTACCTCAGCTTCACGAACGCCATCGGCGGCTCGCTGAGCGGCGAGTGGGTCGGCTTCGACAACTTCACGAGCGCCTGGCAGGACGAGAACTTCCGCCGCGCGCTTCGCAACACCTTCATCTTCACGCTGGCGTCGCAGGCGATCGTCCTCGTCGGCGCCGCCGTCCTCTCGAACTTTCTCGTCCGTGACTTCCGTGGCAGGTGGATCGTGCGCTTCCTGGTCGTCCTGCCCTGGGCGGCTCCGGTCGTCCTCTCGACGATCGGCTGGCTGTGGCTTCTCGACTCGCTGTACAGCGTCGTCAACTGGACGTTGGCGAGGCTCCACCTGGACGAGGGCCTCGTCTCGCTCCTCGCCGCTGTCAACATCGAGGAGGAGGCGCAAGTGCCGTTGCAGTGGCTCGGCCGCCCCAATCTCGCACTGATCGCGATCACGCTCGTGCACGCCTGGCGGATCCTCCCGTTCGCCGTCGTGATCTTCATCGCGGGTCGTGCGTCCATTCCCAACGAGGTCGAGGACGCCGCCAGGGTGGACGGCGCGACGGGTGTGAAGAAGCTCTGGTACGTCGATATCCCGCTGCAGCTCCCGATCGCGCTCGTGGCGGTCCTCTTCGGGATCGTGTTCACCGCGGTCGACTTCGCCGTCGTCTACATCCTCACCCGTGGCGGGCCCTTCAACTCAACGCAGGTGTTGCCCACCTGGGCCTACTTCGTCGGCATCGACGGTGGCTCCCTCGGCGAGGGCGCGGCGATCTCGCTGTTCATGTTCCCGCTGCTCGTAGTCGTCAGCGTGGCGATGCTGTTCTTCGCTCGCAGGGCGCAGGTGAGCTGATGACGTGGCGCCAGAAGGGCGTGACCTATGCAGTGGTCGTGCCGTTCGCGATCCTGCTCGCCTTCCCCTTCTACTTCGCGCTCGTGACGATGTTCAAGACGAACCTCGACCTCGCGAACGTGGAGCACTCCCCGTACCTCTACAACGACCTCGAGGGCGGCTTCCACTGGGACTTCTGGAACTACGCGACGACCGAGCACGTCACGTTCCTCTTTCGGGAGACGAACTATCCGACGTGGTTGCTGAACACGCTGCTCGTCGGCGGAGCGGTCGTGGGCATCACGCTCCTCCTGGCGCTGCCGGCGGGCTACGCGCTCGCGCGGCTGGCGGGCCGGTGGGGTCAGAGCGCAGGCGTCGCCATCTTCCTCATCTACCTGATCCCGCCGACGCTGCTCTTCCTCCCGCTTTCGCGGCTGATCACGCAGCTCGACCTCAAGGACTCTCTCTGGGCGCTGATCCTCGTCTACCCGTCCTTCACGGTGCCGTTCGCGACCTGGCTCCTCATGGGCTTCTTCAAGACCATTCCCCAGGAGCTCGAGGACGCGGCGCTGATCGACGGGGCGTCGCGACTGAAGGCGTTCGTCCTGATCATCCTTCCGATCTCGCTCCCTGGGATCCTGACGGCGGTCATCTTCGCCTTCTCGCTGTGCGTGAACGAGTTCATCTACGCGTTCACGTTCATCTCGACCTCCGAGCAGCGAACGGTGTCCGCGGGCATCCCGAACGACCTGATCCGGGGGGATGTCTTCTTCTGGCAGTCGCTGATGGCGGCGACGCTGATTCCGGCCATCCCGCTCGCGCTGCTCTACACCGCCTTTCTCGACCGTTTTATCAAGGGCTTTACAGGGGGAGCATTCCGCTAGAGAATCGAGTCGAAAGGAGGTACCCGTGGCAGATGCAGAGGACCAGCTCGTCCGTTCGAGCTCGGAACTGACCCGTGGTGACCTGCTCAAGAGGGGAACCGCCGCCGCTTTCTCGATCAGCATGTTCGGCGGCCTCACCGACCGAGCCCTCGGGTTCTACGGTCCGCTCAAGTACGCGCACAAGCAGCTCGCGGGAGAGCTGAGGATCATGCAGTGGGCCCACTTCGTCCCCGCCTACGACCAGTGGCTCGACAACACCTACGTCAAGCGCTGGGGCGAGGCGAACGACACCGAGGTCAAGGTCGACCACATCAACAACGCCCTGCTCTACAGCACAGGGGCATCGCAGGTCGCGGCCCAGAGCGGTCACGACCTGTTCTGGTTCATCTCACCGCCGTCCACGTTCCAGAAGCAGGTCGTTCCCGTCACGGACATCGTGCAGGAGGTCAGCAAGAAGCTCGGGCCGATGTCGAGGGTCGCGAGGAAGAGCACCTACAACCCGAAGACGAAGCAGTTCTACGGATTCCCCGACGACTATGCGCCCGATCCGGTGCAGTACCGCCGTAGCCACCTGCAGGAAGCCGGGGTCAGCCTCAACAGCTGGGAGAGCCTCCGGCAGGGAGCCCCGAAGCTCAAGGCGATCGGTCACCCGGTCGGGCTCGGCATGTCGAACGAGATCGACTCGAACATGCTGCTGACGTCACTCCTCTACTGCTACGGCGGGTTCATCCAGAACGAGGAGAATCGGATCGTCATCGGCCAGGGCTCGAACAGGAGAGGCGCCATCGAGGCGCTGACCGTCATGCGCGACATCTATCGCAGGGGGATGTCAGACGAGGTCTTCGCCTGGACGGCCGCGTCGAACAACCAGGCGTTCCTCGCCGGCCGGCTGTCGGTGGCGCTGAACGCAATCTCGATCGCCCGCTCGGCCGAGCTCTCCGGGAACACGTCCCTCTCGGACGACACCTGGCTCGCATCGATCCCGCGCGGCCCGCACATGCGCATGGGCAACGAGCACGTCATGGGCGTCTTCGTGATCTGGAAGTTCGCGAAGAACAAGGAGATGGCGAGGAAGTATCTCGTGGACCAGCAGCTCGGCTACCGCGAGCACTTCATCCGCAGCGGGTACTACAACTTCCCCGCCTGGACGGGCGCGATCAAGGGCGGGTTCAAGGAGATCCGCAAGATGTGCGCGCAGGACACGCACAAGCCGCGGGGCAAGTACACCGTCCTCACGACGATCGCCGAGAAGTACACGACAAACCCCGGCCATCCGGGCAACACGACGCCGGTGATCGACGAGATCTTCAACACCTTCCTGATCCCGCAGATGTTCGCGGAGGTAGCGCAGGGGAAGTCCACCCCTGCCGACGCCGTCTCGGCCTTCTCGAGCAAGGCGCAGGGCATCTACCGGAAGTGGAGGAACCAGGGGCTCGTGTAACGCTGGCCAGTGATCTGGTCGGGCCGCCCTGCGGCCCGACCAGAGACTTTCCAGGCACGGCAGCCGCCGCCAGCTCTGAGTAGGCTTCCGTCGATGGCCACGATCGAGACGAATCCGCAGCTGGGGGCGCAGGTCAAGGCGGACGCGAAGGAGTTCGTCCTCCACTCGTGGTCGGTGCAGAACGCGATCGACCCGATCCCGGTGGCCGGTGCCGAAGGCCGCCACTTCTGGGACTACGACGGCAAGCGCT
This sequence comes from uncultured Gaiellaceae bacterium, assembly GCA_963752405.1. Taxonomy (GTDB): domain Bacteria; phylum Actinomycetota; class Thermoleophilia; order Gaiellales; family Gaiellaceae; genus Gaiellasilicea. The sequence continues at coordinate 188,271 of CAVVYB010000015.1, forward strand.
ACCTCGACTTCGCCTCGCAGCTCGTCAACGTCTCGATCGGCTACGGCCATCCGAAGCTGATTGCGGCGATCAAGGAGCAGGCCGAGAAGCTCTGCACGATCGGCCCGCCGATGGCGACGGAGCCACGCTCACAGCTCGGGCGCCTGCTCGCCGAGGTCACGCCCGGGAACCTGAAAATGTCGTTCTTCACGAACGGCGGCGCCGAGGCGAACGAGAACGCGATCAAGGTCGCCCGCTGGGTCACCGGCCGCCACAAGATCATCGCCCGCTACCGCAGCTACCACGGCGCGACGGGCGGGGCGATCACGCTCACCGGCGATCCGCGGCGCTGGCATGCGGAGCCCGGATTGCCGGGCGTCGTACGCATGCTCGACCCCTACACGTACCGCTGCCCGGCCGGGCACCCCGATCCGTGCCCCGTCTGCACCGGCGCGCCGCACCTCGAGGAGATCCTCCAGTACGAGGGCGCCCACACGGTCGCCGCGGTGATCCTCGAGACCGTTGTCGGCACGAACGGAGTCATTCCCCCGCCCGACGGCTACCTCCGGTCGATCCGCGAGACGTGCGACAAGCACGGAATCCTGCTGATCCTGGACGAGGTGATGGCCGGGTTCGGCCGCACCGGCAAGTGGTTCGCCTGCGACAACTGGGACGTCGTGCCGGACATCCTCACCGTCGCGAAGGGCATCAACTCCGGCTACGTGCCGCTCGGCGCGATGATCGTCTCCGAGCCGGTGGCCGAGCAGCTGCGCGACCGCTTCCTCGCCGGCGGGCTCACCTACTCCGGCCATCCGCTCGCCTGCGCTTCCGCTGTCGCCTCGATCGAGGCCTTCCGGGAGGAGGGGATCGTCGAGAACGCGGCCGACCACGGCACGTACCTCGCCGACGCGCTGCCGGCGCTCGCCGCGAAGCATCCGTCGATCGGCGACGTGCGCGGGCTCGGTCTCTTCTGGGGCCTCGAGCTCGTGAAGAACCGCGAGACGAAGGAGATGCTCGTCCCCTTCAACGCCGGCGGCGAGGCTGCGCTGCCCATCGCCCGCCTACAGAAGGCAGCGCTCGAGTCAGGCCTCTATCTGATGACCCACTGGAACATGGTCATGGTCTGCCCGCCGCTGACGATCACCCGCGAGGAGCTCGACGAGGGCCTGGCCGTCCTCGACGACGTGCTCGCGATCGCCGACGAATACGTCGTTTAGCTCCTAGCTCGCTAGCGGTTCCTGGCGCGTCGCTCGCGGTGCGTAGGCCGGTGGAACAGTACGGAGGTACGGGCCGCCGGCTGGAGCGCCGCGAGCGGCGCGAGCCTACGCCGGAGGCCGGCTCCGCCGGCCGGGAGGCGTAGGCGGCCAGGGGCCGCTAGCCCGAGCAGCTGCCTTCGCCGACGCCGGGGAGCTTGCCGAGCAGCTCGGAGAGCTGCACGACTTCGCCCTCGTCGAGCGAGCCCTGGAAGAGCTCGCGCATCACCTTCGTGTGGTTGGCGCCGACGCAGTCGAGCGTCCGGACACCTTCCTCGGTGAGCTTGGCCCACGTGACGCGCGCGTCGTCGGCGCAGCTGACGTTCTCGATCATGCCGGTCTCCACGAGACCGTCGAGCAGGCGCGTCACACCCGAGGGCGAGAGCATCAGCAGCTCGGCGAGGTCGATCCGTCGCAGTCGGTTGTCGTCCGCGCGGCCCAGGTGCAGCATCGCTTCGAAGTCGTTGAACGTCAGCCCGCGGGGCGTGAGCACCTCGGACTCGAGCTCGCGCCGAAGCACCGTGTGCGCCCGCATCAGGCGGGCGAAAGCGGCGAGCTCAACTGGTTGCGTGCTCAATACTTGACTACTCAACGTTTTTCCTCTACATTGGTTGCGTACTCAAGCTTACCCGATGAAAGGAAGAAGAGCAATGAGCACCACAGCAGAACAGACCACAAGCATTCCGACCGCCACGTGGAGCCTCGATCCGGTTCACTCGGACATCGGCTTCGCGATCACCTACAGCGGCGCGGGCACAGTCCGCGGCGGCTTCAAGGATTTCGACGCCAAGCTGCTCGACGGCACGCTCGAGGGCGTCGCCAAGGTTGCGAGCGTCACCTTTGACGAGCCGCAGCTCGTCGGCCACCTACTGTCGCCCGACTTCTTCGACGCCGAGCGGTTTCCAGAGCTGCGCTTCGCCTCGAAGACGATCGAGCGGAACAACGACGAGATCACGATCGACGGCGAGCTCACGCTTCGCGGCGTGACGAAGCCCGTCACGATCACTGGGACGATCGTCGGCCCGACGCCGGATGCCGGAGCGGCCGGACCCATCCAGCGGCTCGCGTTGGACCTCGAGACCAACGTCGACCGCAGCGACTTCGGCATCGACTGGAACCGGGAGCTTCCGAACGGCGTTCCCGCACTCAGCAACGACGTGAAGATCACCGCCAACCTGGCACTGGTTCAGGCGTAGTCATGAAGATCCTCGCGATCAGCGGCAGCCTCCGGCAGGGGTCCCACAACACGGACCTCCTCCGGGGCGCTGCCGCGGCCGCGCCGGACGGCGTCGACGTCGCGCTGTACCACGGGCTCAAGGAGATCCCGCCGTACGACGCCGACGACGACATTCCGGGGAATCAGCCGGCAGCCGTCCAGGACTTCAAGACGGCCCTCGACGAGGCCGACGCCGTCCTGATCTCGACCCCCGAGTACAACTCGTCGATCCCGGGCGTACTCAAGAACGCGCTCGACTGGGCTTCCCGGCCGCTGATCGAGTCGCCCGTCCGGAACAAGCCGGTTGCCGTCATGTCCTCGAGCACCGGGATGTTCGGCGGCGTCTGGGCGGCAGAGGAGACCCGCAAGGTTCTCGGCGCCCTCGGCGCCCGAACGATCGAGGACACGGTTGCCGTGCCGAAGGCCGACGAGCGCCTGGCCAACGGCGTCGATGCGACGCTGCTGATCGAGCTTCGCTCGGTCGTCGACGCGCTCGCCGACGCCGTCGAGGCCCGCGCCCACGCAACTGCTGCCTAGACCCTCCTAGACGGGTTCGGGGACCGGCGCTGTCGTCGTCGCGCCCGACGGCGGCGGCAGCAGTGATGTCCCATTGACCACCCTCACGAACGCGGCGACCACGTCGGGATCGAACTGCGAGCCGGCGCACTTGACGAGCTCTTCGAGCGCACCGACGAAGTTTCGCGACTCCCGGTACGGGCGTTCGCCGACCATCGCATCAAAGGCGTCGCAGACAGACACGATGCGGGAGCCGAGGGGGATCCTGTCGCCCGCAAGACGATCGGGGTAGCCCGCGCCGTCCCAGCGCTCGTGGCTGTGGCGCACGAGCTTCGCAACCGTCGAGAGCGCGGGTGCGGCTGCGAGGATTCGCTCACCGATCTCCGTGTGGGCTCGAACGAAGGCCAGTTCGTCAGCATCGAGCGGGCCGGGCTTCGCGAGGATGGCGTCTGGGATCGCAACCTTGCCAATGTCGTGGAGCTCGGCCGCCTGCCGAAGTGACGCGAGCTGATCCTCGGGCACGCCGAGCTCACGGCCGACGGCCTGCGCGGTGTCCGCAACGTCCCCGACATGGAGGGTGAGCCTGGGGTCGCGTTCGGCGAGGGCGCTCAGCAGGACGTCTGCGCTCTGCCGGCTCGCAGACATCCGCCCGGCGTTCTTGGAGTGGTACATGCGCTGGTCCGCCAGCAGAAGTGCCTGATCCGGCGTCGCAGCCTCCGTCAACAGCGTGACCGTGCCGTGGGAGCTTCCAATCGTGAAGGCGTCGCCGTACTCGATCAGCGCGTCGACCGCATCAGCGCGCGCAGCCTCTGCGTTCGGGCCGGAAAGCAGGACGCAGAATTCGTCGCCGCCGAGGCGATACGCCTGACCTGCGTCGGAGACAGCGTCGGAAAGCCGCCGTCCGAGGCGCGCGAGCAACGCATCCCCCGCTTGATGGCCGAACGTGTCGTTGTAGATCTTGAATCCGTCCAGATCGAAGAGCGACAGAGTCATTCCCGGCACTGCCATGGCTTCGTCGAGGTCGGCCAGCAGGGCGCGGCGGTTGCCGAGCTCGGTGAGCACATCGGTCACCGAAGCGGTGTGCAGCTCCTCCTGCGTCTTGCGCATCGTGCGCCGCACGTCTTCGTTCAGCCGCCAGGTGATGAGGCCGGCCACGCCTGCGGCCGCGACGAAGACGGCGTGAATCGTCGCCCACTTCCAGGGATGGGCGTACTGGTCCGGTTGTGCGAAGACCTGGTCGGCGGCGACCATGCCCATGACGCCGTGGTGAACGAGCACGTAACCCACAGCGAGCGCGAAGACGATCCAGTCCTCGTAGACGGTCAAGAGAACGACCACCACAAAGAAGGCGAAGTGCGCCTCGATCACGCCACCCGCGATATGGACGCCGAGAGCCGCGCCCGTCAGCAGCCCGACCGAGCACACCAATGTACGGAGGAGTCGCGACAGTCTGGCGCTGCCGGCCGCGAGAGCCAGCGGGACGAGTGCGGCGATGTGCAGCAAGGCGTGAACGTCGCGGTAGCCGGAGTGGTACGAAAAGACAGCAAGAATCGCGGCGGTCACCCACAGCATTCGCGTCAGCGAGCGGTGCCGGCGCTCCCATTCCTCCACGGGGAGCTCCCCGCCCGTGGGGAGGTGACTGCGGAGGAAAGTGCGAGCTTCCACGGGCTGTCAATCGGCCGCCTTGCCCTGGATCTTGAGGGAACCTGCGTTTTCAGCCGAGAAAGCGCTCAATCGCGCCCGCGGTGTCCGCGAACGCATCCCACAACACCGTGTGCCCCGCGGGGATGCTGACCACCTCGAGCAAGTCGCCGAGTGCCGCGGTGTGGTCGTCCAGCAGTGCGTCGTACGGCAGGTAGGACGTCTCGCCGAGCAGGACCAGTGTCGGGATCCGGACCCGCGTAAACGCCGGCTGCTCGCGCGTCATCTCACCGTAGGCGGCGACCACCGTGCTCTGGCAGTACCGGTAGCGCCACCGGCCGTCGTCGTCAGGGACGAGGTGCTCGCGCAGCTCGGTCTCGACGACCTCGCGCGGCGCCGTCGTGAGCACGCTTTCCTCGTAGCGCCGGTCGATCCCCTCCTCGAAGGAGACGTACGACCTGTCACGCCGCGCGTTCTCTGCCGAGAACAGGCCGACGTACGGAGGAAGCCGGATCGCGGGGTCGAGCAGGACGAGCCGCTCGACGCGATCCGGTGCCGTGGCCGCCACCTCGTAGGCAACACGGCCTCCGAAGGAATGCCCGAGCCAGGCACAGGGCGCCTGCGGAGCCGCCTCGAGCACATCGGCGACGTGCTGCTCGAGGTTCCACGGCGGCTCCCAGGGCGAGTCGCCGTGCCCGCGCAGGTCGAGAGCGACGACATGAAAGTGCTGGGCGAGCCGCTCGGCGAGTGGGCGGAAGTGCCGGCCGTGGCTCGTCACGCCGTGCAGGCAGACGAGCGCAGGCAGGCTCTCGTCGCCCCACTCGTATCGAGCCAGAGTCACTGTCAGGCCAGGGTCATTCGGACGCTGCGGCGAGCGGGGCGGAGGTCAGCTCGTGGCGCCGGGTGCCGGCCTCGTTGATGAGGCTCCAGATGACGACGCCGTCCTTGTCGATCAGGAACGTGCCACGGAAGGGTGCGCCCTTCTTCTCGTTGAAGACGCCGTACGCGCGTGCGGCCTCGCCGTGCGGCCAGAAGTCGGATGCGAGCGTGTATGTGAGCCCGAGCTTCTCCTTCCAGGCCTGCCGCGACGGGGCCGAGTCGCAGGAGATGAGGAGCACGTCCGTCTCCGCGCTCTCGAACGCCGGCAGGTTCTCCTGCAGGTCGAGCGCCTCTTCCTCGCAGACTGCCGTGAACGCGAAGGGATGGAAGACGAGGAGGACGTTGCGGCGGCCGCGGAAGTCGGAGAGCCGCACGCGCGTGGAGCTGTCGACTTCGAGGTCGAAGTCCGGCGCGTCACTCCCGGTCTCGATCATCCTGTTCCTCCTCGCCGTTGCCCGAAGGCCGATAGTACCGCCGTCCCTTCAACTCATCCGGCAGGTAGTCGAGCTCGGAGCCCCGCGGATCGGTGTGCGGATCGATGTATCCCTTCCCGTGGCCGAGCTTCTTCGCGCCGGAGTAGTGGGTGTCACGAAGCATCGCCGGCGGCCGCAGGTTGCCGCCCTTCTGCACTTCCTCACGGGCGGACCAGATCGCGTTCGCGCTCGCCTTGGACTTGGGAGCGTTCGCGAGGTAGATCGCGGCCTGCGAGAGGTTGAGCTGTGCTTCGGGCAGGCCGACGTGCTCGAGCGCATGAGCAGCAGCGACGGCGACCTGAAGGGCACGAGGATCGGCGTTGCCGACATCCTCCGAGGCGAAGATCACCATCCGCCGGACGATGAAGCGCGGATCCTCACCTCCCTCGAGCATCGACGCGAGGTAATAGACGGCCGCGTCGGGATCGGAGCCTCGCATCGACTTGATGAAGGCGGAGACGAAGTCGTAGTGCTGGTCGGCGCCCTTGTCATAGCGAAGCGGGCGCTTGCGGGCGGCGTCGTCGATATGACGCTCCTCGAGCGGAACGCCCTCGGCCTGGGCGGTCTCCCAGGCCAACTCCACCGTGCTCAATGCCGTCCGGGCGTCGCCGCCGGCGCGGCGGGCGATCACCTCCACGAGCTCGGCCGGGATCTCGGCGCCGATCGCCGTCGCTCCTCGCCTGACGACCTCGCCGAGATCCTCGTCGGAGAGCGACTGCAGCTCGACGACCTGGCAGCGTGAGAGGAGCGCCGAGTTGACCTCGAAGTACGGGTTCTCGGTCGTCGCTCCGATCAGCGTCACGAGCCCCTCCTCGACGGCTGGGAGCAACGCATCCTGTTGTGCCTTGTTGAAGCGGTGGATCTCGTCCAGGAAGAGGATCGTCCGCTGTCCATTGCCGCCGAGCCGGTCCCGTGCTCGTTGCATGACGCCGCGCACGTCGTCCACCCGTGCCGAGACGGCTGAGAGCTCCTCGAACGCCGCCCCTGTCTCGACTGCGACGATCCGCGCGAGGGTCGTCTTGCCCACGCCGGGCGGCCCGTAGAGGATCAGGGAGCGAAGCCTGTCCTCCTCGATCGCTCGGCGCAGCGCGGAGCCTTCGCCGAGTACGTGCTGCTGGCCGACGAGCTCGGCGAGCGTTCGCGGCCGCAGGCGCACGGCGAGCGGTGCGTGCTCAGCCGTGCGCTCCCGTGCGGCATCGGCGAAGAGGTCGCTCATAAGGTCAGTATGCTCAGGCCGTGGCGACGCACGAGGACTTTTCGGAGCCAATCCTCGAGGGCGAGGGCGAAAGCGACTACGAGCGGTACCTGAACACGGTCGGGCTGCTCGCGCTCCAGAAGAAGCCCGACCAGTGGGTCCATCGCGACGAGCTGCTCTTCCAGACCGTCCACCAGTCGTCGGAGCTCTGGCTACAGCTCGCGTGGAGCGACGCGGAGGCGGCGACCGGGCACCTGGGTGCTGGCGAGGTTCCGGCCGCGTTGCGGCTGCTGCGGCGCAGCACGCTGTGCCTCGTCTACGCGACGAATCAGCTCGACATGCTCGAGCACATGTCGCCCTGGGAGTACCAGGAGATCCGAAAGGTGCTCGGCCATGGAAGCGGCTTCGATTCGCCCGGCTGGCGCGAGATCCGTCGGGTCGTCCCTGCGCTGGGGCAGGCGTTCCACGCGCTCCGCGAGCAGGCAGGCCTCTCGCTCGTCGACGTGTACGTCCACGGGCGCGAGCACGAGGAGCTCTACCAGCTCGCGGAAGCGCTCACCGAGCTGGACGAGCGGATCAACTTCTGGCGAATCCGCCACTACAAGGTCGTGGCGCGCGTGATCGGGGACTCGGTGGTCGGCACGCAAGGCACCCCCGTCGAGGTGCTCGGCCGCCTGATCCATCACGTGTTCTTCCCGGAGCTCTGGCGCGTTCGCAACGAGCTGACTGCGCTCTCGCAGGAGCAGCAGAAGGCGTGAGCCTGCAGGACGAGGCGGTCGGCCTGCTCCAGCAGCTCCTGCGGCTGAACACGGTCAACCCGCCCGGGAACGAGACGATCGCGGCAGAGCTCCTGCGGGAGTACCTCCAGGCGAACGGCGTCGAGGTCGAGCTGTACGCGCGCACGCCTGAGCGGGCGAACCTCGTCGCGCGGCTCAAGGGCGGGGACGGGCCGTCGCTCTGCTTCCTCTCGCACACGGACACGGTCGTCGCCGACCCCGACGAGTGGTCGCGCGATCCGTGGTCCGGCGATCTCGCGGAGGATCACGTCTGGGGTCGTGGAGCGCTCGACATGAAGAATCAGGTCGCGGCGAGCGCCGTGGCGATTGCGTCGCTGGCGCGTGAGGGCTTCAAGCCTCCCGGCGACCTGGTCTTCGTCGCGGCGGCAGACGAGGAGGTGGGCAAGAACTTCGGGCTCCAATGGCTCTGCGAAGAGCATCCGGATGCGGTTCGCGTGGACTACGCGATCAACGAGGGTGGCGGCGAGCGCATCGAGCTGGGGGGCAACGCGTTCTACCTGTGTGCAACCGCCGAGAAGATGAGCGCGCCTTTCCGCGTCGTCGTCCACGGTCGTAGCGGCCACGCCTCCATGCCGGGGATCGCGGACAACGCCCTTGTCAAGACGGCGCCGCTGATCGAGAGGCTCGCCGCCTACCGGCCGGAGCCGTCGATCAGTCCCGAGGTCGCTGGCTTCCTCGACGCGGTGCTGGGCGAGCAACCCGATCCCAGCGATGTGCTCTCTCGCCTCGCGGCGGTCGACCAGCTTGCGGTCGAGACGATCGAGCCTCTGCTCTCCTTCACCCTCTCGCCGACGATGATCGAGGCGTCCGAACGGCGAAACGTGGTCCCGGGCACGTGCGAGCTCGTCGTCGACCGCCGCCTCCTGCCCGGCCAGACGCCGGAGGACGTCGAGCCGATCATGCGCCAGATCCTCGGCGACGGCGAGTACGAGCTGGAGACGATCGAGCGCTTCGGCGGAACGCGCTCCGCGCTCGACACGCCGCTCTGGACCGCGATTTCGGACTGGGTCGGTGAGGCGGAGCCGGGAGCAAAGCTGGCTCCGCTCTGCTGCGCGGGGTTCACCGATTCGCACTGGCTGCGCGAGGCGTTCGGAACCGTGGCGTACGGCTTCTTCCCGCTGCGGACGATGGACGTCGAGCTGGCATCTCGCTTGATCCACTCGGCCGACGAGCGGACGCACGTCGACGATCTGGGGCTCGGCGTCGAGTTCCTGCGCGCCGCCGCCCGCTCGCTGGCGTAACCATGCTCGAGCTGCGCTCGCCGGATGGTGCGTTCGAGCTGATCGAGGCTTACCTGCGCGAGCAAGGCTTCTTCGTTCCCGGCGGCGAAGACCTGGAAGCCGACCTCTATCTCGGGTACGGCCTCTCCGAGCCGCTCCGCCGCACGAAGGCGCCGACCCCTCCCGAGCCGTGCACGCTGCCTCTCGCAGCCGTGTCCGTCCGGGACACGACGGGGTCTGACCCCGGACATGTCCGCTTCGGTCGTGGGCGACAGCCCGGATCGCCCTGGAAAGGCGCTCGCGCTGGCGCGCACGTGTCCGTACGGGACACGACGGGGTCTGACCCCGGACATGTCCGGATCGGCGAGTGGCAGCGGACGTGGAGCGATGTCGAGTACGCGGAGGCGGTGGAGGCAGTGCGGGCGGCGATCGGGCGCGGAGACGTCTACCAGGTGAATCTGGTGCAGCACCTCGCGGCGCCGTTCTCCGGCGGTGCCGGCGGGCTGGAGGCACTGCTTGCCGGCTTCGCGCCTCGCACGCATGGCCGGTGATGGCTGGGCGATCGTCTCGGCCTCGCCGGAGCTCTTCCTCGCCCGCCGGGGACAGCGCGTCTGGACGTGCCCGATCAAGGGAACGCGGCCGCTCGGCGAGCACGTGGAGGGGGAGAAGGACTCGGCCGAGCACGTGATGATCGTCGACCTCGAGCGCAACGACCTCTCCCGGGTCTGCGAGCCGGGCTCCGTCCGCTGGCCCGAGCTGATGGCGGAGCAGGAGCTGGCCGGGGTGACGCATCTCGTCTCGACGGTCGAGGGAAACCTCCGATACGGCGTCGGCCTGGCCGAGCTGCTCTCGGCGACCTTCCCGGGCGGCTCCGTGACCGGTGCGCCCAAGATTGCCGCCCTCGACCTGATCGCGGCGCTCGAGCCGGTCGGGCGCGGCGCCTCGATGGGCGCGCTGGGGACGGTGCGCGGAAACGGCGACCTCGAGCTCGCGCTCACGATCCGCACCTTCGCGGTCGCCGAGGAGCGGATCCATCTGTGGGTCGGCGGTGGCGTCGTCTGGGACTCCGAGCCCGACGCCGAGATCGAGGAGTCGTGGACGAAGGCACGGCCGTTGCTCGCGGCGGTCGGCGCACCCATCGAGGCAGGTGCACGGTGACGCTGCTCGCTGTCGCGGTCAACGGGCGCGGCGTGGTGGATCCGGCCGAGCCCGTGCTTCGCGCTGACGACGAGGCGCTCCTGCGAGGCAGGGCCGCGTTCGAGACGATCCGCGTCTACGGAGGGAAGCCGTTCAAGCTGCCCGAGCATCTCGACCGGCTCGCGGCGTCGGCCGAGCGCATCGGTCTGCCGGCGGTGAACAGGCTCGAGCTCGATGAGCTTGCGCGACAGGCGCTCGCTGCCGCAGGCGCGCCAGACGCGGTGCTGCGCCTCATCTGGACACCGACAGCCGCCGCGCTCGCACTCGTCAGCGAGCTCGCCGACCACTACGACGACCTCCGGGCACGCGGCCAGACGCTGATCTCGCTCCGCGGCATCCGGGCCGAGGAGCCGTGGATGCTGCCCGGCGTCAAGTCCACGAGCTACGCCGTGAACATGGCAGCCGAGGCCGAGGCGCGCCGCCGCGGCGCCGACGACGCCGTCTTCGTCGATGCGTCCGGGATCGTGCTGGAGGGACCGACGACGAACATCTGGTGGCGACGAGAGCGCACGCTCTTCACACCCTCGCTCGACCTCGGCATCCTCGCTGGCGTCACGCGGGCGACGGTGATCGAGCTCGCCGGCGCGGCCGGGTACGACGTCGAGGAAGACGCCTACCACCTGAGCGAGCTCCAGGCAGCCGACGAGGCCTTCACCTCCTCGTCCGTGCGCGAGGTGATGCCCGTCACGGCGCTCGACGACGGGCCGATCGCTCGCGGCACCGCCGCCGATGCGCTGCAGGCCGCTCTGAGACGGGCTGCTGGGGCTACGCTGGCGACATGAGCAAGGTTCGCCTGGGTGGTATGGCACTTTCGAACGGCGTGCTCGTGCACGGCCCGACCGCATGGGCCTGCGCGATCCGGACGTCGTCGGGCGAGATCAAGGTCGCCTCGGCGCGCAAGCGCCTGTTCGCCCCCGGAGTCCAGGCGCCTTTCCTGCGCGGACCGCTGCGGCTCGCGGAGTCGTTCGCCATGATCCCCGACCTCCGCCGCAAGCTGCCCGAGGCACGGCTTCCCTTCGAGCGGCCCGTGGTAATCGCGGCGACGCTCGGGAGCGCCGTGACCGTTCGGGCGGTACGGCAGTCCACCAGACTCAGCGCCGTGGCTCGAGAGCTCGCGTCGGGGATGCTGTCCCTCGCCCCGGCCCTCCTCGCATTGCGCGGCGGCGAGCTCGCCGCCTATCACGGAGCCGAGCACGTCTCGATCGGCACCTACGAGCACGGCGAGAAGCGCGCGAAAGAGCACGAGCGCTGCGGCTCACATCTGATCGGCCCGCTGATCGTCGCCTCCGCGGCCGGCAATGTCCTGGCCGCCCGGGCGCCCGCCCATCTGCGTGGCGCGGCGCGGACCGCCAGTTCCGTCGGCGCAGTCGGAGCAGCAGTCGAGGTCTTCGCCTGGATGACACGGCATCCGCGCCACCCGCTCGCGAAGGCGCTCGCCTTCCCGGGCCACGAGCTGCAGCACCGGATCGCGACAGCCGAGCCGTCGCCCGAGCAGCTCGAGGTCGCCGAAGCCGCTCTCGCGGCCTGTCTGGAGCTCGAGCGTGGCGACAGAGCCACGCACTAGACCCGGCCGCCTGCCGCCGGAGATCTTCGATCTCCCGGCCGAGAAGATGCGCGAGGGCTACTACACCGACGCGTACTTCAACCACACACGCGAGACGCTTCTCCAGGACGGGCGCCGGCCGCGCGTCGTGATGCAGGTCTTCCAGCGCAACCAGGCGATGCTGGGCGGGACGGACGAGGCGATCGCCGTGCTGAAGCTCTGCTCCGACGACTGGGACGCTCTCACTGTGCACGCCCTCCACGACGGCGACCGGATCGAGCCGTGGGAGACGGTGATGACGATCGAAGGCGACTACACGCTCTTCGCGCACCTGGAGACCGTCTATCTCGGCGTCCTGACGCGGCGCACGCTGATCACGACGAACACGGCCCGCGTCGTCGAGGCGGCGAACGGCAAGCCGATCATCTTCATGCCCGCACGGCACGACCACCACCGCGTTCAGACCGGCGACGGCTACGCGGCCTACGTCGCCGGGGCGATGATCGGTGCCCAGATTGGCGTGACCTCCGACGCCCAGGCATCGTGGTGGGGCGGCCGCGGCGTCGGCACCGTGCCGCATGCCCTGATCGCCTCCTACGGTGGCAACACGGTTCTCGCCGCGACGAAGTTCGCCGAGTGGGCCAACGAGGACATGAACATCGTCGTCCTCGTCGACTTCGAGAACGATTCCGTCCGCACCGCCCTCGAGGTGGCGCGAGCGCTCGGCCCGAGGCTCTGGGGCGTCAGGCTCGACACGTCAGGCCAGCTCGTCGACCGGTCGCTCTGGGGTGAGATGGGCGACTTCGACCCGCGCGGCGTCAACGAGCGCCTGGTCCGCAAGGTGCGCGACGCGCTCGACGCCGACGGCTTCGAGCGGGTCCGGATCGTCGCCTCCGGCGGCTTCACCGTCGACAAGATCGAGGCGTTCGAGCGAAAGGGCGTGCCGGTCGACGCCTACGGGGTCGGCTCGTCGCTGATCCGCGGCCAGAACGACTTCACGGCCGACATCGTGATGACGGACGGCCGCGAATCGGCCAAGGTCGGCCGGCGGTACCGCCCGAACCCGCGGCTCGAGCTCGTCACCTAGCCCGCGAAGGCAATCGGGCCGGTTCATGGCGATCCGTGAGCTGCAGGCATCAGGTCTCGAGTGCCTGACTCTCGCGACTGAGCTTCTGCAGCGCTCTCGCCTGACCGACGCGGAGGCGGGGCTCTGGGAGGCCGCCGATCTGCAGTGGTGGTGGCGCTCGCCTCGGCGCTCGGACTCGATCGGCCAACGCTTCTGGCTCGACGACGAGGGGCCTGTTGCGGCCGTGTTCCTGACGGATTGGGGTCGATCCTGGGGATGCGAGCCGATCGTGCTTCCCGGCGGGTCGCCGGTGTCGCTGTCGACCGTGTGGGCGCACGCCCTCGAGGCGATCGCCGCTTTGGGGCCCGAACCTGTCGAGGTCACCGCCGGTGACAACGACATCGAGCTACTCGGCTTGCTGGCCGGAGCCGGCTTTGTGGTCGCTGAGGAGCAAACCGGAATGACCTCGATGAACGCGGACGATCGGCCCGAGGTGAGCCCGCTGCCGGCAGGGTTCATGCTCGTGGATCGTGTGGAGGCAACGACCCGGCCGCACCCCATGCGCCGCCGGAACGGTGACGCTGTCGAAGCCCGCCTTCAACAATGCTCGCTCTACGACCCGACCCTCGATCTCGCCGTCGAGAGTGCGGACGGACAGGAGGCCGGTTACGCGCTCTTCTGGTTCGACCCTGTCACGGGGGTCGGGATGGTGGAGCCGATGAGAGTCGAGGATGCGTTTCAGCGGCGCGGTCTAGCCCGTGCCTTGCTCACCACGGGCCTCGATCGGTTGGCGGAGCGGGGAGCACGCCGCCTCAAGGTTTGCTACAGCACCGACGCGGCCCGCGACCTCTACGTCGGGGCCGGCTTCCGCGTGACCGCTACCTGCACGACGTACAGTCGGGCCTAGCGGCGGTCGCAGACTCAGCGTGTTGCGGCCAGCGCCTCGCCCACGACACCCGGCCACTCGGTCATCGGTGTCTCCGAGCGGACGAGGTGCGCACCCGACTCGGCGAAGCGCCGGAAGGCTTCGTCGGCTTCGTCGGTGAAGTCGACCGATCCCGGCACCACCACCGGCGAGGTGCAGTCCTCGAGCAGGTAGACCTTCGACTGGAGGCTCCGCTCGGTCACGGTGGGGTCCGAGAGCAGATCCTGGATCGTCCAGGCGACGCAGTGGCTCTTTGCCTGACCGGCGATCACGACGGCGTCGTAGCGGAGCAACCGCTCGACCAGTGGTTGGTTTCGCTTTCCGAGCGGCTCGCCCTCACGGTCGAACTCGACCTCCGGGCCGAGCATCGAGTAGTGCTCCGTGAGGGGATTGTCGCCCTTCGGCTGGAAGTCGAGCTGCGCCCAGCGGGTGGTGGAGTGGAAGAAGAGCGCCTCCTCGACGGCCGAGACGAGTGCATAACCGACCCCACCGAGCATGGCATGGAAGGGCCAGACGGTGAGGCTGTACTTGCCGCCCTCCTCGAGCGTCTGGGTGTAGTAGCGCAGGTGCTCCTCGGCGTAGTCCGCGTCGAGCCCGAGACCCTCGGCCGCCGGTGGGCTGATCCGCCAGCGGCCGGCCTCCACATCGGCAGCCGTCACCGTCGTGAACGGCTCGGGATGTCGGCCCTCGTCGTCGACGAGCATGATCGGATGGAAGATCTGGAGTGCCTGATGTGTGTCCAGCGTCGGCACGATCTGCGTCAGGCGGTGAAGGTTGCGGTAGACGAACTCACACAGTCGGCGCGAGTCGTCCAGCGCGCCGGTGCCGGACTGCCCGGCGACGAAGAGCTCGAAGCCCGGCGTGCAGAAGGTGTTCTGGACGTCGACGACCACCAGAGCGATGCGGAACCGGTCCGCGGCGGCCGGCAGCAAACCGTGCTGTTCGCGCCAGTGCTCCGCCTCCGCGAACCGCGCGGCATAGTCGACGCGCCAGACCTCGGCCACGCGGTCCGGATCCCAGTGCGGGGGCAACGGGAGAGGATCTGCCACGGAAGTAGTGTAGGAACGTGACTCCACAGCTCGTCGAGAGGGCACTCGCCGAGGCCGCCCGCACCGGCTTCACGCGGTCTTGCAGCTCCGAGACGGGGCAGCTGCTGCAGGTGCTGGCGGGGACCCGCGGGCTCGAGCGCGTCGGCGAGATCGGTACGGGCTGCGGCGTCGGCTCGGCGTGGATCCTCTCGGCTCTCGATCCGGCCGTCGCCTTCGTCACCGTCGAGCTCGACGAAGAGCGCGCGGCAGCAGCCGCCGAGCTGCTCGCCGACGATCCCGGCGCAACGGTGCTCCAGGGCGACTGGCAGGACGTGCTCGTCGCGGAGGCGCCGCTCGACCTGCTGTTCGCCGACGGCGGCCGGGCGAAGTACCACGAGGAGCTCGTCGGACTGCTCTCACCGGGCGGGATGCTCGTGCTCGACGACCTGACGCCGGGGTACGGCGACCCCGATCCGGTCCGGGAGCTCTGGCTCGCGCACCCCCGCCTCGTCGCGGTCGAGCTCCAGGTTTCCTCGCGAGAAGCGGTAATCGTCGGCACACTTCAGCCTCGCTGAGGTTCTGCCGATAGGAGGCTGGATGCAAGCCGTGGGGGAATTCTTCGATCAGTTGCCGGGCTACCTGCTGACCTGGCTGCCGCTCGTCTTTTTCGGCGCGATCATCTATCTCCTCTGGCGGACGCTGCAGTACATGCCGCGCGTGAAGGCGCCGAAGCTCGAAGCCAGCGACGGGGGCTCGGTCAGCTGGGCGGATGTCGCCGGCGTCGAGGAGGCGAAGGCCGAGCTGCGGGAGGTCGTCGACTTCCTCCGCTACCCCAAGCGCTTCCAGCAGCTGGGCGCCCGGGTGCCGAAGGGAATCCTGCTCTACGGACCGCCCGGCACGGGCAAGACCCTGCTCGCAAAAGCCGTCGCCAAGGAGTCGGGCGCCAAGTTCTACTCCCAGAGCGCCTCTGCCTTTGTCGAGATGTTCGCCGGCCTCGGCGCCGCCCGGATCCGCAAGCTCTTCGAAGAGGCGCGCAGGAACGCGCCCGCGATCGTCTTCATCGACGAGCTCGACGCCGTGGGCACGGCCCGCGCCGGCGGCGGTTTCAACCGCGAGCACGACCAGACTCTCAACCAGCTGCTCGTCGAGCTGGACGGCTTCGACGAGTCGGCCCAGGTGATCGTGATGGGCGCCTCGAACCGGCTCCAGGATCTCGATCCCGCGCTTCTGCGTCCAGGCCGCTTCGACCGGCAGGTGGTCGTTGCCCCGCCCGACCTCGCCGGCCGCGAGGAGATCCTGCGCGTCCATACGCGGGGTAAGCCGCTCGCCGATGACGTCGACCTGACCACTGTGGCCCGCCACACCTCCGGGCTCACGGGCGCCGACCTCGCGAACCTGTGCAACGAGGCAGCGATCTTCGCCGGCCGAAAGGAGCGCCAGACGATCCTCGCCGAGGACTTCGAGGGCGCGATGGAGCGCGTCGTCGCCGGCCTCCAGCAGCGGCGGGTCGTCACCGAGAAGGAGAAGCGGATCCTCGCCTATCACGAGGGCGGCCACGCACTCCTCGCACACCTGATGGGCGACCTGCTCCCGATCCAGAAGGTGACGATCATCGGGCGCGGTGACGCGCTCGGCTACGCCTACTACCTGCCGCTCGAGGAGCGCTACCTGCACACGAAGGAAGAGTTCCTGGACGTGATGAAGGTGGCGCTGGCCGGCCGCGCCGCCGAGCAGATCGTCTTCGGGCGGGTCACGAACGGCGCGTCGAACGACCTCGAGAAGGTGACCGAGATCGCGCGCGCGATGGTCTTCGAGTACGGCATGTCCGAGGCTTCCCCGTCACGGACGATGCGGGCCGACAACTACGCCCTCTCGGAGGAGACGAAGCGCCTGCGCGACTCGGAGCAGGCACGTCTGACCGATCACGCCTACGAGGAAGCGCAGCGACTGCTGATCAAGCATCGCGCGTCGCTCGACCGCCTCGCGCAGCAGCTGCTCGAGCGCGAGACACTGAACCGCGAGGAGCTGCAGGAGATGCTCGGCGACATCGGGCCGGAGTCGCGGTCGTCCGAGACGATCGGCACCGTGCGCGCGCTCCCGGAGTAAGAGCCTCCAGTAGCATCGGAAGCCGTGGGACCTCGCGGCATCCATCATCTCGGCGTGGCCGTCCACGACCTCGACGACGCGCTCGACACGTACGAGCGTCTCTTCGGCGCCGAGCTCGAGCACCGCGCCCGTGTCGAGGAGCAGGGCGTCGAAGCCGCCGCAGTGCTCGTCGGCTCGAGCCGGGTCGAGCTACTGGCCGCGCTCGGCGACGAGACTCCCGTCGGTAAGTTCCTCGCCGACCGCGGCCCGGGGATGCATCACGTCGCCTACGAGGTCGACGATGTCCTCGCGGAGCTCGGGCGGCTCTCGGCCGAGGGCGCCGAGCTGATCGACGAGGAGCCGCGGCAGGGGCTCTTTGGGCTGCAGGTCGCATTCGTCCATCCCGACGCCGTTCACGGCGTCCTGACAGAGGTGGTGTCCGTTGGCTGAACCCGATTCCGTCCGCGTCGAGCTCGCTTTCGACGGCGGGCCAGGTCTCTCAGCGCTCGTGACCGTCCAGGGAGCCGACGAGCTCGAGCGCGCGCTCGCGACCGAGGCGGGCGGCACGCTGATGCTCGACTCGAACGACGGCCGTTACACGATCGTCCTGGCGCGTGTCGTCTACATGAAGCGCTACGCAACCCAGTCGCAGGTCGGATTCGGGATCTAGGGCGCAGGGCACCTATGTTGGGATGACCGAGACCACGCAGAAAGGACCCTCGGCCGCCGAGATCCGGAAGCTCGTCGAGCGCGGGCAGCAGGGCGAGCGCGCCGCACTCGAGGAGCTGTACCTGATCCATTTCGACCGGATCTACAGCTACCTGCACATGACGGTCGGGAACAGGCACGACGCCGAGGACCTGACCACGCAGACCTTTCTGCGCATGCTCGAGTCGATCCGCAAGTTCCGCTTCCAGTCGGCGCCGTTCTCGGCCTGGCTCTTTCGGATCGCGCACAACCTCTCGATGGACCACTTCCGCGCCAACCGCCGCTGGCATCCGGAGGAGGACGTGCCGGAGCCGCTCGACTCCGCAGAGCGCTCCGCCGAGGACGAGGCGTTCCAGTCGATCGGACGCCAGTCGATGCTCGGGCTGATCGACTCCCTCTCGCAGGAGCAGCAGCAGGTCCTGACGCTGAAGTTCGTCTTCAACTTCTCGAATGCCGAGGCGGCGACGATCCTCGACAAGACCGAAGGCGCGGTGAAGTCTCTTCAGCACCGTGCGCTCGTCTCGCTCCAGAAGCAGATCGCCCGCGCGGCCCCCGACGAGCTGAGGGCGTAGTGGCGCTGGAGGTGGGGATCGTCGGCCTGCCTGGGGCGGGCAAGACGACGCTGTTCACCGCGTTGACGCGGACGGGAGGCGCCGGCTTCGGCAAGGAGAACGTCGGCATGGCCACGATCGCCGACGACCGGCTCGACAAGCTGGCGCAGCTCGTGGGGGCACGCAAGATCACGCCCGCGACGATCAGGGTCGTCGACGTCCCGGGCACCGGGCCGCAGCTCCTCGGCGGCCTGCGGCAGGTCGACGCGATCCTGGCGGTCGCGGACGGGCACTCGCCGGGCGCCAAGCCCTCGGACGACTTCGAGACGCTCGAGCTCGAGCTTCTGGTCGCCGACCGCGACCACGTGGAGCGGCGGCTCGAGCGAGTCGAGAAGCAGGCGAAGTCAGGCGACGCGTCGCTACGCAAGGAGGTCGAGCAGCTGCAGGCGCTCCTGACGCTACCTGGAGGCCGGGAACAGCCTCCGCGACTACGAGGGCGAGCTGCCGCCGGAGCTCGAGCCGCTGACGACCAAGCCGCTGATCACGGTCGAGAACGGGCCCGGCGGCATCGACCTGAAGCTGGAAGCCGAGCTGGCGGAGATGTCGGACGAGGACGCAGGAGAGTTCCGCGACGGCCCCTCGGCACTCGACGAGGTCGTGCGGCGACTGCGTGACGCGCTCGATCTGATCACGTTCTTCACCGCAGGAGACAAGGAGACCCGCGCCTGGACGCTCCGCCGCGGTCAGACAGCGCTGGAGGCCGCCGCGTCGATCCACTCGGACATCGCGCGCGGCTTCATCCGCTGCGAGACGATCCTGACCGACGATCTGCTGGATGCGGGCTCCCATGCCGAGGCGCGCGAAGCGCGGCACGCAGCGGCTCGAGGGCAAGACCTACGAGGTCCAGGACGGCGACGTCCTGAACATCCGCTTCAACGTCTAACCGGCAGTGATCAGCGCAGCGCCGACGAGGCACCGGCGACGCCGAATCGCTGCGACCGCGCGATGCGCTCGTGCAGGACGACCGCCGCGAGGGCGACCGTCACAACCGGGTAGAGCGCCGCGAGGACAGAGACGATGCTGAGATAGCCCCGCGTCGTCGCGAGCGAAAAGAGCATGTTCGCGCCGACGTCGCAGAGCCCGACCACCGCGAGCACAGGGAGCGATGCGCGACCGGGCGCAGGGACGCGCCGACGATGAGCGCGGCGGCGAGCGCAAGCAGCAGCGAGATTCCACGAGCCGTCGCAACTGCATACGGGACGCTTTCGTCGGCGGCCCGGTCGGCGAAGACGAAGTAGAAACCGAACCCAAGTGCGGCCAGTGAGCGCCAGCCCGAATCCGGCCGCTCGGCCTCCGCCCTGCGCCCTCGGCTCGCGGGACGCGACCGCGACGCCCGCGAGCGCCAGGAGGATGCCGCGACCTGGAGCGCGCTCGGTCGCTCGCCGGACGCGAACGCCGACCGCAAATGGGATCACGGCCGAGACCGCCGAGATCGGAGCGACGATTCCCATTGCGCCGATCGCCATCCCGCGGTAGAGCGTGCCGATGCCTAGACAGCCACAGGCGCCGGCGGCCGCGGCCAACGCCGTCGCGGACCAGCTGGGAACGCTGTCGCCCGAGGCCGCAACCCACGTCAAGGCCGCCGCCAGGCCGAAGACCTGAGACACGACGAGCACCGTCAGGACGTGCAGCGTCCGCGATGTCAGGCCGCCAAAGAAGTCGCCGAGCCCCCACGAGAGGCTCGCGCCGAGAGCCAGCGCGATCGCGAGCACTAGTCGCCGACTGGTCTGGTCGCCGCGACGGCGTCGAGCTGGTTCGCGTGGTAGAGGACGGCCGCCTCCGCGGTGCGGGCGGCGTTGCGATCGTGGTGCGAGGCGACCGCGTGCAGGAGCTCGGCGAGCGCGTCCCGGTCGAGCCCGGCAGCGCGCTCCTCGATCAGCCGCAACCCGAGGTGGACGTGGCCGAGCAGGCGGCCCTCCTCGGTCGCGCGGAACGAGGGGCCTCGCGTCAGCTCTCGCACCCTGCCGACGTCGTGCAGGAGCGCGGCCGCAAGCAGGAGGTCGGCACGCAGCCGAGGGTGGAGCTGGGAGGTCTCGCGGGCGAGCGTCGCCACGCCGACGGTGTGCTCGAGCAGGCCGCCGGCGTAGGAGTGATGTGACTCGGCGGCCGGGAGGTCGCGCATCGCCTTGCGGATCTCCGCGTCACCGAAAAGCTTCCCGACGAGAGCCGCGAGCCCCGGATGCGAGACCTCGCCGGCGAGGAACTCGAGAAAGCCGTCGAGCTCGTCTGCGTCACGGCGCATTCGCGGGGCGAGCCCGGCGGGATCGTCATCGGTTGCCTCGACCGAGCGGATCTCGAGCTGCAAGCGGTTGTCGAAGCTCTCGACGCGTCCGAGCACGCGCACCGCGTCTCCCTCGGCGAAGCGGCCGTCGAGCAGCTCGACGTCGTTCCAGATCCGGCCCTCGATCCTCCCCGTCGGGATCGACGAGCTCGAGGACGAGGTACGGCGCGCCCTTTCGTGTCGTGCGCCGCTGCTTGCGGGCGACGGCGTACACGCCCTCGACCGTTCGGTCCGCAATCAGCTCCGCGATGGTGCTCATGGGGCTGAGTCTAGGGCGTTGGTAGGCTCGCTCGATGGCCGTCGTCAAGCCCTTCCGCGCCCTTCGCTACGACGAGGCGCTGGCGGGGCCGCTCGAGAACCTCGTCGCGCCGCCCTACGACGTCATCTCGGACGACGCAGCGCGCAGAGCTGCCGGCGACGGAGCCCGTACAACGTCGTCCACCTGACGCTGCCGGACTCCGAGGAGGACGCGGCGCGCGATCTGGAGGAATGGCGATCGAGCGGCGTCCTCGTCGAGGAGCCGCCGGCCGTCTGGGCGCTCGAGCAGGACTACGTCGGCCCGGACGGCGTTGCCCGCAAGCGTTTCGGGCTCGTCGCCTCGCTCAAGGTCGAGCCGTACTCGACCGGAACCGTGCTGCCGCACGAGCGCACTCACGCCGGCCCGAAAGAGGAGCGCCTCCGCCTGCTGCGGGCCACGCGCGTCCAGCTGGAGCCGATCTTCCTGCTCTACGACGGCCCCGCACCGGTCGAGCGGCCCGACCGCGAGCCGGACCTGGAGGTCGAAGGCGCCAAGCTCTGGCGGATCGACGATCCGATGGTCGTTCGCCACTTCGACGACAAGCAGCTCCTGATCGCCGACGGCCACCACCGCTACGAGACCGCTGTCGCCTTCAGCGAGGAGGAGGGAGTCCCGGCCAGCGCGCAGATGCCCGTGGTGCTCGTCTCGACCGAGGATCCCGGGCTCGAGATCTTCCCCACCCACCGCCTCTTCGCGGAGCCCAAGCACCTCGAGAGCGAGACAAACGGCGGCGCCGAGGTGACCGAGGTGACGCGCGACGGCTCTCGGGTCGTCCACGGCCCCGAAGGGATCCTCGACGTCCAGTTCGTCGACACTCTCGGTCAGGAGGGGATCTCGTACACCGCCGACCCGCAGGAGGCGGAGCGGCGCGTCGCGCGACGGCGAAGCGGCTGTCGCCTACCTGCTGCGGCCGACCCGCATCGAGGACGTGTTCGCCTACGCACGCCGCGGCGAGGTGTTGCCGCAGAAGACGACGTACTTCTTCCCGAAGCTCATCAGCGGCCTCCTCTTCCACCCGCTTTGAAGCCGTGGCTCGAGGTCTGCCGCGATGCGGTCGGCGACATCCGCGGCGTGCTGGCCGAGTTGCCGACCCGCGTCGAACGCGAGCCCGTGCTCGCCACGGGTGAGGGCGGCGACGACACGACGGCGATCGACGCGGCCGCCGAGACCGCCGTCGTGCATCGACTCGAAGCGCTCGATCAGGACTTCACGCTCGTCTCGGAGGAGCTCGGGGAGCGCGTGTTCGGGACGGGAGAGCCATGGCGCGTCGTCTGCGACCCGATCGACGGCTCGCTGAACGCCAAGCGCGACATCCCGTTCTTCTCGCTCTCCTTCGCGGTCGCCGACGGCGCCGCGATGGGCGACGTCGTCTTCGGTTACGTCTACGACTTCGGCACCGGCGAGGAATGGACTGCGGAGCGAGGCCGGGGCGCGTTCCTGAACGGTGCCCGGCTGGGCGCCGTACGGCCGAAGGAGCGCGATCGAGATCCTCTCGTTCGAGGCGACCACGACCGCCCAGGTCGCGGAGAAGGCGGCCGCGATGGTCGGCACCGCCTACCGCCTCCGGATCATGGGCTCGCTCGCGCTCTCGCTCTGCCACCTCGCGGCGGGCCGCGTCGACGCCGTCTGCTCGCTCAAGCCCGCGCGCTCTGTCGACATCGCGGCCGGCCAGCTGCTCGTGCGCGAGTGCGGCCTCGCGATCGAGCTGTTCGAGCGATCCGCCGTTCGAGGCCGCGCCACTCGACCTCGTCGGACGTTCAAGAGTCGTCGCCGCGGGAACCACCGAACTGTGCCGCACGCTGGAAGCTGCGCTTACGCTCATAGGCTGCTCGGCGGCTACGCTCATGGAGGAACCGAGAGGCGTTCATCTATTTCAACCACGACTGGGAGGGATTCGCGCCCAGGAACGCGCTCCGGCTTCGCGAACTGCTGGCAGAGGACCTCACTGACTAAACTTGCCGAATCCGGCGCCCACCGCCTCTCGCACACGGTGGACCGAGACCTACACCCCACACCTGACCCTGCTGCCGCGACGATTCTCGTCTGCGACGATGACCCGAGCCTGCGCGAGCTCGTCCGAGCCGTGCTTGGGCCGCGCTACCGGTTCATCGAAGCTGCGGACGGAACCGAGGCGCTCGTCGCCGCGAGGGAGCTCAGCCCGGATCTGATCGTGCTCGACGTCATGCTCCCCGGTCTCAGCGGGATCGAAGTGCTCGAGGCGATCCGGAACGACGAGACCCTGAAGGACATGCTCGTCGTCGTGATCACAGCCTGGAGCCACGCCGAGCTCGATGCGCGGGTCGCAGGCGCCGACCGCTTCGTCTCGAAGCCGTTCGACCCGGACGAGCTGAGCGGTGCCGTCGAGGAGCTGCTCGCGTGACGCTCGCCCGGCGGATGTGGCTCGCGAGCGTCACGCTCGCGCTCCTGGTCGTCGCCGCCTTCGCGGCGCTGATCTTCGCCGTCACCGCCCAGCGGGAGGCGACAGCGCGCGAGGCCCGCTCCGCCGACGTGACAGCGGCTTCGTTGCGGCTCGAGAAGCTCGTCGTCGACATGGAGACCGGCCTCCGCGGCCTGACGTTGACGGGCGAGAGGGTCTTCCTCGAGCCGTACACGCAAGCCATCAACGCGCTGCCGGCTCGTCTGGCTGCCTTGCAGTCACTCGTCGCCGACGATCCGGTGCAGCGCAGGCGGGCCCAGCAAGTGGAGGAGAGGATCCGGGAGTACCTCGACTTCGTGACGCCGCTCGTAGCCGTGGTGAAGGACGAACCCGAGATCGGCCGGGACCCGTTGGTCGCGGAAGAAGGGAAGCGGTACACCGACACGATCCAGGAGGTCTTCAATCGCTTCCTCGTGGCCGAGGACGCGCTGGCGGCGGACGCAGCCCGCGACGCCGAGCGACGCTCCGACCTGGCCGTGATCGTCGGCGCGATCGGAATCGGCGCCTCGTCGGCGCTGATCATTCTCTTCGGCGTGTTCCTGGCGCGTGGCGATCGGCCGCCCGGTCCGGGCCGTCGCCTCGGGCGCAACCCGGCTCGCCGGCGGCGAATGGTCGCTGCGACTGCCGCCGCAGGGACCGGGCGAGATCGGCGAGCTCACCCACGCGTTCAACGACATGGCGGAACGCATCGAGCAGAACCACGCCGAGCTCGAGCAGCAAAACGAAGAGCTGCGCGAGAGCGAGCGGATGAAGACGGAGCTCGTCAGCATCGTCTCGCACGAGCTGCGCACGCCGCTGGCGAGCGTGCTCGGCTTCACCGCCCTCCTGTTGAAGCGCGAGTTCGACCCGCCCATCCGCCGGCACTACCTCGGGATCGTCGACGCGCAGGCGCGACGGCTCGCCGCGCTCCTCGAGGACTTCCTCGACGTCCAGCGGATCGAGCACGAAGGCCTCGAGCTGGCGACCGAGAGGGTCGACCTCGCCTCGCTCCTCGACGAGCAGGCCGAGCTGTATGCGGAGCAGAGCCCGAAGCACACGGTCGAGGTCGCGCTCGATGAGCGGCCCTTGTCGGTGCGAGGCGACCCTGACCGACTGGCGCAAGTCGTCGGTAATCTGCTCTCGAACGCAATCAAGTATTCCCCGGAGGGCGGCACGGTCCAGCTCGCAGCCGAGCGAAGCGGCGCGGGCGTGCGGGTGATCGTCCGCGACGAAGGGCTCGGGATTCCCGAGGACCAGCAGGAGCGGATCTTCACGAAGTTCTTCCGCGGTGACGCCGGCGCGACCGGTATCACCGGCACCGGCCTCGGCCTCGCGGTCTCGCGGGAGATCGTCGAGGCGCACGGCGGCACCATCGGCTTCGACAGCGACCCTTCGACCGGGTCAACGTTTTGGGTCGAACTGCCGGAGGAACCCGGCGAGGTCAGCGCGAACAACTCCAAGGAGACACCCAGATGAAGACCAAAATCGCTTACTTGTCCACGGGGGTGCTCGTGGGCATCCTTGTCATCGGTCCCTGGGAGGGAAGCCCCTCGGCCGCGACCGGCCCGGCCACGATCCGGATCACGAACATCCAGGACACCGTGGTCCGCGTCGACGTCGGCCCGAAGGGCAAGTCGCCGGGAGACATGGAGATCATCCGGCAGCGTCTCTACAACACGCGGGTGACGACGCGCTCGATCGGCCGCTCCGAGCTGATCTGCACGTTCATGGATCGCCGCCGAGCGCGCGTGTGCCGCGGCACGTACTTCCTGCCGAAGGGCAGGATCGTCGTCGGCGGGTCGCTCCTGTACCGGCAGTTCTACGAGCTCGCCGTCCTCGGGGGCACCGGGCTCTTCGACAACGCGCGGGGCTCGCTCGTCGTCACGCGCATCGGCGTTCGCCCGGTTCGTGACCGCATGGTCTTCCGTCTCGTTGGTTGATCCCCGGCTCGTCGGCTGAGCAGTCTGGGCCGCTAGGCTCCCGGTATGACCCCCGATCGCGACGCGATCCTCCGCGCACTCGAGAACGTGATCGACCCCGAGCTGCGCAAGCCGGTGACCGAGCTCGACATGGTTCGCGAGCTGGAGATCGACGGAGGAGCCGTATCGGTCACGATCGCGCTCACCGTCGCCGGCTGCCCTCTCCGTAACTCCTTCCAGGAGCAGGTCGCCGAGCACGTGGGCAGTGTTCCGGGCGTCGAGCGCGTTGAGCTCCGCTTCGGTGTGATGACACCCGAGGAGAAGTCCGCGCTGACGACGAAGCTCCGCGGCGGCCGGCCCGAGAAGTCGATCTCGCTCGATCCGCGAACGCGCGTGATCGCGATCGCGAGCGGCAAGGGCGGCGTCGGCAAGTCGTCGCTCACGGTCAACCTTGCAGCAGCGCTCGACGGGCTCGGGCAGCAGGTCGGCGTGATCGATGCGGACATCTACGGCCACTCGATCCCGCACATGCTGGGTGTCCATCAGCGCCCGATCGTCGTCGACAAGATGATCGTGCCGCCGGTCCGCGGCCGGCTGAAGCTGATCTCGATCGGCAACTTCCTCGACGACAACGCTCCGGTGATGTGGCGCGGGCCGATGCTCCACCGCGCGCTCGAGCAGTTTCTCTCGGACGTTCACTGGGGCGAGCTCGACACGATCGTCGTCGACATGCCGCCCGGTACAGGCGACATGGCGATCTCGCTCGGCCAGCTGCTCCCGCGCGCCGAGGTGCTCGTCGTGACGACGCCGCAGCCGCTCGCGCAGGAGGTCGCCGCCCGCGCCGCGATGATGGCGCAGAAGACGGGCCAGAAGCTCCTCGGCGTGGTGGAGAACATGAGCGGAGACGCTTTCGGGACGGGTGGCGGCGGCAAGCTCGCCGACGATCTCGGCGTGCCGCTGCTCGGAACGGTGCCGCTCGACACGGCGCTGCGAGAGGCCGGCGATGCGGGGGTGCCCGTCGTCGAAGCCGATCCGGAGTCCGAGTCCGCACGTGCGATCATCGCGATCGCGGAGGCCATTCTCTCCTCACGGCCGGGCGCGATCCGCAAGCCGCTCACGGTTCTCTCCTAGCTAGAACGACGAAGGGCGCCCGCAGGCGCCCTCCGCAGTCGTTCGTCCCTCGTCGAGCTAGTGCCGTTCGCGAACCTTCGCGAGCGTCCAGACGCCCGCGACCTGGACGCAGGACATCTCGACCTGGTCGTTCGCGTCGATGCCCTTCACCTGATCCGCGTTCTTGACCGTGCAGGTCTGGTTCGCGGAGCCGTCCTTCGGCTTCACCGTGATCGCGGTCGCGCTGACCGAGTCCACGGCGCCGCGAACGAACAGGAACACGCTGGGGCGCGTCGGCTTGTCGCCGTTGCAGCTGACGCGCTTGGCGATCACAGCCGCATTCGCGCCGGTGCCGGTTCCAAGCGTGCCGTCGGTCAGGCCGCCGGTCTTCGAGAACGAGCCCGCCAGGCTGCCGAACAGCACGCCACCGCGGTGACTCGCGGAGCCGCGGAGCCAGCCGTCGAGCTTTCCGTCGACGTTGATCGCGGTGAAGCTCGCCCGCGTGCGCCTGTCTGATCCGCGCACCTTCAGCCAGCCATCGACCCAGCCGAGCTTCTTCGTCGTGTTGTACGTGCTCTTCACGAACAGGTCGACCGTGCCGTTGAGCTCGGTCGTCGTGCTCGTCGCCGTGCCGGTGTACCGGCCGAGCGTGATCTCGATCGTCTGGCCGTCACACGTGACGGTGCGTGTCTGGACGTTCGCCGCCGTCGCCGCGGACAGAGTCGCGCTGACCTGCGTGACGTCGCCGGTCTTCAGGTGCGCCACGGCGGCGCTTGCCGCCACGAGGGCGCTGAGCGCTGCTGCGATCAGGATGAGTCTTTTCATGTGAAGCGGCTCCTTTGTTGGACTGTGATGTCCTAGATGCCCGCGCGGCCTGTTTCCAGCGTGGCAACGGGTAAGGAATCCGTGAGGATTTCGTGAGGACGCCGCTCGGCATACACTCTCCGCCACATAAGGGCACCAGCAGGCAGACGCGCATCGGCTGGGGGCTCGGGATCGCTGCGCTCCTGCTCTCCACCTTCAGCAGCACGGTGAGCGGTAACGGCGAGTGGGTCGTGTTGGGGCTCGCGATCGCGTGCCTCGTCATCGGCACCCCGCTCGTCGGCTACGGCTGGTGGCTCGATCGTCAGCGGTTGCGTCGCAAGCAGGCAGAGGAGTCGACCGGCGAGTAGGGGTCACGCTCGTACGTACACTCGAGGTGTGACCGCCGCCGCCTTCTTCGACCTCGACCGGACGCTGCTGCGCCGCTCGAGCGCGCTCGCACTCGCCGGGCCCTTCCGCGAGTACGGCGTGATCGGTCGCGGTCAGCTCGCGAAGGCCGCCGCCTGGCAGCTGCTCTTCGCCGCCCGCGGCGCGAGCGCGGAGACGGTCCGGAAGGCCGCCGAAGACGGCCTGATCGTCCTCAAGGGCTTCCGCGTCGACGACCTCCGCGACCTCGTCGCGGGCGCGATGGAGCCGATCCTGAAGCCGCTCGTCTACCAGGAGCCGCTCAACCTCGTCGAACGCCATCGCGAGCGCGGCGAGCCCGTCTACATCGTGTCCGCAACGCTGCAGGAGATCGTCGAGGAGATCGCGCGCGAGCTCGGCTTCGACGGCGCACTGGGGTCGACCTGCGAGATCGTGGACGGCGTCTACACCGGCCGCTCGCTCCGCGGTGCGCACGGCGAGGGAAAGGCGGCGGCGGTCCGCGAGCTCGCCGCGCAGGAGGGCTTCGACCTGGACGCGTCGACCGCGTATTCCGACAGCCACACCGACCTGCCGTTCCTCGAGGCGGTCGGGAACCCCGTCGTCGTCAACCCCGACCGGCAGCTGCGACTGATCGCGGAGGAC
This sequence comes from uncultured Gaiellaceae bacterium, assembly GCA_963752405.1. Lineage (GTDB taxonomy): Bacteria > Actinomycetota > Thermoleophilia > Gaiellales > Gaiellaceae > Gaiellasilicea. The sequence continues at coordinate 216,457 of CAVVYB010000015.1, forward strand.
CGCGGCTGGCCGAGGCTCGAGTTCAGCGAGCTGGCCTACCCTGCCGTGCCGCGACTCCGGCCGGCGCTGCTCGGGATCCCGCTCGTGCTCGGCGCGGGCGCTGCGGTCTGGGCGGCCCGCAGGCGTGCTGCCTGAAGAGCGAATCGCCGCCCTGGGGTTCTCCGAGGCGGACACCGCGACCCTCGCCGCTCACTTCCTCGACGCCGAGTCACGCGGCAAGCTCGGCCACGGTCTCGCGCGGATCGACTGGCTCGAGACGCTCCCCGACCTGCAGCCCGGACGCCCGCCCGGTGCGGCACGTACGCCGAGCCCGGCTACGAGCGCTGGGACGGCGCCGGCGCGCTCGGCTACCTGACGCTGACAGCCATCTGCGACGCGCAGCTCGCGGAGCCGCCGGCGCACGCGCGCGTCGTCGTCGCGTCGAACTGCTTCCCGACGGGCGCGCTCGGCTGGTACGCCCGGCGACTGGCCGAAGGCGGTCTCGTCGCCGCCCTGACGGCGACGTCACCCGCACGGCTCTCCCATCCCGACGGGGGCGAACCGCTCGCGGGCACGAATCCGCTGGCGATCGCGATCCCGAGCTCGGACGGCAAGCCGCTCGTCACCGACGTCTCGATGGGCGCGGTCACACATGGGGACGTCCTGCGCGGCACGGCGAAGCCGGAGGAGCTGGTGCCGTTCGGCGGCGAGAAGGCGCACAAGGCGTTTGCGCTCGCGCTCGGCCTCGACCTCCTCGTCGGCGCGCTCGCCGGGGAGGGATATGGCGCGGTGCTGGTCGTCGCGCGACCGGACGCCGATCCGGTTCCGGCGCTGCGCGAGCGTGCCGCCGGGCTACGCCTTCCTGGCGACGCGTAGCGGCTTCCGAGATCCTCGTCCTCGTCCGCCCACTTCTGAAGCTTCGGATCGAGCTCGAGAGCCCGGTCGAGCGCAACGCCGGCCTCGTCGAGCCGGCCGGCGCGACAGTAGATGCACGCCAGGTGGAAGAGGAGGGCCGGGTGATCCGGCTTCTCCGCCAGCCCAGCCTGGATCTCGGCGATCGCGCGGTCCGGGTCCTCGTCGACGACGCCGTACGCGGTGAAGAAGTACTCCCAGGCGGAAATCTCGTGCGAGCCTGGCTTGCCACCGATGGCGAGCACGGTCGTGTTCGGCTCCTCGGCCCGCGCGAAGCGCTTGACCTTCGGGTCGCGGAGGAAGACGACCGATCCCGCCGGCAGGTCCTTCTCCTCGCCGTCGAGGATGAACGTCGCCCTGCCGGCCACCACCAGGTAGAGCTCCTCGTGGCCGAGTTGCTCCTCCGTGTGCTCTTCGACGACGTCTTGCCCGACCTCGGTCGCCGTGTAGGCGCTGATTCCGAAGGCCGTGATCCCGAAGTGCTTGCGCACCGGAGTCCATTTCAGCGTGCCGACCGCTTTCACCGACTCGATCTCGGTCAGGCTCGCGATCTCGTATCCGCTCACTCGCTCCTCCTCAACTCGTTCAGGACAACCGGGTCGATCTCATCCTCGCCGTCGACGCGCTCCTCGAGATTGGCCGCGCCGGCCCAGTCCTGGAGGCGCTCGTAGCCGAGCTTCTTCAGCCGCTCGCCGATCTCGGCGCGCAACTCGTCGTCGACCGGCAGCCACTCGCCGCGCGGAGTCTTGCCGAAGAGCTGGTCGTGGAGGTCGTACAGGCGGCGGAGCTCCTCGATCGGCGTCTCGTGGTCGTCGACCCGAAGGTCGACCAGAGTGTCGGAGAGCGAGGCGTAGCCGCCGTCGCGTTCGACGACGAGGAGTGCCGCGGATTGCTGGCCGCGACTGTCGCCGCCTGCGGCCTGAGCCGCGGCAAGACTCGCCAGCAGTCGCTCGGCCAGCGAGCCTTCTGTCGCCTCGAAGGTCTCCGCGAGCGCGTCGACGGTCTCGCCGGAGACGAGGATGTTCCCCTGGGCGGCGTAGCCGGTGCCTGTCCTGCCGCCTGCCCAGTCGTTGCAGCCCGAACCGGTGAACGTGGCGCCGCGGCCGGCGGCGTCGACGACTCCGAGCTGACGCTGGTCGCGGCCCTCGTCGGCCTCCGTCAGGCGCTTGACGACCTCCTCGGCCGAGAGGCCCTGCCGCAGGAGCGCGAGGCCGTCGGGGCCGTAGCGCGGATTCGCGTACGCCTGGGTCGCAACGGCGCCGACCTCGGGCTCGGCCGAGGGCACAACCGATCCGACGGCGAGGAACTTCGACTGCACGGCAACGCCCCACTGCCCCGCATCGAGGTCGCACGCCACGATCGAATACGGTCGAGATGGGCTTAGCCGTAGGTCAGCTCCGTCAGATCGAGCGCGAGAAGCTCCGCGGTGGGAACGAGCACCGACGCGACCTCGGGCCGCGCAAGTGCCGCCTTGACCGCCTCCGGGGTGGCCGCCCGCACCACGACCGGTCTCCCCTGGGCATGGGCCTCGCGGAGGCTTGCGTCGTCCTCGACGCCGTCCAGGACGAGGGCGCCCTCGAGCTCGAGCGAGCCCTCCAGCGCCAGCTCGGGCACCTGCCTGCCGGTGTTGCCGAACCAGCGCTCCCTCACAGCTCGACCGAGCCGCCGGGCTCCGGGGCGATGATCTCGACGCCGGGTGCCAGCTCGCGCAGCTTCTCGGGCGTGCCGGTCAGGATCGGGAACGTGCCGTAGTGGGACGGGATGCACCGCTTGACGCCGAGCAGCTCGAGCGCGACCGCCGCCTCGCGCGGCCCCATCGTGAAATGGTCGCCGATCGGCAGGACGGCGACGTCGGGCTCGTAGATGCGCGCCGATCAGCTGCCATGTCGCCGAAGACGCACGTGTCGCCGGCGAAGTAGAGCGTCGGAGCCGTCCTGGACGTCGAGCACGAGTCCGCACGCCTCGCCCGCGTAGGTGCCGTTCGCCGAACAGCTCGACGAGTGAAAGGCGTTCGTCAGCGTCAGCTTGATCCCGCCCACTCGGCCGTCCCGCCCTTGTTTAGCGCCTGCGGACAGGTCTTCGCTGAGCCCCTGTCCCGAGAACCACCGGCGCAGCTCGACCTGCGCGTAGACGGGGCAGTCGAACTTCGTCGCAAGCTCGACCGTGCTACCGACGTGGTCGTCGTGCCCGTGCGTGAGGAAGATCGCGTCGATCCGCTCCGGCTGCTTGCTCCGACTCCGGGCACGTCGGATTGCCCTCAGGAAGGGATCGACGTAGATACGCTTGCCGCCCGGGGTGTCGAGGCGGAAGCCGCATGCCCGAGCCAGGTGAGTGTCGTAGGGCCATCCGAGAGAGAATCTTACGGGGGAACCCCTTCCCCCGTGGAGAGGACCGTCCGGTGCGGCGGCGAACATCGGGGCATGACAATGCGACTCGCCTCCGTCTTGCTCATCGTCGGCGCCGCGCTCGCAGACGCAGCCGGCCGCCACTCGTTCGCCTACTACGCGCTCGTCGTCGCCGTCCCGCTGGTCGCGCTCGCAGCGCTCTCCGCGCTCGGCGACGTGCTCGACGGGACGGCCGCGGAGCCACACGACCGCGGCATGGCTGCGCTGACCGCGCTCGCGCTGCCCCTCGTGCTCCTGGGTGCGGCGGTGCGCGCGCCGCTCATCGCCGACGGGCCGCCGCCGGCGATCGGAGTCACGGCCGTGGTCGCCTGTCTGGCGGTCTTTGCGGTGCAGGCGCTGCTCGCCGCGACAACCGCCGTCCCGCGCGAGCGCCTCCGCGCCGCCTTCCGCGCCAAGTAACAGACTGTTACTAGGCTTAGAAGGGAAGGCTGGACGCCGCGTCGCGCGCCAGGTCGATCAACGGCTGCACGAAGATGAACGAGCCGACCGTGACTCCGACCGAGAGGAAGACGGCGCTCTGGAGCAGCGGATCGCGTGGCGGCGAACCGCCCACGATGACCGGCTGCAGCCCCACCCCCGGACGCAGGTAGAGGGCGCGAATCACGCCGAGGTAGTAGTAGAGCGAGATCGCCGTCGCGATCACGCCGGCGATGATCAGCCACCACAAGCCCGACTCGTACGCGGCTGAGAAGACGTAGAACTTGCCGATCAGGCCGCCGGTCAGCGGCATGCCCATGAAACCGAGCATGAAGACCCACATCGCGGCGCCGAGGAACGGCCGCTCCCAGCCGAGCCCGCCAGGTTGTCGAGCGTCACGGGCGCCTGAAGCTCACGCTCCCGCGCTGCGACGACCGCGAACGCGCCGATCGACATCGCGCCGTAGGGGATCAGGTAGTAGAGGAGCGCCGTGCCTCCGAGCTCGCTGTTCGCGGCGATCGCGATCAGCATGAAGCCCGCGTGAGAGACGGAGGAGTAGGCGAGCAGCCGCTTCACGTTCCGCTGCACGAGCGCGGCCAGGTTCCCGACCGCGAGCGAGACGCACGCGAGCACGGCGATCGCGATCGTCCAGAGGTGCTCCTGCTCCGGGAAGGCGACCACGAGGATCCGGAGGGTCAGGACGAGGGCCGCAACCTTCGTCGCGGCGGCCATGAACGCGGTCACCGAGGTCGGCGCACCCTCGTAGACGTCAGGCGTCCACATGTGGAACGGCGCCGCCGAGGCCTTGAAGCCGAGGCCGGCGATCAGCATCGCGAGCCCCGCCAGCAACAGATAGTCGTCGCCGGCGTTCGCGCCCGCGATCGCACCGAAGCCGAGCTCGCCCGTCGCGCCGTAGACGAGCGCCGAGCCGAAGAGCAGGATCGCCGAGCCGAAGCTGCCGACGATCAGGTACTTCAGCCCGGCCTCGAGCGATGTCTCGCGATGCGTGTCGAGCGCGCAGAGGATGTAGAGCGAGATCGAGAACCACTCCAGGCCGAGGAACAGCGTCATCAGGTTCCCGGCGGTCACGAAGAACGCCATGCCCGCGCCGGCCGCGGCCAGAAGGGCGTAGTACTCGCCCGCGTGGTCACGGCGATTCTCACCCCACGAGACGAGCACGGTCAGCGCGCCCGCACCCGCGATCACGATTGCCGCGAGCGCGCCGAGCCGGTCGCGCGTGAACGACTCGGCGATCAGACTGCGGCCCTCGGCGCTCTCGTCGAAGACGATCGCCGCCAGGACGCCGGCGGTCACGAAGCCGGCGAAGACGGTGAGCGCTGCGAAACCGCGGCGCATCCACAGCGGGAACGAGCACGCTGCCGAGCAGCGCAACACCGGACGCTCCGAGCAGCGCGACCGTCGGCGAGAGCGCGAGCCAGTCGATCTTCGGAGTCGGGATCACAGGCGCTCCGAGATCAGGGCCGGCCACGCCGAGAGGAACAGGAGGAGCCCGACGAGCGGCACGAGCAGCGTCAGCTCGAACGGGCGGAGGTCGGGCGCGTCCTCGAGCACGTCGAAGCCGCGCGCCTGGTGCAGCACCGCCGAGATCAGCCGGAGCATGTACATCGCGGCGAGCACGATCGCTCCCGCTCCCACGACCGCCCAGCCCCAGCCGACACCGTAGACCCCGGCGAGAATCAGGAACTCGCCCGCGAACGCGGCCGAGCCGGGTACAGCGAGCGCGATGATCCCCGTCGTCATCAGCACCGTGGCGAGCGCCGGCCTCCCCCGCGCCATCCCACCGAGCACGGCGAACGTACTCGTGCCGGTCCGCGTCTCGATCATCCCGGCAAGCAGGAAGAGCGTCGCCGAGACGAGGCCGTGCGCAACGGACTGGAGAATCGCGCCGTTGACGCCGAGCTCGTTGAGCGAGAAGAGCCCGAGCACGATCAGGCTCATCTGCGCCATCGACGAGTACGCGATCACCGCGCGGAGGTCAGGTGCGCGGAACGCGAGCAGCGACCCGTAGACGAGCCCGATCGCCGCGAGGGCGAGGATCGTGACCTGGAAGTCGTCGACGGGCTCCGGGAACTTCAGCAGCACGATCCGCAGGAGGCCGTAGACCGCGGCCTTGGAGACCACGCCCGAGAGAATCGCGGCGACCTCCGGTGGCGACTCCCGGTAAGCATCGACGAGCCAGCCGTGGAAGGGGAAGATCGGCGCCTTGACGGCGAAGGCGACGAGGAAGCCGAGGAAGACCCACTCGTTCGACGAGGGACCGGACTCGACGAGGGAGAACGTCCCCTGTGAGAGCCCGAAAACGACGATCGAGGCGAGCATCAGCAGCGAGCCCGCCATCGTGTAGATGACGAACGTCGCGGTCGCGCGAGCCCGCGCCAGGGCCGCCCCAGACGCCGATCAGGACGTAGATCGGGATCAGCATCGCCTCGAAGAAGACGTAGAACAGGAGCAGGTCCTGGGCGGTGAAGACGCCGACGATCGAGCCCGTCAGGAAGAGCAGCAGGCCGTGGTAGGCGCGGGCACGCTCGCGGTCGACCCACAGCGCGTAGCCGATCGCGGCCGCAGCAGACGACGACCGTGAGCCCGGCGAGCCAGAGCGAGAAGCCGTAGAAGCCGACGTGGTAGGAGACGCCGAGGTCGCTGAACCAGCTCTGCTGGTCCTGCTACTGGAGGCCCTGACCGAAGTCGAAGCCGCCGAGCACGACCGCCCAGAGCGCGACCTCGGCGAGCGCGACGAGCAGGGCGAGCACACCGGAGACCCGGCCGGGCAGCGGCAGCAGCCAGACGACGAGCGCGGCAGCGAGCGGGAGGATGATCAGCGCGGTCGTCATTGGACGGTGATGAAGACGACGATGAGCACCGCGACCGCGGCGGCGATCGCGAGTGCGTAGCTGCGCAGGTAGCCGGTCTGGGCCTCGCCGACCGCGCCTCCCGCCTCGCGAGCGCCGAGCGTGACGCCCGAGATCGAGCCGCCGATCAGCGGCTTCTCGATCCCGTCCCGGAGCAGGCGCGAGGCCAGCACTGCCGGCCTGTAGAAGATCGCGTCGTAGAGCTCGTCGAACCAGAACTTGTGCTCGAGCGTCCGCTGGACGGCCGGAAGGCGCGGCACGGCCCACTTGCGCGAGCCGTAGAGCATCCACGCGACCGCGATTCCGACCGTCCCGAGCCCGACGGCGAGGGCGCTCGTGACGTAGTCCTGCGTGACGGTCGGCTCCACGAGCGCGAGATGCTCCCGCCCGAACGCGATCGGGTCGAGCCACTCGCCGAACGGATGCCAGACGCCTGCGACCTGGAGCCAGCCGCCGACGACCGCGAGGACGGTAAGAATGGCGACCGGCACGGTCATCGTCCAGGGGCCCTCACCGTGCGCTGGTCCGTGGTCGTGCTCGCGCACGAGCGGCGAGGGCTCGCCGAGGAAGACGAGGAAGAGCAGGCGGAACGTGTAGAGCCCCGTCAGCAATGCGCCGACGAGGCCCGCGGCGAAGAGCAGTTGCCCGTATCCGCCGGAGGCCAGTGCCGAGGCCAGGATCGAGTCCTTCGAGAAGAAGCCCGAGAGCGGCGGGATGCCGACGAGCGCGAGCGAGCCGACCAGGAAGGCGATGTACGTCCTCGGCATCGCTCTCCGCAGCCCGCCCATCTTCCGGATGTCCTGCTCGTTCGCGAGGTGATGGATCACGAGCCCTGCGGCCAGGAAGAGCAGCGCCTTGAAGAACGCGTGCGTCATCAGATGGAACATCCCGTTCCCGTACGCGCCGAGGCCTGCGCCGAGGAACATGTAGCCGATCTGCGACATCGTCGAATAGGCGATCACGCGCTTGATGTCGGTCTGCACGAGCGCGACGAGGCCGGCGACGAGAAGCGTGATCGCGCCGAGGCCGGCGGCGAGATCGGAGATCGACGGCGCGAGCTCGAAGATGGGGTGCGCGCGCACGATCAGGTACACGCCCGCGGTGACCATCGTCGCTGCGTGGATCAGGGCGGACACAGGAGTCGGGCCCTCCATCGCGTCCGGAAGCCAGGTGTGGATCGGGATCTGCGCCGACTTCGCCACCGCCCCACCGAGCAGGCCGAGCGCGACGAGGTTGACGAGCGTCTGCGACATCCCCTCGGCGCCGGCGAACGCACCCGCGAAGTTCAGCGTCCCCGTCTGCCAGATGAGCACGAAGAACGCGAGCGCCATCGTCGCGTCACCGAACGCGTTCATCACGAACGCCTTCTTGGCCGCCGCGACCGCCGCCGGCCGCTCGTGCCAGAAGCCGATCAGCAGGTAGGAGGCGAGGCCGACGAGGCCCCAGCCCGCGAGCAGGAGCAGGAAGTTGCCCGCCTGGACGAGCAGCAGCATCGAGAAGACGAAGAGCGACATGTAGGCGAAGTAGCGGCGCTCTTCGGGGTCGCCGTCCATGTAGCCGATCGAGTAGAGGACGATCAGGCCGCCGACGCCCGAGACGATCAGCATCATCGTCACCGAGAGCGGGTCGACGAGCAGCGAAAGGCCGACGTCGAAGTTCTGTGTCGCCAGCCACGTCCAGGCGGTGGTCACCACCTCGCGCTCCTCGGGCTCGCGGCCCAGCAGCCCGACCAACGAGGCGACGGCACCGCCGAACGCGACGAACACGGACGAGGTCGAGAGCCAGGCCGCAGTGCGCCGCGAGATCGACCCGCCGAGGATCGTGATCTGGAGCGCGCCCACGAGCGGCGCCAGCAAGCAGAGCCAGGCGCCGGCGATCATCCGCGGAGGACCTTGAGCCGGTCGACGTCGAGGTCGAGCCGCTTGCGCGCGATCGCGACGATCAGGCCGAGGCCGACAACGACCTCGGAGGCGGCGACGGCCATCACGGCGAGCGCAAAGATCTGCCCGTCGTGGTTGCCGTGCAGGCGCGCGAACGAGATCAGCGCGAGGTTGCCCGCGTTGAGCATGATCTCGAGCGAGAGGAGCACGATCAGGGGGCTGCGGCGAAGGAGCACGCCGGCGGTTCCGATCGAGAACAGCATCGCGGCGACGACGAGGTACCAGACGACGTCAGGCCCTTGCACGCGCCACCTCCTCCTCGTCCTCGGCGCGTGAGCGCGTCCCGAGCACGACGCCGCCGACGGCGGCGACCAGGAGCACGATCGAGGTGATCTCGAACGCGAGCAGGTGATCGGTGAGGAAGAGGCGGCCGATCTCCTCGGGACTGCCGAACGAGCGCTGGATCACGGCCTCGTCGGCGAGCCCGTCGCCGACGACAAGCCCGATCACGACCACGATCTCCACCAGCAGCGCGGCCGCGGCGACGATCGCGCCCAGGGAGATCCACGACGGCCCGCCCGTGAACGGCGCCTCGGTCGGGCGGTCGCCGAGGTAGGCGATGACGAACAGGAACATCACCATCACCGCACCGGCATAGACGAGCACCTGCGCGGCGGCGAGGAACTCCGCGGACGCGAGCAGGAAGAGGACGGCGAGGGAGCCGAGATTCCCGATCAGCGCAAGCGCCGAGAAGAAGGGGTTCGTGAACGAGATCACCGCGAGACCCGATGCGAGGCAGCCCGCAGCCGCCAGGATCCAGATCACCCAGACGAGGAAATTGCCCATCTACGAGCGGGAGCGGTACGCCGGGATCGGGGTGTCGTACAGGTCTCGGTCGGCGACCGGGATCTTCTTCATCGGCTCGGCGAGGAGGATGTCCTTCGTGTAGATCAGGTCGTCGCGCGAGTACTCAGAGATCTCGTACTCGTTGCCGAGCGTGATCGCATCGAACGGGCAGGCCAGCTCGCAGTAGCCGCAGAAGATGCAGCGGCTCATGTTGATCTCGTAGATCCGCGCGTAGCGCTCGCCGGCCGAGACGCGGTTGTCGGGCGTGTTCTCCGCCGGGACAACACGGATGCAATCGGCGGGGCACGCGGCGGCGCAGAGCGAGCAGCCGACGCACTTCTCGAGCCCGTTCTCGTGCACGTGCAGCCGGTGGCGGCCGCGGAACCGCGGGTAGACGGGGCGCTTGAACTCCGGGTACTGCTGCGTGATCGGCTTCTTGAAGATCTGCCGGAAGGTGACGCCGAACCCCTTGGCGGTCCCGATCGGCATTACAACCAGACCACCAAGACGGCCGTGATCACGGCATTGATCGTCGCCACCGGCAGCAGAACCTTCCAGCCGAAGCGCATCAGCTGGTCGTAGCGGAGGCGAGGCAGCGTCGTCCGCATCCAGATGAAGATGAAGAGCAGGAAGAACAGCTTGAGCACGAACCAGAGCGGACCGAGGCCCTCGAGCACCGGGAAGTGCCAGCCGCCGAGGAAGAGCGTGACGGCGAGACCGGAGAGCGTGATCAGGTTGACGTACTCGCTCATCGTGAAGAGGCCGAAGCGCATGCCGCCGTACTCGGTGTGGTAGCCGGCGACGAGCTCCTGCTCCGCCTCGGGGAGATCGAACGGCGCGCGCGCGCGTCTCAGCTGTGCCGGCGAACATGAAGACGACGAAGCCGACGAACTGCGGCGCGATGTACCACCAGTTGTCCTGGGCGGTGACGATCTCGGTCAGCGAGAGCGACTGCGCCATGATCACGACGCCGAGGACGCTGAGCGCGAGTGAGACCTCGTAGCTCACAAGTTGCGCGCACGTGCGCATCGAGCCGAGCAGCGCGTACTTCGAGTCGGACGCCCAGCCGCCGACGATGAACCCGTAGATGCCAATCGAGCCGATCGCGAAGATCAGGATCAGGGCGATCGGGACGTCGGAGATCTGGCCATCGACCTGGACGCCGAAGATCTCCCAGCCCGGGCCGAAGGGGATCACCGCAAACGTCGAGAGCGCCGTGAAGGCGGCAACGAACGGCGCGAGAATGTAGAGCGTGTCGACCGCGGAGCCTGGGAAGAAGCTCTCCTTGCGCACCAGCTTCATCAGGTCGGCGATCGGCTGCAGGAGCCCGAACGGGCCGGCACGGTTCGGGCCGAAGCGGAGCTGCATCCGGCCCATCACCTTCCGCTCGGCCAGCGTCAGATAGGCGAAGGCGCCCATCACGAGGTTGATGATGACCACCGACTTGATCACGCTGACCCACCACGGCTCGGTCACGCCTTCACCACCTCGACCTCGCGGTGGAGATCCGAGGCGTACTCCTCGGCGATTCGCGCGGTGCCGGCGGCGAGCGCGCGGCTGACACTGAGCCCGCAGCTCGACCGACGTCCCGTTCGAGCGGACGCTGACGCTGTCTCCGTTCGCGATCTGGCGGCGTTCCGCGTCGCCGATCGCAAGCTCGATCACGGGCTCGGGCCGCTGGAAGGCAAGCTCCGGGACTCGCTCCACCGCCGGGCCGGCGAAGAGCGGCCGGTAGCGCTGCAGCTTCAGCGTGCCCAGGAAGTGCTCGCCGGGCGGAGCCGCCGGCGGCGGAACAGGCGCGGCGGGAGCGGGAGACGGAGCCTCGTATGGAGTCCGATCAGGCAGCGGCGCGCGTTCGCCGACCGCACCGAAGCCCATGCCGCCGTAGATCAGCTCGGAGAGCTCGGCGAAGACGACCGACGGATACGGAGAGAGCTCGACACCGAAGCGCTCGGCCAGCTTCGCGAGCCAGGCGATCTCGTCCGGCACGGGCGGGATCACGCTGCGACGCAGTCGCTGCAGGCGCCCCTCGAGATTGAGATAGGAGCCGTCCCGCTCCAGGTAGCTCGTGCCGGGCAGGACGAGGTCCGCCCAGCCGACCGCGAGTCCGTGGAACATCGTGATCGCGATCACGTGCTCCGCCTGCTCGGCGAGCGCGCGCACTGCCGGATCGGACGCCGCCTCGTCGCCGGAGACGATCAGCAGCCCGATCGGCTCCGGGTTCTCCTCCTCGCCCTCCCCGGCCGCTGCCCAGGCGTCGGCGACCCCGCGTGCATTCGGCGTCGACGGCAGGTTGAAGGCGGCGCAGCCGGGCTTCCCGTCGAGTCCGAGCCGGTGCCCGAGCTCTGCCAGCCGCGCCCCGCCACCGCCTGCGCGGCCGGACCAGATCAGCACGGCGCGGTCGGAGCCGGCGACACGCTGCTCGAGCTTCTCGCCGAGCTTCGGCTCGGCCACCCGGACGACCTCGGCACCGTTGCGGCGAGCTTGCTTGATCCAGAGGTCGACGATCGGAGCGCGGTCCGCGACCTCCTCGTCGCCGATGACGACCACGATCTCCGCAACTGCGATCGCCGAGAGCGGCGCCCGGAAGGCGTCGAGCGCGAAGGAGGTCGCCTCCGGCAGCACGGCCGAGTTCGCGCCGAGCCCCTGGCGGAGCAGCTTGGCAAGCGCGTACGCCTGCTCGACGGTCTCGGAGCCCGAGAGCGCGGTGACGATCCGCCCTTGCGAGCCGCGCAGCAGCTCCTCGGCGCGGTCGAGCGCGTCGTCCCACGAGAGCTCGCCGAAACCGCGGCGGCGCACACGCTCGAGCGGATCGAGGATCCGGTCGCCGGCGTAGAGGTAGGGGAAGGCGAAGCGACCCTTGTCGCACAGCCAGCCCTGGTCGACCTCGGGATGGTTGCGCGAGACGATCCGCTTGACCTTGCCCTCTCGGGTCGTTGCCGAGATGTTGCAGCCGACCGGGCAGAGGCCGCAGACCGTCGGCACGTTCTGGATCTCCCAGGGCCGCGCCTCGAACCGGTACTGCGTCGAGGTGAGCGCACCGACCGGACAGAGCTCGATCACGTTGCCGCTGAACGGCGCGCGATACGCCTCGTCCTCGAAGGTCGTGATCAGCGACTGGGCGCCGCGGTTCCTGGCCACGAGCAGCCCGTCCTCGGCGACGTCGGAGGAGAAGCGCGTGCAGCGATAGCAGAGGATGCAGCGCTCGCGGTCGAGCGCGATCGTCGGCGAGATGGGGATCGGCTTGTCGAACGTGCGCTTGGGAAACGTCATCCGCGTCGAGCCGGGCCCGTACTTGAACGTCAGGTCCTGGAGCGGGCACTCGCCGCCCTTGTCGCACACCGGGCAGTCGAGCGGGTGGTTGACGAGGATGAACTCGAGCGTCGCCTCCTGCCCCTCCGCGGCCTTCGCGGACGACCGCGCCGTGTGCACCACCATCCCGTCCTGGGCGGTCAGGGTGCAGCCCGCCTGGAGCTTCGGCATCCCCTCGATCTCGACGAGGCACATCCGGCAGGCGCCGACGGGCGGCCCGAGCCGCGGCTCGTAGCAGAAGACCGGGATCTCGATTCCCGCCGCGGCGGCCGTCTCGACGAGCCCGGTGCCCTTGGCGACCTCGACCTCGCGACCGTCGACGGTGACCTTGACCTGCTCGATCGCGCTCACGCGGGCACCTCGGCCACCGGGCCGTGCGTGTGCTGGTCGACCGGCGCCAGGACGTGCTCGAGCGACGACTCGCCGTGCATCGGGCAGCCGCTGTCGATGTGCTCCTGGAACTCGTCGCGAAACTTGTCGATGTAGCTCGCCACCGGCATCGCCGCCGCGTCACCGAGCGGGCAGAGGCACTTGCCGAGGATCCGGTCGCAGACGTCGAGGAGCAGGTCGAGGTCGCCCTGCGACGCCGTCCCCTCCTCGATCGCCTCGAGGATCTGCACCATCCAGCGCGTGCCCTCACGGCACGGCGTGCACTTGCCACAGCTCTCGTGCATGTAGAACTGCGCGACGCGGAGGCCGAGCTGCACCATGCAGCAGCGGTCGTCGATGACGATGATCGCGCCGGAGCCGAGCATCGAGCCTGCCTCCGACATCGAGCTCGCATCGAGCGACACGTCGACCTGGTCGGCCGTCAGCACGGGCACCGACGAGCCGCCCGGGATGACGGCCTTCAGCTCACGCCCGTCCGGAATGCCGCCGCCGAAGTCGTAGATCAGCTCGCGCAGCGTCACGCCCATCGGCAGCTCGTAGTTGCCTCCGTTGACGACGTTGCCGGAGAGGGAGAAGACGCGCGTGCCGGACGAGTCGGGCGGCACACCGATCTTGGCGTACTCCTTCGCGCCCAGCTCGATGATCTTCGGCACGGTCGCAATCGTCTCGACGTTGTTGATCAGGCTGGGCGAGGCGTAGAGACCGGCGATGGCCGGGAAGGGCGGCTTGGTCCGGGGCTGGCCGCGCTTGCCCTCGAGCGACTCGAGCAGCGCAGTCTCCTCGCCGCAGATGTAGGCGCCCGCACCGCGGTGGAGAACGATCGTGACGCCGCCGAGCAGTTTCGCCTTGTGCACTTCCTTGAGCGCGTCGCGCAGCAGCTCGAACTCGTGCAGGTACTCGCCGCGGATGTAGATGAAGACCCGATCGCACTCGATCGCATGCGCGGTGATCAGGCAGCCCTCGATCAGCCGGTGCGGCACACGAAACATGATCTCGCGGTCCTTAAATGTGCCCGGCTCTGACTCGTCTGCGTTGACGACGAGGTAGGTCGGCTTGCCCGTGCCCTTCGCGAGGAAGCTCGCCTTGCGGCCGGTCGGGAAGAAGGCGCCGCCACGGCCGCGGAGGCCGGAGTCGAGGATCTCCTGCACCACCGCCGCGGGCTCCATCAGGCGGGCCTTCTCGAGGGACGCGAAGCCGCCGGCCTCGCGGTAGTCGGCGAGCTTGAGGAGCGCCTTCTCCTCCGCGCCCTGGAGAACGACGAGCTGCTCAGCCGCCACGTCGTAGCTCCTCGACGATCGCCGGCACGTCCGCGGGCTGCACGGGCTCACGGTAGTGGTGGTCGACAGCGACGACCGTCGCCCAGCCGCAGCCGCCTGCGCACTCGACGGTCCGCAGCGTCACCTCGCCGTCGTCGGTCGTCTCGCCGGCGTGGATCCCGAGCTCCGACTGGAACGCCTCGAGCACCTGCTGGGCGCCGACGAGCGCGCAGGACACGTTCGTGCAGACCTCGACGAGGTGCCGGCCGACCGGCTTCAGGTGGTACATGTCGTAGAAGGAGGCGACAGACATGCAGTACGCGGGCGTCTCGTCCAGCGCGTCCGCCACCTCTCGGAACGCCTCCGGCGAGAGCCAGCCGTACCGCTCCTGCGCGAGCCGGAGCGCCGGCAGGGTCGCGGAGCGGGAGACCGGATAGAGCGCGCGGATCTTCTGAATCTCGTCGTACAGCGTCTTCTCCTGGGCGCTCATGACGCGTCGCTCGCGTGCCATAGGGAGGTGGAACAGTACGGACGTACGGGCCGCCGACTGGAGGCGCGCGAGCGGCGCGAGGCGTCGCCGGAGGCCGGCTCCGCCGGCCGGGAGGCGATGCCGGTCAGGAGCGCCCAGGCGCTCATCGGTCGACGTCTCCCATCACCGCATCCAGCGAGCCGACGACGGCGATCAGGTCTGCGACGGCCGCGTCCTGCACACAGGCGGCGGTCGCGTGCAAGGCGGCGAACGAGGGGGCACGGAACTTGACGCGCCACGGCTTCGGGCCTCCGTCGGAGACGAGGTAGCAGCCGGACTCGCCGCGCGGCGACTCGACCCCGACGTAGACCTCGCCCTCGGGAACGCGGTACCCCTCGGTGACGATCTTGAAGTGGTGGATCAGCGACTCCATCGAGGTGTGAAGCTCTTCGCGCGGCGGCAGCACGACCTTCCGGTCGTCCGCGATCCACGGCTCGCCTTGCATCTCCTCGAGCCGGTCGATGCACTGGGCGATGATCCTGGTCGACTCGCGCATCTCGTCGACGCGCACCTTGTAGCGGTCGTAGACGTCGCCGCCGTGGTAGACGGGCACGTGGAAGTCGACCTGGTCGTAGGCCAGGTAGGGCTCGCGCCGGCGGAGATCCCAGTCGACTCCGGAGGCGCGGAGGTTCGGGCCGGTCTGTCCGAGCGCGATCGCATCGTCGGCCGAGAGCAGGCCGACCCCCTTCGTCCGCTCGAGCCAGATCTTGTTCGAGTTGAGGATCGCCTCGTACTCGTCGACCGCCTTCGGCATCCGTTCGCAGAACTTCCGCGCCTCGTCGTAGAAGCCGCGCGGGATGTCTTCGGCGAGGCCGCCGACCTGGAAGTAGCGGGTGTGCATCCGCACGCCGGTGACCATCTCGAAGAGGTCGAGCACCAGGTCGCGCTCGCGGAAGCAGTACCAGAACATCGAGATCGCCCCGATCTCGAGCGCGGAGGTGCCGAGGTACACGAGGTGAGAGTGGATCCGGGAGAGCTCGCCGAGCGCCATCCGCATCCAGGTCGCCTTGCGCGGGACCTCGAGCTGGAGCAGCTTCTCGACCGCGAGTACGTAGACGAGCTCGTTGTACTGGAAGGACACGTAGTCCACACGGGCCGGGTAGGTAACGCCCTTCCACCAGGTCTTCTGCTCCATCGTCTTCTCGAACCCGGTGTGCAGGTAGCCGATGACGGCCGAGAGCCCGACGACGTGCTCGCCGTGCAGGTCGACGATCAGCCGCAGCACCCCATGCGTGGAGGGGTGGTTCGGCCCGAAGTTGACGGTGAGGACGTCCTCGAGCGCCGGGTCGGTCTGCAGGACGGTCGGGATCGGATGCGGGATCCGGGAGCCCGTGTAGATCGCGGGTCGCCGCTCCGTGACGGCCATTACTCCTCCCCCGAGAAGCGCACCGGCTCGCCGCCGATCGGATAGTCCTTCCGAAGCGGGTGCCCTTCCCAGTCGTCCTCCATCAGGATCCGGGTCAGGTTCGGGTGACCGTCGAAGGCGATGCCCATCATGTCCCACGCCTCTCGCTCGTGCCAGTCGGCGGTCGGCCAGACCGGGACGACGGTCGCCACCGTCTCGCCGTCCTCGAGGCGCACCTGCAGTCGCACCCGCGCTGAGTCGTCGGCGAGCCTGAGCAGGTGGTAGTTCAACGTGAAGCGAGTCGGCTTCGACTCGGGCGTGCGCTCATAGCCCTGGGCGCCGGGCTCGTTGAGGTCGCGTCCGGCGGCCGTGCCGTAGTACCCGGCGACCGGTGTCTCCCCCCAGCCGAGGTAGTCGGTCGCCGTGATGTCGACCAGCAGGTTGAAGCCGAGCTCGTCGCGCAGGTACACGGACGCCTCGACCACGCGCGCGGGGTCAACGACCAGTGTCGTCTCTCCTAACGCCTCTTTCGTCTCGACGAGCCCGGGAACCCCGTCGTAGGACACTAGGAGGCCACTCCGCGAATCTGGTAGGCGGGCGGCACGCCGGCCAGCACCTTCTCGTGCAGGCGGAGGATCCCCTCCATCAGCGCCTCGGGCCGAGGCGGACAGCCCGGAACGTGGATGTCGACGGCGACCACCTTGTCGACGCCCTGCAGGATCGTGTAGTTGTTGAACATCCCGCCGGAGCTCGCGCAGGCCCCCATCGCGATCACCCATTTCGGCTCGAGCATCTGGTCGTAGACCTGGCGCAACGGCGCAGCCATCTTGTGAGCGACGCGGCCGGAGACGATCAACAGGTCGGCCTGTCGCGGCGACGAGCTGAACTTCTCCATCCCGAAGCGCGCGATGTCGTAGCGCGAGGAGACGATCGACATCATCTCGATCGCACAGCACGCCAGCCCGAAAGTTGCCGGCCACATCGACCTGGTCTGGGCCCAGGCAACCGCCTTCTCGAGCGTCGACAGCCCGAGGGCGTCCTCGAGGTTCTCGACTTCGTCCTCGAAGACCGCCTTCTTCGTCGGCCACAGCAGGCGCTCGGACTGGAGGCCCGCCTTGGCAAGCGGCCGCTTCGAAGCCCGCTGGCGATCGACGGACTCGTCTAGTGCCACTCGAGCGCTCCCTTGCGCCAGATGTACACGTAGGCGACGGCCAGGATCGCGATGAAGACGAGGAACTCCGTCAGGCCGAACCACCCGAGGCGCTCGAGCACGATCGCGAGCGGATAGAGAAAGACGATCTCGATGTCGAAGAGGATGAAGAGCATCGCCGTCAGGTAGAAGCTGACGGTGAAGCGCTGCTGCGCGGGCGGGCCCTCGGACACGCCGGACTCGAACGGGAGGAAGCGCGCCTTCACCCGGCCCTGCGGAGGCTGGGCGAAAATGAACGTGAAGAGGATCATCGAGGCCGGAATTGCAGCCGCGAGGAATGCGTAGACCAGGAACGGAAAGTAGTCGTCCAGCATCCGAGTTTGACCTACGCTACCAAGCTTGCTCGCGCCGCACGAAGAGAGGTGCAAGCGCAGGAGTCAAGCGTGACACGGGTGTTACAAAGTCACCCTTCGGGGGACGACTTTCGCCCCTGCTACCATCATCGTATGGAGATCATCGAGCGCCCCGACACTCTCGTTTCCCTGACCTCGAACGCCGCGGAGAAGATCCGCGAGTTGATGGCCGAGGATCCCGAGGGCGAGAGCTCGGTTCTGCGCGTCGCGATCCAGGGCGGCGGGTGCTCGGGCTTCCAGTACGGGCTCGGCTTCGACGCCGGCCCGGTCGACGACGACCAGACGCTCGAGCAGCACGGCGTCACGATCGTGATCGACCCCTACAGCGCCCCGTACCTCAAGGGCGCGACGATCGACTTCCTGAACGGCCTCGAGGAGTCCGGGTTCAAGATCGACAACCCGAACGCCTCTGCGTCGTGCGGCTGCGGCCACTCGTTCACGGTGGAGGAGGGCTCAGCCGATTCAGCGGCGGACGCCGCCGCCGAGCACGGGGGCGCCTGCGGCTCCGGCTGCTCGCACTGAGCTAGCCGACCCTGAAACGGCGCTCGATCTCGTTGACGTCGTCGACGAGCGCATAGTCGATCCCGCTCTCGAAGTCGTAGGTGTAGAAGACCGACGAGTGCGGGGGCACGTCGATCGCACCGCCGTGGAAGCGGCCCGGGGCGGGGCCCTTCATCCCGCCTTCCTCCCAGGCGAGGAGGTCCTCGTCGGTCTTCCCGGGCCTGTACGAGAGCAGGAAGACCGCGTTCGGCTCGGCTGACTCGTTCTTCAGCTCGAGCGTCCGCTCGCCCTCCTCGAGCTCGGGTGCCTGCAAGCCCGACCCGAGCGTCAAAGTGGCGTCCGCCTCGGGCGCCTCCACACCGGCGTCCACCCCGACCTCGACGACGCTCAGCATTCCGTCGACGAAATGCGGCTTCCCACTCGGACCGTCGAGGAAGCAGATCAACGCGTAGCGCCCCGGCTCGAGCCGCTGCGTCAGCGACGCCCTCTCCCCGGCCTGAAGCGTCGGTATGCCCGCGCGGATCGTCACCCACTCGGGCGGCCCCTGCTCCTTCGTCGCTGGATCCGAGAGGACGTCCAGCACATCCGCGCGCGTGCGGTCGCCCGCGAGCTTCGCGAGCGCGAACTCGTGCGGCTCCTCGCCCGTGTTCTCGAGCTGAAAGGTCGTCCACCCACCCTCGACCGACGCCGGCATGACGTACGCGTACTCGTCTCCCCGAACCTCGACGACGTTCTGCTCGGCGTCTCCCCCGCCGCACCCCGCAAGCGTGGCGGTCGCCGTCACGAGAGCACTGACCTTGCGCATCGCTCCTCCTTGATCGCTTTCGACCGAACGTAGGACGCGCGTACGGCCGTCGCGTCGCCCGCGAGGACCAGCCGACTCGCTCGCACGGCTGATGCCGCAGGGCCGCTGGTCGCCTAGGCTCGATGTGTGAAGAGGCTCACGATCCGCCGAGATGCCGACCGGGTGCTGCCGTTTGCGCTCGCGACGGCGGCCGTGGCCGAGATCCTGCTGATCCACGGCGGCTACGACCGCCGCATCTTCATCCCGCTGGCGGTGCTGCTCCCGCTGACGCTGATCCGCCGGCGGCAGTGGCCGGTCGCCGTGCTCGCCGTGAACATCGTCGGCTGGGTCGTGATCGATCTGAACAGCCCGGTCACCGAAGACCCGCTCGCCCTCGCGATCACGCTCGCGATCGCCGTCTATTCGGTCGGAGCGCACACGCGTGGACGCAGTGCGATCGTCGGCGCGCTCCTGGTCGCGACGCTGTCACTCACCGGAACGATCGCGGACGCCGACGAGGGAACGGTCGCCGATTTTCTCGGCAACGCGGTCTTCTTCTTCACGATCTTCGGCGGTCTGTGGCTCGCCGGCCGTGCGATCCAGCGTCGCCGCCTGCGCGAGCGCGAGCTGATCGTCGAGCGCGTCGAGGAGGCGCGGGCAGCCGTGGCCGAGGAGCGCGCACGGATCGCCCGCGAGCTGCACGACGTCGTCGCGCACGCAATCAGCGTGATCGTGCTGCAGGCGCGCGGCGCGAGGCACGCGAAAGGCCGCGATCACGACGATGCACTCGACGCGATCGAGTCGACCGGAGCGAGTGCACTCGCCGAGATGCGGCGGCTCCTGCACATGCTCCGGGTCGAGGACGAGGACGTCGCGCTCGCCCCGCAGCCGTCACTCGCCCACCTGGAGCAGCTCCTGGCCCAGGTGCGCGATGCCGGACTCCCCGTCGACCTGCGCATCGAAGGGGAGCGGCGCGAGCTGCCGCCGGGCGTCGATGTCTCGGCGTACCGGATCGTGCAGGAGGCGCTGACCAACGCGCTCAAGCACGCGGGGCCGGCACGGGCCCGAGTGTCGGTCCGCTTCGGCGTGGATGCGCTCGAGCTCGAGATCGCGGACACGGGAGCCGGTGCCGCGAATGGCGCAGGCGGACACGGCCTCGTCGGCATGCGCGAACGCGTCGCTGTCTTCGGGGGCGAGCTCGAAAGCGGCCCGCAGCCGGACGGCGGCTTCACGATCAACGCGCGATTGCCGCTGTGATCCGCGTCCTCATCGCAGACGACCAGAGGCTCGTCCGCTCCGGGTTCCGGATGATCCTCGGCTCCGACCCGGAGCTGGAGGTCGTCGGCGAAGCAGACGATGGTGTCGAGGCGGTTGCGGAGGCCCGTCGGCTCGCGCCTGACGTCGTGCTGATGGACGTCCGGATGCCGCGCGTGGACGGGATCGAGGCGACGCGGCAGATCGCAGTACTGCCAGACCCGCCGCGCATGCTTGTCCTGACGACCTTCGACCTGGACGAGTACGTCTTCGCAGCACTCCGAGCCGGGCGAGCGGCTTCCTGCTCAAGGACGCGCCCGAGGCACGGCTACTCGCGGCGATTCACATCGTCGCCGACGGTGGCTCGCTCTTCGCCCCCGCAGTCACGCGACGATTGATCGAGCGCTTCACGAACCTCGGCGAGCCATCGGCGCCGCCAGCCGCGGTCGAGACGCTTACTGCGCGAGAGGTAGAGGTGTTGCGGCTGCTCGCGCGCGGACGCTCGAACGCAGAGATCGCGGCAGAGCTCGTCGTCAGCGACCACACGGTCAAGACACACGTCGCGCACGTCCTCTCGAAGCTCGGCCTTCGCGACCGCATCCAGGCCGTGATCCTCGCGTACGAGACCGGCCTGGTTCGGCCCGGAGCCTAGACTCCGCGCGTGGATCCTCTTCGCGTCGCGGTGGTCGGCTCCGGGCCGGCTGGGTTCTATGCTGCCGCGGCCCTGCTCGCGAGCGATCTCGACCTCGAGGTCGACCTGATCGAACGCCTGCCGACGCCGTGGGGGCTTGTACGGCTGGGCGTCGCACCCGATCACCCGAACATCAAGGCTGTTTCGCGCGCGTTCGAACGCACCGCAGCCCAGCCGGGCTTCCGCTTCTTCGGCAACGTCGAGGTCGGCAAGGACGTCGAGCACGCCGAGCTCGCTCGCTTGTACGACGCGGTCGTCTACTCCGTCGGCGCGCAGACAGATCGTCAGCTCGGGATTCCGGGAGAGGACCTGCCCGGCTCCTGGCCCGCAACCGCTTTCGTCGCCTGGTACAACGGCCATCCCGATTTCCAGGATCTCTCGTTCGACCTCTCGGGCGAACGGGCGGTCGTGATCGGGAACGGCAACGTCGCGCTCGATGTCGCACGCATGCTGGCACTCACGCCCGAGGAGCTGGCCCCCACCGACACGACCGACGCCGCGATCGAGGCGATCAACGCGGCGGGGATCCGTGAGATCCTCGTCGTCGGCCGCCGCGGGCCGGTGCAGGCGGCCTGGACACCGGTCGAGGTGGGAGAGTTGGGCGAGCTCGCAGGCGCTGACGTGATCGTCGACCCGGCCGACCTCGAGCTGGACGAAGCCAGCGCCGCCGAGCTCGAGGCGGCGCCGCCGACCGTCCGCCGCAACGTCGAGCACCTGCGCGACTACTCCGCGCGCGAGCCCGCCGGCAAGCCGCGCGCGATCCGCCTCCGCTTCTTCTCGTCGCCGGTCGCGATCCACGGCGACGGCAGGGTCGAGGCGATCGAGCTCGTCCGGAACGAGCTCGTCGGCGGGCGCGCCGTGCCGACCGAGGAGCGCGAGACGATCCCGTGCGGGATCGTGTTTCGAAGCGTCGGCTATCAGGGCGTCCCTCTCCCCGGCCTACCCTTCGACGAGGGCTCGGCGACGATCCCGAACGAGGGCGGCCGCGTCGAGCCGGGTCTCTACGTCGCCGGCTGGATCAAGCGCGGCCCGAGCGGCGTGATCGGGACGAACAAGAAGGACGCGACCGAGACGGTGGCGCTCGTGCTGGACGACGCGCGCGCTGGCCTGCTGCCGAGTCGTGCTGAGGGCACGCTCGAGGCGCTGCTCGAGGACCGCGGCGTCGACGCCGTTCTCTACGCCGGCTGGGAGGCGATCGACGCGGCCGAACGCAGCGCCGGCGAGCCGCTCGGGCGTCCCCGGGTCAAGCTCTGCAGCTGGGCCGACCTGCTCGCAGCCGCGAAACGCCCCTGACGCAGGATCCATACCTCGCGTTCATACCTCGCTCACGAGGGGATGGAAGCATCAGGTACGTGCGAGTCGTCCTGCTCACATCGGTGTGCGCACTCGTGTTTCCCATCGGCGCCCCGGCGGCGATCTCCTCCGTCTATGACGCTCCGAACCGAGCGCTGACTCTCCGCAGCGACGCTGCTGATCCAATCGTTGTCGCGTGCGCAGGCATGCAGGTGACAGTCAACGGCCTGCCACCGTCAGCATCGCTGATCCCTTGCACCGTCAAGAAGCTCGAGATCATGGGCGGTCCTGGCGCAAATCGAATCGACCTATCCCGCGCACCGATGGCCGGCGACGGCGCAACGAAAGGGATCAGCGCCCTTGCGCATGTCACCGCGGGCGAGGGTGACGACGACGTGATCGGACCAGAGGGAGCCGTGCTGACGCTCCTCGACGGTGGCCCAGGCAGCGACAGACTCGAAGGCCGTGGCGTCGACACGTATGTCTTCGGCCCCGCAGCGGAGCCGGAAACCGACACTGTCGTCGAGAAAGGTCAGGCGCGTTGCGATCCCGAACTTTGCGGAGACCGATGTTCCCAACGTGTCCTGGTGGACGGTCCCTTGGGACGCGCTCGACTTTCGGTCACTGGGCGTCGACGACAGCGTCACGGTGGCGCTCTCGGCGCCAGGCGGGATGCTGGCGAGGCACACGGAACCGCGTCGTCCTGCTCGAGTCCGGGTCGGCCCAGCCTTTCGACGCCGTCGCGGGCGGCGCAGGGAAGGACCACCTCTCCGGCGCGTGTATGACCCTCGGAGGGCCGGGCAACGACATCCTCTCCGGCTCACCCACAGGCGACGGCATCGACGGCGGCGCCGGTGACGACGTCGCTCGCGGGCCAGAGCGGCCCGGACACGCTCATCGGCGGATTGGGCAACGATCACCTCGATGGCGGGCAGCGGCTCCGACAGACTCGACGGCGGGCGCAGGCGACGACGACTCGTCGGAGGGGCGACGGCGACGACGTCTATCTCTGGTCGGATCGCCGTTCGAACGAGACTGACAGTCGCCGACGAACCGTGGTCGGACGGCTTCGAGCGTGTCTCGCCTTCCACCTCCCTTCCACAGTTCGAGTTCGCGTAGATCTCGGCCATCTCGAGGGTGGGCGCATTGCGACCGCAGGGCGCGATCGTCGTCACGCGCGCCGCGCGCAAGCTTCGAGGGCGTGGTCGGAGGAGCGCGGCAATGACATCGCTGATCGGCACGCGACCGCAAGAACGCATTCTGGGGCGGCGGCGGGCACCGATCTGCGCGTAGCGGTCGCGAGCGGAGACGACGTCTACCACGTCGACTGGGCGCATCCGACTTGCCCGCTCGGTGCCTACGCGTCACAGGAGTTCTGGCTCGGCCCGTTTCCCAAGCCGGTCGTAACCGGCTGGAGCCCGTTTCGACCCCCGCGTCCGTGGACGATTGCGGATTGCGGAGCGGCGGACGGCGGACGCGACACGCTGGACGCCGGAGGCGGCTGGAGCGGCGCAGCTCGGGGTCGACCTCCGCGTGTCCCGTGTTCTTCACAAGCCCTACCCTCGTGACCGCTGTCGCTGTTCCCGGCGCCCGCTTGCGGCCTGGAAGTCGTCCGCGGGACTCCCGTACGACGACGTCATCGTCGGCAACGATCTCCCGAACCTGATCGACGGGCGGGCTGGGACGCGGACCGCGTCGATGGCGCAGGCGGCGTCGACACCTGCATCAGGAGTTCGAGGGATCGCGACGTCCTGCGCGGTTGCGAGCGCATTCGCCGCCTCAGGTAGCGCGCTGAGCGATTCCCTCAAGTCGGGGACGGCGTGGTAGGCGTTAGGGCCGACAATTGGTCTGTGGATTCGCTCATCTGTTGAGTGTCTCCGCTGCGGACATGCGAGACAGTTCACCCCCGGCCCGCGGCGGCATGAGGAAGCAGGCGCCTGCCCGCGCTGTGAGTACGTGGGCTGGGCCTACTCGACCGACTTGACCGAGAAGACGCGCAGGCTCTTCCGGGATCTTCCGCTCGAGCAGCGGCTGCGACTCCGCCCGATCTAAGGCCTCTTCACAGCGGACGGTTGCATCCGTCCGCCGCGCCTCTCATTGTCTCCTCCGCAGGGGTCAACCGAGGCCATAAGGAGACGGCAATGTCTGAGCCTGCGGCACACGCCGGGGACACGTTCCTCGAGCGTCGCTTCCGCTTCGCCGCGAACGGGACGACGCTCGCGCGCGACACGATGGCCGGCGTGACGACCTTCATCGTCATGTCGTACATCATCTTCGTGAACCCCCAGATTCTGAGCTTCGCGGGGATCGACGGCCTGCAGGACATCGGGCTGCCCTTCGACCAGGTGCTGGCGGCGACCTGCCTCGTGGCGGGCGTGATGACGATCCTGATGGGCCTGTACACGAACAAGGCGTATGCGATCGCGCCCGGGCTCGGGCTAAACGCGGTCGTCGCCTTCGGCCTCGTCGTGGGCGAGGGGCTTTCGTTCCCGGCCGCAATGGGGCTGATCGTCGTCGAGGGCATCGCGGTCACGATCCTCGTGCTGACCGGGATGCGCGAGCGGATCATGGACGCGATCCCGCTCGACCTGAAGAAGGCGATCGCGATCGGCATCGGCCTCTTCATCGCGTTCATCGGCCTGACGAGCGCAGGCATCGTCGTCAGGGGCGAGGGAACGGTCGTCGACCTCGGCCGGCTGACGACCTGGCCGGTCGCGGTCACGTTCTTCGGCCTGTTCCTGACGATCGTGCTGCGAGCGCGCGGCGTCCGCGGCGACCTCCTGATCGGGATCGTCGCCACGACGATCCTCGCGACGATCATCAACGAGGCCGACGATGAACGAGGCCGGCTTCGTCGCCGGCGCGAGCTGGCCGAGCGACGTGTACGAGACGCCGGACCTCGCGCTGCTCGGGAAGTTCAACTTCGACGCGTTCACCGAGCTCGCGTTCATCTCGGCGATCGTCTGGGCGTTTTCGCTGTTCCTCGCCGACTTCTTCGACACGATGGGCACGCTCGTCGGCGTCGGCAAGCAGGCCGGCTACCTCGATGAGAACGGCCGCATGGAGGACATCCGCAAACCGCTCCTCGTCGACTCACTCGCCGCCGTCGCCGGCGGTGCGGCGTCGACGTCGTCCGCGACGACTTACATCGAGTCCGCGTCCGGCGTCGGGGTCGGCGGCCGGACCGGCTGGGTCGCCGTCATCTGCCGGGGCGCTCTTCTTCCCGTTCATGTTCTTCGCGCCGATCATCGGCATGGTGCCGCCGCAGGCGACGGCGCCGGCGTTGATCATCGTCGGCTTCCTGATGATGACCGCCCTGACCGAGGCGGAGGAGGACGCCGAGGGCAGGCAGACCGGCCGCAAGCTCGGCAGGCATCGACTTCACCGATCTCGGGATCGGGCTTGCCGCGGCGCTGACGATCATGTTCATGCCGTTCACGTTCTCGATCACCGACGGGATCGGGATCGGCTTCCTGGCCTTCGTGACCGTCCGGGCGGCACAAGGCCGGCCGAGAGAGGTGCATCCGTTCATGTGGATCGCGTCGGCCGCATTCCTCCTGTACTTCCTCGTGCCGTTCCTGCAGGACACGTTCGACTGGATCTGAGACTCGCCTGATACGGTCGCCGGGATGGAGCTCGCGTTCCTCCCGGCGACCGAGCAGGCTCGCCTAGTCCGGGAGCGAGAGGTCACTCCACTCGAGCTCGTCGACCTCTACCTCGAGCGGATCGAACGACTCGACCCCGAGCTCGGCGCGTACGTCACGGTGTGCGCCGAGGAGGCGCGCGCCGACGCGCGCGCGAAGACGGACGCCCCGGCCGAAGCGCCGTTCCACGGCGTGCCGATCTCGCTCAAGGATCTCGACACGACGGCCGGCATCCGAACGACGTTCTCCTGCCCGGCGTTCGCGGCGAACGTCCCAGACTTCGACCTGGCGCACGTCACGAAGCTCAGGGCCGCGGGTTTCGTCATCCTCGGCAAGACGAACACGCCCGAGTTCGGCACGACCGCGTTCACCGACTCGGAGCTGAACGGGCCCTGCCGCACGCCGTGGGATCTCTCGCGGAACTCGGGCGGCTCGAGCGGCGGAGCGGCCGCCGCGCTCGCGGCCGGCCTGTGCGCGATCTCCCAGGGATCGGACGGCGGCGGCTCGTTCCGCATCCCCGGCTCGTGCTGTGGCGTCCTCGGCTTCAAGGCCTCGCGCGGCCGCGTGTCGAACGCGCCGTTCGCCCCGGGAATCGGGCTCGGGACGACAGGCCCGCTCGCCCGGACGACCGTCTGACGCTGCCGCCTACCTCGACGTCGTCGTCGGCTACGAGTGGGGCGATCCGTTCCCGCCGCCTCCACCGGAGCGGCCCGTACGCGGACGAGATCGGAGTCGATCCGGGCCGGCTGCGCGTGGCGCTGACGACGGCGTCTCCGAACGACGGCGACGGTGGACGAAGCCTGCGTCGCCGCAGCGCGAGACGCAGCCGAGCTCCTGGCCTCCCTCGGCCACGACGTCGAGGAGGCGGCGCCCGAATGGGGCGGCGCGGAGCTGATGGAGGACTTCAAGCCGATCTGGCAGGTGGGGCCGTCGCTCTTTCCGGTGCGGGACCCGTCCGTGCTCAGCCCGCTCAACCAGGCGTTTCTGCGCGCCGCCGCCGAGACGCCGAGCTCGGTCTACGCCGCAGCCGTGTCCCGCCTGCAGATGCGGGCGCGGAAGATCGTCGTCGTTCTGGTCGAGCTACGACCTGCTGCTGACGCCGACACTCGCGCATGCCGCCCGTGCCCGTCGGTTGGGAGGCGGAGCCGGAGGATCCGTGGGAGCAGTTCGACCGCGCCGTGGCGTTCACGCCCTTCACCGCCGCCTTCAACGTCACCGGGCAGCCGGCGGTCTCGATGCCGCTGTACTGGACCGACGCCGGGCTGCCGATCGGCGTCCAGCTCGTCGGTCCGCCGCTCGGCGACGCGCTCCTCTTCCGGGTCGCCTCGCAGCTCGAGGAGGCGCGGCCCTGGGCGGACCGGAGGCCGCCGCACTCATAGAGAAAAAGGACGTCCGGGACGGTGATACCGCTCCGCGAACGCCCTTATGGAGCGGAGATTTACAGACGCGCAGCCTTGACGCAAGTCAAAGCCGGCCGACGTTGATCCTGATCGACTGCCCGGCGCGGGCGTGCAGCATCTCGGCCGCGTTCCCGTTGCTGATCGCGACCGACATGTTCCGGTAGCTGTCCTCGTAGAGCATGATGTCGCCCGCCCGCGCATCGGCGAACGTCCGCGCGGCGACGGCGTAGAAGCGCTCGCCCCCGAGCTCGAGCTCGACCTGCGTGCCCGGGACGATGCCCACTTCCGCCACGTGGTCCCGCGTGATGTTCAGAGCTACGTTGCCGAACGAGTCAACATAGAGGACCGTACCCGCGATCCGGTTTCCTCCGATCTCCGGCTGAGGAATGTCGAGCCGGACGAGCGCGTCGGGAGCCAGCGGCGGGCCGAGCTCGTCGACCGGGACGCCGCGGGCAAGATGCGCGGCCGCGGGCGAGAACAGGTCGCGCCCGTGGAACGTCCGCGAGATCGTTTCGAGCGCGTACTCGGGGTTCGCGAGCTCATGGGCGGCTTCGATCCCGGCCCGGTCCGCCGCCGGGACCAGGAGGCCGTTGTCCGGACCGACGAAGTACCGGCCTTCTCGATCGCGCAGCGCGAGCGGGCGCCGCGAGCTGCCGACCCCCGGATCGACGACCGCGAGATGCACGCCGACCGGCATGTAGGGCAGCGTGCTCGCAAGCACGAGCGCGCCCTGCAGCACCTGCTGCCGCGGGATCCCGTGCGTTACGTCGATGATCTGCGCCGTCTGGCGCAATCCGCTTGATCACGCCGTGGCACGCTCCGACGAAGTCGTCCTGGAGCCCGAAGTCGCTCAGGAAGGTGACGAACACGCGCGGGAGGTTACCGCCGCCAGCAGGCCCGCGACGTCGTGCGTCTCCGCCTCGGCGACAACCTGGACGCCTGCGTCGCGTGCCGCCGCGCTCGTCTGAGGTCCGATGCTGACCGCCGGGAGGGCAACGCCGAGCCGGCCGAACGCGCGCGCCGTCGAGGCGGACGTCAGCACCACGAGGTCACCGACCGGAGGCTCGGCCGGCTCGAGCTCGCGCGTGCGATAGAGCGGGACGAAGGTCGCATCGAGCTCCTCGACCAGGAACGTGCGCGCACCTTCCGCCGCCGCAAAGAGCACGCGGCCGGCCGGACTGGGGGAGCTCGGCGAGCAGGCCTTCCTGGGTCGAGACTGCCGGCACGAGATCGGCGCCCCCGAAGGCCGCTGCCGTGGCGGCACCGATCGCGGCGACCCGCTTCGGCGTGCCCTGCATCCGCCGCCGCAGCTCGCGCGCGCCGTTCGGGCTCGTGACGATCACCCAGTCGTAACCGCTGACGTCGACCGGCTCGTCGCCGAGCGACTCCGGCTCGATCAGCGGACAGCGAACGACCTCGTGGCCGAGCGCCTCGAGGCCGCGAACGAGCTCCTCTTCCTGACCCCTCGGCCGCGTGACGATCACCCTCACGACACGAAGGCGAGCAGCTCGCGCGCGACGAGCTCCGGGTCGGCGCCGGTGCGCCGCTCGATCCAGGCGCCGTCCTCGTCGGCGACGAGCGCGGTCAGCGACGAGCCGTCGTGATGCGCCGCAACCGGCGCGAGGCAGCCGCCGCCGACCAGCGCGACGCAACGGCGCTCGGCCTCGACGCGCCTGCGCGTCTCCGCGTCGTCCGCCGCCGCGACGAGGCCTTCCTCGCCGGCGCGGACCTGCAACGCGAGCGAGCCCTGGCCGGCCTCGGGGAGCATCTCGGCCGGATCGAAGCGCAACCCGATCTCCGTCTGGAGCCCAAGCCTGTCGAGCCCGCAGGCCGCCAGCACGACCGCGTCCAGACCGCGCTCGCCGCGCTTGCGCAGGCGCGTGTCGATGTTGCCGCGGAGCGGCTCGATCGAGAGCGTCGGCTCGAGCGCGAGCAGCTGCGCGCGCCGGCGGACGGATGCCGTCCCGATCCGCATCCCCGGCCGAATCGCCTCGGCGCCGCAGAACGCGTCGCGCGGATCCTCACGCGGCGGGTAGGCGCCGACCGCCAGCCCTTCCGTGTCGGTCGAGGTCATGTCCTTCGCCGAGTGGACGGCGACGTCGATCCGTCCCTCGAGCAGCGCTTCCTCGAGCTCCTTGACGAAGACGCCGCGCGCTCCGATCTCGCCGAAGGGCCGCGTCCGGTCGCGGTCGCCCGCAGTCGTGATCGGCACGAGCGCGATCTCGATGCCTGCCACAACCCGGGCCCGCGCAGCCGCTCTGCGGCCAGCTCCGCCTGGGTGAGAGCGAGCCTACTGCCGCGGGAGCCGACGCGGATCAGCACAGCTTCGCCGGGAGACGGGCCTCGACTCGCCGCAGCCCCGCGTCCCGTTCGGCTGGGTGCTCGGCCGGATGCGCACGAACGCCGTCGGCACCTGCAGTGGGAGCGGCCTGCCCGACATGAACCTGGTCGTCATCGCCGCCGCTCCTCCTCTCCCAGCCCGAACAGATGCTTCACGACGTCAGCATAGACCACTCCATCGGCTGCCGCAGCTGCCTCTTTCATGACGGATCGTGGGCAAATGCAGGAGCTTTGCGACGATCTGTGAGGTCACGGACTCGATGTGCTTGCGCTCCCGCTCGGAGAGCCGGCCGCCGGCCTTCGAGGAGCTCGCGGTCGCGGATCTCCTCGGCGAGCGCGCGGAGCGAGGCGATCGTCGGGACGATGTCGAGCGAGGCCTGCCACTCGCGGAAGCGGTCCGCCTCTCCGGCCACCGAGCTGCTCGGCGCGCGCCGCCTCGCTGCGCCGGCCCGACAAGCGTCTCGGTCGACGACGGCCTCGAGGTCGTCGACGTCATAGAGGAAGCAGCCGTCGAGGTCGTTGATCGCGGGGTCGAGGTCGCGAGGGACGGCGAGGTCGAGCAGCAGGAGCGGGCGGCCCTTGCGCGCGCGCAGCGCCGCGGCGACGGACTCACGTGCGAGAACGAGCTCGGCGGCGCCCGTCGCCGAGACGACGACGTCCGCGCGCTCGAGCTCCGCCGCCACCGCGTCGAGCGCGAGCGCGCTGGGCCCCGAGCTTCCGCGCGAGGTCCTCCCCGTGCGCGAGAGTCCTGTTCGCGACGACGGCGATCTCGGCGCCGCGCGAGCGAAGGTTGCGGGCAGTCGCTTCGCTGATCTTCCCGGCGCCGAGCAGGAGGACCCGATGTCCGGTGAGATCGCCGAACACCTGCTGGGCAAGAGCTGCGGCCGCCGACGGAACCGATGCCGGGCTCTCTCCGATCGCGGTCTCCATCCGAACGCGCTTCCCGTGTGCAGCGCCTGGCGGAAGAGCCGGTCGAGAAACGGGCCCGCCGACGCCGGCTTCGAACGCCGTCCTCACCTGGCCGAGGATCTCTCCCTCGCCGGGAACGAGCGAGTCGAGCCCGGCGGCGACGCGGAAGAGGTGGAGCGCCGCCGCCTCGTCCCGCAGGCGATACAGCGCAGCGGCGAGATCGTCGCGCCCGTCGCCGGCCGAGCTGCGACGAGCGCGTCGACCGCTTCGTCGTCGGCGTGCTCCTCGCGCACGAGGTAGAGCTCGGTGCGGTTGCAGGTCGAGAGCACGACCGCCTCGCCGTCGAGCTCGCTGGGCCAGCCGCTGGGCGAGCGCACGGCAGGCGTCCAGGTCCAGCGCGACGCGCTCGCGCAGCTCGATCGGTGCTCTGTGGTGCGAAACGCCTGCGAGGGTCAGCTTCACGAGGCGAAGTGGGTCAGGGGAAGGACGATCGCGACGAGCGCGAAGCCGGCGAGGATCAGGAGCGCCGCCGCGGCGGCCGCGCCAGCCCT
Organism: uncultured Gaiellaceae bacterium; assembly: GCA_963752405.1. GTDB lineage: Bacteria > Actinomycetota > Thermoleophilia > Gaiellales > Gaiellaceae > Gaiellasilicea. Next base: position 247,528 of record CAVVYB010000015.1, read on the forward strand.
CGTGCCGGAGGACGAGCAGCGCGCTGTAGTACGCGAGGATCACGAACGTCACCGCCATCGCGGCGTCGAAGTCGCCGCGTTCGAAGCGTGCGGCGCCGACGCCGATCCCGAGCGTCAGGAGGACGATCGAGCCGAGGATCGTGCGCGCCGCGAGCCGGTCGAGCGCCTCGAGCGGCGGCACGCGGACACGAAGGACACGCTCGCTCGTGGCGCTTCAGCCTCCGTTCCTGCCAGACGTAGAGCGCGGCCATCCCGGCAGCGAGCGTCAGGCCGGCGAAGGCGGCGAGCATCAGCGCGACGTGGATCGCGAGGACGGCGCCGGAGCGCTCGCTCTCGTCGAGCGCCGTGCCGCCGCCGGCCCAGGCGAGCGCGAGCAGCACGGCCGCGATCGGCATCACGGTCAGGCCGAGCAGCCGGTAGCGAGGCGTGCAGCCCCAGATCAGGTAGGCGCCGACGACGAGCCAGACGAAGAGGTTGAGCGAGCCGGCCCAGGTGCCCCACGGGAATCCCTCCGCCGACGCCGCCTGCCCGACGAGCAGCGCGGTCTGGGCGAGCCACCCGAGCCGCACGCCCCAGGTTGCGAGCCGGCCGGCGAGGCCGGGACCGCGAAGCTCGCCGGCGTAGGCGAACGCTGCTTCGCCGTATGCGAGCAGCGCGGGGACGACGAGGAGCTCAGCCATCTGCTCGTCGCCGCGCGAGCTCGGCGAGCTCTGCGGTCTCGCGCTCGAGCCGTGAGAGCTTCGCCGCGATGATCACGACGTAGACGAGTACCGTCACGAAGACGACCGCGTAGGCACCCGCGACGTATTTCTCGCCGGAAGTCATCTTCGCTCCGATGCCGGCAAAGCCGGCATCTCCGCTCATAGCGGCTCGTCGAGCCTACGCCGCTCAGCGCCTCGCGCAACTCGCGCAGGTTCGCGTCGAGCCGCTTGCCGAGCAGCTCGACCCGGTAGAGCGCGTAGGCGAGCGCGGTGATCGCGAGCCAGCTCACGCAGAAGGTGAAGAACATCGTCCCGGTCATCTGCGGGCCGTCGCGGGTGAACGTCGTCGGGTGGATGAAGTCTTCGGCAAGGCGAATCGCGAGGAAGCTGACCGGGATCAGCGCCACCCCGAACAGCGCGTACACGGCGGAGACATTCGCGCGGCGCGGCCCTTCCTCGATCGAGAAGCGCAGCATGAAGTAGGCCGAGTAGAAGAGGAAGAGGACGAGGAAGAGCACGAGCTGGTTCGAGTCCCAGACCCACCAGTGGCCCCAGGAGGCCTTCGCCCAGATCGACCCCGTGGCGAGCGTGAGCGCCCCGAAGATCGTGCCCTGGTGGATCGCCACGTAGCTCTCGAGGTCGTAGCGCTCCTCGCGCTTCCAGAGCAGCAGCAGCGCCTTGTAGGCGCCCCAGCCGAAGCAGGCGTACGCGGTCAGCGCGATCGGCACGTGGAAGTAGAAGATCCGCTGCGAGATGCCCTGGTCGGCGTCCTCGGGCGCAACGAAGAAGGCGAGGACGATCGAGAGCCCGACCAGCCCGGCGGCAACGGCCGCGAGCACTGGAACGGAGATCTTCGGGGCCGAGCTATTCGGAGACGACGTACTCAAAGGACGCCCAGCACAGTATCGCGAAGACCGCGTCGTACAGACCGAGAAACGTGAGATAGCGCACAGGTTCGGTCGAGACGCTCGCGCCGACGCCGCCCACGACGAGCGGAATCGCGAGCGGCAGGAAGAGGAGCGGCAGGATCAGCTCGCGCGTCCGGCTCGCCGCCGCCATCGCCGCGAGGAGCGTGCCGACAGCGCAGATGCCGACGTTCGCGAGCAGGACGCCCAGAACCGCTGCCGCGCCGAGCGGCGAGAAGAAGAGCGCGAAAGCGGGCAGCGCGACGAGCTCGATCGCAGCCAGGAAGACGAAGACCGCGGCCGACTTCCCGAGCCAGATCGCACTCCGGTCGGTAGGTGCGAGCGACGAGCCCGTCGAGCGCGCCGCCCTCGCGCTCCGGCGCCCACGCCCGCGCAAGGCCGAGGAGCGCGGTGAAGACGAGCGCGACCCAGAGCAGCCCCTGCGCCGCGACCTCGTCGGCCCCGGTCGGGAGCGCGAAGTGGAAGACGACGAGCGTCGAGAGGACGAACAGGAGCATCGCCGGCAGCGTGTCGCGCGCCCGCAGCTCGAGCCGGAGGTCCTTGCGGGCGAGCGTGGCGACGTCGGCGAAGTACGTCATGCGAGCGCGAGCCGGGAGGTCGCGAGCGGCTCGACCCGGTCGGGATCGTGCGTCGAGAGCAGGACGGTAGCCACGCCGGTGAGCTCGGTGAGCTGCCGGTCGAGCAGCTCGGCTCCCTCCGTGTCGAGCGCGGTGAACGGCTCGTCGAGCACGAGCAGCTCGGGCTCGTGCAGGAGCGCGCGGCAGAGAGCGAGCCGCTGCGTCATGCCGCGCGAGTACGAGGCGACGCGCTCGGCACGAACATCCCAGAGGCCGAAGCGCTCGAGCAGCATCCCGATTCGCTCCCGCCGCTCGCGCACGCGGTAGAGGCGGCCGTAGAGATCGAGATTCTCGAGCGCGGTCAGGTCTCGGTAGAGAAGCGGCTCGTGGCCGACGAAGCCGAGCTCGCCGCGGGAGGCGTCGACGTCGAGCTTGCCACCCGTCGGCGCGGCGAGGCCTGCCACCAGCCGGAGGAGCGTCGTCTTGCCCGATCCGTTTGCACCGGTGACAACGAGGAAGCTGCCGCGCTCGAGGTCGAGGTCGAGCGGCTTCAGCGCGCGGCGCCGCCCGTAGCGCTTCTCGAGCGCCCGAGCACGAATCACAGCAGCACGTCGGCGAAGACGAACGCGAAGAAGACGATGCTGATCACACCGTTGACCGTGAAGAACGCCGCGTCGAGGCGCCGCAGGTCGCCCGGCCGGACGAGCGAGTGCTCGTAGGCAAGCAGGGCGGCAACGGTCACGACTCCGAGCCAGTACAGGACTCCGACCTCGAGGCCGAAGCCCGCAGCCGCGAGCAGCGCGACGGTGCCGAGGTGGAAGAGCCGCGCGCCGCGGAAGACGCCCAGCTCGCCGAAGCGGGTCGCCCACGACTGGAGCCCTTCGGCGCGATCGTGCTCCAGGTCGAAGAGCGAGTAGAAGAAGTCGAAGCCGGCGACCCAGAGCGCGACCGCGCCGCCGAGCGCCCACGCCTGCCACGGCAGCTCTCCCGTCACTGCAGCCCACGCACCGACCGGCGCGAGCCCCAGCGACGCGCCAAGCCAGAGGTGGCAGAGCCACGTAACTCGCTTCAGATACGGGTAGATGACGAAGAGCGCCACCGGAACGGGCCAGAGCCAGCGCACGAGCGGGTCGAGCTGGAAGACGGCCACGAGGAAGACGGCGAGTGCCAGCGCGCAAAGCCCAGCGACCTGGGCGCGGGAGAGCGTCCCCGCCGGCAGCTCTCGCATCGCGGTGCGGGGGTTCCGAGCGTCCAACTCTGCGTCGATCAGGCGGTTCAGACCCATCGCGAGCGTCCGGGCCCCGACCATTGCGACCGTCACCCAGAGCCAGTCCGCAGCCGCGGGCACAGTCGGCGACGGCCAACAGCATCCCGACGTAGGCGAACGGGAGCGCGAAGACCGTGTGCTCGAGCTTGACGAGCGACGCGAACCTGCTTGGGAGCGAAATCGCCGTCGTGCTCATGTCTGCTTGTGGGTCGTCTCGGCGCCGGCCAGCAGGCCGAGCGCGTGGGCGAGAGCGGGCTGCAGCACGGCGAAGCCGTCGCGGCAGCCGCCGGGCGAGCCGGGGAGGTTGACGACGAGCGTCCGTCGGTGCACGCCGGCGACCCCGCGCGAGAGCAGAGCGTGAGGGGTCTTCGCGAGCGAGTCGGCGCGGATCGCCTCCGCGATTCCAGGCGCCTCGCGATCGATCACCGAGCGAGTCGCCTCCGGCGTCACGTCGCGAGGTGCGACGCCGGTGCCGCCGGTCGTGAGAACGAGTGACGCGTCCTCGGCGAGCGATGCGATCGCGGCAGCGATCTCGTCCGCCTCGTCGGGGACGACCCTCCGCTCGACCTCATAGCCGTCGGCCTCGAGCAGCTCGACGAGGATGTCGCCGCTCTTGTCCTCGCGCGTGCCGGCAACGACGCCGTCCGAAACGGTCAGGACAGCCGTCCTCATACTTCCACCTTGGTCTTTTCGACGAGCGTGATGTCCGTGACGACCATCCCCTTGTCGATCGCCTTCGCCATGTCGTACACCGTCAGCGCCGCAACCGAAGCCGCGACGAGCGCCTCCATCTCGACACCGGTCTGGGCGGTGGTCTCGGCTGTCGCCGTGATCTCGACACCGTCCGCGACGACCGCCAGCGACACGTCGACGACCGAGAGCGGCAGCGGATGGCACAACGGGATGAGATCGCTCGTCTTTTTCGCCGCCATGATCCCAGCGAGCTGCGCGGTCGTGAGTGCGTCGCCCTTCGGCAGGTCGCCCAGCCGCTGCGAGGTCTCCGGCGCCATCCGGACGGAGGCGCGCGCGACGGCCCGACGCCGGGACATCGGCTTCGAGCCGACGTCGACCATGCGCACTGCCCCGGACTCGTCGACATGCGAGAGGTCACTCATGGCTGGCGCATCGTACTGGCGCGGTCGAGGTCGGAAAGCTGCGCGTCGATCCAGCGCGAGAGGTCGTGCCGGCGAACGTGGTCCCTGATCGCGTCAAGCCGTGCGTGGCGCTCCTCCTCCGGCAGCGCAAGCGCGGCCTCGAGCGCGTCTGCCTGGCCATCCACGTCGAGTGGATCGACGGGCACCGTCCAGCCTCCGATCTCCTCGTATGCACCTGCGTTTACAGATAAGACAACAACACCGTCGCGTGCGTTCACGTATGGGGCCTCCTTCGCGACGAGGTTGAGGCCGTCCATGACGGCGTTCACGAGCAGAACGTCGAACTGCTTGTAGGCGGCGATCGACTGGTGGAAGTCGTCGGCGATCCGCAGCCGAAGGGCGCCTGGGAAGCGCTCCTCGACCGCCGCAGCCGCCTCCTCGATTCGCCGCCGCTCGTCGACGTACTCCGGGATCTCCTGGCGTGAGGGGTCGAGCAGAGCGAGCATGCCAATGCGCCCGCGCAACTCGGGGCGGCGCTCCAGCAGCAGCGCGAAACGCCTGGAGACCGCGCGGGACATTCTTCGCCGGGTCGGTCCGGTCGACGCGCAGGATCATCGTCTCCGGTCGAGACGCGAGCAGGTCGCGCTCCCGCTCGAGCACCAGCGGGCTCGCGGCGAGCGCAGTGAACTCATCCGGGTCGATCGAGATCGGATGCGCCGTCACGAGCGTGTCACCGAGGTCGAGGCCCAGCTCACCGCACATCGCTCGGAACGCCTCGCGCCATCGATTCGTGTGGAAGCTGACAACGTCGCAGCAGAGCAGGCTCCCGTGGATCGCCCTGACCATCTCGTCCGGCAGCACCGACCAGCCTTCCGGCCCCACCCACGGGATGTGGGTGAAGTGCCCGATCACTGCCTTGGGCAGCCGCTCCCGCACGAGCCTCGGCGCGAGGTACAGGTGGTAGTCGTGGAAGAAGACCGCAGTGCCTGGGTCGCGGTCCAGCTCCTCGACGACCGCCTCGGCGAAGGCGCTGTTGACCGGGACGTACCCCTCCTCCCAGGCCGGGCGAAGGTCGCGCTCGGGCTCGTGCTTGAACTCCCACAGGCCGTGCTGAACGAACCACAACGCCGGATTGGCGACCACGTGGTAATAGAGGTCGTACGCGGCGGTGTCGTGCGCGACGAGCCTCAGCCGGTACCGCGAGCCGTCTGGAGCGGTCTGCCTCGACCGGCCCTTCGGTCGCGACCACACGATCCTCGTCCGAGAGCGCGCTCGCGATCCACGTGACGTCGTGATGGGACACGAGCGGCGCGAGCGCCGTCACGAGCCCGCCGGCGCCGCGCCGGGCGACGCGCTCTCCACCCTCGCGGACGTACCCGATCGGGCCGCGGTTGGAGACCACGATCAGCTTCCGCCGCGCCTTCACGGCAAGAGCCTAATACTCACGAACGAGGCTCTAGCGGTTCCTGGCGCGCCGCTCGCGCTGCGTAGGCCGGTGGAACAGTACGGAGGTACGGGCCGCCGGCTGGAGCGGCGCGAGCGGTGCGAGGCTGCGCCGGAGGCCGGCTCCGCCGGCCGGGAGGTGCGGCCGGCCAGGGATCGCTAGAGCAGCTTCACAAACCGGAGGCGTGAACCACGGCCGTCAGGGCCGCCACCGATCTCGACCTCGTCGGCGATCGAGCGGATGATCGCGATCCCGAGACCGCCTTCCGAGAGCTCCTCGTCGCCGTTCTTGTCGGCGTCGCCCGGCTCGAAGCCGGAGCCATCGTCGGCGACCTCGACGATCGAGCCTGTCGTCGAGCAACTCGAAGCTGATGTCGACATGGCCCTCGTCGTCGGCATAGGCGTGGCGGACCGAGTTGGAGCACGCCTCGGTGAGGGCGAGCTTCAGGTCGGCGAGCGTGTCCTCGGGAAACGAGCGGACGCGCGAGAGCCCGGAGAGAGCAAGGCGGGACAGCGTGATGTACTCCGGCTTGGCCGGAATCGTCAGGCGGACCACTCTGCCTCCGTCGGCGCCGCCATTCGAGGCGTCGTCTGTAATCGCTCACGTCCAGGATCCTCGCGTTCTACCGAAAACTCGCGAACTCTCGCAACTTCTACCCAGCGCTCATACCCGGGTTGTCGACGCCTAAACGCGGAACCCGAACTAGCTCTTCGGGTTCAGCGGCCGCTCGACCAAGCGGAGGCGGACGGTCTCGCGCTTGCCGGTGCCACCACGGACAACGGTGACGGAGACGGTCTGGCCCGGTCGAAGCCGATTCGTGACGATTGCCGCAATGTCGGCGGCGCGCTCGACCCGCTCGCCCGCGAAGGAGACGATCAGGTCGCCACCGAGGTTGATCGAGATGCCGTTGAACGGCTCGAGGTCCGTTCCCCCCGCGCAGGCCGGCAGCATCCGCAGGAGCGCCGTCGATAACCGACTGGATCAGAGCGCCTCTCTGGGCGCCGAGATCGAAGCGGCGGGCGACGGCCGGGGTCACATCCTGGGTCGTCACGCCGACGTAGGCGTACGTCACCTTGCCGGTGCTGATCAGTTGCTCCATCGAGCGGCGCGCAGAGTTGATGGGGATCGCGAACCCGACCCCCTCCGCGTTGCCGGAGTCGGAGCGGATCTGAGCGTTGATCCCGATCACGCGGCCGCGCGCGTCGAGCAACGGCCCGCCCGAGTTGCCGTGGTTGATCGGGGCGTCGACCTGGATCGCGCCGGAGACGTCGTAGTCCGACGTCAGGGACTGGATCGAGCGTTCGGTCGCCGAGACGACGCCGACCGCGAGTGAGCTCTCCTGTCCGAACGGGCTGCCGATCGCGGCGACGGGCTCGCCGACCACGACGCGGCTCGAATCGCCGAGAGGCACCGGCGAAACGGCGTGGTCACTCGGATCGACCTTGACGAGACCGATGTCGTTGAACAGGTCCCAGCCGACGATCTCCCCCGGAATGCGGTCGCCGTCGGCGAAGACGACGTAGACGCGGGAAGCACCGTGCACCTCCTTGCTGCTCTCGCCGGCATCCGTGACGACATGGGAGTTCGTGAGCACGTGGCCCTCGTCCGAGACGACGAAGCCGGAGCCCTGTGAGCGCTGGCCGCTGCTGAAGTACGAGTAGATCGTGACGACGCCGCCCGAGCGGCGAGCGTAGATGCTCGCCGGATTGAAGGTGTTTCCAAGCAGGGGCGATTGCGTCTGGATCGCGCCGGTTTCGGTCGGTGTCGTCTCGACGACGACCGTGCGCGCAGCTTCGCTCTCACCGATCCAGCCGGCCAGGGAGCCGACGAGCAGGACGGCGGCCGCGCCCAGCGAGGCTGCCACGAGCGCGACGATGGCCAGAGCAGTCGGTCGTAGAGGCCCGGATCGCATCAGCCCAGGGTAGCGGTGCGCGTTTTCACGTGGAAACGCGCTCGGCTACGAGTGGCGAGGCCACCGAGGTCGGCGCTGCACCCAGGACGACGCGCACGACCGTCCGGCCGGGCTCGGATTCGAGCACGACCTCGCCATCCATGAAGGTCACGAGCTCCCGCGCGATCGCCAGCCCGAGCCCACTGCCCGAGGCAACACCGCCCTCTGCGCGATAGAAACGGTCGAAGACGTGGGGCGCGTGCTCCGCCGGGACGCCCGGCCCGTCGTCCTCGACCTCGAGGTACGCGTGCTCGCGGTCGGCGTAGGCGCGCAGCGTCACTTTCGACCCCGGCGGCGTGTGCACCAGGGCGTTGTCGACGAGTGCGCGGCACACCTGGAGCACACGCAGCTCGTCCGCCCGCGCGATCGGCCGGCCGTCGACGACGACCTCGAGCACGTGGTCCTTCCGCTCGGCCACGGCCCCGAATTCCTCCACCACGAGCTGTGCGACCACGCCCAGGTCGACCGGCTCGTGCTCCACGCGCATCCGGCCGGCGTCGAGCCGGGAGAGGTCGAGGAGGTCCGTGGCGAGCTTCGCCAGCCGGTCGACCTGTTCGCGCATCGTCTCGAGGAACTCCTGCCGCGTCGCCTCGTCGAGCTCCTCGTCCGCCATCAGCTCCAGGAAGCCGGCCAGCGAGAAGAGCGGGGTTCGCAGCTCGTGGGAGGCGTTGGCGATGAACTCGCGGCGTGCGCGATCGAGCATCTCCAGCCGGACGCGCATCCGCTCGAACGCCGCGGCGAGCTCGCCCAGCTCGTCGTTGCCCGTGTCGACCACAGGCTCGTCGAAGGCGCCGCCGGCGATCCGCTCGGCCGCGCGCTCGAGCCGCCTGATCCGGCGGGCGTGCATCGTCGCCAGGGCATATCCGGCCACCATCGCGAGCAGCAGCCCGATCGCGCCGGCGATCAGCAGTCGCCGCTCGATCAGATGGAGGCTCGAGAGCGGGTCCGCGAGCGAGTCGCTGAGCAGCACCACGGTGCCCGGGCCCGCGGGCAGCGCGACCTCTGCGTACAGGCGTCCGTCGCGCTGCGACCGTTCCCCGCTGCAGCTTCCCGGTCGCCGCGGCCTGCTGCGCGATCGGGTCGCGCTCGACGTCGCGCGAATCCGTCGTGCTCGAGTCCCCCTGGATCAGGACGATGCTCTCGAGCTTCGTGTAGATGACGACCCGCGCCGAGAAGAGCGCCGACGCCTGCGCGGCGAAGTCCTGCTCTCGGCCGATGTCGGTCTGGTAGCTCAGGGCGACCGTCCTGGCGTCTTGCTCGAGCTGGTCGAGCCTCGCGTTCACGAGCTCCGCCTCGAGCGACGGCACGACGATCAGGTAGACGACGGCGAGCACGCCCGTGACCACGAGAACGAGCGCCAGCGAGAGCCGAAGCCGGATGCCTTTGATCAGTGGGCGCCGCATCCGCGCCTACTGCTCGCGGAAGCGGTAGCCGACGCCGCGCACGGTCAGGATCAGCTCCGGCTCGTGCGGGTTCTGTTCGATCTTCTCGCGCAGATGGCGAACGTGGACGTCGATCGTGCGGGGCTCGCGGTAGTCGGCGCCGCCCCTGAGCCGCTCGAGCAGCTGCCGGCGCGAGAACACGCGGCCCGGTGCCGCGGCGAGCGTCCGCAGCAGCTCGAACTCGACGAACGTGAGCTGCACCTCCTCGCCGCGCACCTCGACCGTGCGGCGGGGAATGTCGATCCGGACCTCGCCCGCCTCGACTACCTCCTCGTCCTCTCGCTCGCCCGGCCGCGGCGCAGCTGCGCGCCGCAGAAGCGCGCGCACGCGGCTCCGAAACTCGCGGATCGAGAACGGCTTGGTGATGTAGTCGTCGGCGCCGAGCTCGAGCCCGAGCACCTTGTCCAGCTCGTCGTCGCGCGCGGTCAGCATGATGATCGGGACCGTGCTCTCGGAACGGAGCCGCTTGCACACCTCGAGCCCGTCGAGCTTCGGCAGCATCAGATCGAGCACGACGAGGTCGACGTCCTCCTCCGCGAATCTCGCGAGCGCCTCCTCGCCGTCCCACGCGTGGACGACCCGGAAGCCGTCGCGCTCGAGCGGGTACGTGAGGAGCTTCTGAACAGACTCCTCGTCGTCGACGAGCAGGATCGTGGGGGGATCCGCCATGAACCTAGGTTAGAGGCGACCGTGTCGTTCCCTACACTGATCGTGCCATGGCGCCGCCCAGACGAGCGCGCGCGCCGCACGCGCGCCCCCGCCGCGGCTCTGTCGAGCGGCCGATCAACGCCCGCCTGGTGCGCGGGACGTGGCTCTTCGTGGCCCTGCCGCTGCTGCTCGCAGCCTTCACCGTCGGCCGGCCCGCAGCCGCTGCCGGCGCCGACGCTGCCTGCCGCCTTCGACGGCGACGACCGCCGAGCAGCTCGCTCGCGAGCTCGCCCGGAACTACCCGGATCGAGCGCCTGGATCTGCCGGCAGCCTCGGAGCCGCCGAATGGGTCTCGGAGCAACTGACGCTCTACCGGCTCGATCCGCAGACGGACCGCTTCCGGGCAGACATCCCGGGGCGCGGCCGGGTCGAGCTCCAGAACATCGTCGCGGTCGCCCGCGGCGACTCGCAGCGCGCGATCGTGATCACCGCGCACCGGGACAACAACGGCGAGGGGCGCGGCGCGAACGACAACGCCTCGGGCACCGCGGCGCTGATCGAGCTCGCCCGCGCGTTCGCGCCCGTGACCGGGACGACGCTGCAGACGCGTCCGGCCCACACGCTCGTCTTCGTCTCCACCGACGGTGGCGCCTTCGGCGCCCTCGGCGCGGCCCGGTTCGCGGAGCAGCTCGCCCTACCGCATCGATCCGCTGGCCGTGATCAGCCTCGACGCGATCGCCGGTACGGGCCCACCGCGGCTGCTCATCGCCGGCGACACGGCCCGTTCGCCGGCCGTCGCGCTCGTGCGCACGGCCGCGGTTCGCGTCCTCGAGCAGTCCGGTCGCGAGCCGGAGCGCTCGTCCGGCATCCGCCAGCTGCTCGACCTCGGCTTTCCGTTCACCTTCGGAGAGCAGGGGCCGTTTGTCGCCCGCGGCACCCCGGCACTGACGCTCACCACCGTTCCGGACGTCCCGTCGCAGGTTTTCGCGGACGACCCGCTCAGCGCCGCGCGCCTGGGCGAGCTCGGCCGGGCGACCCAGAACCTCGTCGGGTCGCTCGACGCCGGCCTCGAGCTCGCGCAGGGAACGACGAGCTACGTGTACCTCGGAGCACGATTCGTGCGGGGCTGGACGATCGAGCTCGTGCTCCTGACGGCGCTCTTGCCGTTCTTGATCGGCACCATCGATCTCTTCGCCCGGTGCCGGCGGCGACGCGTTCGTCTCGGTCCGGCCGTGCGCAGCCTGCGCCAGCCGCCTTCTCTTCTGGGGCTATGCCGGGCTGCTCCTCTTCGTCGCCGCCAAGCTCGGGGCGTTTCCGGAGGGCGAGCCGCGACCCCTCCCGGCCGAGCGCGGCCTCTACCAGCCTTCGCCGCTCGTACTGGGCGTGCTCGGTCTGCTGTTGCTCGCCGGCTGGCTCGTCGTCGCGCGAGCGCCTGATCCCGCGGCGGCCGGCGCGGATCGAGGAAACGATCGCCGGCCATACCGTCGCCCTGCTTGCCCTCGGCCTCACCGCGCTGGTGGTCGTGGCTACGAATCCGTTCTCGTTGATCTATCTGCTGCCGTCGCTCTATGCCTGGCTCTGGCTGCCGCAGACGCATGCCGCTCATCCGCTCGTGCGCTTCACGCTCCTCGCAATCGGGTTCACGGGGCCGCTCATCCTCACGCTCTCCTTCTCGACGCGATTCGATCTCGGGTTCGAGGCGCCGTGGTACCTGCTCTCACTGGTCGCGGTCGGATACGTCCCCTGGATCGCAGTGCTGCTCGGCCTCGTCTGGCTCGCGATCGGCGCGCAACTGACGGCTCTCACCGCGGGACGTTACGGCCCCTACTCCAGCGTTCGCACCGGCGGGCCGCGTGCACAGTTCGGCGCTCTGTTCTCTCGCAAGACAACGGCCCCGGAGGCCGAGGCGCTGGAAGGCCCGGGCTAGCCCAGCGGCAGGTAGCGGGCGAGCTCTCCGGCCGCAAGCTCGCCCTCTCCGGCCAGGACGAGGACGAGGGCGTTCGCCCCAGCAGCGCGGGCGATCATGTGCGACTCCTGGCCGCTCACGGGCTCGAGCACGGTCTCGTCGCCGTCGCGAGCGGTGCGCGCCCGCACCAGCTCGTCCCGCGCAGCGTTCCGTCGAATCGGGGACGCCAGACGCGCGGTCGCGTAGTTCGGACCAGGGCTCGAATCACCCTGGAGCGCACGTAGAGCGGGCCGGACGAAGAGCTCGACTGCGACCAGCGCCGAGACCGGGTTGCCCGGCAGCCCGAAGACCAGCGTCGCTCCGCGCGTCGCGAACGCGAGCGGCTTCCCGGGTCGGACAGCGACACCCCAGAAGTCCTCTTCCGCACCGAGCTCGCCGAGGATTCGGCGAACGAGGTCATGCGGCCCCACCGACACGCCGCCGGAGCTGACGAGGACGTCTGCCTCGAGCCCCCACTCGAGCGCCTGCCGGTGCTCGTCCTCGTCGTCCGCGACCGGCCCGATCCGGTCGACCAGCGCGCCGGCGGCCTCGAACGCCGCGGCGAGCATCGGGCCGTTCGACTCGTAGATCTGGCCCGGACCGAGCGCCTCGCCCGGGGTGCGGAGCTCGGTGCCCGTGCTGAGAACGACCACCCTCGGCCGGCGGCTGCACGAGACCTCGGCGATCCCGGCTGCGGCAAGCGCGCCGATCTGCGCGGCGCCGAGCACCGTTCCGGCGGCGAGCAGAGGGTCGCCGGCACGCACATCGCCGCCGATCGGCCGGATGTGCGCTCCAACAGTCACCGGATCCGGCACCTGGAGGTTGTTGTCAAGTTCGACAACAACCTCGATCGGCACAACCGCGTCGGCCCCGGCCGGCACGGTGCCCCCGGTCGAGATCTGCATCGCCTCGCCGGCTTCGAGCGCCCGCTCCGCGGGTACGCCGGCAGCGATCCGAAAGACGATCGGCAACTCTCCCGGGACGTCCGCCGCCCTGATCGCAAAGCCGTCCATCGCGGAGCTCGGGAACGGCGGCAGGTCGATCAGGGCCGCAACGTCCTCCGCGAGCACGCGGCCCGCGGCCTCGCCGACCGGAAGGCGCTCGGATTCGAGCGGACGAACCCGCGCGAGCACTCGCGCGAGGGCTTCGTCGATCGACAGCAACGGTGGCATCAGGCACATACGCTAACGGGCGTGATCTCGGTGATCGTCCCGGTGCACGACGAGGAGCGGAGCGTCGCCCTCCTGCACGACGAGCTGGCCTCGGCGCTCGGGCAGCTCGATGAGCCGTGGGAGGTCGTCTTCGTCGACGACGGCTCGACCGACGGCACGTTCTCCGCGCTGACGCGCTTGCACGCTTCGCACGACAACGTTCGCGTCGTTCGGCTCCGGCGCAACTTCGGCAAGGCAACCGCGCTCCAGGCCGGTTTTGCGGAGGCGCAGGGCGATGTCGTCGTCACCATCGACGGCGACCTTCAGGACGATCCGGCCGAGATCCCGCGGCTGCTGGCAAAGCTCGAGGAGGGGTTCGACCTCGTCTCCGGCTGGAAGACGAAGCGTCGCGATCCACTGACCCGGCGCATCCCCTCGCGGATCTTCAACGCCGTGACCGGGCGGCTTTCGGGCCTGCGGCTGCACGACCTCAACTGCGGGCTGAAGGCCTACCGCGCGGAGGTCGTGAAGGGGATGCAGATCTACGGCGAGCTCCATCGCTTCATCCCCGTGCTCGCGCACTACCGGGGGTATCGCGTCGCAGAGCTGCCGGTGAACCACCGTCCGCGTGAGCACGGCCGCTCGCGGTACGGCATGGAGCGGTACGTACGCGGCTTTCTCGACCTCCTGACCGTGACCTTCATGGGCCGCTACCGGCACCGGCCGCTGCATCTCTTCGGCGGGGTCGGGCTGCTGCTGGGCGCGGCCGGCACGCTCGTGCTCGTCTACCTGACGGTGCTCAAGCTGACCGGCGAGGCGATCGGCCACCGGCCGCTGCTGACGCTCGGCGTCCTCCTCGTCGTCGTCGGCGTGCAACTCCTGTCGCTCGGCCTCGTGAGCGAGCTCATCGCGAGCCACCACGAGGAGCGAACCGGCGGCGGCCGGACGACCGAGCTGCACGTGGACGAGATCCTGCGCTGACGCTGACCGTCCTCTACTTCGGGACGTACGAGCGCGACTACCCACGGAACGCGCAGGTGATCTCCTGCCTTCGCGGCGCCGGCGTCGAGGTGGTCGAGCGGCACGCGAGCGTGTGGGAACGGCGGCGGCACAAGTGGTCGCTCGGGATCGGGGCCGCCGCCAGGCTCGCGCCTCGCCGAGGCGCGGCTCCTCCTCGGCAGCCGGCGCGCGCCGCTTCGACGCCCTGATCGTGGGCTATCCCGGCCACTTCGACCTGCCCGCCGCCAAGCGGATCGCACGCGGCAAGCCGGTGATCTTCAACCCGCTCGTGTCGCTCCACGAGACGCTCGTCGAGGATCGCGGGCGTTTCGCAGCCGGGCTCGGCCGCAGGCCCGCTTCCTGCGTCGGGTCGATCGGAGCGCGCTCCGGCGCGCAGACCTCGTCGTCGCGGACACGGAGCAGAACGCGCGACATCTGGCCGGGCTCGGAGCGTTGCCGGCCGAGCGGCTGGCGGTCTGCTTCGTCGGCGCCGAGGACCGGCTCTTCCGGCCCGGCTGGCAGCCGCCGGGAACGTTCCACGCGCTCTTCATCGGCAAGCTGATCCCGCTGCACGGGCTCGAAACGATTCTCGCGGCCGCACAGCTCGTGCCGGAGATCCCGTTCCGCGTCGTCGGCAGCGGCCAGCTCGACGCGCTCCTGCTCGACGCGGCCGCCGAACGTCGAGTGGGTCGAATGGGTGGACTACGAGCGGCTCCCGGCGGAGATCCAGCGCGCGGGTTGCGCGCTGGGCGTCTTCGGGACGTCCGCCAAGGCGGGCCGCGTGATCCCGAACAAGGCGTTTCAGGCGCTGGCCTGCGGGGCGCCCCTCGATCACCGCCGACACGCCGGCGGCCCAGGAGCTGCTGCGGGACGGCGAGAGCGCGCTGCTCGTCCCGCCCGGCGACCCGGAGGCGCTGGCCGCGGCGGTGCGTCGCCTCGCCGCCGAACCGGAGCTGGCGCAGAGCATCGGTGCGGGCGGCCTTGCCGCCTACCGGGCGCACGCGAGCGAGGACGTGCTCGGCGCCCGCTGGCGTGGCCTCGTCGAGCAGCTCGTCCGCCGTTGAGGCCCTCCGCAGTCGTCTGGCTTGCAGCCGCCGCCTTTGCGGCCGTCTTCGGCACGGCATCCGTCCTCCGGCACCGCGCCTTCGGCACGCGGGCGCTTCGACCTCGGAAACATGACGCAGGCCGTCTGGTCGACCGCGAACGGCGACTTTCTCTCGGTCACCGACGTCCACGGCGAGCAGATCTCCCGTCTCGGGTCGCACTTCGATCCGATCCTGGCCGCGTTCGCTCCGCTCTGGTGGGTCTGGCCGGATCCCGAGCTCCTGCTCGTCGTGCAGGCGGTCGCCGTCGCTGCCGGCGCGATCCCGGTCTACTGGCTCGCGCGCAAGCATCTCGACGCGGAGTGGCCGGCTGCCGCGCTCGCCATCGCCTATCTCGCCTATCCGCCGGTGCAGTGGCTGACCATGAGCGACTTCCATCCGGTCGCGCTCGCCTGTCCGCTCCTCCTCTTCGCCTGGTGGCACCTCGACGAGCGACGCCTCTGGGCCTTCGCGCTCCTGGCCGCGGCGGCGATCGCGACGAAGGAGCACGTCGGCCTCGCCGTCGCTGCGATGGGCCTCTGGTACGCGGTCCGCTACCGCTCGCCGCGTACGGGAGCGACGATCGCTCGTCCTGGCCGGCGCCGCCGCACTCGTCGCGACGCTCGTCGTCATACCCCACTTCGCGCCGGCCGGATCCTCCGCGTTCGAGAGCCGCTACGACTCTCCCGCGCTCGACGGCCGCGATCTCACGTACCTCGCCTCGCTCCTCTTCCCACTCGCGTTCCTGCCGCTGATCGCGCCGCTCGCGCTGCTCGCCGCCGTGCCCGAGCTCGGGCTCAATCTGCTCTCCTCGACGATCACCCAGACCTCCGTGAAGACGCACTACGCCGCCGTGGCCGTGCCGGCACTCCTCGCCGCCGCGGTCTTCGGCGCCGCGCGGCTGGGCTCGCGGCTCGCGTACTTCGCCGTGCTGACGGCGGTCGCCGGGATGATCCTGCTCGGCCCGCTCGGCCGCGTGGATCTCGCAGCCGACGAGCACGACGCGGCAGCGCGGCGCGCGCTCGCGGTCGTCCCGGACGGAGTGCCCGTCAGCGCCACGAACTCCCTGGGCGCGCACCTCTCCGACCGCCGGCGGATCTTCAGCTTCCCCGTCCTGCGCGAGGCCGAGTGGGTCGTCGTCGACGAGCAGCGGCTGACGTTTCTCGACAGCCTCAGGCCCGGACGCTCGACGGCTGCGCTGGCGAACCTCCGACGCAACCCGAACTGGCGCCGCGTCTTCGCCGAGGACGGCGTGCTCGTCTTCCGGCGTCGCTTAGAGCGGGATCGTCTGCGGCAGGAGGTACGCGCAGAACCCGAGCGCGATCAGCTGCGCCCGGCGATCGTCCTCGGCGGCCGCAAGCGGAAGCGCCCAGATCACGTACCAGGCGAGTCAGGTACGGCGTGGTGGCGAGCAACAGGCAGCCCGCCAGGCCGAGACGCATGCGGCCGCGCCACGCCTCACGCGCGAGCCAGGCCAGACCGACCGCGAGCGCTACGACCGCGATGCCGAGCGCGACCGCGTGAGGAACACCGAGCTGCTCGAGCCGGTGCGGCAGCGCGTAGCTCGTCTGGCTCTCGGCGTTCCGGGCGAGCAGGCGGAACGCGCGCAGCCAGTCGAAGCCGTAGCGCCAGGTCGCGAGCCCGATCACGACGATTGCCGCCGCGGCGAAGCCCGCGTGGCCAACGCGTCGCCGGGCCGACCGCGCCTCGATCGCACGAAGCGCGAAGAAGACGAGCGGAATCCACTTGATCAGCACGGCGAGCGCCCAGGCCGCCCCGGCGAGTCCCCGGCGGCCGCCGGCGGCGAGAACGAGCGCGCCGAGCGTGAGTGCGATCACAATCGCGTCGTTGTGGCCGCCGCCGGCGAAGTGGATCGCGAGGAGCGGGTTCCAGCCGACGAGGGCCGCGGCGTAGGGCTTGTCTCGCGCCAGCCTGGCCGCGAGCACGACGCAGGCGAGGACTCCGAACGCAGCCAGCACCTTGAAGATCCACGCAGCCGCCGCAGCCGACGAGCCGGACACGAGCGCCACGACCTCCGTGACCAGCGTGAAGGCCGGCCCGTACACCGACGTCGTCTCGCGCCACGCAGCGCCGGCGTCGTCGTAGGCCGGGTCGTCGGGGAACTCGCTCGGCGTGTCCACGTAGGGATTGCCGTCGTGAACAGCCGCGATGCGCCCGTACTCCCAGTACGCCCAGGCGTCGGTCGAGAGAAGGAGCGGCGCGCCGAGAGGGATGAGCTGGATGACAACCGCCACACGAGGGTCGCTCGGAGGGCAGGCGGTCCACGCCGCACGAGCAGCAGGGCGGCCAGATAGGCGGCGAACGCCGCGACAAGCAGCGCGAGGAACAGAACGCCGAGCCGGCCGCCGTCGGCGCGACCCGCGTCTGCCGGGACGATCGGAGCGCGCTCGATCCAAGCGACAGGCGACGCAGCCCGCCACGAGGAGCGCGACCACGCCGGCCGCGACGAGCGCGCCGCGCGGCCGAAGCGATCGAGCCGCTCGGCTACTCGGCCTCGGCGGTGGCAGCGGGCGGATTGACGGAGGGGGTCGTGGCCGGCGGACGAGACGCGGGCGGGGCGAGCGGCGTCGACTCCTTCTTCTTCTCCTTCTTCGCGGGCGGCTCGGCGGGCGTCGTCTCCTCGGCCGTCGTCGTCTCCTCCTCCTCCGTGGTCGCCGGCGCGACGTAGTTGCGGTATCCCGGTAGTAGCCGAACGAGCGTGCGTACTGGCCGCGCTCGAAGTCCTTCCACTCAGGCCGTCGCATGGGCTCCGGGAACTCCACGGGCTCGAGCTGGCCGATCGCGGAGCCCATGAAGAGCCGCCAGATCTGCGCCGGGAAGCTGCCGCCGGTGACGGGGATCCCGTGCACGCTCGTCATCGAGATCTTCCCCTTCGGGTACCCGACCCAGACGGTCGTGCCGAGCCGTGGCGTGTAGCCGCAGAACCAGGCGTCGGACCACTCCTCGGTCGTGCCCGTCTTCCCGGCCGCCGGCTGCCCGTAGTCGGCGCCGACGCCGGTGCCGTAGTCGATGTTCTCCTCGAGGATCTTGGTGACCGTGGAGGCAACACCGTCGGAGATCGACGCGCTTGCGCTTCGGCTTGCCCCAACCCGCGTTCGTGTCCTCGCCGTCGGGCAGCACGACCTTGCGGATTGCCATCGGCTCGGAGTAGATCCCGCCGGCGGCGAGCGTGGCGTAGGCCGAAGCCATGTCGAGCGGCGAGACGTCCATCGCGCCGAGGCCGATCGACGGAACGTAGGCGCCGTCGACGTCGAGCCGCGAGCGGACGCCGAGCTTCTGCGCCATCTTCGCAACCGCCTCCGGGGTCACGTCGAGTGTCAGCTGGGCATAGACCGTGTTGTCGGAACGAAGCGTGGCCCTTTCGATCGACGTCCAGCCGGTGTAGTCGTGGCCGTAGGTCTCCGGGCACCACCACGTGCCGTCCTCGCAGTTCCCGTTCGGGTCGGGCCGGTAGAAGAACGGGGCCGAGAGATACGTCGTCGTCGCCGGGTTGATCCCCTTCTCGACCGCCGCCGCGAGGACGAAGGTCTTGAAGGTCGAGCCGGACTGGCGCCGCGCCTGCGAGAGCAGGTTGAACTGGTTCTTGCTGTTTCCGGGCGTGACGGCCGTCATCGCGCGGATCGCGCCGTTCGTTGGGGTTGATCGAGATCACGGCGGCGGCCGGGTCGTCGCGGTCGTAGAGCGTCTCCTTGATCGCCTTCCTGGCCGCCCGCTGGAAGCGCGGATCGATCGTCGTGTAGACCTTGAGGCCGCCGCTGCGCACCGTCGCGGCGCCGTACTCGGCGATCAACTGGTCGCGGACGTAGCTGAAGAAGTACGGCTCGCGGATCGTCGGTGTAGAGCTTGCCGGCCTTCAGGCCGAGCGGCTCGCTTCACGGCCCAGTCGTACTGCGTCGCGCTTGATGTAGCCCTCGTTGAGCATCGCCTGCAGAACATGGTTCCGGCGCGCAGTGGCGATCTCCGGTGCGGTTGAACGGGTCGTACGTGCGTCGGGAGCTGCGGCAGGCCTGCAAGGAGCGCCGCCTCGGGGAGGTTCAGCTCGGCGGCGTGCTTCGAGAAGTACGTCTGCGCCGCCGCCTCGATCCCGTAGGCCAGGTTGCCGTAGTACACCTGGTTCATGTACGTGGCGAGGATGCGGTCCTTCGACCAGGCGTCGTTCAGCTTGATCGCGAGGCACGCCTCCTTCAGCTTCCGCTGGACCGTGCGCTCACGGCCGATGTAGAGGTTGCGGACGAGCTGCTGCGTGATCGTCGAGCCACCCTCGACCACCTCGCCGGCGTTCACGTTCTTCCAGAGCGCACGCGCGATCCCCTCGACATCGATGCCGCCGTGGTGGTAGAAGCGCCGGTCCTCGATCGCGACGGTGGCCTTCGGCATCCAGGGGCTGATCCTCGCGAGCGGCACCGGCTGACGGTTTCGCTCGGCGGGGATCGCGCCGAGGATCGAGTTGTTCGCGGCGTAGACGAAGGAGTTCTGGCCGATCGAGACCGGTCTCAGAGCGTTCAGGTCGCAGCTGGAGCCGAACGTCGCGACGCCGCGTGACAGCCGCGCCGGCGACGACGAACAGAAGGCCGAAGACGGCGACGACGGCGAGCACGGCCGCGCGGCGACGATGCTGCTTCCGCACGGTCCGCTTTCGCTTCCTGCGGCGGCGCGCGTAGATCTCGTCGTCGAGCCCGCGGCCCCCGCGCGGAGGGCTCATGCGTAGATCCCGGCCTCGCGCAGCCGGGAGTGCACGCGCAGGCGGAGGTCGTGTTCGAGCTGCTCGCCGCGGCAGGCTCGCTCTCGGTCCACGCCCGCAGCGTCAGGGTCGGCGACCCATCGAGCGAGCTGACGAAGACCTCGTCCCGCTCCCCGGGCACCTCCGCGCGAAGGGCCTCGACGAGCGAGCGAAGGTCGGCTGAAAGGTGGAACCTGCACTGTGACCTCGGCGTACTTCGCTGCGCTGCGAATCGTGGAGTTGCGGATGGTATCCGAGGCCAGCTTCTCGTTCGGGATCACGAGCCGCGCGTTGTCCTCGGTGCGAATGAACGTGTACATGAGGGTGATTTCCTCGACTGTCCCCTCGACGCCACCGACCTCGACCCAGTCGCCGATTCGTAGCGGCTGCGTCATCGCGATCATCAGCCCGGCGACGAAGTTTCCGAGCGTTCGCTGGGCGGCGAAGCCGATGATGAGGCCCAGCACCGCCGTGGACGCGAGGAGACCGCCCGCCACCGCGCGTACCTGGGGAATCACGAGCAGCGCCGAGAGCAGCCCGACCGTCACGATCCCGGCTGAGATCGTGCGGCGCAGGACGCGATAGCGCGTCATCGCCTCCGGCGACCGGGTGGCGCCCATGATCCTGCGATCGATCAGCCGCACAGCAACGAACGTCGCGACAAGCACGACCCCGATCACGAGCAGGCGTTGCCACGGCTCCATGGCTTGGTGATTCGACGGCCAGGCGTTCGTCCCTATCATCCGCACCTCGTGGAGACGCCGCACGCCGAGCAGGGGATGGAAGGCTGGCGACTCGAGACGTGGTCTGGGCTCGTCCTGGTGCTGATCCTCCTCGGCTACGGAGGCCGCCTGGCGGAAGGGGACCCCCCGCCGGATGCGCTCTACCGTTACTCGACCGCGGTCGGCTCCATCTTCATCTACGGCGTCTTCTTCGTGATCCTGCTCGTGATCGCTCGCGGGCTGCCGGCCAGGGAGTTCTTCGCGCTTCGCCGGCCGGCGTCATGGCCGAAGGCGCTCGGGCTCGCCCTTCTGTCGTACGTCGTGATCTTCATCGGCGCCGGGCTGATCATCTGGGCGCTCGGCGCCGGGGACGAGCAGGGCCTTACGCCCGAGGCCTGGGACTCGAGCCGGGCCGGCGCCTACGCCGCGAGCTTCGTCGCGGTTGCGTTCGTCGGGCCGACCGTCGAGGAGCTCATGTACCGAGGCGCGGGGATGACGCTGCTGGCGCGGTACGGCGCGCCGGTCGCCGTAATCGTGACCGCCGTGGCGTTCGGCCTGGGACACGGGCTGCTGCTCGCCCTCGCCGCCCTCGTCTACTTCGGGCTCGTGATGGCGCTGTGCTCCGGCTGAAGACAGCGAGCGTCTATCCGTGCATCCTCGTGCACTCCCTGTTCAACGCCACGAGCCTGATCCTGGCCGTCACGACCTGATGCAACGTTATTCTCGCGTGGTGCGTGGCGCGATCGTCCTGCTCGCCGGTCTCGCCTTCGCGGCTTCAGCCAACGCTGCGCCGCCCGCGGTCACCGCAACCGCGACTCCGGCAGCCGGGGTGGCACCGTTCCGTGTCACGCTCACCGCGACGGGTGACGCCGCGTCCTACTCGTGGACGCTTGGCGACGGCGCAACGGCGACAGGGCCCGTCGTCGCGCATGTCTACGGGGCAGGGAGGTTCGTCGCAACGGTGACCGCGACGAACGCTGCGGGAGAGGTCTCACAGGCACAGGTTGCCGTGACGGGCTCCAGGCGAACGCTGACGCTGGGAGCACCGACGCGCGCCTCTTATGGAGACGCCGCGGTGCTCGCCGGGTCCCTGCGACCCGCGGTCAGGGGCGCTCGCGTCCAGATCTACCGAGGTCGGACCCACGTCACCTCGGCGCGGGTGGGCGCGAATGGCCGCTTCCGCGCGCGACTGTTTCTCCGCCTACCAGGGCCGTACCACGCCCGTTTCGGGGCGGCGCGATCGACCGAGCGTCTCGTGCGCCTCCGCCCGGCAATCGAGGCGCCGCTGCTCGGGATCGCTGTCGTCGGCTCGACCTTGACGCTGCGCCCGCGGCTCGTACCCGCCCGGGCCGGATCGCTCTCCGTCCGCGTCTTACACGATGGCCGCCGCGCCCTCGTCCGCCGCGGAGCCGTGAAGCTTCCGACCGGCAAGCCGGGCACCCTGCGGGTGGAGCTCGTCTCCAAGCCACGCGCCGGCTACGCGCCCGCCCGCAAGGTGGTCTCGAGCGCAGGTCGTACTTCCTTTGCTGTCTCCCGGCTCGCGTGGTCCGAGCGTTGCCGCCCTGGAGCGACGGCTGTCGCAGCTCCAGTACGCACTGCAAGCCGTCGACGGCTACTACGGGACCGACACGTTCGAAGCGGTGCTCGCGTTCCAGAAGGTGAACGGGCTGCCTCGGACCGGCCGCGTCGAGCCGTGGCTCTGGCGCCGCCTCGCACGAGCCGGCGTGCCCCGTGCCTACCGCGGGGGCGACTACATCGAGGTCGACAAGACCCGCCAGGTACTGCTGGTCGTCAGAGGCGGCATGGTGACGAAGGTCGTGCACGTCTCGACCGGCGCGACCGGCAACACGCCGCTCGGAAGCTGGCAGGTCTATCGCAAGGTCGGCGGCTGGGACTGGGTGCTCTGGTACCCCATGTACTTCAAGGGCGGCTTCGCGATCCACGGCTATCCGTCGGTGCCCGCGTTCCCGGCCTCCCATGGCTGCGTCCGTGTCCCGATGTGGATCGCGCCGTCCCTCTTCAGCGCCAACGACTACGGCGCGACTGTGGTCGTGCACGTCTGAGCATGTCGGGCCCGGCCGCCGACGACCCGCGCATCAGCCAGCTGCGCGAGCAACTTGCAGACAACGACGTGAGGATCGTCGAGGCGCTGAACGTCCGGCTCGAGCTGGTCGCGCAGCTCAAGCGGGTGAAAGAGGAGGTCGGAGTCGACTTCCTCGATCCGGCTCGTGAGGAGTGGCTGCTCCAGTACCTCACAAGCGCGAACCGCGGTCCGCTGTCGGACGAGGGCTTGCGCGAGATCTACACGGAGCTGCTCGCGCTGACGAAACGCGAGCTCGGGCGCTAGAGGATCCACACTGATAAGCGGACGTCGCTCCTAGCGGTTCCCGGCGCTTCGCTCGCGGTGCGTAAGCCGGTGGAACAGTACGGACGTACGGGCCGCCGGCTGGAGCGCCGCGAGCGGAGCGAGGCTGCGCCGGAGGCCGGCTCCGCCGGCCGGGAGGCGCGGCCGCCCGGGGGCGGCTAGGAGTCGTCCGGGTCGGCGGCGAACTCGTCCGGCGAGACCGAATCGAGAAAGGCGCGGAACTCGTCGGGGTCGAGCTCGGCAAGAGGCGGGACGCCCGCTGCCGCCGTGATCTCGTCATCGGACGCATCGCCCTCGAACTCCACACCGGACTCGTCGATCACCTCGTCGGCGACGAAGATCTTCGCGCCGGCGCGGACGGCCAGCGCAATCGCGTCGGAGGGGCGAGAGTCGATCTCGATCTCGGACCCGTTCTGCTGGATCGTGATCCGAGCGTAGTAGGTGTTCTCGCGCATCTCGGTGACCGCGATCGAGATCACCTCGGCATCGAGCTGCCCGAGCACGTCGTTCAGCAGGTCGTGCGTCATCGGCCGGGCAGGCGCCGCGTTCTGGAGCTTGACGAGGATCGCAGCCGCCTCGGGGTGGCCGATCCAGATCGGCAGGAACCGGTTGCCGTCGGCCGTCTTCAGCAGAACGATCGGCTGTTTGCCGACCATGTCGAAGCTGACTCCATAGATGACCATCTCGCGCATCGTCAGCGGCCTCCCACTCAGTGTAGCCACGCGTTGCGAGTACGAATCTCAGCCGATCACGAGCTCCGAGAGAGGGACGCGGATCGACTCACCCGTCTCGACGTCCTCGATGTCGGCGAGCCGATCGGGAATACCCATCGGGTCCAGGCCACGCAGGACGTAGCGCTTTCCCCGATAGGTGACTGGGTCTCCGATTCGCATTCTTCGCATCGCTCCGCAGGCGCCCGCCGCGGGCGCGTACGTACTGTTTCGTCCGCGACGGAGGTGTGCGCGATCCCTGATTCGGGGATGCCCGTATCCCGGCACGGGAGCGCGCCGTTGACCAACCATGATCGACCTCTGGCTTCACGACATCGAATCGCTCGAAGCAGTCACGCAGGACGAGCACACGCGGCGCATCTGCCTGCGCATGGCAGCGATGTCGCAGGCCGGCACGCTCGGCCCGTTCATCGCGACGCTTCGTCACGACGACGAGCTCGACGAGACGCACCAAGGGCACGATCGCCGAGATCGCCTGCGACGCGAACTTTCTCCTCGCGGTGGAGGACTACGTCCGCCGCACGCACTACCTCCACTGACTGCGCACCGGAAGCGCTCTGCCGACTGAGCGCAGGGAGGGAGTGGGCGATCCTGGATTCGAACCAGGGACCTCCGCCTTATCAGAGCGGCGCTCTAACCAGCTGAGCTAATCGCCCGCGGCCGCAGATTGTAGCTAGAGACTCTCGAGGACCTCGACGAGCTCTTCGAGCCGGAGCTCCTCGCCGAAGTGGATCTCGAGCTTGCCCGCGCTGACCCGCACGGGGAGGCCGGTCAGCCGTTCGGCAGCGCCGCGAGCCCGTTCCGCAAGCGCCGGATCGACCTTCGTCGCCGCCCTCGGCTTGCGGGCTGCGCCTCCATCCTGGGCGGCTTTCTCGGCCGCCCGAACGGACATCCCGTCCC
This sequence comes from uncultured Gaiellaceae bacterium, assembly GCA_963752405.1. GTDB lineage: Bacteria > Actinomycetota > Thermoleophilia > Gaiellales > Gaiellaceae > Gaiellasilicea. The sequence goes on from CAVVYB010000015.1 coordinate 272,194, forward strand.
GCACGATGCGCTTCGCGAGCTTCTTGCGCGCGTCGTGGTCGGGCACTGCGAGCACGGCGCGGGCATGGCCTTCGGTCAGCTCGCCGCGGGCGACCATCCAGAGCACCTCCTCCGGCAGCTCGAGCAGGCGCAGGCGGTTCGAGACGGAGGGCTTCGAGCGACCGACCCGGTCGGCGACCTCGCCGAGCGAAAGCTCGAACTCGTCGACGAGCGAGGCGTAGGCGCGTGCCTCCTCCACCGGCGACAGCTGCTCGCGCGCGACGTTCTCGACCAGGGCGAGGAGGAGTGAGTCGCGGTCGTCCGCTTCGCGCACGAGCGCCGGCAGCGTCTCCAGACCCGCTTCGCGCGCAGCGCGCCAGCGGCGTTCGCCCGCGATCAGCTCGTAGCCGCCCGCCTGCCGGGGCCGGACGACGATGGGCTGCAACAGGCCCTGTTGCTTGATCGAGCTCGCAAGGCCCGATGTCGCCTCGGGCTCGAAGCGACGCCGCGGCTGGCGTGGATTGGCGTGGATCGCGTCGACCGGCAGCTCCGCGAGTTGCGTCGGGCCTGTCTCGGCGCCGCCGATCAGGACCTCGAGACCGCGGCCGAGGCCGCGCCGTGGGCTAGCTCCGCTCGACAAGTTCCATCGCCACCTTCCAGTACGCCTCCGCCCCTGAGGAGCGGCGGTCGTACGCGATCGCAGGGAGGCCGTGGCTCGGTGCCTCGGCGAGGCGGACCGAGCGCGGCACGGTCGTCGTGAAGACGAGGTCGCCGAAGTGCCGCCGCACCTCGGCCTCGACCTGGGAAGCAAGGCGCGTGCGCCCGTCGACCATCGTCAGGAGGATCCCGGCGAGCCCCAGCTTCGGGTTCAGGCGGGCCTTCACGAGCTCGATCGAGCCGAGCAGCTGCGAGAGGCCCTCGAGCGCGTAGTACTCGGCCTGCACCGGCACGATCACGCTGTCGGCGGCTGCGAGCGCGTTCACGGTCAGCGTGCCGAACGAGGGCGGGCAATCGAGGAAGACGTAGCCGTAGCTCTCACGGGCGCCGGCGAGGGAGCTCTGCAGGTAACGCTCGCCCGTCGGCGTGCCGCGAGAGCTCCACGGCTGACGCCGGCGAGGTCGTGCCTGCGCCGGCACGAGCTCGAGGTTCTGGAAGCGGGTCGGCCGGGCGATCTCGGCGACCGCAGCACCGTCGAGCAGGTCGTAGCTCGAGACGCCGTTCGCCTTCTCCCCGAGCCCGGAGGTGGCGTTCGCCTGCGGGTCGAGATCGACGAGCAACGCCCGCTCGCCGGCCTCCGCGAGACAGGCCGCGAGGTTGATGGCAGTCGTCGTCTTGCCGACGCCGCCCTTCTGGTTTGCGAGGGCGATGATCCTTCCGGTCACGCGTCGAGTCTAGAGAGGGCCTCGGACTATCCTCCGCCGGTGCGCGACGCGGCTCCTCCCTATCGGAACGAGGGTCCACACGCCCTCTGGCACGTCAGCGAAAACCCCACGATCGAGCGGTTCGAGCCACACGTGAGCGAGTCGGCCGAGGAGCACGAGCCGCTGGTCTGGGCAATCGACACACGCCACCTGCCCCTCTACTGGTTTCCGCGCCAGTGCCCGCGCGGAACGTACTGGGCCGACCGCTCGACCGACCCCGCCGACGAAGCGCGACTCCTCGGCCGCGCGACGCGGGTACACGCGATCGAAGAGGGCTGGCTCGAACGGATGCGCACGACCGCCGTGTTCGCCTACCGGCTACCGGACGCCGCCTTCGAGCAGCACCCCGACGTCGGCGGCTACTGGCTTGCGCGGACCGCGGTCGAACCGGTGGACGTGCAACCGCTCGGCGATCTCGCTGCCCGGCACGAGCGCGCCGAGATCGAGTTGCGAGTCCTGCCGAACCTCTGGCCCCTCTGGAACGAGGTCGTCGCATCCACGCTCGAGTTCAGCGGCATGCGGCTTCGGAACGCGCTTCCGCCTCCGGGCTAGGCCAGCGGGCGCTTCTTCGCGACGCCGGCGCGCCGCGGAAAGCCGGACGGGGTCGGTCCGGTCTTCCGGAGAACGAGGAATCCCGGCGGCGACTTCTCGAGCTCGCCGGCCAGCAGTTCGGCGGCACGGGCGACGGCTTCCCGGTCGGCAGACGGTCCGACCCAGAGAATGGCAGCACCACCTTCCTGCGACCAGCGGCAGGCACCACTCAGCGGCGACCGGAGGCTGCGCAAGCGCCTTTGCGACCGCGACCCCGTACGTCTCGACCGGCTGTTCCTCGGCACGGCCCCAGACGACGCGGAGGTTCGGGAGCTCCTCGGTCCACTGCTGGAGGAACTCCGTCTTCCGGCGCTCGGCCTCGAGCAGTGTGACGTTGCGCTCCGGCAACGACGCGGCGAGCGGGACTCCCGGCGTGCCGCCGCCACTCCCGACGTCGACGATCGGGCCGTCGAAGCCGCGGACGAGCTCGAGCCCCGCGAGCGCATCGTCGAGCAGGACGCGGCGCGCCTCGGCCGGATCGCGAAGCGCAGTCAGCCCCGGCGTCGCGACGACGGCCGCGAGCCAGCGGTCGAGGAGGTCAGACCTCGACGTGGCGGGGAATGATGACGACGAAGCGATTGGGCTCCGTCCCCTCGCTGGCTGTCTCGACCTCGGGGTCGTCCTTCAGCTTCTCGTGCACGATCTTCCGTTCGACGGCGGTCATCGGTTCGAGCTCCACCCGCTGCCCCGTCGCCGATGCCTGCTCGGCCATCCGGAGCGCGAGCGCATCGAGGGTCGCCTGCCGGCGGTCGCGATAGCCGGCCGCGTCGACGACCACGGGCTTGCGCTCCTCATACCGGCCGCGGAAGAGGATCGCGTTGGCGAGGTACTGGATCGCGTCGATCGTCTGGCCGTGCCGGCCGATCAGCATCCCGAGGTCCTGTCCGTCGCAGACGACGCGGATCTCCTCGTCGCTCTCCTCGACCTCGACGGTGCACTGGACGCCGATCTCGTGCGCGATCCTCTCGACGATCTCACGGAGGCGTGCCGCGTCGTCGCTCTCTCCGTCGCGGCGCACGGTCTGCGCGGGCTCGCGGACGGGCGCCGCTTCCTCGTCCACGCTCGCGACCACACGCGCCGGCTCGTAGCCGACACCCAGGAGACCCCGCTCACCCTCGGTGACGACCTGAAAGCGAACCGCGCCCTTGTCCAGGCCGGGATGCATCCGCTCGAGCTCCCGGACCGCCGCCCACTTCGCCTCGCCCACGGTCTCGCCGGTCATCTCGACCGAGATCTCGCTCATCGCCTCGAGCCGCCCTTCTTCTTCCGCTTCACCTTGCGCACACGCTGCGGCGTGGCACCGGCCGGCTTGGCGGCAACCGTCTTCGGCGATTCAGACTCCGGCTCCGGCTCCGGCTCGGGCGGTGGGGCGTCTTTCGGCGGCGTGCGAGAGCTTCGCTTCGGGGGCGGTTCCGGCTTCGGCGTCAGCTTGCGGGTGATCAGCCCTTGCCCGGTCGTCCAGAGGTTCGTGGTCAGCCAGTAGAGCATCAAGCCGGACGGGAAATTGAGGACGAACGGGATGAACGCGATCGGGAGGATCAACAGCATCGCTCGCTGAGCCGGCTGCATGTTCTGCGACATCAGGTACGACGATGTCAGCTGGCTCGCCGCGTAGAGGACGATCAGAAGCGGGCCCCACCCAACCTTCGTGTCGTCTGTGATGTTGATGAGGTGCAGCCACTCGAGCGTCGACGCGTTCGCGCCTGACTCCAGGATCTCGTCCTCGAAGTCTCGGAGCACGAAGAAGAGCCCGATGAAGACCGGGAACTGCGCGAGCATCGGCAGACACGACGCCGCGGGGTTGATCTGGTTCTCCTTGTAGAACGCCATCATCTCCTGGTTCATCCGCGCCCGGTCGTGCTTCCAGCGCTGCTGGATCGCCTTCATCTCCGGTGCGTGCGCCTGGAGGTTCTGCATCGAGTGGATCTGCCGTACGGTCAGCGGCACGAGCAGCATCCGAACGATCACGACCAGGGCGACGATCGACCACGCCCACGTGAGCCCGACGCTGTCGTGGAGATGCGTCAGGATCCAGGTGAGGAGATCCTCGAGCGGTGTGAGGATGCCGGCGAGGATCACGCCGGATCGACTCCGCCGTGGCTCCACGGATTACAGCGGAGCAGGCGCCAGGCTGCCTTCGCCGAGCCCTTGACGAGCCCGTGAGTATGGAGCGCGTCGAGCGCGTACTGCGAGCAGCTCGGGTGGTACTTGCAGGTGCCGGCGGGCGTCAGCAGCCCGAGCGTGTAGCGCCACGCGTACACGAGGGCAATGCCAATGTACTTCGGGCCGAGATACTTCATGCCGCCGCCTTGTCGAGCACCTCGGTCACGCGCTCGGCGAGCCAGGCATGCCCGCGCGTGTCCGCCGGTTCTGCGAGACCTGGTCGCGCAACGAGGACGTAGTCGTGCCCGGGCCGGGCGCGGGCCGAGAGCTCGGCCCACGTCTCGCGCAGTTGCCGCTTGACCCGGTTGCGAACGACGGCATTGCCGACGGACTTCGGGACGGCAAGGCCGAGGCGCGGCTCGTCGGTCTCACCCGCCTCGCGGGGGAACCAGTAGAGGACGAGGAACCGCGTCGAGGCCGAGCGGCCGCTGCGATAGACGGCGTCGAAGTCCCGAGAACGCGACAGGCGGTTCCGGCGTTGCACGTTCTGAGGATAGACCCGCGGGCTCAGGCGGAGAGCCGCTTACGGCCCTTGGCCCTGCGACGCTTCAGGATTGCCTGCCCGGCACGCGTCGACATGCGCGCACGGAAGCCGTGCTTGCGCTTGCGGCGACGGACGTTGGGCTGGTAGGTGCGCTTCAAAGATCTCTCCGGACGAAAAACGAAGCCGCCGGGCGGCGGGGAGCGAAAGTATAGACGAGCCGTTCAAACCCGGTTATCCACAATGAGACGCCGATGGCGAAAGGGCCGCAAACCGCCACCCTCGACGACGTTCTCCCACAGGTTCTCCACACCTGTGGATTGTTGTGTGGACGTTACAAAATACCTGCAAAACGGCGCTTTTTCGGATCCGTGGCGCGTGTTGAGAGCACCTCAAGACGCTGCTATGCTCGCCGCTCTCGACACCGAATGAGGGGGCCGGCCGCAGCGTGGAGCACCAAATCGAGCTGACTGCGGAGAGTCTGTGGGACGAAGTATCGAGTCGGCTCAGAGGGGCGCTCAACGAAGCGACATTCAGCACCTGGTTCGGCGATGCAGCCGGCGCGTCGCTCACTGACGACGCCTTTGCGCTGGCCGTTCCGAACGACTTCACGCGCGAGTGGATCGAGGGTCATTTCCTCGGCCTGATCCGCGCCGCCGTGAAGGATGCGACAGGGCACGAACGCCGCATCCACCTGACCGTTCGCGACGACATGGCGCGCTCCGAGCCGGTCTCCGACGGCACACCGCTCGAGCAGCCCGTGAGCCGAGCGCCGGAGCCGGCGGCAGTCGGCTCGATGAGCCTCAAGTACACATTCGACCTCTTCGTGATCGGCTCGTCGAACCGGTTTGCACACGCGGCGGCGCTGGCAGTCGCGGAGGCGCCGGCCCAGGCGTACAACCCGCTCTTCATCTACGGCGGCACCGGGCTCGGCAAGACGCACCTGCTGCAGGCGGTCGGCCAGTACGTCGGTGAGCACGGCAACGGCCTGACGGCGCGTTACGTCACGAGCGAGACGTTCATGAACGACTTCATCAACTCGCTCCGCGACAAGCGCATCGAGGGCTTCAAGCAGCGCTACCGCACCTACGACGTGCTCCTCGTGGACGACGTGCAGTTCTTCGAGGGCAAGGAGCGGATCCAGGAGGAGTTCTTCCACACCTTCAACTCGCTCTACGAAGCCGGCCGGCAGATCGTGATCTCGTCCGACCGGCCCCCGAAGGAGATCGCCACGCTGGAGGAGCGGCTGCGCTCACGCTTCGAGTGGGGGCTGATCACGGACATCCAGCCGCCCGACCTCGAGACGCGGATCGCGATCCTGCGCAAGAAGGAGAAGACCGACCGGATCCACGTGCCCGATCCCGACGTCCTGACCTACGTCGCCGAGCGCGTGACGACGAACATCCGCGAGCTGGAAGGCGCGCTCACGCGGGTCGTCGCCTTCTCCTCCCTGACGGGCCGGCCGATGACGGTCGAGCTCGCCGAGGACGTGCTCAAGGACGTGTTCCCGCAGGGCCAGCCGGTCGAGATCTCGATCCGCAGGATCCAGGAGACCGTCTCCGAGCGCTTCGGGATGACCGTGAACGAGCTCTGCAGCGCCAAGCGCTCCCAGTCGATCGCCTACCCGCGGCAGGTCGCGATGTACCTCTCGCGCGCGCTCACGGACTCGTCGCTGCCGAAGATCGGCAAGGAGTTCGGCGGCCGCGACCACACGACTGTGATGCACGCGAACGCGAAGATCGAAGGGATGATCCGCGAGGATCGCTCTGTGTACAACCTTGTGCAAGAACTGACTGCACGCATCAAGCAGGCAGGCTGATTCTGTGGATACCTTCCCGGAAGGCTCTGGGCCTGTTAGCTCTCCCGCGTTGTGCACCGCGTGGACCTACAGGGCAAACGGCGCTCCGATGCGGGATAGTGCCGTCGTCCCCGTTGTCCACACTCCCTATGACTTCTACGAAAGGATTTAAAGAATCATGGAACTAGAAGCAGTGGGAGCCGAGGTGGCAGAGAATGGGGCGATGCCCGACGTGAATGCCGGTACCGGGATGAAGCTCAGCGTCGCGCGAGACGAGCTCGTCGCGAAGCTCGGTCTCGTTTCGCGCGCCGTCTCGACCCGGGGCACCGTCCAGGTGCTCTCCGGAATCCTCCTCTCCGCCGAGGGCGGGACGATCACACTCGCCGCCACCGACATGGAGCTCTCGCTGCGGACGACGCTCGACGCGCAGGTCGACGGTGACGGCGCGGTCGTGATCCCCGGCAAGCCGCTCGTCGAGCTCGCGCGGCTGCTGCCCGAGAGCGACGTGACGATCGAATACCGGCCGGCGGAAGGCACGGTGCAGATCGTCTCCGGCCCGTACAACTCGCGGCTGAACGTCTTCAACGCCGAGGACTTCCCGCGGCTCCCGGCCATCGACGCGCAGCTGCACTCGATCGACCGCGAGGCGCTGCTGGAGACCGTCGACCGGGTCGCCCGGTCGGCCTCGCGCGACGAGTCGCGCCCCGTGCTCACCGGCATCCTCGTTCGCTTCGAGGCCGGGAAGCTGGTGATGGTCGCCACCGACTCCTACCGGCTGTCGGTGAAGGAGACGGAGCTCGGCGAGGCTGCGCCGGAGCTCGAGGCGATCATCCCGGCGCGCGCTCTCACGGAGCTGTCGCGGCTTGCGGGCGGCGATGCTGTCGAGCTCGGCGTGCACGAGAACCACGTCGTCTTCGGCACCGGCGACGCCTGGCTGACGACACGCCGCATCGACGGCCAGTTCCCGAACTACCGGCAGCTGCTGCCCGACGCGTTCGAGGTCGAGCTGACGCTTCCGAAGGCCGAGCTCGCGGACGTCGTGCGCCGCGCCTCGGTCCTCGCGCTGCGGAACTCACCGCTGCGCCTGCGCCTGGCCGAGGGCGAGCTCACCGTCTCCGCGCAGACCCAGGACGTCGGCGAGACGCACGAGACGATGCCCGCGGCGTACTCGGGCGAGGAGTTCGTGATCGGATTCAACGCCGAGTTCCTTCGCGACGGGGTCGACTCGATCGTCGGCGACGACGTCAAGGTCAAGCTGATCAACCCACTGCGCCCGGCGATCCTGGAGGACGCAGCCGGCGACTTCACCTACCTGATCATGCCGATCAGGTTGGCCGGCTAGCTGATCGTTCGAACGGTCACTCTCCGCGACTTCCGGTCCTACGAACGGCTCGAGCTCGCACTCGAGCCGGGCGTCGTCCTCGTCACGGGCGCGAACGGCGCCGGCAAGACGAACCTGCTCGAGTCGCTGCACGTCGGCACGCAGGGCTTCTCGCCGCGCACGCGCGCCGACCAGCAGCTCGTCCGGTTCGGCGCCTCGGGGGCGCGGATCGCGCTGGCGGGCGACAGAGGCGGGCGGCCGGTCGAGCTGGAGGTGACGCTGCAGCAGCAGGCCGGGAAGCGCGCGAAGCTGAACGGAGCGCCGCTGCGGTCGGCCGACCAGCTCCGCGGCGAGGTCGCGACGCTCGTCTTCACGCCCGACCGGCTCGCCGTCGTGAAAGGGGGTCCCGCAGCACGCCGCGCGTACTTCGACCGGTCGCTGAGCCGGCTGCTGCCGAGCCGGGCGGCTCTCCCGCTCGAGTATGCGGCCGCGGTCGGGCAGCGGAACGCAGCGCTTCGGCGGGTCTCGTTCGGCGCTTCGACCCGCGATGCGGTTGCGCCGTGGACGGAGCAGGTGGCAGCCCTCGGCGCCTCCCTCGTCGCGTCCCGCCAGGAGGCGATCGCACTTCTCTCGCCGGTCTTTGCCGAGCGTGCGGACGAGCTCGGCCTGCCGGGACGCCGCCCTCGAATACGGCGGCGAGCCGCCGACCGTGGCGGCGCTCGAGGCGCGGCTGGAGCGCGATCTGGAGCGCGGGGTCACCGGTCTCGGCCCGCACCTCGACGACGTCACCGTCCGCTCGGGAGAGCGGGACCTGCGGAGCTTCGGCTCCCAGGGCGAGCAGCGTCTGGCCGTGCTCTCGCTCCTGCTCGCCGAGGCGGAAGTGATCGCCGAGCAGCGGCGCACGCCCCCGCTCGTCCTCCTCGACGACGTCCTCTCGGAGCTCGACGCGACTCGCCGGCGGGCGCTCGCCGAGAGGATCGGCCGGGTCGGGCAGGCGATCGTGACCGCGACGAGCGCCGATGCGCTGCCGCTCGATCCTGCGCAGCTGCTCGAAGTGACCCCCGGCGCGGTCCGAGCCGCCTGATGGACCGCCTCGACCGCCAGATCCGCCGCGAGCTCGGCCGCATCGGGCCGATGGACGGGGACATGACGGCGATCGTGCGCGTGTGGGACGCCGCGGTGGGCGAGACGGTGGCGCGAAACGCATGCCCGGCGCGCCTCGCGCGGGACGGCACGCTGCATGTGAACACCGCGTCCGCGACGTGGGCATTCGAGCTCGGGAGCCTCGCCCCGACGATCCTCGAGCAGCTCCGAAACGAGCTCGGCGAAGCGGCGCCGCCGAAGCTTCGCTTCGCTCCGGGACCGATTCCGGACCCCGTCGCCGAGGCGCCCGAGCAGCGTGCTCCGGTTGCTCCTGAGATCGCCGCCGAGGACCGCGCCGAGGCCTCCGCGCTCGCCGCCGTGATCGAGGACGAGGAGCTCCGCGAGCTGGTCGCGCGAGCCGCCGCAGCAGGGCTCGCGAGGGCCCGCTCCGACCGGGGTTTCTGATACACTGTGTTCCGCCCGCAAGGTGCTTATTTGCAGGGCTTTTTTGATGGCTGAAACCGCATATACCGCAAAAGACATCACCGTTCTGGAGGGTCTCGAGCCCGTCCGGCTGCGACCCGGGATGTACATCGGCTCGACCGGCCCGCGCGGCCTCCACCACCTCGTCTACGAGGTCGTCGACAACGCCGTCGACGAGGCGCTCGCGGGACACAACGAATCGGTCGAGGTGACCCTCCATCCGGACAACTCGGTCACCGTCGTCGACCGCGGCCGGGGCATTCCCGTGGACCTGATCGAGGAGCAGGGAATGTCCGCGATGACGGTCGTGCTGACCAAGCTGCACGCCGGCGGCAAGTTCGGCGGCGACGGCTACAAGGTCTCCGGCGGCCTGCACGGCGTCGGCCTGTCGGTCGTGAACGCGCTCTCGGAGCGCCTCGTGGCCGAGGTGCGCCGCGACGGAGAGATCTACCGGCAGGAGTTCGAGCGCGGCGTCCCGCTCGCAGACATGGAGGTCGTCGGGAAGGCCGAGAAGGGCGACAGCGGCACGAAGATCCACTTCCTGCCCGACGGCGGCATCTTCGAGGAGATCGACTTCTCGACGCCGACCCTCGTCCAGCGCCTGCGCGAGACCGCGTTCCTGACCCGCGGCCTCCGGATCGTGCTCATCGACGAGCGCGAGGGCGAGGACCGGCACGAGTTCTACGCCGAGGGCGGGATCCGCGACTTCGTCGCCTACGTGAACGACGCGAAGGACCCCGTCCACAAGCACATCGTCTACTTCGAGGGCGAGAGCGAGCACGGCCACGTCGAGGTCGCGATGCAGTGGAACACCTCGTACGTCGACTCCGTCTACTCGTTCGCGAACAACATCAACACGCACGAGGGCGGCACGCACCTCCAGGGGTTCCGCTCGGCCCTGACGCGCACGCTCAACAAGTACGCGCGCGACAAGGGCCTGCTGAAGGAGAAGGAGGACAGCCTCGAGGGCGAGGACGTGCGCGAGGGCCTGGCGGCCGTGATCTCGGTCAAGCTCGCGAACCCGCAGTTCGAGGGCCAGACGAAGACGAAGCTCGGTAACCCGCCGATCGCCGGTCTCGTCGAGACAGACGGTCAACCAGAAGCTGGCCGAGTTCATGGAGGAGAACCCGCAGGACGCGCGCCAGATGATCATGAAGGCCATCTCGGCGTCGCGCGCACGGCAGGCGGCGCGGAAGGCGCGCGAGCTGACGCGCCGCAAGAGCGCGCTCGAGAGCATGTCGCTCCCGGGCAAGCTCGCCGACTGCTCGATCAAGGATCCGGAGTCGGCGGAGCTCTTCATCGTCGAGGGCGACTCCGCCGGCGGCTCGGCCAAGATGGGCCGCGACCGCACCTACCAGGCGATCCTGCCGCTGCGCGGAAAGATCATCAACTCGGAGAAGAACCGGATCAACAAGGTCCTCTCCAACAACGAGATCCAGGCCATGATCACCGCGATCGGCACCAGCCTCGGCGAGGAGTTCGACATCGCGAAGCTGCGCTACCACCGCATCATCGTGATGACCGACGCCGACGTCGACGGGTCGCACATCCGGACGCTGATCCTGACGTTCCTCTACCGGCAGATGCCGGAGCTGATCGAGCGCGGCCACATCTACATCGCCGTGCCGCCGCTCTACAAGGTCAAGCTCGGCAACCAGGAGTACTACTTCGAGAAGGACGCTCAGCTCGAGGAGCTGCTCGTGCGCGAGCGCGTCGGCGAGCTCGAGATCGGCGTCGCGCGACGGTCGAGGCGCTGAAGCTGACCGAGGCGCGCTGGGGCCGCTTACGTGCGCGCGCTGGCACGAGTTCGAAGGCTGGCTCGCACGGCTCCGCGGCCGACTTCGGCGCTCCCGCCGCCGACTTCGTGATCACGCACCGGATCGTCGAGAACGACACGTCCTCGATCATCGAGCTCGGCAAGGCGATCGACGCCACCGTCGACAACGGCTACGCGCTCAGCATCCTCGGCCAGGCCGAGGGCGACGCTCGAGGTCAAGGTCGTCGAGACCGAGACGAGCTCTGCGACCCACATCACCGTGCCGGCCGAGCTGCTCGCCTCGCCCGTGTACGCGAACCTACGCCGGGCGTACGCGAAGCTGATCGACATCGTCGGCTCGCCGCCGTTCACGCTCGCCGCCGGCAAGAAGCGGCGCGAGGCGGAGACGTTCGGCGCGCTGCGGCACGAAGCGCTCGAGCTGGCGAAGGAGGGACTCCAGCTCTCGCGCTTCAAGGGGCTCGGCGAGATGAACGAGGAGCAGCTCTGGGAGACGACGATGGACCCCGCGCAAGCCGGCTGCTGATCCGCGTCGACGTCGAGGACGCCTCCGCCGCCGACCAGATGTTCTCGACCCTGATGGGCGACCAGGTCGAGCCGCGTAGAGCTTTCATCGAGGAGAACGCACGCGACGTGCGCTTCCTGGACGTGTAAGTGACCGAAATCGATCGAGCCACTCGGCGGCGGCCGGATCGAGTCGCGCGAGCTCGAGCAGGAGATGCGCTCGAGCTATCTCGACTACGCGATGAGCGTGATCGTCGGGCGCGCGCTGCCCGACGTCCGTGACGGTCTCAAGCCGGTGCACCGCCGCGTGCTCTTCGGCATGCACGAGGCGGGCCTGCAGCCGAACCGGCCCTACAAGAAGTCCGCGCGCCACCGTCGGCGACGTGATGGGCAAGTACCACCCGCACGGTGACGCGTCGATCTACGACACGCTCGTGCGGATGGCGCAGCCGTTCTCGCTGCGCTACCCGCTCGTCGACGGGCAGGGCAACTTCGGCTCGATCGACGACGACCCGCCGGCCGCGATGCGGTACACGGAGGCGCGCCTCTCGAAGCATCGCGACCGAGATGCTGCGGGACATCGACTCGGACACGGTCGACTTCGAGCCGAACTACGACGAGTCGCGCAAGCAGCCGTCCGTACTGCCGTCACGCTTCCCGAACCTGCTCGTCAACGGCTCGGCCGGCATCGCCGTCGGGATGGCGACGAACATGCCGCCGCACCGTCTCGGCGAGATCGTCGACGCGATCGTGCAGCTGATCGACGAGCCGACGTCGAACGTCGACGACCTGGCCAAGCACGTCAAGGGCCCCGACTTCCCGACCGGCTCGATCATCGTCGGCCGGCAGGGGATCCGCGACGCCTACCGGACCGGTCGCGGCCGGATCGTGATGCGCGCGCGCGCCCACATCGAGGAGCTGCGCGGCGGCAAGACCGCGATCATCGTCACCGAGCTGCCGTACGGCGACGAAGAAGGGCGGCGAGACCGGCGTGATCAAGAAGATCGCCGATCTCGTCCAGGACAAGGTGATCACCGAGGTGTCGGATCTCGCCGACCACTCGGACCGGACCGGCATGCGCATCCAGGTCGAGCTCAAGCGCGACGCGATCCCTCAGGTCGTGCTGAACAAGCTCTACAAGCACACCGGCCTGCAGGCGACGTTCGGCTACAACGCCGTCGCGCTCGTCGACAACGTGCCGAAGACGCTCTCGCTGCTGCGAGCTGATCACGCACTACCTCGACTTCCAGCGCGTGATCGTCACGCGCCGTTCGAAGTACGACCTGCGCAAGGCCGAGGATCGCGCGCACGTCCTCGCGGGCTATCTGATCGCCCTCGACAACCTCGACGAGGTGATCCGGGTGATCCGCGGCGCCGACGACACCGACGCGGCGCGCGAGGAGCTGATGTCGCAGTTCTCGCTCTCCGAGATCCAGGCGACGGCGATCCTCGACCTGCGTCTCCGCGCCCTCACGGGGCTCGAGCGCAAGCGCGTCGAGGACGAGTACGCCGACCTGCAGGAGCGCATCGCCGAGCTCCGGGCGATCCTCGGCGACCCGGCCCGGATCGACGCCCTGATCCGCGAGGAGCTGCTGGAGATCAAGTCGATCTACGGCAAGGGGGACGACCGGCGCACCGAGATCATCGCGGCCGAAGGCGAGTTCTCGCTCGAGGACATGATCGCCGAGGAGGACATGGTGATCGCGATCACGCGCTCCGGCTACATCAAGCGCCTGCCGGTCACCTCCTACCGCGAGCAGCGCCGCGGCGGGGTCGGCGTGATGGGCATGGATCTCAAGGACGAGGACTACATCGAGCACCTCTTCGTCGCCTCGACCCACGACTTCGTCCTCTTCTTCACCAGCGTGGGCAAGGTCTACCGGCTGAAGGTGCACGAGCTGCCGCTCGGGTCGCGCCAGTCGAAGGGCCGCGCGATCGTCAACCTCCTTCCGTTCCGCCAGGACGAGTCGGTGCGCGCGGTGATCGCGACGCGCGACTACAAGGAATCGAAGTACCTCGTCTTCGCGACGAAGAAGGGCGTCGTCAAGAAGACCGAGTTCCTCGCCTACAACACACCGTTGAAGGCCGACGGGATCATCGCGATCAAGATGCGCGAGGACGACGAGCTCATCGGCGTGCGGCTCTCCGACGGCGACGACGACATCCTGATGGTCTCGCGCGGCGGCCAGGCGATCCGCTTCCACGAGTCCGACGTGCGGGCCATGGGCCGCGACGCCTCGGGCGTCCGCGGCATGAACCTTCGCAGCGGCGACGAGGTGATCGAGGTCAACGTGGCCGAGGACGACGCAGACCTGCTCGTGGTGACCGAGAACGGCTACGGCAAGCGAACGCCGCTGCACGAGTACCCGGTCAAGGGCCGCGGCGGGCTCGGCGTGAAGACCGTCCAGCTGACCGACGCCAAGGGGAAGCTCGCCGGCGCCCGCGTCGTCCGCGACGGCTATGCGGTGATGCTGATCTCCACGAGCGGGACCGTGATCCGGATGCCCGTCGAGGACGTCAAGCGACTCGGACGCTCGACGCAAGGGGTGATCGTGATGCGCCTCCGGGGCGACGACGAGCGCGTCTCGAGCCTCGCGCCCGTGGTCGAGAGCGAGGGCTCCGACTCGACGGTCGAGGCCGCGGCCGACGCGGCGCTCGAGGCCGGGATCGCGCCGCTCGCCGAGCCGGACTTCGACGAGGACGGCTTCCCGCCGGCCGCGGACGACGGCGACTCCGAGCTCGACGAGTAGCCCAAGAAATCCTTCCTGATTTCTGCTGGACTCCCTTCCCAAACACGGAAAAACCGTGTATATCTTTCTCCTGAGGGGTCGTAGCACCCGCCGATAAAGGGATCAGCATGGCTTACAACACGCAATTGAACATTCTCGAGCCGGTGAACCTGTCGGAGCACCTGGACAAGATCGAGCTCTACCTCGGCCAGGTCTGCCAGATCGCCGGGATCTCGAAGATGCAGCTCGACTACTGGACGAACAAGGCGCAGATCCCGACTAAGGGCAAGAAGCAGCGGATCTACGACATCGAGGCGCTCGAGACGGTGATGCTGATCAAGCAGGCCAAGGACAAGGGCCTGAATCTCGGTGCTGCAATCGAAGCTGCTCGCCGGTTCCGGAGCGCGAATGCTCCGCTGGGTTAACCCCGCCGCCTAGACTCTCGATCGTTCCGCCGCTCCTCGCGCCTTGTCCATGAAGGCGGTCAGCATGTCGATCGGCGCCGGGAAGACGATCGTCGTCGCGTTCGTGGCGCCGATCTCGAGCAGCGTCTGCAGGTAGCGCAGCTGCAGCGCCATCGGCGACTTCGCCATCACGTCGGCGGCGTCCGCAAGCTTCTGGGATGCCTGGAACTCACCCTCGGCGGCGATGATCTTGGCGCGCCGCTCGCGCTCTGCCTCGGCCTGGCGAGCCATCGCGCGCTGCATGCCGGCCGGGATCTCCACGTCCTTCACCTCGACGATCGAGACCTTCACGCCCCAGGGGGAGGTCGCCTCGTCGATGATGTTCTGGAGGATCGCGTTGATCTTGTCGCGCTCCGAGAGCAGCTCGTCGAGCATGTGCTGGCCGAGGACGGAGCGCAGCGTCGTCTGCGAGATCTGGGAGGTCGCGACCATGAAGTTCTCGATCTGCACGATCGCGTTCTTCGGCTCGACGATCCGGAAGTAGGCGACCGCGTTCACGCGCACCGGCACGTTGTCCTTCGTGATCACTTCCTGCGGGGGCACATTGAGGGTGATCGTGCGCAGGTCGACCTTCACCATCCGGTCGATCACGGGGATCAGGAAGAAGAGGCCGGGTCCCTTCGGCTCGGGCAAGAGCCGGCCGAGCCGGAAGATGACGCCGCGCTCGTACTCGCGCGCGACCTTGACCGCGGCGAAGACGAACATCAGCACGATCAGGACGACGACGGCGACGAATGATCAGTGCGACGTACACGATCAGGTCCTTTCGACGGGTTCCGGGCTTGCTGCGACCACGAGTTGCAACGTCTCTTGCTCGACGGACTCTACGCGCACCTCGCCGCCCGCCGGCAGTGGTTCGCCGTCGGTGGTGCGGGCGTGCCAGAGCTCGCCGTCGACGAAGACGAGGTTCTCGGCGCGCACCTGGCCGGTCTCGCCGACGAGCCGGTGGGCGCCGACCTCGGGCGTGGTCCGCCGGAGCTTGACGGCCTTCGTCAGCGCGAAGCCGAAGAGGAGCATGAGCGTTCCGGCGATCGCGAGCGCGACAGGGAGGGAGACCTGGTACGCGTCGCCCGCCGGGTCGAAGAGCATCAAGCGCGCCGATCACGAACATGATCGCGCCGGCGAGGGCGAGCGCCCCGTGCGAGACGATGAACGCCTCCGCTACGAAGAACGCGGCAGCGAGCAGCATCAGCAGCAGGCCGGCGATCGAGACCGGCAGCACCTGGAGGCCGTAGAGGCCGACGATCAGCGAGATCGCGCCGACGGTGCCGGGGAAGATGAGACCGGGGTTCCAGAGCTCGACGACGATCCCGATCAGGCCGATCGAGAGCATCAGCGCGATGATGTTCGGGTCGATCAGCAGATCGAGGAGCCGCTTCCACGCCGACATCTCGATCCGCTCGATCGGTCGTCTCGGGCGGCGTCGAGATCGTCAGCCCCTTCGGCTGCGGTCGTCATGCCGTCGATCTGGCGGAAGAGGTCCGGGTAGTCCGTCGCGATCACGTCGATGACGTTCTTCTCCAGCGCTTCGCGGGCGCCGAGATTCGTCGCCACCGTGACCATCTGCCGGCGCGACGTCGACGTTGCGGCCGTGCTCGCGCGCGAGCTCGCCGATGTAGGCGGCCGCGTCGTTGACGATCTTGCGCCGCAGGTCGTCCGAGATGTCCTCGCCGCCGATCGAAACCGGGGTCGAGGAGCCGATGTTCGTCTGCGGCGCCATCGCGAGCACGTCGGCGGACATGCCGATCACGGCGCCGGCGGAGTCGGCACTGGCGCCGGGACGGTGCGACGTAGACGATGACCGGAATCTTCGCCGCCAGGATCCCCTTGACGATGTCGCGCATCGAGGAGCCGAGCCCGCCCGGCGTGTCCATCTCGATCACGACGGCCGCAAAGCCTTCCTCCTCGCCCCGGTGGATCGCGTCGAGGAGATACTCCTGCGTCACGGGGTTGACGTCGTTCTCGAACTCGGCAACGAGGACCTGAGGCGGTGTCGGCGGCCGAGGCCGAGCCCGAGAACGCAGCGGCCGCGGCCAGCGCCGCGAGAGCGATCAGACCCCGCGAGAGGGGAGCGTCCAAGGCCCTGAAAGTCTACGCGCGGACGCGGTTCTGGAAGGAGTTGTCGAGCGCGGCGCGCAGCCCGACGGCGAGTGCGCCGGTGAGAACGGCGGCGTCACCGAGGCTCGAGACCTCGATGCGAGGCGGGTACGGCAGCCAGCGGGAGAGGAAATCTCGGGTCGGGCTCGAGGAGGAGGTCTGCGTTGGCCCCGATGCCGCCGCCGAGGACGACGAGCGCGATGTCGGTGACCGCGGCGACCGGTGCCAGGTGAAGCGCGATCCGCCGCGCCTCCTCGTCGACGACCTTCTGCGCGATCGCGTCGCCGGCGCGTGCGGCCGCGAAGATGCTGCGGACGTCGAACGGCGGTTGGAGGGTCGTCGCGGCGCCGTTCTCGGCCACGAGCCGCGCCGCGAGCTCGGAGACCGCTGCGGCGCACGGGTCGATCTCGTCCGTGCGGCCGGCGGCGACCAGGTCGACCTCTCCCGCGGCGCCGTGGCGGCCGCGATGGAGCTCGCCCCGAAGGATGAGGCCGGCGCCGAGCCCGGTGCCGACCGAGAGGAAGACGAAGTCCTCCACGCCACGCGCGACTCCCTGCCAGCGTTCGCCGACCGCGGCCAGGTTGATGTCGTTCTCGACGGCGACGGGGAGCTCGAGCCGGCCGCGAATGTCGTCGCCCCAGTGCCGCCCCTCGAGGCCGGGGACGTTCGTCGCGAGCCGGAGCTGGCCGGTGTCCGCGTCGACGACGCCCGGGACGCCGACGACCGCACCGTCGATCAGCTCGGCGGAGAGCCCGCAGGACTCGGCGAGCGAGTCTCGGAGGATGCCGATCGCCTCGATCGCCGCGTCGGCATCGGCTGCCGTCGAGCTCGACGTCCTGGCGCGCCCGCACCTCGCCGCGGAGGTCGCAGATCGCGCCGCGGAGGAAGCGAGCGCCGAGATCGAGGCCGAGGACGAGCGCAGCTTCCGGAACGAGGTCGAAGAAGACGGCGCCGTAGGTTGGCCGCCCCGGGTCCGGCTCGGTCTCCTGCACGAGCCCCGCCTCGAGGAGCGATTGCAGCGCGAGCGAGACCGTCGGCTTGGAGATGCCGGCCCGGCGTGAGATCTCGGCGCGCGAGATGGGAGCTCCGGCCCGGATCGTCTCGAGCACGGTGCGCTCGTTCAGGTCCTTCAGCAGCGGCGGAATGGCAGCGGCGCGGCGTCATCTGGTCAACAACCTTACTCGTTTTGCCGGACAATCCCAGCAAACTTGACTTCCTGGCGCAAGAAGTTCAGAGTCGCGTTCGGAAAGTTAACTAACCTGCCCGCAGGCTCACCGGCCTGGGCTGGGAGGGACAGGGACGCGATGACGTCCGGACACTCCAGAGGAGGGCTCAGATGAAACGCATGGCGACGATAGTCGTCCTGCTCGCGGCACTTGCGCTCGTTGCGGTCGCCGCTGCGGCCGTGTCGGAGGATGCGGCGTCGACCTCACCCGCGGCGAAGGGCGGCACGGCCGCCACCACGCTGACGGTGTGGGTCGGCTGGAGCGCCCGCGAGCTGAGCGAGTTCAAGAAGGTCGCTGCCGAGTACGACAAGAAGAACGCGGCCGTCACCGTCAAGGTCGTCGGCGGAATCAACGACGACAAGATCATCGCCGCCCTGCGCGGCGGGAACGCTCCTGACGTCGTCAGCTCGTTCACGTCCGCGAACGTCGGCATCTACTGCCCCTCGGGTGGCTGGATCGACCTCGGGCCGTACCTCAAGCGCGACAAGGTCGACATGAACCAGTTCCCGGCGGCGACTCGCTACTACACGCAGTACCAGGGCAAGCGGTGCGCGCTGCCGCTGCTCGCCGACGTCTACGGCTTCTACTACAACAAGGCGATGTTCGCGGCGGCCGGGCTCAAGGGCGCCGCCGAAGACGCTCGCCGAGCTGACGACATACGCCAAGAAGCTGACGACGAAGAACGCCGACGGGTCGTTGAAGGTCGTCGGCTACAACCCGTTCTTCGGCTTCTACCAGAACACGTCGGGCGCCTACCAGCCGCTCGTGAACGGCAAGTGGTTCGACAGCAACGGCAAGTCGAGTCTCGGCAAGGATCCGGCATGGCAGAAGCTGCTGCGCTGGCAGAAGAGCCTGGTCGACTACTACGGGCACAAGAACCTGGTCAAGTGGAACGCCGGCGCGGGCGACGAGTTCTCCGCCTCGCACGCGTTCGAGACCGGCAAGCTCGCGATGATGATGGACGGTGAGTGGCGCGTGGCGTTCGTCGCGGCCGAGCACCCGGACGCTCAAGTACGGCACCGCGCCGATGCCGGTCGACGCCTCGGTCTCGAGCCGCTACGGCTCGGGCTACATCAACGGCACGATCATCGGCATCCCGAAGAACGGCAAGAACCGCGAAGAGGCCTGGAAGTTCGTCAAGTACATGACGACGAACGACCACGCGCTCGCGACGTTCTCGAACGGGATCCGCAACGTCCCCTCGACCCGCTCGTCGTCGACGTCGAAGGAGCTGAAGCCGGACGCGAACTTCGCGACGTTCACGAAGATCTTCGCGAACCCGAAGTCGCAGACGGTGCCGATCACGACCGCGGGCTCGGCCTACCTCGACACGTTCGCCAACTTCCTCGCGAAGTGGCAGGCTGGCAAGGTGAGCGACCTCCAGAAGGGCTTGCAGGAGGTCGACAAGCAGATCGACGCCAAGCTGAAGCAGTCGGGCGGCGGCGTTCCGTGATCCAAGCGCCGGTAGCCGGGGCGGACACCGCCCCGGCTCTGCCGGCGGTCGATCGCCGGCGAGCCAGGAGGAAGGCGGCGTGGAGGAGGCGCGGCCTCGTCCTCGCCTTCATGAGCCCCTGGCTCGTCGGCTTCTGCGTCTTCATCGCCTATCCGCTCGTCTACAGCGCCTACCTCTCGCTCCACTCGTACGACCTGCTCAGCCCACCGCGCTGGGTCGGGCTCGCGAACTACCGCTACCTCTTCCACGGAGGATCCTGAGGTCGGGACGGCCGTGCGCAACACGCTCTGGCTGATCGTGATCGCCGTGCCGCTGCAGGTGCTGTTCGCCTTCGGGATCGCCGTGATGGTGACTCGTGCGAAGCGCGGCGGCGGCGTCTTCCGGACGATCTTCTACCTGCCTGCGCTGGCACCCCCGGTGGCCGCTGCGCTCGGGTTCGTCTACCTGCTGAACCCCGCGACCGGCCCGGTCAACACCGTGCTCGACAAGCTCGGCATCGAAGGGCCGCTCTGGTTCAACGACCCGGGCTGGTCGAAGCCCTCGCTGACGCTGCTCGGGATGTGGGGTGTCGGCACGATCTTCGTGATCTTCCTGGCGGCGATCCTCGACGTGCCGAGGCACCTGCACGAGTCGGCGGAGCTCGACGGCGCCGGCGCGTTCCGGCGACTTGCGTTACGTCACGCTGCCGACGATGAGCCCTGTGATCCTGTTCGCCGTCGTCCTCGGCGTGATTCAGGCGCTCCAGTACTTCACGCAGGCGTACGTCGCCGCGTCGATCGCCGCCGGCCAGGCGTCGCAGGCCGGGACGGTGAGCACGCTCGAGCAGGGCTACCCGGAGGGCTCGACGCTCTTCTACCCGATCCTCCTCTACTACCACGGCTTCCGCTTCTTCAACATGGGCTACGCCTCGGCGCTGGCCATGCTGCTGCTCGCGCGTCGCGTTCGCGGTGACGTTGATCATCGTCCGCAACTCGCGGCGCTGGGTGCACTACTCAGGAGCGGTTCGGTGAGCGACGCGGCTGTCACCGCACCGTTCGAGCGCCGGAAGGCTGCCGGCCCAGCGTGCGCCGGCAGCGGTTCCTGATCTCGGTCGCCGAGCACAGCGTCCTGATCGCGCTGGCGCTCGCGTTTCTGGCGCCCGTCGTCTTCATGACGCTGACGGCGCTGATGACGTCGAAGCAGGCGCTCTCGCCGGAGCTCTGGCCGAAGACCTTCGAGTGGGGGAACTTCGTCGAGGTCTTTCACAAGTCGCCGCTGCTGAAGCTGGACGCTCAACACGACCATCTACGCAGGGCTGGCGACCCTCGGCGTCGTCGTCTCCAGCATCCCGGTGGCGTATGCGCTCTCACGGCTGCGCTGGAAGGGTCGCGACGCGGTCTTCATGGTCGTCCTCGTGGCGCTGATGCTGCCGCCACAGGTGGCCGTCGTGCCGCTCTACGTGATGTGGGCGAAGGTCGGCCTCGTCGGCACGCTCTGGCCGCTGATCATTCCGGTCTGGTTCGGCGACGCGTTCGCGATCTTCCTCCTGCGCCAGTTCTTCCTCACGATTCCCGAGGAGTACCTCGACGCGGCACGTGTCGACGGGTGCGGCGAGTTCCGGATCCTGACCACGGTCGTCGTCCGGCTCGCGAAGCCGGCAATCGCGGCGGTCGCGCTCTTCTCGGTCCTCTACTGCTTCAACGACTTCTTCCTGCCGCTGCTCTACGTGGGCGAGAACCAGGACAACTGGGTCATCTCGATCGGGCTCTCTCAGTTCCGCTCGCTGCATCAGGTGCAGTGGAACCTCGTGATGGCGGCGACGATCCTCGTGATGCTGCCCGTGCTGGTCCTCTTCTTCCTCGCGCAGCGGGCGTTCGTCGAAGGCGTCACCCTGACCGGGGTCAAGGGATGAAGATCGCGGTCATCGGCGGCGGCTCGACCTACACGCCGGAGCTCGTCTCGGGACTCTCGCGGGAGCGCGACAAGATCGACGTGCGCGAGCTCGTCCTGCACGACATCGACGAGGAGCGGCGCGACGTGGTCGGCGGGCTTGCCGCGCGGATGCTGGAACGGCAGGGCTATGCCGGCGAGCTGCAGGTGACCGGCGATCTGGATCGCGCGCTCGACGGCGCCGACTTCGTCCTGATCCAGATTCGCGTCGGCGGCCAGCAGGCGCGCCTCTCGGACGAGACCGTCCCGCTCGCGTGCGGCTGCATCGGCCAGGAGACGACCGGCGCCGGCGGGTTCGCGAAGGCACTCCGGACCGTGCCGGTGGTGCTGGCGATCGCGGACCGGGTACGGGAGCTCTCGTCGCCGGATGCCTGGATCGTCGACTTCACGAATCCGGTCGGGATCGTCACGCGCTCGCTGCTCGATGCCGGGCACCGCGCCGTCGGTCTCTGCAACGTCGCGATCGGCTTCCAGCGCTCGTTTGCGCGCCACCTCGGCGTGCAGCCCGGGCAGCTCGTCGTCGACCAGGTCGGTCTGAATCATCTGACCTGGATCCGGTCTGTCAGCCTCGATGGTCGCGACGTTCTCCCGCAGCTGCTGGCTTCGCACGGCGACGCGGTTGCCGAACAGGCTGCGTTGCCACGCGAGCTGCTCGAGGAGCTCGGGGTCGTCCCCTCGCCGTATCTCCAGTACTTCTACCGCCATGACTCGATCCTGGCCGGGCAGCTGGAAGGCACGCCTCGCGCCGAGGTCGTCGCCGAGATCGAGCGCGGCCTGCTCGAGCTCTATCGCGACCCGACTCTGAACGAGAAGCCTGCGCTGCTCGAGCAACGCGGCGGCGCCTTCTACAGCGAGGCCGCCACGGGCCTCGTGACGTCGCTCGTCACAGGCGACGGAGTCGTGCACGAGGTGGATCTGCGCAACGACGGCACGCTCGCCGGCCTTGCCGACGACGACGTGGTCGAGGTTCCAGCACGGGTCGTGAACGGGCGGCTCGTCCCGCTCCCGCAGGAGCCTCTCGCACCGGAGTTGCTCGGCCTGACCCAGCACGTCGCCGCCTACGAACGGCTCGCGTGCGCAGGCCGCTGTCACCGGTGACACCTCGATCGCTCGCAAGGCGCTGCTCGCGCATCCGTTGATCGGACAGCATCCGCTGAACGAGGAGCTGGTCGAGAGCCTGCTCGCGGCAGAGGCCAAGCGGCTGCCGCGGTCCGGCACGGAGGCACTGGCGTGACGCGGCCGATCGTCCTCGCCGTCGACGGCGGCAACTCCAAGACCGACCTCGCGCTCGTCGGCGTCGACGGCAACGTGCTCGCGGTCGTGCGCGGTCCGCTCAGCTCGCCCCACCACCTTGGCCTTGCCGGCTGCCTCGACGTGCTCCACCGGCTCTTCAACGAGGCGGTCGAGCAGGCGGGCCTGGAGCGGGCGAACGGGCCTGTCGCCGAGGTCGCCGTCCTGCGCATGGCCGGCGTCGACTTCCCGGCCGAGGAGGATGCCCTGCACGCGACCGTCAGCGAGCGCGGGTGGGCGAACCGTGTCTCCGTCGGCAACGACACCTTCGCCGTTCTCCGAGCGGGCACCGAGCGCGGCTGGGGCGTCGCCGTCGTCTGCGGCGCCGGGATCAATTGCGTCGGCGTCGCGCCCGACGGCCGTCAGGTCCGCTTCCCCGCGCTCGGCGAGATCACCGGTGACTGGGGCGGCGGCTACGACGTCGGGATGGCCGCGGTCTCGGCGGCGGCCCGGAGCGAGGACGGACGCGGCCCGAGGACGAGCCTCGAGCACTCCGTGCCGGCTCACTTCGGCCTCTCGAGCCCGCTCGAGCTGGCCGAGGCGATCCACAACCAGAAGATCACGCGGCGCCGCGTGATCGAGCTGCCGCGGCTCGTCTTCGCCGAGGCTGCCGACGACGCCGTCGCCGCAGAGATCGTCACTCGCCTCGCCGGCGAGGTGGTCGCCCTCGCCCGCGCGGCGCTCACCCGGCTCGAACTGACGCAGGAGCCGGTGGAGGTCGTCCTCGGCGGCGGCCTGCTGCAGGCGGCCGACGGACCGCTGTCCGGCAAGATCGCAGCCGGTCTCGCCGAGGTCGGCCCGCACATCACCGTTCGCCCCGCCGCCTCCGCGCCGGTGGTCGGTGCAGCACTCCTCGGGCTCGACGAGCTCGCCGCGACACCCGAGGCGCAGGAGCGGCTTCGCCGCGAGCTCGCCGGGACCGACAACACACCGACCATGAGGACGGCCGCAGATGGCTGATGTCCGCTTCGAGCAGGCAACGCGGATCTACCCGGGCACCGTCGTGCCGGCGGTGGACGCGCTCGACCTGGCAGATCGCGGACGGCGAGTTCGTCGTCCTCGTCGGTCCCTCGGGCTCCGGCAAGACGACCGCCCTCCGCATGCTCGCCGGCCTGGAGGAGGTCGACTACGGCTCCGTTCTGATCGGGGGCCGCGACGTCACCGACAGCCGCCGAAGAAGCGGGACGTGGCGATGGTCTTCCAGAACTACGCGCTCTACCCGTATCTGACCGTGGCGGCGAACATGGCCTTCCCGCTCAAGATCGCTCACGTCAAGAAGTCGGAGCGCGAGCGTCGCGTTCGCGATGTCGCCGAGTTGCTCGGGCTGACGGAGTTTCTGGAGCGAAAGCCCGGCCAGCTCTCGGGCGGTCAGCGGCAGCGGGTGGCGATGGGCCGCGCGATCGTCCGCGAGCCGAGCGTGTTTCTGATGGACGAGCCGCTCTCGAACCTCGACGCGAAGCTCCGCGTGCAGATGCGCGCCGACATCGCCGCGCTGCAGGCACGTCTTGGCGCGACGACGGTCTACGTGACGCACGACCAGTCGGAGGCGATGACGCTCGGGCACCGCGTCGCCGTTCTGGGCGGCGGGAAGCTGCAGCAGTGCGCCGCTCCGCGGGAGCTCTACGCCCGGCCGGTGAACACCTTCGTCGCCGGCTTCATCGGCTCGCCCGCGATGAACCTCTGCGTGATCCCGGTCGGCTCGAACGGCTCCGTCTCCTTCGGCGGCGTGCCGATCGAGCTTCCGGCCGAGGCGGCCGGCGGTGGTTGGCCGAGCGTCGTGGTCGGGCTGCGGCCGGAGTCGCTCGAGCTCGCGGCCGAGGGAGTTCCGGCAACAGTCCAGGTCGTCGAGGAGATCGGTGCCGACGCGTATGTCTTCTGTACCGCCGAGGTCGGAGGCTTCGAGACGAAGCTCGTGGCGCGCAGCGACGCTCGCCGCGTCCCCGGCCAGGGAGAGCGCGTGCACCTCCGACCCCAGGCGGGCGAGGCGCATCTGTTCCACCCCGAGTCGCAGGAGCGCGTCAAGCCGAACGAGTGACAGCCTCAGAGAGTTGTAACGATTCGGTCAAACGAGGGTCGTAGCTCTTGTCGGCGAAGGGGGAAGCCGCCACCCTTTCCCTTGACGCTGTGCCCAGACGACTCCTCCTTCTCATAGGTCTTGCCCTCGCGCTGCCCGCGCCGGCCGCCGCGTCGGACGCGACGATCGTCTCTCGTGACGTCCCGCTCGGTGCGCAGCGCTCCCTGGCAGCCGGGCAGCCGTCTACGCACTTCAACCTCGTCGGGCTCCACTGGCGCGGTCCCGGAACCGTCACGTTCAGGACCCGTTCGCTCTCCGGCCGCTGGAGCGGCTGGATGGACGCGGCGCCCGAGGCCGAGGACCAGCCCGACGTGGGCACGGACGAGCGCGCCCGCCTCGCCTCCTGGCGGCTCGGGAACCCCTGGTGGGTCGGACCGTCCGACCGGATCGAGTACCGCCCGCGCGGCAAGGTCACCCGGCTGCGCGCCTTCTTCGTCTGGAGCCCGCCGGCGGGTGTGCCCGCCCGGACGCTCCAGAAGGCCGGCTCGCCGGCGATCATCCCTCGGAGCGGCTGGAACGCGGACGAGAAGATCAGACGCAGCACGCCGGCGTTCGCATCCGCGATCAGGCTCGCGGTCGTCCACCACACGGCCGGCGCCAACGGGTACACCGCAGCCCAGTCACCCTCGATCGTGCGGGCGATCGAGCTCTACCACGTGAAGGGCAACGGCTGGAACGACATCGGCTACAACTTTCTGATCGACCGCTTCGGGACGGTCTTCGAGGGCCGGTTCGGCGGCATCGACCGCAATGTCGTCGGCGCGCACGCCGAGGGCTTCAACACCGGCTCGGTCGGCGTTGCGGTGATGGGCGAGTACAGCTCGCTTTCCGTCTCGGCGAAGGCGCGGGACTCCCTCGCGAAGCTGCTGGCGTGGCGCCTCGATCTCGCGCACGTCGATCCTGCGAGCACGCTGTCGTTCATCTCCGGCGGCAACGCGCGGTTCCCGGCCGGCCTGCCGGTCTTCCTCCGCACGGTCTCCGGTCACCGGGACACCGGCTTCACGGACTGCCCGGGGACCGCGCTCTACAACCTGCTGACCACGATCGCCGGGGAAGTTGCGTCCACCGGCCTGCCGAAGCTCTATGCGCCCGTCGTCACGGGAGCGGTGCCCGGCGCCGTCCGGTTCAGAGCGCGGCTCTCGTCAGCGCTGCCGTGGACCGTCGAGGTCTACGACTCGGTCGGGAATCGCCTACGCGTCGACGTCCGGACTCGGCGCGAATGTCGACTGGACCTGGGATGCGTCGCTGGCGCCGCCCGGGAGCTATTCGTACGCGATCCGTTCCGAGGACAACGTGACGCCCGCGATCGGGACGATCGGCGGGGGTGGTGGCGTGGGCGCCTTCACCGTCAGCGGCCTCGCCGCAGATCCCGAGACGGTGACGCCGAACGACGACACGGTTGCCGATCAGACGACGATCACCTACACCCTCTCCGAGCCGGGAAACGTCACCGTGACGCTGCGAGACGTCTCCGGCGCAGAGGTGGCGAAGATCGCCAACAAGGCGTGGAAGCGTGCCGGCGAGCACGCGATTCGCTTCGACCCGGCCCATCTGCCGGACGGCGTGTTCCAGATCGAGATTCTGGCGACCGCGACCGGCGCGCGTCAGGCAACCGCTTCGACCGCAGATCGTGGTCAGCCGGACGCTTGGCAAGGTCACCGCTGCCCGGCTCGCGTTCTCACCCAACGCCGACGGCCGGGCAGATCGGATCGGGTTCAGCTTCAACCTCGCGGCTCCGGCCCAGATCCGGCTGCGGATCCTCAAGCAGGGCAAGTGGGTCGCGACGCCCTTCAAGGGCCCACTCGAGCCTGGGGCACGGAAGCTCGAGTGGGACGGCGCCAAGCGGGTCGGTCGCTTGCTCGACGGCGAGTACGAGGCGGTCGTCGAGGCAATCGACGCGTTCGCGACCACGACGGTCGCGGTGCCGTTCAGCGCCGACACGCGCGAGCCCAAGGTCAGGATCCTCCAGCGCAGCCCGCTGAAGCTCTGGCTCAGCGAGCCGGCGACCGTGACGCTGCGCTTCGGCACGCGGCGCCTGGTGTACAACGCCCTCGCCGTCGGCGAGGCGCGCGTCCTGAAGGCGCCGAAGCTGGGCCTCGTCAGGGCGGTTGCCTGGGACGCGGCGGGCAACAAGAGCAAGCCTGCCTCCCGGCGGGCGCTAGCTCTACACTCGCGCGGGTGCAACCGCCTGCGCGCAGATCCCGTCCAATCAATCAGGACCTTCGGCCCGACCGCCCGCTGGTCTACGAGAAATTGAGCGATCCGATTCTGGTGAAGAGAGCGAAGGACGGCGATGCGCGGGCGCTCGACGCGCTCTGCGAGCGGCATGCGCCCGAGGGTGGAGCGGCTGGCCCATCACGTCCTCCGCGACCCGGAGGACGCGCGCGATGCGTCGCAGGAGGCGCTCGCCAAGCTCTGCGTCAAGCTGCGGCAGTTTCGGGGCGAGTCGTCGTTCTCGACCTGGCTGCACCGGTTGACGGTCAACGCGTGCCGGGACGTCGCCCAGCGCCAGGTTGCGCGCCGGTGCGAGCCGCTCGACGAGGACCGCCGCGAGGCACGCGACGGCGACCCGGCACGGGCGGCCGAGGCGTCCGAGCTTCGTGCCGAGCTCGGCGCCTGCCTGGCCGAGATCTCGCCCGCGCAGGCGAAGGTCGTCGTGCTCAAGGACGCGTTCGAGTTCAGCTTCGAGGAGATCGCGGGCGCCGAGGGAATGCCGGTCGGAACCGCGAAGTGCTACGCCCACCGCGGCCGAAACGGGCTGCGCGAACGGCTTTCGGCGTGAGACTGCCCATGGACAAGGCCGCGATCGAGGCAATCCTCCCGCACCGCGATCCGTTCCTGCTGCTCGACGAGGTGACGGAGCTCAGCCCCGGCGCACGCGTGGTCGCCCTCAAGCTCGTCACGGAGGAGGACTGCGCGGGGCACTTCCCCGGAAACCCGATCATGCCCGGCGTGAAGATGGTCGAGGCGCTCGCCCAGGCGGGCGCGGTGGCGGTGCTCAGCGAGGAGGAGAACCGGGGCAAGATCGCCCTCTTCGCCGGCATCGACGACGTTCGCTTCAAGCGCGTCGTGCGGCCGGGCGACCAGCTGACGCTCGAGTGCGACCTCGAGACGGTGCGGGGCCCGATCGGCCGGGGCAAGGCGCGCGCGACCGTGAACGGAGAGCTCGCCGTGCGCGGCACCCTCACCTTCGCAGTGGACCGGTCGTCGTGATCGGCTCGGCCAACGGCAGGCGGATCGGAATCACCGGCCTCGGCGTCAACGTCCCGGACCGCGTCTTCACGAACAAGGATCTCGAGCAGTTCGTCGACACGACGGACGAGTGGATCGTCGAGCGCACCGGGATCCGCGAGCGGCGGTTCGCGACCGAGGAGCAGGCGCTCACCGACATCGCGGCGCCGGCCGCGATCGCCGCCCTGGCCGACGGCGGGCGCCGACGCCTCCTCGATCGACCTGATCATCGTGGCGACGGTGACGCCGGACATGATGTTCCCGACGAGCTCTGCGCTGCTCGCCGACTCGCTCGGGATGCCGGACGCGGCGGCCTACGACCTACTCGCCGGCTGCACGGGCTTCATGTACGCCCTCGCCCAGGCCTACAGCATGATCTCCTCCGGCCTCTCGAAGCGTGCGCTCGTGGTCGGCGGCGACGTGCTCTCGAAGATCCTCGACTGGACCGACCGCTCGACGCTCGTCCTGTTCGGCGACGGCGCCGGCGCTGTCGTCCTCGAGCCGGTCGAGACGGGCGGTTTCCTCGGCTTCGAGCTCGGTGCGGACGGCGGCGGCGGCGACAGTCTCTGGCTGCCGGGGAGCGGCTCACGGCACTTTGAGAACGCCGACAAGCTTGTGAAGATGAACGGTCGTGAGGTCTTCAAGTTTGCGACACGCGTGATGGTCAGCTCCGCCTCGAAGGTGCTGGACGAGTGCGGGCTGACGGTCGACGACGTCGATGTCTACGTTCCGCACCAGGCGAACAAGCGCATCATCGACCACGCCGCCGGCAAGCTCGGGATCCCGGCGGAGAAGATCGTGGTCAACGTCGACCGCTACGGCAACACGTCGTCGGGCTCGATTCCGCTCGCCCTCGCCGATGCTGCTGCAGACGGCCGGCTGCACGAGGGAGAATTGGTGCTGATGACCGGAATGGGAGCGGGCCTCACCTGGGGCTCCGCGCTGATCGAGTGGACGTCCAAGTCTCAACTGGATCATAGAGAGGAAAGTCGCGTGACCAAGATCGCCTTCATGTTCCCGGGCCAGGGCTCGTACGAGGCCGGCATGGGACGGGACGTCGCCGAGGCCGTGCCTGAGGCGATGGCCGTCTACGAGGCCGGCAGCGCGGCCTCCGGGCTGGACCTCAAGCAGGTCTGCTTCCACGGCCCGGTCGAGGACCTGCTCGACACGAAGCTGCAGCAGCCGGCGCTCGTCACGACGAGCCTCGCGATCAACGCGGCGATCCGCGCGCACGGGATCGTGCCCGACTACGTGGTCGGCCATTCCGTCGGCGAGTTCGCGGCGCTCGGTGCGGCCGAGTCGCTCAGTGCGGCCGACGCGATCGGGCTCGTGCGGGAGCGCGGGATCGCGATGGCGGAAGCGGCGCACGCGCGCCCGGGCTCGATGGCCGCCATCCTCGGGCTCGCCGACGAGGTCGTCGAGGGCCTCTGCCGCAAGATCGCGAACGTCTGGCCGGCGAACTACAACTGCCCGGGCCAGATCGTGATCTCCGGTGAGGACGACGCGGTCGGTGAGTGCTGCGTCGAGGCGGAGGAGGCCGGGGCTCGCCGCGCCGTTCGCCTGCGCGTGTCGGGAGCCTTCCATTCGCCGCTCGTCGAGAAAGCTGCCGACAAGCTCCGTCCCGCGGTCGAGAAGATCCACTTCGCCGATCCGCGCACGGCGTTCATGTCGACGGTGACGGCGAAGCTCGAGGACGCGGGCCGGTATCGCGAGCTGCTCGTCGAGCAGC
This sequence comes from uncultured Gaiellaceae bacterium, assembly GCA_963752405.1. Lineage (GTDB taxonomy): Bacteria > Actinomycetota > Thermoleophilia > Gaiellales > Gaiellaceae > Gaiellasilicea. Next base: position 302,014 of record CAVVYB010000015.1, read on the forward strand.
TGACGGCGCCGGTCAAGTTCACACAGGCTGCGCGCGAGCTCATCGGCAAGGGCGTGACGGTGTTCGTGGAGGTCGGCCCCGGCAATGTGCTCAGCGGTTTACTGAAGAGGATCGACAGGAGCGTGCGCACCGTCTCCGTCAGCAACATGCAGGAGTTGCGCGAGCTGGAGGAAACGCTTGCCTGACTTCGCGTCCCTGGACGGGAAGACAGCGCTGGTCACAGGAGCATCTCGCGGAATCGGCCGTGCGATCGCGACCGAGCTCGCGGCTGCGGGCGCGAGCGTCGTCGTCGGCTACCGGTCGGGGCAGCAGGAAGCCGAAGCGCTCGCGGCCGAGATCGGCGGCCGCGCGATCCAGGCGGACGTCTCGAGTCCCGACGACGCGCGGCGGCTCGTCGAGGAGGCCGGCGATCTCGACATTCTCGTCAACAACGCGGGGCTCACCCGCGACGGCCTCCTGGCGCGGATGTCCGACGAGGACTGGCGAACCGTGATCGACACGAACCTCTCGTCCGTTTTCTACACCTGCCGCGCGGTCACGAGACCGATGATGAAGAAGCGCGCGGGCTCGATCGTGAACATCTCCTCCGTCGTCGGCGTGCACGGGAACTGGGGCCAGACGAACTACGCGGCCTCGAAGGCGGGGATCATCGGCTTCACGAAGTCGCTCGCCCGCGAGCTCGGCTCCCGCAACGTGCGTGCGAACGTGGTCGCGCCCGGCTACGTGAAGACGCAGCTCACCGACGTGCTGCCGGAGGACGCGACCGCGGCGATGCTGCAGAACACGCCGCTCGGCCGGCTCGGCGAGCCGGAGGACGTGGCCGGAGCGGTACGCTTCCTGTGCTCGGAAGCGGCCTCGTTCATTACGGGCGAGGTGCTGCTCGTCGACGGTGGACTGGGGATGTAGGTGGATGACGAACGGCAGAAGACGCGTGGTCGTGACCGGGCTCGGCATGGTGTCGCCGCTCGGCAACGACGTCGAGTCCAGCTGGGAGAGCCTGATCGCGGGCGAGTCCGGCGCTGCCGACATCCAGCGGTTCGACGCGAGCGAGTTTCCCGTCCACTTCGCGTGCGAGCTGAAGGACTTCGAGCCCACGGAGTGGATGGAGCGCAAGCAGGCCCGTCGCATGGACCGCTTCGCGCAGATGATCGTCGCCGCCTCGCGCCAGGCGGAGTCCGACTCTGGGCTCGACATCGCCAAGGAGGCCGATCGCATCGGCGCGTCGATCGCGACCGGCATCGGCGGTCTCGGCGCCTTCCAGGACTGCTACCAGACGCTGATGGACCGCGGTCCCGACCGCGTCAACCCGTTCTCGATCACCGCGATCATCCCGAACATGGGCGCCGGCTGGGTCTCGATGGAGCTCGGCACTCGCGGCCCGCTCTCCTCCCAGTGCACGGCGTGCGCGGCCTCGAACATGGCGATCGGAGAAGGCGCGGACGCGATCCGGCTCGGCCGGGCCGACGCGATGATCTGCGGCGGCACCGAGGCCGGGATCACGCGCGTCGGCATCGCCGGCTTCGGCGCGATGCGCGCGCTCTCCCGCCGCAACGACGATCCCAAGCGCGGCTCGCGTCCGTTCGATGCCGAGCGCGACGGCTTCGTGATGGGCGAGGCCGGCGGCGCCGTCGTGCTCGAGGAGCTCGAGCACGCCAAGGCGCGCGGAGCGAAGATCTACGCGGAGCTGATCGGCTACGGCGTCTCGTCGGACGCGAACCACGTCACCGAGCCCGACCCGGCCGGCACGAACCCGGCCCGGGCGATGAAGATGGCCTTCGGCGACGCGGGCATCGACCCCTCCGAGATCGGCTACATCAACGCGCACGGCACCTCGACGCCGCTCGGCGACACGTCCGAGACGCGCGTGATCAAGCTCGCGCTCGGCGAGGAGAACGCCCGCAAGACGCCGATCTCCTCGACGAAGGGCGCCACCGGTCACTGTCTCGGCGCCGCCGGTGCGGTCGAGGCGATCTTCACGGTTCTGGCCACGCAGCGGGGCATCCTGCCGCCGACGATCAACTACGAGGTCGAGGATCCGAGCTGCGACCTCGACTACATCCCGAACGAGGCGCGAAAGGCGGACATCACCGTCGGCGTCTCGAACTCGTTCGGCTTCGGCGGCCACAACGCCTGCGTCGTGTTCCGCAAGCACGACGCGAATGACCCGGCCGATCGTCCGTCCGGCGTACGCCGGACGATGCCGCTGCCGTTGCTGCGATCTGGCGTGACGGCTGGCGCGACGGCCATCTCGGGCTGGTCCCGGACGCACTGGTCGCGGTGCGGACGGACGAGTCGTTCAGCACGCGCGCCGCACAACGCGTCGACGACACGACAGTCGCGGTCGTCGACGCGGAGGTGGCGGGCTTCGTGATGGTCGACGACGACGAGGTCGAGCAGGTCTACGTCTCCTCCCGTCACCGCGGCAAGGGCGTCGCCGACGTCCTCCTCGCCGAGGCCGAGCGGCAGGTGCGCGAGAACGGGCATGCGATTGCGTGGCTGGCCGTGGTCGACGGCAACGCCCGCGCGCGATCGTTCTACGAGCGGGCAGGGTGGAGCGACGACGGGCGCGTTCGACTACGCCGCCGCGGTCGAGGACGGGTCCTCCGTGACCGTCCCGTGTCGCCGCTACGTGAAGACCTAGAGCCGTAGCTCGAGCAGGACGACGTCGCGCCAGACGCCGCCCAGCTCCCCGATTCGCTCACGCGTGCCGACCTCGCGGAAGCCGTGCGCGCGATGCAGCGCGAGGCTCGCCTCGTTCTCCGGGAAGACTCCCGCCTGCAGCGTCCAGAGGCCCCCTTCGCGGGCGCTCTGCGATCAGCGTCGAGAGCAGCGCCCGGCCGACGCCCCGGCCCGCGCGCGCGCTCGGCGACGTAGACGCTCTCCTCGCCGACGCCCCGGTAGACCGCCGCGGCTCGAGTACGGGAACGACTGCGATCCACCCGGCGACCTCGCCGTCGATCTCGGCGACGAATCGGTGCTCCGGCAGGTGCCGGGCATCCCAGTCCTCCCACGTCGGCACCGTCGTCTCGAAGGTGGCGTCGCCCGTCGCGATGCCTTCCGCGAAGATCGCGGCGACGGCAGGCCAGTCCGAGGGAAGCAGAGGGCGCACGAGCACGAGATGATTCAATCGGGTCTGATGGACTCGGTGAACATCTACGGAGACGAGTGGACCGACGGGACGGAAGAGCCTGGGTTCCGCAACCGGGAACGGTCGCTCGGCGAAGACGCTCGGTGCCGAGAAGCTCGGCGGCACGATCTACCTGATCGAGCCGGGCCAGCGCATCTGCCCCTACCACTGGCACTTCGGCGAGGAGGAGTGGCTGCTCGTGCTCGAGGGGACGGTGGCGCTTCGAACGCCGGCAGGCGAACGTGAGCTCGCGCGCGGCGACGTCGTCGCTTTTCCGACCGGCCCCGATGGCGCTCACGACATTCGCGGGAGTGGGACCGAGGCTTCGCGCGTGTTGATGCTGTCGACGATGTCCGACCCGGAGATCTGCGTCTACCCGGACAGCGAGAAGCTCGGTGCATCCGCCGGGTTCTCGCGCAAGGACGGCGCCCGCGCGCGCCTGCTCAACCGTGAGGCGGCGAACCTCCAGTACTTCGACGGGGAGCGGAGCGAGTGACCCGCTGGGCGACGTTCGACTGCTACGGGACGCTGATCGACTGGAACGCCGGGATCGCCGGCGTCCTCGAGCGCCTCTTCGGCGCCGAGCGCACCCCGGACCTGCTCGCCCGCTACCACCGCCTCGAGCCCGAGGTCCAGGCCGAGACCTATCGCAGCTACGCAGAGGTGCTGACGCTGACGCTCGAGCGGCTCGTGTCGGAGACGGGCCTGTCGATCCCGGAAGGGGAGTCGGGCGCCCTCGTCCACTCGCTGCCGGAATGGCCGCCGTTCCGCGAGGTGCCGCAGGCACTCGCCGAGCTTCGCGAGCGCGGCTGGAATCTCGCCATCCTCTCCAACACCGATCACGCGCTGATCGTCGAGTCCGAAAAGTCACTGGGCGCACCGATCGACCTCGTCGTCACGGCCGAGGACGTCGGCTCTTACAAGCCTGCGCACGGACACTGGGACCGTTTCTTCGAGCTGACGACCGCCGACCGTGAGCACCACGTCCACGTCGCGGCCAGCCTCTTCCACGATGTCGCTCCGGCGCGTGAGCTCGGGCTGACGATCGTCTGGATCAACCGGCTCGGGCGAGGAGCCCGAGCCGGAGCCCGACCGCGAGCTGCCCGACCTGTCCTCACTTGCCGGACACGCTCGACGAGCTCGTGCCCGCCACCGCGATGACGCTCCGCCCACCGGAGGACGACGACTTCGACGCGATCCTCGAGCTGATGAACGCCCATCAGCTCGCGGCGTTCGGCGAGGCCGATCAGACCGAGGACGAGCTGCGTACGTGGCTCACCTCGCCCTCCGTCGAGGTCGAGCGCGACATCCGAGTCCTCGAGCAGGACGGGCCGGCTCGTCGGCTACGTCGACGTCGATCCGAGCAAGGCGATCCGCCGCTGTGGTGGTGCGACCTCAAGCTCGCGCCCGACGTGGACGCGGATGCGATCGCGGCCGAGCTCGTCGGGTGGCTCGAGGAGCGCGCCGACGCCGGCAGGCTGCGCGTGTGGACGTCCGCCACCGACGCGCGGGTGGTCTCCGCGGTCGAGCGGCTCGGCTTCGCGCCCGTCCGGCACTCCTACCGGATGGAGATCGACCTCGCCGGCGAGGCAGCCGAGCCGGTCTGGCCGGACGGGATCTCGGTTCGGACCCTCGCCGAGGGCGAGGAGCGGCGTGTGTTCGACGCGTTCGTCGAGGTCTGGCAGGACACGCTCGGACCCACCCGACGAGACCTTCGAGGAGTGGAGCCACTGGCTGACCCGGGCGGAGACCTTCGAGCCATCGCTGTGGTTCCTCGCTCTCGGCGGCGACGAGCTCGCCGGGATTCGCGGTCTGCCGGAAGGACACCACCGATCCGGCTGCGGGACACGTCGAGCTGCTCGGTGTCAGGCGCCCCTGGCGCAAGCAGGGTCTCGGCCAGGCGTTGCTGCTGCACTCGTTCCAGGAGTTCCGGCGGCGCGGCTGGACGCGTGGCACGCTCGGCGTCGACGCGTCGAGCCCGACCGGAGCGACCAGGCTGTACGAGCGGGCGGGAATGCGCGTCTACCGGGACACGCTGTTCCTCGAACGCGCGGCGCACGTCTAAGGTTCGAGCGTGTCGCGCCTCCGCGCCCGCTGCCCTGACTGCCGAACCCTGACCGCGGTCGCGCTCGGGCCCGAGTACCAGTGCCACTCGTGCGGGCGCGAGTTCGCCGCCGGCCTCGTTCGCGTTCCGCGAGCCTGGGGCACGGGCGGCGAGGGGATGGCCGAGGCGGCGTTCCACGAGCTGCCCTACCCCGAGGCGGCCGTGATCGAGGCCGACACGCTCGCCGAGCAGACGCTGCTGCTCGCCTCCGAGCTTCCCGACCGGCCCGTCGTGCTGGGCGGCTGCTGCTGCTCGCACGTGGGCGCGATCGAGGCCCTCTCGAGCGGCGAGGAGCGCCTCGCGGTCGTGTGGATCGATGCGCACGGCGACCTGAACACGCCGGAGACGTCCCCGTCGGGCAACGCCTGGGGGATGCCGCTGCGCATGGTGCTCGACGACGGCGCCGTCCTCGCGCAGAACGTGGCGCTGGTCGGCGCCCGCAACCTCGACCCGCCCGAGGTCGAGTTCATCGAGGCGAGCGGCATCCAGACCGGCGAAGGAGCGGTCGAGCGGGCACTCGAGGGTGCGGACGCGGTGTACGTCGCTCTGGACGCCGACTCGGTCGAGCCGGGAGAGCTCGCCGTGTTCATGCCCGAGCCGGACGGGCTGCGCCTGACGGAGATCGAGAAGCTCCTCGCCGACGTCGCTGCGCGGAAGCGAATCGCCGGTCTCGGCTTCACCGGACTGGTGCACGACGCGGCCAACGAGCCCAAGCTCGCCCGCCTCGCCAGCGCGCTGGGTCTCTGACTTCGGCCTGTAACCGTCTCGAAGGGGCGCAGGTCTAAACTCCCGCAATGGCCGAAACGACCAGGATCGACGTCTCGATCGAGAACAAGCAGGCTCCGGAGCCTGAGGCCAAGAAGCATCCCAACACCTGTCCCCAGTGCGGCTCGCACTACCGCGACGACGAGCTTGCCGCCAATCTCCGGGTCTGCCCGCACTGCGGCCATCACTTCCCGGTCAAGGCGCACGAGCGGATTGCGCAGGTCGCGGACAAGGGGAGCTTCTCGGAGGAGGCCGCCGACCTTCGCTCGGCCGATCCGCTCAAGTTCTTCGACCTCCGTGCCTACAACGAGCGGCTGGCCGAGGCGGAGGTCGCGACCGGGCTCGGCGACGCGCTCGTCATCGGCAGCGCCACGATCGAGGATCTCCGGTGCGAGCTGGCGGTGATGGACTTCTCGTTCATGGGTGGCTCGATGGGCTCGGTCACCGGCGAGAAGTTCGCGCGGGCCTGCGAGAGCGCCGGAACCGCCGGCGTGCCGCTGATCTCGATCTCGGCCTCGGGCGGTGCTCGCATGCAGGAGGGAATCCTGGCGCTGATGCAGCTCCCGAAGACCGTCGTCGCCGTCGAGGAGCTCCACGAAGCAGGGTGTGCGCTGATCTCCGTGATGGCGCATCCCACGACCGGCGGCCTGCTCGCGAGCTTCGCGAGCCTCGGCGACGTCCTGCTCGCCGAGCCGGGCGCGCTGATGTCGTTCGCCGGGCCGCGGGTCGTGGCGCAGACGACGCGCGAGAAGCTGCCGGACGACTTCGGCCTCGCCGAGTCGAACCTCCGCTTCGGCCACGTCGACGCGATCGTGCCGCGCGCCGAGTTGCGACCCACGCTTGCACGGCTGCTCCGCCTCTTCGGAGAGGAGTAGGGTGCCCCGTGATGCAGAGATCAGGCTCCGGGATCGGTTGAGCAAGCTGGGCGGACTCGATCTCCTGCGCGGCGCGCGCCTTTCGGGCGAGCTCGAGCGGCTGAAGCGCCAGCTCGACCGGATCGAGGCCGAGCCGACCGACGAGGAGATCTGGAACAAGGTCGAACTGGCCCGGCACGAAGACCGTCCGTACACGCTCGACTACGTCGACCGGATCCTGGACGACTGGTTCGAGCTGCACGGCGACCGGGGACGCGCCGACGACGCCGCGCTCGTGGCCGGAATCGGCAAGCTCGAGGGCCGCACGATCGCGCTGATCGGCCATCAGAAGGGCCGCGACATCAAGGAGCGCTCCAAGCGGAACTTCGGCATGGCCTACCCGGAGGGGTACCGGAAGGCGATGCGCGTGATGGAGCTCGCCGACCGCCACCGCTTCCCGGTCGTGACCCTCGTCGACACACCGGGCGCGTATCCGGGAATCGCGGCGGAGCAGCACGGCCAGGGTGGCGCGATCGCCCGCTCGCAGGCCAGGATGGCGCGGCTCCGCGTGCCGACGGTCGCCTGCGTGATCGGGGAGGGCGGCTCGGGCGGGGCGGTTGCGATCGCGCTCGCCGACCGCGTCCTGATGCAGGAGAACGCGATCTACTCGGTGATCTCGCCGGAAGGCTGTGCGGCGATCCTGTGGCGCGACGCCGGGGAGAAGCGCAAGGCCGCCGCGGCGTTCAAGCCGGACGCCGCGCACTGCTTCGAGCTCGGCGTCATCGACGGCATCATTCCGGAGCCGGTCGGCGGAGCGCAGGAGAACCCCGACGAGGCCGCTCGCCTGCTCGGCGCGGCGGTCGCGGACGCGCTCGAGGAGCTCGACGATGTTCCCCAGGACGAGCTGCGGGCGAAACGGCGTGCCAAGTTCCGTTCGATGGGCGTGCTCGCCTGATCGATCAGGCTTTCCACAGCTTCCACAGGCTTTTCCCCTGTTCCGAATGTGCCGGAAACAGCCGACATATGTGTGGAAGGCGGTAAAACAAGCGCCTCAACGGCATTGAAACGGCCGACCCTGGAGAAGAGCTGCACGTGGGATCGCTGAAGGACTACGAGCGCAAGCGGTCGCGGGGCAAGACGCCCGAGCCGTTTGGCAAGGGGCGCAAGAGCAAGGAGCCGATCTTCGTGATCCAGCGCCACGACGCGCGGCGCCTGCACTACGACTTTCGGCTCGAGCGAGACGGAGCACTTGCCAGCTGGGCGGTGCCGAAGGGTGTCCCGCTGGAGCCCGGGACAGCAGCATCTCGCGGTCCACGTCGAGGACCACCCGCTCTCCTACGGGAGCGTTCGAGGGCGAGATCCCGGCCGGCAACTACGGCGCCGGGACGGTCGAGATCTGGGATCACGGCACGTACGAGCTCGTCGAGGAGAAGCCGAACGGCGGCCTCACCGTCCGTCTGCACGGCGAGAGGCTGGACGGGCTCTGGACGCTCGTGCCGGCGCACCTCGGCGGCGACCCGAAGAACTGGCTGATCGTCAAGAAGAAGGACGACGCGCTTCCCGCGAAGCGCCGCAGCTACGCGCCGATGCTGGCGACGCTCGCGGCGGACGTGCCGACCGGCGAGGGCTGGGTCTTCGAGGTGAAGTGGGACGGCTTCCGGGCGATCGCGACGATCCGCGGCGGCAACGTCGACCTGCGCAGCCGGAACGACAAGTCGTTCGTCGACCGCTTCCCGACCGTCGTCCGCACACTCGAGCGTGCGCTCCGGACGCCCGACTGCGTGCTCGACGGAGAAGTCGTGGCCGTCGGCGAGGACGGCCGGGCGACGTTCTCGGCGATGCAGCAGGGCAAGGAAGGCACGACCTACGTCTACGTCGCGTTCGACCTGCTCGAGGTGGAGGGGACGCCGCTGATCGACCTGCCGCTGACCGAGCGGCGGGAGCGGCTCGCAGAGCTCGTCGACACGCGTCAGCGCGGAATTCAGATCTCCGAGACCTTCGACGACGGCCCGGCGCTCTACGAGGCCGCCCAGCAGCAGCGCTTCGAGGGGATCATGGCGAAGCGAGCCGACTCGCCCTACGAGCCGGGGAGGCGCACGCGCAACTGGCTGAAGCTGAAGACCCAGGGCCGGCAGGAGCTCGTGATCGCGGGGTACACGAAAGGGCAGGGCCGACGCTCTGACGCGTTCGGCGCGCTCGTCCTCGGCGTCTACGAGAACGGCGTCCTGCGCTGGGCGGGGAACGTCGGCACCGGCTTCGACGACGCCGAGATCGCGCGGCTGCTCTCACGCTTGAAGCCGCTCCGGCGCGACGACTCTCCGTTCGCCGAGGTGCCGAAGATGCCGAAGGTGCGCAAGGGTGACGTCGTCTGGGTGGAGCCCGCGCTCGTCGCCGAGGTGCGCTTCGCCGAGTGGACGCACGACGGCAGGCTGCGGGCGCCGGTGTACCAGGGCCTGCGCGAGGACAAGGAGGCGGATGAGGTGCAACGCGAGCGAGCGTCGATCGAGCCGGAGATCAAGAGGGGCAAGCGTCTCCTCAAGCTCTCGAACCTCGACAAGCCCTTCTGGCCGGACGAGGGGATCACGAAGGGAGATCTGCTGGCGTACTACCGCGACGTGGCGCCGGCGATCCTGCCGCATTTGCGCGACCGGCCCTTCACGATGAAGCGCTACCCGGACGGGTGGAACGGGAAGTTCTTCTTCCAGAAGGACGCGCCGAAGCACATGCCCGACTGGATCCCGACGCGCCCGTTCGAGGCCTCGACGCGCGACAAGCCGCCGCAGCGCCGGGTGATCGACTTCCCGCTCGTGAACGACGAGCTCGCCCTGCTCTGGGTGGTGAACATGGGCTGCATCGACATGAACACCTGGTACTCGCGGGTCGACAAGCCGTCGCGGCCCGACTGGGTGCTGTTCGACCTCGACCCGTCTCCGGACGTCGGCTTCCCCGAGACGATCCAGGTCGCGCTCCTGATCAAGGAGACGCTCGATCTGCTCGGGCTCGAGTCGTTTCCGAAGACGAGCGGCTCGGAGGGCATCCACATCCTCGTTCCGGTTGCCCGGCGGCACACCTACGCCCAGACGCGCGAGTTCTCGGAGATCATCGCGGGCGCGATCGCGCGCGCCCATCCCGGGCTCGCGACGACCGAGTGGACGAAGGCGAAGCGCCGCGGCGTCCTGATCGACTCGAATCAGAACGGGGAAGGGAAGACGATTGCGTCCGTGTACTCGGTTCGCCCGAAGGCCGGCGCGCCCGTCTCGACGCCGCTGCGGTGGGAAGAGGTGAACGAGTCGCTCGACCCCGCCGCGTTCACGATGGACGCGGTGCTCGAGCGAGTCGGGCGCGACGGGGATCTCTTCGAGGGCGTGCTGACGACGAAGCAGTCGCTCTCGGAAGCCCTGAACTCGCTCCGCTAGGGCGAGATGCGGGCCGGGTGCAGTTCCGTGGCTGAGCGGCGGTGCCGGAGGGCCTGAACACCCACGACGATCAGGCCGCCCGCGAGACCTGCGATCGCGCCCTGCGCGATCACCTGTTGGAAGACGTGCCACGAGAACGTCGTTTCGACCGTCCAGGCGCACGGCCCCGGGTTGAGCGAAAGCGGCGTGACGCAGCCACCGGCGGTCGGGCCGCCGATGATCCCGAGCCAGCCGAAGCAGCCGGCGACGAACGACGCACCAAGCGCACCGATGAGTCCTCCGTGCCAGGCTCCCGCTGCGCCTGCCACGAGCTGGACGAGGATCGCGAGCGCCACCATCGAGACGAAGAACGAGAGGATCGTGGCATCCAGCGCGCGCGTCTCGGCGCTCACGCCGTAGTGCATGTAGAGACGGACGAGAGCGGCGAGCACGAGGAAGCCGAGTCCGGCCAGCGCGCCGATTGCGAGCGGCAGCAGCGGCCGGAGCGCCAGCGGCGGCGTCTGGAGGCGCCCGCCCGGGTCGAGGAAGGCCCAGGGCGCGTCGAGTGGGCCGCGGCGGGCGAAGGCCGCCGCGAAAGGGAACAGGACGAGCAGCGCGAGCAGGGGGACGAGATACGGCTTGTGCGCGATCACGAGCAGCTCGCCGTCCATGACGAACTGCCAGACACGCTCCGGAACGGCCCAGACCTGCGCGTCGACCTGCTGGTGCTCGACCGAAGACGCTGCGCGCGAGACTGCGAGGCTGGGCCGGAGGTCGCGGACGGTCGAGAAGATGGCCGTGAACGCGGTGAGCGCGATGCCGCCGACGAGCAGGCCCGCCGTCTGCGCGAACAGCGGCCGCCGGCCGCCGAGCGCACGAAGCCACCAGGACGCGCTCGTCCGGATCCAGGCGACGATGAGGACGGAGCCCGGCAACGAGTACCGCGGCCCAGACGAGGCCGTCGATGCTGTTGAGCTCCCGCACCAGCGTGCCCTGCGGTGTGACGATCCGCTCGAGTGCGAGATCCGGCCCGACTGCGAATCCGGCGGCGAGCGCGAGCGCGTCGACCCAAGGCGACGCGGGCTCGCGGCCGTCCGCGTGGGCCGCGAATGCCTCCCGCCAGATCGCCACGCCTACGGTGCCTGCCGCGAGCGGCACCAGGACGAGTCCGGCCAGGAAGGAAAGGTCGAACGGGTCGGACACGAAACTCGAGAGAAGCTGCTTGACGCTGTCGAACGCGATCGTCGCCGTCAGGCCGGCGGCGAACGCGACGACGGCGCCGAGGGGGAAGAGCGGACGCGTGTCGTCGAGTGCAGCGAGCCGGCGGGCAGGATCTGGATGTGGACTCCGGACGCGGGTCAACGGATCCGTCTTCGGGCGCGGGAGGGCGGCGAGCACGCGCCGCAGGGCGCCGCCAGGCCCGTCCGGCACCGAGGCGCGCAGGTCGGCATAGACCTCGCGCGAGCGCAGCACGGCGTTGCGGGTCAGGTAGACGAGGACCGCGAGCACGGCCAGCCGAACGACGACGTTCGACAGCAGATCCTCGCCCACCAGCGTGACAACGAACGGAGTGACGGCGACCAGGAGGAACGCGTACCAGACCGCGAGCGTGAAGTACGTGATCCCGACGTCGCGGTTGCGGATGTGAGCGAGCTCGTGCCGAACGACCGCCCTGAAGGCGGGCGGGTCGACTGCCTGCTTCACGACCAGCCCGCCGCCGATCGCGACGCTGTACCGGCCCGGATGCCCGAAGGCAAGGCCTCCCGCGGACGCGTCGAGCGGATTCCAGAAGAGTCGCGGTGGAGCGAGCTCTTGCTCGCGGGCGAGCTCCGCAACCTCTTCCACCACTGCCGGCGCATCCGCCGGAGTCAATGGCCGTAGCTTGCGGCGCCGCGTGATCCAGAACGGCGTTGCCACCATGATCGCGGCGGCAGCAAGGAGCAGTGCGGCCGTACCGCCGAGCATCCACCAGACCTGGTAGCGGTAGAGCTGCGAGGTGCAGGCGGAGAACCTGTCCGTGAGTGCGTTCAGCTGCTCGATGCTCGTGGCGTTGCTCGGAGCGATCGCGAGGCACTCGAGCGTGCCGGTCGCGTGTTCTTCCGGGCTCCGGGATGTCGAGGCGATCCACTGCCAGACGTAGAGGTTCGCTCCGAGCACCGCGGCTACGAGCAGCCCGAACCGGAACGCCGTGTCGGACGGAAACGCGAACGGATTCAAGCGGGGACGGCGCTCCGGTGCAGCCGCGCCGGCGCTCATGCCAACGCGAGGCTGCCGACGAGGGAGTCCGCGAGCAGCGTTGCGCGCTCGTCGGAGAGCTTGAGCGCCCGGCCCTTCTTGATCGCGAGGGCGCGCACCTGCTCGAGCTGCTCGTCCGTGAGCTCCTCGACCGGCTCGCTCCCCGTCCCCGCCGTTGCGGTTCACAAGCCTGGCGATCACCCGGTCGATCGCGCCCTCGCCCTGCTCGCGCGCCCGTTCACGGAGCTGCTCGCCGAGAAAGCCGATCACGTCCCTCGCCACCTGCAGCGCAATCGGTGTCACGAGCAGCAGCGCCGCGTCGACCCCGAACCCGAGCATCTCGTCCTTCCCGCCCTTCTGCTCGAGCGCCTGCGGATTCTCGAAGTACGCCTCGCTCGTCGCGCGGAAGAGGGGAAGCTCCTCCGGCGCGACCTTCTCGACGGTTGCTCGTGCCAGCGCGGCGACGAGCGCGTCGCTCTCAGCCGCGCTCACCGCGCGAGCTCTCTGGCCGCAGCAACGGATTGAGTGCGCATGCGCTTCCCCCTCGTTGCCTGTCTTCGAAGATAGCGAGTTACCGGTCGAAGACCAAGCTCATTCCAGGCGGTGCGGATGCCCGAGCCCGGAGAGCTCGGCGATGTCGCGCCTGAAGAAGAGCGAGGTCGTCCAGTCGACGACGACGCGGATCTTCCGCGTGACGAGTGGCAGCTGGAAGAGGTGATAGCTGCGGGTGACGAACCAGCCGGGAAAGCCACGGATAGGTATTCCCATCACGTCCGCGATTCCCTTGTAGCGGCCGAGCGTCGCCACCTGCCCGAGCATCCGATATGCGTACGGCTGCGGCTCGCCGGCCAGGTTCTTCGCCAGAACGCGGGCTTGGCGGAGCGCGTGCTGGCAGGTCGGCGGGTCGACGCGGCCCGGCGTGGCCTGGTTCGGCACCGCTGCGCCGTCACCGAGCGCCCACACCCGTTCGTGTCCTTCGACGCGCAGGAGAGGATCGACGCGGACGCGCCCGCGCTCGTCGAGTGGGACGCCGAGTTGAGAGAGCGCCGGATTCGCCCTCACGCCGGCAGTCCAGACGAGCGTGTGCGTCGGGATCCGGTCCCCGTTCGACAGAACGGCTTCGCCGGCGGTGAGCGATTCGAGCGTCGTCGAGACATGGATCTCGACGCCCCGCCGTGCGAGCTCGCGCGCTGCGTACTCGCCCAGCCTCGGCGGGATCTCGGGCAGGATCTTCGGCGCCGCGTCGACGAGCACCCACCGCTGTCGTGCCTCGCGCAGGCGCGGGTAGAACCGCAGTGCGTCGGCCACGAGATCGGAGAGCTCGGCGAGCGCTTCGACGCCCGCATAGCCGGCACCGACGAAGACGAACGACAGGTGCGCTTCGCGACCGGTGGAATCGAGCTCGGTGTCTGCGGCCTCGAGCTCTCGCAGGACGTGGTTACGGAGATTGATCGCGTCCGCGAGATCCTTGAACCCGACCGCGTGCTCGGCGAGGCCGGGAACCGGAAGCGTCCGGGCGACAGCGCCGAGTGCCAGCACCAGGTTGTCCCACGCGATCTCGAACGAGCCCGCCTCCGGGGTCTCGACGTGGGCGGTCCGCTGTTCCGCGTCGATCGCGGTCACCCGGCCCAGCAGCATCTCGGCGTGCGGGCACATCTGCCGTAGCGGTACGACCACGTGGCGCGGCTCCAGCGTCCCCGATGCGGCCTCAGGGAGGAGCGGCGTGTAGAGCATGAAGTTCTCCGGGCTGACGATCGTCGCCCCCTGCCGGCCGAGCAGCCGCGCGACGTAGCCGCCGGCGAAGCCGCCGCCGGCGACGAGCACCCCGCCACGTGCCTGTCGCGTCGCCTCCATCACGGGGATTCCTACCACGACGGCCGTTCTCGAATGACGAGCGCGAGTGGGACTATCGCCCGCGGTACTTATTTGACGAATAGTTTTTGCTTATGATACGACCTTGTCCATCGGGAAGGTGTTCTTCGCGGCCGTCGGGCGTGCGCTCGGCAGTTGGTCAACGACTCGAGGAGGCTTCATGCAACGAAGCAAGTTCGTCTGGGCTTCGGTCCTGGTAGCTGCGGTCGTCACCGCTGTTGCGGGTGCGGCGGCGGCTACCGCAGCCCAGAAGAAGACGGAGGCGGTCACGCTCAACCTGGTGGCGTATTCGACGCCTCGGCCGGTCCTGACCAAGCTGATCGAAGAGTTCCGCAAGACGCCGGCGGGAGACGACATCAACATCCGGGCGTCCTACGGAGCGTCCTCGGCCCAGGGGCAGGCCGTTGCCAACGGGCTGCCTGCCGACGGGGTGATCCTGAACACGGGCAACGACATCAACGACCTCGTCGACAAGGGGCTCATCAACAAGAACTGGGACAAGCAGAGCTACAACGGGGTCGTCTGGAACTCGGTCGTCGTCTACGGCCTGCGCAGCGGCAACCCGAAGAAGATCAAGGGGTGGAACGACCTGGTCAAGCCGGGCGTCCAGGCCGTGACTGTGAACCCGTTCACCGGCGGGATCGCCAAGTGGAACATCCTCGCTGCCTATGTCGCGCAGCGGCGGCTCGGGAGGACCGAGAAGCAAGCGATCGACTACTTGCGGAAGTTCTACAAGAACAACGTCGTCTCTCAGGATTCGTCGGGGTCGAACGCCACGAACACGTTCCTCTCGGGGAAGGGCGACGTCCTGCTGACGTTCGAGAGCGAGGCGATCAACGGCAAGATCCCGTTCGTCATCCCGCGTCAGACGATGTTGATCGACGTCTACATCGCGGCGATCGAGAAGAGTGAGCACAAGGCCGAGTGGAACGCCTTCTCGCGTTTCCTCAAGACCTATCCGGCGCAGAAGATCCTGGCCGAGAACGGGTATCGCCCGGTCAACAAGCAAGCGCTCACCCAGTTCCGGAGCAAGTTCCCCATCCGCGCCGGCGAGACGAAGATCACGCACAAGCTGCTCGGCGGCTGGCGCGCTGTCGACAAGAAGTGGTTCGACCCGAAGAAGAGCATCATGCAGCAGATCATCGGGGCTCCCACTGGCAGCTGAGGTTGTCACCGAAGGGCCGCGCCTTCCGGCGCCTACCGTGCACCGCAGGGGGAGAGCCCCGTCGGCTCTCTCCCTGCAAGTGGGGTTCGTCACCAGCTTCCTGCTGATCGTGGTCGTCCTCCCGATCGCGGCCGTCGTATGGAAGTCGACCGGCAACGGGTGGGCCGGCTTCTGGGACGTTGTCTCCTCCCCGCAGGCCGTCGCGGCGCTGAAGCTGACGATGATCATCTCGACCCTTGCCGTGCTCACGACCACCGTGTTCGGGACGGTCATCGCCTGGGTTCTCGTACGCGACTCGTTCCGTGGCAAGAACGTCGTGAACGCGATCATCGACCTGCCGTTCGCCCTGCCGACGATCGTTGCCGGTCTCGTGATCATGGCCCTCTACGGTCCACGCACGCCGCTCGACTTCACGATCGGCTCGTTCCACTTCGACGCCGACGTGACCTTCACACGCGGCGCGATCTACCTCGCCCTGCTGTTCGTCACGCTGCCCTTCATCGTCCGCACGGTGCAGCCCGTGCTCATCGAGCTCGACACCGAGCTGGAGGAAGCGGCGAAGTCGCTCGGGGCGAGCAACCTCGCGACGTTTCGGCGCATCATCCTGCCGAACATCCTTCCGGGGATCCTGTCGGGTGTCGCGATGGCCTTCGCGCGGGCGGTCGGCGAGATCGGGGCGATCGTCCTGATCGCCGGCAACCTCCCGTTCAAGACCGAGGTCGCCTCCATCCATCTCTTCTACCGGATCGAGCAGGACCCCGAAGGCTCCGCCGCGGTCGCTGTCGTCCTGCTCCTGATCTCGTTCACCGTCCTGCTCGGGATCGGCTCGCTTCGCTGGTACGTCACGAGGCACGACCATGGGTAGGCTCTCGCTCCGTTTCGTCGCGCTCGGCTACCTGACGCTCATCCTCGTCGGGCCGATTGCCATGATGATCTGGCGCACCGCCGAGGACCTCGACGGCGCCTGGGCGGCGATCACGAACCCGGACACCATCGCGGCTTTCAAGCTGACCCTCCTGGTCATGGCGATCGCCGTGGTCGTGAACACCGTCTTCGGGATCGTCTGCGCGCTCGTGATCGTGCGCGGCAACATTCGCGGCCGGGGCTTCCTCAACGCCTTCGTCGACCTGCCGCTCTCGCTCTCGCCGGTCGTCGTGGGCTTCTCGCTCGTCGTGCTCTACGGCACCAACGGCTGGTTCTCCTGGTTCCAGAACAACGGCTACGAGATCCTCTTCGCGACCCCCTCGATCGTGATCGCCACCGTCTTCGTCACGCTTCCTTTCGTCGCGCGCGAGGTCGTGCCGACGCTCCGTGAGATCGGTACCGAGCAGGAGCAGGCAGCGCAGACGCTCGGCGCCTCTGGCTGGCAGACCTTCTGGCGCATCACCCTCCCGTCGATCCGGTGGGCCGTCGTCTACGGCATCGTGCTCACAGCGGCTCGTGCCATCGGCGAGTACGGCGCGGTGGCGATCGTCTCCGGCAACATCGTCGGGGAGACGCAGACGGCGACGCTCAAGGTCGAGGATTCGTACCAGTTTGCGTACGGAAACTACGCCCCCGCGTACGGCATCTCCTTCGTGCTCGCGGCGACGGCGATCCTGATCCTGATCCTCATGATCGTCGTCCAACCCAAGGAAAGCAGGCTCTGATGTCGCTCTCGGCCGAGCGGCAGCGGCAAGTCCACGCTGCTGCGGATCGTGGCCGGGCTGTCACCGGCCGTAGCGTCGCCGCAGGTCAGCTAGATTGACGGTTCCTTATGCCTTCAATTAGCTTTCCCTATTCATGAGTTCGGCTGCGGTCGCATCGTCCAGACCGGTTCGGATGCAGGGAGAGAGGGCCTCGAACGCCCTCACTCTCGGCCTGACGACGACCTATCTGACGCTGATCGTCGCCCTGCCGATCGCGGCGCTCATCTTCGAAGTCGACGAACGCGGGTGGGCGCGGTCGTTCTGGGAGGTCGTCTCGAGCCCGGAGGCGGTCGCGGCGCTGAAGCTGACCCTGCTCACCTCGATCGCGGTCGCCGTGATCATGAACGCCGTCCTCGGGACGATGACGGCCTGGGTGCTCGTTCGAGACTCGTTCCGGGGCAAGGCGTCGTGAACGCCGTGATCGACCTTCCATTCGCGCTGCCGACGATCGTCGCCGGCTATGATGCTGGCCCTGTACGGCCCGCACGCAGGTCGACTACAAGATGGCTAGTGGGATATCGACGTCGACGTCGCCTTCACGACCACGGCGATCGTCCTGGCGATGCTCTTCGTCACGCTGCCGTTCGTCGTGCGCACGGTGCAGCCCGTGCTGCTCGAGCTGGATCAGAGAGATGGAGCAGGCCGCGAAGTCGCTCGGCGCACCGAGTTCGCAGACGTTCAGGCGAGTCATCCTCCCGAACATCCTGCCGGGAGTCCTCTCCGGCGTCGCTCTCGCGTTCGCGAAGGCGGTGGGCGAGTTCGGCTCGCTCGTGATCATCACCGGGAACCTGCCCGTACAAGACCCAGTTTCGTCGGTCTTCATCTTCAGCCGGATCGAGCGGTGACAGGGCGGGCGCCGCAGCCGTCGCTGTCGTGCTGCTCATGATCTCCTTCGTGCTGCTGCTGGCGATCGGCTGCGATCCGCCACTACGACGACGAGGCACGATCGTGGCTAGGCTCTCGCGTCCGGTTCGTCGGCGCTCGCCTACCTCACGCTCGATCCTGCTCGGGCCGATCGTCGATCGATCTTCTACCGGACGTTCGAGAACGGGTTCGATGCCGCTTGGGCGGCGCTCCGGCCCGGAGACGATCAACGGCCTTCAAGCTGACGCTGATCATCACGGCGATCGCCGTGCCCGCGAACACGGTCTTCGGCATCGCCTGCGCGCTGTCGATCGTCCGAGGCAACGTTCCCGGCAAGGGGATCGTGAACGCCTTCGTCGATCTGCCGCTCGCGCTCTCGCCGGTCGTCGTCGGGCTCTCGCTCGTCCTGCTCTACGGGAACGACGGCTGGTTCGGCGGTTGGCTTAACGAACACGGCGTCGAGGTGCTCTTCGCGCTCCCGTCGATGGTGATCGCGACGATCTTCGTCTCGCTGCCGTTTGTCGCGCGCGAGGTCGTGCCGACGCTGCGCGAGATCGGCGACGAGCAGGAGCAGGCGGCGCGCACGCTCGGCGCCTCGTCCTGGCAGACGTTTCGCCGCATCACGCTCCCCGCGATCCGCTGGGCCGTCGTCTACGGCGATCTCCTCACGACCGCGCGCTGCCTCGGCGAGTACGGCGCCGTCGCCATCGTCTCCGGCAACATCGTCGGGCGAGACGGAGACCGCGACGCTGCAAGGTCGAGGATGCGTACCAGTTTGCGTACGGCAACTACGCCCCCGCGTACGGCATCTCCTTCGTGCTCGCGGCGACGGCGATCCTGATCCTGGTCCTGATGATCGTGGTCCAACCGAAAGAGAGCAAGCACTGATGTCGATGACCGTGATCCGACCCAAGGAGGCTGTCTAGTGTCCATCGTCGTCAACGGCGTCTCGAAGCGCTTCAACGGCTTCACCGCGCTCGAGGACGTCTCGCTCGAAGTCGAGACGGGCTCCCTGACTGCGCTCCTCGGCCCCAGCGGTAGCGGCAAGTCGACGTTGCTACGCGTGATCGCCGGGCTCGAGCAGCCGGACGAAGGCGAGATCGTGATCTTCGGCGACGACGCGACAGGGGTCGCGCCGCAGAAGCGCGGCGTCGGGTTCGTCTTCCAGCACTACGCGGCGTTCAAGCACATGACCGTCTACGACAACATCGCGTTCGGCCTGACGATCCGGAAGCGGCCGAAGGCCGAGATCGCAGCCCGCGTCTCCGAGCTGCTCGAGCTCGTCCAGCTGCAGCCGTTCGCGCGCCGCTACCCGGCCCAGCTCTCCGGCGGCCAGAGGCAGCGCATGGCGCTGGCCCGCGCGCTCGCGGTCGAGCCGAAGGTGCTGCTGCTCGACGAGCCGTTCGGCGCCCTCGACGCGCGCGTGCGCGCCGAGCTGCGCGAGTGGCTGCGCCGACTGCACGAGGAGGTGCACGTCACGACGGTCTTCGTCACGCACGACCAGGAGGAGGCGATGGAGGTCGCCGACCGCATCGCCGTCATGAACAAGGGCAGGATCGAGCAGGTGGGCGGGCCGCGCGACCTCTACGAGCACCCCGAGACCGAGTTCGTGATGAGCTTCATCGGGCCCGTCAACCGCGTCGGCGACACCTGGGTGCGCCCACACGACCTCGACCTCCGGTCCGAGCCTTCCGACGGCGCGGACGAGGCGATGATCGACCGCATCGTCCACCTCGGCTTCGAGGTGAGGGTCGAGCTGACACGCGACGACGGCGAGAAGCTCTGGGCGCAGGTGACGAGAGAGCGCTGCGAGGAGCTCGAGCTCGGAGAAGGCCAGATCGTCTACCTCCGCCCGAGGCACGAGCGGGTCTTCAGCGAGACGTTGAGCCTCTAGACCTCTCGACGAGATCCGCGAGCGAGGTCTCCTCGAGCACCCCGCGCATGCTCGCGCGCAGCTCGATCCAGACGTCCTGGAGCGCTGTCGCCGCGCCTGTGTAGGTCACGTCCTCCGGCCGGCTTCCACGGACGCTGGCGATGGGGCCTTCGACCGCACGGACGACGTCGGCGAGGCTGATCTCCGCCGCGGGCCGGCCCAGCCAGTAGCCGCCGTCGGCACCGCGCCGGCTGGCGACGAGCTCCGAGCGCCGGAGCTCGAGCAGGATGTTCTCGAGGAAGTTGAGCGGGATCTCCTGCGCGCTCGCGAGCTGCTCGCCCTTCACCGGCTGCCCCGGCTCCGCCGCGGCGAGCTCCGCAAGCGCGCGGAGCGCGTAGTCCACCTTCGCCGAGACCCGCATGCGCTGATTCTCTACGTCTCAGGCGGGTGCCTCGGCGAGCCAGGCGGTGCAGATCGAGGTGACGTGCCGGTGATCGGTGCCGCAGCAGCCGCCCAGGACGTTCACGCGCGGCAGCCTGTTTACGCAGAGCAGCGTGCCGCTCGCCCAGGTCGGCCGGGATCGCCGGCGTCGAGCTCGGTCGCCTCGTCGAGCTCGGCGTGGCTCTTCGTGGAGGCGTTCGTGCGGAGACCGCCGATTCGCTCGATCCACGGCGCCCCCTGCTCGAGCGCGTCCTCGAAATGCGTCGGGTGAGCGCAGTTGATCATGTAGTACGCCGGGGCCGAGCTCGTCTCCTCGTCCACCTGCTGGATGGCCTCGCCGAGCGCCTGCCCGTTCGGAAGCCTTCCGTCCGTCTCGACCGTGAACGAGATCACGACCGGCAGCCCGTTCTCGACGGCGGCGCGGGTGACCCCGATCGCCTCCTCGGCGTACGTCATCGTGAGCACCGTGACCATGTCGGCCGCGGTGTCGGCGAAGGTCGCG
Source organism: uncultured Gaiellaceae bacterium (assembly GCA_963752405.1). Taxonomy (GTDB): domain Bacteria; phylum Actinomycetota; class Thermoleophilia; order Gaiellales; family Gaiellaceae; genus Gaiellasilicea. The sequence goes on from CAVVYB010000015.1 coordinate 322,899, forward strand.
ATCTGCGTCGAGTGGTAGCGCTGCGCCTCGTCGGGGGTGAGCGTCGTCTCCGGGCTGTAGCCGTCGCTCTGCGGCCCGATGTTGCCGCTGATCACGATCGGGTGGCTCGGACGCGTACTCCTCTCGGATCTCCTCCATCAGCGCGATCGCCTTGCGGTTGAACGAGTCGAGCTCGTCGAGCGAATAGCCGATCTCCGCGGCCCAGTCCGGGTTCGCTCGCCACGTCGGGCTGTCGAGGATGAGGCCGACGCCGCGTTCGCGGGCGAGGATCGCGTAGGGCTCGTAGTAGCGCCGGAGCTGCTCGGTGCCCTCGTCGTCCTTCAGCAGCGGGAATGCGGCGAAGGCGGGCAGCTCGAGGCCGCGGTGGAAGATGAGCGTCGTCTCGAGGCCGCCGTCGGTGATGAAGAGGCCGCCGTCGAGCTGCGGTAGCTGTGCGCGATACACGTTACGACGCTAGCACCTCGCTGAGCCGCCGCTCGAGGAAGGTCCGATCGGCGGCGTTCATCTCGAGCGACAGCGCTTCGCGGTAGGCGTCTGCCGCTTCGGGGCGCCGGTCGAGCCGGCGCAGGAAGTCCGCACGCGCGGCGTGCAGCAGGTGGTACTCCGGCAGGTCGATCCGCTCCACGAGCTCGAGCCCGAACTCCGGCCCGTGGGCCATGGCGACGGCCACTGCGCGGTTCAGCTCGACGATCGGCGTCGGCTCGAGCCTGGCGAGCTCGTCGTAGAGCGCAGCGATCTGCGGCCAGTCCGTCTCGCCCTCCTCGACGTGCAGCGCTGCGATTGCGGCCTGCAGCTGGTAGCTCCCCGGTCGGCGGTGGGAGAGGGCGCGCTCGAGCACGCGGGTGCCTTCGGCGATGCGGTCGGGGCTCCAGCGAGAGCGGTCCTGATCCTGGAGCAGGACGATCGAGCCGTCGGGTGCGGTGCGCGCCTCGCGTCTGGCGTCGTGCAGCAGCATCAGCGAGAGCAGGCCGAGCGCCTCGGGCTCGTCCGGCATCAGCACCGCGAGGAGCTTCCCGAGCCGGATCGCCTCGTCGCAGAGCGATGCGCGCACGGGCTCCTCGCCCCCGGTCGCGGAATAGCCCTCGTTGAAGACGAGGTAGAGCACGGCGAGCACCGAGCGAAGGCGCTCGGGTAGCACGTGATCCGGTGGCACCCGGAAGGGGATGCCGGCGTCGCGGACCTTGCGCTTCGCGCGCACCAGCCGTTGCGCCATCGCCGGCTCGGCGACGAGGAACGCCCTCGCGATCTCCGTCGTCGTCAAGCCCGCGACCTCGCGCAGAGTCAGCGCCACCCGCGCCTCGGCTCCGAGCGCGGGGTGGCAGCACGTGAAGACGAGCGCGAGCCGGTCGTCGGGGATCGAGCTCACGTCGTCCTCCTCGGCCGGGAGCGACTCCAGGCGCGCGAGCAGCTCGGCCTTGCGCGCGAACGTCTGCTCACGGCGGAGCCGGTCGATCGCCCGGTTCCGAGCGGTGGTGATGATCCAGGCGCCCGGGTTCGCCGGCGTTCCGTCACGGGGCCAGCGCTCGATGCGCGATCGTGAATGCGTCCTGCACCGCGTCCTCGGCGCGGTCGAGATCGCCGAGGACGCGGGTGAGTATGGCGACGGCACGGCCCCATTCCTCCTTGAAGACCGCACCAATTTCCGTCAATGCTCGATCACGGGCCTCAGCTCGACGGACGCGCGGAAGACGACCGGGATCCGGGCCGCGATCGAGATCGCCTCGTCGAGGTCCTCGGCGTCGAGAACCATGACACCGCCGATCTGCTCCTTCGTCTCGGCGAAAGGCCCGTCGGTGACGATCGTCTCGCCGTCGCGAACACGCACGGTCTTCGCAGTGTTCGGAGCCTCGAGCTCCGCGCCGAACCCGAGCTTGCCGGTCGGGCCGAGCTCGTTGAAGAGCGCCTCCCACTTCGGGACCTCCTCTGCTCGCGCGGTCGCCGCCTCCTCGGGGCTCATCTTCTCCCAGGTGGCGATGTCGTCGTGCATTGCTCGTGAGGATGGCTGCGTACTTCACGCTGCCTCACCTCCGTCGACGTGGACCGGTCGCACCTCGATCGCGCCGTGCCTGGCAGCCGGGATCTTCGCCGCCCACGTGCACGCCTCGTCGATCGAGTCGCACTCGAAGACGTAGTAGCCGCCGAGGACTTCCTTCGACTCGACGAACGGGCCGTCGGTGACGAGCGTCTCGTCGTTGCGGACGCGGACGGTGGTCGCGGTGGCCACCGAGTCGAGCTCGTTGCCGCCCCTGGTCACGTCTGCTTCGGAGAGGGCCATGTACTCGCCCATCTCGCGCTCCCGGTCCTCCGACGACAGGTTCTCCCAGCGAGCCTCGTCGCCGTAGATCAGTGCCAGATACTGCATCCGTTCCTCCTCTCGAACGTCGATTTCACCATGTAGACGAACCGGGCGTCACGAAATCGACATCCGCCGCAGGAGCGTCAGCGCGCCGTCCTTGTCGAGGTAGTCGTTCAGGTTGCCGCACTTCGGGCTCTGGACGCAGGAGGGGCAGCCGACCGCGCACGGGCAGCCGGAGAGCATCTTGGCCGTGTCCTCGACCCAGCCTTCGAAGCGCTCGAAGCCGCGCTCGGTGATCCCGACGCCGCCGGCGTGCCCGTCGTAGACGAAGATCGTCGGCAGCCCGGTCTGGTGGTGGATGTTGGTCGAGAGGCCGCCGATGTCCCAGCGGTCGCACATCGCCCAGAACGGCAGGAGCGCGATCAGGGAGTGCTCGGCGGCGTGGAGCGACGACAGGAGCTTCGGCATCTCCTCGAGCTCGCTGAGCTGGACGGGCGTGGGTGAGAACCAGACCGCCTCCGTCTCGAAGCTCGTCTCCGGCAGGTCGAGCGGGACGGTCTCGAGCGTGTCGCCGCCGCTGATCGACTTGCGCTGGTAGGCGACCACGCGCTCGGTCACCGAGACGCTGCCGAAGAAGAGCTCGAGGCCGAGCCGGCTCTCCGAGCGCAGCGGCTCGACGATCGAGGTCTGGGTCTCCTTCTTGGCCTGCGTGTACCAGTCGACGTTGGCGCGGCTGACGAGAGCCGTGCGCGCGTCGACGTCGAGGCGCTTCACGAGGTACTGCTCGCCGAGGTGGAGGTAGACGGCGCCGTCGTGGATCGTCGAGTAGGCGCGGGAGCGCTCGACGATGCCGAGCACCGTCCCCGTCTCGGCGTCCACCACGGTGAACGAGTCGATCTCGCCGGAGCGCAGGAGGACGCGCGCCGCCGGATAGTCCTTACCCGCCCAGACCCAGCCCGCGTCCGTCAGCTTCAGCTCCGGCAGCGACGCGGCACGCTCGAGCGCCTCCGGGCCGAGAGTCTGGGCATCCGCCTCGTCGATCGGGCCTTCGAATGCCGCTGAGAGGACATGGCCGTCCAGCACCCGCGGGTTCGCGTGGTCGAGGATCGCCGCCTCGACCGTCCGGCCGAGCAGCGTCTCGGGCTCGCGCATGAAGTACTGGTCGAGCGCGTCTTCGCTCGCGACGAGAACGGCGAGGCCGGGACTGCGGCGACCGGCCCGGCCCCACTGCTGCCGGAGCGACGACACGGTGCCCGGGAAGCCGACCGAGATCGCGCAGTCGAGGCTGCCGATGTCGATTCCGAGCTCGAGCGCGTCGGTGGCGGTGACGCCGAGCAGCTCGCCGGACATCAGCCGCTGCTCGATCTCGCGCCGCTGCGACGGCGTGTAGCCGGCGCGGTAGGGGGCGAGCCTGGCAGCGGTCTTCGGCTGGACGCGTTCGGATGCGAAGCGGTGGATGAGCTCGACGGCCTTACGGCTCTTGGCGAAGCAGATCGTGCGCAGGTCGCGCTCGACGAAGGTCGCCAGCAGACGCGAGGCGTCGCCGAGCGAGCTTGCGCGGACACCGAGCTCCGCGTCGATCAGCTCCGGGTTCCAGAGCGCGATCGTCCGCTCGGTCCGTGGGGCCGCGTCGCTGTCGATCACCGTCGCCGGCTCGCCGAGCAGCGATTCGGCCAGCTGGGATGCGTTCGCGATCGTCGCCGAGGCCAGGACGAACTGGGGCTCCGAGTCGTAGGCGCGAGCGAGCCGCCGGAGCCGGCGGAGCACGTTGGCGACGTGCGACCCGAACACACCGCGGTAGACGTGCGCCTCGTCGACGACCACGTAGCGGAGGTTCGCGAGCACGTCGCCCCAGCGGTCGTGGTGCGGGAGGACGCCCACGTGGAGCATGTCCGGGTTGGTCAGGACCACGTTCGCCCACTTCCGGATCTGCCAACGGCGCTCCGTCTCGGTGTCCCCGTCGTAGATCGCCGGCTTGATGCCCTTCACGCCGAACTCGCCGAGTGCGCGGGCCTGGTCCTGCGCGAGCGCCTTCGTCGGGATAGAGGTACAGCGCGCGGCTCTTCGGCTCGCGGGCGAGCAGGTCGAGAACGGGCAGGTTGAAGGCGAGGCTCTTCCCGCTCGCGGTGCTCGTCGTCACGATCGCGTTCCCGCCGGCACGGAGCGCTTCCCACGTCTCGGCCTGATGGGTGTAGAGCCCGGTGATCCCCTGGGCGACGAGAGCCGACGCGACGCGCGGGTCGAGGTCGTCCGGGAACTGCTCGGTCCGGCCGGTCTTCGGCGGCTCGACCGAGAGGTGCGCGAGCTCTGCTCCCTCGAGGAGCTCGAGCCAGGAAGAGGCGACGACACTCACAAGCCCTACGCTAGCCTTCGACCTACCGGGGTGCCCATCGGGCTGAGATCACACCCGTCGAACCTGATCCGGTTAGGACCGGCGAAGGGAGTTGCGTGACTCCACGCGTGTTGACCATTGCAACGTCCGACTCGGGCGGCGGCGCAGGCATTCAGGCCGACCTGAAGGCTTTCGCCGCAGCAGGCGCACACGGGATGTCCGCGCTGGTCGCCCTGACGGCCCAGAACACGACCGCGGTCACCGCCGTCCACGAGCTCCCTCCCGACTTCATTCGCGCGCAGCTCGACGCGGTCTTCGCGCGACATCGGCGTGGATGCCGCGAAGACGGGGATGCTCTTCTCGCGCACGATCATCGAGACGGTTGCGGAGTTCCTCGAACGACATCCGGTCCCGCTCGTCGTCGACCCGGTGCTGATCGCAAGCTCCGGCGCGCAGCTGCTGCAGGACGATGCCGTCGAGACGCTGATCGGCCGCCTCTTCCCGCTGGCAACCGTGGTCACCCCGAATCTCCCCGAGGCCGAGACGCTGACCGGGATGCACGGCGCGACGCGGCGTGAGCTCGCGGAGCGGCTCGTCGACCTCGGTGCCGCCGCGGCACTCGTCACCGGTGGTCACGGAGAGCTCGCCGTCGACCACCTCTTCGACGGCGAGACGCACCTCGAGCTGCCGGTCGAGCGCTACGACGTCGCGGCGACGCACGGTGCCGGCTGCACGCACTCGGCCACTCTCGCGGCGCTGCTCGCGCGCGGGCTCTCCCTCGAAGACGCGGCTCGAGGCGCATCCGAGGCCGCCTCGGCCGCAGTCCGGCACGGCCTCGTCGAGATCGGCGCGGGCGAGGGGCCGGTCGACGTCCTCAACGTGAAAGGAAGCGCATGACGGTTGACCCCGGCACGACCCTGGGTGTGATTCGTGAGCGCAAGCCGCTCGTCCACAACATCACCAACTACGTCGTGATGAACGAGACGGCGAACGCGATCCTCGCCCTCGGGGCGCTGCCCGTGATGGCCCACGCGAAGGACGAGGTGCGCGAGATGGTCGGTCTCGCCGGGGCGCTCGTGCTCAACATCGGCACCCTCTCCGAGCACTGGATCGAGGCGATGCTGCTGGCCGGGACGGCGGCGAACGAGAAGGGCGTTCCCGTCGTGCTCGATCCGGTCGGGGTCGGCGCGACGGCCTACCGCACCGCCACGGCGCAGCGGATCCTCGCCGCTGTCGACGTTGCCGTCCTTCGCGGCAACGCAGGAGAGGTCGCGACGCTCGTTGGGGTCGAGGCCGAGGTGCGAGGGGTCGAGTCCGTCGGAGCTGCCGGAGACTCGGCCGAGCTGGCACGAGAGGCAGCGCGCACGCTCGGTCTCGTCGCGTCCGTCACGGGGCCCGTCGATCACATCTCCGACGGCGAACGGTCGGCGGCGGTGGCGAACGGCCACCCGCTGCTCGCGTCGATCACCGGGACCGGCTGCATGTCGACGGCGATCACCGGCTGCTTCCTCGCCGGCAAGGACGATCGCTTCGAGGCGGCGGTCGAGGCGCTCGTCGCGTTCGGCGTTGCCGGGGAGGACGCCGCCGTCGAGGCGAAGGGCCCGGGCAGCTTCCACGTGAACCTCTACGACGCCCTGGCCGCGCTCGACCCCGCCACCCTGTCCGAACGAGCCAAGGTGGACGTGGGATGAGACTTTGTGTTTCTGAAACACAAGCGCCTTCGACCCACGGAAACATGCGGGTTCGAGGGGTTCGAGTGGACTTTGTGTTTCTGAAACACAAGGATTTCGCACGTGAGGCTGCACGCGCTCGTGGCGGACGAGGAGACCGGCCGGCGGGCTGCGGCCGGCGGGGCGACCGTGATCCAGCTGCGGCTGAAGGGGGCGCCCACCGAGGAGGTCGTCGCGCTCGGCCGGGCGCTCGGCGACCTCGATCTGGAGCTCGTGGTCAACGACGACGTCGACGCCGCGCTCGAGCTGAGGTGCGGCGTGCATCTCGGTCAGGGCGACGCGGGGATCGAGCGGGCGCGCGAGGCGGGGATCATGCTCGGGATCTCGGCGACAAAACGACGGGAGGCCGCGCTCGCCGAGTTCGCGGGTGCGACCTACATCGGTGCGGGCCCGATCTGGGAGACGCCTTCGAAGCCCGACGCGGCCTCGCCGATCGGGCTGGACGGGCTGCGCGACATCTGTCTCTCCGTCTCGATCCCGGTCGTGGCGATCGGCGGCATCGACGCGTCGAACGCCGCCGAGTGCATCCGGGCCGGAGCCGCAGGCGTTGCGGTCATTCGCGCCGTGGCCGAGATCGAAGCCCTCCGGGCGGCTCTCGATGAAGCTCTCTGACGCCGGCGAGCTCGGTCTCCTGCGCGAGCTGGAGGCGCGCGGGCTGATCGTCGGCACCGAGCACGACGCGGCCGAGTTTCCCGGCGGGCTCGTCCTCACCCAGGACGCCCTCGTCGAAGGCGTCCACTTCCTGCTCGACCGCATCTCCTGGCACGAGCTCGGCTTCCGCGCCGCTGCGGTGAACATCAGCGATCTCTCCGCTTCCGCGGCGCGGCCCGAGGCGCTGTTCGTCACGCTGGCCTTGAGAGGGGAGACCGACGTCGAACAGGTGGTCGAGCTCTACGAGGGCCTGACCGAAGCAGGCGTGCCGGTACGCGGCGGCGACACGACCGGCGCGGGTCAGACCATCGTGAGCGTGACTGCTGTCGGCCGCTCCCAGCGCGTGCCCGGCCGGAGCGGCGCCAGGCCCGGAGACGTGATCGTCGTCACCGGCCCGCTCGGCGAGGCGGCTGTCGCGTTCCGCGAGCGCCGTTTCGTGCGGCCGCCGGTGCGGACGCTCGAGGGCATGCGACTGGGTGCCGTCGCGACCGCAATGCTCGACATCTCCGACGGGATCGCGGTCGACGCCGGCCATCTCGCCCGGCGCTCCGGCTGCCGTGTCGTCATCGACCTCGACGCCGTGCCGCGCCACGGCGCGCTCGAGGATCTCGGCTTCGGCGAGGACTTCGAGCTGCTCGCGGCGGTCCCGAGCGAGGCGCTGTCACTCGGCTTCCCGGTGATCGGCCGCTGTGAGGAAGGAGAGGGCGTCCTGCTCCTGCGCGACGGCGAGCCGTACGACCTGCCCGGCTACGAGCACTTCAGGACGGGCTGAGCCAGGCCGCCCACGAGCGCTCGTAGTGCGAACGCGGGCGCGCACCGACGACGGTCGAGAGCGGCTCGCCGTCCTCGAACAGGATCACGGTCGGAAGCGAGAGCACGCCGTAGCGCGAAGGCACGCCGAGGTGCTCGTCGATGTTCAGCCGGACGAGCCCGAGCCCGTGCTCGGCGGCGATCGCCTCGAGCACGGGTGCGATCGCATCGCACGGCTTGCACCAGGGCGCCCAGAAGTCGACGATCGTCCGCCCGCCCGCCGTCAGCACCTCCGCCTCGAAGGTGGCGTCCGTCACCTCTCTCACAGCCGTCCTCCGAGTGCGGCCAGGCGGATCAGCGGCACCTTCCAGATCGCCTCGAGCACGATCGTCCGCGACATCTTGGAGCCGCCGACCTGGCGGTCGACGAAGCGGATCGGAATCTCCTTGACCCGGAACCCCTTGCGCAGCGCGCGGTAGGTCAGCTCGATCTGGAACGCGTAGCCGCGCGAGTGGATCGCGTCCAGGTCGGTCGCCTCGAGCACGGCCCGCCGGATGCACTTGAAGCCGCCGGTGAGGTCGCGGACGGGCACGCCGAGGATGATCCGCGCATAGAGCGAGCCGCCCGCCGAGATGAAGCGCCGCGCCGCGTTCCAGTTCTCGACGCCGCCGCCGGGGACGTAGCGCGAGCCGAGCACGACGTCGGCTGACTCGGCAGCCTCGAGCAGCCGCGGGACGTCGTTGGGGTCGTGCGAGAAGTCGCAGTCCATCTCGACCACGAGCTCGGCGCCCGCGTCGAGCGCATGGCGGAACCCGGCGAGATACGCCGGCCCCAGCCCTTCCTTCCGCTCGCGGTGGAGCACGTCGACGTAGTCCAGCTCCTGCGCGAGCTCGTCGGCGCGCGCACCCGTTCCGTCGGGCGAGTTGTCGTCGATCACGAGCACGCGGTCCTCCGGGCCGAGAACCCGCCGAGCTCGCGCAGCATCGGCTCGATGTTCTCGCGCTCGTTGTAGGTGGGGAGGCAGACACATGCTCTCACCTCCGTATCATCGCTATCGGTGGCACAGACACTGCCGAGGAACGACGAGGTTGCCGACCAGCTGGAGCTGCTGGCCGACCTGAGCGAGCTCGAGGGAGAGGACTCCTTCCGGGTGCTCGCGTACCGTCGCGCGGCGACGCGGATCCGGGAGACGGGCGGGCCGGTCGCGCAGCTGGCGCTCGAGGGGAAGGCCAAGAGCCTCTCCGGGATCGGCAAGACGATCGAGGACAAGATCGTCCAGATCGTCGAGCTCGGCGAGATGGAGGCGCTGACCAAGCGCAAGAAGCTCGTGCCGGAGGAGGTCGTCAAGTTCATGCGGCTGCCCGGCCTCGGCCCCAAGACGGCGCGGCGGATCTGGAAGGAGCTCGGCGTGACGACGCTCGCCGAGCTGAAGGAGGCGGCCGAGCAGGAACGGCTGCGCGCGCTGGCCGGGCTCGGCGCGAAGAGCGAGGAGAAGATTCTCAAGGCGCTGGGGGAGGAACCCAAGGACCCTCGTGAATCGAGGCGGCTGCTCGGCAGCGGGCTACCCGTGCTGCTCGAGCTCGTCGAAGAGCTGCGGGCGCACCCGGCCGCCGTCAAGGTCTCGGATGCCGGCTCGGCGCGGCGACGGCGCGAGACGTTCCGCGATCTCGACGTGATCGCGACCTCGACGGACGCGCCGGCGCTGATCGACTACTTCACGACCCGCAAGAACGTCGCCGACGTCGTGGCGAAGGGGGATACGAAGGCGACCGTGATCACGAACGAAGGCTTCCGGCTCGACCTTCGCGTCGTGCCGCCGGAGTCGTACGGCAACCTGCTCCAGCACTTCACGGGCTCGAAGGAGCACAACGTTGCGCTGCGGGAGGACGCCGTCCGCCGTGGCTTCTCCGTCTCCGAGTACTCCGTCACGACGACCGAGACCGGCGAGGAGTTCACGGCCGCCGACGAGGAAGAGCTGTACGCGCACCTCGGCTACGCCTACATCCCGCCCGAGCTGCGGGAGAACAGCGGCGAGCTCGACGCAGCGAAGAAGGGCACGCTGCCGAAGCTCGTCGAGCGCTCCGATCTCCGCGGTGACCTGCACTGCCACTCGACGTGGTCGGACGGCAAGGCGACGATCGCCGAAATGGCGGCTACTGCCCAGGAGCTCGGCCACGAGTACCTGGCGCTGTGCGACCACTCGCACCGGCTCCGCGACGGCCGTCTTCAGCACCAGTGGGAAGAGATCGACGCGCTGAACGAGAAGCTGGCGCCGTTCCGGATCCTGAAGGGGATCGAGGTGAACATCCGCACCAACGGCGAGGTCGACGTCGACGACGACCTGCTCGCGCCGCTGGACTGGGTGATGGCGTCCGTGCACGCGAGCTTCGACAACGATCCGACCGGCCGCGTCGTCTCCGCGATGGAGAACCCGCACGTCGACTGCATCGGCCACCCGACCAGCCGCAGGATCGGCGTGCGCTCCCCGTCCGGGATCGAGGTCGAGAAGCTCGTCGAGGCCGCCCTCGCGACAGGCACCTTCCTGGAGATCAACTCGCAGCCGGACCGGCTCGACCTCCGCGACGCCAACGCCCGGCTCGCGGGCGAGGCGGGACTGAAGCTCGTGATCTCCAGCGACGCACACTCGGCGAAGGCGCTTCGCTACGTCGATCTCGGTGTTGCGCAGGCCCGCCGCGCGTGGCTGACGAAGGACGCAGATCGTCAACACGCGGCCGTGGAAGGCGATCGAGAAGCTGCGCAAGTGACCTTCCGCGACGACGGCGCTGCTGCGGTCGATTGGGTGGCGTCGTATCTCGAGCGGCTGCGCGAGTTTCCGGTGCTCGCGCAGGTCGAGCCCGGGGAGCTGCGCGAGCGGCTGCCCGCGGTCGCCGCCGGAGCGCGCCGAGCCGTTCGCGGCCGTGCTGCGAGACCTCGACGAGCTGCTGCTGCCCGCCGTGACGCACTGGCAGAGCCCGCGGTTCTTCGCCTACTTCGCCAACACCGGCTCCGAGCCCGGGATCCTGGCGGAGCTCCTGGTCGCGGGGCTGAACCAGGTCGGGATCCTCTGGCGCACCTCGCCGGCGCTGCAGGAGCTCGAGGAGGTGACGCTCGACTGGCTCGCGCAGCTCCTCGGCCTGCCCGAGGGCTTGCACGGCCACCTCGAGGACACCGCCTCGACCGGAACGATGGTGGCGCTCGCCGCCGCGCGTCTGGCCAAGCCCGGCGCGCGCGTCGTGGTCTGCTCGGAGCACGCGCACTCGTCTGTCGACAAGGCGTGCCGGCTCCTCGAGCTGGAGGCTCGTGCGACGCCGGCCGACGAGGCGTTCCGGTTGCGGCCCGACGCTGCTCGACCTCACCGGTGCCTGCGCCGTCGTGGCGACGCTCGGAACGACCTCGACGAGCTCCGTCGATCCCGGTCGACGCTGATCGCGGACGCCTGCGAGCGCGAGGGCATCTGGCTGCACGTCGACGCCGCCTACGCCGGCTCGGCCGCCGTCTGTCCCGAGCTGCGCGACGCGTTCGCCGGCTGGGAGCGGGCGGACTCGATCGTCGTCAACCCGCACAAGTGGCTGCTCACGCCGATGGGCTGCTCGGCGTTCTGGACCCGGCGGCCGGATGATGTGCGTGCAGCCTTCAGCCTCGTCCCGGAGTTCCTCCGGGTGAGCGAGGACGTGGCGAGCCTCTCGGAGTACAGCCCGGCACTCGGCCGCCAGTTCCGGGCGTTCAAGCTCTGGGCGGTGCTGCGCTGCTACGGCCGCGAGGGCGTGCAGGACCGGATCCGCGAGGCGATCCGCCTGGCCGCGGTCTTCGAGGACTGGGTGCGCGAGGAGCCCGGCTGGGAGCTGATGGCGCCGCGTCCGTTCTCGCTCGTCTGCTTCCGCCGCGACGGATCGGACGAGGAGAACGAGGCGTTGCTCGAACGCGTCAACGCCGACCGGCGAGATCTTCATCTCGCACACGAAGCTGAACGGTCGCTACACGCTGCGGCTGGCGATCGGCAACGCGCGCACGACAGAGGACGACGTGCGTCTCGCCTGGGACGTGATCAGGCGAGAAGCGGCTCGGGTGTAGCCGGCTTCGGCCCGAAGGCGTCGATCAGCCGCTCGAGCACCTCGAAGTCGCCCTCGATCCGCACACCGTCGGTCTGGCGGTTGACGACGAGGTGGTAGAAGCCGATCGCGTCGCTCTCGACGAAGACGTCGGGATCGTCGACGAGCCCCGGTCGAGCGACGCCGTCGACCAGCGAGGCCTCCTCGTCGCCGATGCGGAACGCGAGACGTCCGGTCGGCGAGATCGGGGACAGCGCCAGATCGAGCGCCTCCACGAGCCAGCCTGGATCGAGCGCGTCGAGCGGGGGCGGGCCCATCAGCCGCGCGCCGAACCGCGCCAGCTCGTGCAGGACGGGACGGAGCTGCTGCGCCGCTCGGCGTCAGCTCGTAGACGGTCGACGCGGCGGGCGGCGGCAGCTTGCGCCTCTCGACCAGACCTGCCGCCTCGAGCTCCTTCAGCCGTATGGCGAGGATGTTCGTCCCGATGCCGTGCAGGCCGTCGACGAGGTCGGTGTAGCGCTTGGGCCCGTGCATCAGCTCACGCACGACGAGCAGCGTCCAGCGCTCGCCGACGAGGCCGAGCGAGCAGGCGATCGGGCAGTACTGGTCGTAGCGCTTCATCGAAATATCATTCTCCAGGATGACTTGCCATTTGCAAGTATAGCCTGCAGATAGACAAGCATACCCTGCTGAAAGGATAGCGCAATGGTCGCATCTCCGCGATTGAAATGGTTCGGACTGGCGCTTCTCGGCGCCGTCCAGTTCATGGTCGTGCTCGACATCGCGATCGTGAACGTCGCTCTTCCCTCGATCCAGGCGGACCTCGAGTTCTCCCAGGCGCAACCTGCAGTGGGTGATCTCCGCGTACGCGCTCGTCTTCGGCGGCTTCCTGCTGCTCGGCGGGCGGACGGCTGATCTGCTGGGCCGCCGGCGCGTCTTCATGGTCGGCCTGGTCATGTTCGCGATCGGCTCTCTCCTCTGCGGGCTCGCGTGGTCCGAGGCATCGCTGATCGGCGCCCGCGCCCTTCAGGGTCTCGGCGCTGCCACGATCTCGCCGGCCGCGCTCGCGATCCTGATGACGACCTTCGCCGAAGGCCGGGAGCGGAACATCGCGCTCGGCGTCTGGGGCGCGGTCGGCGGCTTCGGCGCCGCTGCGGGCGTGCTGCTCGGCGGCGTCCTCACCGACGCGCTGTCGTGGGAGTGGATCTTCTTCGTCAACATCCCCGTGGCGCTCGTGGCTCTCGGCCTCGCTCCCGTCCTGCTCGGTGAGAGCAAGGACACGCGCGATCAAGACGTTCGATGCGCTCGGAGCGATCCTCGTCACCGTCCGGCCTCACCACGCTCGTGCTCGCCATCACGCAGGGCCACGACTGGGGTTGGAGCTCCGCCCGCACGATCGGCGTCTTCGTCCTCTCGGGCGCTCTGCTCGCTAGGCTTCGTCGCCTGGGAGAACCGCGTCGCCGAGCCGCTGATGCGGTTCGGGATCCTGCGCACGAAGACCGTTCTCGGAGCGAACGTCGCCGGCTTCATCCTCGGCACGGCCCTCTTCTCGATGTTCCTGATGCTGACGCTGTACATGCAGCAGGTGCTCGGCTACTCGGCGATGAAGACCGGCGTCGCGTACCTCGCGGTCGCGGGCACGTCGATCATCTGGGCGAACGTCGCCGCGGCGCTCGTGGGCACGGTCGGCGTCCGGCCGCTGATCGCCGGCGGTATGGCGATGCTCGCCGTCGGCATGCTCCTCTTCACGCAGGTCTCGGTCGACGGGACGTACGCCAAGAATCTCCTGCCGGGCTTCCTGATCATCGCGCTCGGGCTCGCGTTCTGCTTCGTCCCGATCTCGATCGCGGCGCTCGCCGGCGTCCAGCAGGCCGAGGCGGGTCTCGCGTCCGGGCTGATCAACACCTCGCAGCAGATCGGCGGTGCGGTCGGGATCGCGCTGCTCTCGACGATCGCGATCTCGCGCACCGAGAACGAGGTCGCTGCCGGCACGGCTGTGCCCGCAGGCGATGACCTCGGGCTTCCAGCTGGCCTTCTGGGTCGGCGCCGGGATCGCGTTCGTAGGCGTGATCGCTGCGCTCGTGCTGATCCGGCAGGAGGAGATCGTGGCACTCGCGCCGGCACTCGAAGGCAGCTTAGGCAGGCCCGGGGCGGGAGCGAAGCGCTGCTCCCGCCCCGGTTTGACAACGCCGGAGCTGCAGTGCAAGGCTGGCGTGGTGCGGATGGAAGCGGTTTCAAAGCGATGAGCGGGAGCGACCGAGCGAGCGCCCGGCCCGCCGACGATCGCCGATGTCGCTGCTCACGCGGGCGTCGGGGTGGCGACCGTCTCTCGGGTGTTCAACGGGCGCGCGAATGTCGCCGACCCGACCCGAGAGCGCGTTCTCGCGGCGATCCGGGAGCTGGACTACCGGCCGAGCTCGGTCGCGCGGAACCTCTCGCTGCGCTGCACGTTCGTGATCGGCGTCGTCGTCCCGTTCTTCACGAACCCGTCGGCAGTCGAGCGCCTGCGTGGAATCGTCTCCGGGCTCGAGGCCGTCGCCTTACGACCTGGCGTTGTTCGACGTCGAGTCGCCCGACCGCCAGCGTCGCGCGTTCGACACGTTCGGCCGCGGCGACCGGGCCGACGGGCTGCTCGTGGTCTCGCTCGTCCCACCCGATGTCGAGCTCGTGCGCCTCGAGGCAGCGCAGATTCCTTGCGTCCTCGTCGATGCGCCTCACCCCGTTCTGCCGACCGTCCTCTCCGGACGATGTCGTCGGCGGCGAGCTCGCCACCCGCCACTTGCTCGAGCTCGGCCACCGGCGCATCGCGTTCATCGGAGACAAGCCGCCGGACCGGTTCCGTTTCCACTCGAGTCGAGACCGGACGGAGGGCTACGTCCAGGCGCTGACCGAGGCCGGCGTGTCGGTCCGACCCGAGTACGTGCGCGAAGGGACGCAGAGTCGCCAGGTCGCGCAGAGCATCGGGGAGGAGCTGCTGCGCCTACCGGAGCCGCCGACCGCGATCTTCGCCGCGTCCGATACGCAGGCGCTCGGCGTGCTCGAGGCGGCGCAGGCAGCTGGGTGTGCGTATTCCGGACGAAGCTCTCCGTCGTCGGCTTCGACGATGTCGAGGCCGCCTCCTATGCGGGGCTCACGACCGTTCGCCAGCCGCTCTTTGAGAGCGGCCGCCGCGGGGCCGAGCTGTTGCTTCAGGCGCTGGCAGGCGAGTCACTCGTTGGTCGTTCGGAGAAGCTGCCGCTCGACCTGGTTGTGCGTCGGACGACGGCTCCACCCGCACCCGCCTAGTCCTCCGAGACCAGCACCGCACCGTCCTCCACGACGGCCGTCCAGGTCGTCCCCAGTGCAGGGATGCTCTCGAGCCGGAGGGTGTCGAGCCAGTCCGGCAGCTCGCCGGTGGCCGTCGAGACGAGACGCCGGTTGGCTGCGTCGGGCTCGATCCCGACGAGGAGCCGCAGGAGGAGGACGATCGTTCCGGCCGCCCAGGCTTGCGGCTTGGACGCGGTCGGGTAGACGATCGGATGTGGGGCGTCGGCGCGCGAGAAGCCGGCGAACACCTCCGGGAGCTGGAAGTCGAAGAACGACGCGGCCTCGAACATCGACCACATGATCCGGCGTGCCTCCTCCTGCCTCCCGTAGCGCGCGAGCCCCCAGCGCGATGAGCGAGTTGTCGTGGGGCCAGACGGTGCCGTCGTGGTAGGCGAGCGGGTTGTAGCCGGCGTCGTCGGAGGCCATCGTCCGGACGCCCCAGCCGGACCAGAGCGTTGGCCCGAAGAGCTGCTGCACGAGTGCGTCGACGCGCTCCTCGGGCACGATCCCGCTCCAGAGCAGGTGCCCGATGTTGGAGGTCAGTGAGTTCAACGGGCGCTTCTCGCCGTCGAGCGCGAGCGCATACGTCCACCGCCCGGACGCTCGCACCAGAACGCCTCGTCGAAACGCTGTCGCAGCTCGTCCGCGTCGCGCTCGAGCCGGTCGGCCAGTGCCTCGTCCCCCCAGACGTCGCGCGCCAGCTCGGCCAGCCGCCGCTTCGCGTCGTACACGTAGCCCTGGACTCGGCGGCTGCGATCGCTCCCCGCGCGCTGCGTGCCGTCGTGGAAGAGCTGCGAGTCGTGCGAGTCCTTCCAGGTCTGGTTCTCCAGTCCGTGCGCGACGCGGCGCTGGTACTCGACGAAGCCGTCGCCGTCCGAATCTCCCCAGTCGTCGATCCACGCGAGTGCGAGCAGAGCGGGCTCGCGCAGCTTGCGACGCGAACGCGTCGATCGTGGTTCCAGCGCCAGACGTCGGAGAGCAGGATGAGGAAGAGCGGTGTCGCGTCGACGGTGCCGTAGTAGCGGGCGAAGAAGGCGCTCGCTCCCTGACCGGACCGGAGCTCGTGCACGATCTTGCCCGGCTCGGCGTCGATCGAGGGATCGTCCTCGGTCGCCTGCAGCCGCGCGAGCTCGCGCAGCGCGGTGTGCGCGAGGTCCTTCCGAGCAGGAGCGTCTGCAGGCTCGCGATGATCGTGTCGCGTCCGAAGACGGTCATGAACCACGGCAGCCCGGCGGCGATCAGCTCCCCGTTGTCGCTGGCCGCGCAGCCGTAGCGCGGCGAGATCGTCGATCGCCCGGTCGTACGAACGCTGCAGCACGGCCACGCCCGTCGTGAGCTTCGGCACCGTGCTGCCGCCAGGCGCTCAGCGAGGCCTCGACGCGACGGCCCTCGGCCGGCAGCGCTACGACAGCCGCCTCGGCCTCTGCCGCGCTCAGTCCGGGCGCGAACTGAAGGTCGAGCTCCCACTCGGCGTGCGGAGCGAGGGAGACGATGAAAGCCGAGGCCGCGTTCGGTGCGCCGGCCGGGCTGCGAGAAGGTGACCACGGTGACGAGGTCCGAAGCCGTGTCGGCGAAGCGCAGCTCGTGCGCGTCGGAGTCGTATTCGGCCGGGGCCGGGCCGGGGAGCGGAGCCATGTCGATCGCGTCGCCGAGGCTGAAGTCGTGCGCCTTGACGGCGAAGATGTCTGCGAAGTCCGCTGCGAGCTCCAGCTCGACCTCCAGCTCGACGCTGGCGGGCTCCGAGGTTGCGCACGATGAGCTGCTCCTCGAGCCCGACGGAGATCCTGCGCCTGCGAACGATCTCCAGCTCATCGTGCTCGAGCCCGCCTGCGAGCGGGTTGCGGCTGAAGTAGGAAGCGGCATGGGGGTCGCCGCGCCGTCCCGTCAGGAGCTCGGGCCGGGCGCCGTTGACGAGCAGGACGAAGCGCGACAGGAAACGCGCGTGTCATGGGCGAAGAGCCCGGCCGGGAGGGAGGTCGATGTCGCCGCGCTCGTCGGCAATGCAGAACGTCGATCCGGCGAGAATCGTCTCTGGCACGGCGCGCGAGAATACCCCCTGTCCCCGCGGCTGCGCGGAGCCTCGCGCTGCGGGTTTGCATTTCGCTCGAAAGGGTTGGTTTTACTCCGCGGCGGGTAATCTATGGAACCGGTTCCATAGATTGCAACTTTTCACCAGGAGGGGGACATGAAGCGCTACCGCCTACTCGCCGTCGCGGTTTGCACGGGTCTTTTCGTGCTGGCCGGCATCGGCGCCAGCACGACCGAGGGGAAGACGGCGGCACCTGCCGCCACGCAGGCATCCGGGACGGTCAAGCTCTCAGGCTGGGCGTCCTCACCCACGGAGACGAAGCTGTTGAGACAGGTGATTCGAGGGTTCGAAAAGACGTTCCCGACGATCAAGGTCGAGTACGCCCCCGTCTCCGGTGACTACCCGGCGGCGATGCTCGCCCAGTTCGCCGCGCGGACGCCGCCGGACGTGTTCTACGTCGATTCGAACGTGGCGCCCGACTGGATCAAGCAGCGCGTGCTCGAGCCGCTCGACCCCTTCGTCGCCCAGAGCAAGCTCAAGACGGCCGCGTTCTTCCCGTCGCTGCTCAACGGCTTCAAGGGACCGGACAAGAAGCTGTACGGCTTCCCGAAGGACTGGTCACCGCTCGCGATGCAGACCAACAACCGGCTGTTCAAGAACTCGAACGTGCAGATCCCGACCAGACGTGGGCGCAGCTGAGCGCGGCAGCCAAGAAGCTGAAGGTTCCGGGTGGGCGGGCAATCTGCCTGTCGCCGAGCTGGGACCGCCTGCTGGCGTTCGTCTACCAGAACGGCGGCACGTTCCTGAACGCGGCGAAGACGAAGTCGACCGTCAACACTCCGGCGGTCGCCCAGGCCGTCAACTTCTACGTCGGCCTGATCAAGAGCGGCGTCGCGGGGACGACCGCGCAGCTCGGCGTCGGCTGGTGCGGAGAGGCGCTCGGCAAGGAGAAGGCCGCGATCGTCTTCGAGGGCAACTGGCTCGTGCCGTTCATGGGCGAGACGTTCCCGAACGTCGCGTTCACGAACAACAGGATGGTGCGGGGCAAGCAGGACGGCAACCTCGCCTTCACCGTCTCCTACTCGATGGCGCGCGACTCGAAGAACAAGCCGGCCGCGTGGCAGCTGATCCGCTACCTCGTCGGCCAGCCGGGCATGAAGACGTGGACCTCGAAGGGCCTCGCGCTGCCCTCGCGGAGCGACGTCAAGCCGGTGGCGGGCCGCGCTTCGTTCATCGCCGCTGCTCCGGCAGCGCGCCCGTGGCAGTTCGCGCCGGCGTTCACGAAGGTGATGGACGTTGCGAACAACGAGCTCACCGCCGTGCTGGAGGGGAAGCAGACCGTCCCCGGCATGCTGAAGAAGATCGAGACAACGGCGAACGACGCCCTCTAGGCCGTTCGTTCCGTCCTCCTCCTCCGCGCGTTTGCCGCGCGGGGGAGGAGGAGAATCTTCCCCGACACGCTGAGGCGAGGCGGAGTGGCGGCGACGGCGAAACGACAGCAGAACACACTCAGTAGCGCCCGCCTCCGTGAGGCGCTCGTCGGTTACGCGTTCATCGCGGTGCCGATGGCCGTCTTCCTCACCTTCTTCATCTACCCGCTCCTGCTACTCGCTCTACATCAGCCGCTACGACTGGGGCGTCTTCGGGAAGATCGAGACTGCTCGGCTGGGAGAACTACCGCGAGTTGTGGCACGACGAGATCTTCTGGCGGGCGATCAAGAACACCCTCCTGTACACGGCAGTCGTAGTCCCACTCGAGATGGCGCTGGCGCTCTCGCTTGCGGTCATCGTCAACGCGGGCATCCGGGGCAGGTCGTTCTTCCGCTCCGCCTTCTACTTCCCTTCGCTCGCGTCCTCGGCAGCGATCACCGCGATCGCGATCTACATCCTCTCCGCCGACGGGCTGCTGAATGCGGTGATCGGCGGCGATCGCTCGTGGTTCGGCGACTCCGACACGGCGCTCTGGTCGATTGCCGGCCTGAACGTGTGGACGACGTCCGGGACGATGATGCTGTTCTACCTCGCCGCCTGCAGGCGATCCCGACCGACGTCTACGAGGCGGCTGCGATGGACGGCGCCAAGACGTGGCGGACGTTCTGGAAGATCACCTTCCCGCTCCTGAAGCCGGGCCACTTCTTCGTCTCGGTCGTGGCGGTGATCGGAGCGCTCCAGGTGTTCGACCAGGCCTTCATGGTCTCGAACGGCTCCGGCGGACCGAGCCTATTCGACGCTCACCGCGGTGCTGTACCTCTACCGGACGGCTATCCGTGACGTGCGGTTCGGCTAGCGGCTACGATGGGGATCGTGCTCTTCGTCGCTGATCTTCACGCTGACGTTGATCCAGCGGTTGCTCTTCGGCAAGGCGGAGACGGCCTGATGGCGATCGACGTCGCTCGGATCGAAGAGGTCGACCGCACCATCCCGGCGCGCACGCCGGGAGAGCGTTGGCGCCGCGTTCTGACCTACGCGATCCTGTTGGCGATTTCGGCGCTCTTCTTTGTTCCTTTCCTGTGGACGATCTCGACCTCGCTCAAGACCCTGCCTGAGACGACCGGGTTCGACCTGCTGCCGAACAATCCGAGCCTGCGGGCCTACCGCGAGGTCCTGACCGAGTTCGACTTCCTGCGCTACGCGGCCAACAGCTTCTTCCTCGCCGCGATGATCACGCTGGCAAATCTCATCCTCTGCTCGATCGGCGGCTACGCCTTCGCGCGGCTGGTTCCCGGGGCGCGAGGTCCTCTTATGCTCGTGCTGGCGACGCTGATGATCCCGACGAGCTGCGGCTCGTGCCCGTGTTCGTGATGCTCAGCGGCTGGGGGCTGGTCGGCTCGTTCGAGGGCTACATGCTGATCAAGCTCGTGCTGGCGACGAATCTCTTCTTCATGCGCGAGTACTTCCTGACGATCCCCAGGGACTTCGAGGAGGCGGCGAAGCTCGACAACGCAGGACACTTCAAGACGTTCTGGAAGGTGATGCTTCCCCTGACAGGGCCGGCGCTGGCAGCGATCACGATTCTCACCTTCCAGGGCATCTGGAACGAGTTCTTCTGGCCGCTGATCCTGCTCGGCTTCGGCGATCCGGACCACTACACCGTCAGCTCGGGATCGCCCAGTTCAGCTTCCAGTACCAGACACTCTGGCCGCAGCTGATGGCGGCGAGCGTGATCGCGATCCTGCCGATCGTCGTCATCTTCCTCTTCTTCCAGCGGTACTTCGTGGCCGGCGTCGTCGCTAGCGGGGTCAAGGGATGACGGTCAAGGGGGCTCTGCGCAGTGCGCTGCGGGACATGTACGAGCAGTCGTGGCGGCTGGTGGTTCTGAACAGCGCTCTCGCTGCGGTCGTGCTCGCAGTGCTTTGGCTGGCGAGCTACGCGCCGATCGCCCTCGTGCTCGGCGTCGGCCTCGGTCCGCTCGTCGCCGCGCTGATGCACTGCGCCGTCTGCCTCGTCCGGGACGGGGAGCTTCGGCTCGCGACCGCAGTCGAGGGTGTGCGGCTGCACTGGCTGCGTGGGCTCCAGCTGGGGCGCTGGCCGGTGTCGTGGTGCTCGCCGGGGCGGTGGCCCTGCGCAGCTACGGCTCGGCCGGAGCGCTCACGTGGCCGCTGGCGTTCGTCGCCGCGTATCTCCTCGCGCTCTTCCTCGTGCTTCAGCTCCTGCTCTGGCCGCTCGCAGTCGCCGAGCGCGATCGACCACTGCGAGCCCTGCTCACGGACGCGGGCACGGCACTCGTCCGGCGGCCGACCGCGTCGTTGGAGCTCGCGCTCGCGCTGCTGCTGATCAACGCACTCGGCGCCGCCGCGGCCGGTGCTGCCACTACTCACGGTGACCGTTGCGTACTCGTTCGTCGCGGCCGCCCGCTTCGCGCTGCCGCCCCAACTCGAGGAGGGCTCGCTCTGATGGCAAGCGTCACCTTCGATGACGTGTCCAAGCGCTTCGACGTCAACCTCGTCGTTGACGGCCTCTCGCTCGAGATCGCGGACGGCGAGTTCCTGGTGCTGCGTCGGCCCCTCCGGCTGCGGCAAGAGCACGGCGATGCGGATGGTCGCGGGCCTCGAGGAGATCAGCGGCGGCCGAGATCCTCATCGGCGATCGGGTCGTCAACGACCTGCCGCCGAAGGACCGCGACGTGGCGATGGTCTTCCAGAGCTACGCGCTCTACCCGCACATGACCGTCGTACGACAACCTGGCCTATCGCCCTCAAGCTGCGCGAAGGTGCCGAAGGCCGAGATCGACCGGCGGGTGCGAGGAGGCCGCCGCGCATCCTGGACATCGAGCGAGTTGCTGGATCGCAAGCCGAAGCAGCTCTCCGGCGGGCAGCGGCAGCGCGTCGCGCTCGGCCGCGCCATCGTCCGCAAGCCGACCGTCTTCCTCATGGACGAGCCGCTCTCCAACCTCGACGCCAAGCTGCGCGTCCAGACGCGGGCCGAGCTGATCAAGCTGCAGCGACCGGGTCAGCACGACGACGATCTACGTCACCCACGATCAGGTCGAGGCGATGACGATGGGCGACCGCATCGCCGTCATGAAGCCGGGCGTCCTGCAGCAGCTCGAAACGCCGCAAAAGCTCTACGACACGGCCCGGCGAACATCTTCGTGGCCGGATTCATCGGCTCACCCTCGATGAATCTTGTGCCGGCGGGACTGATCGAGGGCGCCGGCACCACCGGCATGCTCGCCGGCTTCCGTCCCGAGCACGTCGAGCCGGCGAACGGCAAGGCCGACGGCGCACGTTTCGACGCCCTGGTCGAGGTCGTCGAATACCTCGGCGACGAGCAGCTCGTCCACCTCCGGCTCAGGGACACGCCGCTCCTCGCCAAGCTCGACATCGAGCAGCGCGTCGCGACCGGCGAGCAGGCAACGTTCAGGATCCCGCCGCGACAAGCTGCACCTGTTCGACGCGGAGACCGAGCAGGCGCTGGCGCGCTAGAGGGAGCGCAGCAGCTCGAGCATCGCCGGCGGCCCGTCGACCACGACGTCGGCGGCCTGCGCGCAGCTCCGCCGGCCCTTCCGGAGAGGCGACGGCGACTCTGACGCCGAGCTCGAGCGTCTGCAGGGCATTGAAGGCGTCCAGATCGGTCGAGTCGTCGCCCGCGTACAGCGCCCGCCGGAGACCGCGCTCGCCGAGGAGGTGAGCAACGGCCGTGCCCTTGTGGACGTCGACGGGCGGCCGCAGCTCGAGCACCTTTCGGCCGAAGCGTGCAACGAGCCCCTCGTGGCGCGCCCGCGTCGCGACCGCCTCGAGCATCTTCAGCGCCTCTGCTTCGTCCTCGGCGCGACGGTAGTGAAAGGTCACCGTCAGCGGCTTGCGCTCGACGTCCTCCCAGTCGATCGTCGTCGTAAAGCTCTGGAGCCGGTCGCTCCAGGCCGCGGCCTCCGGTGCCAGCTCCAGCCCGTGTTCGCCGACGTAGACCAGCTCGTCGAGGCCGACGACCCGGCGCGCGTCGGCACCTGAACGCCCGCTGATGCAGGCCACGAGCGCGTAGCGGTCGTTCAGCCGCCGGAGCTCGTCCCGGGTCTCCTCCGGCACGGACGAGTCGGCAGGAACGTCGACGATCGGTGCCAGCACACCGTCGACGTCGAGGAGGATGGCCGTCCGCTCCGGTTCTTCCGCGATGCGAGCGAGGAGGGAGTCGTCGGTCACCGCCCTAGGATACGAGCGGTGCCGCTGAAGCTCATCGCCATCGGCCTCGTTGCCGGCCTCTTCAGCGCCCTCTTCGGCGTCGGTGGCGGCATCGTCATCGTGCCGCTGCTGATCCTCCTCCTGGGGTTCGAGGGTCGCCTCGCGACAGGAACGTCGCTCGCAGCGATCGGGATCACCGCTCTCGCAGGCACGATCCTCTACGCCTTCGAGGGGCACGTCCATGTGGGGCATGCAGCGCTCGTCGGGCTCCCCGCAGCAGTGGGCGCGGTCGCGGGGACAGCCGTCCAGCAGCGCGTCTCCGGGCGGGCGCTGACGCTCGCGTTCGCAGCCCTGCTGGCGATGATTGCGATCTGGCTGCTCGTCGAATGAGCGCGACCACCGTCATGTTCGCCGTCCTGCTCGGCTTCGCAGCCGGCGTGCTCGCTGGGTTCTTCGGCGTCGGCGGCGGGATCCTGTTCGTCCCGACGCTCGTCGCGCTCGGGCTCTCCCAGCTCGGTGCGGAGGCGACCTCGCTGCTCGCGATCCTGCCGACGGTCGCAGCGGGAACCTGGCGCCAACGGCGCTACGGAAACGTTCGCTGGCGGACAGCGCTGGCGCTCGGAATCTCCTCGATCGCCGGAGCAGCCGTCGGCGTCCAGATCGCCACGGCGCTGCCGGAGGACACGCTGCGGCTGCTCTTCGCCCTCTTCCTCCTGGCTGTCGCCGCACAACTCGCATGGCGTGCAAGGCGACCAGCCCCGTATCCTTGACTCGATGGCCGAGCACGACGAGATCTGGCTCCCGCTCGTCGACGAGCCGATCGGCAGCATCGTTTCGCAGATTCAGTCCGACGACCCCGAGATCGAGCGCCTCGTGGGCTCGCCGAGGCGGATCCTCGCCTTCAAGACCTTCGCCTACATCAGAGCGGGCATGAAGCTCGGCGAGCTGCTCGTCGAGAGCGACCTGCCGCCCTATGACGGTACCGAGACCTGGGTCGAGCTCCTCCTTCACGATCCCGCCAACCGGGCTGCGATCGCCAAGGAGGTGCGGGCGGTCGCCGAGGAGATCGCTGCCGACCCGCGCTACGGCGACGACGAGCCGCTCGGGCCGGATGAGGATGCCCGCGCGCGATTTCGCGAGTTCGCCCGGAAGCTCGAGACCTAGAGGCTTGATGTGAAGCCTGAGCGGGTCTGTGGGCAGCGCGCCAATTCCACATCAAGCCTCGAGGCGCGTTTTCACAACGGCTACACCGTCCCGGGATATCCGGATAATGGTGCCGTGCCTCTCAGGCTCCTCGCGTTCTTCCTCCTCGCAAGCTGCCTGGCCTTCGTCGGGGCGAGCGCGGGCACGACGGCCAAAGCGCCCGTCGTCTCGGCCGGCGCCTTCGCGCGTGCAGGTGAACATTCCCGGCCAGCCCGTGGCGAGCGCAGGCGGCACAACCGCGCCGAGTGAGGTGACGACTGCAACCGGGGACACGTTCACGTACCCCGCGGACGGGTCCGCGATCAAGACCGGCGCCCTCTCGTCCAGCGCCTACGCGGAGGGCACGACGGCGCAAGGCGTCACCGACGTTCTCGGGCATCTCCCTCTTCAACGGCGAGATCACCGCCGAGAGTGTGGCCGCCAGGGCGAAGGCATCGACGACCGCAGCGGACGCCGTCGGATCTGCCGTGACGAACCTCGTCCTCCTGGGTCAGGGAGTGACGCCGGTGCCGAATCAGCGCTTTCCGCTCGGCGACTGGGGCTACGCGATCACCCTGGAGCTGGCGGCCGAGGCGCCGGTCGCAGATGACACGCGCAACGCTCGCGCGGCCGTGACGGCACTCCGGGTGGTGCTGCTCGCGGATCACGGCGGGCTTCCGGTCGGCACGGACATTCTCATCGGCCACGCCGAGGCGTCGTCGGCGACGCCCGTCGCGCTCGCGACCATTCCGCCGGTCACGCAGGCGACAAAGCCCTCGAAGCCCGGGCGACCGGCGGGCGTGCCGCCGAAGAAGAAGAAGCCGCTGCCGAAGCCGCCGGAGCCGGAAACGGACCTGCCGGGCTCGGTCTTCAAGCTACCGCCGACCGATGTCTCCGCTCCGCTCTCGCCGGACGGCTACGTCTTCCCCGTCTACGGCCCGTCGTCGTTCACGGACACGTTCGGCGCGCCTCGCGCCGGCGTCGGCTGGCACCACGGCGAGGACATCTTCGCCCCGCTCGGCGCGCCGCTCCTCGCCGTCGCCGACGGCACCATCTTCTCCGTCGGCTGGAACGACCGCGGCGGGTTCCGCTTCTGGCTGCGCGATCGTCAGGGGAACCAGTTCTACTACGCGCACCTCTCGGCGTTCTCACCCCTCGCCGTGGACGGCCGGGAGGTTCGCGCCGGCGCGGTGATCGGCTTCCTCGGCAACACCGGGGACGCGCAGAGCACCCCCTACCACCTTGCACTTCGAGATCCACCCCGTCGGATTGCTGCCGATGGGCTACGACGGCGTGGTCAACTCGTTCCCGTATCTCAGCGCCTGGCGACGGCTCGAAGACGTCTCGTTTGCCGCCGGCCGTGGCTGGGCGCCGCCGGTGCCGCCGACCGCGACTGCGCCGAGGCCAGGGGCGCTGCTGCTCGGCTCGACGGACATCTCGAGCGCGAGCGGCCTCGAGCCTGGATCGCTCGAGCGGGCGCTCGTCGCTCCGGTTTCAGCCGAAGGCGACGGCGCCCTGATCCGATCCGGCTAGACCCCGCCTACGCTGCCGGCTCCGAAGGCGGCGGCGTGTACGAGTAGTCGTCGGTGCTCTCGCCGGTGATCTTCTTCATCAGCCACTGCCGGGTCTGCGGCCCGGTCATCGGGTTGAACAGGATCCCGATGGTGATGCCGATCAGCAGCAGCATCGTGTTGCGGCCGCTGTGGTCCTCCTTGCCCTGGATCCGGCTCGCGGCCGTGCGGAGCTCCTCGACCGCCTTCTTCAGGTTGTCCTGGATGTCCTTGTCGGTCGCCGCGCGCATCGCGGTTCGCCGAGAGGTTGCGGTTTCCGAGCAGCTCGGCGTAGACGTCCCGGGCGGCGATGAACGCTTCCTTGATGTTGTCGTGGAGCGCGTCGTCGTGCATCGCGCGGTCGACGTACGGCCGCATCGTGTCGGCGGTGTCGTAGAGCCTGTCCTTGGTCTTGGCCATTCGGCCCTTCCTTTCGGGTACTTGTGGTCGGAGGTTGATTCTTGCCGTTCAGCGATCCTTGCAAACAGCGTCAGCGCGCGGAAGCGGCGGCCTGCCGCTCGAGTAGCGTATGCCGTGTCCGCCGTGCCCGTCCCTTGGGGGTGAAGGCCTCGTCGAGAACCTCCTCGACGTGGTCGACGAGGACGAACTCGAGCTCTCGCCGTGTCTCGGCCGGGAGGTCGTCGAGGTCGTGCACGTTCTCGAGCGGAAGGATCACCCGCTTCAGGCCTGCCCGCTGTGCGGCGAGGACCTTCTCGCGCACGCCCCCGATCGGCAAGACCTGCCCCGTCAGCGTGATCTCGCCCGTCATCCCGACGTCGTCGGCAACCGGGATACCACGGACGAGCGACGCGAGCGCCGTGGCCATCGTCACTCCGGCCGACGGGCCGTCCTTCGGCACGGCTCCGGCGGGCACGTGAATGTGGACGTCGTGCTCGGCGAACCACTCGGCGGTCAGGCCGAGCTCCTCGGTGTGCGAGCGCACCCAGGAGAGCGCCGCCTGCGCGGACTCCTGCATCACCTCGCCGAGCTGCCCGGTGATGGTGAGCTTCCCCTTGCCGGGGTAGGCGGTCGCTTCGATGAAGAGCACGTCGCCGCCGACCGCGGTGTAGGCGAGGCCGGTTGCGACCCCGGGGTCGGCCGTCCGCTTGCGCACGTCGCCCGAGAAGTGGCGCGGCCCGAGCCACTCCCGCACCCGCGTCTGCGTCGACCTTGAGCTTCTCCTTGTGCCCGGTCGCGACGAGCGTCGCGGCCTTGCGGCACAGCGTCGCGATCTGACGCTCCAGGTTGCGTACGCCGGCCTCGCGCGTGTACTCGGTGATCACGAGCCGGACAACGCGGTCGGGGATCGCGAGCTGCGTGCGCTTCAACCCGTGCGCTTTCAGCTGCTTCGGGACGAGGTAGCGCTTCGCGATCCCGAGCTTCTCCTCGTGCGTGTAGCCGGAGAGCTGGATCACGTCCATCCGGTCGAGAAGCGGGCCGCGGATCGTGTCCAGCGTGTTCGCGGTGCAGATGAACAGCACCTTCGAGAGGTCGAACGGAAGATCGAGGTAGTGGTCCCGGAAGCTCGAGTGCTGCTCGGGATCGAGGACTTCCAGCATCGCCGACGCGGGGTCGCCCCGGAAGTCCGAGCCCATCTTGTCGATCTCGTCGATCAGGAAGACGGGGTTCGCCGACTCTGCGTCACGGATCGCGCGGATGATCGTGCCCGGCATCGCGCCGATGTACGTCCGCCGGTGCCCGCGGATCTCCGACTCGTCGCGGACGCCGCCGACCGAGATCCGGGCGAACTTCCTGCCGAGGGCGCGCGCGACCGACTGCCCCAGTGAGGTCTTGCCCACTCCGGGCGGTCCGACGAAGCAGAGGACCGGGCCGGAGAGATCGTTCTTCAGCTTCGAGACCGCGAGGTACTCGACGATCCGCTCCTTCACCTTCTCCAGGTCGAAGTGGTCCTCGTCGAGGATCTGCCGCGCGTGCTCGAGGTCGAGGTCGTCCTCGGTGAACTCGGTCCACGGCAGCGAGATGATCCAGTCGAGGTAGGTGCGGATGACGCCGTACTCGGCGGCGGCCGACGGCAGCTTCTCGAGCCGGGAGAGCTCGCGGAGCGCGGCCTTCAGCACGTGCTCGGGCAGGTTCTTCTCCTCGATCTGGCCGCGCAGCTCGTTGATCTCGGCCTGCTGCTCGTCGCCCTCGCCGAGCTCGTCCTGGATCGCCTTCAACTGCTGCCGGAGGAAGAACTCGCGCTGGCCCTTGTCGATCTCGCTCGCGACCTGTGACTGGATCTTCGAGCCGAGCTCCGACATCTCGACCTCGCGGCTCAGGATCAGCGAGACCGCGCGCAGCCGCTCCTCGACGTTCGACCATCTCGAGCAGCTCCTGCCGCTCGTCGGTCTTCAGGCGGAGCGTCGACGCGATCAGATGGCAGAGAGCGCTCGGATCGTCGACGTTGGCGGCCGCGAGCTGGAGCTCCTCGGGCAGGTACGGCGTCATGCCGATGATGTGGGCGAACTGCTGCTGGACGTTCCGGGTCAGCGCCTCGACGTCCGGGCGAGTCGGGGACGATGTCCGGCAACTCCTCGAGCTCGGCGACGAGGTACGGCTCCTCCTGCTGCGGCTCGACGAGGCGGACCCGATGGAGGCCCTGAACGAGGATGCGCAGCGTCCCGTCGGGGACCTTGATCATCTTGTGGACCACCGCGACCGTGCCGACCGAGTAGAGGTCGTCCCAGCCCGGCGGGTCGGCCTCGGTGTTGCGGACGGTCATCAGCGCGAGCATCCGCTCGCCCGAGACGACGTCGTCGATCAGCTTGATCGAGCGCTCCTGCCCGACGGCGAGCGGGGTCATCGACTCCGGGAAGACCACCGTCTCCTTCAGCGGCAGGACCGGCAGCCGCAGCTGCTCCGCGCCCTTGGTGGGCGTGTTCTGCGCTCATCCGTTCCTGCGGACGACGATCGCGACCGTGCGGCCGCGCGCGGCTCGCTTCGCGATCGGCAGCGTGATGCGCAGCATCCCGGCCTCGTACGTCGCAGACGCCGATGCGGCCGCGACGTCGTGGCCGAGCGGGATCAGGCGCTCGAAGTGCCCGTACTCGATCTCGGCCTGCTGGTACACCTGTCCGCCGATCCGCGGGCCGAGCTCGGTCGCCCGAGATGGTCATGCGCCTGCTCGTCGACCGCGATCTCGATCGATGCGGGGTCGACGCCGGCCAGCTCGACCAGCAGGTTCAGCTGGTGCGGGTCCTCCGTGACGTAGCAATCGACCGCCGGCCGGAACCCGTGCCGGAGCCCGGCGAAGCGCGGTACCTGCCACAGGTCGGCGAAGAGCTCTTCGATCTCCCCTTGCAGGCGATCGATGTCTCGGCGCGCCATGTCGCTCACAGTACCCCGCCGCGTAGGATTGAGACATGACGCGGGTCCGGCGGATCTTCAGGCTCATGCTCGCCGCGACTCGCCTTCGGGACCTACGTCTGGTTCGCGGCGGTGCGCTACGTGCCGCTCGTGAAGGCGCGCAAGCGGCGGCGGCGCGCTTCGTTTACAGGATCCTGATGTGTCGGAAGCGTGGTGCCGGGGAACCCGGCTCCAATGCGCTTTCTTCTCGCAGCCCTGACGTTGTGCGCCCTGATCGGCCTCGGAGCCCCGGCAACGGAGGCCTCGAGCGCGCGTTCGCTACGGCATTCAGGACGACTCCTGGCTCATCCACGGCGCCGGCACGCTTGACGACCGGCTCGACCGGCTCGAGAGCCTCGGGGTCGAGATCGTCCGGTTCAACCTCCACTGGGACCGGATCGAGCCCGTGCGCGGCGAACAGAACTGGGAGGAGAGCGATCTCGTCCTGAACGGCTTGCGCGACCGCGGCATCCCCGTGGTCGTCGGCCTCGTCGGCTCGCCGCGCTGGGCGAACGGCGGCAGGACGCCGAACTTCGCACCGGGGGCGACCACGTTCGCAGCGTTCGCGCGGACGGCCGCCAGTCGCTACCGCTGGGTCGTCCAGTGGCTCGTCTGGAACGAGCCGAACCAGGCGCGATGGCTTCGCCCGACGACACCGGCCGTGTACGTCCGGCAGCTCCTGAACCCCGCCTACAAGGCGATCCACGCGGCGAATCCGCGGGCCAAGGTGGGCGGCGGCGTCACTGCCCCGCGCGGCTCGACGGCCGGCGTCTCGCCCGTGAACTGGATTCGCGGCATGCGCAAGGCCGAGTGCGCGGCTCGACGCGTACGCACACCATCCGTATCCGTCGACGAGCCGCGAGACGCCGTTCGCCGACGGCAGCTGCAAGTACTGCACCACGATCACGATGGCCACGCTCGAGCGATTGCTCTCGGAGGTCGAAGCCGCGCGTTCGGCCCGAAGCGCATCTGGCTGACGGAGTACGGCTACCAGACCGGTGCGTTCGGAGTCACCCAGCAGCGCCAGGCGGAGCTGATCGGCCAGTCCGGGATGCGTGTGCAGAAGGCTCCGCGCGTCGACATGCTGATCCACTACCTCGTGAAGGACGAGCCTGAGACGGCGCGCTTCCAGAGCGGCCTGTTCCAGAACTCGGGCCGCCCGAAGCTCGCGGCACTCGCCTTCCCGTTCCCGATCGCGCAGGCCGGCCGCAGCGGCGGGAACCTCGTCCTCTGGGGTCAGATCCGGCCGCGCGCGGGCGCACAGACCTACCGCGTGCAGGTGCGCAGCCACCGGCGCGTGGCGCTTCAGCGGCGGTGTGCGCAAGACGACCGCTCGCGGCTTCTTCAGCACCGCTGTCGCCGCCGGGCCGGGCGACCGTGTGCGGATCTACTCCCCGCAGGACGCGGCGTACAGCATCACGATCCGCGCTCGCTGAACGGCCACTGCACGCCCGGCGGCTAGGTTCCAGGCAGTGCACGCGCCTCCTGTCCTTCGCGGCGGCCTTGGGTCGCGGCTCGCCTGGCTCGTGCTCGGGCTCTTCCTCTGCTCCTGCGGGATCGTCTGCTTCCTCGAGTCGGAGCTCGGCCTGCCGCCGTGGGACGTGCTCCACCAGGGCCTCGCGGAGCAGCTGGGCATCTCCTTCGGCGTCGCCAACGTCGTCGTCTCGGTGCTCGTGCTCGCGCTCGTCTGGCGGCTCCGTGCGCACGTCGGGCTCGGCACCCTCCTGAACGCGCTCCTGGTCGGGACGTTCGTGATCGCTCTTGACGTCGCTCGAGCCGGTGAGCGCCCTCTCGGAGGAGAGCCTCGGCGTCCGCATCTCGTTGATCGGCGGTTGCGCTCGCTCTGCTTCGGCGTCGGCTCCGCCTTCTACATCGCCGCGTCGATGGGCGCCGGGCCGCGCGACTCGCTGATGCTCGTCACCGCCCAGCGTCTCGGGGTGCGGATCGGCGTCGCACGAACGGGGATCGAGGTCGCGGCGCTCGTGCTCGGGTTCCTCCTCGGCGGCACGGTCGGCATCGGCACCCTGGTGTTCGCGCTCGGGATCGGCCCGGCGGTCGAGCTGTCGTTCTGGGTGCTGGCCCGCACGCCGCTGGCTGGTCCCGCAGTAGCATCGGCCCCGGCATGAAGGCAAAGGGACTCGATTGCGGCCGGCGGCGAGGCGACGCGGCTGGGAGAGCTGACGCGTGTCGTCAACAAGCACCTGCTGCCGGTCGGCGCCTGGCCGATGATCTTCTACCCGCTGCAGCTGCTCCAGCTCGCAGGTGTGCGCGAGGTGATGATCGTCACCGGCCAGGGCCATGCCGGCCAGCTGATCGACCTGCTCGGGAACGGGCAGATGAGCAACCGGGGGTCGTCCACGCCGCTCTTCGATCTCGATCTCACCTACAAGGTGCAGGTCGAGGCCGGCGGGATCGCACAGGTCGTCGGCATGGCCGAGAGCTTCGCCGGCGGCGACGATCTGATCGTCTGCCTCGGCGACAACATCTTCGAGTACGCGGAGGCGGCCGCGATTCGCTCCTTCGTCGAGGGTGACGACGGGGCGGCGGTCTTCGTGAAAGAGGTTCCGGATCCGGAGCGCTTCGGGGTCGTTGTCTACGGTGACGACGGGCGTGTGGTCGACGTGGTCGAGAAGGCCGGCGTCGTCGACCTCCGGTATCCCTCGCCGCCGTCGAACGACGCGGTGGTCGGGCTGTACGCCTACTCGCCCGACGTCTTCGAGGTGATTCGCGGGCTCGCGCCGTCGTCGCGCGGCGAGCTCGAGATCACGGACGTCAACCGCCACTACGCCGAGCAGGGAACGCTTGCGTGCCATCGCGTCAGGGGCTGGTGGGAGGACGCGGGCACGCAGGAGTCACTGCCCGAGATCGGCGCGCTGATCGGCCGCACCGGCGTGAACAAGGTCGAGCCGTGATCGACGGGCTGCTGCGGATCCCGCTCCAGCGCTTCGAGGACGAGCGAGGTTGGTTCATGGAGCTCCGGCGCGAGAGCGCGCTGCCGAAGCCGACGAAGCAGACGAACGTCTCCTTCTCGCGGCAAGGCGTGATTCGCGGCCTCCACTACCACGAGCGCGGCCAGGACGACCTGTTCGTCTGCATGCAGGGGACGGCACGGGTCGTCGTGCTCGACCGCGAGAGCGGCGAGACGTTCACCGAGGACATCGGTGACGAGAATCCGGTCGCGATCTACGTCCCGGGACGCAACGCCCACGGCTTCGAGGCGCTCACCGATCTCTTCTTCTGCTACCACGTGACCGAGGAGTACGACCCCGCGAATCCGGACGAGCAGGGCATCTGCTGGGCAGATCCGCGCGTCAAGCACCTCTGGAGCACGGACTCGCCGACCCTCTCTCCTCGCGACCTGGCCGGGGCGTGTACCCGTGGAGATCACGCGTGGCGCCGGCGGCGGCAGCTCGGCCGCGCGCTGACCGAGGAGTTCGCCGGGGACGAGCTCGTCGCGCTCTCGCACGCCGACTGGGACGTCTCGCTCCCGCCGCCCCCGACGCTCGACCGGCCGGACCTCGTCCTGCACACCGCCGCCTGGACGGACGTCGACGGGGCCGAGGACGATCCGCAGGGCGCCGTCGGCGGTCAACGTCGGCGGGACGCTGAACGCCGCGTCGCTCGGCGCTCCGATCGTCTACTACTCGACCGACTACGTCTTCGACGGCGGCAAGCGCGAGCCGTACGTCGAGTCCGACGGCCCGAATCCCCTGTCCGCCTACGCGCGCTCGAAGCTTCACGGCGAGGCCGCCGCCGGCGAGCAGCGCGTGGATCGTCCGCTCGTCCTGGCTCTTCGGCCCGACGGGCAACAACTTCGTCCGCACGATGCTCCGGCTCGGAGCAGAGCGGGAGGAGGTGGCGGTCGTCGACGACCAGCGAGGCTCGCCGACGTTCGTCGGCCATCTCGCCGCCGCGACGCGTCAGCTGCTCGAGCAGCCGTACGGCGATCTGGCACGTCGCCGCGGCCGGCGACTGCACGTGGGCCGACTTCGCCGAGGCGATCTTCGAGGAGGCCGGGTTGAGCTGCCGTGTGCGCCGGATCTCGACCGCGGAGCTGGGGCGGCCCGCGCCGCGACCTGCCTACTCGGTCCTCCGCAGCGAGAGGCCGGTGCGCCGGAGCTGCCGCACTGGCGCGAGGGTCTGCGCGAGACGCTTGCAGCCATCCGCTCCGGGGAGCCGGCCGAATAACAGGCCATGGCGAGCTACTCCTTCCTGACGACCTGGATCCTCGATGCGCCGCGGGAGGCGGTCTGGGAGGCGATCTACGAGATCGAGCGCTGGCCCTACTGGTGGCGTGGGGTCAAGCGGGTGGAGAAGCTCGAGCCGGGCAGCGGCAACGGCGGGGTCGGCGCGCTCTACCGCCATGAGTGGCGGAGCGTGATCCCCTATCCGGTGCGCTTCGAGACCCGGATCACGCGCGTCGAGCTGCCGCACCTGATCGAGGCCGACGCCGACGGCGAGCTCGCCGGGACCGGCCGCTGGCGCTTCTTCGAAGGGCGGGAGACCGCCGTGACGTACGAGTGGAACGTCCGGACGACGCGGGCGTGGATGAACCTCGTCGCGCCTGTCGCCCGCCCGATCTTCCGCTGGAACCACAACGCCGTCATGCACCAGGGCGGCGAAGGACTGGCCGATTTGCTGGGGGCGCGGCTGCTCGCCGTGACGTAGCCTGTTGTCGATGCGCGTTCTCGTCACCGGCGGCGCCGGGCTTCATCGGCTCTCACTTCGCCAAGCGGCTCCTGGCCGCGGGCGACGACGTTCGCGTGCTCGACAAGCTCACCTATTCCGGCAATCCAGCGAACCTGGAGGGAACCGGAATCGAGCTCGTCGTCGGCGACATCTGCGACGCGGACGTGGTCGCCGAGGCCGCCGCGGGCCGGGACGCGATCGTCAACTTCGCGGCCGAGACGCACGTCGACCGCTCGATCCTCGGCGCGACCGACTTCGGCCGGACGGAGTTCTTCGGAACCCAGGTCCTGCTCGAGGAAGTGCGCCGCAGCGGCGCCCGCTTCGTTCAGGTCTCGACGGACGAGGTCTACGGCGACCTTGCCGGCGGCGGCTCCTCGGTGGAGACCGACCCGATCAAGCCGTCGAGCCCGTACAGCGTCGCGAAGGCCGCCGGCGACCTCCACATCCCGGCGTATGCGCGAACGTTCGGCGTCAACGCCTCGATCACGCGCGGCTCGAACACCTACGGGCCGAACCAGTACCCGGAGAAGCTGATCCCGCTGATGACGACCAACGCGATCGAGGGAGAGCCTCTGCCGGTCTACGGCGACGGGAAGCAGATCCGGGACTGGCTCTGGGTCGACGACCACTGCGCCGGAATCGAGACGGTCCTCCGCGAGGGCGCTCCGGGCGAGGTCTACAACGTCGGCGGCCGCGACGAGCTCGAGAACGTCGAGGTCGTCGGCCACATCCTCCGGCTCACCGGCGCCGACGAGTCGCTGATCCGGCACGTCGAAGACCGCGCCGGCCACGACCGCCGCTATTCGCTCGACACGAGCAAGCTGCGCGGGCTCGGCTGGGAGCCGCTGAAGCCGTTCGAGGAGGGGATCGCGGAGACGGTCGCCTGGTATCTCGCGAACCGCAGCTGGTGGGAGCCGATCAAGTCCGGCGAGTACAAGGCGTACTACGAAAAGCAGTATGCCGCGGCTGCCTCCGCCGGCTCCTAGCGCTCGTCGTCTCCCCTCGCCGCAGATCTTCTCGCGCCTCGCGGCGTACCTTGCGGATCTCCTTGCGGTCGCCCTGAACCTGCTCCGAGCGGTCGAGCAGCTCGGCGACGCCGTCGCACCGGCCGAGCGCGAGCCGCGTGACCGCGAGGTTGTAGCTCGCGTAGGCCTCCGCGGTCTCCCCGCTCCCTGACAGACCGGCGACGGCCTGCTCGAGCAGCGGCAGCGCCGCCTCGCATAGTCGCCGGCGCGCATCAGCTCGAAGCCCTGGTCGTTCAGCTCCGCCGGGTTGGCGGAGGGAGCCGTCGTCTTCGGCGCCGTCGTCGTCGGCGCGGCCTCGGTCGTCACGGTCTGCACGACCGTCGTCGCCGGGGAGCGTGACCGTCTCCTTCACCGTTCGCGGGACGGTCGTGGCGGCCTCCTTGCGGGTCGTCGCCGGTCAGGAGCGCTGCGGCGACGCACACCGGCGAAGACAAGGGCGACCAGCGCGATCAGCGGCACCACCCAGCGGCGCCCTCGGCTGTGTGCGACCGGGCGCGAGCGCGCCGACGGTGGTGCTCCCCGCGGCGTCGGCCAAGGCGTCGCGAAGCGCGTGGACGAGGTCGGCAGCCGTTTCGTAGCGGTGCTCCGGCTGCTTCGCGAGCCCGCGGGCGAGGGCGTCGTCCACCTGTGACGGCAGCTCGGGATTGAGACTCGACGCCGGCGGGATCGGCGCGCTCACGTGCGCCAGCGCCTCGGCGGTCGAGGACTCGCGCTCGAAGGGTCTCGTACCCGTGAGCAGCTCGAACGCCACCACCGCGAGCGCGTAACGGTCGCTCGCCGGCGTCGCCTTCTCGCCACGCGCCTGCTCCGGCGCGAGGTAGCCGGCCGTGCCGACGACCGTCCCCACCTCGGTGAGCGAGCCGAGGCCGACCGCGCTGGCGACGCCGAAGTCGGCGACCTTGACGCGGTCGTCGTTGTCCAGGAGCAGGTTCGCCGGCTTCACGTCGCGGTGGACGACTCCGCTCGCGTGTGCGGCGTCGAGAGCTGCAGCGGCCTGCCCGAGCCACTCGAGCGAGCGCCCCATCGGCTGCGCCCCGTCGCGGGCGAGCCGATCGGCGAGCGAGCCGCCGGGGAGGTACTCCATCACGATGTACGGGTGGTCGTCGTGCTCGCCGACGTCGAAGATCGTCACCGTGCTCGGCGCGTTCGAGAGGCGCGCGGCGGCCAGCGCTTCACGCGTGAAGCGCGCTCGGATCGCTTCGTCGTTGGCGTAGCGGTCCGCGAGCACCTTGATCGCGACGATGCGCGCGAGGTCGGCGTCCTCGGCGCGAAAGATCTCGCCCATGCCGCCGCGGGCGATGCGCTCGGGATTCCGGTATCGGGGTGGTAGATGGCTGTCGTTCACTGTGACCGACTCCCCACGCTACCCCGGCCGGAAACGCCGTGCGCGAGTTGAAGGTTCGGTAAAGAGACCCGGAAATCGGCAGGTCTTCCGCTAGCCTCAGCGGCGGAGGTCAACGATGCGGCGGCTGCTTCTCGCTCTTACCTGTCTCGTTCTCGCGCTCGCGGCCTCCGCGCTCGCGGGTCCTCGCGCGCCCGTTCCTGCGAAACCCGCGGCGGTGACTGCGACCACCTTCGTCGTCAGCGGCCGCGGCTGGGGGCACGGCGTCGGCATGAGCCAGTACGGAGCGCTGGGCTTCGCCAAGGAGCGGCTGGACGTACGACCAGATCCTCACCCACTTCTACGTCGGCGCCGCGCTCGGGCCTGCGCCCGTCGCTCGAGTCCGGGTGCTCGTCGGCGAGGCGAAGGGGGCGGTGAAGCTGCGCTCCAAGGTTCCGTTCCGCGTGCGCGACGTGTTCGGGAAGACCTATCCGCTCCCAGCCGGCGAGCTCGTGCTCGGGCCGAAGCTGTGGGTGACCGTGAACGGCGCGCCGACCGAGCTCGCCGGGCCGATCCTCTTCCTCCCGGGAACCGAGCCGCTCGAAGCTCGACCGTCCTTACCGGGGCCAGATCGAGGTCGGCGTCACGGGCCAGAAGCTGAATGCCGTCAACGTGGTCGGGCTCGAGGAGTACCTCCAGGGCGTCGTGCCACGGGAGATGCCGAGCGCCTGGCCGGACGAGGCTCTGAAGGCACAGGCCGTCGCAGCGCGCTCGTACGCCCTCTCGCACCGCGTCAGCGGCAAGAGCTTCGATCTCTACGCCGACGTTCGCAGCCAGGTCTACGGCGGCATCGTCGGCGAGAGCCCGCGCACGACAGCCGCGGTCCAGGCGACGAAGGGCGAGGTGCTTCTCTGGGAGGGCAAGCCGATCGACGCGCTCTTCCATTCGACCTCGGGCGGCAAGACGCTGTCTGCGGTCGAGGTCTTCGGCAAGCCCGTTCCCTATCTCGTCTCGGTCGACGACCCGCACAGCGCTCTCTCGCCGGTCAATCGCTGGGGGCCGACTCCGATTCCCGAGACGACGATCCGGAAGGGACTGAAGCTGCGGACGCCCATGACCGGCGCTCAAGCTCACACGCGGCGCCTCGGGCCGCGTGTCGAGCGTCGACGTGGCGACGTCGACCGGAACGTCGAAGATCACCGGCGCCACGCTCCGCTCGGCGGCGGGGCTGCGCTCGACGTGGATCACCGGACTGGCGACGCTCTCGCTCACGCGGCCGGGCGGGCCTGCGGTCTACGGCAAGCAGCTGACCGTTACCGGGAAGGCGGCCGGCGTGAAGGGGGCGGTGCTTTCGCAGCGGATCGACGGCGTCTGGACGCAGGTCGCCGGCCCTGGCCCAACGCTGGCCGTTCAAGGTGAAGCTCCTCGCGCCGGCGAGCTTCCGCATCTCGGCGGGCAAGCTGGCCAGTCGCGGTGCTGAAGGTTCCCGTTGCGCCCGTCGTGACCGCGCGCGCAGACGCCACGTCGACCGTGTCCGGAGCGGTGAAGCCGCTCGCGCCCGGCACGACGGTCGAGCTGCAGGTCGACCGCGGGAGCGGCTGGTCGACGGCGGCACAGACCACGACCGGGCCGGCCGGCGAGTACACGATTGCGCCGCCGGAGCCCGGGTCTGTACCGAGTGCGTGTGGCCCCTGCGCAGGGATTCGCCGAGGGACTCTCGGGACAGATCGAGCTTCGGTGAAGCGTTTCGCGCTCGTGGTCGTCGCGGCGGCGCTCCTTGCGCCCGCTGCGGATGCCGCGCGCTACGCCGTCGGCGTGCGGACGGTCGCCGAGCTTCCACGCCTGCGGGCTGCCCTACCGAAAGCCGAGAGCCTCGCGCCGATTCCCGCGCTCGTCGTCGAGCGGGCGACGCCGCCGCGGCTGGCCGACCTGCCCGGCGCCGTCTACGTCGAGCGGCTCGGCTCGCGCCGGCTCGCGTTCGTCCCGAACGACCCGCTGGCCGCCAAGCAGTGGCACCTCAACGCGACGCGGGCCTTCGACTTCTGGGACACGAGCGCGCTCGCCCTGGCGCTGCCGCCGGTCCGGGTCGCGATCATCGACTCGGGCATCGATGCGACCCATCCCGATCTCGTGGACAAGATCGTCGAAGGGGGCACGAAGAGCTTCGTCGGTGGCTCTGCCACGGTCGACCACGAAGGGCACGGAACCTTCGTGGCGGGGCTGATCGCCGCGACGGTGGACAACACAGCGGGGATCGCGGGGATGGCCGCGACGGCCGAGCTGCTGATCGCCAAGGTGGTCGTCGGCGGTGACGTGATCGACGTCGAGGCAGAGGCGAAGGCGATCAGGTGGGCGGTTCAGAACGACGCGAAGGTGATCAATCTGAGCCTCGGAGGCCTTCGCGACCCGCGCGACCCGGACCGCGACACGTTCTCGTCGCTCGAGGCGGCTGCTGTCGCCTATGCGTACGGGAAGGGAGTCGTGGTCATCGCTGCGGTTGGGAACGCCGAGCAGGGAGCGACCAAGCCCTGGCCGTACGCGAGCTACCCGGCCGCGTTGCCGCACGTCCTCGGTGTCAGCGCGCTCGCCCGCGACGGCTCCGTCCCTCTGTTCTCGAACCGCGACAAGATCTACAACGACATCGCCGCGCCGGGGGCCGGAATCATCTCGACGATGCCGCTCGAGATGACCGCGCCGTTCAAGGAGTGTCTCGATCAGGGCTTTTCGAGCTGCGGGCCGGAGGAGTGGCGCAAGGGTGAGGGGACGTCCTTCGCGGCTCCGCAGGTGACTCGGCCGCCGCGGCCGTTCTCCTCTCGGTGCGCCCGAACCTGCGTCCCGAGCAGGTGACGGCGCTGCTGACCGAGACCGCCCGGGACGTCAGCGCGGCGACGGGCTGCCAGGTCTGCCCGCCGCGACGCGACGCGTTCACCGGGTGGGGCCGGCTCGACGTCACCGCTGCGCTGCGCCAGCTCGGCGGCGTGATCCCGCCGCGCGACGCGTTACGAGCCGAACGACGACGCCGGCGCGGACGCCGCGCCGCCTGTGGGGCCGCACGAGGCGGATCGAGGCGACACTCGACTTCTGGGACGACCAGAACGACGTCTACGCGATCCGGCTTCGGCGCGGCCAGCCCGTCTTCGCCAGCGTGCGCGGGCCGGCGGGCACCGACACGAACCTGATTCTCTGGCAGCCCGGCACGAAGCGCGTCGACGACCTGGCGCGGTGTCGCTCGTCGCCCGCCAGTCGGCCCGTGCCGGCCCGCGACGAGTGGCTCTCCTATCGGGCACCCAAGACGGGCACGTACTACGTCCAGGTGAAGCTCGGCTCGCGCGGCGCCGGCAAGTACAAGCTCGCCGATCGTCAAAGCCTAAGCCGCTACTGGTTCTCGAGCAGCTCCTCGTCGGGGACGTCGCGGATGACGGCGGGCCGGGTTCCCGACCATCACGCGCGCGCGGCGGCACGTCCTTCGTCACGACCGCGCCGGCGCCGACGAACGCCTCCTCGCCGATCTCGACTCCGGGGCAGAGGATGGCGCCGCCGCCGATGCGGGCGCCGCGGCGGATCGTCGGCCCGCGCATCTCCGAGAGCCGCTTCTCGGTTCGGCCCATCCAGTTGTCGTTCGTCGTCACGACGCACGGGGCGATGAAGACGTGCTCCTCGAGCGTCGAGTAGGCGGTGATGTAGGCGTCGGCCTGGATCTTCGTCATCGCGCCGATCGTCGTGTCGTTCTCGACGTACGAGCCGCGTCCGAGGACGACGTCGTCTCCGATCGCAACGCGCTCTCGCACGCAGGACTGGTCGCCGAGGATCACGCGCGCTCCGATCTGCGAGCCTGCGAAGACGATGGCGCCCGTCGAGACGATCGTCCCGTCCCCGATCACGGTCGGCGGGAGCGGCTCGCGCTTCGCCGTCGAGCGGGGCGAGAGCGTCGGTTGCTTGCCGACGACGGCGCCCTCGAGCACCTTGACGCCCTCGCCGAGGACGGTGCCCTCGTACACGGTCGCGCGTGGGGTGAATCTCAGGCACGGAGCGACTCGGTCAGCCGGTCGAGCGCCCGCACGACCATGGCACCGTCCTCGGCGACCTTCGCTCTGTCGCCGTCGCCGGCGATCAGCTGGAGGAAGGCCTCGCACTCGAGCCGCAGCGGCTCCGACGTGTCGATCTTCGGGATGTGGATGTCGCCGGTCCGCGTCTGCCATTCCCCGTAGCCGGCCGACTGCTTCCACGGCCCCTTCTCGTACACCGTCACCTTTCGCTCGAACTCCATGTCGTCGAAGACGACCATCTTCTCGTTGCCGACGACGGTCATCCTCCGCATCTTGTGCGGGTCGAGCCACGACAGGTGCATGTGGGCGATCTTCCCGGACGGGAAGCGGAGGTAGCAGAAGACGACGTCCTCGACACCCTTGTTGAGGAAGTCGCGGCCGTGCGCGGCCACCTCGACCGGATCCTCGCCGATCAGCCAGAGGATGACCGAGAGGTCGTGGACGCCGAGCGACCAGAGCGCATTCTCGTTCGCGCGCACGATCCCGAGGTTCTGGCGGTTCGTGTAGACGCAGAGAACGTCGCCGAGCTCGCCGGCGTCGACGAGCTCCTTCAGCTTGCGCACGCCCGGGTGGTAGAGGAGGAGGTGGCCCGGCATCAGCACGAGGTCGCGCTCGGCGGCGAGCGCGACGAGCTCGTCCATCTCGGAGCCCTTCATCGCCGGCGGCTTCTCGACGAGGACGTGCTTGCCGGCCTCGAGCGCCTGCTTCGCGAGCGCGTAGTGCGTCGGCACCGGCGTGGCGATCACAACGGCGTCGAGCTCGGGATCGGCGAGCATCTCGGCGTAGTCGACCGTCACGCGGGCTCGCGGGTAGCGCGCCGCGAACGGGCCGTGGTGCTCCTCATCGAGGTCGCAGAGCCACGTCAGGTCGGCGAGATTGTCGAAGTTCCTCGCCAGGTTCGGGCCCCAGTAGCCGAGACCGACCAGGCCCACCCGCGTCATAGCTTCCAGACTCGGTCGCTCGCTCGGCCCTTCGCGCCGGTCGCGTTGCGGAAGTCCACGATCACGGTGTCGCCGTCGACGAGCGCCTCGTAGTCGATCCCCTTGTGGTCGGTCACGATCGCGAGGCAGTCGAACTTGCTGGGCTCGAGCGGCACCGAGGTGAGGCCGAAGTCGCGCAGCTCGGGGACGTGCTCGTCGTGGTAGTAGACGTCGGCGCCCGCGGTCTGGAGCAGCTCGATCAGCTTCAGGGCCGGGCTCTCCCGCATGTCGCCGATTCCCGGCTTGTACGCGACTCCGAGCACGAGGATCTTCGAGCCCGAGAGCGACCGCTGCTTGCCGTGGTTGAGCGCCTGCGAGATGAGCGAGCGGCAGTACCACGGCATGTTCTCGTTCGTCTTGCCGGCGAGCTCGATGAACTCGGTGTAGAAGTCGTACTCGCGCGCCTTCCACGTGAGGTAGAAGGGGTCGATCGGGATGCAGTGGCCGCCGAGGCCGGGGCCGGGCTTGAAGCTCATGAATCCGAACGGCTTGGTCGCGGCCGCGTCGACGACCTCCCAGAAGTCGATCTTCATCCGTTCGCACAGCTGCGCCAGCTCGTTGACGAGCGCGATGTTGACCGCGCGGAAGATGTTCTCCAGCAGCTTCGTCAGCTCCGCGGACTCGGGTGAGGTGACGCGGTGCACGGTGTCGACGGCCGAGCCGTAGAGCTCGGCGGCGCGGTCGGTGCACGCCTCGGTCAGCCCGCCGACGACCTTCGGGACGTTCTTCGTCGTCCAGTCCTCGCGGCCGGGGTCGACGCGCTCGGGCGAGAAGGCGAGATTGAAGTCCTCGCCGACCTTGAGGCCGGAGGCCTCCAGCCGCGGCAGGATCTCCTCGCGCGTCGTGCCGGGATAGGTCGTCGACTCGAGGACGACCAGGTGGCCCTTGCGCAGCCGCTGCGCGACCTCCTCGGCCGCTCCGTTCACGATCGAGAGGTCCGGCTCGCGCTGCTTCGAGAGCGGCGTCGGCAGCGCGATCAGGATCGCGTCGGCGTCGCGCAGCTCGTCGTAGTCCGTCGTCGCGCGCAGCCCGTGGTTGTCAACGAGCCGCTTGAGCGTCTCGGAAGGGACGTCCTCGATGTAGCTCTCGCCGCGGTTCAGCATCGCCACCCGCTCGGCGTCGCGGTCGACGAGGAGCACGCTGCGGCCCGCCTCGGCGAACACCTGGGCGAGCGGGACGCCGACGTAGCCGGCTCCGATGATGGCGACGTCGGTCATCGGCGCGCAATCGTACAGAGAGGGGCCGACTGACCGCGGGTGGCTACTATCCTTCGCCGCGGGGCCGTTAGCTCAGCTGGTAGAGCAGGGGACTCTTAATCCCAAGGTCGAAGGTTCGAATCCTTCACGGCCCATGTTTCCGCGCAGATGAGAAATCCGCGGGAGCGGATTTCCCATCGCTCAAGACCCCTGAAGCTGCGTGGGTCGGATTTGGGGGCTCGAACGCTTCACGCGCTCGGGCCGTGGGCTAGCTTCGTCCCCGGCCCGTCGAGTGCTACGAGCTGCGCTACCTAACTCGAAACGCCGGCCGCGGCACGAATCGTCGCGATGACTGCCGTCTGGACGAGCTCGGCAACGGCTTCAGGCTTCGAGACGTAGATCGAGTGACTGCCCTCGACCTCGATCACGGTCGAACCGGCCCGCGCGGACATCTCGCGCTGGGCAGCTGGAGGGATCATCCGGTCTTCGGTCGTGACGAGGTACCAGCTTGGCTTGTTCTGCCACGCGGGTTCGCTGATCGTGCCACCCAGAGCGCCGACGCCCCACGGGACTTGCGAGTCGGCCATGAACACGGCCTCTTCGTCGCTCAGGTCACCCGCGAATGAAGAATGGAACTTCTCCCGGTCGAGGAGGAGAAACCCATCCTGCGGCGGCAGAATCGGCGGCTGCGGGCCATCGGTCGGCGAAGCCCGCGATGAGGGTGTTCACCGACTCGCCCTTGTCCGGCACGAAGGCCGCGATGTAGACGAGTCCCGCAACGTTTGGATGGTTGCCCGCCTCGGTGATGACCGCCCCGCCGTAGGAGTGGCCGACGAGGACGACAGGTTCGCTCTGCGCGTCGATGACGCGCTTGGTCACGGCAACGTCGTCGGCGTGCGAGATCGTCGGGTTCTGGACGACGCTGACGTCGTAGCCGTCTTTGGTCAGGTGCTCGTAGACACCCTTCCAGCCGGAGCCATCCACGAATCCGCCGTGGACAAGAACGACTGTGCGAGTGGTGTCCGAGGTGCCCGATTCGTTCATGAGAAGTCCCCTCTCTCGGGTCGCGGCGTTCTGTCGTGTCGCCCGGTTTGGCTCGGCAAAGCCCTCCCAGCTTCGCGCTCGAGCCCGACTCCGCGCCATCAGTCGGAGTTCGCTCGGCGGCGGGGCTTCACGGCGAAAACCAGCACGGTCGGTTAGTCCAACCACCATAACCCCCCTTGTGCACCAACGAAAGTGGGTGAACCACTCCGTTACACCCGGCCGAACCACAATCCCTTCGTGAAGAACTGGGCTGGGAACTTCACCTATTCGACGAGTCGGATTCTGCGGCCGCGGTCGGTGGCCGAGGCGCAGGAGATGGTCGCCGGGGCCGGGGCGGTTCGGGCGCTCGGCACACGCCATTCCTTCAGCCTCGTCGGTGACTCCGACGGCGTACTCCTCTCGACCGAGAACCTCAACCGCGTCGTCGAGATCGGGGACAAGACGGTCACGGTCGAAGCCGGGATCCGCTACGGCGACCTGAGCACCGCGCTGGAGACGCCACGGCCTCGCGTTGCCGAACCTGGCATCGTTGCCTCATGTCTCGGTCGGCGGTGCGATCGCCACGGGCACGCACGGCTCCGGAGCAAGGAACCAGTCGTTGGCCGCCGGGATCGCATCGCTCGAGCTCGTCCGTGCGGACGGTTCGATCAGCCGACTCGGTCGCGGCGACGAAGACTTCGACGGCGCCGTGGTGAGCCTCGGAGCACTCGGCCTCGTGACCCGCGCGTCGCTCGACGTTGTTCCGGCGTTCGAGCTCCGCCAGTACGTCTTCGAGCAGCTTCCGTGGTCGACGGTCTGAAGGTGACCTGGACGCGATCCTCGAGGGCGCCTACAGCGTCAGCTTGTTCACGATGTGGGAAGAGCCGGCGATCGGCCAGGTCTGGGTGAAGACGAAGGAGCAGCTGGACTCGCAGTCGTCGTACTTCGGCGCGGCGCCCGCAGAGCAGCCGCGTCACCCGATTCCGGGGGCGGACTCGGACAACTGCACCGAGCAACTGGGCGTACCAGGCCCCTCGGGCGAGCGGCTCCCGCATTTCCGCCTCGGCTTCACCCCCAGCGGGGGCGCCGAGCTTCAGTCGGAATACGTCGTGGCGCGCAAGCACGGCGCCGACGCCGTTCGAGAACTGCGCCGTCTCGCCGGAGCCGTGTCACCATTCCTGCTGACAGCGGAGATCCGGACCGTCGCTGCGGACACGCTCTGGCTGAGTCCGTTCTCCGAGCAGGACAGCATCGCGTTTCACTACACGTGGAAGCCGCCGCTCGATGACGTTCTCACCGTCTTGCCGCAGATCGAGAGCGCACTCGCGCCGTTCGGCCCGCGGCCGCACTGGGGGAAGCTGTTCACAGCGTCAGCGCGAGGACCTCGAAGCTGTCTACCCGAAGCTGCCGGAGTTTCGGCGGCTGCTGCAGACGTTCGATCGCGACGGCAAGTTCCGCAACGAGTTCATTTCGCGCTACGTGTCGGGCGAAGCCGACTCTCAGCTGGGGATGTAGTCCATCGTGTCCGGGTGCAGCCCGTCCCGTCCCTCCTCGCCACGGTCGAGCGCGTCGATCTTCCCGATGTCGTCAGGCTCGAGCTGGAAGTCGAACAGCTCGAAGTTCTCCTTCATCCGAGCGGGTGTAATCGACTTCGGAAAGACGATGTTGCCGCGCTGGATGTGCCAGCGCAGGGCGACCTGTACCGCTGACTTGCCGAGCCTGCCTGCGATCTCGTTCAGCGTCGGATCGTCGAGAACCTTCCCCTTCGCGATTGGCGCCCACGCCTCGGTCGCAATCCCGTGCGCCCGGCCGTAGGCGTC
Source organism: uncultured Gaiellaceae bacterium (assembly GCA_963752405.1). Lineage (GTDB taxonomy): Bacteria > Actinomycetota > Thermoleophilia > Gaiellales > Gaiellaceae > Gaiellasilicea. Next base: position 367,837 of record CAVVYB010000015.1, read on the forward strand.
GACCTCCGTGTTGTGGAAGTACGGCTGGAGCTCGATCTGGTTCACCGCCGGCACGACGTCGCATTCGGCGGCAAGCCGTTCGAGGTGCTCGACCTGGAAGTTCGAGACGCCGATCGATCGGGCGCGGCCGTCCTGACGGAACTCCTCGAGCGTCTTCCACGTCGAGACGTAGTCGCCGTCGTAGAGCGTCGGCAAGGGCCAGTGGATCAGGAACAGGTCGACGTAGTCGGTTCCCAACTCGCTGAGCGTCTGTGCGAATGCCCGGCGGGCGTCGTCCGGCCGGTGGAAGCCATTGTTGAGCTTGCTCGTGATGAAGACGTCGGCTCGGTCGAGTCCCGAGGCGCGGACGGCTTCTCCAACCCCTTGCTCGTTGCCGTACATCTCGGCCGTGTCGATATGCCGGTACCCGGCTTCCAAGGCGACGCTCACGGCCGACGCTGTGTCCTTGGGAGGGATCTGAAAGACCCCGAAACCGAGTTGTGGGATGGCGTGACCGTCGTTGAGGTCGATTGTCGGAACGGTGCTCGTGCGAACGTTGCTCATCCGTTGCCCCTTTCGTTGGTTTCCGTGGCGCGGCCTTGCTGCTTTGTGATCCGAAGGCATTATTCAAAGCAATGCGTCCTGTCCGCGAGCCTGCGATCGACACGGGGCGGCCCGATGAGGTTCCGCTGTCGCCGGACGAGCTGGCCTCGATCCTCCGCACCGTCGGCGACGGGATCACCGCCCAGAGCGCGGACGGACGGCTCGTCTACGCCAACGATGCCGCCGCGCGCCTATGTGGACTGGAGTCGAGCGAGGAGTTGCTCCGCCTCTCGATGCCGGAGCTGCTCGGGCGGTTCGAGATCATCGGCGAGGACGGGATGCCGATGCCGGTGGAGCAGCTGCCGAACCGGCTGGCATTCACTCAGCGCTCACCGCAGGAAGCCGTTCTCGGCTATCGCATCCTCCCGCGAGGCGACGAGCGCTGGTCGGTCCTCCGCTCGACGCCGCTCCTGAACGATGCGGGCGAGGTGCACCTCGTGATCAACGTCTTTCACGACATCACCGACGAGCGGATCGCCGAGGCGCGGCATCCGCTTCCTGGCCGAGGCGAGCACGCTCCTCTCCGCCTCGCTCGACTACGAGGCGACGCTCGCCGACCTTGGCCACCTGCTCGTCCCGCGGATCGCCGACTACTGCATCGTGGACACGATCGGCGAGGACGAGGCAAGCCTCCGGCAGGTCGTGATCTCGCACCGGAATCCCGAGCGCGAAGAGCTGCTCCGCGAGCTGCGGCGACGCTACCCGCCGGAGGAGAATCCGGCGCATCCGGTGTCGGAGGTGCTTGCGAGCGGCGAGCCGATGCTGTTCGAGGACGCGCGGAGTCGAGGCGCTCGCTCATGCGGCCGTCGACGAAGAGCATCTCGCGATCTACCACGCACTCGAGGCGATGTCCTACATCGTCGTGCCGCTGCAGGCGCGAGGCCGGCTGCTCGGGACGATCTCGCTCGGGACCGGCGAATCCGGACGGCGGTTCGGGAAGACCGATCTCGAGCTCGCACACGAGATCGCGCGGCGCGCGGCGCTGGCGATCGACAACGCGCGTCTCTTCGGAGCCGCTCAGGAGTCGTACGCGCAGCTCGACACGCTGCTCGTGTCGGCGCCGGTGGGGATCGGCTTCTGGGATCGCGATCTCCGCTTCGTCCGGGTGAACGACGCGCTCGCCGCGGTCAACCGCAAGACGCCGGAGGAGCATGTCGGCCGCACGCTCGAGGAGGTGATCCCGACGCTCGCGCCGACCCTCCTGCCGCTCTATCGGCAGGTGCTCGAGTCGGGCGAGCCGCTCGTCCACACCGAGTCGACCGACGACGACGCGTTGATCATCGGCGAGCGGCGCCACTGGCTCTCCAGCTACTACCCGGTGCGCACCGGCGAGGGCGAGGTAATCGGAGTCGGCGCGGTGATCATGGAGATCACCGATCGCCGGCGCGCCGACGATCGGCTGCGCCTGCTCGCGGAGGCCGGTGAGCTCTTCTCGAGCTCGCTCGACCGCGACGAGATCGCGGCGCGGATCGCGCAGGTGACCGTGCCGCGGCTCGCCGACTCCTGCAACGTCTTCGTGGCCTCGGCCGACTCGCTCGTGCGCGTTGCCTGCGTGAACAACGACCCGAAGCTGCAACCGCATCCTCGAGTCGCTGCCATCCAGGTATCGCGCTTACCGGCGAGGGCACAGGATTGCTCGCGCAAGCTTTTCGCTCGACCGAGTCCGTCCTGTTCAGCACGGTCGAACCGGAGTACTTCGAGGAGCTCGAGCGCCTTGGCGCCGACCCGAAGCACTTCGAGCCGATCGGCACCCGCTCGCTGATGTTCGTTCCGATCGTCGCTCGGGGGCAGTCGCTCGGCATCCTGACGCTGGGCTCACGCCAGGAGCAACCGCTTCGAGGAGCCCGACCTCGATCTGGCGCAGGAGCTGGCCCGGCGGGCCGCTGTGGCGATGGACAACGCGCGCCTCGTCGGCGAGCTGCAGCGCCGAGCCCAGGCGGCGCAGGCACTCGAGTTCGTCGGCGACGGTGTCTTCCTCGTCGACCGGGACGGCGTCGTCCGGCTCTGGAATCCGGCGGCCGAGCGCATCACGGGTCTCGCGGAGCGCGTGATCGCGGGGGCGCGCGCGACGGACGTGCTCGGCGCGTGGCCGCTCCAGCAGGCGGCCGAGCGGCAGCAGTCGTTCTCGCTCGAGGGGCCCGGCGGGGAGCTCTGGCTCTCGCTCACCGCCGCCGAGTTCCCGCAGGGCACGGTGTACGCGTTCCGGGATCTCACCGAGGAGCGGGCCGTCGAGCAGCTGAAGAGCGACTTCGTCTCGACGGTCTCGCACGAGCTTCGCACTCCGCTCGCCGCGATCTACGGCGCGGCGATGACGCTGCGGCGCGACGACGTCTCGCTCAGCGTCGACCAGGAGGAGGGGATGCTCGACGTGATCTCCGGCGAGTCGGAGCGGCTCGCGCGGATCGTCAACGACATTCTGCTGGCGAGCCGGCTCGATTCGGGTGCGGAAGAGGTCCTGATCGCTCGGACCGACGCGATCGAGATCGCCCGCGGCCGTTCTTGCCGCGGCGGAGACCCACCTGCCGCCGGACATCGAGCTCGTGCTCTCCACCCCCGATTCGGACCTGCACGTCCAGGCGGATGCGGACGGACTGCGGCAGGTGCTCGTGAACCTGGTCGAGAACGCGGTCAAGTACTCACCGGGCGGCGGCCGCGTCGAGCTGGAGATCGCCTCTCAGGACGGCCACGCCCGCTTCGCCGTCCGCGACCGCGGGCTCGGAATCCCGCCCTCCGAGCACGAGCGGATCTTCGAGAAGTTCTTCCGCATCGACCCGAACCTCTCGCGTGGCGTCGGCGGCACGGGGCTCGGCCTCTACATCTCGAGGGAGATCGTGCGGCGGATGGGCGGCAGGCTCCGGGTCGAGTCGGAGCCGGGCGCAGGCTCGACCTTCCTGTTCGAGCTGCCCGTCGCCTGAACGAGAAGAGGCGGCCGTAGGCCGCCTCTTCAGTCGTGCGTAAGCGGCCCTCTGACTAGGTGACCGCCTGAGCGGATCTGTGCCAAACTAGTAGCGCGGGCCGTCCTCGACGTAGGTCGTCGTCCGGCGCCGATCGCCGGCGAAGCCGCCCCAGGACGACCAGAAGATCATCGAGAGCACGAGGCCGAGCGCGCCGACGACCATCAGGATGACGCCGATCGTTTGGAGCTCGAGACCCGAGACGGTAGCGTTCACTGCCCAGGTAAGGATCGCCCCGACGGCGATCAGAAAGATGCTGACTCCAAGACCCATTTCCCGTCCTCCTCATAGAGGGTTATGTGCTTCGTGTGCCCCCGAATGCCGGGGCCACGTAGAAACGTTGGGTGCGTCGGATCGGTTACGGCGTGATGTAGGCTCGCCGCGGATGCGCAGGGGCTCGATTGTCCGCATCACGATCTACGGCGTCCTCGCGGGAATCCTGGCGTCGGTGGTCGCCGTGCTCGTGCCCTGGCTGCCGACCTCGGCGTCCGAGGAGATGGACCGGATCGAGTTCACGTTCTGGTTCACAACAGTCATCTGCATCGCCGTCTTCGCCGTCGTGGCCGCCGCGATCGTCTATTCGGTGCTCAAGTTCCGCGTCCAGCCCGAGGACGAGTCGGATGGGCCGCCGATCCACGGTCACACGGGCTCGAGATCGTCTGGACGGCGATCCCCGCGGTGCTCGTCACCGCGATCTCCGTCGTCAGCGCGATCGTGCTCGCGAAGAACGACGACGCGGGCGCGAACCCGATCCGGATCGCCGTCACCGCTCAGCAGTTCGCGTGGAAGTTCGAGTATCCCGGCGAGGCCAAGGTCACCTCCGGCCAGCTCGTGCTTCCCGTCGACCAGCCGGTCAAGCTGACGCTTGCGCTCAGTGGACGTGATCCACGCCTTCTGGGTGCCGGAGTTCGGACAGAAGTCCGACGCCGTCCCCGGGATCGAGACGACGCTCGTGATCACGCCGACGAGAGTGGGCGAGTACGCCGTCGTGTGCACGGAGCTCTGCGGGCTCGGGCACTCGACGATGCGAGGCCCTGTTCGCGTGGTGCGAGCGCCGCGAGTACGAGCAGGTTCCTGGCAGACGCTTCGGCCGGCGCCGGCGAGAACCCCGGCGAGACGGTCTTCGCGTCCGCGGGCTGCGGGGCTGTCACACGTTCACGCCGGCCGGTACCGACTCTCAGGTCGGGCCGAGTCTCGACGCGATCGAACCGACGGGCGGGAAGCCGCTCGAGGAGTTCATCCGCGAGTCGATCGTCGAGCCGGACGCCGTGATCGCCGCCGGCTTTCAACCGAACGTGATGCCGAACGACCTTCAACCAGACGCTCTCCGACGAGCAGCTGGACGACCTGGTGCAGTATCTCGTCGACGGACAGAAGGGAAGCGAAGTGACCGAGGTCGTCCATACGCACGAAGCCCCGCACGCGCCGGCGCCGCCGCGGCGCGGCATGCAGCGTGTGATGGGGCCGGGGTTCATCCGCGCAGCGTGGGTGACGCCGCTCTTCTGGGCGATCGGCGCCGGGATCGTCGTCTTCTTCCGCTGGCTCGGCCACTACGAGCCGCTCTGGGACTGGCCGGTGATCACCGTCGTCGCCTTCGCTGACGACTGCGCCGATCGGGTTCCTCACCGGGATCGGAGCCTTCGACTACTGGCTGTACTACATCTCGGGGCGCCCGACGAAGCGAGGACGACCATGCGAGCCACGGCGCCTACAGCTGGAAGCGACTACTTCAAGGTCAACACCGACCACAAGGTGATCGGCGTCCAGTACCTCGCGACGACGTTCTTCTTCTTCGTCGTGGGTGGCCTGATGGCGATGATCTTCCGCGCCGAGCTCGCCAACCCGGACATGCAGTACGTCGACACGCAGACCTTCAACGGGCTCGTGTCGGAGCACGCCGCGCTGATGATCTTCCTCTTCATCATCCCCGCGTTCGCCGGGTCTGGCGAACTTCGCCGTGCCGCTGATGCTGGGCGCGCCCGGACATGGCGTTCCCGCGCCTGAACGCGCTCTCCTACTGGCTGCTGCCGATCGCGGGGATCATGTTCCTCGCCGCGTTCCTGGCGCCGGGCGGCGCGTTCGCCACCGGCTGGACGAGCTACGCGCCGCTCGCCGTCGAGCAGCCACTCGGGCAGGTGTTCTTCAACATGGGTGTCCAGTGGGCGGGCGCCTCGTCGATCATGACCGCGCTCAACTTCCTGGTCACGATCATCACGATGCGGGCGCCGGGGATGACCTTCTGGCGGATGCCGCTGCTCGTGTGGGCGAACTTCACGACCTCACTCCTCGTCGTGATCGCGACGCCGTTCATCGCCGGCTCGCAGTTCTTCGTGATGTTCGACCGGATCATGCACACGAACTTCTTCAACGTCGACCGAGGGCGGCTACGTGCTCGGCTACCAGCACATCTTCTGGTTCTACTCGCATCCGGCGGTCTACATCATGATGCTGCCCGGGTTCGGGATCATCTCCGAGGTTCTGGCGGTGATGAGCCGCAAGCCGGTGTTCGGCTACCGGCTGATGGCGCTCTCGCTGATGGCGATCCTCGTGCTCGGCTTCTCGGTGTGGGCGCACCACATGTTCGTGGCGGGGATGGCACCCTGGCTGCGCGTCCCGATGATGGTCACGTCGATGATCATCGCGGTGCCGACCGGGATCAAGGTGTTCTCCTGGCTGGCAACGATGTGGGAGGGGAAGCTCCACTTCCGGACGCCGATGCTCTTCGCGCTCGGCTTCCTCTCGATGTTCGTGCTCGGCGGCCTCTCGGGGATCTTCCTCGCCTCCGTGCCGATCGACATCGCCGCGTCGGACACGTACTTCATCGTCGCGCACATCCACTACGTGCTCTTCGGAGGCTCCGTCTTCACGATCTTCGCCGGGATCTACTACTGGTTCCCGAAGATGACCGGCCGGATGTACAACGAGCGGCTGGGGAAGCTTCACTTCTGGCTCACGTTCATCGGCTTCAACGGCACGTTCTTCCCGATGCACTGGGTCGGCCTGCAGGGAATGCCGCGCCGCGTGGCCGACTACGCGGCCGAGTTCGGCGAACTGGAACATGGTCATCTCGATGTTCTCGTTCCTGCTCGGCGCCTCGACGATCGTCTTCTTCTACAACGTGATCGTGAGCTGGACGCGCGGCCCGATTGCGCCGTCGAATCCGTGGCGTGCGTTGACTCTCGAGTGGCAGGTGACCTCGCCGCCGCCGGTCTTCAACTTCGACTGAGATTCCGCAGGTCGTCGGCAGTCCGTACGAGTACGGCGTGCCGGGCGCCAAGCACGCGGTGCTGAACGGTGGTGCGGGCGCTGCGGCGAAGGAGGGGTGAGGAGGAGGTCGCACGGTGAGCGAGCAGCGCAAGATCCTCGTCGTCGCGAACGAGACGCTGAACGGCGAGGAACTGCTCGACGCGGTGCGCAAGCGGGTCGCGGGAAGCGAAGCGCTCGTCCTGGTGATCGCACCCGTGAACGCTCCTCGTGAGGGGTACGTGGTGTACGAGAACACGCGCCGCGCTGCGGCGGGCCGGCGGCTCGACAAGGCACTTCAGCGCTCCGCGACGCGGGGATCCCGGCTTCGGGGCACGTCGTCGACAACGAACCCCTCGCGGCAGTGAAGGACGCGATCGCAATGGAGGAGCCCGACGAGCTCGTCGTCTCCACGCATCCCGAGGCCAAGTCCGGCTGGCGGCGCCGCAATCTGCTCGAGGAGATCCGGAAGGCGGCCGGCGACCGTCCGGTCGAGCACGTGGTCTCGGACGTCGCGTCACGCACGGGCGCCCAGAACATCCTCGTCGTGGCGAACGAGACAGTGCTCGGCGCGCCGCTGCTCGACCGGATCCGCGAGAAGGCGCGCGCCGGCGGCGAGGGGACGAGCTTCCTGATCGTCTCGCCGCAGAGCGATCCCGACCAGGGCTCGCACCCGGAGGCCGAGCAGCGGCTGCGCCAGGTGCTCGCGCAGCTGCGGTCGGAGGGGATCGAGGCGCACGGCCAGGTCGCGCATCCGGATCCGTTCACCGCGGCGATGCACGCCGTCCGTGACGAGAGCATCGACGCCATCCTCGTCTCGACCTTCCCGGAGCAGCGTGGCTCGTCATGGCTGCGCCGTGACCTCATCGGCCGGCTGACGAGCGAGGCGAACGTCCCGGTCGAGCATGTCGTCGTCGAGCCCTCGGAGGTAGGTGCATGAGCGCGCACGCCGACGCACCTCACCACGGCCCTCCGATCGCGAACAAGAGCTCGCGGATCGAGGCGACGGTGCTCGGCATGTTCCTCTTCATCGCCTCGGAGGCGATGCTCTTCGGCGCCTTCTTCACGGCGTACTTCTTCATTCGCGTCGTCAATCCGGAGGCTGAGCCGTGGCCGCTGCCGCCCTACCATCTGCCCGTATTCGTCGCGGGTGTGAACACGGCCGTGCTGCTCACGTCGAGCTTCACGATGCACTGGGCGCTGCAGTCGATCAAGCGGGGCAACCGCGCGGGCATGAAGGCGGGGCTCGTGCTCACGCTCCTGATGGGCCTCGCGTTCCTGTTGACCCAGATGCTCGAGTACGCGCGGATCGGCTTCAACCCCTCGGACGGGGCGTTCGGGACGATCTTCTTCGGCCTCACCGGCCTGCACGGCGCGCACGTCTTCGTCGGGCTGACGCTGCTCACGGTCGCGACCGTGCGCGCATTTCGCGGCCACTTCACCCCCGAGCACCACCACGGGGTCGAGATCCCCGGAATCTACTGGCACTTCGTCGACGTAATGTGGATCGTGGTGTACGCGACGATCTACCTGCTCTAGCGATGGCGCGAAATCCCTTCCGCAGCGAAGCCGAGGCCTACCGCTTCCTCCTGCTGACGGTCGGGTACTTCGCGCTGATCGTGGCTGCGGCGGCGATCGAGACGTGGCTCGGCCTCGTCGTCTTCATCGGCCTGACTGCGGCCGCGATCTGGTTCTGGCTGCGGTCACGCTCGAACGAGCCGGCGATGAAGGCGTCGGTGCCGCAGGTCGGGAGCGAGAACGAGCGGCGGATCCTCGTGATCGCGAACGAGACGGTGGGCGGCGACGAGCTGCTCACGATCCTGCGCCGGAAGGCGGAGGGGGTGCAGGAGCGGATCCTCGTCGTCTGCCCCGCTCTCAACTCACAGGTACGGCACTGGGCGTCGGACGAGGACGGTGCTCGCGCTGCGGCCCAGACAGCGGCTCGATGCAAGCCTCGCGCAGCTCCGGTTGGACGGCGTTCAGGCGGAAGGCGCGGTTGGGGACGGTGATCCGCTCCAGGCGATCGAGGACGCGCTCCGCACCTTCGGCGCCGACGAGATCGTGATCTCCACCCATCCGGAGGGCCGCTCGCACTGGCTCGAGCGAAACGTCGTCGGCGCGGCCCAAGACCGCTTCGACGTCCCGATCACGCATGTCGTGGTCGACCTCGAGGCGCGCTGACAACGTCTCGTTCCGGCCATGTTCGGGGTCAGACCCCGTCATGTCCCGAACGGCCACTATCGCGCGCTGCGCTCGCGCTCGCTACGTTCGCAGTCGTGCCGCGTCCACTCCGTGTCCACGTGCCGAATGGCGTCTTCCACGTCACGCAGCGCGCGACGGGGCACGAGATCCTCTTCGTCGACGCGACAGACCACGATACGTTCGACCGACTCTGGGGCTCGCGGTGAAGCGCGCAAGATGGAAGCTCCACGCGTTCTGCCACATGTCGAACCACGTGCATCTGCTCGATCCAGACCCCGGAGCCGACGCTGCCGCTCGGCATGCAGTTCCTCGCATCGCAGTACGTCGCAGGAGTTCAACCTCCGCCACGGCCGGCGAGGGGCTCTCGTCCAGGGTCGCTACAAGGCGCGGCCTCGTCGAGACGAGCGAGCACTTCCTGTCCTGCCTGCAGTACTTCGCAATGAACCCGGTGCACCGCCGGCCTCTGCGACCGGCCCGAGGACTGGCCGTGGAGCAGCTACACGGGCCTCGAGCGACTCCTTCAAGGCTGAGCTCGACATGAGCTTCGCGTAGGTGCTCGGAGACGTGGCCATTGCGGACATGACGGGGTCTGACCCCGCATGCCCATGGCCGGGTGCTGCGCCGGCGGCTACCCGCCGGCGTTCTGGGAGACGTAGTCGGCGACGGCTGCGATCTGCTCCGCCGAGTACGAGTCCTTGAATGCGGGCATCACGCCCTTGCCGTTCGTGACGCGGTCGATCACGAGCTCCTTGGACGGCTTCGCGTCGTCGAGGTTTGGCCCGACCGTCCCGGTCGCGCCCGCCGCCTCGAGCACGTGGCAGCCGCCGCAGCCGGCCTCGGCGAAGATCGCCTTTCCTCCGGCGCCTCGCCGCCGCCGCCACCCTCGCCGCCTCCGGTCTCCGCTCCTGGCTGGGCGCGTACCGGCAGTGCCAGCCACGGACGCGACGTACGCCGCGACCGAGTCTGCATCGTCGCCGGTGACGATGTCTGCGGGCATCCCCGGAGCGCCCGTCGTCGGATTCCTCGACGGGATACGAGATCTGGCCGCGGACGACGGACTGGATCGTCAGCTGTCGCCGAGCCCGTCGGCCCGCGACTGGCGAAACGCGTCATCGAGGTTCGGCCCGATCACTCCGCGTCGTGCCTGCGTCGGCCAGCGTGTGGCACTGACCGCACTTCTCCTTGAAGAGCTCCTTGCCGCGCGCGGTGTCGCCGGCCTCGGGGAGACCCGGTGGTGCCGCAGCCGGTCGCGGCGATCGCCGCGATCAGGACCGCGCAGGCACCGGCCAGCCCGCGCAACCGCACCCTAGGCGGCAGATCCCGTGCCGAGGGCAGCCTCGAGCGTCGGGTGAATCGCAAAGACGCGGTCGAGGCCGGTGATCTCGAAGATCTTCGTGATGTTTCGGTCGCTGCAGACGAGCGAGAGCTGTCCCTCGTTCGTCCGGAGCCTCTTCACGCCACCGACGAGCACGCCGAGCGTGGTCGAGTCGATGAAGGTCGTATTGCTGAGGTCGACGATGACATCGCGGCCGCCCTGCTCGATCACCTCGAGCAGCTGCTGCTTGAACTCCGGGGCCGTGTAGAGATCGACCTCGCCCGAGAGGGAGATCACGTGCTGGCCCCCGCTCAGCTTCTCGGTGTTGACGTCGAAATTCATCTGATGTCTGCCCCCGCTGTTCGCGAACAGGATGCGATTCTGTTTCCTGCTAGCTGCTGAGTCTAACCCGACGAAGGCGACAGCCTGTGCGGCCTTCAGCTGTGCGATCTGCTGTTTGACGATCCCCGCGCTCGGGTCGTCCGGCGCGAGCTTCAGAAACGCCTGATACGCAGCGATCGCCGTGGCGGAGTCGCCGCTCTGCTGCGCCGCCTGGGCGAGCTCGAGCTGGATGTTGGGATCCTTCGGCGCCAGCACGACGAGCCTCTGGTACGTCTGCTGCGCGCTCTGGAACGACGTCTGGGCTTTCGTGTACGCCGCGCTGACGGCCTGCGCTGGCCTCGGTCGCGATCGCCTGATCGATGGGATCCGGCCCGGATCGTCGCTCCCTTGCCGAGGTCGAGCGGCAGCTGAACGTCGGAGCCGAAGGTGACATAGCTTGCGCGCAGCTGAGCGAGCTGCGCCTCCTGGGCGAACTTGCTGCCCTGCCCGAGGTGGAGGCCGGCGAGCTCGCGCAGCGCGTCCTGATCCTTCGGCTTGAGCTCCAGGTAGCCCGTGAGCGCGACGATCGCCTCGTCGGTGTTGCCTTCGTTTTCGAGCGCGGTTGCGAGGTTTCGCTGCGCCTGCGCGCTCTTCGGGTTCTTCTGCCACCTGCTCGCGCGCCTCGGAGACGGAGACGTTCCCGCCTCGCGCTGCTGCCGTCTTGCGGAGGAGTCGCCGATGCCGCCCCGCTTCCTGAGCAGCGCCGATGCTGAAGAGCACGAAGCCGATCAGGAACGAGAGGGCGAGGAACACGAAGACCCACTTCGCGTGGCTGCGGAGGCGCGAGAAGAAGAGGGTCGTCGTCTATGCGCGGCGAGGTCGCTGTCGCGGCGGCGGGCGCTCGCGAGCAGCATGCGCCTTCGCGCTGCGGACGCGGCGTCGATCAGCTCGTGCCATTCGAATCCTCCTCTCTCGTACCGTTCCTCGCCGTCGACGAGGGTAGCCAGGACGCGCTCCGGGGCGCCGCCGTACACGACGGCGGCCGCCGGATCCTCCCATGGTAGATACGGAGAGCCCGAGAGGGTAAGGATCGCGAGGTCGGCGCGCTTGCCGGGGACGAGCGAGCCGACATCGGCCTCGAGGCCGAGTGCGCGCGCGCCGCCGATGCGTGGCGAGCTCGAGCGCCTCGGCCGGGGAAAGTGCGTCGGCACGCTCGCTGCGGGCGCGTGCCGACGAGATCGCCGCACGCAGCTCCTCGAACGCGTCGTGCGAGGGGACGGAGGAGATGCCGTCGGTGCCGATGCCGACCCGGAAGCCCGCTGCGCGCAGCTCGGCGAGCGGCGCGACCCGCACCCGAGTAGCCCGTTCGAGCGCGGGCAATGGACGACTGCGACATCGTGGTGCGCGAGCAGCCCGATCTCCTCGGCGTCGACCTTGACGCAGTGCGCTGCGACGATCCGCGGGTCGAGCAGGCCCGCAGCCGCGAGGCGCCGGATCCCGCTCTGCCCGTCCGGGTCGATGAGGAGCGGCTCGACCGGCTTCATCGGCCCCTCGCCGCGAAGCAGCCAGTCGAGCTCGTCCTGGCTCTCGTTGAAGTGCGTCATCACCGGCACGCCGAGGGCCAGGCAGGCTTCGTACACCTCGGTCGAGCACGTGTAGGGGGCGTGCGGCGACACGCCGATCTGCACCCGGTCGGAGACAGGGCGTCGGCGACGTATGCGGCCTTCTCCTCGAATTGCTGCATCGCCTCGGCTGGGTCGCTGCCGAAGACCTCGAGGTAGACGATCGCGCGCAGCCCGAGCTCGGTGCAGGCAGTGCGCGGTCGCTCCGGTGAAGGCCGCATCGCCGACGGTCGTGATCCCGGACGCGAGGCACTGCGCGGCGCCGAGCCGTCGCGATCGCCTCCATCTGCGGCCGGTCGATCCGCGCCTTCCGCTCGATGTGGGTTGCGAGCCACGGCGCGAACGAGAGCCCGTCGCCGAAGCCCGCGTAGACCGCGTACTCCAGATGCGAGTGGGCGTTGACGATCCCCGGCACGATCGCGCCTCGGCGAAGTGCTCGCCGGCGCCGAGATCGCCGATCGTCCCGACGGCTGCGATGCGCCCCGGCCTCGATCGCCACCGCGCCGTTCTCGATCGGCGCTCCCTCGACCGGGAGCACCCAGTCCGCGGACAGAACCCTCACTCGACCGCCCAGCGCGAGCGCTCCTCGGCGATGTCCCAGCGCTTCTCCATGAACGTGGCCAGCCAGATCGAGAGCTCGAAGAGGAAGAGGAGGGGACGACCTCGAGCGCCAGCGAGACCGGGTCGACGGTCGGCAGCAGGATCGCGAAGACGACCATGAAGACGATATCCGATTCGCCGGTTCCGTTTCAGCTTCGTCGGCGGTCAGGATCCGGAGCCGCACGAGCGCCAGGATGAAGATCGGCATCTGGAACGCGAGCCCGGTCGCGAGCAGCGTCAGCGTCACGAACGAGAAGTAGTAGCTCGCCCGGATCTGCACGTTGAAGACGTCGTCGTTGAAGTTCGTCAGGAAGTCGAGCGCCCTGGGCATCACGACGAAGTACGAGAACGCGACGCCGCCTGCGAACAGGGCGGTCGCGATCGTCGCGAACATGGCGACGGTCCGTTGCACGCTCGTCTCGATTGCCGGAGCGAGGAACGCCCACAGCTGGTAGAGGAGCACCGGCAGCGTGACGGCGATCGGCCGTCGCAAGGCTCACCTTGACCGCGGTCGTGAACGGCTCGACGACGCCCAGGGTGACGAGGGTCCTTGTCGTCGGGTAGCGGCTTCTCAGCCAGCTTGATGAGGTCGTCCTGGAACGTAGAAGGCGACGATGAAGGCAGGCGCCAGTGTCAGCAGGCTGATCAGCAGGCGGGTGCGCAGCTCGCCGAGGTGCTCGACGAGCGTTGCTTCCTCGCCGTGCTCCAGGCGCCGGGGCAGACGCTTCAGTGCCATGTCGACGGGCGGGCTAGGAGACGGTGTCGCGCTCGCGCTGTCTGCTGCTGCGCGACCGGGGCTCATCTGCGGGCGGGAGCTCCTCCGCGAGCCGGTGGTGCACGGGCTCGTCGTCGTCGTCCTTGCCGGAGATCGAGTCCTTGAACTCGCGCATGCCCTTGCCAAGCGACCGGCCCATCTCGGGCAGGCGCTTCGGCCCGAAGACGAGGAGGACGACGAGCAGCAGAATCGAGGATCTCCCAAATGCCGATACCGAAGGGCATGGACCGCACTGTACCACCGTTCGTCCGTGTCGAACCCGGGGGACGTGGGCGCGCCTCCGACTAGGTAAGGTGGGGTCGAGGACCGCTCTGGCCGCACCCGTAGTGGGCGCGATGATCGGCTACCATGGGATCACGAAGCGGGGCGCAAACCCGCTCTAATCCTGGGAAAGAGGGATCACAAGCTTGGCGTTTCTGGAGATCAAGAACCTGCACGTCGCGCTCGAGGACGGAACCGAGATCGTCAAGGGAGTCGACCTCCGAGGTCGACCTGAACGAGAAGCACGCGATCATGGGCCCGAACGGGTCGGGCAAGTCGACGCTCGCCTACGCGCTCATGGGCCACCCGGCCTACGAGATCACCGAGGGCGAGATCCTGCTCGACGGAGAGAACATCGTCGAGGCCGGCGCCGACGAGCGCGCGCAGAAGGGGCTCTTCCTCGCCTTCCAGTATCCGCACGCGATCCCGGGCGTGACGGTGACCAACTTCCTGCGGAGCGCGATCAACGCGGTCCGCAAGGCGAGGAACGGCGGCCAGGACGATCCGATCCCGGTCAAGGAGTTCCGCACCGAGATCCTGGCTGCGATGGAGCGGCTGAAGGTGCCGCGCGAGCTCGCGTCGCGCTATCTGAACGACGGGTTCTCCGGCGGCGAGAAGAAGCGCGTCGAGATCCTGCAGATGGCGCTCCTGCAGCCGAAGATCGCGATCCTCGACGAGACCGACTCCGGCCTCGACATCGACGCGCTGCGCATCGTCGCGCGCGGCGTCAACGAGCTCGTGACCTCCGAGATGGGCGCGCTCGTGATCACCCACTACCAGCGCATCCTCAACTACGTCACCCCCGATCACGTGCACGTCTTCGTCGGCGGCAAGATCGTCGCGAGCGGCGGCCAGGAGCTGGCCCAGCAAGCTCGAGGCTGAGGGCTACGATGCGTTGGTCCCGAAGGAAGCAGGAGGTGGCGGCGTGACGCGTGCGAGACCGACGTCGTCAAGGGCATCCGCTCCGAGTACCAGTACGGCTTCTCCAACTCGGACGAGGCGGAGAACTACTTCTTCAAGTCCGGCCGAGGCCTGTCGCACGAGCTCGTCGAGGCGATCTCCGAGCACAAGAACGAGCCCGACTGGATGCGGAAGTTCCGGCACAAGAGCCTGGACTACTTCCTGGCACGCCCGCTACCCGACCTGGGGCGGCAACGTCGCCGAGATCGACTTCGACAACATCTACTACTACATCAAGCCGACCGAGAAGCAGGCCTCGAAGTGGGAGGACCTGCCGGCCGACATCCTCGACACCTGGGACAAGCTCGGGATCCCCGAGGCGGAGAAGAAGTACCTCGCCGGGGTCGGCGCCCAGTACGAGTCGGAGGTCGTCTACCACAAGCTGCAGGCCGACCTCGAGGCGCAGGGCGTGCTCTTCCTCGACATGGACTCCGGCCTGCGCGAGCACGAGGACATCGTCAAGCAGTACATGGGGACGATCATCCCGCAGAACGACAACAAGTTCGCCGCCCTGAACTCCGCCGTCTGGTCGGGCGGCTCGTTCATCTACGTGCCGCCGGGCGTCCGGATCGAGCTGCCGCTCCAGGCCTACTTCCGCATCAACGCGGAGAACATGGGCCAGTTCGAGCGCACGCTGATCATCGTCGACGAGGACGCGTACGTGCACTACGTCGAGGGCTGCACGGCGCCGATCTACTCGTCCGACTCGCTCCACTCGGCCGTCGTCGAGATCGTCGTCAAGCCGCGCGGCCGCTGCCGCTACACGACGATCCAGAACTGGTCGAACAACGTCTTCAACCTCGTCACCAAGCGTGCCGTGGCCTACGAGGACGCGACGATGGAGTGGGTCGACGGCAACCTCGGCTCGAAGCTGACGATGAAGTATCCGGCGATCTGGCTGATGGGCGAAAGAGCCCACGGCGAGGTCCTCTCGATCGCGTTCGCCGGCAAGGGCCAGCACCAGGACGCGGGCGGCAAGGTCGTCCACGTCGCGCCGAAGACCACGTCGGTGATCACGTCCAAGTCGATCTCCAAGAACGGCGGCCGCGCGGGCTACCGCGGGCTGCTCGAGGTGGCGAAGGGCGCGGTCGGCGCGAAGTCGAAGGTCGTCTGCGACGCGCTGATCCTCGACGACGAGTCGCGCTCGGACACCTACCCGTACATCCGCGTCGACGAGAACGACGTCGACCTCGGGCACGAGGCGACCGTCTCCAAGATCGGCGAGGAGCAGCTCTTCTACCTCATGTCGCGCGGGCTCTCCGAGTCCGAGGCGAGCGCGATGATCGTCTCCGGCTTCGTCGAGCCGATCACCAAGGAGCTGCCGCTCGAGTACGCCGTCGAGATGAACAGGCTGATCCAGCTGCAGATGGAAGGGTCGGTTGGGTAACCCGCTCGGCAAGATCGACTCCATAGGTATTCCCTCGACGAACCCCGTGCGCTCTCGCGCGTTCTACGTGGAGACGCTGGGGCTGCGACCGGACGAGCGCTCATTGAACGAGTTCTGGATCGGGCAGAGTTGCTTCGGCATCTGGGAGCCGGCCCGATTCGGCGGCGAGTTCAAGCCGCAGGCGAACACCATTGTCCTCATCCACGTCGAGGACGTCGAGGCTGCCCGCAAGGAGCTCGAGGCCAAGGGCGTCGAGTTCGACGGCGACACTTTCGACACCGGCGTCTGCCACATGGCGAACTTCAAGGATCCCGACGGCAACTCGCTCACGCTGCACAATCGCTACGCGGCGTACTCCGACGGCTCGACCGCGTAGCCGATGCAGGTCGAGCACGTCGATTTCGTCTCGGTCCTGACGCAGGACCTCCAGCGGGCGAAGCGCTTCTACGTCGAGACGCTCGGGCTCGAGGTCGAGACCGAGGGCGACAGCGACATGGAGCTTCGTTGCGGTCAGGTGACGCTCGACGTCTTCGATCCGTCCAGCATCGGGCAGCCCTTCGCGCCCTCGCCGGCGGGGGTCGCGCTGCGCGTCGCCGACGTCGACGCCGCCCGGGCCGAGCTGGAGTCGAAGGGCGTCGTCTTCGACGGCGACACGATCGTCACCGGCGTCTGCAAGCAGGCCTGGTTCAAGGATCCGGACGGGAACGCGCTGATGCTGCACCGGAGGTTCGACGTATGACGCGAACCGACCTGCTCGAGCGCTACCGCGCGCTGCCGCTGCCGACGACGAACGACGAGTCGTGGCGCTTCACCGATCTGAAGGGCTTCGATCCCGAGGCGTTCTCGGCGAACGGCGCGACCGACGTCGCCGCCGCGCCCGGGTTGCTCGAGCTCGAGGCGGCCGGCGTCGTCCGGGTCTCGGAGAGCGGGCTGGAGATCGACCGCGCTCCGGAAGGCATCCGCTTCGAGCCGCTCGAGGATCATCCGCTCCTCGGCGAGCTCGTCGGCTCGGACGAGAAGTTCGCGGCGCACAACGCCGCCGAGTGGAAGCACGGCCTGCTCGTCGCACGTCCCGAAGGACGTCGTGCTCGAGCAGCCGCTGATGATCCGGATCGTCAACTCGGTCGAGGGCGGCTCGCTCTTCTGGCGGCTGCTGATCGTCGCGGAACCGGGCAGCCGCTTCTCGGTGATCGAGGAGTACGCATCGACGACGCCCGAGCTCTCCGGCTACCTGAACGCGGCGGTCGAGATCTTCGTCGCCGACGGCGCCAGGGTCGAGTACGTCTCGGTGCAGAACGTCTCGCAGGAGACCTGGCACTTCGGGACGCACCACGCGCGGGTCGAGCGCGATGCCGAGCTGGACTGGGTCGCAGCCGGCTTCGGCTCGAAGAAGGGCAAGATCCGGATCCAGAACGACCTCGCCGGCCAGGGCGCGACCTCACGCGTCACCGGCGCGTACTTCGCAGACGGCGTCCAGCACCTGGACTACGACACCTTCCAGGAGCACATCGCGCCCAACACGACGAGCGACTTCGCGTTCAAGGGCGCGCTTCGCGACGAGTCGAGCTCCGTCTGGCGCGGGATGATCCGCGTCGAGGAGAACGCGCAGAAGACGAACGCCTACCAGGAGAACCGGAATCTCCTGCTCTCCAAGAAGGCACACGCCGACTCGATCCCGGGCCTCGAGATCCTCGCGAACGACGTGCGCTGCACGCACGGTGCGACGCTCGGGCAGGTCGATCGCGAGCAGCTCTTCTACCTGATGGCCCGCGGCCTCTCGCGTGGCGAGGCCGAGCGGATGATCGTCCGCGGCTTCTTCCAGGACGTGCTCGACCGGATCGAGCTCGCGCCGGTGCGCGAGGCGCTCGGCGCGGCGCTCGAAGCCCGCATTCCCCAGGCGTAGCGCTCGGAGCAGCGCGCGATCGCCGGCATCGCCTTCGACCCGCTGGATCCCGTGCAGCGTGAGGATCCGTTTCCCGTCCTCGCCCGCGCCCGCGAGGCGCAGCCGGTCTTCTACGCGCCGCAGTTCGACCTCTGGGTCGTGACCAGGTACGAGGACGTCCTCGCCGTCGTCAAGGATCACGACACGTACTCGTCGGCCGGAGCGCTGAAGTCGTCGCCCGAGCCGTTCCCGCCGGAGGTCGAAGAGGTGCTCGCGCAGGGCTGGCCGGCGATGCCGTACATCATCGAGATCGACCCGCCGCTGCACGACCGGATCCGTGGGCTCGTCACGAAGGCCTTCACGCCGAGGCGAATCGCCGAGCTCGAGCCGCGGATCCAGGCGATCGCCGCCGAGCTCGTCGACGAGCTCGTGCCGCTCGGTCGCGCCGACGTGATCGAGAAGGTCGCGTGGCCGCTGCCGCTTCGGGTTCTCGGCGAGCTGCTCGGATTCCCGCGCGGAGGACCTCGCCCAGCTGCACGAGTGGGGCACGGATTGGCTCCTGCTCCAGCAGCCGGGATCGATCGAGCAGCGTGTGCAGCACGCCCGCGGGCTCGTCGCGTTGCAGCAGTACATGATCGACGCCCTCGAGGAACGTGAGCGTGAGGCTCGTGACGACCTGCTCGGCGCGCTGATGGCGGCGCGGGCCGAGTCCGACGAGCCGCTGCCGCTGGAGGCCGTGGCGGGCCTGCCTCTCGATCTCGTCGTCGCCGGCCACGTCACCGTGACCCGAGCGATCGGCAGTGCGCTCGCCCTCGTCTTCCGCCACCCCGAGCTGCGTGAGCACCTGCTCGACCCGCAGCTGGCGCCGCTCGCGATCGAGGAGATCCTCCGCCTCGAGTCGCCGGCGCAGGGGCTCTTCCGCGTGACGACGCGGCCGACCGAGATCGGCGGCGTTGAGCTGCCGGAGGGTGCCCGCGTGATGGTGCACTTCGGCTCCTCGAACCGCGACGAGTGCGTCTTCGCCGGGGCCGATCGCGTTGATCCGGCGCGGGAGGGGCTGGGGAAGCATCTCGCCTTCGGCAAGGGCATCCACTTCTGCATCGGAGCGCCGCTCGCGCGGCTCGAGCTGAAGACCGTGTTGCCGCTGCTGCTCGAGCGCCTGCCCGGGCTCCGCCCCGCCGGCGACTTCGAGCGGGAGCCCGTCTTCTTCGCGCGCGGCTTCCAGCGACTGGTGGTCGAGTGGGACGTCTAGAGCTTCGGCCGGCGATCAGCGCCCATTCAGGGGTGCGTGGGTCGATCACCTCGAAATGGCCGGCGCCGGGCAGCGTCAGCAGCTCCGCGCCCGAGGCCTCCGCGTAGGCGACGCTGTAGTCGAACGGCACCCGGTCGTCCTCGGTGCCGTGTGCCAGCAGGGCGGGAACGGTGAGCGGCAGGCGGCGCATCGGATCGGCGTGCGCCGGCGGATCCGGGCCTGCGAACTCGATCGCCGCGTTGGCGCCGATGCCTTCGCGCGCCGCTCGCCCGAGATCGCTCACGCCGGCGAGCGAGACCGCCTTGTCGATCTTCCCCGTGCCGGCAGCCCAGAGCACGAGGTGGCCACCGGCCGAGTGACCGATCGCGACCCCCGAACCCGTGACGTCGAGCACCGCGTCGACGTCGGCGAGCGTGTCGGCGAGGCCGGTGCGCCGGTACTCGACGTTCCACGTCGTCCAGCCGTTCAGTGCCAGCTCGACCGCCAGGGCACGAGTGTTCGCGCGGGTGAACGCCGGGCGCCAGAAGCCGCCGTGAACGACGATCGCGGTGCGTGCTCCGCCACGCCGCACGTCGACGACCTGGTCGGGGTGGTCGCCGTAGGAGACCGTCTCGAAGCCCGGGTCGCGCTCCTCCGCCCAGGCCGCGAGCTCGGCGAGGAAGAGCGTCGAGATCCACCGGAGGAGTCTATGAGCCGGGAAGTGGCGATCGTCACCGGCGGTGCCCGTGGACTCGGAGCCGCCTACGTCGAAGGCCTGAAGGGAGCCGGCTTCGACGTCGTCGTCGCCGATCTGAGCGAGAGCGACGCCGGCGACCTCTACGTGCGAGTGGACGTGAGCGATCCGGCTTCGACCGAGGCGATGGCGAACGGCGGTCGTCGAGCGCTTCGGGCGCATCGACGTGCTGATCAACAACGCCGGCTACTTCACGCAGATCGTCAAGAAGCCGTTCGAGGAGCTGACGGTCGAGGAGTGGGATCTCGCGTTCGCGGTCAACGTCCGCGGCACGTGGCTCTGCTGCCGCGCGGTGGCGCCGACGATGAAGGCGCAGCGCTCGGGCAAGATCGTCAACACCTCGTCGATGACCGTTCCGAGCGGCATCCCCGGCTTCCTCCACTACGTCTCGTCCAAGTCAGCGATCGTCGGGCTGACCCGCGCGCTTGCGCGCGAGCTCGGCGAGTGGGGGATCTCGGTGAACACGATCACGCCCGACTACGTGCCGCACGACGCGGAGTACGCCGGGCGCCAGCCGGAGATGGCCGCGCTTGCTCGCGAATCAGCGGGCCTTCAAGCGGGATCAGGTGCCGGAGGACCTCGTCGGGACGATCCTCTACCTCGCGGGGCACGGCTCCGACTTCGTCACCGGCCAGGACTTCTGGGTGAACGGCGGGCGGCTCTTCAACTAGCGGGAGCGGGATCTCGGCGTGCACGTGCGTGCCGGACCCCGGTTCGCTCTCGATCGTGAAGACGCCGTCGCGGGCGGCAACGCGGTCGGCGAGGCCGCGCAGGCCCGTGCCGGCGGAGGTGTCCGCGCCGCCGACGCCGTCGTCCTCGACGTCCACGATCAGGCACTCGCCGACCGGAGCGATGCGCACGGTCGCCTTCGATGCCTGCGCGTACTTCGCCACGTTCGTGAGAGCTTCGGCGACGACGTAGTACGCCGTCGCCTCGACGGGCTCGGAGTAGCGGTCGGCCTGGACCGAGAGCTCGACCGGCAGCGGCGCGCGGTCCGCAACGACGCGAACAGCCGCCGGGAGGCCACGCTTCGTCAGCGCGACGGGGTGGATGCCGCGGGCGAGCTCGCGCAGCTCCTGCAGCGCGCCCGAGAGCTCCTCGATCAGCCCGTCGAGCAGCTGTTCGAGCTCGGCATCGTCCTCGGCCTTCATGCGAGCCGCGCGGAGCGAGAGCAGCAGCACGACCAGGCGCTGCTGCGCGCCGTCGTGGAGGTTGCGCTCGAGGCGCCTGCGAGCATCGTCCGCGGCGGCGACGATCCGGCTGCGTGAGGTTCGCACCTCCTCCTCGTGCCGCTTTCGCTCGGTGATGTCGGTGCCGCAGATCAGGTACACCGGGCCGCTCTCGATCATCGGCAGCGGCGTGCACGACCAGGCGACCTGAATCGCCTCGCCGCCCTTCGTCAGCCAGGTCCCGTCGCGCTCGGTGACCGTCCCGTCGCGGATCGTCTCCTCGATCGCCTCGCGCACGGCCTCGGCGTCGTCGGCGGGCACGTAAAGCTCCCAGAAGAGGTCGCCGCCGCTCTCGCTCGGGTCGTACCCGAGCGTCGCGCTCGAACGCGATGTTGGTCGCCAGCGGCCGGACCCGGCCGTCGGCGTCGACGAGGCAGAGGAGGCTCGGCGCATGGTTCGCGATCGCATTCAGCAGCTCGCGTTCGCGCTCGAGCTCAGCGTTGCGCGCGCGAAGCTCGTCGACGCCGGGCTTCGTCGGGCGAGTGGCCATCCGGCCATCGTAGAAGCGTCATCGCTCTGCAGCGAGCCGGATTCCGAAGGCCACGAGGCACGTCCCGGTGAAAGCGTCGAGCGAGCGTCGAATCCGAGGTCGCCGCAACAGGTCGCCCGCGCGGGCGATCGCGAACGAGTACGCGGCCAGCCAGGCGAACGTGAGCGCGCAGAAGAAAAGTCCCAACGCGAGCAGGCTCGCGAACGAGCTCCCGAACTGGGGCAGCAGGCTGGTGAAGAAGATCGCCATCTTTGGGTTGCCGAGGTTGCTCAGGAGGCCCTGGCGAAACGCGCGCGGCGCAGCGAGCGACGGGGCCGTCAGAGCGCTCCACAGACCGGGTGCCCGGACGAAGCGCGTGGTGCAGCGCCTGGAGGCCGAGGAAGACCAGGTACGCAGCCCCGGCCAGCTTGAGCGCGACGAAGACCGGCTCCGAGGCGACGAGCAGCGCGGCCAGGCCGATGCTCGCCGCGGCCGTCCAGCACGCCTGGCCGGCGGCGACGCCCGCAGCGGTCGCGACGCCGGCGGCGCGCCCGCCGAGCATCGTGTTCCGGATCGTCAGCGCCGTGTCCTGGCCCGGGGTGACGATGACGAGGATCGCGATCCCCAGAAAGGCAGCGAGCTCGCCCATCGCGAGAGGCTAACCGAGCCAGCGGCGGCGTTTCGGCTGCGCTCCGGTGTCCTCCCCGAGCAGCCGTGCCGCCTCGACGAGGTCGTCCGCCTCGAGCGTCGTCACCTCGTCGCGCCCCAGCTCCTCGAGCGCGCGACCCTCGAGCCGCGCAAGCCGGAGCGCCTGCCGGTTGAGCGCCTGCTCGAAGATCGTGCGCGCGTAGCGCGCGTTCCCGAAGCCCTCGCCGCGTGCCGCGCCGGCAAAGATCCGCTCCAGGGCCTCATCAGCGCCGGCTCCGAGCTCGTACTCGTGCTCCGTTGCAAGCCGGCGAGTGATCTCCAGGAGGTCGAGCGTCGAATAGTCCGGAAACGAGATCTCCCGCGCGAAGCGCGAGCGAAGGCCGGGGTTCGAGTTCAGAAACGCCCGCATCAGCTTCGGATAGCCGGCGACGATCACGACGAGGCGGTGCCGGAAGTCCTCCATCCGCTTCAGGATCGTCTCGACGGCCTCTGCGCCGAAGTCGAGCCGGCCGTCGCCGCCGCCCGGCGTCAGCGAATAGGCCTCGTCGATGAAGAGGACGCCGTCGAGCGCCCGCCGGATCGCCCGGTCGGTCTTGATCGCCGTCTGGCCGACGTACTGGCCGACGAGAGAGGCGCGGTCGACCTCGACGAGGTGGCCCTTGTCGAGCAATCCCATCGCCCCGTACATCTCAGCCAGCAAGCGGGCAACCGTGGTCTTGCCGGTGCCGGGGTTACCGAGGAAGACGAGATGCTGGCTCGTTGCCACCTCCGGGAGGTCGTGCTCCTTGCGGCGCGCCTGCACCTGCAGGAACGCGACGAGTCCGTGGACTTGCTCCTTGACGGTGTCCAGGCCCACGAGGCCGTCGAGCTCCGCGTGCACCTCGGCGAGTGATCGCGGCTCGGGCCGAGTGCCGAACCGGTCGGCGAGGAACTCCTCGACCTCAGGGCCTGCTGTTCGCCGCAGCTGGTCGCCGAGGTTCTTGATCGTGTCGCGGAGCTCGTCGAGCGGGTTCACGCGGGCAAGGTAGCGCCTATGCGACCTCGCGCTGGCCCCAGGCGAGCATCAGCACCTCGCTCAGCGCGACTGCAGCCAGGAAGACCGCAGCCGCGAGCAGGTGGTCTGCCGCTGCGAGCGCCGCGCCGGCGACGACGAACAGGAGTAGCTCCAGTCCAAGGCGTGCCGGATCACGCAGCCGTCGCGTCGCCTTGGGTGCGATCCAGAGGCCCCACACGACCGCCGCAGCGAGGGGAGCCGCGATGCCGAGCACCATGTTCTGCGAGAAGCCCCAGATCCCGAGTGCGACGAGCATGCGAGAGCTCGAGCACGAACCGCAGTCCGAGGTTGAGCGGCTTCAAGACTCGTCGAGCCTGCGTTGCAGCTCGGCCACCTGCGTCTCGAGCCGGGCGACACGTTCCTCGAGCCCGGTCGGCGCGGGCTCGCTCGGGGACGGCGCCGCAGGCGCCACTTCCGCGGTCTCGCCGCCGCTGAGCAGCTGGACATAGCGATCCTGGCTCTGCCCCGGCCTCCGGGGCAGGCGTTCCACGAGCTCCGCCTCGGCCAGTGCGTCGAGCGACTTCTGGACATCGTCGAGCGAGCCGTACGGATAGAGGCGCTCGACCCGCTGCTTCAGCTCTCCCGGCGTCTGCGGGCCGCGGAGCATGAGTACCGCCAGGAGCGCGATCTGCGATGGGACGCGGCCGAGGGCATCCTCGAGCAGATGCCTGTACTTGGCAACGCGACTGCCGGGACCGCTCGCGAGGCGCACCCAACCGCGGCGAGACAGCTTTTCGATGGCCTCGCGGATCGTTGCCTCGTCGTAGTCCACGACCGGCTCGCGGTTCGTCGCCTGGTTGCACGCCAGCCGCAAGCCGTTCAATGAGAGCGGGTACTGGTCGGGCGTCGTCCGCTGCTTTTCGATCAGGCAGCCGAGCACCCGGATCTCGACGGGATCTGCGTCCACGCCTGCACGCTATCCCGCCGGCACGGATGGCTGGTGGGATGGCGGCCGCGAAGCGGCCCTTCAGGGGTCTTCGCGCTGAGCATCCGCCTTCGCGGATGCTCAGCTTGCGGGAAGAACAGGGTGGTTCGAGCGGATCAGGTCGGTCGGGTCGACGATCGCCTTGATCCGGCGCAGGCGGTGGTAGCTCGCGCTCGAGAAGAGCGAGGATGGCTTCCGCCTGGTCTCGGCGAAGTTCATGTACGTGTGCTCGGCCTCCCAGGGCGCGAGCATGTGGCGTAGTCGCGCAACCGCGCTGTCGACGACCTCGCGGGCCTCGGGCGTCGGCGCGATGCCCACCGCGTACATGATGTACGGCGCCTCGAACACGTCGACCGCCCCGTGCTGGAGCGAGCGCCGCGCGACCGCACCGCCGAGGTGGCGGAGCTCGGCCGAAAGGATCGGCGTGCCGACGACGTGCTCGACGAAGAGGTCGATCAGGTGGTCGTCGACGTCGTCGAGCATGCCGCCGTCGCCCGTGCCGGGGGCAGGCCCTTCCGGATCCATGTGCAGCTTGCTCAGCTCCTCGATGGGGATCGTCGTGACCGTGTCCATGACCGGCCCGAGCGCGCGCAACGGCTCGAGCAGCCGCTCGCCCTGGTCGGGCTCGCCGGACCAGATCGCCTCGACGACGACGAAGGACTGTCCGCGGACCGGCTCCGGGATCTCGGGGATCGGCGGGAACTGGAGGATCCGGCCGACGGAGGTCATCTCGTCCGGCAGGTCCTCCGTCCACGCGCGCCAGACCTTCAGCACCTCGGCCGCGCGATCGACCGGGTACCAGAGGATGCCCGCGTAGACCTCCTCGATCGGGAAGAGGTTGAACTCGATCGCGGTGACGATGCCGAAGGCGCCACCGCCGCCGCGAAGCGCCCAGAAGAGGTCCGGCTCGTTCGCCCAGTCGGCGCGCACGAAGTCTCCCGAGGCGGTCACGACCTCGATTGCCGTCACCTGGTTGGCGCCGATGCCGTGCTTGCGCGCGAGCCAGGAGAGGCCGCCGCCGAGCGTGTAGCCGACGACGCCGACATCGGGGGAGGAACCTGCGAGCGCGGCGAGGCCGTGCTCTGCGGCCGCCTCGACGACCTCGATCCAGATCACGCCCGCCTCGGCGCGCGCGATCCTGGTGTCCGGGTCGATCGTGACATTGCGCATCCGCTCGGTCTTGAGCAGGATCGTGTCGTCCAGCCGGTCCAGGGCGGCGGCGCCGTGGCCGGTGCCCTGGGGTGCGACGCGAAGGTCGTTGGCCTTCGCGAACGCGACGATCGCGACGACGTCCTCGGGGCTTTCGGGCAGAGCGACGGCGGCGGGATGCTGGTCGACGCTCAGGTTCCAGGCCTGGCGAACCTCGTCCCAGGCGTAGTCGCCCGGGCCAACGACGTCGCCGTCGATCCGATCTCGCAGCGCCGTCAGGTCGAGGCCAGGCTGAAACGTTCTGGATCTAAGGATTTCGGACATTCGTGTCACCTCCGGGTCAGTCCTCCAATGGTGCGGTGCGGGAGGTGCCCGGCACATCGGCCAGTGGGCGGAAATCCGTTGTCCTGAGGGCGGATCGTGTGTCCGCCGCGAGGATGACCCCGCGTCGTCCGCAGGAGGAGCGCTAGCGCCTGGCTGGCGCCGGCTCGAGCCGGTGTCGCAGCGGCTGCGAGCCGATCGCGAGCGCGATCGCGGCGGCAGCGAGTGCAGCGATTGCGCTCAGCGCGAACGTGAGCGTGAACGCCGACTCAGCGGGAATCGAGGAGTCGCCGATCGTCTGCGCGGTCAGCACTGCGGCGGCGACCTGGCCGCCGATCACCGAGCCGATCATGCGGACGACGGTGTTCATCCCGCTCGCGACGCCCATCTCGAGCGCATCCACGTTGTCCGCGATCAGGGCTGCCATCGCGGCGAATGCGGCACCGACACCGAAGCCGAGCAGCGCGCTGGCGACGAGCACCGACAACGGATCGTCATGCGCAGTGGCAAAGAACAGCGCCGCGGCGCTCACGATCAGCATCCCGCCCGCGAGTGGCCACTTCGAGCCGAGATGACGGCCGATCGTTCCCGCCAGCGGACCCGCAAAGAGCATCGCGATCGAACTTGGAAGCAGGAACAGCCCGGCCTTCGTCGCGCTCGCGCCGAACCCGTAACCGTGCTCGGACGATGTCTCCACGAACGTCGGTAGAAGCACGAAGCAGCTGAAGAGCGCAAAGCCCGACATCAGCGTCGCGATGTTGGTCAGCAGCACGGGCCGATGCGCCAGCATCCTCATGTCCACCATCGGTGAGCTCGAGCGCAGCTCCACCATGCCCCAGAGGAGGAAGAACAGCGCCGCGACGACGATCAGCCCGAGCAGGCGCGGCGACGTCCAGCCCCAGGCTTCGCCCTCAGTGAGCGCCACCATCAGCGAGAGCAGGCCTCCGGAGAGGAGGAGGGCTCCGGGCACGTCGACCCGGGACGGCGACCGGATCGGCGACTCGGGCACGTAACGGTGGACGAGGGCGATCGACAGGGCGACGGGGATCGAGCCGAGCAGGAAGAGCAACCGCCACGAGAAGTGGTCGACGATCACGCCCGAGAGGACGATCCCGAAGCCGCCGCCGATGCCGAACACGGCCGACAAGAGCCCGATCCCGACCTTCACCTTCTCGGGTGGGAACTCGTCCCGGATGATCGCGAAGCTGAGCGGGAAGAGCGCGCCTCCTGCCCCCGAAACGACGCGGAATGCGATCAGCGACCAGATGTTCCAGGCGAAGGCGGCCCCGAGGCAGCCGGCGAGGAACAGCCCGAGACTGACGAGCAGCATCCGCTCCTTGCCGAACTGGTCGCCGAGCTTGCCGAGGATCGGGGTCGTGACGGCGGCGGAGACAAGGAATCCGGTCAGTACCCAGGTCGTCCAGGCCGTGCTGGCGCCGAACTCCTCCTGAAACGTCCCGAGCGCCGGGAAAACCATCGTCTGCTGCAGCGCGAACGCGGTGCCGGCAAGCGTCAGGATCCCGAGGGTGACGTTGTAGTGCTGGCGCTCGCCCTCCATCAGAGCTTCTGCCAGAGATCGACGCTCGGCACCTGCCGGTCGAAGCCGACGGACTCGTAGGCGCGGCGAGCCGGGATGTGCGCGTCGTCGAGGCCGGTGTCGACGTGGGCGAAGCCGAGGCCGAGCTCGCGGAAGCGGTCGAGCACCGCTCGTGTACATGAACGTCGCCCAGCCCTCGCCGACGCGGGCAGGGTCGACGCCGTTGTTGTCGATGTGGCCGTACCTCCGCTCCGGGAAGAGCCAGAAGGAGACGAAGCCGAAGATCCAGCCGTCGTCGTCGAGCACCCAGATCTGGTCGGGATGCTCGGCGAAGAGGCTTCGGTTCTGCTGTGCCTTCCGCTCTTGCCAGGTCTGGGTCGAGTCGGCCTGCACCGCCTCGTAGCAGTCCTCGCCCAGCTGCGCGACGAAGCTGTCCTGGATCAGCGCGTAACAGACGGCCGTCAGCGCGTCCACGGCAGCCAGGTCGTCCTCGTCCGCGGTGCGAAGCATGACTTCGCCGCGCTCGGCGATCACTGCGCTACGCGCGGACAAGGGGCTTGTACTTGATGCGGTGCGGCTCCAGCGCCTCGGCGCCTCGGGTCTCCTTGACCCACTCCGCGTACTCCTCGTAGCTGCCCTCGAACCACGTCACCTGGCTGTCGCCCTCGAACGCGAGGATGTGCGTCGCGATCCGGTCGAGGAACCAGCGATCATGGCTGATCACCACCGCGCAGCCCGCGAAGTCGAGCAGCGCCTCTTCGAGCGCGCGTAGCGTGTCGACGTCGAGGTCGTTCGTCGGCTCGTCGAGCAGGAGAACGTTGCCGCCGCTGCGGAGCAGCTTTGCGAGATGGACGCGGTTCCGCTCGCCGCCCGAGAGGTCGCTCACGCGCTTCTGCTGGTCCGAGCCCCTGAAGTTGAACCAGGAGACGTACTGGCGTGAGTTCACCTCCTTGTTGCCGAGCTCGATGATGTCCTGGTTGCCGGAGATCTCCTTCCAGACCGTGTTCTCGGGCGTCAGGTCGGCGCGCGCCTGATCGACGTAGGCCAGCTCGACCGTCTCGCCGATCCGCAGAGCGCCGCTGTCGGGCTGCTCCTCGCCCGCGATCATCCGGAAGAGCGTCGTCTTGCCGGCGCCGTTCGGCCCGATCACACCGACGATTCCGCCGGGTGGAAGGGAGAAGGTCATGTCCTCGACCAGGAGGCGGTCGCCGAACCCCTTCGCGATGTGGTCGGCGTCGACGACGACGTCGCCGAGCCGGGGGCCGGCGGGGATGTGGATCTCGACCTTGTCGAGCTTCACGTTCTGCTCGTCGGCGAGCAGCTTCTCGTACGAGGTGACCCGGGCCTTCGCCTTCGCATGCCGCGCCTTGGGGCTCATCCGCACCCACTCGAGCTCGCGCGCCAGCGTGCGCCGCCGCGCCGACTCCGTCTTCTCCTCGACGGCGAGCCGGGCCTGCTTCTGCTCCAGCCAGGAGGAGTAGTTGCCCTCGAACGGGAGTCCCTTGCCGCGGTCGAGCTCCAGGATCCAGCCGGCGACGTTGTCCAGGAAGTAGCGATCGTGGGTGACCGCGACGACGGTGCCCTTGTAGGACTCGAGGAAGCGCTCGAGCCAGGCGACCGATTCCGCGTCGAGATGGTTCGTCGGCTCGTCGAGCAGCAGCAGGTCGGGCGAGGAGAGCAGCACCCGCGCGAGTGCGACGCGGCGGCGCTCGCCACCCGACAGCGTGGTCACGTCGCGGTCGCCCTCCGGGAGGCGCAGCGCATCCATCGCCCGGTCGAGCGTCGCGTCGAGGCTCCAGGCATCCGCCCGGTCGATCTGCTCCTGCACCTTCGACTGGTCGGCGAGGAGCGCATCGAAGTCCGCGTCGGGCTCGGCGAACTGGGCGGAGATGGTGTTGAAGCGATCGAGCAGGTCGCGGAGCTCGCGCACGCCGTCCTCGACGTTCTCGCGCACGTTCTTCTCGGGATCGAGCTCGGGCTCCTGCGCGAGCATTCCCACGGTCGCGCCCGGAGCGAGCTCTGCGATCCCGCTCGACGGCTCCTCGAGGCCGGCCATGATGCGCAGAACGGTCGACTTGCCGGCGCCGTTCGGTCCCAGCACGCCGATCTTCGCCCCGGGGAGGAACGACAGCGAGATGTTCGACAGCACCTGCCGGTCGGGGCCGTAGAACTTGTCGGCCCGGTACATCGTGAAGACGTAGTCGCTCATGCCCCGCTCCGGCGCCGGCAAAGCCGGCACCTCCGCTCCTGGCCGGCTCCGTCGAGCCTACGCCGGCTGACCGCTGCGTTTCCGGGTTCCACGGAGGCCACCATAGCCATAGGCTGCGCAGGTGCCCGAGCTCTACTTTGAGGACTTCGAGCCGGGGCAGGTCTACGATCTCGGCAGCACGGTCGTCACCGAGGACGCGATCGTCGACTTCGCTCGGCAATTCGACCCGCAGCCGTTCCACCTCGATCCTGAGGCCGCGAAGGACTCGGTCTTCGGCGGCCTGATCGCGAGCGGCTGGCACACCGGCGCCATGTGGATGCGGCTCTACGTCGACTCGCTGCTGGTGAGCGGCGCCGGGCAGGGGTCGTCGGGGATCGAGGAGCTTCGCTGGCTCGCGCCCGTGCGTCCCGGCGACACGTTGAGCGGCCGTCTGATCGTGCTCGAGACGACGTCTTCCGAGCGTCATCCGGATCGTGGCACGATCCGCATCAGGGGCGAGATGGTGAATCAGGACGGCGTGACCGTGATGTCGATGGTCTCGCGCGGCAGGTTCGCTCGGCGCAGCGCTCAGTAGGCTTCCGGGATGAGCGAGCTCGGCCTGTTCCCGCTCGGGATCGTGCTGCTCCCGTCGGAGCAGATCCCGCTGCATATCTTCGAGGATCGCTATCAGGAGCTGATCGGCGAGTGTCTCGACCTGGAACAGGAGTTCGGGCTCGTCTTCGCCGACGACGAAGGGCTGCGTGAGGTCGGCACGCGCGCGTTGGTCACCGAAGTGCTCGACCGCTTCGACGACGGGCGCCTGAACATCGTCGTCGAAGGGGGAGATCGGTTCCGCCTCCTGCAGCTGACCGAGGGCCGGTCGTTCCAGACCGGGCTCGTCGAGCCGGTGGAGGACGAGGCGGACGCAGCGGATCCGGAGGACGCCGACCACGCGCTCAAGCTCTTCCACCGCCTCGTGGAGCTGACGGGCGCCGAGGTCGAGGAGCCGAGCCTTGCCGCCGAGCAGCTCTCGTTCGAGCTCGCGGGCCGCTTCGAGTTCGCGCCGGAGTTGAAGCAGAAGCTGCTCCAGCTCACCTCGGAGCGGCAGCGCATGCATCTTCTGGCCGAGATCCTTGCCGGCGCGGCAGTCGCGGTCGAGCGCGAGCGCGACATCGCCAACCGCGCCCAGGGCAACGGCAAGGTAGACCCTCGCGGCTAGGCAAGGGCCGCCAGTACCATGAACTCATGGCCGTAACCGCCGAGACAAGACTCGACGTACAGCGCATTCGCGCCGACTTCGCATACCTCGAGGACCTCGTCAACGGCAAGCCCGTCGCCTACCTCGACTCGGCCTCCTCGACCCAGAAGCCGCGCCAGGTGCTCGACGCGATGCGCGAGTTCTACGAGCACAGCTACGCGAACGTGCACCGCGGCGTCTACCGGCTCGCCGAGCGCGCGACCGAGGGCTACGAGGGCGCGCGCGAGAAGGTGCGCGGCCTGCTGAATGCCCCTGCGGCGCGCGAGGTGGTCTTCACGCGCAGCGCCACCGAGGCGATCAACCTGGTCGCGTACGCCTGGGGAACGGACAACCTCGGCCCCGGGGACGTCGTCGTGATCACCGAGCTCGAGCACCATTCCAACTTCGTCCCGTGGCAGTTCATCGCCAACCGGACCGGTGCGAGCTTCAAGCACATCCCGATCGACGACACCGGTGAGCTGCAGCTCGACGCGCTCGACGGGATCGCAGCCTCCGGCAACGTCAAGGTTGTCGCCAACAACCTCGTCTCCAACGCGCTCGGCACGATCAATCCGGTCGAGAAGCTCGCCGCCTGGGCGCACGAGCAGGGCGCGATCATGGTCGTCGACGCTGCCCAGGCCGCGCCGCACCGGGCGATCGACGTGCAGGCGCTGGGGTGCGACTTCATCGCGATCTCGTCGCACAAGCTCTGCGGCCCGAGCGGTATCGGAGCTCTGTGGGGCAAGCCGGAGCTGCTCGAGCGCATGCAGCCGTTCAATCTGGGCGGCGAGATGATCCGCTCGGTTGCGCTCGACCGGACGAGCTGGAACGAGCTGCCCTACAAGTTCGAGGCCGGCACACCCGCGATCGCTGAGGCGTACGGCTTCGGCGCCGCCATCGACTACCTGAGCGAGATCGGCCTCCCGGCGATCGAGGCCCACGAGCACGAGCTGACCGGGTACGCGCTCGAGCGCCTGGCGGAGCTCGACTGGGTCCGCGTCTTCGGTCCTCCCGCCGACCGGCGCGCCGGCATCGTCTCGTTCGAGGTCGAAGGCATCCACCCGCACGACGTCGCCCAGATCCTCGACTGGGAGGGCGTTGCGGTGCGCGCCGGGCACCACTGCACACAGCCGCTGATGTCGCGCCTCGGCGTTTCGGCGACGACCCGCGCGAGCTTCTACCTCTACACGATTCCCGAGGAGATCGACCGGCTGGTCGACGGTCTGCACAAGGTCAAGAAGAATCTCGGCTGATGTCTGAGTTCGACCAGCTGTACAGGGAGGTCATCCTCGACCACTACAAGAACCCGCGCGGACACGGGCTACTCGAGACTCCCGACGCACAGGCCGAGGGGCAGAACCCGTTGTGCGGCGACGAGATCACGGTCTCGCTCCGCTTCGACGGCGACACGATCGCGGACGTCGGCTTCGAGGGCCGGGGCTGCGCGATCTCGCAGGCCGCGACGTCGATGCTGACCGAGATCGTCGTCGGCAAGAACGCAGACGAGGTGGCGCGGATGCCGAAGGAGGAGCTGCTCGAGGAGATCGGGATCCCGCTGACGCCGGTCCGGCTCAAGTGCGCGATCCTGGGCCTCGGAGTGCTCAAGGTCGCGCTGCACAAGTCGAAGGGGACGCCGCTCCCCGACGAGTGGACCCAGGGCGACGACCTGACGATCACCAGTGGCCCGCCCGGCGACAGTTAGGGCACCGCTGGCAGCGATCTGCGGCGCGCTGCGGCGTCCTCAGTCGCGTCCGGGCCAACAGGCCCGAACGCTCCCTGCGTCCTTGCATCGCTTGCAGCTCGCGCGCCAGCGATCCGAAACCGTCACCGGGCGAGCCACTAGCTGGCGACCGTCGACGTCTGCCCCGAGGCGGAGCTCCCGCCCGGGCACGTGAAGATCGTCTGGTCGGGGCCGATCGCGATCGGCGTCTACAACTGCAACGGCAGCCTCTACGCGATCGAGGATCGCTGCTCGCACGACGACGGTCCGCTCTGCGAGGGCGATTGGGACACCGACGAGTGCATCGCGGTCTGCCCTCGCCACGGCGCCCGCTTCGACATCACGACCGGCGCGGCGCTCTCACTCCCCGCCTTCCTGCCGGTCGACACGTTCCCGGTTCGCATCGAGGACGGCTGGGTGCGAGTCGAGGTCTAGGAGGGGCTACCCGCGGTCCGGCGAGTGGCCGCGGAGCTTCTGCACGAAGGCATCGGGGTCGTCCACGGTGAGGACGAGGCGGCGGTACTCATGGCCGGTGAGGTCGAGCACGACCGAGCGTTCCCGGTCGTCCACGTCGAAGAACGACCAGCGGCCGTGCTCGCGGAAGCGGCCACGTTGGGTCAGCCCGAACGGGGGCATCGACAGGCCGATCTTGAACGCGAGCAGGCCGGGAGGGTCGGTCAGCCCGATCGAGACGGAGCCGATCGCCGTGTACGCGATGCGCAGCTCTCGCGTCAGGGTCGTGAGCGCGGCGAGCCCGTCGAAGCGGATGACGAGCGCCTCCTCCTCGAAGTCGATCCGGCGGCTCATGGCTGACATGGTACGTCGCTGCGGCCTGCTACATTCTTCCTATCCGCGGAAAGGAGGTGGTCCGGCAGTGGAGATTTCCAGTACGGGCAGTGGAGGTGTCAGCCGGTAGAGACGTGCCCCTAGGACCTGCAAGGGGAATCGTCTAGCCAGCGTAGGGGGCCCGCGGCAGTGCCTCTCGCAAGAGGTGTTGCATTCGCGCCGCTTCGGCAGGAAGCGTCTCTGCCAATACAGGCTGGTACCGAGGACTGAAGGGCCGCGAAAGCGGCCCTTCGTCTGCCGTCGCATGACCCATGATCCGCAGAAGCGGATCACGGGTCGCGCACACCCCTAAAGGGTCGCTTCGCTCCCGGGTTCACACCCGCAAGGGAGGCGGTTAGTCAGTGCCGCGGCGGAGTTGCTCGTCCAGCGGGACGAGTGGGATGCCGAAGGTGTCGGTGGCGTCCGTGTTCGAGACGACGTTGTCGCCGGCCGCGAGCATCTTCAGCTGGTCGCGCGTGACCGGCGGCTTGGGCAGCTTCTCGAGCACGGCAGCCTGAGCCCGCATGAGGCTGAAGGGGACGTGGACTGCGCGGCCTGCGGACTCCGAGCGCGCTCTTCAGGCGCGACCAGAACTCGTTCCAGGTGACCGTGTCGGGGCCGCCGAGCTCGAACGTCCGGTTCGCCGCCTCCGGCTTCTCGACGCCGGCCGCGAAGTACGCCGCGAGATCGTCGATCCAGATGGGTTGAATCCGCTGCGTGCCGGGCCCGACGATCGGCGTGACCGGCGCACGCTTCGCGATCCGGGCGAACTGCTGCAGCGCCCCGCCGCCGGGGCCGAAGATGAAGCTTGGGCGGAAGATCACGTGCTCGAGCCCGGAGCCCTTCACGGTCTGTTCCATCTCCCACTTCGCGTGGTAGTAGGGCACGAGATCCTTCGTCTGCTCGTCCACTCCGAGCGCGGACATGAGCACGAATCGCTGTACGCCCGCGTCCTTCGCCGCCGCGACGAGGTCGCGCGTCCCCTGCTCCATCACCTGCTGGAACTCCTCGGGCGGACCGGCGAGAAGCGCGACCAGATGCACGACGACCTCTTGGCCCTCGGTCGCGCGCCGGAGGCTCGCAGGGTCGGTCACGTCGCCCTGCACCGCCTCCTGGCTCGGTAGCTCCGCGCTCCGTCCGGACTCGTGCTCCAGCACCCGAACCGTGTGCCCGGCGTCGACGAGCGCCCGCACGATCGAGGGGCCGACGAACCCCGTACCGCCTGTGACGAGGATCCTCATGGCTCGAAGTTCTTCCAGTAGCGGCTCGGCGTCGGCCCTTTCTGCCCCTGGTACTTCGATCCGAGCCCGCCGGACCCGTACGGCTTCTCCGCCGGCTCGGACAGCTGCACGAACGACAGCTGCCCGATCTTCATGCCGAAATAGATCGTGATCGGGAGGTTCGCGACGTTCGAGAGCTCCAGCGTCACGTGGCCGTCCCAGCCCGGGTCGATGAAGCCTGCCGTCGAGTGGATCAGGAGCCCGAGCCGGCCGAGAGAGCTCTTACCCTCCAGTCTCGCGACGAGGTCGTCCGGCAGCTTCACGCGCTCGAGCGTCGAACCGAGGACGAACTCTCCAGGGTGAAGGATGAACGCCGTCTCGTCCTCGATCTCGACGAGCTCCGTCAGCCCTTCCTGCTCCTGCTTCACGTCGATGAACGGGTAGCGGGAGTTGCGGAAGACCCTGAAATAGCGGTCGACGCGGACGTCGACACTGGATGGTTGCATCAGCGAATCGTCGTACGGCTCGATCTCGATTCGCCCCTCGCCGAGCAGGCGCCTGATCGTCCGGTCGGAGAGAACCACGCGCGAGATTCTATGTTCAGCCTGCCGCCGGGACGTTTTCCACACGGTCCCGCTTGCGAAAGAAGCGTTTTCCACATAGCGTTCCCGCGCCCGTGTCCATGTTGTTCGAGCAGATGGAGCCGAACGAGCGCTTCCGTAAGCGGCGTGAGGACGCGCGCCGAAGACGGAGGCGGCGCCGGGCTGTACTGGTCGGACTGCTGCTCGGGGTGACTGCCAGCCTCGCGGCCGGGGCACGGTTCGTGATCGGCGACGACGCAGCCTCGAACGCTGCCGTCCCCAACGGCGAGCCTGCCACCGCGCAGTCGAAACCGAACCCGAAGGCAGCTGCTGCCGACACCGCGTGCGCTGCCGGACGAGGTCCGCGGGATCCACGTGACCATGGCGCTCGCGTCGCTGGACGGGAAGATCGCGGAGTACCTGAAGCTCGTCGACGAAGGCATGAACACGCTGGAGCTCGACATCAAGGACGAGAACGGGGAGATCGGTTTCCTCCCGTCCTCGGTGCCGCTCGCGCGCGCGGTCGGGGCGGCGAAGCCGTACTACAAGCCCCGTGAGGCCGCTCGGCTCGCCCACAGGAAGGGCGTCTACCTGATCGGGCGCGTCGTCGTCTTCGAGGACCCGGTCCTCGCCGCCGGCAGGCCGGAGCTGGCGATCAAGAATCCCGATGGCTCGGTCTGGCGCAACCAGGCCGGGCTCGGCTGGACGAATCCGTACGACAAGCGCGTGTGGGACTACAACGTCTCGATCGCCGAGGTCGCGGCGCGTGCCGGCTTCGACGAGATCCAGTTCGACTATGTCCGCTTCCCGACCGACGGTGACGTCGACTCGATCGTCTACCCGGGCAAGACCACGACGCCGCCCGGCTGGGTGATCGCGGAGTTCGTCCACTACGCGACGAAGCGGTTGAAGCCGCTAGGCGTTCGCGTCTCGGCGGACCTCTTCGGGCTCGCCGCGACGCGCGACCTCGGTATCGGCCAGGTCCCGCGCCGGCTCGCGAAGTACGTGGATGCGATCTACCCGATGGTCTACCCGTCCCACTTCGGCTCGGGCGAGTACGGGCTCGAGGAGCCGAACGACGCGCCCGGCGCCACCGTCGAGTGGTCGCTCTCGGACTTCCGGCAGGAGCTGAAGCAGGGGAAGGCCGAGCTGATCCCGTGGCTGCAGGACTTCTCGTACGGCCGGACGTACAAGCTCGCCGATGTGAAGGCGCAGATCGAAGCCGCCCGCCTGATGGGCGCGCGCGGCTACCTCCTCTGGAACCCGCTCGGCATCTACACGCCGGGTGCGCTGGCGCCGGCCGTAGAGAGCGTTACACTCAGCACAAGGCATGGCGATCGGAGACGTCATGAGGACGCGGGTCGTGACGGTGAATACCGACGACTCGGCGCGGATTGCCGTGTTGCGGATGCTCGAGGAAGGCGTCGGCTCGGTCGCGGTCTGCGACAGCGGCAGGCTCGTCGGCATCTTCACCGAGCGGGACGTGCTCAGCCTCGCGGGAGACGGCACCGACCTCGAGGCGGTCAAGATCGGCGACGTGATGACGCGCGAGCCGCTCACGGTCGACGTCGGCGTCCCTGTGCTCGATGCCGCCCGGCTGATGGGCGAGCGGAAGATCCGGCACCTGCCGGTCGTCGAGGGCGACCACCTGCTCGGGATGGTCGGGATCCGAGACGTGCTCGGCAGCCTCGTCGAGCGGCTCTGGCAGTCGAAGGATCCGGCCGCGCACGACACCGCCCGCTCGCTGTTCAAGAACTGAACTAGGCGGGGCACAACGAGGCCCGACTCGTAAGCAATGACAACCGCTTGCGCCCGGTCGCGCAGCCCGAGCTTCCGCAGCACGTGGCTGACGTGGGTCTTGACGGTCTCGTCGCTGAGCACGAGCCGGCCGGCAATCTCGCCGTTGGAGAGACCTTCGGCGACGAGCCCCAGGATCTCGGTCTCGCGCGGCGTGAGCACCGCAAGCCCGTCGGGCCGAGTCTGCTGGCGTGGACGGAGGCGGGCGAACTCGGCGATCAGACGTCGCGTGATTGCGGGAGCGAGGAGCGCCTCCCCCGCGGCGATCACCCGCACCGCCTCGAAGAGCGTCTCGGCAGGGACGTCCTTGAGCAGGAATCCGCTCGCGCCGGAGTGAAGCGCGTCGTAGACGTACTCGTCGAGGTCGAACGTCGTCAGGATGAGAATGCGCGGGCCGTCGCCGTCGTCGCCTGCGCAGATCTGCCTTGTCGCCTCGATCCCGTCCATCACCGGCATGCGCACGTCCATCAGCACCACGTCCGGGCGGTGCTCGCTGCTCAGCCGGACCGCCTCGGCGCCGTCGGCCGCGCTGGCGACGACGGTGATGTCCGACTGCGTGTCGAGCAGCGCCGAGAACCCGGCGCGCACGACCTCCTGGTCGTCGGCGACGAGCGCACGAATCACGACTGCTCCCTCTCCGATCGGCAGCGCGACGTCGACGACGAAGCCGCCCCCTTCTGCCGAGCCGCACGAGAACGTGCCGCCTGCAATCGTCGCGCGGTCACGCATTCCGACGAGCCCGTGGCCCGCGACCAGCTCACCGTCCGCGGGGCCGGGGCCGTAGTCCCTGATGCGCAGCTGCAGCGTGTCTGCTCGGTAGGACACCTCGACGTCGACGTCAGAGCCGGGCGCGTGCCGGCGCGCGTTCGTCAGCGCCTCCTGGACGATGCGGTAGGCGGCAAGGTCGATTCCTGCCGGCAACGGAACGACCTTGCCTTGCAGGATCAGCCGGATGTTCGCGCCCGCGTCGCGCGCGGTGTCGATCAGCTCGGCAAGCTGGTCGAGGCCCGGTTGCGGCGTACGGTCGGCCTCGCCGCCGACGTCCTCGCGCAGCACACCGAGCAGCCGGCGAGTCTCGGTGAGCGCGTCCCGCGCTGTCGCGGCGATCGCCTCGAAGCGCCCGCGGGCGTCGGCGGAGAGCCGAGGCGACGTCAGTCGCGCGGTCTCGCTCTGGACGGCGATCACGGACAGGTGATGTGCCACGATGTCGTGCAGCTCGCGCGCGATCCGGGCGCGCTCCTCCATCGCGGTCTGCCCGCGAACGCTCTCCGCCATCGCCTCCTGCGTCGCGTCGAGCTCGGCGACGACCTCCGAGCGCTTGCGCGTCGACTCGGCAATCAGAATCGCAGCAGTGACGAGCAGGAAGGGCCCGACGCTGCCGGGACCGGCGTTGCCGCCGCCCATCGGAGCGAAGGCATGAACGAGGAACGGCAGAAGGAGCGGGAGCGCGAAGAGGAAGCCGCGGCGAACCACGAGCTGCCCCACCGTGTAGAGCAGGATGCCGAGCGCCGTCACCGTGAGCGGCGCCTCCGGGGCGGCGAGCAGCAGGAGCGTGAAGAACGTCGATCCCGCCGCCGCGAGCAGCGGAAATCGCTTCGCCGCGAGCAGCGGCAGCACGGCGAGGACGTTGAGGAAGATCGCCAGCCCAGGGTCCTCCTGGCCATCGAAGGGGAACTCGCCGTTCACGCTGGGCGCGTAGATGACCGCTTCGAGCGAGCGGTCAGCCCCAGGACGAGCGTCAGCGCGATGCGACCGTCACGGCCTGAGAACAGGCGTCGCGCCACGTCGAGCAGGCGTTGAGCCTCCGGGGCAAGATCCACGCCCTCATTGTCGTCGGCTCGACCCGGGAGCGCATCACGCGGCGCCGCGATCTTCGCTCTCACCCGCCGGGGGAGGCCGGGCTGCGTCTCACCGCTGTGGGGGCCAAAAGACACCGCTCCCGCGCGACGCGGCCGCTCGGCCGCGCTCGTAACGTCAGGGCATGGACGCGGCGATCGAAACTCGGGCTCTCGACGAAGCGATACGGCGGGACCGTTGCGGTCGACAAGCTCTCGATCGTCGTGCGGCCGGGTCGCGTCACCGGGTTTGTCGGTCCCAACGGCGCCGGCAAGACGACGACGATGCAGCTCCTGCTCGGTCTCGCCGCGGCGGAGTCGGGCGAGGCGCTCATCGACGGGAGGCGCTACGCGACGATCGCCCGGCCGCTGACCGTCGTCGGAGCGCTGCTCGAGGCGAGCGGCGTCCATCCGAGCCGGTCGGCGCGAAGCCATCTGCGGTGGCTGGCCCAGAGCAACAGGATCCCGGCGGGGCGAGCCGACGAGGTGCTCGCAGTTCGTCGGGCTCTCGAACGTCGACGGTCGCGCGGGCGGGCGCGTTCTCGCTCGGAATGAGGCAGCGTCTCGGTGTCGCGGCGGCGCTCCTCGGCGACCCGCCGATCCTGATCCTCGACGAGCCGACGATCGGCCTCGACCCGGAGGGGATCCAGTGGATGCGGGAGACGCTCCGCGGCTTCGCGGCCGAGGGCCGGACGGTGCTCATGTCGAGCCACCTGATGAGCGAGCTCGAAGGCACGGCCGACCAGCTGATCGTGATCGGCAAGGGGCGGTTGCTCGCGGACATCTCGATCGGCGAGCTGATCGCCACCGTCTCGAGCAGCCGGGTGGAGGTCACGACGCCCGACGCCACGACTGCCATGACCGTTCTTGCGAACGCGGGCGCCACGGTGATCTCGAACGGTCGCGACCGGGTGGCCGTCGAGGGGATGCCGGCGGCGCAGGTAGCGGAGCTGCTCGCCTCCCAGAACGTCCGGCTCGAAGGGCTGGCCTCGAGCAGGGGGACGCTGGAGGAGGCCTATTTCCAGCTCACGCGGGACGCAGGCCGGCACACGAGCGTTGCCGTCGCAGGGGAAGGGACGAGCGAATGACCTCGACGCTGCTCTCCGAGTGGACGAAGCTGCGCACGCAGCGCGGGACGCTCGTCGCGCTGGGCGCGATGTGCCTCCTGATGGTCGCGATGACCGCCTTCTTCGCGTCGCAGACGGAGACGGACGCCGTGTTCGGAGGTGACGACGACGTCGTGCAGTACGGCCTCGCAGGGATCGCCTTCGCCCAGATCGCGGCGGTGGTCGTAGGTGCCTCGCTGATCACGTCAGAGTTTGCAACGGGGATGATCCGGACGACATTCACGGCGACGCAGGGACGTCTCCGCGTCCTCGTCGCCAAGGCGGTCGTGCTGAGCGTTGTGACCTTCCCGCTGGCGTTGATCGCGTCAGCGGCCGGGTTCGTGATCGCGCAGTCGCTCCTCCGCGACCGCGGTTACGTCGCACCCGCGTACCCCCGGTGTCGATCACCGATCCTCGGCGGCACGGGCGGTGGTCGGAACGGCCCTCCTGCTCACGATCTACTGCCTGATCGCGCTCGGCATCGGCACGGCGCTGCGCCACTCCGGCGCCACGATCGCCACCGGCATCGGGCTCCTCTTCCTGCCGCTCCTGTTCCTGGGCGCGTTCCCGGAGCGCATCAGCACACGAATCGAGCAATTCACGCCGCTCGCGGGCATGGCCATCCAGTCGACAACGGACCGCATGCTGGCCCCTTTCGACGGGCGCAGTGGCATGCCGATCAGCCCCTGGCAGGGTCTCGGCGTCGCCTTCGCCTGGGCGCTCGGCAGTCTCGCCCTCGGCTACGTGCTGCTGCGCCTCCGGGACGCCTAGGAGGTTTGGCGGAATGTCGCCGTCGTCGGGGCGAGCAGCGCGGCCCGACGGCTCAGCCGATTCGCCAAACCCTCCTAGCTACGCCTCGCGCGACGGTTCGAGCAGCTCGGTCGCGAGAAGGTTGCTGAGCCACGTCCGGTGCTGGTCCGCGGTCCAGCCGAGCTCGACGGTGAGCGTGTGGTAGAGGTCCGGGCCTGCCAGCGCGCAGTAGCGCTCCCCCGCCTCGGATGCAGACAGGCCATTCCGCAAGTCGCCGCCGAGATGCCTGCGGATACGTTCGGTCTGTGCTCTCAGCCGATCCTTGAGCAAGCGACTGCTGAGCGCCGCAGCGAACGCCTCCTTGTCCGCCGCCCCACGGATGACGCTGTGGATCGGACGCGTGCGAGCGAGAATCGCACAGCTGAAGTCGACCATCCTCGCGAGCCGGGCGGGAGCGGTGGGCAACTCGGCAATCTCGGCCCACAAGCCGTCCTCCTGCGCAGCCGGGTCGCCATCTCCGACGATTGTCGTCTCGATCACGCCTTCCAGGAGCCCGCGCTTGCCCTCGACGGTGAGATAGATCGTCTCCGGAGAGACGCCGGCCTGCTCGGCGACCGCGGCGATCGTGGTTCCGGCGTAGCCGCGCTCCGCGAAGAGGTCGAAGGCGGCTTCGAGAACTCTCTTCCTCGTCTGTCTTGCCTGATCGGCCCGAAGCGGCGAGTGGTACCTGCGGCGCTCGGGCTTGACCTCAGCTGGCATTTCCATTACAGTACCACACAATTCACTCCAGTCTCTATCAAGTGATTGTGTTCGCTGTGGACTAGGGAGGGATGAGATGGAGAGGGCTTCGATCGACGGTCTCGAGCTCGAGTACGAGCTGAAGGGATCCGGAGAGCCTGTCGTGCTGATCCATTGGGGTCTCTGCGCGAAGTGGGCCGAACCCCTGATGGGCGAACCGGCGCTTGCCGATCGGTACGCCCTTCTGCGCTACCACCGTGCCGGGTTCGCCGGCAGCGACAATGTCGACGGACCGCTCAGCATGGCCGGACACGCGGCGCACTGCAAGGATCTGATGCAGCTGTTGGGCATCGAGCGGGCGCACGTCGCGGGACATTCCTCGAGCGCGGTGATCGCCCTGCAGTTGGCGCTCGACTTCCCCGACACGGTGCGCTCGCTCGTCCTCATGGAACCGGCGCGGCCGATTCCGCAGACCGATGAGCAGGCGGCGTTCATCCGCGAGTTCGTCGCGCCCGCGTTGGGGCGCTTCGGCGCCGGCGACCGGGCCGGTGCGGTCGACACGTTCGCCCAGGGGGTCTTCGGGCCTGCATACCACGACACGCTCGAGCAGGGGCTGCCAGGCTTCGTCGAGCAGGCGATCGCGGACGCTGACGCGTTCTTCGCCCAGGAGTTGCCCGCCTTGCAGCAGTGGACATTCTCGGAAGACGATGCCAGCCGCATCGCGCATCCTGTGCTGGCCGTGCTCGGGGAGAACACTGTCCCGACTTTCCCGCCGCGAATGGAGTTGCTGCTCTCCTGGCTCCCGCGGTTCGAGACCTTTGAGCTTCCTGGTGCGTCGCACCTGCTCCACCTGCAGAACCCGCAGGAGCTGGCCGAGGCGATGGCCTCGTTCTTCGCTCGCTCCGCGGCAGGGCGCAGCGCCTGACCTAGCGTCCTAGGGCGCGAGTCGCTCCAGCCGCCAGCCTGCGTCTTCGCGCTCGTAGCGCACGCGGTCGTGCAGCCGGTCGTCTCCGTGCTGCCAGAACTCGTAGGACTCCGGCGCGAGGCGGAAGCCGCCCCAGTGCGGCGGTAGCGGCACGTCGGGACCCGGAAAGCGCTCCTCGACGCCGGCGTACAGGCGCTCGAGCTCGTCTCGGCTCGCGAGCGGACGGCTCTGCGGCGAGGCCCACGCGGCCAGCCGGCTCTCGAGTGGCCGCGTGGCGAAGTACGCCTCCGACTCCTCCTTTGGGATGCGGGCGACCTCACCCTCGACGCGCACCTGGCGGCCGAGCGGCTGCCAGTGGAAGAGGAGCGCCGCGTGCGGGTTCGCCTCGAGCTCGCCGCCCTTCCGGCTCTCGTAGTGCGTGTAGAAGTCGAAGCCGCGCTCGTCGGAGCCCTTGAGCAGCACCATCCGTACCGAGGGCCGGCCGTCGGGTGTCGCCGTCGCGAGCGCCATCGCCTCGGGCGCCGCGAGGCCGGCGTCGCGTGCCTCCGCAAACCACCGCTCGAACTGCCTCAGCGGGTCGGGATCGAGGTCGCGCTCGTCCATTCCGGCGAGAGTAACCCTCCCGGCCGATGCGGCCGATTGGTGAGCTAGTGTGGATCCGTGGCGACCACCAAGACGATCGACATCCGCACCGCGATTCCCGGCCCCCGCTCCGCGGCGATCCTCGAGCGCAAGGCGCGTGTGATCGCGAACGCGAAGACGATCGCGATCCCGATCGTGGCGCAGGAAGGGCGCGGCGCCACTCTCACCGACGTCGACGGCAACGTCTTCATCGACTTCACGGGCGGCGTCGGCTGCCTGAACGTGGGCCACGCGCACCCGCGCGTCCTCGAAGCCGCGTCCGAGCAGATGGCCCGCTTCATTCACACGGACTTCACGGTCGTCCCCTACGAGCCGTACATCGAGCTCGCCGAGCGGCTCCTGGCGCTCGCGCCGTTCCGTGGCCCTGCCAAGGCGGCATTCTTCAACGCGGGCACCGAGGCGGTCGAGAACGCGATCAAGTTCGCGCGCCTCTACACGAAGCGTCCTGCCGTGATCGCCTTCGAGGGCGCTTTTCACGGCCGCACGCTGCTCGCGATGACCCTGACCTCGCGGCCGCACCCGTACAAGCTCGGCATGGGCCCGTTGGCGCCCGAGGTCTACCGGGCCCCGTTCCCGCAGGACTATCGCGGCCCGGACGCCGAGACGGCGCT
Organism: uncultured Gaiellaceae bacterium; assembly: GCA_963752405.1. Classification (GTDB taxonomy): domain Bacteria; phylum Actinomycetota; class Thermoleophilia; order Gaiellales; family Gaiellaceae; genus Gaiellasilicea. The sequence continues at coordinate 411,433 of CAVVYB010000015.1, forward strand.
CGCGGAGCTTCGGCAGCTGTTCCTCACGCAGGTCGCGGCCGAGCAGGTCGCGGCGATCATCATCGAGCCGGTGCAGGGCGAAGCGGGCTTCCTGCCGGCGCCGCAGCAATTCATGGCCGGGCTGCGCGCGATCTGCGACGAGTACGGGATCTGCCTCATCGCCGACGAGGTGCAGACCGGCTTCGCCCGCACGGGCAAGCTGTTCGCGATCGAGCACTACGACGTCGAGCCCGACCTGATCACCGTTGCGAAGTCGATCGCCGGCGGCTTTCCGCTTTCAGGCGTGCTCGGCAAGGCCGAAGTCCTCGACGCCGCCCACGACGGCGCGGTCGGCGGCACCTTCGTCGGCAACCCGGTCGCGCAGGCCGCGGCGCTCGCCGTTCTGGACGTGATCGACGAAGAAGGGCTGATCGAGCGCGCCTCGGCGATCGGCGAGACCGTCCGGGCCCGGATGCTCGCCTGGCAGGAGCGGTTTCCGGCAATCGGCGAGGTGCGCGGCCTCGGCGCAATGCTCGCGATCGAGCTGGTCGAAGACCGGGCGACGAAGCAGCCGGCGCCCAAGCTCGTCCAGGCAGTGGTCGATGCGGCGATGCAGCGCGGCCTCCTGTTGCTCAAGGCGGGCGTGCACGGGAATGTGATCCGCGTCCTCTCGCCCCTCGTGATCACAGATTCCGAGCTGGACGAAGCACTCGCGGCGTGGGAAGACGCGCTCGCAGCACGTGCTCTCCTAGTTCCGTTTTCGAAGCAGTGGGAACGGTAGTTTGATGGTGGTGCGGCAACAAACCATTGCGGGCCGGTACGAGCTCAAGTACGTCCTCGGAACCGGCGGGATGTCGAGCGTCTACTGCGCATTCGACACGCTGCTCGAACGCAACGTCGCGCTGAAGGTGCTCCACGACCAGTACGGCGAGGACGAGGAGTACGTCGAGCGCTTCCGGCGAGAGGCTCGCTCGGTCGCCCAGCTCTCGCACCCGAACATCGTCACCGTCATCGACCGCGGTGACGAGGATGGGAAGCAGTTCATCGTCTTCGAGGTCATCGAGGGCGAGAACCTCAAGGAGCTCGTCGAGCGCGGCGGGCCGCTGCCCGTGCGCCGCGCGCTGGAGCTCGGGCTCGAGGTCGGCCGAGCACTTGCGTTCGCTCACGGCCAGGGCCTCGTTCACCGCGACGTGAAGCCGCAGAACGTGCTGCTGAACGACGACGGCCACGCCAAGGTGACCGATTTCGGGATCGCGCGCACCGCTCGACACCGTCGGCCAGACGGAGACGGGCACTGTGCTCGGGACGAGCCACTACGTCGCGCCCGAACAGGCTCGCGGCGAGCAGGTCGACGCGCAGACCGACATCTACTCATTCGGCGTCGTGCTCTACGAGCTGCTGACCGGCGAGGTGCCGTACCCGGGCGACAACTTCCTCACCGTCGCGATGAAGCACGTCAACGACCCCAGCCCCAGCGTGCTCGATCGCAGGCCCGACACTCCGTTGCGCCTCGCGTCGCTGATCGAGCGTTGCATGGCGAAGCTGCCGGCCGACCGGCCGGCCTCGATGGACGAGGTCGTCGCCGAGCTCGAGGCCTGTCTTGCGGAGCTCGATGGGAAGGACGGCGGCGAGGGGACGATGATCATGAAGCGGCCGAAGCCGGCGAAGCGGTCGCGACCACCCAAGCAACGGCAGCAGCGCTCGCGGCGCCTCCCGCTACTGGCTGCTCTCGTCGGCGTGCTGTTGCTGGCGGCTGCGGCCGGCGGGATCTATCTCGCAGTCCGTGACGACGATCCCGGTGCAGTGGCCGCAAGCGGTGACGCCGTGAGCCTCAGCGGTGTCGGCGCGTTCGACCCAGACGGCGGAGACGGCGAGCACGACAGCGAAGCATCGCTGGCGACCGATGGCAATCCGGCGACGTTCTGGCGCACATCCACCTACCGGTCGCAGCTCAGCTCGTTCAAGTCCGGGGTCGGGCTCGTGGTCGAGGCCTCAGGGACACCGAAGCAGATCGCGATCACGAGCGACACACCCGGGTTCACCGCCGAGATTCGGGCAGGAGACTCAACGCAGGGCCCGTTCCGCACCGTGAGCGAGAGCAAGACCGTCGAGGCGACGGCGACGTGGGATCTGGACGACTCTGAGGCGACGTACTACGTCCTCTGGATCACCGAGCTCGTCGGGAGTGCGCACGTCAACGAGGTGAAAGCCAACTAGCTAGCCGTCACAATGGCGGGCGTGGAGGCCGCCGAGCGCAAGCTGGCCACTGTGCTCTTCGCCGACCTCGTCGGCTCGACGGCGCTCGCCGACCAGGAGGATCCGGAGCGGACGCGTGTCCTGCTCGAGCGCTTCTACGACGCGATGGCCGACGAGATCGGCCGTGCCGGGGGGACGGTCGAGAAGTTCGCCGGCGACGCGGTCATGGCCGTCTTCGGCGTCCCGGAGGCGCTCGAGGACCACGCTGAGCGCGCATTGCACGCCGCGCTCGCCATGCAGGAGCGCCTGCAGGCGGTGTTCGACGGGAGGCTCGAGCTCCGCATCGGCGTGAACACCGGTGAGGTCGTCGCAGGGCAGGCGCGTGTGGGCAGTTCGTTCGTCACCGGGGACGCGGTCAACGTTGCCGCGCGGCTCGAGCAGGCGGCGGAGCCCGGGGCGACCGTCGTCGGTGCCCGAACCGCCGAGGCGGTGCACGGCGCGTTCGAGCTCGGGCCGGCATTCGCGATCGACGCGAAGGGCAAGGCCGAGCCTGTGATGGCGCAGACGCTCGTGCGCGCGCTGACGCTGATGCGGCCGCGGGGCCTCCGAGGCGGCGCGCGAGCCTTCGTCGGCCGCGGCACCGAGCTCGAGCTGCTGCAGGCGATCTTCCACCACGCGGTCGAGCAAGGGGAGCCACACGTCGTCACGCTGATCGGCGACGCGGGTGTCGGGAAGACGACGCTGGTGCAGGAGCTCTGGCGGTGGCTCGCCGATCAGGCGCCACAACCCGTTCAGCACACCGGGCGGTGTCTGGCCTACGGCCACCTCACCTACTGGGCGCTGGGGGAGATTCTCCGCGAGCACCTGGGAATCCTGGAGAGCGAGTCGCAGGATGAGGTGCGCCGGCGGCTCGGCGAGCGGGAGATCCTCGGGCTCGCTCTCGGCCTCGACCTCACCGGCGACGCCCATCCGCTTGCCGTCCGCGACCGTTTCCAGGAGGCCTGGGTCGAGCTCCTCAGCGAGCTCGCGGCGGAAACGCCGACGGTCCTGCTCGTCGAGGATCTGCACTGGGCTGAGGATCCTCTGCTCGACCTGCTGGAGCGGGTTTGCCGCGAGGTTCGCGGCCCGTTGCTCGTGATCGGTACCGCGCGTCCCGAGTTGCTCGACCGCCGCCGGTCGTGGGGTGGCGGCCGCCGCAACGCCTCGCTCGTCTGGCTGGACGCCCTGTCGCCGCTCGAGGCAGCAGCGATGCTCGACGAGCTGGTCCCCGGCGAGCTCTCGGACGGGACGCGGGGCGCACTGGTCGAGCGGGCGGAGGGGAATCCGTTCTTTCTCGAGGAGCTGCTGGCTGCCTTCGTCGAGACCGGCGCGATCGAGGAGTTGCCGGATTCGGTCCAGGCGATTCTCTCGGCGCGCGTCGACAGGCTCGAGAGCGGGGACAAGGCGGCGCTCCAGGCGGCGTCCGTGATCGGTCGCGTCTTCTGGAGCGGGCCGACCCTGGAGCTCGTCGGTGGCGAGCCCGTCGCATGGACGGTGCTCGAGGATCGCGGTTTCATCCGCCGCCGGCCGACCACGTCGATCGGAGGCGAGACGGAGTACGTCTTCAAGCACGCGCTGACCCGCGAGGTCGTCTACGGCAGCGTTCCCAAGGCGCGGCGCGCAAAGCTCCACGCCCTCATCGCGGCCTGGCTCGAGCGGACGGGCAGTGGGCGCGACGAGGACGCGGCTCTGCTCGCCCATCACTACGCGCAGGCCGCCAATCCAGCGGACGCGGATCTCGCCTGGTCGGACGAGCCGGAGGAGCTCGAGCGATTGCGTGCGCGCGCCGTTGGCTGGCTCCGTCGCGCCGCAGAGCTTGCGATCAGGCGTTACGACCTCGACGAGGGCCTCGCCGGTCTGCAGCGTGCGCTCGAGCTCTGCGAGCCGCAGGAGCGTCTCGAGCTCTGGCGAGAGATCGGCCGCGCGAGCGCGCTGAAGTTCGACGGTGAGCGCTTCTGGGAGGCGATGAAGTCCGCTCTGAAGCTGACCAGCGATCCGACGGTGCAGGCGGAGATCCTGGCCGACCTCGCCTGCCAGACGTCGATCCGCTCGGGCATGTGGCCGCGCCGTCCCGACAGCGCGGAGGTGGAGGGTTGGATTCGGCAGGCGCTCGAGCTGGCGCAGCCGGACAGCACGGCGTACGCACGTGCGCTGGTCGCCCGCGCTTACTGGAATCCAGGGGAGGAGCATGCAGCGGCCCGTGAAGGGAGCGCGCTTGCCGAGCAGTCGGGCGACGTCGCCCTCCGCTCCTTTGCCTGGGGCGCTCGTGCCTCTGCCGCCTTCGCCGAGCGCGACTACGAGCAATCCTTCGACTGGGCGCTGCGACGGGTCGACCTGCTGCCCGACATCGCAGATCCCGACCACCAGACAGAGATCTACGAGGAATTGATCCCGCCGTGCGCATTCATCGGCCGCTTCCAGGAGGCGTTGCGGCTCGTCGGCACGCACGCCGAGCTCTCGCGGCGGCTCACTCCCCACCACCGGATCCACTCGATCGCGATGGAGCTCGAGGTGAAGGAGCTGATGGGCGAGTGGACGTCGATCCAGGAGCGCAGCGAGGTCGTCGAGCGCCTGGTCACCGAGAACCTCGACACGCCGTGCATCCGGAACGCGCGCTCGCTGCTCGTCGAAGCGGTCGCACATGCGTACGCAGGCGACCACGACAGTGCCCGCCGGCTCGAGGAGCGCGGACTGGAGCTCTCCTTCGAGGGCTTCGGCTTCCGGCTCTTCGGCCCGCGGGTCCGGCTCGCGCTGCTGCGGAACGAGCTCGACGCCGTCGAGGCGATGCTGGACGAGGACGTCGCCCGCCGCGGGCACGACTGGATGTTCACGTCGGCCATGGTGACGACCCGCCTCGACGCCCTGCTCGCACTCGGGCGTCACGAAGACGTAGAGCAGGAGGCTGCGCCGCTCGCGTCTGCCCGGTCGGTGCTGCGGCCCTTCGCGATGCGCGCGCTCGGTGTCGCCCGGGAGGATCCGGACCTGCTGCAGGCCGCGCTCGAGAGCTTCGAGGCCTTCGGCCTCGGCTGGCACGCGGCCGAGACGAGGCGGCTAGTACTGCAGCCCTGAGCGGCGCTCGTGCCGCTCGAGCGCCAGCTGGATCAGCCGGTCGAGTAGCTCCGCGTACGGGATCCCGGAGGCCTCGAAGAGCCGGGCGTAGACGCTCGTGGCGGTAAAGCCCGGAATCGTGTTCAGCTCGTTCACCACGACCTCGCCGTCCTCGCGCACGAAGAAGTCGACCCGGGCCATGCCCTCGCAGTCGGTCGCAATGAACGAGTCGACGGCGAGCTCCTGGACACGCGCCGCGGTCTCGTCCGGGATCCGGGCGGGGACGATGATGTCCGAGCCGTCGACGTCGTACTTCGCGGCGTAGTCGTACCACTCGCCGTGCGGGACGATCTCGCCGACGACGGACGCGATGGGTGCCGGCCGCAGGTTGCCGAGAACGCCGCACTCGACCTCGGTCCCCGCGACGAACTCCTCGACGAGCACCTTCTCGTCGTGTCGCCGCGCGAGTGCGACCGCCGTCTCGAGCTCGGCCTCGTCGTGCGCTTTCGAGATCCCGACCGACGAGCCGAGCCGCGCCGGCTTGACGAAGACGGGATAGCCGAACGGGTTCTCGATCTCGTCGCCGAGCCGGATCGTTGCGTTGCGAGCGACGGGGATCCCGCGATCGCGGAGCACGGCCTTGAAGAGGTCCTTGTCCATGCAGAGCGCGGAGGCGGCGACACCGGCTCCCACGTACGGCACGTCTGCCAGCTCCAGCAAGCCCTGCACGGTGCCGTCCTCGCCGAACGGGCCGTGCAGTACGGGCAGGACGACGTCGACGGAGCCGATGGCGGCCGCCGGCGTCGAGTCGGCGAGCACGGGCAGCGTCTCCGTCGGGTGCCCTTGTAACAGACTGTTACTTGGGCCTTCGAGCTCCCACCGGCCGTCGCGGCCGATCGCGATCGTCGTCGTCTCGTACCGCTCCGGATCGAGCGCTTCCAGCACCGAGCGCGCCGACGCGAGCGAGATCTCGTGCTCGCTGGAGCGTCCGCCGGCGAGTAGGGCGACCCTGATCCGTTTCGTCACGGGATCGTGGTTGTCGGCGGCGTCGTCGTCGTCGTGGTGTCGGTCGGAGGCGGCGCCGCCTCGAAGCGGCCGACCACGATCACCACCGTCGTACCCTCCTCGGCGTCGGTGCCACCCTCCGGGTCCTGCGAGAGCACACGCCCGTCGAGGGTCGCGTCATCGACGATCTCCTCGACCACCTGCACGTCGAAGCCCGATTGCTCCAGCTGCGCGCGGGCGTCCGCTTCGGTCTGGCTCGTCACGTCCGGAATCTGCGAGGTCTGCGGCCCCGAGGACACCTGGAGCGTGATCACGGATCCCTTGCTCTGCTGCGTACCGGCGGCTGGGTTCTGGCCGACCACGGTTCCGGCGGCCGCAGGGTCCTCGACCTCCTCACGCGCGACTGCGAAGCCGGCGCCCTGGAGCATGGACTGGGCGGACTCGAACGCGGACCCGATCACGTTCGGCACCGTGATCGGCTTCGGGCCTTTCGAGACGTTGACGCGGACCGTTGAGCCTTCGATGAGCTCCGTGCCGGCCTTCGGGGCCGTCGCGAGCACCGTGTTGACGGGCTGAAGCGAGTTGATCGGCACGACGTTGGCCTGCAGGCCCGCACTGACGAGATCCGAGACCGCCTGGTCTCTGCTCTGGCCGACGACATCCGGGACCCTGGTCTTCGGCGGGCCGGTCGAGACGACGATCGTGACGAAGTTGCCCTTCTCGGTCCGGTCGCCCGGCTGCGGGTCCTGCTCGGAGACGACGCCGACCTTGACGTCTGCGTTCGGCTCGCGCTGGACGAGCTCCTTCAGGCCGGCCTCGCTGGATGTTCGCGACAGCGAGCTGCTCCGTCAGGCCCTTCACATCGGGCACGGCGACCGGCTTCGCGGCGCTGAGCTGATCCTGCAGCGCCTGGTAGGCGAACCAGCCGCCGATGAGCGCGCCTGCGACCAGCGCGACCGCGAGAAGCCACGGCCAGATCGTTCGCTTGCGCGGCGGCTCGTCGTATTCGTAATACCGGCCCGGCGTGTAGGTCGTGCCCGTCACGGCCGCCGGCCCGATCGTCGTCGCCGCCTCCCCGACGTCCGTCTTCGAGAGGACCGTCGTCGCCGCTTCGGCAGTCTCGGCGGAGACGCCGATCCCGCGGGCGATCCGCTCGAGGTCGGAGTCCATCTCCTCGGCCGAGTGGTAGCGGTCGGCGGGATCCTTCGCGAGCGCTCGCAGGACGACGTAGTCGAGGTCGCGCGGGATCTCGGGCCGGTGGGCCGAGGGCGCCACGGGCGCCTGCGAGAGGTGCTTCATCGCGATCTCGACGGGCGTCTCGCCGGTGAACGGCACCGAGCCGGTGAGCAGCTCGTAGAGCACGATCCCGGTGGAGTAGAGATCCGAGGTCTGGTCGACGGGGGCGCCGCGTGCCTGCTCGGGCGAGAGGTACTGCGCCGTGCCGATGATCGATCCCGCCTCGGTCATCTGGCTCGCCGCGCCGGCGCGTGCGATGCCGAAGTCCATCACCTTCACGCGGCCCTCGCCGTCCACGATCACGTTGTGCGGCTTGATGTCGCGGTGGACGATCCCGTTCCGGTGCGCGAAGCGGAGCGCCGAGAGGATCTGGCGCGTGTAGTCGATCGCGATCCCGAGCGGCGACGGGCCGCGCGCGACGAGCAGCTCCTTCAGCGTCCGCCCCTCGACGTACTCCATCGCGATGTAGTACGTCCCCTCCGAGTCGCCGCGGTCGTAGATCGAGACGATGCTCGGGTGCGAGAGGCCGGCGGCGTTCTGTGCTTCTCGGCGGAAGCGCTCGACGAACTGCTCGTCACGTGCGTGCCGGTCGTCGAGGATCTTGATCGCGACGCGCCTGCCGAGCTCCTGGTCTGCGGCGAGATAGACGTTTGCCATCCCGCCGGAGCCCAGCTTCCGGATGATCAGGTAGCGCCCGTCGAAGAGCGTGTCGATGAGGGGATCGCCTGCGGCCATGCGTTTCCAGGTTAGGAGTTCGCGCTCTCCCCCAGGAGCGCCTGCAAGACGTCGCGAGCAACCGGTGCGGCGGTTTCGCCGCCGGTCGAGTTCTGCTCCTCGACGACGACAGCGATTGCGACCTCCGGCCGGTTGCGGCCCGCGTAGCTGATGAACCAGGTCGTGTTCAAACCCGCGATGCCGGTCTCCGCGGTGCCGGTCTTTCCGGCGACGGTGACGCCCGAGATGCGGGCGGCAGTGCCGGTGCCGCCCTCGACCGCTTCTTTCATCATCGCGCCCACAGCCTGGGCCGTCTCGGGCTTGACCGCTCGGCCGAGCTCCTGCGGCTTGGTGCGCACGACGACCGACCCGTCCGGCGCGACGATGCGTTCGACCACGTACGGCTTCATCACGACGCCGTTGTTCGCGATCGTCGCGGCGACCATCGCCATCTGCAGCGGTGTCACGAGCAGCCGCTCCTGTCCGAAGGCGAACCGGCCGGGATCGACGTCGGTGTCCTCCTGCGGGTCGAAGAGCTTTGTCCCCTTGTAGAGGCCGCTCGGGGCGCGCTCGTTCGCCGGCGTCTCGAGCGGCGGGAGGGAGTAGAAGCCGAAGCGCTTCGAGTACTCGACGAGCACCTTCGCGCCCAGTTCCTTGCCGATGTTGCAGAAGACCGAGTTGACCGAGTACTTCAGCGCCGACGCCAGGTCGAGGCGACCGAACGGCGAGGTGGTGTCGTAGTTGTTGACCCGCTTGCCGTAGACCTCGCAGTAGCCCGGGTCGACGAAGCTCGACGTGGGCTGGAACCGGCCCGAATCGATCGCGGCCGACGCGGTGATCACCTTGAAGATCGAGCCGGGGGCATAGAGCCCTGCGGTGGCGCGGTTGAGGAGCGCGTCCGGTCGCTTGCAGTCGGCGCGCACGCCCGTCACACGCTTGAAGTTGCCCTCGACGAAATTCGGGTCGTAGGTGGGGGACGACGCCATGACCCGCACCTTGCCGGTCCGCACCTCGAGCGCGACAACGGCACCGCAGCGAGTGCCGAGCGCGTCGAGCGCCGCGCGCTGGGCCTTCGGGTTGAGCGTGAGCACGAGGTCGTTCCCCTTGATCGTCGCTCCCTTGAGCCGGTCGAGTGCCGTGTCGAGCACGGTCGAGAGGTTCGCGTTCTGGCCCGTCAGGTAGTCGTTCATCGAGCGCTCGAGCCCGGTGCGGAACCGCGACTGGGTCGAGTAGCCGTGAACGTGGGCCGCAAGCCCGCGCTGCGGGTACTCGCGGAAGTACAGCGTCCGCCCGCCGACCTTCTCCGCCCGGTTGATCGCGTAGTTCAGGCCCCGCGACCTGATGTCGCCGCGCTCGATCGTGAACTGTGCGACGAGCTTGATCTGGTTGTCCTGGCGGTCGGCGAGGTCGCCGGCCGCCCACGTCTGCCAGTAGGTGGTGGCGACGACGAGCGCGACGATCAGACCCATGCCCGTGACTGCCAGGCGCGTGATCTGCCGGTTCACGAGAGTCCCCTGGTCTGCTCGTTCGCCCGGTTCGAGACGAGCATCAGCAGCGCGAGCAGGATGAAGTTCGCGACGACGCTCGAGCCGCCGTAGGAGACGAACGGGAGCGTGATCCCGGTCAGCGGGATCACGCGCAGGACGCCGCCGACGATGATGAAGGTCTGCAGCGCGAAGCCGAACGTCAGCCCGGCGGCGAGCAGCTTCGAGAACCCGTCGTCCGCGAGCAACGCAACGCGGAACCCGCGGGCGACGAAGAGCATGAAGACGAGCAGCAGCCCGGCGGCGCCGACGAGGCCGAGCTCCTGCGCGATCGCGGCGTAGATGAAGTCCGTGTTGAGCGACGGGATGATCGGGTCGCCGCCCGTCGTCGTGAACGTGCCCCTGCCGAGCCCTGTCCCGCCGAAGCCGCCGTTGCCGATCGAGTAGAGGCTCTTCACGAGCTGGAACGAGCCGCAGTCCTGCCGCAGCGCGAGCTCGCCGGTCTGTGCGCAGAAGACCGGGTCGTCCGTCCACGGGTTCAACCAGATCGTGACGCGCTCCCGAACGTGGCCGACGTACTGGTAGACGAGGGCGGAGCCGACGAGGAAGAGCCCGAGCCCGACCGCGACGTAGGCGGCGCGTCCCGTCGCGACGTAGAGCATCGCCAGGAAGATCCCGAACTGGAGCAGGGCGCTGCCGAGATCGTTCGTCTGGACGAGCACGAGCATCGCCGCGCCCCAGATCACGAGCAGGGGCCCGAAGTCCTTGAGCCGGCCCTGCGCGAGCACCTCGCGCTTGTCGCGCAGGTAGCCGGCCAGGAAGATGATCAGGAAGATCTTGGCGAGCTCGCCCGGCTGGAACTGGAACGAGCCCACCTTCACCCAGAGACGGGCGCCGTTGATCGTCTGCCCGAAGCCGGGGAGCGCGGGCAGCAGCATCAGCACGAGCGCGCCGATCCCGAACAGGTACTTGTAGGACTCGAGCACGCGGAAGTCGCGCCGCAGCAGGATGAGCGTGAGCGCGAACAGCGTGACGCCGATCACCACCCACAGGCTCTGCCGGAACGCGTCGTCGGGGTTCGAGCCGGTAGATCATCGTCACCCCGATCGCGGAGAGCAGCGCGGCCAGCGGCAGGAGCACCGGATCCGCCCACGGCACCGTGTAGCGCGCGACGAGGTGCGCGGAGAGGTAGAGCGCGACGAAGATGCCCGCGTAGGTCAGCGAGCCCGCGTCGACGAGCGACGAGCGGGCGATGTAGACGCTTGCAAAGCCGATCGCCGTGAGGAGGCCCACGGCGATCAGGTTCAGCAACTCACGGTTACGAAGGGTCAGCGTCGAGAGCCCCCAGAGCGGCGAGCACGACGAGCGCGGCGATCAGCAGGATCAGGCGACGAGCAGGATGAGCGGCAGGATCCGGCGTCGCCGGCCTCGGGCCACGCCTGCTCCGAGCTGGGCATCTGCCTCGACGCGCTGCAGGTGCTCCTCGACCACGGCCGCGGGAATCACCGCCGTATCGACGACGGGGACCGGATCGAGGCCGGAGAGCGTGTCCTCCTCGTCCTCGACCGGCTCGGGCTCGGTGGCGACAGGCATCTGCGCGGTCTGCTCGACCTCGCCACGGTCTCCGATCTGGAAGAGCACGACGGTGATGTTGTCCTCGCCGCCGCCTGCATTCGCCGCCTCGATCAGCGCGCGCGCCGCCACGTCGAGGTCGTCGCTTCCGTCGAGGATGGCGAAGATCTCGTCCGCGGAGACCATGTCCGTCAGACCGTCCGAGCAGAGCAGGTAGAGGTCGTCCGGCCGGGCCTCGACCGTGAAGGTGTCCACGTCGACGTCCGGCTCGGTGCCGAGCGCCCGCGTGATCACCGAGCGCTGCGGGTGCGTCTCGGCCTCCTCCGGCGAGAGCTTGCCGCTGCGAACCAGCTCGCCGACGAGCGAATGGTCGTCCGTGAGCTGCTCGAGCCGGCCGTCGCGCACGCGGTAGGCGCGCGAGTCGCCGACGTGGCCGAAGGCGATCGTGCCGCCGGAGCTGTCCACGAGCGCCACGGTCATCGTCGTGCCCATTCCCGACGTGGCCGCGTCCTCGTTCGAGCGCTGGAAGACGCGCCGGTTGGCCTCCTGGATCAGCGAGGCGACCCGCTCTTCGCCGCGCTCGTCGCCGGCACCCTCCTCGAGCACCGCCGCCGCGAGGCCCGACGCCACCTCGCCGGCCTGGGCGCCGCCCATCCCGTCGGCGACGGCGAAGAGCGGCGGCGCGCAGACGAAGGCGTCCTCGTTACGCCGCCGGCGGCGCCCGGTATCCGAGACGACTGCCATGCGGCCGACCATCAGACGTCCACCCGAAAGTCGGTCTGGCCGACGCGCACGATGTCACCCTTCGAGAGGCGCCGCGGCGTCGTGACGCGCGCGCCGTTGACGAACGTGCCGTTCGTCGAGCCGACGTCCTCGACCCAGAGCCCGTCGCGCTTCGACTCGAAGCGGGCGTGCTGCGCGGAGGCGAACTCGTCACCGTCGAGCGGAATCTCGTTCTGGCCGCCGCGGCCGATCGCCACCGGCATCGAGTCGACCGGCACCTCCTCGCCGGCAGTGAGCGCAGGGCTCTTGATGACGACCAGCTTGGCCCGCTTCACGGACGCGAGGCCGAGGCTGGCGGCCTCGCGTCGGCCGCATGAGCACGCTCTCCTGCGCCGGCAGCATCCCTGGGCCGGTGCGGAAGTCGCGGCTCGCGCTGCGCACGATCCGCCAGATGAAGAGGTAGAGCAGGACGATGAAGGCGATCTTGAGGACCAGCAGCGCTTCGTCGACGTCGACGTTCACGAGCTCGCCTTTGCGAAGACGAGGTCCGTGGCGCCGAGCGTGATCGTGTCGCCCTCCGACAGCTTCGCCCTCTGGACGCGCTTGCCGTTCAGCTCGGTGCCGTTCGTCGAGTCGAGGTCGACGAGCCACCACGTCGAGCCCTCGCGGCGCAGCTCCGCATGCCTGCGCGACACGTTTGCGTCCTCGACCTGAACGTCGCAGTCCTTCGAGCGCCCCAGCACCGCCTTGCCGCCTTCGATCGCATAGCTGCGGCCGTTCATCTTCAGCGAGAACGACTCCGGCTCGATCCCGAGCTCGACGGGAGAGGCGGCCTCGGTCGGCTGCGGCGCTTTCGCCTTGTAGATCATCGTCGCGCCCGGCTCGACCTGCGCCGCGGGCTCGTCGAGCTGCGGGCCGCGCTTGCCCTCGGGCTGCACCATCCGCGTCGCAATCCCGAACTCGCCGATCGAGAGGTCGGCATCGGTCTTCATCAGCACCGTCGGCGGCGTCAGCATCGCGTAGCTCTCGCGCCGGGCGTGCTCGACGAGATAGTCCTGCAGCTCGCCGATCAGGGAGCCCTCGTAGCCCGTGAACTGCTCGCGGTCGGCCTCGGAGAGGTAGACCGAGTACTCGTTCGGCACGTAGACGCGCGAGACCGAGATCGTCCGGTGCTCGTCCATCTCCTTCGCCAGCTTTCGTGCGAGCTCGACGGGTTGAACGTGCGTCCTGAAGGCGCGACCGAACATCCCCTCGAAGAGGCCTTCGATCTTCTGTTCGATGGTGCGGAGGACGCTCATGCTGTCGGGGTCAAGTGTTACCCCCGCGGAGTCTAATCTCCTGCGGCCGCTGGCCGGCGTCGCGGGAAGCCGACCGAGACCGATGCAGGTGAGCCAAATGGCAGCAACGAGCGGCAAAGCGGGCGCGGCCGGCACTGTGAGGAGCGTCAGGGCGAGCGCGCCTGCGCCGAGGCCCGCAATCCGCCACGGCGTCCGGGCATACGGGACGGCGACGGCGATCGCCGCGAAGAGCGAGGGCGCCGAGCACGAGGCCAACCGGGACGGCGCGCGCGACTGCGATCGCGGCGTCGACGGCGCTCTCGGTTCCCGCAACATCGAGCTCTCCGGGAGCGGCCTGCCCGAACGGCAGCTCATTTCCTCGCAACCCGGCGACGAGCGCGGCGACGGCGACCGCCGCGAGCGCCTGGGCTCCGCGGCGGACGTGGCTTTTGACCGGCTGAACGGCGAGCGGCACGAGCGCGATCAGCCCGAGCGGGGCGAGCAGCGGTCCGGCCAGGAACGCGAGCCCGCTGCGCGCATCTCCCCACGAGAGGACGAGCCAGCCGAGCGCGATCGCGCCGTAGAGGAGCGCCGAGCCCGAGCGCGACGTTCCCGAGCGGGAGGATCGGTGCGGCAAGGGCGAGCGCGAGACCGGCGCGAGGGAAGCGAAGCGCGAGCGCTCCGCGGCGGCAAGGGCGAATGCAGGCGCCCAGAAGGCGGGGAAGAAGGGAAGCATCGTCGCGCCGACCAGCGTGGCCGCGAACGCGGCGGCCGCAGGCAGCCCGCGCTCGGCGAGCGAGGTGCGGTTCACGTCGACGTGAACTCTCTGTGGGACCGCCGGCGGCGATCTCCGAGCGCGCTCCGCAGCTCCTTGGCGAGCGCGGCGGCCGGAGGTCGCCTGCTTCGGGTCGTTCGCGAGCGCGTGCCCGATTGCGCTGACGAGCCGCTTGGGGAGGTCGGGACGCTCGACCTGGAGCGGTGGCGCTCCCGTCTCGATCGTTCCGGCCATCTGCTGCAGCGGCACGCCCCAGAACGGGTGCTTGCCGGCGAGCGCCTCCCAGAGCAGGATGCCGACTCCCCAGATGTCGCTCGCGGGGCAGGCCTCCTCTCCGCGCAGCCGCTCGGGCGAGATGTAGGCGAGCGTGCCGGGCACGTCGCCGACCGCCGTCAGCGTCTCGGCCTCGTCGAACTGGGCGAGCCCGAAGTCGAGGAGCCGGACCGAGATGCCGTCACCCTCGGCGAGCAGCACGTTCGACGGCTTGACGTCGCGATGGATGATCCCGCGCCCGTGCGCGTGCGCAAGCCCGTCGAGGATCTGCGCCGCCGCCTCGACCGCCTGGCCGTCACGCAGCTCGCCGGAGCGCATCGCCTCGCGCAGCGTGCGGCCGCCGACGTACTCGTAGGCGATGTAGACGTGGCCGGAATCGGAGCCGAAGCCGTACGCACGGAGACAGCGCTCGTGCCGCAGGCGCGACGCCGCCTCGGCCTCACGTTCGGCGCGATGTGCCGCCTTTCCCTCGCGCGGGATGATCTTCAGAGCGACCTCGAGCCCCGTGCGTTCGTCGCGCGCAAGCCAGACAGAGCCTGATCCGCCGCTTCCCAGAGGGCGCAGCGGGCGGTAGCGGTCGAGGACGAGCTCCTGGCGTGGGAGCGCTTGTGGAGCGGAAGACACGGCTTCCAGTGGGTTGGCCGCGGCTGGACCGATTCCTTCACGTCCTACACGGCCGAACCGATCGTTACAGTGGCGCAATTCGACCGTGTTTCGATCGCGTAGGACCCTGCGATGAGTGACCGCGAACCCGACATCGAGTTCGACTTCTTCGAGGAGCCCGAGACTCAGGAGGTTTCCGGTCGCAGCGACCGCACGCTGCGTCGGCCCCTCGGCCGCGGCGGCCGGGGTCCCCGTCCGCCGCGCGGCCCGGTCCGGCCGCGCACCGGCTTTACGCCGCTTCTGCGCCTGCTCGGCCTGATCGCGTTTGCGATCCTGATCGTCGTCCTGCTCCTGCTCTGGGCGCAGAGCTGTCAGGAGGATCAGAAGCACGACGCCTACGCGAACTACATGACCGACATGACCGGCGTTGCGCCGCGACTCGGAGCGCATCGGACGCGAGCTGAGCGACACGTTGACGACCCCTGGGATCAAGCCGGCAGACCTGCAGAAGCAGCTCAACGGCCTCGTCCAGCAGCAGGAGATCGGCGTGACGCGGACGCAGGACTTCGATCCGCCGGGCCCGCTCCACGACGCACACGAGTCGGCGATCGAGGCGCTCGAGTTCCGTGTCGACGGGCTGGCCGGGCTGGCCGCGGCGTTCCAACGCACGCAGGGCTCGAAGGACGCCGCCGCGGCGGGAGCGCTGCTCGCCGCCGAGGCCGAGCGGCTGGTCGCGAGCGACGTGATCTGGGACGACCGGTTCAAGGACGTGGCGGTGGTGGTGCTCCAGGAGGAGGACGTGACGGGCGTCAACGTCCCTGATTCGAACTTCGTCCAGACACCGGATCTCGCGAGCACGCGGTCGATGGTGCCGATCTGGGAGCGGATCAACGGATCCGCCGCCTCGGGCAGCGGCACGACGACGGGGCTGCACGGCACGAACATCGAGTCGGTCAAGGTCATCCCGGGCGGGCAGGTGCTCTCGGCGTCGACCGAGAACACCGTTGAGGCTTCCACCGACCTGGCATTCGCGGTCGCCGTCCTGAACTCCGGCGACAGCCAGGAGGTCAAGATCGAGGTGACGCTCACGATCCAGCAGAGCCCGACTCCGATCGTGAAGAAGCAGACGATCGAGATCATCAATCCGGATGAGACGAAGACCGTCGTCTTCCGCGACTTCCCCTCGGTCGACTTCGGTGAGCGCCGGATCATGCGCGTCGACGTCGACCCGGTGCCAGGGGAGACGAACACCGGCAACAACTCGGCCGAGTACCCGGTCATCTTCTCGCTCGGCGCCTGATGTCGGTAGAGCTGGCTGTAGCGATCGCTGCCGCGGCGGCTGCCGCAATCGCGCTCGGAGCCTGCGCGTGGCTCTTCGTGCGCGTCCGTCGGCTGCGGGCGGCGCAGCGGGTGCTGCTCGGCGGGCGGCCGCTCCGACCTCGTGGAGTTCGCCGTGTCGCTCCAGGGCCGCATCGACGATCTCCATCGCGCCGTCGACGAGATCGCCGCCGGGCTCTCGCGCGTCGACCGCCGGGTCGACGGCTCGCTCACGAACACGGCCGTCATCCGCTACGACGCCTACGCGGGCACCGGCGGCCACCAGTCGGCGTCGTTCGCGTTCCTCGACTCGAACCGGACCGGCACGGTCGTCACTGCGATCCAGGGCCGCGACTACGCACGCCTCTACGTGAAGGAGCTCGAGCGCGGCAAGGCGCCCGATCGCGCTCTCTCCGGAAGAGCTCGAAGCCGTCGAGCGCGCAATGGCCAGATAAAGCCGAAAAACGCCCTTACGCTGGTACTCTCCAGTTCGAGTTGCAACAGGTTCTCGTCCTGAACGCAAGTTACGAGCCGCTCAACGTCTGTTCGGTGCGGCGTGCCCACGTGCTCGTGTGGAAGGGCAAGGCGGAGATGATCGAGAGCCTTCCGAAGGGCCTCCGCTCCGCGACCGACACCTTCGTCTGGCCGCACGTGATCAGGCTCGTCCAGTACGTCCGCGTGCCGCGGGCGATCCAGCGGAAGATCTCGCGGCGCGCGCTCTTCGCGCGCGACGGCTGGCGCTGCGTCTACTGCGGCGCCTCGAGCGGGCGGCTGACGCTCGACCACGTCGTGCCGCGCTCGCGGGGCGGTGAGTCGATCTGGGAGAACGTCGTCACGGCCTGCGCTCCGTGCAACCTGCGCAAGGGAGACCGCCTGCTCGAGGAGTCGGGGCTCCATCTGAAGCGACCGCCGCGGCCGCCGGCACCGGTGCTCTTCATCCATCTCGCGACACCCACGATTCCGCAGGTCTGGCAGCAGTACCTACCGGGCTCGGCGACCGCCGCGTAGTGTCCTTCACCTGTGACGTCTGTGGCGAGACGCACGCGGGCGAGACGCGCGACATCCGCATGGGCCTGCCTCAGCCCATCTTCCTGCTCGACGAAGAGGAGCGCCTGCAGCCGCGCCTACGTCGAGGACGATTTCGCCGTGCTGCACGGCCGAAACGGCGACCGCGTACTTCGTGCGGGCGCTGCTCGAGCTGCCGATCGTCGACGACGAGGATGCGTACTTCGGCTACGGCGCCTGGGTCGAGGTGAGCGCCGCGGACGCGGCTGCGCTCGGAGAGCTCTGGCACGACGAGGACGGGCGAGCGGGCAGGCCCGTTCTCGGGCGAGCTCGCCAACGAGCTCAGTCCGTACGCCTTCACCGAGGGACTGCCGGTTCGCATCCGGCTGCGCGACGTGCAGCTGCTGCCGCACGTCGAGCTGGAGGACGGTGAGCACGAGCTCGTCCGCGCGCAGCGGTACGGAATCTCGCCGCATCGCGCGCACCAGCTCGCTGCGACCGTCTCCTAGCCGCGCTCCACGGGGCCGATCGCGTACCACTCGCTCCACGAGCCGGGATAGAGCCGCGCGTCGGTGCGTCCTGCGAGGTGAAGCTCGTGGAGAACGGCGCAGGCCGTCACGCCGGAGCCGCAGTAGACGACGAGCTCCTCGGCCTCGAGCAGATCCTCCGGCAGCGGCGCTTCGTCCTGGAAGAAGCGGTTGCGGGCGCCGGGGATCCGTCCTGCGACAGGATCGATCGGCTCCACCTCGCCGCGCCAGCGCTCGGGCGGCGCGGGCGTCGACGAGCGTGAGAGTGGGATCGCCGAGCCGCTCGAGCAGTTCCGGTGAGCGCGCGACGTCGTCCGTTCGCGGGCGCGCCACGAACTCGGCCGGCTCGATCGACTCGGTATCCGGGCGCAGCGGACCGTGCCAGGCGTCGAACTGGATGACGGCGGCGTCGTCGTGCCCGAAGTGGCGCAGCAGCCACCAGAGGCGCGCAGCCCAGCCCGTGTCCTCGTCATAGGCGACGACGAGCGTCTCGGGGCCGATGCCGGCGAGCGAGGCCCAGGCGGCGAACGCGTCGGCGGTCGGAAGCGGGTGCCGGCCGCCGCCGTCCGTTCCGGTGAGATCGGTCTCCGGGTCGGCGTGCGCGGCTCCGGGCACATGACCCGCGAGATACGCGTCCCGCGGGCGGCAATCGACGAACCGGTAGTCCACAGCGCAAGCGTAGCGCCTGCATGAAATCCAATGTTTGTGCATACTATGCAGGATGGCCAGGACCGCAGTAGTTGCCTTCTCGGGTGGGCTCGACACGAGCTGCATCGTGAGCTGGCTGAAAGAGGACTGGTACGGCTTCGACGAGGTCGTCGCCGTGCTCGTCGACGTCGGCCAGGAGTTCGACCTCGAGGCCTCGATCGAGCGGGGCCGTGCGGCCGGTGCGGACGACATCGTGCTCGTCGACCGGAAGGCGGCGTTTGCGGAGGAGCAGTGCGCCCGCGCGATCAAGACCAACGCGCTCTACGAGGGCAAGTATCCGCTCGTCTCCGCGCTCTCGCGCCCGGTGATCGCACAGGCGGTCGCAGAGATCGCCGCCGAGCTCGGGGCCGAGGCCGTCGTGCACGGCTGCACCGGCAAGGGCAACGACCAGCTGCGCTTCGAGCTCTCGTTCAAGGCGAACGACCCCGGGCTCCACGTGATCGCGCCGCTGCGCGACCGGATCTGGACGCGCGACGAGGAGATCGAGTACGCGGTCGCCAAGGGGATTCCGGTGGTTGCGACGCAGGCGTCGCCGTTCTCGATCGACGAGAACCTCTTCGGGCGCGCGATCGAGGCCGGAGCGCTCGAGGATCCGTGGGCGTCGCCGCCGGAGGAGCCCTACGCGCTCACCGCGGACCCCGCGACCGCGCCGGAGCCGGTCGAGGTCACGATCAGCTTCGAGGCGGGCATCCCCATCGCCCTCGACGGGGAGGAGCTGCCGCTCGCCGAGCTCATCGCCCAGCTCAACGCACTTGCCGGCCCCTACGGGATCGGCCGGATCGACATGATCGAGAACCGCGCCGTCGGGATCAAGAGCCGCGAGGTCTACGAGGCACCCGCCGCGATCGTGCTGATCCAGGCCCACTCCGCGCTCGAGGACGTCGTGCTGACGAAGGACGAGGCGCGGATCAAGCGCGGCCTCGAGCAGCGCTGGACGGAGCTCGTCTACGAGGGCCTCTGGTTCAGTCCGGCACGAGAGGCGATCGACGCGTTCGTCGACAGGACGCAGGAGCTCATGGACGGCGAGGTCCGGGTCGAGCTGAGGCCGAACGCAGCGGTCGTCACGGGCCGCCGCTCGCCGCACATGCTCTACGCCGAGACGCTGGCGTCCTACGGCACCGGCGAGACGTTCCCGCACGCGGCAGCCGAGGGGTTCATCAAGATCTCCTCGTTGGAGGTGGAGCTCGCAGCGGCCCGCGCGCGGGCGAAGACCGAGGCATGAACCTCTGGGGCGGGCGGGTCGGCCGCCCGCTCGACCCGGCCGTGAGCGCGTTCCTCCGCGGCGACGACGCGGAGCTCCTGCCGTACGACTGCGAGGCGACGGCCGTGCACGCGCGGCGGCTGCACGCAGCAGGCTTGCTGGACGACGAGGAGCTGGCCGATGCCGAGGCGCGGCTCGTCGGAGCTAGCTAGTGGCACAGTCTCACTAAGTCCCGACGACGAGGACGTCCACAGCGCGATCGAGCGGCTGCTCGGCGAGGTGGGGCGGAAGATTCACGCCGGGCGATCCCGCAACGATCAGGTGGCGGCCGCATTCCGCCTCTACGTCGTCGACGCGAGCGCCGAAGCCCGCGCCGGGATCGCGTCTCTGGCCGTGACGGCGCTCGACCGGGCAGAAGCCGAGGCCGAGACGCCGATGCCGGGCTACACGCATCTTCAGCGCGCGCAGCCGGTGACCGTCGGCCATCACCTGCTCGCGTGGGTGGAGATGCTGGAGCGCGACCTGAGGCGCTTCGCAGCGGCGGCCGAGGCTGCAGCGGACAGCCCGCTCGGCGCCGGCGCGCTCGCCGGCTCGACGCTGCCGCTGCCCGCGCCCGAGCGGCAGCTCGCGCAACTCGCTCGATGCCGTCGCCGACCGGGACTTCGCGCTCGACTACCTCTACGCGGCCGCGACGTGCTTCGTCCATCTCTCACGCATCGGCGAGGAGCTCGTGCTCTGGACGACGGCCGAGTTCGGCTTCGCGTCTCTGCCGGAGGACGTGGCGACGGGCTCGTCGATGATGCCGCAGAAGCTGAACCCGGACGTCGCCGAGCTCGTGCGCGGCAAGGCGGGGACTGCGATCGGGCGCCTGACCGGCCTGCTGGCAACGGTCAAGGGGCTCCCGCTGGCGTACAACCGCGACCTCCAGGAGGACAAGCCGCCGGTCTTCGCGGCGCGCGCCGACCTGAGTGGCGCGCTGGGCGCGCTGACGGCGCTCGTCGGCGGGCTCGAGCTCGACCGCGAGCGGCTCGCCGCCGCGGCCTCCGATCCGCTTCTGCTCGCGACGGATGCGGCCGAGGCGCTCGTGCGCGAGGGGTCTGCCGTTCCGCGACGCGCACGAGCAGGTGGCAGGCTCGGTGCGCGACGGGACGTTCGAGCGCGCCGGAGCCGGGTCGGCGGGCTGCGCCGGGGCCGGGCGGCGTCCGCGAGGCGGTCGTCGACGCCCGCCGCCGGCTCGCGCTCCGCGCCTGACTCGCCCTTGTGCGCTTGACAACGAGCGCGGAGAGGCGTATGTTCGCCGGAACATCGTTCGGTAATGTCGAATGATGTTCTGAGCACTGGTTCGAGCTACGTGGCTCAGCAACCCGCGGAACGGCCCGCGCGACCCCGCTCCGGGCCGGAAGGAGGTCGTAGCGCCCATGGACGAACACTCTCTCGGGCAGAAGCTGGCTGCGGAGTTCATCGGCACCGCCCTGCTCGTCTTCGTCGGCGCGGGCTCGGTGCCCGCGATGATCCTGCTCTCGAGCGAAGCGTCGCCGTTCTCCGGTGCGGAGGTCGGGATGGTTGCGCTCGCGTTCGGGCTGATCGTGACCGCGATGGTCTACTCGATCGGCAAGGTGTCGGGCTGTCACATCAATCCGGCTGTGACGTTCGCGCTCGCCGCCACGAAGCGCTTTCCGTGGAGCGGCGTGCCGGCCTACTGGGCCGCGCAGGTCGCGGGCGGGATCGCCGGCGCGCTCGCGATCTGGGCGTCGTTCGGCAGCCGTGTGTTCGACTTCGGCGCCGGCTTCGGCGTCGTCGACTTCAACCATGACGTCACGAGCTGGGGCTCGGCGATGTTCGTCGAGGCGCTCGGGACCGGCGATCCTGCTGTTCGCGATCCTCGGCATCGTCGATACGCGCTCGCCCGAGGGCTGGGCCGGACTCGTCATCGGCCTCACCGTCGTCGCGATCATCATCACCGTCGGTCCGCTCACGAACGCCTCGATCAACCCGGCCCGCGCGCTCGGGCCGCTGCTCGTCTCGGACCTGAACGGGTCGTTCCACAACTGGACGGAGCAGCTCTTCGCGTACATCCCGGCCAATCTCGCCGGTGCTGCAATCGCGGCCTTCGCCTACGACTGGGTCGCGAAGCCCCGGATCGTCGAGCGCCCGATCCGGGCCGCCGTGACGGAGCCCGACCGGGCCGACGCGTACGAGACCCCCGCCCACGTGTAGGAAGAGAGGACGAGATGAGCAGCACGGATGTTGCGACTGTCAAGAAGTTCCTCAACAACCCGGACGACCTCGTCCCCGAGTCGCTGGCCGGGCTCGAGGCCGCGCATTCCGATCTCCTGACCGTCGATCTCGAGAATCAGATCGTCGTCCGCAAGGGAGCCCCGGTCAGCGGCAAGGTGTGCTCTGGTCTCGGGCGGAGGGAGCGGGCACGAGCCGCTGCACGGCGGGTTCGTCGGGATCGGCATGCTCGACGCCGCCTGCCCGGGCGCCGTCTTCACCTCGCCCGTGCCCGACCAGATGCTCGCGGCGACGAAGGCCGTCGACGGCGGCGCGGGCGTCGTGCACATCGTCAAGAACTACACCGGCGACGTGCTCAACTTCCGCATGGCGGCCGAGCTCGCCGAGGACGAGGGGATCCAGGTCGAGTCGGTGCTCACGAACGACGACGTCGCCGTCGAGGACAGCCTCTACACGGCGGGTCGTCGCGGCGTCGGCGTCACCGTCCTCGTCGAGAAGATCGCCGGCGCCAAGGCCGAGGCAGGCGGGACGCTCGCCGAGGTCGCCGGGATCGCGCGCAAGGTGAACGCGCAGGGGCGGAGCTTCGGCGTCGCGCTCACGTCCTGCGCCACGCCCACCTCCAACGGCCCGATCTTCGAGATCGGACCGGACGAGATGGAGTTCGGCGTCGGGATCCACGGCGAGCCCGGCCGCAAGCGGGACCGCATCAAGCCTGCGGCAGAGATCGTCGAGCAGATGACGGCGGCGATCCTCGCCGACCTCGATCCGCCCTCGGGCTCGAACGTGCTCGCGTTCGTGAACGGGCTCGGCGGCACGCCGCTGATCGAGCTCTACGTCGTCTACAACGAGCTGACGAAGCAGCTCGAGCAGCGCGGGCTGACCGCGACGCGGAACCTCGTCGGGAACTACATCACGAGCCTCGAGATGGCCGGTGTGTCGATCACGCTGCTCGCGCTCGACGACGAGCTGACCGCTCTGTGGGATGCTCCGGTGCACACTCCGGCGTTGCGGTGGGGCGTCTAGCGGGATGGAAGGGAGCGAGCGTGGATGCTGGCACGGTGAGAAGCTGGCTCGCCGCCTCGGCGGTGGCGATCCGCGAGCAGCGCGACTACCTGACCCAGCTCGACGCGGCGATCGGCGATGCCGATCACGGCGCGAACATGGACCGGGGTTTCACCGCGGTTGCTCGAGCGGCTCGACGGCGAGGCGTCGTCGGAGCCGCCCGGCAAGCTGCTGCTGACCGCCGGCTCCACGCTCGTCTCCACCGTCGGCGGCGCGAGCGGCCCGCTCTGGGGCACAGCGCTCCGGCGGGCCGGACGCGTCGCTCGGCGAGGCCGAGGCGTTCGGCGCCTGAGGAGCTCGTCGCCGCGCTCGATGCGGCTCTCGCGCGGCGTCGTCGATCTCGGCGCCGCGAGCGAGGGCGAGAAGACCATGGTCGACGCGCTCGCTCCGGCGGTGAGGGTGTTGCGCGAGCGCGTCGAGACCGGCGCCGGCCTGGCCGAGGCGCTCGCCGCGGCCCGCGAGGCCGGGGAGGAGGGAATGCGCGCGACCGTTCCGCTCCAGGCACGCAAGGGGCGCGCGTCGTACCTCGGCGAGCGCTCGATCGGCCATCAGGATCCGGGCGCCACCTCGACAGCGCTGATCCTCGCAGCGCTCGAACGTTCGGCCGCTGCGGAGGCGTGATGGCGCGCACGGTGCTCCACGGCCTCGGTGCCTCGCCGGGGGTTGCCGTCGGGCGCGCTGTCGTCGTCCGCGAGGTGGAGGCGAGCGCTGCACCACCCGACGAGGCCGTCGCCCTCGCTGCGCTCGAGCAGGCGGCCGCGGAGCTTGGACGCGCAGCCGAGGGGCTCCGCAACGCGGGCCTTGCCGAGGAGGCCGAGATCCTGGAGGCGAACCGCTGATGGCCGAGGATCCCTCTCTGGCCGCGAGCGTGCGCGAGCTCGCCGCGCGGCTGGCGCCGGCCGAAGCGCTTCGCGCCGCCGCCGAGGCGGTTCGCGGGCGTTCTCGCAGCTCTGCCCGATCCGGTGCTCGCCGGGCGGGCCTCGGACGTGCGCGAGCTCGGCCGCCGCGCGGCGCGGATCGCCGACGGGTCGGCGGCGCAGCCGCTCACCGAGGCGGACTCGATCCTTCTCGCGCGCGACCTCGGGCCCGCGGAGATCGCAGAGCTCGAGCTGGGAGAGGGCCGCATCGTCGGCGTCGCGCTCATCGAAGGCTCGGCGACGGCGCACGCCGCTATCGTCGCGCGCTCGCTCGGACTTGCCGATGGCGGTCGCGTTCGGGACCGATCTCGCCGCGATCGAGGACGGCACGGTGCTCGTCCTCGACGGCGAGCAGGGCGTGCTCTCGGTCGATCCGGCGCGCGCGGAGCTCGAGGAGGCGCGAGGAGGCCTTGCGCCAGGGCTCGCGTCGGCGCCGGGCGCTCGCCGGGCTGCGCGGCCTGCCGGCCGAGACACTCGACGGCCGCCGCATCACGCTTCTCTGCAATGCCGCGTCGCTGGCCGAGATCGAGGCAGGGCTCGCCGCCGGGGCCGCCGGCGTCGGTCTCCTGCGCACGGAGCTCGCATTCCTCGAGGCGCCGGCCTGGCCCACCGAGCAGCAGCATCGTGCAGCGCTCGAACCGCTGCTCGCCGCGCTCCGCGGCCGCGTGGCGACGGTACGCACGCTCGACTTCGGAGGGGACAAGACGCCGCCCTTCCTCGATCAGACCCCGGAACGCGGTCTCGCGCTGACGCTTGCGCAGCCGGACGCGCTCGCAGCGCAGCTGCGCGCGATCGTCCACTCGGGCGCCGCGACACGACTGCGGATCCTCCTACCACTCGTCGAGTCGCGGCAGCAGGTTCGTGCCGTGCGGTCGCTGCTGCGGGACTCGCTCGGCGAGGAGCAGCCGGTTCGAGCTCGGAGCGATGATCGAGACGCCCGAGGGTGTGCGTCGCGCAACGGAGATCGCGCTCGAGGTGGAGTTTCTCTCGATCGGCACGAACGATCTCGTCTCGAGCACGCTCGGGCTTCATCGCGATCTGCCGCTTGCTTCCGCCGCGACCGCGGCCGATCCGGCCGTGCTCGCGCACGTCGTGTCTGTCGTCGCGGCCGCGCATGAGGTGGGGATCACGGTCGAGGTCTGTGGCGAGGCTGCCGGCGTGCCCGAGCTCGTCGTGCTCTTCGTCGGGCTCGGCGTCGACGAGCTCAGCGTCGCGCCGGCGCGGGTTGATCTCGTCCGCGGCGTCGTCCGGGCGCTTTCCGCCGAGCGCTCTGCAGCGCTCGCGCGCGCACGCACTCGCTGCGCCTTCTGCGGCCGCTGCGCTCGAGCTCGTTCGCTCAGGTGAGGCCGGAGACGAGCTCCGAGAGGCGCTCGAGGGCCTCGGCGGCGTCCGCGCCCGAGGCTGAAATGACGAGCTCGGTGCCGCCCGTGGCGCCGAGCCCGAGGACGTCGAGGATGCTCTTCGCGTTCGCGCTTCGCCCGTTCGCCTCGACGCGGATCTCGGCGGCGGCTGCGTGCCGCCTCGCGGACGAACGCACCGGCCGGGCGCGCGTGCAGCGCTACGTTCTCAGGCAGCCGGACGAGCGTGGCGATCTCAGAGCTTGCGGGCATGTCTCGCCTCCTCCGCGGCTCGGAGCACGCCGTCCGCGTCATCGCCGGTCGAGGCCGTGACCCCGGCCGCGATAGCGCCTTCGACGAGGGGCGCGTCGGCGACGCGAAGGCGGTCCGCGCTCGTCGGCTTCGCCAGCTCGCCGAGCGCCGCCTTCACTGCCAGCACGCTGCTCCCGAGGTCCATCAAGCACGACCGAGCCCGAGCCTCGTGCGCCACGACGGAGCGCCTCCAGTACGCGGCCGCCGTCGGTGCCGAGCGTCTCGCCGGCGCCTCCGCCGATCGCCTCGATCTGGACGTCGGGGCCGGAGACCTGTCCAACCAGGTCGGCGAGGCCCTGTGCGAGCGGCGCGCTGTGGGAGACGATGACCAACCCGACGAATCCGTCATCCGACATGCGAGCCATTCTACAATGTCGAACACCATTCGACAATGAGGATCTGATGATTCAGTCTGTCGATCGCGCAATTCGTATCCTGAAGGCTCTCAGTGGGGGCACCGGCCGCCTCGGCGTCAGCGAGCTCTCGGTTCGCCTGGGGCTGGCGAAGGGCACGGTGCATGGGCTTCTGCGCACGCTCCAGGCCCACGATCTCGTCGAGCAGCACGCAGACAGCGACAAGTACCAGCTCGGACCGGAGCTCCTGAACCTCAGCAACCGCTACCTCGACCTGAACGAGCTGCGCTCGCGGTCGCTTGCGTGGTCGGAGCTGCTGGCGCTGCGCACGCAGGAGGCGGTTCGGGTCGCCGTTCTCCACGGCAACGGTGCGCTCGTCGTCCATCACGTGTTCCGGCCCGACTCCACGCTCCAGATCCTCGAGGTCGGCTCGGTGCTGCCGTTGCACGCCACGGCGCTCGGGAAGGCAGCGCTCGCGTATCTGGACGACGAGGTCGTCGAGGGCATGCTCCGACCTCCGAGCTGCCCCGGCTGACGGGCCACACGCTGACGGGACCGGCCGCGGTCCGGCGCGAGCTCGAGTTCGTGGTCGCACGCGGTTTCGCGCGCGAGCGTGAGGAGGCGATCCTCGGCGAGGGTGGGATCGCGGCGGCCATCTTCGCGCGAAGCGGCGAGCCGGTGGGCGCGATCGGGATCGCAGGGCCGCGCGCACGCATCCTGCGCGGGGGCCGCGAGCCGGAGCTCGCCACGCACGTGATCGAGGCCGCGCGCGGCGTCTCGCGCGATCTCGGTGCCCCGCGCTGGCCCGCGCGGATCCTGACGCCGTGTGACGCGGCCGCCTCCGGCGGCGTATCCACGGTATGAACAGACGAATTCTCCTCATCGCAGCACCACTCGTCGTCGCCCTCGGGCTCGCCGCCACCACGCTTGCCGGGCTCCGCCTCGAGCGCGGCTGCGGAGAGCCGGCGGCATCACCGTCCAGGGGACGGCGTCGTGACGTCCGTCCCCGACCGCGCCGAGCTCTCGTTCGGCGTCGAGAGCCAAGGGCTCGAGCGCCCGCTCGGCGCTCTCGGCGAACGCGGCCGAGATGCGGCGCGTGATCGCGGCGCTGAAGGCCGCCGGCGCGACCGACGTGAAGACCCAGTACGTCTCGCTCTCGCCGCAGTACAACGAGCGGTCGGAGGCGCAGGGCTTCGTCGCCACGAACACCGTCTCGGCGACGATCAAGGAGCTCGCGAAGGCGGGCGCCGTGATCGACGCGGCGGTCAACGCGGGAGCGAACCAGGTGAACGGGCCGTCGCTGTCGCACGGCGACCAGGACGAGCTCTATCGCCAGGCCCTCAAGGCCGCCGTCGCGAACGCCCGCGCGAATGCGCAGGTGCTCGCGTCCGCGGCGAACGTTTCGCTCGGTCGCGTGACGACGATCGTCGAGGGTGGCGGCGCTCCGCAGCCGATCCCGTTCGCCGCTGCCGACAAGGCGATGGCCGAGTCGACGCCGATCGAGCCCGGGACGCAGCAGGCCACCGCGAACGTGACCGTCACGTTCTCGGCGTCGTAGACGGTAGGTTCATGCCGGCATGCGCCGGCTCTGGCTTGCTGGACTCGCGGCGGCCGCCCTCGTGGCGGCCGCCGTGTTCTGGCCGCGCGACTCGCCGCCGACGCTCAGGAGAACGGCGAGCGATCTCGTCGCGAGCGGCGTGCCGGGCGTGATCGTTCGCGTCGCGCGACGGCGACGAGGTGCGCGAGCTCGCGAGGGGCGAGGCGTCCGTGGACGATACGCTTCCGCGTCGGCAGCGTCACGAAGACGTTCGTTGCCGCGTCTGACGCTGCGGCTGGTCGACGCGGCGCTCCTCTCGCTCGACGACACGGCCGCCGAGCGTTCGAGCCTCGCCTCGTCAGCGATGCGTGACGAGATCACCATGCGTGAGCTCCTCTCGCCACCCGCCGGCCTGTTCGACTACACCTCCGACCCGGCGCTGCTGCGCGGCGAGCTGTCGACCGCCGCGCTGGTCGGCGATCGCGAGACGGCGAAGCCGACGTGAAGCCGGGTACCCTACTCGAGCACGAACTACCTCGCTCTCGGGCTCGTCCTCCAACGTGCCGGTCTGGCCGGCCTCTGGATCAGATGTTGCAGCGGCAGATCCTCGAGGCCGTACGGCTCACCGACACGACCTTTGAGCCGGGCGGGTAGAGGGCCGCACCTCCACGGGTCACGAGCGTCGCCTGCAGGACGGGATCGCGACCGGGAGCCTGACGGACACGAGCTCCCGCACGGCGACGGTCGGCCTGGGCCGCGGGAGCGATGCGTGTCGACCGCGGCGGATCTCGACCGCTTCTTCACGCGGTTGCTCGGCAGCGAGCTGGGGCGACGGATGCGGCCCGCGCGGCGACGATCGCTACGGGCTCGGGCTGGCGCGGTTCGACACCCCGTGCGGCCCGGTCGTCGGCCATACGGGCAACCTGCTCGGGATGCTGACCGTGCGTCTGGGCCCGCGACGACCGGCTGACTGGTCGTCGCGGCGAACGTGTATCCCGCTGACGCCCGAGCAGGAGGGCAAGTTGCAGCTCCTGCTCGGGCGTGCGTTCTGTTCCTAGCCGGTCGGATCGAGCGCCGTTGCGGCCACCGTCGCTGGTGCGCGGCCGCGGGCGCGGAGCGTGCGGCGTGTGAGACGCCCAGGTGTCCGTGCGTGTCGGTGCCGTAGCCGCCGGGAACCGGGATGTAGAACTCGGGATAGCCCCACATGCCGTGCTCGGAGACGTCCAGGCCTGCAGTCTCCACGTCCTCGTCGGTGCGGATCCCGATCGTGACCTTGAAGAGCCAGAGGATCCCGAAGGACGCGGAGAACGTGAACGCGCCGACGGCCACCAGGCCCAGCGCCTGCGTGCCGAGCTGGTGCAGCCCGCCGCCGTAGAAGAGGCCGCCCGTGCCGGTGGCGAGCTTCTCGGAGAGCGCCGGCACCGTGAGGAAGCCCAGCGAGAGCGTGCCCCAGACCCCGGCCATGCCGTGCGCGGCGAGCGCGCCGACCGGGTCGTCGATCCCGACCCGCTCCACGAGCAGGACACCGAAGACGACGATGACGCCCGCCCCGAGGCCGATCACGATCGCGGCCCAGGGGGCCACGAACGCGCAGGCCGCGGTGATCGCGACGAGCGCCGCGATGGCGCCGTTCAGCATCATCGAGAGGTCGGGCTTCTTGATCACGAGCCACGAGGTGATAACCGCGCCGAGCACGCCGGCCGCAGCCGCGAGGTTCGTGTTCAGCGCGACGTAGGCGAAGAAGCCGACGCCGCCGAAGTCGACGCTGAGCGTCGAGCCCGCGTTGAAGCCGAACCAGCCGAACCAGAGGATGATCACGCCGAGCGTGGTGAACGCCATGTTGTGCCCCGGGATGGCGTTCGGCTTCCCGTCGTGGGCGAACTTGCCGATCCGCGGCCCCAGCAGAAGCGCCCCGGCCAGGCCGGCCAGCGCACCCTGGTAGTGCACGACGGTCGAGCCGGCGAAGTCCTGCATGCCCCGCGCGAACAGCCAGCCGTCGGGGCTCCAGATCCAGTGCGAGACGAGCGAGTAGATCAGCGTGTAGGCGACGCCGAAGGCGAAGTAGACCCACAGCCGCGTCCGTTCCGCCATCGCGCCCCAGACGATCGCGAGCGACACCGCGCAGAAGACGACCTGGAAGAGGTAGCCGGCAGCCGCAGGGATCGACGCGAACCAGCTGAACGGAGCGGCCCCGACCGCCAGCAGCTCGTCGACGGACGGGAGGAAGCCGGAGCCGCCCCACACGCCGTTGCCGCCGTCGCCGAAGGCGATGCCGTAGCCGACGAGGTAGTAGACGATCGACGCGATCGCCAGCACGAGGACGTTCTTCGCGGCGATGTGGCCGACGTTCTTCATCCGCGTCAACCCCGCCTCCAGGAAGGCGAAGCCCGCCTGCATGAACATCACGAGGATCGCGGCCAGGACGACCCAGATCGTGCTCGTGGCGATTGCCAGTTCCTTTGTCGTCATGCGACCTCGACCTCCTCGAGCTTCGCGCCCGTGCGGTTGTGGGTGACGTCGAAGACGGGCGTCGTCCAGACGATCCCGTCGCCCGACTCGTGACCGGTGCGCGCGGCGTCGACGATCGCCTCGACGACGCCGGCGGCGATCTCGTCCTTCACGACGAAGAAGAGGTACGCCTTCGGCAGGAACCTCGACTCGAAGATCCGGCCGCGGTACTCGTGCGTGATCCCGCGCTGCCGGCCGTGGCCGACGGCTTCGATCACGGTGACGCCGACGTGCCCGGTGTGCTCCTCGACGGCGTCCATCACCGTCTCCACCCGGTCTCGTACGACGATCGCTTCCACCTTCGTCATGAAGCCTCCTAGCAGTCGTAGTAGAGGGAGAACTCGGCCGGGTGAGGGCGGAGCCGGACGACGTCGATCTCGTTCTCGCGCTTCCAGTCGATCCAGGTCCGGATCAGGTCCTCGGTGAAGACGCCGCCGCGGAGCAGGAACTCGTGGTCCGCCTCGAGCGCGTCCAGCGACTCGGCCAACGAGCCGGGAACCTGCGGGACGTCACTGTGCTCACTGTTTGGGGCGGCCTCCTCGAAGAGGTCGTAGTCGGCCGGTGCGCCCGGGTCGAGCCCGCGCTGGATCCCGTCGATGCCCGCCATCAACATCGCCGAGAACGCGAGATACGGGTTCGCCGCGGCGTCGGGGCAGCGGAACTCGATCCGCTTCGCCTTCGGCGAGTCGGAGTACATCGGGATCCGGATGCAGGCGGAGCGGTTTCGCTGCGAGTAGACGAGGTTCACCGGCGCCTCGTAGCCGGGCACGAGCCGGCGGTATGAGTTCGTCGTCGGCGCGCAGAACGCGAGCAGCGCCGGCGCGTGCGCGAGCAGGCCACCGACGTACGAGCGAGCGAGCTCCGAGAGGCCGGCATAGCCGGACTTGTCCGCCATCAGCGGCGTGCCTTCCTTCCAGAGCGACTGGTGGCAGTGCATCCCCGAGCCGTTGTCGCCGAAGACCGGCTTCGGCATGAAGGTGACCGACTTGCCGTGCGCCCGGGCCACGTTCTTGACCACGTACTTGTAGGTCATGACCTGATCGGCCATCCGCGTCAGGCTCTGGAAGCGGAGGTCGATCTCGCACTGGCCGCCGGAGGCGACCTCGTGATGATGGAACTCGCACGGAATGCCGAGCCGCTCGAGCGTCAGCACCATCGCGGTGCGGATGTCGTGCAGCGAGTCGTGCGGCGCCGTCGGGAAGTAGCCCTCCTTCGGCCGGGACGTGTAGCCGAGGCCCGGCTTGCCGGAGTTCCAGAAGCCCTCGCCCGAGTCGACCGAGTAGTGCGCGGCGTTCGGGCCGAGGTCGTAGCTGACCTCGTCGAAGACGAAGAACTCACACTCGGGTCCGACGAAGCACGTGTCGGCGATCCCGGTGGAGCGGAGGTACTCCTCTGCGCGCTTCGCGACTTGGCGCGGGTCGCGCGAGTATCCCTCCTTCGTAATCGGGTCGACGATCTCGCACACGAGCGAGAGCGTCGGCGCCTCGGTGGCGGGATCGAGGATCGCGGAAGTCGGATCGGGCATCAGCAGCATGTCCGACTCGGAGATCCCCTGCCAGCCGCGGATCGAGGAGCCGTCGAACCCGAGGCCTTCCTCGAAGCTCTCCGAGCCGAAGGCTCGCAGCGGCAGCGTCATGTGCTGCCAGGTTCCGAGGAGGTCGCAGAACTTGAGGTCGACCATCGAGACCCGCGTCTCGGCCGCCCATTCGAGCGCCTCGCGGGCGTCGGGCAGCGTCTCGCCCCCGTTCATCAGGTAGTGCTTCGACTCCAGCTCCGACATCTCCGTCTCCCTGTCTTTGAATGACACAGCCGTTGGACCACAAAAAAAGCGCCCGCAGCAAAATGCTGCGAGGCGCCATTGCCTCGGAACCGCCTTCGGCGGCGGAACCTGCTCTCACCGTAGCCGAGGCTGCGGACGCAGGTCAAGGGGGAATTTCTGGCGCGAGCGCCGGAGCCGCTGGTATTCTCGGCCGCGATGAGACTCCTCTTCCACGTCTAGGACACCCGTTGCCGCGGCCCGCCGTAGTGCGGGCGTCGCGTGCTTGTGGTCCTTGAGTTTCGTGTGAATCGAAGGAGTAGGAAGTGAGTGAAGTCATCGAATTGCAACGTCTAGCGCCCGCCGTCGACGTGCGGGATCTCCGCAAGGAGTTCTCGCGCCGCGACAAGAAGGCAGGCAGGTTCGCGCGCAAGAAGCGCGCGGCGCTGCACAGCGTCACGTTCACGATGGAGCGGGGCGAGTGCGTCGCGATCCTGGGCCAGAACGGCTCGGGCAAGTCGACGCTGGTCCGCCTGCTCTCGACGCTGCTCTTCCACGACGGCGGCAGCGCCCACGTCTTCGGCTACGACGTCTTCACCAACCCGCGGCCGGTGCGCAGGCTCGTCAACCGCGTCTCGGTCGAGGCCAGCTTCTTCAAGAAGATGTCGGCGGGCGAGAACCTTCACTACGCGGCGCGGTACTACGGCATGGGGCCGCGGGAGACCCGCGTGAAGATCCCGGACATCCTCAGCAAGGTCGGCTTTCCGATCGATCGTCGCTCCGAGCCGATGGAGAACCTGTCCCGCGGGATGCAGCAGAAGGTCGCGCTGGCGCGCGCCCTCCTCACGTCGCCCGTGTTGCTGCTCCTGGACGAGCCGACGACCGGGCTCGACCCGCGTTCGAAGCTCGAAGTGCAGGAGTTCGTCCGCGACCTGAGACGGACGCACGACTCGACGATCCTGCTCTGCACGCACGACCTCGCCGAAGCGGAGGCGCTCGCGGACCGGGTCGGGATCCTCGACCGCGGTGAGCTGCTCTTCCTCGAGACCGTCCCGGAGATCCTGGAGCGGTTCAAGGTCGAGACGCTCGAGCAGGCGTTCTTCGCTGCGACCGGCCGTGAGTTCGAGGCGGAGATCGACGAGGACGACGAGGACCGGGAGGTGTTCGCATGACCAGGGGCGCAGCAGCCACGTTGCGAGCCGAGCTGATCGGGCTCGGCGGCGTCGTCGAGCGCAACGTCTACCTGACCCGCCGCTACATCTGGTGGGACGTCGCGTTCATGGTCTGGACGATCGCGAACACGCTCACGATCGTCTTCATCGCGAAGGGGATCGAGGCGACGGGCGGCGAGATCGACGTCACCCGCACGACCACACAGCTCCTGATCGGCGCCGTCGTCTGGGCCTACCTCGGGATCCTGTTCGAGTTCATGACCGAGACGGTCGCGTGGGAGCGCTGGGAGGGGACGATCGAGTACACGTTCATGGCGCCGCTGTCGCGGGCGATGCACCTCGCCGGCGCCGGCTTCTTCGCCGTGCTCTACGGCCTGATCAGGGCGATCATCCTCTTCGTCGTCGTCGCGTTCTTCTTCGACCTGGCGCTGCCGAACGCGGACTTCGTGGCCGCCTTCGTCGTGCTCGTGGCGGGCTCGCTCGCCTTCATCGGGATCGGGATCATGACGGCGGTGCTGCCGCTGATCTCGCCCGAGAAGGGCGCTCAGCTGGGCTTCGTCGCGCAGGGGATGCTGCTCGTCGTCTCGGGGGTCTACTACCCGGTCGAGGTGCTGCCGCAGTGGATGCAATGGCTCTCCGTCATCTCGCCCGCGACCTACGTGCTCGACGGGATCCGGCAGGCGATCCTCGACGGTGCTGGGCTCTCGACGATGTGGGACGAGATCTGGCCGCTGCTCCTGATCGGCGCGGTCGCGGCCCCGGTCGGGCTGTGGGTGTTCCGGCGTGGCGAGATCTACGCCAAGAAGCACGGCAAATTGAAGCGGAGCGGGTAGTGCGTTAGACTCGCCGAGGTTTTCGAGGCGACGGGGCCTCAGGCGGCTTCCGCCTGGGGCTCTTCGCGTTTTCTGGGACTTTCTGTTGACAAGGGTGACAAGGAGGAAGACGGCATGGGGATGATCGAGAGCAGGCATCGCGCGACGTCCGACCCGGATGCGCGGAAGCAGGTGCTGAAGGAGATCGAGAAGCAGAAGGTCGCGTACGTGCTCTTCTGGTTCACCGATCTCGAGGGGCATCTGAAGAGCTTCGCGATCACCCCGAGCGAGGTCGAAGCCGCGCTCGACGACGGGATGGGCTTCGACGGCTCGTCGATCACCGGCTTCAACGCGATCGAGGAGTCGGACATGGTTGCGATCCCGGATCCCGCGACCTTCCGGATCATGCCGTCGCGCCCGGGCGAGACGATCGTCGGCCGGATGATCTGCGACGTCGTCACCCCGAACGGCGAGCCGTACGAGGGCGACCCGCGTTACATGCTTCGCAAGGCTCTGGACCGGATGAACGGCATGGGCTTCGACACGTTCAACA
Source organism: uncultured Gaiellaceae bacterium (assembly GCA_963752405.1). GTDB lineage: Bacteria > Actinomycetota > Thermoleophilia > Gaiellales > Gaiellaceae > Gaiellasilicea. The sequence goes on from CAVVYB010000015.1 coordinate 445,669, forward strand.
TCGGACCCGAGCTGGAGTACTTCCTCTTCAAGGACAACAAGGGCACCGAGACGCTCGACGAGGGCGGGTACTTCGCGATGACGGCGCTCGACGCCGCCACCGAGCTGCGGAACGAGACGATCCAGGCGCTCGAGAGCGTCGGCATCCCGATCGAGTACCACCACCACGAGGTCGCGCCCTCGCAGCACGAGATCGACATGCGCTACGCACCGGCGCTCGAGATGGCCGATGCGACGCTCACCTACCGGCTGATCGTGAAGGAGATCGCGGCGAAGAACGGGGTCTACGCGACCTTCATGCCAAAGCCGCTCTTCGGGGAGAACGGGTCGGGCATGCACACCCACATGTCGCTCTTCACGGGCGGCCGGAACCAGTTCTTCGACAGCGCCGACCCGCACCACCTGTCGCCCACGGCGAAGGCGTTCATCGCCGGCCTGCTCCGGCACGCGCGCGAGCTCTCAGCCGTGTTCGCCCAGTGGGTGAACTCGTACAAGCGGCTCGTGCCCGGCTACGAGGCGCCGGTGTACGTCGCGTGGTCGCAGCGGAACCGCTCGGCTCTGATCAGGATCCCGCTCTACAAGCCGGGCTCGGAGCAGGCGACCCGCGCCGAGATCCGCTGTCCCGACCCGGCCTGCAACCCGTATCTCACCTTCGCCGCTCTCCTGCACGCAGGGCTCGAGGGAATCGAGCGAGGGTACGAGCTCGAGGAGCCGATGGACTCGAACCTCTACCACCTCTCGGCGGCGGAGCGGCAGGAGCGCGGAATCGTGGCGCTGCCGGGCACGCTCGGGGAGGCAATCGAGGCGCTCGCGGAGTCGGAGCTGATGCGGAAAGCGCTCGGCGAGCACATCCACGAGCGGTACGTCGAGATCAAGCGGCGAGAGTGGGACGACTACCGGATCCAGCTGACGCAGTGGGAGCTGGACCGCTACCTAGCCGTGCTTTAGCACAGGCGTTTCTGGACTAGACATAAGCCTTCTCCGAGGGGCATAATTGTCCACAGGGCTGCGGCGCAAGGCGAGCGCCGCGACCTCAACTGACGGCCGATCGCGGGCTCCCTCGGGAGCCCGTGGTCGTTCAGGCGCAGGTGCTGGGTCGCGGAGTTGCGCATTGCTTGCATAAACACTGCATGGAAGCGCGGCCCCGGTCAGAGGAAGAGCGCTACAGGAACTTGCGGATCGACTCGCGCAACACGCTGAGACCGATCACGCGCGAGCCGACGTCGATCTCGCCGATCGCCTCGGCCGGCACGAGCCGGCGGCCGCGGAGGAAGCCCGAGCGGACAGCGAGGGCGTCCGGGACGTCAGGCTGGCTGCCGTACATCGGCGACTCGACGCGGCCGATCACACGGCCGCGCACGTCCGCGACGAGGAAACCCTTGACACTGCGGAGATCGAGTTCGACGGCACTCATCTACCGAGAACCTATGCCCGCTCTTTGAAGTTTCTGGCATGACTTTCGTAAGAAGTTTGTTAAGGCCGGGCGGGCGACGCGACCTACACTCTGACAGTGGACGCCTCTGCAAGGCATCTCCGGCTGCTGACCGAGACCATCGCTGCGGTCAACTCGACGCTCGACCTCGAGGAGGTGCTGGCGCTCGTCGCGAGCAAGGTCGCGGATGCGCTCGGCGCCGATGCGTGCTTCGTCTATCTCTACGACGAGCGCGCCGACGAGCTGGTGCTCCGCGCGACGCACGGAACGGCCGTCGACGAGATGACGCGGCGCCCGCGCCTGCACCTCGGCGAGGGGATCACGGGCACCGCGGCGGCGGAGCGTGCTCCGATCGCGATCGCCTCGTCCGCGCATCTCGACTCGCGCTTCAAGCAGTTCCCGAACCTGCCGGAGGACGAGTACGAGTCGATCCTCGCCGTACCCATTTTGGCCCGCGAGAAGATGGAGGGCGCGCTCAACGTCCGCACGCGCGCAGCCCGCGACTACACCGAGGCCGAGATCGACCTCCTCGTCGCGATCGCGTCCCAGGTCGCGCAGACGATCGAGCACGCGAAGCTCTATGCCGACGCGCAGCGGCGGGTTCACGAGCTCGAGGCACTCGCGCAGATCTCGGAGGCCGTCTCCGAGTCCCTCTATCTGGAGGAGTCGCTCGAGGCGATCGTGAAGACGACGATCACCGCGATGGGGGCGACCGGCGCAGCGCTCGTGCTCGAGGACGGCAAGGTCGCCTGGCCCGAGGGCCGCGCCGGCGCACACGCGCTGCGCCTGCCGCTGAAGTGGAAGCGCAGGCAGATCGGCGAGCTCGTCTGCGACCGCGACACGCCCTTCAGCGACGACGATCGCGCCCTGCTCGAGGCGATCGCTCACCACGCCGCAGTCGCGCTCGAGCACGGACGCGCGGTCATGCGCGGCGTGCTCGCCCAGGAGATCCACCACCGGGTCAAGAACAACCTCCAGACCGTCGCCTCGCTGCTGCGGCTCCAGGCGCGCGCCACAGAGGTCGACCCGCGGCGCGCGCTGACCGACTCGGTCAACCGGATCCTCGCGATCGCGGCGGTGCACGAGGTGCTGACCGAGCACCGCGAGGACGACGTCGACCTCGCCGAGCTGATCGAGCGGCTGCGGGCGATGCTCGTGCAGGGCCTCGTCGTCGGGAAAGAGGTCGAGGCGAACCTGGAATCGGTGTCGCTCGCCGGCCACCGCGCAACGGCGCTCGCTCTCGTCTTCAGCGAGCTCTTCCAGAACGCACTGGAGCACGGCGGCGGGACGGTCCGGATCGAGCTGGCGCAGCGGAACGGCTCGGTGTCGCTCGCGATCGGAGACGACGGCGGTGGGATCGCTGCCGGCGACGGCGAGAGCACCGGGCTCTCGATCGTGCGCGCGCTCGTGCGGGACGAGCTCGGCGGCACGATCGTGCTCACGAGCGACCCGGGCCTGCGCGCCGAGGTGGTCTTCCCGGCATGAGAATCTTGATTGCCGAGGACGAGACCATCATCCGGATGGACCTGCGCTCGCTGCTCGAGTCGGCCGGGTTCGAGGTGTGCGCGGAAGCGAAGGACGGCGAAGAGGCTGTGGAGCTGGCGCGGAAGGAGCAGCCCGACCTCGCGGTGCTCGACGTGAAGATGCCGCGGCTCGACGGAATCGAGGCGGCGCGCCGGATCCTCGACGACCGGCCGATCCCGATCGTGATGGTGACGGCCTACGGCGAGCGCGAGCTCGTAGCGCGGGCCGTGGAGGCCGGTGTCTTCGGCTACCTCGTGAAGCCGTTTCGCGAGACCGATCTGCTGCCGGCGATCGAGACCGCACGGGCGCGGCACGACGAGCTGCAGGCGCTGCGCGAGGAAGCCGAGTCGCTCGCCGACGCACTCGCCGCCCGCAAGACGATCGAGCGCGCGAAGGGGCTGCTGATGGCGAAGGAGGGCCTCTCCGAGCAGGACGCCTTCGCGCGCCTGCGCAAGGCGAGCCAGGTCTCCGGCCGCCCGTTGAAGGTCGTCGCCGAGGCCGTGGTCGCCACGCTGGACCCAGAGCTGACTTGAGCGAGCACCCGAATGCGGCGATCGTCCGCGACGGCTTCGAGCGCTTCGCCCGCGGCGACGTGAGTGGTTTGGTCAGTCTCTTCGCCGAGGGTGCCGTCTGGCGCGTGCCGGGTGCGAACGCGATGACGGGCGAGTACCGCGGCCGCGACGAGATTCTCGCGTTCCTTCGCCGCACCGCCGAGCTGACCGCCGGCACCTACCGCGTCGACCTGCTCTGGGTGGTTGCTGACGACGCGCACACGGTCGCGGTCTATCGCGCCCGCGGGGAGCGTGACGGCCACGCGCCGCTCGACATCGAGCAGGCGCTCCTGGTCGAGCTCCGCGACGGCCTCTGGCTCGACATCCGCGCTCAGCCGCTCGACGAAGCGGCGTTCGACGCCTTTTGGGCCTAGGAAGTTTCGGCGAGTACCTGTGCCAGCGCGTGCGAGGCCTGGCGGACCATCCCGGGATTGGTGTCCCAGTAATACGGCAGCGCCAGGACGGCCTGGTAGAGCGCCGTGCCGCGCCCGCGCAGCCACGACGCATCGTCGACCTGGAGCTCCGCGCGATATCGGGTGCGGCTCTCACCCGCGAAGACGTTCCAGGCAGGCTGCAGGTCACAAGCTGGATCGCCGACGTTGAGGCCGCCGAAGTCGATGACTGCCGACAGGCGGCCGTCGAGGACGAGCAGGTTCCCCGGCAGCAGGTCGCCATGCACCCAGGCCTCTTCGCCGTCCCATTCCGACGCGTCGAGCGACTCCTCTGCCCACCCGATGCGCGGGAGCCGAGCGGCGAGCTGGTCTCCGAGCCGATAGATGTCGTGATCCGTTCCGTACGACACGACCGGATCGATCGCCAAGTCCTTCCACTGCGGGAACTGCCCGGCGAGTAAGCGATGGACAAGCGCGACGTCGGTGTCGATCTCGTCGGCGTGCATCCTCCGGGCGCTCATGCGCCAATGATGGCCTAGTAACAGTCTGTTACTAGGCTGGATCGTCGCCGCGCCGGTGGCGGCGTGTCGCGACCCGTGCGACGATTGCCTCATGCCGAGAGTCTCGACGGAGCATCAGGAGGTCGACCCCCTGATGCTCGTCGAGGAGCAGGCGGCCTTGAAACGCGTTGCGGTGGCCGTTGCGACCGAGACGGCAGCAGAGCGGCTCTTCGACCTCGTGACCGAGGAGGTCGCCCGCCTCCTCGGCGCGGACGCCGCGAACCTCGTCCGCTTCAGCCCTAGCCACGACCAGGGGATCATCGTCGGCAAGTGGAGCGAGCCGGGGGTGAGGATTCCGGGCGCAGGCACGATCGTCTCAATCGACGGGGGCAGTCCGCTTGCCGAAGTCGCGCGGACGGGCGCGCCGGTTCGAATGGCAACCGACGACCCCGGCGTTCCGGCTGAGCTTCACCGGCGGCTGACCGAGCTTGGCGTGACGTCCCTCGTCGCGGCGCCGATCGTCGTGTCGGGGAGCATCTGGGGCAGCGTCGTCGTGTCGCTCACCGGAGGCCACCGGTTTGCGGCGAACGCCGAGGAGCGACTCGGGCAGTTTGCGGCGCTCGTCGCCGTAGCCCTCGCGAACGCCCTGGCCCGTGAGGAGCTCGCGACCCTCGCCGAGGAGCAGGCTGCGCTCAGCCGCGTCGCGGTCGCTGTTGCGACCCAGGAGCACCCCGAGCGGCTCTTCAACGCCGTCTCGGAGGAGATCGGCCGGCTGTTCGGAGCGCGCGCGGCCGCGACCGTGCGCTACCTCGATGATGCGGACGAAGCGGAGATCGTGGGCGGCTGGGCGAGGGACGGCCGGTTCGACGCTCCGTTCGGCGTACGCCTGCCGTTTCAGGGCGGAGCCATCGCGCGCGTCCGGCACACGGGCGAAACGGCCCGGATCGACCTGGAGAACGAGCCGCCCGACGTCCAGGAGCACATGGTTGCAGCCGAGGTGAGCTCAGGAGTGGCGGCTCCGATCGTGGTCTCTGGACGACTCTGGGGCGCCACGTCGATCTCGATCAGCGGCTCCGACCGATTCCCAGCCGACGCCGAGGCTCGCCTCGAGAAATTCACGAGCCTCGTTGCGGTCGCGCTCGCCAACGCCGAGGCCCACGAGCAGCTGACGGCGTCGCGCGCGCGCATCGTCCAGGCCGGCGATGCTGAGCGGCGGCGCCTCGAGCGGAACCTCCACGACGGTGCCCAGCAGCGCTTTGTCTCGCTCGCTCTCGGCCTTCGTCTCGCCCAGTCGCAGCTGGCCGCTGACCCGGGGGCCGCGGCGGAGCTGCTCGCGCGAGCCAGCGAAGAGCTCGCGCTCGGTCTGGAGGAGCTTCGCGAGCTCGCCCGCGGGATCCACCCGGCGGTCCTCACGGACCGCGGCCTCGCTGCGGCCGTCGAGGCGCTTGCCACGCGCGCCACGCTGCCGGTTGAGCTCACCGGGCTTCCGTCGGAGCGGCTGCCCGAGCCGATCGAGGCTGCCGCCTACTACGTGGTGGCGGAATCGCTCGCGAATGTCGCCAAGTACGCCGCGGCGAGCCAAGCGCAGGTCGACCTCGCTCGCGACGACGGCCTGCTCGTGGTCGAGGTCTCAGACGACGGCCTCGGCGGTGCCGACCCCGGCAAGGGATCGGGCCTCCGAGGGCTGACCGACCGGGTGGAAGCCCTCGGCGGCCGGCTACAAGTCTCGAGCGAGTGTGGGCTCGGCACGACTGTCCGCGCCGAGCTGCCGCTGCACTAATTCTGCTCGAGCAAGCGAGTGGTGACGTGCCTGCGCCGGAACCGAAGCGCGAGCCAGATCAGGAAGCCGACGATGAGGAACGGGCCGGCGACGACGAGCACGTAGAGGAGCCCGATCGCCTCCCACGCGAGCACGTCCTTGATGTTGTCGAGCGGACCGCCGCCGACGGCACCGGGCTCGATCTTCTCGGTCGTCAGGGAGAGGTAGATCGTCGCTGTCTTGGCCTGGGCGCGCGTGCCGGCGAGCCCTTCGCGCAGGCCCTTCAGCTTGGCGCGAGCATTCGCGAGCCGCGACTTCAGCACGGCGCGGTTCGCATCGGACAGGGTCGTGCTCTCGAGCTGGCCGAGGATCCCTGCGATCTGCCGCTGCGTCGCCTCGATCTGCGACTGGAGGCTGTCGGCCTGCACCTGGAGGTCCTCGATCCCGTAGCGCTGGCCGACGATCGTGCCGAGTGCCGAGAGCTGCGTCATCGCGCTCTGCACTCTCGAGATCGGGACGCGGAGCGTGATCTGCGCCGAGCCGATGCCCTCCGACGGCGCGTCGTACTGGAGCGAGGCGATGCTGCCGCCGTGCGAGAGCGCGATTTGCTGTGCGCTCTTCGTCGCTCCCGAGAGCGCTTCGACGTCGTCCACGCGCAGGCGCAGCTCCGCCTCGTAGCGCTGCAGCTGACCCGGCGCCGGAGGGACGACCTCGGAGCCACCGGCGACGCCGGGCGTGGACGGCGCGAGCGCCGACCGATCCTTGTTCGCGCTCTCCTCCTGAAATGTCTCGAGTGCCGGTGTGCTCCGGGCGGCGTCACCGATCGGCGCTCCGACCAGCGGACCTTCCGCGCGCTTCGTCGCGCGTGAGGCCGATCACCGTCGCTGCGGAGAGCGCCAGGACCAGCGTGGCCGGCGCGACGAGCACGAGCTGCCGCCAGCGGAGCCGGGCGAGAAAGGGCTCGCGTGCCGGCTCCTCGGCGGACAGCGCGCGCACACGGTCGCGGAGCGTGGAGGGTGCGACGGGCTTCGCGGCGCGGATCTCGTTCAGCAGCGACTCAGACATGGATGCTCACCTTCTCCTCGAGCTTCTTCAGGGCGCGCGACAGGCGGGTGGAGACCGCCGTCGGGCTGATACCGAGCACGCGCGCGGCCTCGTCGCCGTCGAGCTCCAGCAGGATCCGGAGCGCGATCACCTCGCGCTCGCCGGCGCTGAGCTCGGCGAGGGCGGTTTCGAGGCCGGGGGACAGACCTTCGGCGAACGACGCGTCGACGTGCTCGGGCGTCGCGGCACGCTCCTCGCGCCGCTTTCGGCGCTCCTCGGCGCGGAACCAGTCGAGCGCGGTCGTGCGGGCGATCTGGCAGAGCCACGTGCGAGCGCTGCCGCGGCGGGCGTCGAAGCGGCGCCACGAGCGCAGGGCCTTCTCGAACGTGTCCGCGACGAGATCCTCGGCGAGCGAGCGGTCGCGGGTCAGATAGACGAGATAGGCGTACACGTCGTCGAGATGCTCCTCTGCGGTCGTGGCAAAAGACGCCGACAAGGTCGGCTGGCTCCGTGCGGAAAGCGTCATCGCTTGCACACCGTTCCTACGCCGCCGGATGGCCCGTCGTCACACGAGCACGGGGTCACACCTGCTGCGCGGACTCGAACAGCTGCTCCCAGCGTTCGAGCAGGCCCTGCAGGTCCTCGCGTGCCACCTTGTGCGCAGCGAGGATCTCCGCGTCACCCCAATCCTCCGCCAGGCGGCGCTCGAGGTCGGCGATCTCGAGCTCTCGTTCCTGGATCGAGGACTCGACAAGCTCGAGCTCGCTCCGGCGCGGCGGCTTCGGCTTCTCGGGCTTCGGCTTCTCCTTGCGCTCCTTCGGCTTGGGCGCCTCCGGAGCGTCCTCGCCGGCTCGGATCCGGGCGTAGTCGGCCCAGCCACCGGGGTACGACCGGAGACCTCCGTCCTCCACGGCGACGATCCTCTCTGCGACGGCGTCGAGCACGGCACGGTCGTGGGAGACGAGCAGGACCGTGCCGGGAAACGCCTCGAGCGCGGCCTCGAGGGCTTCGCGGCTTTCGAGATCGAGATGGTTGGTCGGCTCGTCGAGGACGAGGAAGTTCGCTCCGGAGGCGACGACGAGCGCGAGCCCGAGCCTGCGCCGTTCGCCGCCGGAGAGCTGGTCGACGCGCTTCTCGTGCTCGTCCCAGCCGGAGAAGAGGAACCGGCCGAGGAGCGCCTGCGCCTGCGGCCGCTGCAGGCCGGTGGCGCCCATCGTGCACTCGAGCACGCTGCCGCGCTCGTCGAGCTCGACCTCGTGCTGCGAGAAATAGGCGAGCTCGACGCCGTGGCCGATCCGGCCGACCTCGCCCGCGACGATGCCTTCGAGCAGCGTCGACTTGCCGGAGCCGTTCGGTCCGATCAGGGCGACATGCTCGCCCCGCTCCAGCACGAGCTCTGCGTCCTCGAGGAGCTGCTTCGTGCCCGCGGCAAGGTCGAATCCCTCGGCCTCGATCACCATCCGGCCGCTCCGCACCGGCTTCAGGAACTCGAAGCCGAGCGTGCGCCGGCCGGTGCGCGGCGCCTCGACGCGCTCCGCTTCGATCCGGGCGATCTGCTTCAGCTTCGCCTGCGCCTGCCGCGACTTGGTGCCGTAGCGGAAGCGGGCGACGAACCGCTCGAGCCGGGCGATGTCCTCGGCCTGCCGCTGCGCCCAGGTTGCCTGGTTGGCGAGCCGTGCCGCCTTCTCCTGGCGCCAGACGTGCCACTTGCCCGGGAAGAAGACGGAGCTGCCGCCCTCGAGCTCGAGGACCGATGTCGCCACCGACTCGAGGAACCAGCGATCGTGTGCGACGAGGACGACGGCGGCGTCGATCGTGTTCAGCTCCTGCTCGAGCCACTCCATCGACGCCATGTCGAGGTGGTTCGTCGGCTCGTCGAGGAGAAGCAGATCCGGGCCGCCGGCGAGCGCTCGCGCAAGCGAGGCGCGCGTCAGCTCTCCGCCGGAGAAGGTCTCGAGCCCACGGTCGAGGTCCGCATCCGCGAAGCCGAGGCCGCGCAGCACCGCAGTGGCGTGGTCGCGCCAGCCGTAGCCGCCGGCGTGCTCGAGCCGTGCCTGCGCCTCGCCGTAGCGCCGGAGCGTCTCGGGACCGTGATCGCCCGCGGCCATCGCCTCCTCGAGCCGGCGCAGCTCGCGCTCGGTCTCGATCAGGTCGGAGGCGCCCGAGAGGGCGTATTCGCGCAGCGTGAAGCCGCCGAGCCTCGGCGGACGCTGGTCGTGGAGCGCCACGCGGGCGCCCTTCTCCCAGGCGAGCTCACCGCCTGCGAGCTCGGTCTCGCCCATCAGCGCACGCAGCAGCGTCGTCTTGCCGGCGCCGTTCGGGCCGGCGAGTGCGAGCCGGTCCCAGCGCTCGAGCTTGAAGGAAACTCCGTCGAAGAGGGCCTCGCCGGAGAACTCCTTGCGGAGCGCGGATGCGATCAGGACCGCCATGCAGCAAGGGTAGTGGCCGTTGGCTCCGCGCTGGAAGCGGGCGGAGGCATATCGTTGAGGCGTGAGCGAAGACGCAGAGATCAGGAAGCTCTCGATCGACACGATCCGGGCACTCGCAATGGACGCGGTCCAGAAGGCGAACGCGGGTCATCCGGGCACGGCGATGGCACTCGCACCGCTCGCGTACGTGCTCTACCGGAACGTGATGCGCCACAACCCGGCGAACCCGGACTGGCCGAACCGCGACCGGTTCGTCCTCTCCGCCGGCCACGCCTGCATCCTCCAGTACGCCACGCTGCACCTGACCGGCTACAACCTGTCGCTCGAGGAGCTGAAGCGCTTCCGGCAGTGGGGCTCGCGGACGCCGGGCCATCCCGAGCACTTCCTGACCGAGGGCATCGAGACGACCACCGGCCCGCTGGGACAGGGCTTCGCGAACGGCGTCGGCTTCGCGATCGCCGACCGCTTTCTGGCGGAGCGCTACAACCGGCCGCACCACGACATCGTCGATCGCCGGGTCTACGCGATCTGCTCGGACGGCGACCTGATGGAGGGCGTCAGCTACGAGGCTGCGTCGCTCGCCGGCCACCTTGGCCTCGGCCGCCTCATCTACTTCTACGACGACAACCACATCACGATCGACGGCACGACCGCACTCACCTTCACGACGGAGGACAAGGCGAAGCGCTTCGAGGCCCAGGGCTGGCACGTTCAGTCGGTCGAGGACTCTGAGGACGTCGCCGCGCTCGAGCGAGCTATTCGCGCAGCGCAGGCCGAGGAGGAGCGGCCGTCGCTCGTGATCGTGCGCAGCCACATCGCCTACGGCGCGCCGAACGCGATCGACACATCGAAGTCCCACGGTGCGCCGCTCGGCGAGGACGAGGTGCGGGCGGCGAAGGAGACGCTCGGGCTCGATCCGGACAAGCACTTCGACGTCGCCGACGCGGTCTACGAGCACATGGACATGAGGCCGGCCGGGATCGAGGCCGAGCAGGAGTGGCACGATCGCTTCGAGCTCTGGGCCGAGACGTTCCCGAAGCTCCGCGAGGACTGGGAGGCGGACCGGACCGGCAAGCCGCGGCCCGGCTGGGTCGAGGCGCTGCCGGAGTTCCCGGCCGGGGAGGGGGTGGCCACCCGCGACGCCGGCAAGAAGGTGATGCAGGCGATCAAGCCGTACACGCCGACGATGGTCGGAGGAGCAGCCGATCTGGTCGAGTCGACGAAGACGGAGTTCGAGGGCGCCGGCGTCTTCTCGTCCACCCACGCCGGGCGCAACATCGCGTTCGGAATCCGCGAGCATGCGATGGGATCGATCGTGAACGGCATCTCGCTCACGCAGGGGATGCTGAAGCCGTACGGCTCGACCTTCCTCATCTTCTCGGACTACATGCGCCCCGCGGTCCGGCTCTCGGCGCTCGGCCACATGCAGTCGCTCTGGGTCTGGACGCACGACTCGGTCGGCCTCGGCGAGGACGGGCCGACGCACCAGCCGGTCGAGCACCACATGACGCTGCGGTCGATCCCGAACCTCTGGTACGTGCGGCCCGGCGACGCCAACGAGACGTCGATGGCGTGGCGGATCGCGCTCGAGCGCGAGGGCGGTCCCGTCGCCCTGGCGCTCTCACGGCAGAAGCTGCCGACGCTCGATCGCTCCGAGGTCGCCTCGGCCGAAGGAGCGCTTCGCGGCGCGTACACGCTCTGGCAGTCCGGCGACGGCCTGCCCGACGTCCTGCTGCTGGCGACCGGCTCCGAGGTGAGTGTGGCCTACGAGGCCGCGCTCTCGATGGACGTCAACGTTCGCGTCGTCTCGATGCCGTGCTGGGAGCTCTTCTCGGAGCAGCCGCAGGACTATCGCGACGAGGTGATTCCGCCTGACGTCGGCGCGCGGCTGTCCATCGAAGCGGGGATCTCGCTCGGCTGGGAGCGCTGGATCGGCGATGCCGGCGCGTCGGTCGCCGTCGACCGCTTCGGCGCCTCAGCACCGGGCGACGAGGTGCTCGAACGGCTCGGCTTCACGGCCGAGAACGTGGCCGCGCGCGCAGTGGCCCTGCTCGAGCGCGTCTCCTAGAGCAGTTCCGCGATCAGCTCAGCGGCGCGCGTCGCGCCACCCGGCGCGACGTCCAGCGTACTCGACGGGCTCCGAGAGAGCCGCCGCAATCGCGTCGGCGATCGTGTCCGGGTCTGCCGTCTCGATGTCCAGGCAGCGGTCGGCGCCGTAGCGCGTCAGGCGGTGGCGAACGTGGAAGTTCTGCTCGAAGTGATCCCGGAGCGGGAAGTAGAGGAACGGTGTCTTCGCCGCCACGAGCTCCATGCCCGTCGTGAGCCCGCCCTGGACGCACCGCCACGTCGCAGACCGCAAGGTGCCGGTACAGCTCGTGGACGTACTGCCGGACCTCGACTCCCTCGGGGACCGACAGGGAGCTCGGGTCGATCCGCGGCCCGCACACCACGATCATGCGGAGCGCGGGGATCCGGGCTTTCGCCCGCGGGATAGCTCGCAAGCACGCGCCGGAGCAGGTCGACGCCGACGCCGGAACCGCCGACGGACACGATGCAGACCCGTTCGTCCTTGCCATAGCCGAGCTCCGAGCGCACCGCAGCACGATCGAGCTCCGCGGCGGCCGGCGTCACGTAGCCGCTGAACTCGAAACTGCTGCGCGACCCAGTCGCGGATCAGGGGCAGACCGGGACCGAACGAATCGGGGACGACGTCCTCCGGCTCGCCGATGAAGATCGACCGGTCGCGGACGTGCGGGAAGCGTGCGATCTGCTCGATCATCTCGGCGTTGTAGTCCGCGGTCAGAAACGCCTCGCGCTCGCCGAGTCCGGGCATCGGCAGCCAGCCGACGAAGTCGGTCAACCAGCAGTAGGGAGCGCTCTTCAGCTCGGGGTTCTCGTGCAGGAAGTAATCGAGCTCCCACGCCTCGTCTCCGATCCAGAGGTCGTACTGCTCCGCCCGGGCGACGTCGTGAAAGACCATGAAGTTGGCGAGCAGGATCTCGTCCATCCGCCGGATCGCCTCGAACGCGTGCAGCTGCTGCCCGTCGGACTCGGCCACGATGTGGCGCGACTCGTTGGCCAGGAGACGGCTGGCCGGATGGATGCGCTCGCCCGCCGCCTCCAGGACGCGCGTCACCGGATCCTGCGCGAGCCAGTCGATCGTCAGCCCGGGCTCGAGCCGGCGGAGCTCCTGCACGATCGCGACGTCGCGCCAGGCGTGGCCGAGGCCGATCGGCGACGAGACGTAGAGCGCCCGCTTCGACCGGGTGATCGCGCGGCGCCAGACCTGCGGCTCCTGCGGGCGGCCCCAGCACGCATTCGCAAAGTCGGAGACGAGCAGGTTGAACCGGACCGGGTCGCGCGCGTGCGGGGCGTGACCGACTCCCTCCAGGGTGACGAGCCTGCCGCCGGTCGCAGCCGCGAAGGCCGCGCCGCGGTCGGCGGGAATGAGGGCGTCTTCGTCGCCCTGGATCACGAGCACGGGGCACTGGACGCGGGACATCAGCTCGTGCGACGTCGCCTCGTCGAATCCGGACGGCTTCACCGTGAGCTCGAGCGTGTCCGGTGTGGTCTCGAGCGCCCAGCCGATGCCGTCCTCGATCTGCTTCGTGGAATGCGGCTCGGTGAAGCAGCGATCGAAGAAGAACTCCAGGAAGCCGGGATAGTCCCGCTGCCAGTAGTGGCGGTTCTGCTTCGCCCAGCCCTCGTCGGTGGGGAGCGGCTCGGTGAAGGACATCACCCGCTCGGGTCGCGGTGGCGTGATCGGGAGCGCCGGCGACATGAAGACGGCGCCGACGAAGCGCTCCGGGTGGTGTGCTGTCAGCAGCAGCCCCTTGTCCGCGCTGCCGCAGTGCACGACGAGGAAGACGCGGTCGAGCCCGAGCTCGTCGAGCAGCGCGAGCGCGTCCGCGGCGGTCACCTCCGCTCCGTACTCGTCCGGCGACTCGGGCCGGTCGGAGCGGCCGTTCCCGCGCGGGTCGAACGTCAGGACGCTGAAGTGGCGGGAGAGGTACGGCACCTGCCCCTTCCAGAAGCGCGAGTGGTTGATCGCCCAGGGCGGCAGGAAGAGAATCGTCTCGGCGGCCTCGCCCGAGAGCTCGTAGAAGATGCGCACGCCGTCGCGGTCGAGGTATCCCTGTGCACGGGGCTCGACCGCCCGTCCGGCGGCGTGCGGTGTCGCGGACGGCGCGACAGCGGTCATCAGGCGGCGACGCTTTCCTTGATCTCGCGCACCGCCTCGGTCGTCAGCGCCTGCCCGCCGAGCCCCCACTCGCCGCTCTTGATCTCCTCGATCACGACCCAGGTCACCCCCGCATGCTCTCACCTTCGATGCCCACCATCGTCTCGGTGAGCTGTTCGATCATCTCGTGCTTTTCCTCGGCGTCGAAGACGCCCTCGATCAGCTTGACAGTGATCAGCGGCATTTCCGCCTCCTTCAAGTAGTTGGTTGGTCGACCAACTAAGATAGTGGTAAGGTGAGCTCCCATGTCAAGGGAGCTGAAGGACCGGCGCTCGGTGCGCGGTGACGCGACGAAGGAGTCGATCCTCGAGGCGGCGCGCGAGTCGCTGCGCGAACAGGGATATTCCGGCACGAGCATCCGGGCAGTCGCCGAGCGGGCCGGAGTCCAGCTGTCGCTCGTGCACTACCACTTCGGGAGCAAGCAGGCAGTGCTCGTCGCCGTGCTCGAGCGCGAGAACGAGAAGCTCCTCGAACGCCAGCAGGCGCTGTTCGCGGGTCCCGAGCCGTTGAGCGTGAAGTGGCGTGCGGCGTGCCGCTTCCTGGAAGACGACCTCGAGTCCGGCTATGTCCGGATCCTCTGGGAGCTGTGGGCGGCCGGGCTCGCCGACGAGGAGCTCGCTGCGCGCTGGCGCAAGGCCACGGCCGGCTGGCGCCGGCTGATGGCCGAGGTCTTCGAGGAGTGGTCGCGCGAGATGAGGCTGGAGCTCCCGATCTCCGCGACGGCGGTTGCGACGCTCGTCGCCAATCTCTTCCAGGGTCTCGAGGTCGAGATCCTGGCCGGCGTCTCCGAGGATGAGTCGCCGCACCGCGAGGTGCTCGAAGCGGTGGCGCAGCTGATCGAAGGCATCGAGGCGCGCGCCACCCGCTGACCCGGCTGCTCTTCGCCATACTCACAGCCGATGCGTGTCGCAGTCGCCTTCGACCACCGCGGCGTGAAGCTCCGTGAGCGTCTGCTCGAGGAGCTCGACGGCCTCGGGCACGAGACGGTCGACCTCGGCACCGACACCGATGCGAAGCGGATCGACTATCCGGACAAGGCGAAGGAGCTCGGCGAGGCGATCCTGCGCGGCGACGCGGAGCGCGGCATCCTCGTCTGCGGCTCCGGAGTCGGCGCCTCGGTCGCCGCCTGCAAGATGGCCGGGATCCGCGCCGCGATCTGTCACGACGTGTATTCCGCGCACCAGGGTGTCGAGCACGACGACATGAACGTGCTCTGCCTCGGTTCGGAAGTTGTCGGCGCCGAGCTCGCGGTCGACCTCGTACGCGCCTTCCTCGGCGCGCGCTTCGACGGCGGCGAGCGGTACGTGGCGCGGTTGAGGAAAGTCGAAGCAATGGAGAAGGAGATGAAGGATGGCCAAGTCACGACTGCACGAAGCTCTCTGAGCAAGGCGTCAGCGTCTGGATCGACTCGCTCTCGCGCGAGATGCTCGAGACGGGCGAGCTCGCCCGGCTGATGAAGGAGGACGCGGTCGTCGGCGTCACCTCCAACCCGACGATCTTCCAGAAGGCGCTCTCGTCGGGCGACTGGTACGACGAGCGGCTGGCCGAGGTGATGAAGACCGAGGACGATCCGATCGAGATCTTCCTCCACCTGGCGAAGCAGGACGTCCAGGACGCATGTGACCTCATGCGCCCGGTCTGGGACGAGGGCAAGGGACAGGACGGCTGGGTCTCGCTCGAGGTCGACCCGACGCTCGCCTACGACCGCGAAGCCACCTTCGAGCAGGCGATCCGCTTCCACGAGGAGGTCGAGCGGCCGAACCTGTTCGTCAAGATCCCGGCGACGCTGCCGGGGCTCGCCGCGATCGAGGACTGCATCGCGAAGGGCAAGGCGATCAACGTGACGCTGATCTTCTCGCTCGACCGCTACGCGGCGGTCGCCGAGGCCTACATCAAGGGCCTCGAGCGGCTCGTCGCAGCGGGCGGGGACCCGACGCTCGTCGCGTCCGTCGCCAGCTTCTTCGTCTCGCGCGTCGATACGGAGGCCGACCGGCGGCTCGACGAGATCGGCGGCCAGGCCACCCGCTTGAAGGGGAAGCTCGCGATCGCCAACGCGAAGCTCGCCTACCGGCACTGGCAGAAGACGTTCACCGGCCCCCGCTGGGAGTTCCTCGCCGCGAAGGGCGCGACCGCTCAGCGCTGCCTGTGGGCGTCCACGTCGACGAAGAACCCGGAGTACCGCGACGTGATGTACGTCGAGGAGCTGATCGGGCCGAAGACGGTGAACACGATGCCGGCGGAGACGATCGTCGCCTTCCAGGATCACGGCAAGGTCGTCCCGGACAGCATCACCGAGGGCGTCGCGGAGGCGCGGAAGCTGCTCGAGCGGCTGGCCGAGGTCGGTGTCGACTACGACGACGTCGTGGCGACGCTCGAGGCGGAAGGCGTGCAGAAGTTCGCCGACTCCTTCGAGGAGCTGCTCGACGGGATCCGAGCAAAGCGCGCGCAACTCGCCGACCGCGTGACAAGCATCGTCGACCGGATCTGGGCGTACGACGCGTCGCTCTGGACCGGCTCCGGCGAGGACCGCTGGCTCGGGTGGCTCGACGTCGTCGGCCGGGTCCGTCCGCGCGTCCCCGAGCTGAACGCCTTCGCGGAGGCGGCGAGCGAGCAGTTCGACGACTTCGTCCTGCTCGGGATGGGCGGCTCGTCGCTCGCGCCGGAGGTCCTCCGGCGTGCGTTCGCGGTCGAGTCCTTCCACGTTCTCGACACGACGCATCCGGCCGCGATCAGGCGCCTCGAGAGCGGTCTCGATCTGGAGCGCACCCTCTTCCTCGCCTCCTCGAAGTCGGGCTCCACGATCGAGACGCGCTCGCACCTGGAGTACTTCTGGGACCGCACCGGAGGCCGTGGCGCCCAGTTCGCGGCGATCACCGACCCCGGCTCCGAGCTCGAGCAGCTGGCGCAGGAGCGGGGCTTCCGCGCGACGTTCCCGGGCGAGCCGGAGATCGGCGGACGCTACTCGGCGCTCTCGCTGTTCGGGATGGTGCCCGCGTCGCTGATGGGCGTTGCGCTCGAGCGCTTCCTCGAACGCGCCGCGGAGATGATGGAGGCGCTGCTGCTGCAGGAGGGGAATCCGGGGCTCGAGCTGGGCCTGCAGCTCGGCGAGGGCTGGCAGTCCGGCCGCGACAAGGTCTGCATCGACTCGCATCCGTCGGACTTCGGACTGTGGGCCGAACAGCTGCTCGCGGAGTCGACCGGCAAGCAGGGCAAGGGGCTCGTGCCGGCGCCGGGCGAGCCGCCGGAGGGGCCGGACCGGCAGCGCGGCGAGGTGCGCCTCCCGGACGCGTACGAGCTCGGGACAGGAGTGGCTCCGGTGGGAGTTCGCGACCGCGGTCGCCGGCCACGTCCTCGGGATCAACCCGTTCGACCAGCCCGACGTTCAGGCGGCGAAGGACAAGACGAACGAGGTCCTCGCCGCCGGCGAGCCCGACGTCGCGCCGCGCGGCTCGCTCGACGAGCTGCTGGCCGGGGCGAGCGAGGGTGACTACGTCTGCATCCAGGCGTTCATCGACCCGGCCCGCGAAGGCGAGCTGGCTCCCCTTGCCGCCAGGGCGCACGAGACGGGCTGCGTCGTCACGAGCGGCCTCGGCCCGCGCTACCTGCACTCCACGGGGCAGCTGCACAAGGGCGGGCCGAACACCGGTCTCTTCATCCAGGTCGTCGACGACACTGGAGCGGAGCTGGCGATTCCCGGGCCGCGACTTCGGCTTCGGGCGCCTGATCCGCTCGCAGGCGGCCGGCGACCTGCGGCGCTCGAAGAGCGGGGCAGGCGTGTCGTGCGAATCCCAGACTGGAGGCAAATCTGATGCAACTCGGCATGGTCGGCCTCGGGCGGATGGGGTCCGGGATGACGAAGCGGCTCGAGCGGGACGGGCACGAGGTGAAGACCTTCGACCCGAAGGTCACGTCGACGGCGAAGACGCTCCGCGCGCTCGCGAAGCAGCTCGACGCACCCCGGCACGTCTGGATGATGGTGCCCTCCGGCGAGATCACCGAGGACACGTTCCAGAAGCTGCTCGGCATCCTCGAGCCCGGCGACACGATCGTCGACGGCGGCAACTCGAACTTCCACGACTCGCAGCGCCGCTACAAGGAGGCCCGCAAGCGAAGATCTCGTTCGCGGACGTCGGCGTGTCGGGCGGGATCTGGGGGCTCGAGGCCGGCTTCTGCCTGATGGCCGGCGGCGACAAGGCGCCGCTGAAGCGGCTGGCGCCGATCTTCGAGTCGCTCGCGCCGGAGAACGGGTGGGCGCACGTAGGCCCGTCCGGTGCAGGCCACTTCACGAAGATGGTCCACAACGGGATCGAGTACGGGCTGATGCAGGCCTACGCCGAGGGGTTCGAGCTGATGTACCACTCCGAGTTCGAGCTCGACCTGAGCGAGGTTGCCGGCATCTGGCGCTACGGCTCGGTCGTCCGCTCCTGGCTGCTCGAGCTGCTGTACGCGGCGATGGAGCAGCACGGCGACCACCTCGACGACATCGCGCCGTACGTCGAGGACTCCGGCGAGGGCCGCTGGACGATCAACGAGGCGATCCATGCGAACGTGCCCGTGCCGGCGATCAGCGCCGCGCTCTTTGCCCGCTTCGCCTCGCGCCGCGAGATCGACTTCTCGGCCAAGGTGCAGGCCGCTCTCCGCAACCAGTTCGGCGGCCACGCCGTGAAGGCCGCCAAGGCGGCGAAGGCGAGGCCGTGAGCGAGGCCGAGAACCCGCTCCTCGAGGGCTTGCGGCTGCGTCGCAGCCCGGACCCGTGCGCGATCGTGATCTTCGGCGCCTCCGGCGACCTGACGCGGCGCAAGATCTTCCCTGCGCTCTACTCGCTGGCGGTGCGCCGCCTACTGCCGGAGCGCTTCGGGATCGTCGGCGTCGCGCGCACGGAGCAGACGACCAAACAGTGGGTCGCCGAGATGAAGAAGGCGGTCAAGGAGTACGGCCGCGACGAGCTGCGGGCCGGCGTCTGGAACGAGCTTGCTGCCGGGATGCGCTACGTCTCGACCGACTTCTCCGACGATCGCGGCGAGGACGACGTCGTCGACGCACTCCGCGAGCTCGACGAGAAGCGAGGGTGCGGAGGGAACCGCATCTACTACCTCGCGGTTCCGCCCGTCGCGTTCGAGACGATCGTGAACGAGCTGGGGGAGCGCCGAAGCTCCGCGGGCTGGACGCGGTTGATCGTCGAGAAGCCGTTCGGTCACGATCGCGATTCTGCGCACCACCTGAACGAGATCCTGCTCGCGCACTTCTCCGAGAACGAGATCTTCCGGATCGACCACTACCTCGGCAAGGAAACGGTCCAGAACATGCTCGCGCTCCGCTTCGCGAACGGCATCTTCGAGCCGATCTGGAACCGCCAGTTCATCGACCACATCCAGATCACGGTCGCGGAGTCGATCGGGATCGAGGGCCGCTCGGCGTTCTACGAGCAGGCCGGTGCGATCCGCGACATCTTCCAGAACCACCTGCTCCAGCTCGTCGCGCTGACGGCGATGGAGCCGCCGATCGACTTCACGGCCGACTCCGTCCGGAACGAGAAGGTGAAGGTGCTCCGCTCGCTGCACACGCCGGGGCCGAAGTCGGTCGTCCGCGGCCAGTACGGGCGTGGCTTCATCGAGGGCGAGGAGGTGCCGGGCTATCGCGAGGAGGACGGGGTCGCGAGCGACTCGAACACCGAGACGTTCGTCGCCGCGAAGCTGTACGTCGACAACTGGCGCTGGGCGGACACGCCGTTCTACGTTCGCGCGGGCAAGCGGCTGCCGCGGCGGGAGACGACGATCGCGATCCAGTTCCAGCGCGCACCGCACCCGCCGTTCGCAGAGATCGCGGGCGAGGGCCTGCGGCCGAACGTGCTCCTGATCCACGTCCAGCCGGACGAGGGCGTCTCGCTGGCGATCGGAGCGAAGGTGCCCGGCGCGGGCATGTCGATCCGGACCGTGCACATGGACTTCCTCTACGGCGGCGCCTTTCGCACCGGGCTGCCGGAGGCGTACGAGCGGCTGATCCTGGACGCCATGCTCGGGGACGCGACGCTCTTCACGCGCGCCGACGAGGTCGACGAGCAGTGGGCGCTGGTCGACACGATCGTCGCCGCCTGGAAGCGCGATCGGCCGAACTTTCCCAACTACCCGGCCGGGACGTGGGGGCCCAAGCCGGCCGACGATCTGATCCACCGTGACGGCCGCAGCTGGAGGCGCCATTGAGCATCGTGGCCCAGGTGGAGCGGCAACTGGCCGAGCTCCGCGCGAAGCACGGGGAAGGGACGCGCACGAGCGTGATGACCCACGTGGCCTGGGCGCCGCCGCAGTGGGAAGCCGCGGCGCGCAAGACGCTCGCCGGGCTCGAGGAGCTGCATCCCTCGCGGACGATCCTGCTCTTCCCCGACCCGAAGCGGGCCGACGGGATCGACGTCCACGTCGACCTGAAGTGCTTCACGATCGACGGGTCGTCACGCGAGGTGTGCTCGGACGTGATCGAGCTTCGTCTGGGCGGAGAGCGCACGCGGGTGCCCGGCTCGATCGTCGAGCCGCTGCTCGTCACCGATCTGCCGACGTTCTGCCGCTGGCGTGGGCTGCCGCCGTGGGGCGAGCCGGAGCTCGAGCAGCTCGTCGACGTCTGCGACCGGCTCGTTGTCGATTCGTCCGAGTGGCGCAACCTCCCGGCGGCGTACCGGAAGCTCGAGCAGCTCTACGACCGGATCGCCGTGTCGGACATCGCCTGGGGCCGCGGGCTCGGCTGGCGCGCGCGCCTCGCGGCGCTCTGGCCGGGCATCAGGACGGCCAAGACGCTGTCGGTCACAGGGCCGAAGGCGGACGCGCTTCTGCTCGCAGGGTGGCTGCGGTCGCGGCTGAAGAAGCAGGTCAGGCTCAGCCATCGATCTGCCGGCGAGATCGAGCGCGTGGCCGTCGACGGCGAGCCGGTGGCGCGGCCGCGAGGGCTGGCCGCCGAATCCGAGCGATCTCCTGTCGGCCGAGCTCGACATCTTCGGCCGCGATCCGATCTACGAGGCGGCCGTCAGCGCAGCCCGCTGAGGTCGAGCAGGCCGTTCGACGAGACGGGGTCCGTGAACCGCCCGCCTGCCTCCTCGAGGATCACGCCCGAGCGGGGCCGTGTCCCAGACTGCGAGCCCGAGCGCGTCGACGGCCACCTCCGCCGCGCCCTCGGCGACGAGCATGTGGGCCCAGAAGTCGCCGAAGCCGCGGAGGTGCCACGCATCCCAGGCACGCTCCGGCACCGGCCGGTCGAGCGCGTAGAGGAGCGTCGCGTCCTCGAGGCGATCGATCGCCGAGACGTGGATCCGCTGCCCGTTCGCGTACGCCCCCTGGCCGCGCTTCGCCCACCAGCGGCGGCCGAGCGCAGGCGCCGAGACGACGGCGACGCGGTCCTCGAAGGCGATCAGCGTTGCCCAGATCGGGATTCCGCGCGTGTAGTTCCGCGTCCCGTCGATGGGATCGATGATCCAGCCGGCAGTACCGTCTGGACTGCTGTCGCCGCCCTCCTCCTCGCCGAGCACGGCCTCGCCGGGGCGTTCGCGCTCGATCCGGGCCCGCAGCGTCGTCTCGACGAGCCGGTCCGCCTCGGACACGGGCGTCAGGTCGGGCTTGGTCTCGACGTGGAGGTCGGCGGCGCGGAAGCGCGCCATGGAGATCGTGTCGGCGTCGTCGGCGAGGGAGAGCGCGAACGCGAGGTCGTCGTCGGGCTCCACTCGGGGAGCCTAACGACCACCCTTGACGACCGAGAACGTGGGCTTCGAGACCTTCAGCGCGGTCGGAGTCGACCACGCCATCTGCGGGCGCTTGAGGAACGAGTGGTTGTAGCCGCGGACGCGGTAGTACCAGCTGCCGGGCTCGAGCGGGAGCAGCGACGAGGTGGCCCCGGTCACCAACGAGCCGAGCGGCCGCCACGGATTCGCGGACTTGCTCCACTGGATCTCGTACTCCTGGGCGCCGAGGACGGACTCCCAGGCCACGAGCGGCGTGCCGTAGAACGACGGCGTCGTGCGTGCGGCCGAGGTCAGGCGGCCCTTGGGCGAGAGGCCGCTCGCAAAGGGACGGCTGGAGGAGGTGACGACCGGCGGCGTGGTCTTGCCGAAGCGCATCACGCGGCCGGACTGGCAGGCGTCCTGCGGCAGCTCGGTCTCGCGATACCGGATCGGAACGGGTGCGGCGCTGGAACCGGCAGGGGCTTTCATCGGCTTGGGCTCGACGACGACGGGAACGACGGTCCAGTAGTACCCGCCCGTGGGCCAGGCGGTGTCGGGCAGGTCGACCTTCGCAGCGGTGCGTCGCGGCGGGGGCAGTCGGCGGCAGCGCCGGGCGTTGCGGCCGGAGCGGCTGACTTCCTCGTTCGTCACCGAATCGGTGCCGTCGAGCATCAAGGTCTCTCCCTCGGGGCCATGCTCGAGCGTGTTCCCCCGCGCAGACGAGAGTCCGACTGAGTCCGTCGGCAGCTCGAGCGGCCCTGTCGTGCGAGGTGCATACGCCGGGCTGCCGACGACGGCGCCGCGGTAGACGATGTTGACGCAGTCCTCATCCGTCGCGATGTACACGCGGAACAGCTCGGCCGGCGCGCCGCCGTTGAAGTCCATCGGGCCGCCGCTGTCGCCGCGGAACACGAAACCGGGGGTGAGGGCATGCGCGAGACCGGGCGACGTGTCCGACTGGACGTCGGACACCGTGGCGACATTCCCGAGCGTGCCGAGTGAGAGCGGCGGCTGCACGTCGGTGTAGATCGGGCTCCACGGCCCATACGTCGTCACCGGCAGCCCGGAGACGACCTCGCCGTAGAGCGTGCGCTGGGCGCGAACGCGGAACTGGATCGAGCCCGTGAAGAAGGGGTTCGTGCGGTGGAACGTGTACAGATCGCGCGCGTCAGCGACATTCGTCGTCGTCATGAACGTCCTCTTGGCCCCGAACATCCACACCTGGTAGGCCGTCGCGCCCTCGACCGGCGACCAGCGGACGAGCCCCGGATGCGTGCTGTCGAGATCCTTCGGGATGCTCGACCAGCGGATGTTGAATCCGTAGGGCGCGCTCCAGGAGGTGACGCCCTTGTTCGTGATCGCGCGGACGTGCGCGTAGAGGGCGTACGGCGAGCCGGTGATCCAGGGCAACGCGAGATCGATGGACACGGTCGGTGAGCGCAGGTTCGCGTAGAGCTTCGCCAGCTTGGCGGCGGCCGTCTCCGCGGTCGGCGTACGTCGTCGGCGGGGCGTGGTCGTCGTCGTCGGCGGTCGACGAATTCGTCGTTCGCGTTCGACCAGACGATCGAGCTCTCCGTGAACGACTTGCTGGTCGCGAGCTCGAACTCGTAGCGGATCGCGCCGCGGACGGGCAGCCACGCAAATGAGGGCGTGCGGTCGAACTCGTGCTTCACGGGCTCGTCGCTGCGCAGCAGGAACGCCTTGAGCCCCTGCGGCGTGATGGCCGGCGCGGTCGATTCGCGCCTCGGCGACACCGCTGAGGGCGAGCGCGAGCACGCCGAGAACGGCGAGCAGAAGAAGACGACGGACCGCAATCATCACCAGGCCTTCATCGGCCGCTGCGCTGTGAAGCTTTAGGTCGGGCTTGGCTCCACGAGACGTGCCGCAGCGAGGACGAGGGCGTCCGCGCCGGCGCGGCCGGCGATCTGAAGCGACGCCGGCAGACCATCCTCAGCCGGGCCGCACGGAAGCGCGAGCGCGGGCCAGCCGAGCGCCGAGATGGGATACGTGAAGCGGATCAGGGATTGGCGCACGTCCAGGTCGCCCGGCCCGACGCCTCGACTGCAGAGGCGGCGCGACGATCGGGAGCGTCGGCGTGAGGACCAGGTCGAGGCCGTCGAGTGCCGTCTCGACCTGCTCGCGGTACTCGAGCTCGGAGCCGTCTCGGCGCGCTCGACCTCGCAGTCGCGCACCGCGAGGCACTTTTCGACCTTGATGCGAACGTCTTCGCCGTACAGGTCGGCGTTCTCCGCGAAGAGCTCGCGGTGGACGTCGGCGACCTCTCGCATGAAGAGCGCGTAAGTCTGCGTCGGGAACGGCCGGCAACTCGACCGCGCGCCGTCGCGGGAAGCTGCGCCGCTGCGGCCTCGACACGCTCGCGAACCAGTGGATCGGCGAGCTCGGTCCAGGCGACGCCGACCTCGAGCTCCTCGAGCGACTCGAGCTCGACGGGCTCGAAGCCGGGCACGAGCGCGCCCAGCATCCGCTCGCACCCTTCGACGTCCTGGGCCAGCGGCCCGCCGGTGTCGAAGCTCGCCGCGAGCGGCCAGCAGCCGTCGAGCGCGACGAGGCCGTGCGTCGGCTTGTGACCGACGAGGCCGCAGCAGGCGGCGGGGATCCGGATCGAGCCGGCGGAGTCCGTGCCGAGTGCCGCGTCGGCGAGCCCTGCCGCCACGCGCCGCCGCGGAGCCCCCGCTCGAGCCGCCGGCGACGCGGCCGGGAAAGCGCGGATTCGGGACGTCGCCGAAGTGCGGGTTCTCGGAGGTCGTCCCGTACGCGAACTCGTGCAGGTTCGCCTTGCCGACGTTCGCGTAGCCCGCATCCTCGAGCCGCAGCACGGCGGAGGCTGTCCGCTCCGGGACGTGCCCGGCGAAGATCCCCGAGCCGTAGGTCGTCTCCAGCCCACCGGTGTCGAAGAGGTCCTTGACCGCCAGCCGGATACCCGGTCCCGGCGACTCCGGTTGGGCGAGGAAGATCGTCAGTCGAATGCGAGGTAGAGGAGCGCGACGCCGATCGGTGCCGGCAAAGAGAAGCAGGAAGACCGCGAAAAGGGCCCAGCCCAGGATCAGGTTCTGCCGCTCGAGCTCGGGGGTCAGTTCCTTCACAGGATCACCGGATTCAGCGCCGCTGCGACGAACAGCAGCGCGAGGTAGAGGAGCGAGTAGTGGAAGAGGACGCCGGCGTTGCGACGCGTCGGCTCTCGCCGGAGCTTCCACGCCAGGCCGAGGAAGACGCCGCCGAGAAGAGCGGCCGCGACCGAGTAGACCGGCCCGAGCCAGTACCCGACGCCGAGCGTGAACGCGACCAGCACCAGGGAGTAGAGGACGATCTGCCGCGTGGTCTCCGCGTCGCCGCGGACGACTGGGAGCATCGGCACCTTCGCCGCCGCGTAGTTCTCCTTGATCAGCAGCGCCAGCGCCCAGAAGTGCGGAGGCGTCCAGAGGAAGACGATCAGGAAGAGCCAGAGCGCCGGCAGCCCGAGGTTCCCGGTCGCGGCGGCGTAGCCGACGAGCGGAGGCACCGCGCCCGCAGCCCCGCCGATGACGATGTTCTGCGGCGTCGAGCGCTTCAACCAACGGGTGTAGACGAGGACGTAGAAGAGGTTGCCGACGAGGGCGAGCGTCGCCGTGAGCACGTTCACCGTGCTCGCGAGCAGGACGAAGGAGAGCGCCGAGAGGGCGAGTCCGAACTCGAGCCCGCGTGCCGGCGGGACACGACCCGCGGCGACCGGCCGCCTCTCGGTGCGCTTCCCCATCAGGCGATCGATGTCTGCGTCGAGCACGTGGTTCAGCGCGCTCGCGCCGCCGCAGGCCAGCGCGAGGCCGGTCATCGTCGCGACGAAGAGCCACCCGTCGGGCACGCCCTGCGCACCGACGAACATGCCGGCGGCACCCGTGAGCAGCAGCAGCGACATGATCCGCGGCTTCGTCAGCGTCACGTAGTCGCGCCATGGCCCAGACGCCACCGGCTCGCCGCGGAAGCACTGGACGCAGAGCACGAGCGTGGCAGCGAACGCCAGCGCGGCGAGCGATACGTGGACGCCGGGCGCCGTGATCAGGGCGGCAAAGCCGAAGAGGACGAGGGCAACGAGCGACGGGCGCGAGCAGACGCCGGTACGCAACCCACGCCGCCACGACGAGCGCGACGAGCGGCGGCAGCGCGAGTGCCGAGAGCAGCGAGTGCGCTGCGCCGGGGCCGAACGTGCCGGAGACGACCGCGACGAGGGTCGCGGCGGCGGCGCCGAGAGCGGTCAGGCGCAGCCAGGGTCCGGGGCGGGACTAGAGGTCACCGCGCTCCTTCAACCGGCGCCTGAGGTCGTAGAGGGGCCGTGCGCTCGTCACGTAGGGGACGGTGTCGAAGTTGTAGGCCGGCGGGGGCGAGGTCGTGTACCACTCGAGCGTGTCGCCGAGCCAGGGGTCGTTGCCCGCGCGCCGCCCCTTCCGCGACTTCCACGCGTTCCAGACGAAGAGGAGGATGCCAAGCCCCATGATGTAGGAGCCGACGGTCGAGATCAGGTTGTACTCCTGGAGCAGTCCCGTGTCCTCGTACGTGTAGATCCGCCGGGGCATCCCGAGCAGCCCGAGCATGTGCTGGGGGAAAAAGGTGATGTTGAAGCCGATGAACGTGAGCCAGAACTGGATCTTGCCGATCCGCTCGTCCAGCAGCCGCCCGAAGAACTTCGGCCACCAGTAGTAGAGCCCGCCGAGGATCCCGAGGATCGAGCCGCCGAAGAGCACGTAGTGCAGGTGGGCGACGACGTAGTAGGTGTCGTGCACCTGCCAGTCGACCGGGAACGCGGCGGTGAAGATTCCCGACAGACCGCCGATCGTGAACACCGAGAGGAACCCGAGCGCGTAGAGCATCGCGGTGTCGAAGTGCAGGTTGCCGCGCCAGAGCGTCGCGAGCCAGTTGAAGATCTTCACGCCCGTCGGCACGGCGATGATCATCGAGGCGACCATGAAGAAGCCGTTCAGGAAGCCGGGCATTCCGACCGTGAACATGTGGTGCGCCCAAACGAGCATCGAGAAGAAGCCGATCGCAACCGTCGAGAAGGCGACTGCCTTGTAGCCGAAGATCGGCTTGCGCGCGAAGACGGGGAGGATCTCGGAGATGATCCCCATCACCGGCAGAATCATGATGTAGACCTCGGGGTGGCCGAAGAACCAGAAGGCGTGCTGGTAGAGGACTGGACTGCCGCCATCGGTGGGGATGAAGAAGCCGGTGTCGAATTGGCGGTCGAGCAGCAGCAGCGTCAGTCCGGCCGACAGGGTCGGCAGCACGACGACCAACAGCGCTGCGTAGACCTCGACCGTCCAGACGAACAGGGGCAGGCGCGTCCAGCTCATCCCGCGTGCCCGCAGATTGTGGATCGTCACGATGAAGTTGATCGCCCCCGCGAGCGACGCGACCGTGAGGATGTGGAGCGAGAGGATCCAGAGGTCCTGTCCGTTGCCTTCTGAGTAAACAGAGTTCGGCGGGTAGCTCGTCCAGCCGCCGCGCGCCGCACCGCCCTCCGCAAAGAACGAGAGCAGCAGCACGATGCCGCCGAAGAGAAAGAGCCAGTAGGAGAGCGCGTTCAGGCGTGGGAAGGCCATGTCGCGGGCGCCGATCATCAGCGGCACGAGGTAGTTGCCGAACCCGGCCAGGATCGGCACGACGACGAGGAAGATCATCGTCGTGCCGTGCATCGTGAAGAGCTGGTTGTAGCTGTCGCGCTCGATGAACTGGTTGTTCGCCTCCGCGAGCTGCGTGCGGATCAGCAGCGCCATGACTCCGCCCGCCAGGAAGAAGAAGCCGGACGTCGCGAGGTAGAGGATCCCGATCCGCTTGTGATCGGTGGTGACGAGCCAGCTCGCCACGCGGCCTCGCTGCCAGGCGGGGCCGGTCGGTTCGGCGTTAACCGCCACGGAGGATGTCCCTCTGGAGGTAGTCGATGAGGGCGTCCATCTGGACGTCCGTCCAATCCTTGCCCACCGGCGGCATCAGTCCGCGGCCCTCTCGGACGACCTGTTCGATCGCGGCGTCGTCCTCGAGCAGGCTACTTCCTCGCAGCCGCGGCCCGACGTCACCCACGCCCGCGAGGCCGTGACACTTCGCGCAGACGCCCGTGAACGTCTCCCTGCCGAGGCCGGACGTTCCGTCTGCCTGGGCGCGCGCCTCCCGCTCGAGCCAGGCGTCGAACTCCTCGCGCGGCACCGCTTCGACGGAACCCCGCATGTTGGCGTGTTGGATCCCGCAGAACTCGGCGCACTGGCCGCGGTAGATGCCGGGCGCGTCAGCGTTGAACCACGTCACGTTCGTCGTGCCGGGGATCGCGTCGAACTTGCCGCCGAGTGCCGGTATCCACCACGAGTGGATCACCTCGAAGTCAGGCGCCGAGACGTTGAGCTTGACCGTCTGGCCAACCGGAGCGCGCAAGTTGTCGACGGCGATGACACCGTTCGGGTACGTGAAGTTCCAGTAGTAGCGATAGCCCTCGACGCGCACGTCGACGCGTCCGCCCTGCGCGCTCGCGCTCGGCACGTCCTGGATCCCGGGGAGCTTGTAGAAGACGAAGGAGCCGATCGCGACGAGGATCAGCACCGGCGCGACCGTCCACGCGAGCTCGAGGTTCGTGTTGCCGTGCACCTGCGCGCCGTCCTCGGCGCGGGCGCGGTTGCGGGCGCGGTAGCGGACGATGAACCAGATCAGCGTGCCCTGCACCAGCAGGAAGATTGCTCCCGTGAAGATCGCGACCCAGAGGTAGCTCTCTTTGATGCCTTCGGCGTTGGGCGAGGCCGGCTCGACCGGGGCGATACCGCCGTTCCCTGCGAACGCAGCGCCGGAGAGCGCAAGCGCCCAGAGGACGACCACTGCGAGAGACCGGCGCACTGCGTGCCATTCTATGAAGGTGACCAAGGCGCTGCGCAGCGGAACCCGCGTCGAGCTGCCAGCGTCGGTCGACGCGGCCCTTCGAGGTCTACGTCAACGGGGTCGTGCAGCGTGAGGGAGTCGACTTCCGGGTCAAGGACGGAGCGCTCGTCTTCGCGCGCGAGCTCCACCAGGAGGGCAAGCTCGGTTTCTGGCGCTGGGCGTCGATCACGTTCGGGGTCGCGGGCACGTACCGGAAGAACGACGTCGTCGATGTGACCTACGAGCTGGGTGGCCGGCGCGCGGTGGCGTCCGCCTTGCCGGTCGAGCCGGCCTGAGCGAGCCGGCCGGCTGCTGCGGTCGCTACGCGCAGCCGTTCGGCGATCTCGTCCGTCAGCTGGCCCGGCTCCAGTCGCCACGTCCAGTTGCCGTACCGCACACCCGGCGTGTTCATGCGACCCTCGCTCCCGAGGCCGAGCACGTCCTGGGCGGGAATCATGCAGAGAGCCGCCCGTGAGGAGAGCGCCAGCTCGATCAGCTGCCACGGCTCGTGGTCCGGCAGGTGGCCGAGCAAGGTGTCCGTGTCGTGGGTCGTCGTGTAGATCACCTGGTGCACGCGGTGGTTCTCGAGCCGGTGCGGATTGCTCGCCGGTCCCTGGAAGGCCCAGAGGAGAACGACCATGCCGGGGAAGCCGAGCGCGTCACGGAGCACCTCGACGTCCTTCGTAATCACGCCGAGATCCTCGGCGATCACGGGCAGCTCGCCGAGCTCGGCCTCCGCCGCCCGGAAGACCGACTCGCCGGGCCCGGGGAGCCAGCGGCCGGAGCGCGCGTCGAGCTCATCCGGTCCCTTCGGGATCGCCCAGAACGCCGCGAAGCCGCGGAAATGATCGATCCTGGCGAGGTCGTACAGAGCGAAGGTCCGCCGCAGCCGCTCGATCCACCAGCGGTAGCCCTGCTTGGCAACCGCGTCCCAGTCGAAGAGCGGATTGCCCCAGTGCTGTCCCCTTGGGCCGAGCTTGTCCGGCGGCGCCCCCGCCAGGGCTCCCTTCAGAAAGAGCTCCGGATGGGTTACATGGTCGACGCTGTCCTGAGCGACGTAGATCGGGACGTCGCCGATCAGCCTGATGCCGCGCTCTCCCGCGTACTCGCGCAACGCCGACCACTCGCGGTCGAACCGAACCTGGTCGGCCGCGCTCCCGCCTGCCCGTTCCCAATCTGCGACCCAGTAGGCGTTCGCCCGGCGGTACGCCGCGAGCTCGCGGGCCGAGACGGGAGCGTCGGGCTCGGCCAGGAAACCGTTCCAGCCGGCGAACGCCGAGGAGGCTGCGTAAGGTGAGCCGACGTCGTCGGGAGGGCCGAGCGGGAGAACCTGCCACCAGCTCTGTCCTGCGGCTGCGAGCCAGTCCACGAAGGCGTAGGCCTCGACGCCGAGCTTCCCGCCGGGTAGCGACGTGGGGTGCAGCACGATTCCGCTCGATCGTTGAAGCTCCATGTCCTGTTTACCGTTCGGCGTTCGCTGAAAGTCTCGGAACCGTGCCCTTACCCTCCCTCAAGCAACCCCCGGCCCGCATCCAGATCCAGGACGTGCGACCTCAGGTCGACTGCGGACGCTATCCCGTCAAGAGCACGCAGGGCGATCCCGTCGCGATCGCCGCGAACATCTTCAAGGACGGCCACGACATTCTTCGGGCCGTCGTTCGCTACCGCCACGAAGACACACGCAAGTGGCTCGAACGCCCGCTCGAGCCGGTCGGGAACGACCACTGGGAGGGCCAGTTCGACGCGACCGTCCTCGGACGCTGGCAGTTCACGGTCGAGGCCTGGGTCGACCGCTATGCGACGCTGCTCGACGAGCTCGACCGAAAGCTCGCTGCCGGGCAGACCGACCTGAGCAGCGAGCTGAGCGAGGCCGAGGCTCTCTTCGGCGCCGGCACGGTCGACGACTGGCACGCCGCCGCGCCCAAGCTCGGCGCGAAGGACCGGCACAGCAAGGCGTCGCTTCCGCGTCCTCTCGAGGTGGACGTCGAGCGAGAGCGCGCCCGCTTCGGAGCCTGGTACGAGCTCTTCCCGCGCAGCTGGGGCGGGTTCAAGGGCGTCCAGAAGGTGCTGCCACAGCTCGCCGCGCTCGGCTTCGACGTGATCTACCTGCCGCCGGTCCATCCGATCGGGACGACCAATCGCAAGGGGCGGAACAACGCACTCGTGGCCGAGAAGGGCGATCCCGGGAGCCCGTGGGCGATCGGCGGGCCGGACGGCGGCCACGATGCGGTCCACGCCGAGCTGGGCACGCTGAAGGACTTCGACCGGCTCGTCGAGGAGGCACGGAAGCACGGGCTCGAGATCGCGCTCGACTTCGCGATCCAGTGCTCACCCGACCACCCATGGCTGAAGGCCCACCCGGAGTGGTTCAACCGGCGTCCGGACGGGACGCTCAAGTACGCCGAGAACCCGCCGAAGCGCTACCAGGACATCTACAACGTCAACTTCGACTCGGAAGACTGGCCCGGTCTGTGGGAGGCGCTGCGGGACGTCGTCCTTCACTGGTGCCGGCACGGTGTGCGGGCGTTTCGCGTCGACAATCCGCACACGAAGTCGGTGCCGTTCTGGGAGTGGCTGATCGGCGAGGTGCGTGACGAGTTCCCCGACACGGTCTTCTTCGCCGAGGCGTTCACGCGGCCGGCGATGATGACCACGCTCGCGAAGATCGGCTTCAGCCAGTCGTACACCTACTTCACGTGGAAGAACACGAAGGCCGAGCTCACGGAGTTCCTGCAGCTGCTGCTCGGGTGGGCGCCGTTCTACCGGCCGAACTTCTTCGTGAACACGCCGGACATCCTCCACGAGTACCTCCAGGAGGGCGGTCCGCCCGCCTTCGAGGCGCGGCTCGTGCTGGCCGCGACGCTCTCGCCCTCGTACGGGATCTACTCCGGCTACGAGCAGTTCGAGAACGTGCCGGTAACGGCCGGGAGCGAGGAGTACCTCGATTCGGAGAAGTACGAGATCAAGGAGCGCAAGCTCGACGGGCTGCTGCTGCCGCTCGTGCAGAAGCTGAACGCGATCCGCCGCGCCGAGCCGGCGCTGCAGCGATTCGAGAATCTGCGCCTGCTCGGTACGCACGGCGAGCACGTCTTCGCCTACGCGAAGGGCACGGAGATCGCGGTCGCGGTCAATCTCGACCCGCGCGCGCCCCGTGAGGACGTCGTCGTCGTCCCGCCGGACATCGGCCTGCCGGACGAGTTCCCGGTCCGCGACCTGCTGACCGGCGAGCGTTACCGCTGGCGGATCGGCCGGAACTACGTTGGGCTCGGCCCAGGTCAGTCGCATCTGATGAAAATCGGCGCATGAGCGAGCCGTAAGCAGCCTGTCCCGAGCAGACATGCCGGGGGATCCAGGGACACCGTCACGTCCGCGCAGGACATGGCGGGGCCAGGACCCGTCACGCCCGACGAGGACGTGTCCATTGAGCGAGCCCGGGCACTGGTTCGAGTCGAATCCGCTGTGGTTCAAGACCGCGGTCTTCTACGAGATCCACACGCGCGCGTTCTTCGACGGGAACGACGACGGCTCGGGCGACTTTCGCGGCCTGATGCAGAAGCTCGACTACCTCCAGTGGCTGGGGATCGACTGCATCTGGCTGCTGCCGTTCTATCCCTCGCCGCTGAAGGACGGCGGCTACGACATCGCCGACTTCTACGCCATCAATCCCGACTACGGCACCGTCGAGGACTTCCGCAGCTTCGTCGAGGCGGCGCACGAGCGCGGGATGAGGGTGATCGCCGACCTGGTCATGAACCACACCTCTGCGGATCACCCCTGGTTCCAGGAGTCCCGCTCCGATCCGGAACGGGCCGAAGGGCGACTGGTATGTCTGGTCGGACACGGACGAGTCGTATCGCGATGCGCGGATCATCTTCATCGACACCGAGGTCTCGAACTGGACGTTCGACCCCGTGCGCGGAGCAGTTCTACTGGCACCGCTTCTTCAGCCACCAGCCCGACCTCAACTACGAGAACCCCGAGGTGCGGACGCGATGCTCGAGGTGCTTCGCTTCTGGCTCGACGTCGGGCTCGACGGCTTCCGGCTCGACGCCGTGCCGTACCTCTTCGAGGAGGAGGGCACGAACTGCGAGAACCTGCCCCGCACGCACGAGTACCTCAGGCGGGTGCGCGCGGAGATCGACGAGCACTACCCGGACCGGGTGCTGCTCGCCGAGGCGAACCAGTGGCCGGAGGACGTTGTCGCCTATTTTGGCAACGGCGACGAGTGTCACATGGCGTTCCACTTCCCGGTGATGCCGCGGATGTTCATGTCGCTTCGGCGGGAGGAGGCGAAGCCGATGATCGAGATCCTCGACCGCACGCCGGCGATCCCGACCACGACGCAGTGGGGCCTCTTCCTGCGCAACCACGACGAGCTGACGCTCGAGATGGTCACCGACGAGGAACGCGACTACATGTACAGCGAGTACGCGAACGACCCGCGGATGAAGCTCAACCTCGGCATCCGGCGGCGGCTCGCGCCGCTTCTCGACGGCGGTCGCGACGAGATCGAGCTGATGCACGCGATTCTCTTCTCGCTCCCAGGTTCGCCCGTGCTCTATTACGGAGACGAGATAGCAATGGGCGACAATGTGTACCTCGGCGACCGCGACGGAGTCCGCACGCCGATGCAGTGGACAGGCGACCGGAACGGCGGTTTCTCGCGTGCCGACTTTGCGCAGCTCTACTTGCCGCCGCTGATGGATCCCGTGTACGGCTTCCAGGCGGTCAACGTCGAGGCGCAGCTGCGGACGCCGACGTCACTCCTCCGCTGGCTGCGCCGATTCGTGGAGCTGCGCAAGCAGCACCCGGTGTTCGGGCTCGGGGACTATCGCGTCTTGCGGCCCGAGAACCCGAAGATCTTCGCGCACATCCGCTCGTTCTCGGAGGACATCGTTCTGTGCGTCCACAACCTCGCCCGGTCGGCGCAGGCGGTCGAGCTCGATCTCTCCGCGTTCGCGGGCCGCGTGCCGGTCGAGCTCTTCGGCAACACCGAGTTCCCCCGGATCGGCGAGCTGCCGTACCTGCTCACGCTCGGCCCGCGCGGCTTCTTCTGGTTCCAACTCCAGGACCCTGCGCGATGAACGCTGACCTCAGAGACCGCATCGAGCAGGGCGACCTGCACTTCCTCGACGGGCTCGTCCTGCTCGGGACGATCGCCTCGCAGCGCTGGTTCGGCGGCAAGTCGCGTGACGTGCTGGATGCGCGTGTCCTCGACGCCGGCGTCGTCCCCGGCGACGCGCCGCTCCTGGCCTTCGCGATCGTCGAGGTGCGCTACGGGCTTCAGAGCCACGATCTGTACCACCTGCCGCTCGGCTTCCGGCCCGAGGCGGACAACTGGAAGACCTCCATCATCGCTGCGACAGACGGGTGGACGGTCTATGACGCGATTGCGGATCCCGACCTCGTCCGGGGGATCGTCGACCTGGTCGCGGACGACCGGACGCTCGACATCGGCGAAGCAACGCTCCTGTTCCGCAGCACCGGCGACCTCCGCGACAGTCTCGGCGAGAGCTCCGAGATCCGGCCGATGGGCGCCGAGCAGTCGAACAGCTCGCTGGTGATCGACGAGCGGCTGGCGCTCAAGGTCTACCGCCGGATCGAGGCCGGGATGAACCCGGAGCTCGAGATCCTCCGCTTCCTCACTGAACGAGGTTTCGAGTACATCGCCTCGCTCGAGGGGTACATCTCCTACGAGGGAAGGCCGCTCGAGGCGACGCTCGCGATCCTGCAGCAGTTCATCCAAGCCAAGGGGGACGGGTGGGAGCTTGCGCTGAACACGCTCGGCTCCGACCCGGGGTGGCTCCCGGCCCATGCCCGCCGCCTCGGTGAGGTCACGGCGGAGCTCCACAATGCTCTCGCCTCCGATCCGGTCGACCCGCACTTCGCGCCCGAGGAGCCCAGCACCGAGGCGCTTGCGCTCATCTCAGCCTCGATCGACGAGGAGATCGAGCAGGTGTTCGCGTCCCTCCCGGATATCCCGGCGGTGGCACCCGTCCGAGGCCGCGGCGAAGAGGTTCGCGACCGGCTGCGGTCGCTCACCCACATCGGGTCCGTCGGCCGGGTGATCCGCCACCACGGCGACTACCACCTGGGCCAGGCGCTCTGGACGAACGACGAGGACTGGCTGATCCTCGACTTCGAGGGCGAGCCCGCCCGCTCGGTGCCGGAGCGGCGTCGCAAGCGCTCGCCGCTGCGCGACGTCGCGGGGATGCTTCGCTCCTTCGCCTACGCCGCTTCGGCTTCGGTCATCCAGCGCAAGACGGAACCACCCGAGGGCTGGGAGGAGGAGTGCCGCTCGGAGTTCGTCGAGGGCTACCTCGCCACCGTCGACGCCGCACTGCTGCCCACCCGACCGCAAGTCGATCGAGCGGCTGTTGACCGTCTTCGAGCTCGAGAAGGCGGTCTACGAGCTCCGCTACGAGCTCGGCAACAGGCCCGACTGGGTCTCGATTCCCGGTCGCTGGGATTCTGCGGATGCTGGAGCAGGATCTGTGAGGATCGGCGAGCTCGATCTCCACCTCGCGGGCGAGGGACGGCACGAGCGGATCTACGAGCGCCTCGGCGCCCACGTCGTCGACGAGGGAGTCTCGTTCGCCGTCTGGGCTCCCAACGCGCGCGCGGTCTCGGTCGTCGGCGACTGGAACCAGTGGGACGGGCGGGTGAACTCGCTCGAGCTGCTCGGCTCCTCCGGGATCTGGTCGGCGACCGTGCCCGAGGCCTCGGAGGGTGACGGCTACAAGTACGAGGTGCACGGCGCGGACGGGCAGCTGCGCCTGAAGGCCGACCCCTTCGCCTTCTACGCCGAGGTGCCGCCGAAGACCGCGTCCAGGGTCTATCAGTCGCGCTACGAGTGGAACGACAGCGCCTGGATGGCGCGCCGCCAGGCCTCCGAGCCGCTGAAGGAGCCGGTCTCGATCTACGAGGTGCACGCCGAGTCGTGGCGTCTCGGCCTCGGCTGGAAGGGCCTGGCGGAGCAGCTCGTCTCGTACGCCGACGAGCTCGGCTTCACGCACGTCGAGTTCATGCCGGTCATGCACCACCCGTTCTCGGGTTCCTGGGGCTATCAGGTGACGGGCTTCTACGCGCCGGTTTCGACCATGGGCGAGCCGGACGACTTCCGCGCGCTCGTCGACGCGCTGCACGTGGCCGGTATCGGCGTGATCCTGGACTGGGTGCCGGCGCACTTCCCGCGCGACGAGTTCGCGCTCGGCCGGTTCGACGGCACCGCGCTGTACGAGCACGAGGATCCGCGCCGCGGCTCGCATCCCGACTGGGGCACCCTCGTCTTCAACCTCGGCCGCAACGAGGTGCGGAACTTCCTGCTCGCGAACGCGCTCTACTGGACGCGCGAGTTCCACGCCGACGGCATCCGCGTCGACGCCGTCGCGTCGATGCTCTACCTCGACTACTCGCGGAAGCCGGGCGAATGGGTGCCGAACGCCTTCGGCGGCCGGGAGGATCTCGACGCGGTCTCCTTCCTGCGCGAGCTGAACGAGGTTCTTCACGACCGGGAGCCGGGGATCCTCTCGATCGCCGAGGAGTCCACGGCCTGGCCGGGCGTGTCGCGCCCGACCCACCTCGGCGGCCTCGGCTTCGGCTTCAAGTGGAACATGGGCTGGATGCACGACACCCTCGAGTACTTCTCGAAGGAGCCGGTGCACCGCCGCTTCCACCACCACGAGCTCACCTTCTCGATGGTCTACGCCTGGAACGAGAACTTCGTGCTGCCCCTCTCGCACGACGAGGTCGTTCACGGCAAGCGCTCGCTGCTCGGCCGGATGCCCGGCGACCGCTGGCAGCGGTTCGCGAACCTGCGCGCTCTCTACGGCTACATGTGGGCCCATCCCGGCAAGCAGCTTCTGTTCATGGGCTGCGAGTTCGCGCAGGAGAAGGAGTGGAGCGAGCCGGCCGGCTCTCTCGACTGGCACCTGCTCGACGAGGCCGACCATCACGGAGTGCTCGACCTGATTCGCGACCTCAACCGCGTCTACGACGAGCAGCCCGCGCTCTGGGAGCTCGACCACTCGCACGAGGGCTTCCGCTGGCTCGAGCCGAACGCGGCGAACGAGAACGTCCTCGCGTTCGCGCGCGTCGTCGGAGGACCGCAAGCACTGGCTCGTATGCGCGTGCAACTTCTCGCCGGTCGTCCGCGAGGGGTGGCGGCTGGGGCTGCCGGCCGGAGGCAGGTGGCGCGAGGCGCTGAACACCGACTCCCGCTTCTACGGAGGGTCCGACGTCGGCAACGGCCTCGGGCTGGAGGCGGAGAAGGTGCCGTGGAACGAGCAGGAGCACTCGGTCGAGGTCACGCTGCCGCCGATCGGAGTCGTCTGGCTCGTCCCCGACCGCGCCGCTCCGAAAGACGCCGCGAACTGACTTTGTGTTTCTGAAACACAAGCTCTGTCGGCCCGCTGCCGCGCTTCGCTGAGCCATCCGCCGCGGTTTTCCACCTTGTGTTTCTGAAACACAAGGGTCTCTGGCGCGTCGCTAGGGTGCCGGGATGGAACCGACGAACAGCATCGAGGTCGAAGCGCTCGTGCGCGAGTACAAGAAAGGCCCGCGAGCAGTCGACGGAATCGACCTGCGCGTCGAGCCGGGCGAGATCTACGGCTTCCTCGGGCCGAACGGCGCCGGCAAGTCGACCACGGTCCTGATGCTCACGACGCTGCTGCCGCCCACCTCCGGCACCGCGCGCGTCGGTGGCTACGACGTCGTCAAGGAAGGCCCGAAGGTGCGCTCCGTGATCGGGGCGGCACTCCAGGAGGCGGCGCTCGATCCGATGCTGACGGGGCGCGACCATCTGCGCCTGCAGTCGACGCTGCAGGGAATTTCCCGCGCGGAGCGCAAGCCGCGCTCACAGGAGCTGCTCGACCGCGTCGGCCTGAGCGAGGCGGCCGACCGCAAGGTCGGCGGCTACTCGGGCGGGATGAAGCGCAGGCTGGACCTGGCGCTTGCGCTCGTGCACCGGCCGCGGATCCTCTTCCTCGACGAGCCGACGACGGGGCTCGACATCCAGAGCCGCACGGCGCTCTGGGACGAGGTTGCGCGTCTCGCCCACGAGGACGGGGTGACCGTCTTCCTGACCACGCAGTACCTCGAGGAGGCGGACGTGCTCGCCGACCGGGTCGGGATCATCGACCACGGGCACATCGTTGCCGAGGGAACGCCGCAGGCCCTGAAGGCCGAGATCGGGCTGCCGAGTGTGCACGCGATCCCCGCGAACGAAGCCGATCGCGAGCAGCTCGTCGCCGCGCTCGCCCCGTACGGCGATGCGCTCGGCACGGGCTCCGGCGAAGTCGCCGTCCGGCTGCGCGAAGGGCTTGCGGGACTCCCGGCCGTCGTCCGCGCAGTCGACGATGCTGGCCTCACTCTTGCCAGCCTGGAGATCCAGGCGCCCTCGCTCGACGATGTCTTCCTCGCCAAGACCGGCCGGTCGCTGGAGGGCGCCGCGGAGGCCGAGTCCGACGCAGCCGAGCCTGTTCTGTGACCGCCGTCTGGCCACAGATCGGAGCGCTCGCGTGGCGCTCGGTCGTCCGCACGAGCCGCCAGCCGGCTGCGGTCATCTTCCCTCTGATCTTCCCGATGCTGCTCCTGCTCGTGAACTCGGGCGGGCTGCAAGCGTCGACGGAGCTCCCCGGCTTCCCCACTGACTCCTTTCTCGCGTTCGCGCTCGCCGTCCCCTTCATCCAGGGCGCGCTCTTTTCGACCATGAACGCGGGCACCGACCTCGCGAAGGACATCCAGACGGGCTTCCTGAACCGGCTCTCGCTGACGTCGATGCGCGGGTCCGCGCTGATCGCCGGCCAGCTCGGCGGCGTGGTGATCCTCGGCCTCATCCAGGCTGCGTTCTACATCGCGGTGGGCCTGATCGTCGGCGTCCACTTCGCCGCCGGCCCGCTCGGGATCCTGACCCTCTTCGGCTTCGCCGCCGTAATCTCGGTCAGCTTCGGCGCGCTCGGCGTCTTCCTGGCACTGCGCACCGGCTCGGGCGAGGCGATCCAGGGCCTCTTCCCGTTGCTCTTCGTCTTCCTCTTCCTCTCTTCGATGAACACGCCGCGGGACCTGATCGGCGTCGACTGGTTCCGCTTCATCGCCACCGTGAATCCGGTCTCGTACCTGATCGAATGCGTTCGCAGCCTGATCATCACGGGCTGGAACGCGGATGCGCTCGCGCTCGGCTTCGGCTTCGCCGTCCTGATCGGGATCGTCTCGACGACGGCCGCGACGCTGGCGCTCAAGCAGAGGCTGGTGCGGACGTGAGGATCTGGCCTGTCGCGAGTGGGGTGGCGTGGCGGACGTTGAAGAACGTCTTCACCAACCCGTCGCTCTTCTTCCCGTCGCTCATCTTCCCGCTCTTCTTCTTCACCGCGTTCGCGGGCGGACTCTCTCAGGTCTCGCAGGTGCCGGGGTTCGACTTCCCGCCCGGCTATACGGCGTTCCAGTTCTGCTTCGTCCTGGTCCAGTCGGCGGCGTTCGGCGGTGTCTTCACCGGCTTCGGGATCGCGCGCGACTTCGAGTCCGGATTCGCTCGGCGGCTGCTGCTCGCAGCGCCGAACCGAACGGGGATCGTGCTCGGCTACGCGGTGGCCGCAGTCATACGCTGGACCGTGACAGCGACCGTCCTGACTGTCGTCGCGCTCCTGGCTGGGATGAACGTCTTCGGCGGGCCGGTCGACGTCTTCGGAATGTACGTGCTTGCGTTCCTGATCAACATCACGGGATTGCTGTGGGCCTGCGGCGTCGCGATGCGGTTCCGGACGATGCAGGCGGGCCCCGTCATGCAGATGCCCGTCTTCCTGACCCTCTTCTTCGCGCCCGTCTACGTTCCGCTCGCTCTCCTGACGGGCTGGATCGAAGTCGCGGCGACCCTGAACCCGATCACGTACGTCCTCGAGGCGGTGCGGAGCATGCTCGCCGGCGACGAAGTGCACGTGGCACTCGCATTCGGGCTGGCGGTTGTGCTTGTGACGGGCTTCTCGTTCTGGGCGCTACGCGGTCTGCGCTCGGCGGAGGCGGCCGGCTAGCAATGTCGCTCGCTACGCAGTCGCCCTTCGGCGCTGTTCCGGTCGAGCCCGGAATCGTTGCGTTTCGCACGTGGGCTCCGGAGGCACGCTTGGTGGCGGTGCGCCTCGCAGGCGGCGATGAGCCGCTGGCCGAGACGGAAGACGGCGTCTGGGAAGGCCAGGCGCCCGCTGCTCCCGGCGACGACTACAGCTTCGTGCTCGACGGCGACGCCTGGCCGGACCCGTGCTCGCGCTGGCAGCCGCAGGGCGTCCACGGCCCGTCCCGAGTCCTCGACCTGAGCGCCTTCGAGATCGAGCCGGGGCCGTCGCTCGTGCTGCAGGAGCTCGTCCTGTACGAGCTTCACGTGGGCACGTTCTCGCGGGAGGGAACGTTCGACGGCGTGATCCCGCGCCTCGCCGGGCTGCGGGAGCTCGGCGTCACGGCGATCGAGCTGATGCCGGTGGCGACCTTCCCCGGCAATCGCGGCTGGGGGTACGACGGGCTCTATCCGTACGCACCGCACCCGGTCTACGGCGGCCCGGAAGGACTGGCGCGGCTCGTCGACGCGGCGCACCGCGAGGGCCTCGGCAGTCGTGCTCGACGTCGTCTACAACCACATCGGGCCGGGAAACGAGGCGCTGCGCGCGTTCGGGCCGTACTTCACGGACCGCTTCGGCCAGACGCCGTGGGGCGAGGCGCTCGACTTCTCACAGACCGGCGTGCGCGAATGGGCGATCCAGAATGCCGAGCTCTGGGTGCGCGAGTACGGGATCGACGGCCTGCGGCTCGACGCCGTCCACGCAGTCCAGGACGACTCCGACCGCCACGTGCTCGCTGAGCTCGCCGACCGCGTCCATGCCGCCCATCCGGGTGCGTTGGTGATCAGCGAGATGGGCCCGCCCGATTTCCGGCCGCTCGAGGAATGGGGTCACGACGCGATGTGGCTCGACAGCCTCCACCACGCGCTGCACGTGGCGCTGACCGGCGAGCAGGACGGCTACTACGCGGACTTCGACGGCTCCATGTCCCGCATCGCCGCCGAGCTCTCCCGGCCGGAAGGCTCGCGGATCGTGGCCTGCGCCCAGAATCACGACCAGGTCGGCAACCGCGCAATCGGCGACAGGCTCCCGCCGGCCAAGCGGCGGGTGGCCGCGGCCGTCGTGCTCTTCAGCCTCTACACGCCGCTTCTCTTCCAGGGCGAGGAGTACGGCGAGGCGGCGCCGTTCCAATACTTCACGGATCACCTCGATCCCGTCATCGCCGATGCGACGCGCGAGGGCCGGCGGCGCGAGTTCGCGCACTTCGCCGGCTTCTCGGGCGAGGTGCCCGACCCGCAGGACGAGTCGACCTTCGAGCGCTCGAGGCTGGAGCCCGCGGCGCCGGAAGAGCTGTACGTTCGGCTGCTGCGCCTGCGGCGGGAGCTCCCGCGCGAGCTGGAGATCGCCGTCGACGAAGCGGCGCGCACACTCGAGCTCCGCCGCGGCCGGGTCACGCTGCGCGCGGACTTCGCGAACGAGACCGTGGAGCTGGAGGCATGAGAGCTCTGGCCGGGGCATCCCTTCCCGCTCGGCCCGGTGTGGGACGGCGAGGGAACCAACTTCTCGCTCTTCTCCGAGAACGCCGAGAAGGTCGAGCTCTGCCTCTTCGACGAGGAGGACCGGGAGACGCGCTACGAGCTGACCGAGCGCACGGCCTTCAACTGGCACGGCTATCTCGCAGGCGTCAGGCCCGGCCAGCGCTACGGGTTTCGCGTGCACGGCCCCTGGGCGCCGGAGCA
The DNA here is from genome assembly GCA_963752405.1 of uncultured Gaiellaceae bacterium. Taxonomy (GTDB): domain Bacteria; phylum Actinomycetota; class Thermoleophilia; order Gaiellales; family Gaiellaceae; genus Gaiellasilicea. The sequence continues at coordinate 486,910 of CAVVYB010000015.1, forward strand.
CGGGCACCGCTTCAACCCGAGCAAGCTCCTGATCGACCCGTATGCGAAGTCGATCGAAGGGCCGATCCTCTGGGACCGCGGCAATACCCTTCCCTATCGGCCCGGCGGCGAGGACGTCGATCTGGAACGGGACGACGAGGACGACTCCGCCGCGATCCCCAAGTCGATCGTGATCGACGCCTCCTTCGACTGGCAGGACGACCTCCCCCCTCAACGGCCCTGGAACGAGACCGTGATCTACGAGGTCCACACGAAGGGGTTCACGAAGCTGATGGAAGGCGTCCGGGAGGAGCTGCGTGGCACCTACGCGGGGCTCGCGTCGGAACCGGCGCTCGAGTACCTCTCCTCTCTCGGCATCACCGCGGTCGAGCTCCTGCCGATCCACCACATCGCAGACGAGCACCAGCTCGTCGCCAAGGGCCTCCGGAACTACTGGGGCTACAGCTCGATCGGCTACCTCGCGCCGCACGCGCTCTACGCCGCGACCGGGCGGCGCGGCGAGCAGGTGAAGGAGTTCAAGGGGATGGTCAAGGCCCTGCACTCGGCCGGGATCGAGGTGATCCTCGACGTCGTCTACAACCACACCGCCGAGGGCAACCACCTCGGGCCGATGCTGGCGTTCAAGGGGATCGACAACCTCTCCTACTACCGCACCCTCCCCGGCGACCCGCGCTTCTACATGGACTACACGGGCACCGGCAACTCGCTCAACCCGGTGCACCCGTCGGTGCTGCGGCTGATCATGGACTCGCTCCGCTACTTCGTGATCGAGTGCCACGTCGACGGCTTTCGCTTCGACCTCGCGTCGGCGCTCGCACGCGAGTTCCACGAAGTCGACCGGCTCTCGGCGTTCTTCGACATCATCCACCAGGATCCGATCCTGTCCCAGGTGAAGCTGATCGCGGAGCCGTGGGACGTCGGCGAGGGCGGCTACCAGGTCGGCAACTTCCCGGTCCTCTGGACCGAGTGGAACGGGATGTACCGCGACACGATGCGCGACTTCTGGCGCGGCCAGAGCAACGTCGGCGAGTTCGCCTCGCGCTTCACGGGCTCGAGCGACCTCTACGAGACGCGACGGCCGCAAGCCGTTCGCGTCGATCAACTTCATCACCGCGCACGACGGCTTCACGTTGCGCGGACCTCGTCACCTACAACGACAAGCACAACGAGGCGAACCTCGAGGACAACAAGGACGGCGACAACCACAACCGGAGCTGGAACCACGGCGTCGAGGGCGAGACGGACGACCCCGAGATCAACGCCCTCCGCGAGCGGCAGATGCGCAACTTCCTGGCGACGCTCTTCCTCTCGCAGGGCGTGCCGATGCTGCTCGGCGGCGACGAGATCGCGCGGACGCAGCAGGGCAACAACAACGCGTACTGCCAGGACAACGAGATCTCGTGGATCGACTGGCGGCTCGACGGCCGCGCGGAGCGGATGCTCGCCTTCACCAGGCGGCTGATCGAGCTCCGCGTCGAAGCACCCCGTCTTCCATCGCGCCGACTTCCTCAGCGGCCAGGAGCGGATGGGCTCCGGCGCGCCGGATGTGTGGTGGTTCCGGGCCGACGGCCGGAAGATGACCCAGCGCAACTGGCGCGACGGCAACGCGCTCACGCTCGGCGTCTTTCTCAACGGCTCCGAGATCCCGACCCACAGCGCCCAGGGTGCGCCGGTGATCGACGACACGTTCCTGATCCTGTTCAACGCCTGGGAAGGGGCGATCGTGTTCACGCTCCCGGCCGTCTCGTTCGGCCGCCGCTGGACGCACGAGCTCTCAACGGCCGAGCCCGAGAAGGAGCCCGGCTCGGAGGTGCATCCCGGCCCGTGGCGTCGTGCCGGTGGAGGGCCGCTCGCTCGTCGTCCTCCGCCGGGTCGGTTAGTGCGACGCTGCGCGCGACCTACCGGCTCCAGCTGGGGCCGGGGCTCGGTTTCCGCGAGGCGAGGGAGCTGGTGCCGTACCTGCGCGAGCTCGGCGTCTCGCACCTCTACCTCTCGCCGTCGCTCCAGGCGCGATCCGGCTCGACGCACGGGTACGACGTCGTCGATCCGACCGCGATCTCCGAGGATCTCGGCGGCGAGGACGAGTTCCGCGCGCTCTGCTCGGCGGGGGTCTGGGCGTCGTCCTGGACATCGTCCCGAACCACATGGCGGCGGGCGACGAGAACCCGTTCTGGCGCGACCCGCTCTGGCGCGCGAAGTTCTTCGACCTCGACTGGCGCACCGGCCTGCACCGCCGTTTCTTCGACGTCGGCGAGCTCGCGGGCGTGCGGATGGAGGATCCCGAGGTCTGGGAGGTGACGCACGCGAAGGTCGTCGGGCTCGCGCAGGCGGGTCTGATCGACGGCGTGCGCGATCGATCACCCCGACGGGCTCGCGAACCCGCGCCGCTACCTCGAGCGGCTGCGCGAGACCGGGATCGAGCGAGCCTGGGTCGAGAAGATCCTCGAGCCGGGCGAGCGGCTGCGCCCTGAGTGGCCGGTGGAAGGGACGACCGGCTACGAGTTCCTGAACGACGTCACCGCGCTCTTCGTCGACCCGGCCGGCGAGGAGCCTCTGACGCGGCTCTACGAGGAGCTGACGGGCGAGCGGCGGCCGTTCGCCCAGGTTGCGGCCGAGGCGAAGCTCGAGCAGGCGCGGACGACCTTCGACGAAGGAGGCGGCGCAGCTCGCCGCCAAGCTGCCCTTCGAAGCCGACGTCGCGGCGGCGCTCGCCGCCTTCCACGTCTATCGCACCTACGTCGAGCCGGACGCGGGGCTCGTCACCGAGGACGACCGCGCGGCGATCGAGGACGCGCGCCTGCCCGAGGAGCTGGCGAGGATCCTCCTGCTCGAGGAACGCGGGCACGATGCGTTCGTCGTCCGGCTCCAGCAGACGACGCCGCCCGTGCACGCCAAGGGCGTCGAGGACACAGCCTTCTACCGCTGGAACCGCTTCGTCGCGCTGAACGAGGTGGGCGGCGACCCCGGCCGCTTCTCGCTCTCGGTCGACGGCTTCCACGAGGCGAATCTCGCGCGCCCGCCCGGCGGCCTGCTCGCGACGACGACCCACGACACGAAGCGAAGCGGCAGACGTCCGCGCGCGCCTCGCCTGCATCGCCTCCGATCCCGCCGGCTGGGAGCGCTGGTGCGCCAGCGGATCGCAGGTTGGCGCGACCCGAACGAGGCGTACCTGATCCTCCAGACCGTCGTCGGTGCCTGGCCGCTGCGAGGCTGTCGGCTCGGCCTCTACCTGGAGAAGGCGCTGCGCGAGGCGAAGGTGAACACGAACTGGATCGACCAGGATCACGAGTGGGAGGAAGGGGCGAAGCGCTTCGCGGCCGGCCTGCTCGACGACGTGGAGCTCGGCGCCTACGCACAGCGGCTTGCGGAGCACGGCGACCGCGCGTCACTCGCGCTGACGCTCCTCAAGCTCACCTCGCCGGGCGTGCCGGACATCTACCAGGGTGACGAGCTGCGCTTCCTCGCTCTCGTCGACCCGGACAATCGCCGGCCCGGTGGACTGGGAGCTACGTCGCCGGCTGCTCGCTTCGGCGCGAGCCGCCGGCGAAGCTCGACCTGATCAGCCGCGCCCTCGCCCTCCGCGAGCGCCGGCCGGCGGCATTCGCCTCGACGTACGAGCCCGTCGCGGCAGGCGGGGACGTGTGCGCGTTCCTGCGAGGCGGCGAGGTGCTCGTCGCCGTCGCGGTGCGAGGCGACCTCTCGGCGTTTCGGCTGCCGAGCGGCACCTGGAACCGACGTCGTCGCGGACGCTCACACGTTCTGCGCCTGGCCGCAGCGCCGTATTGGCTAGTTCGGCGGCGCGTCGAGCACGCGCAGGCAGACCTCGACGACCTGCGGGTCGAACTGCGAGCCGGCGTTCTGCTCCAGCCGGCGCCGTGCCTCGTCCGCAGGCAGCGCCCGGCGGTACGGCCGGTCGGTGGTCATCGCGTGGAAGGCATCGCACGCGAAGATGATCCGCGCTTCGAGCGGGATCTCCTCGCCGGCCTTCCGGTCCGGATAGCCCTGGCCGTCCCAGCGCTCGTGACAGGCGCGAACGATCCCGCAGACATCCTGGAGCTGGTCGATCGGGGCGATGATCCTTTCACCGAGCTCCGGGTGCGTCTCGATCAGGAGGCGCTCCTCCTCGGTCAGCGGGCCCGGCTTCAGCAGCACCGAGTTCGGGATGCCGATCTTGCCGATGTCGTGGAAGAGCGCGCCGAGCTCGAGCCGCTTCAGCGTGTCGCCGTCGAGGCCCAGCTCACTGCCGACGCGGATCGCCATGTCGGTGATCCAGCGCGCGTGCGACGAGGTGTACTCGTCTCGCGCCTCGAGCGCGTTCGCGAGCGCCTCGACGGTCGAGAGGAACGTGCGCTCGAGGCCCGCGAAGCTGGACGCGTTCGCGATCGCGAGCTTTGCCTGATGGGCGAGACCGCCGAGCAGCTCCAGCTCGCGGTCGCCGTACTCAGCGTCGAGAGCGAAGGCAACCGCGATCGCACCCCAGCGTCCCTCGAGGGTGAACGGCGCGACGACGTACGAGCCCGAGCCCTCCGGCCGGTGGGTCGCTGAGCGCCGCGTACTCCTCCGGGGCAGATCACGTAGGGCTCCGTTCGGGCGAGGAACGGTTGCATCGCCTCCGCCGCGAAGCGGCGGCCGACGACCGGTGCCCCGCGCTCGTAGCCGTGCGCTGCCTGGCCGACGACGTCGCCGGCGGCCGAATCCTGGAGCCAGAGCGAGGCGTGTGGCGCGCCCATCAGCTGCTGCGGCGCCCTCGACGATCCGCTCGAGCACTTGCTCGAGGCCTTCGGCGGCGGCAAGGTCGCGGCCGAACTCGAGCAGGGCCTTGGCGCTCTCGGCCTCGCGCCGCTGGGCCTCGTAGAGCCTGGCGTTCTCGACGCGCGGCCGCGGTGTGGCCGGCGAGCACCTCGAGCAGCCGCAGGTCGTCGGTGTCGAACTGATTCAGGCCGAGCTTCGAGACGACGATGACGCCGATCACGCGGGCGCCGTAGTGCATCGGCACGGCGATGATCGACTCCTCGATCTGCGCGGTGCCCTCGATCTTGATCGCGAACTCGCAGGTCGAGGCGTCGTCGAGGAGCAGCGACTCGCCGGTCTCGACGACCCGGCCGGTGAAGCCCTCGCCGACCCGGGTGCGGAAGACGTCGGCCACGGTGCGGTCCGGAGCGGTCAGCTCGCCCTGGAACGCGATCGGCTGCAGCTCCTCGCCGTCGCGGACGAAGATGCGGCAGTTGTGGTAGTCGATCAGCTGGCGGAGCTCGTTCGCGATCGCCATGCCGATCTCGCGCACGTCGGTCGAGCGGTTGAGCTTGCCCGCGAGCGTCTGGAGCATCTTCAGGTGCGCGATCGAGCGGACGTCCTCGCGGCTCTCGTCGGCCTCGGGCCGCTCGGTCGCCGAGTCGTCGAAGAAGACGACCTGGTTCTTGCCGCGCGCCTTCGCGGTCATCATCGCGGCCTCGGCGCAGGCGACGAGCTCGCGCGGGTTCGCGGCGTGTTGCGGCCCCTGGGCGATGCCGATCGAGACGGAGATCTTGCCCGCGAGGTCGCGAGCGACCGCGTCCAGCCGCGTCACGAGGCGGGTCGCGAGCGCGACGGCCTGCTCCTCGTGGCTGCCGGGGAGGATCACGGCGAACTCCTCGCCGCCGATCCGGCAGACGACGTCGCTGGTCCGGACGGTGGCGCGCAGATGGTCGGCGAGCTCGGCCAGCACCTCGTCGCCGACCGCGTGGCCGAAGACGTCGTTCACCTTCTTGAAGTCGTCGATGTCCAGCATCACGAGCGCGACGTTCTCGTGCTCGCTCGCCGCCCGGGTCAGCTCGCGGCGGAGGCGCTCGTGGAAGTAGCGGTGGTTGTAGAGGCCGGTGAGCGAGTCGGTCTGCGCCTCGCGCTCGAGCCGCGCGCGGATGTGCGCGTTGTCGAGCGCGAGCGCGGCTGCGTCGCCGAGGCGCTTCGCCAGCTCGAACTCCTCCTGGGTGAAGAAGGCGTCCTCGCCGATCCGGTAGACGTTGAGCGTGCCCTTGAGCGCGCCGCGCGCGATCAGCGGCACGACGATCAGCGCTTCCGGCTCGAGCGGGGTCCCGGGCACGAACTCGACGCGCGGATCGAGGTGCGCCTGGTTCGAGAGCACGGGCTCGCGGTGCTCGACCGCCCAGCCGGTGATGCCGACGCCGAAGGGGAAGACGTCGTCGTAGATCTCCTGTGACCACTCGCTGCGCACGAGCGCCGGCACCAGCTCGCGCTTCGGCTCGTCGGCCTCGTAGATGTGCAGCGCCTCGTACGGGACGATCTCGTCGAGCGTGTCCGCGATCCGGACGAGCAGCGAGTCGAGGCTCTGCTCCGAGAGAAGGTCGTGGAAGACGTCCGCGAGGCGGCGGTAGGAGTCGACGGACGGGGTCGCGGCGGGGGTGCCCGAGACGAGCCGAATACGCGGCTCGCCATTGCTGGGGGAAAGGCGTGCGGGTTCGTCCATATCAGAGCGTTCGCAGGGCCACGGCCCGCGCCGCGGGCTCCTCTTCGATCATCGCGTGTTTCCGGCTCTCGGCCTCCCTCGGATGGGGGAGACCGTGACTTGCCCTCGACCCCGGTCCGAAGCCGTCTATAGGCTTGTGCTCAAGTGGTAACGGGGACCCTCGCCGAGCAGCCGGGCACTGCCGCGACGACGGATCCCGTCGTCCGGCTCGAGGGCGTCCACAAGAGCTTCGGCGACAACGAGGTCCTGCGACGGGATCGACCTCGAGGTCGCGAGCGGCGAGGTGCTGACGATCATCGGCCCGAGCGGAAGCGGCAAGAGCACGCTCCTGCGCTGCGTCAACCTGCTCGAGCCGCTGAACGCCGGGCGGATCTTCTTCGAGGGCGAGGAGATCACCCGCAAGGGCACGGACGTCTCGGCCGTGCGCCAGCGGATCGGGATGGTGTTCCAGCAGTTCAACCTCTTCCCGCACCTGACCGTGATGGACAACCTGACGCTCGCGGCGCGCCGGATCCGCCACCGCCCCCGCGCCGAGGCCGAGCAGCGCGCGCGCGAGCTGCTGGCGCGCGTCGGGCTCTCCGAGAAGGCCGGGCAGCATCCGCATCAGCTCTCCGGCGGCCAGCAGCAGCGGGTCGCGATCGCCCGCGCGCTGATGATGGAGCCGCACGTGATGCTCTTCGACGAGGTCACCTCCGCGCTCGATCCGGAGCTCGTCGGCGAGGTGCTGATCGTCGATGCGCGACCTCGCGCGGGACGGGATGACGATGCTCGTCGTCACCCACGAGATGCAGTTCGCACGCGAGGTCGGCGACCGGCTCGTCTTCATGGACGAGGGCCGGATCGTCGAGGAGGGAGTCCCCGCCGACGTGCTGGACCGGCCTCGCGAGGAGCGGACGCGGCGGTTCCTGCGCCGCTCGCTCCAGCTCGCAGGATCACTCGAACGAGTTGTCAGTCACCGACGAGGAAGGAGCAAGTGCATGAAGAGGATTCTCCTGGCCACGGCGGGGGTCGCCGTCGTTCGCGGTCTTCGCCGCGACGATCGGCTCCGCCCAGCCCGCTGCCACGACGGGCGTCGGCAAGCGCCGAGGCGCCCGCGCCGCTGCCGAAGCTGCCGGCGAACATCAAGTCAACGGCAGCGGTTCATCGTCGGGGTCAAGTGCGACGCCCCGCCGTTCGGCTACATCAACGTGCAGGGCAAGAACGCGGGCTTCGACGTCGAGATCGCGAAGTGGTTCGCCCGCTACGCGTTCGGCCGCGAGAGTCGCGTCTCGTACGTCTGCGCACCGACCGCCGGCCCGCGAGCCGCTCCTCACGGCCGGACCGCGTCGACCTCGTCATCTCGACCTTCACCTACACGGCCGACCGCGACACGCGGATCGACTTCTCGCGCGCCTACTACAAGGCGACCGGCCGGCTGCTCGTGAAGAACGACTCGCCGGTGCAGTCGCTGAGCGAACCTCGCCGGCAAGAAGGTCGCGACGACGAGCGGCTCGATCTACGACCGCTGGCTGAAGCGCTGCTACACGAGCACCGAGGTCACGGTGACGGACAGCTTCACGAACGCGCTGCTCGCCTTCAACCAGGGCCGGGCGGACGCGCTGATGTGGGACGACACCGTCGCTGGTCGGCGTCGCCGCAGCCGACCAGTCGGCGAAGCTGACCAACGACACGTTCCTCGCGCTCCCGTACGGGATCGGGATCAAGCAGGGGAACGTCGCGCTGAAGCGGTGGGTCGACTCGCGGCTCGAGCTGATGCGGAAGAAGGACCACGTTCATGTCGATCCTCCGCAACAACGTGCCGGGCCGCGGTTCGTGGCCGGCTTCTCGAAGAACATCCTGCGGCCGAACAACACGTTCGGGTACGCGCCGCCGGGCGCACCGAGCGCGGACACCGTTTGCTAGCAGCAGGCGGCAGCACCATCGCGACGACAGGGAAGCGGCCGCGCACGCAGCGGCCGCTCCCTCGTCGTGCCGTTGATCCTCGCGACCTACGATCTCTGGGCGTTCGTCTCCGAGAACTACGAGGAGCTCCTCGAGGGGCTGGTCAACACGCTCAAGGTCTCGGCGATCGCGATCGCGGGCGCCTTCGTGATCGGCGTCGTGCTCGGCGCCGCCCGCGCGCACCGGATCCCCGTCGTCAGCCAGGTGACCGCGGTCTACGTCGAGATGAGTCCGCAACACCCCGATCCTCGTCCAGATCTTCATGATCTTCTACGCGCTGCCGCAGTTCGGGATCGTGTTCGACCAGTTCACGGTCGCCTGGCTCTCGGTGATGATCTGGGGCGGCGCCTTCAACAGCGAGAACTTCCGGGCCGGCTTCGAAGCGGTGCCGCACCGCTACCGCGAGGCCAGCGCGGCGCTCGGCTTCCGCGGGCGTCGGGACCTTCCTGAACGTGACGCTGCCGATCGGCGGACGGATCGCGCTGCCCTCGTCGATCAACACCTACGTCTCCGTGCTCAAGAACACCTCGCTGATGTACGTGATCGGCTACGCCGAGCTGACGACGACGGCGCTCAACATCAGCAACCTCACACTCGAGACCAAGGAAGCGCTGACCGTGCTTGCGATCACGTATCTGGCGCTCGTGTGGACGCTGTCGGCGCTGATCCGCTATCTCGAGGCGTCGGCTCGCGTTGCCGGAGGACTTGCGATGAGCCTCCCCGACTGGGTCGAGCCCGTTGCCCACTACATCATCTTCGAGGGCCTGCCCGGGACCCTGAAGGTCTCCGCCGGCGCGGTTTCGGCAGCATCGTGATCGGGGTGACGCTCGGGACGCTGATCACGATCCGGTTCTGGCCCCTGCGAACGCTGATCCGGCTCTACATCGAGATCTGGCGTGGCCTGCCGATTCTCGTCACGGTCTTCATGATCTACATCGGCCTGCCCGTCCCTGTTCCCGGGGACGGAGCTCGGGGCGCTGATGTCCGCGACGATCGCGCTCGTGCTCTGGGGGAGCGCGCAGGTCGCCGAGGCGACGCGCGGCGCCGTCCAGTCGATCCCGCGCGAGCAGCACGAGGCGGCAGCGGCGCTCGGCTTCGGCTGGCTCGGGCGCCACGCGCACGTGATCCTGCCGCAGGCGCGGCGGCGGCTGCTGCCGCCGCTCGTGAGCCTGCTGGTGAACATCATCCAGAACTCGACGCTCGCGCAGGTGATCGGAGGCCTCGAGCTGCTCGAGGCGGCTGAGCGCCAGAACGAGCGGCTGACCGCGATTCCTCCGATCGGGCTCGGCGAGATCCACGCCTTCGAGATCTTCGGCGGGGTGATGGTGATCTTCTTCCTGATCTCGTTCCCGCTGACGCTGCTGGCGACAACGCTCGGGCGGCGTCTGAGCTAGCGAAGAACGAGCTCGTCCGCGGCGGCGGCCGCGCGGCGGCGCAGGCTGGCGCCGTTCTCCTTGTCGAACCAGTAGAAGCCGGCCGGATCGACCGACAGGCGGAGCGGCTCGCCGACCCGCGCAGCGGTGCGCGCGTCGACCCGGGCCGTGAAGACCGAGCCGTCGCCCGCGATCAGCGCCTCCTCCTCGTCGGCGGGACGGAGCTCCTCGGCTTCGATCCGCGGTGCGTCGACCGGGAAGATCACGTGCGCATCGGAGCCGAGGTCCTCGACGCACGGCGATCTCGGCGTCGAGCTGGGGCAGAGAGGCGTCGGCAAAGGCGGCGTCCTCGAAGCTCTCCGGCCTGATGCCCAGCACGACAGCTCCCGTCGTCTCGGGCCGCTGCCCGGGCTGGAGCGGGATCCGGTGGCCGCCGAACTCCACTCCGTCGCGGTCGAGCTTCGCCTCGACGAGATTCATCGCCGGCGAGCCGATGAACGCGGCAACGAAGAGGTTGACCGGGTCGCGGTAGAGCACCTGCGGCGTGTCGACCTGCTGGATCTTGCCGTCCCGCATCACGGCCACGCGCTGCCCGAGCGTCATCGCCTCGACCTGGTCGTGCGTGACGTAGACCGTCGTCGCGCCGAGCCGCGCGTGCAGGCTCGCAAGCTCGGCGCGCATGCTGACGCGGAGCTTCGCGTCGAGGTTCGAGAGCGGCTCGTCCATCAGGAACGCGAGCGGCTCCCTCACGATTGCCCTGCCCATCGCGACCCGCTGGCGCTGGCCGCCGGAGAGCGCAGCCGGTCGCCGGTCGAGCAGCTCCTCGAGCCGCAGCAGCCGCGCTACCCGCTCGACCCGCTTCGAGATCTCGTCCTTGGACGTCTTGCGCACCTTGAGCCCGTAGCCGAGGTTCTGGCGGACGGTCATGTGCGGGTAGAGCGCGTAGCTCTGGAAGACCATCGCCACGTCGTGCTCGCGCGGCGGCAGGTCGGTGACGTCGCGCCCGCCGATCCAGATCGTCCCGGCGGTCGCCTCCTCGAGGCCGGCGATCGTGCGCAGGAGCGTCGACTTGCCGCAGCCCGACGGGCCGACGAGCACCATGAACTCGCCGTCCTCGATCTTCAGCGTGACGTCGTCGACCGCGAGGACGCGGCCGGAGAACTCCTTCGTCAGCCGCTCGACCAGGATCTCAGCCATCTACGACGGCCACCAGAGCCTCGCCGCCGACGAAGACGGTGCGGATCTCCAGCGCGTCGTCGAGCACGACGATGTCGGCATCGGCGCCCGGGCGGAGAGAGCCGAGATCGGGGCGGCGGGCGATCCTTGCCGGCACCGCCGTCGCGGCGCCGACCGCGTCTGCGAGCGGGACGTCGAGCGCGTGCAGCCGGCGCACGGCCTCGATCAGCGCCAGCGCGCTGCCGGCGAGCACGCCGTCCTCGCGACGTGCAACGCCGTCCCGCACCTCGACGTCCACGTCGCCGAGCCGATAGTTGCCGTCGCCGACACCCGCCGCCGCGATGGCGTCCGAGACGAGCGCGACCCGGCCTCCGGCCGCGCGCCACACGACGCGCGCCGTTTCCTCGGCGATGTGGTGGCCGTCGAGAATCACCTGCACGATCACGTCGTCGCGCGCCAGCGCAGCACCGGCGATGCCCGGGTCGCGGTGCCCGAGCGGGCGCATCGCGTTGAAGAGGTGCGTCACCGTCGCGGCGCCGCGGTCGAAGGCAAGGGCGGCCTGCTCCGCCGTCGCGTCGGAGTGGCCGCACGACGCGACGACTCCGCGGGCGTGCAGGAGGTCGATCAGCTCGAGCGCTCCGTCGAGCTCGGGCGCCAGCGTCATCTCCGAGACCGGCCCTGCGGCCAGCAGGCGCTCCAGGAGGGCGGCGTCCGGGTCGCGGCGGGCGGTCGACCGGATGGGCGCCGAGGCGGAGCGGCGAGAGGAACGGCCCTTCGAGATGGGCGCCGATCACACGCGGCCCGATCGGCTCGCGCGGGACCTCGGCGAGCGCTGCCACCAGGTGCTCCTCGGGAGCCGTGATCATCGTCGGCTGGAAGGAGGTCACGCCGTGCTCCAGCAGCGCCTCGCCCGCGCGGCGGTAGCCGGCGGCGTCGGCGCTGGCGAAGTCCACGCCGGCGAAGCCGTTCACCTGCAGGTCGACGAGGCCGGGGATCGCGATTCCGCTGCCGCCGCCGCCGTTCACGCCGACGGCCGCGATCCGTCCGTCCGCGATCTCGACGTCTCCGCGCAGCAGCACGCCGTCCACCACCGCTGCCTCGACGCCCAGTCTCATGCGTTCGGCTCCAGTGCGCGGCGGATCGATCCGTCGGCCTCGGCGAGCTGACGGCGAGCCTCGTCGACCGAGGACCTGGTCAGCAGGGAGAGGATCGCGACCTTCGCGTCGCCGCCGGCCGCCACCAGCGCCGCGTCGGCTTCCGCATCGGAGGCGTCGGTCGCGAGCTCGACAACGCGGCGGGCGCGTGCCCGCAGCTTCGCGTTGCTGGCGACGACGTCGACCATCAGGTTCCCGAACGTCCGGCCGAGCCGGACCATCGTGACGGTCGAGATCGTGTTCAGAATGAGCTTCTGCGCCGTCCCGGCCTTCATCCGGGTCGAGCCCGCGATCACCTCGGGCCCGGTCACCGCGACGACCTCGTGGTCGGCCAGACGGCCGAGCATGGAGTCGCGGGCGCACACGACGGCGACCGTCAGCGCACCGGCCTCGGACGCCGCGCGGGCGGCGCCGAGCGCGTAGGGCGTGCTGCCGCTCGCCGAGAGCGCGACGACCGCGTCCGACGGGCCGACCCGGGCGGCGGCGATGTCCTTGGCACCTTCCAGGCCGTCGTCCTCTGCCGCCTCCTGCGCCACCGCGTGGGCGTTCGCGCCGCCGGCGACGATCGCCAGGATCCGGCCGTCGGCCAGGCCGAACGTCGGCCCGCACTCGGCCGCGTCGACGAGCGCGAGCCGGCCGGACGTGCCGGCGCCGATGTAGACCAGGCGGCCGCCGCCGACGACTCGCTCGACGATCGCCTCGATTGCAGCGGCGAGTGCGGGAGCGGCCTCGCGCACGGCGGGAGCAACACGTGCGTCCTCGTCGTTGACCAGCTCGACGAGCTCGATCGTCGAGAGCAGGTCGATATCGGCGTGCAGTGCCTCGCGCTGCTCGGTGACGGGCTCGGGCGCTCTCATGCCCGCGGAGTGTAATACCGGTGAGCCGCGAGCACAATGGATTGGTATTGACCACTTGAGCGCCGAGGGGTTACGATGCGAACCACCGTGTCGATCACCTCGCAGCGGATCACGAAGCAGAGCCAGACGCGCGACCAGGTGTTCGACCTGATCGAGAGCGTCGGCGTCGGACACGCCATCCCCTCTGAACGGCAGCTGAGCCACGACTTCGGCGTCTCGCGCCTGACGGTCCGCGCTGCGATCGACGAGCTGGCGCGTGAGGGCTATCTCGTGCGCCGGCGCGGAAGCGGCACCTTCGTCAGCGAGCCGAAGATCGCGCAGGAGCTGACGATGTCCTCCTTCAGCGAGGAGATGCGCAAGCGCGGGATGCGGCCGGCGAGCAAGACGCTCTCGCTCGAGGTCAAGCACGCGGGCGCGTACCTCGGGCGCTGCCTCCACGTCTCGCCCTCCGAGCGGATCGTCGTCGCCACTCGCCTGCGGCTTGCGGACGACGAGACGATGGCGATCGAGACGCTGCACGTCCCGGAGCCGCTCGTCCCCGGCTTGACCCGCCAGGACTTCGACGAGACGTCGTTCTACGACCTGCTCACCAACCGCTACGGGATCGAGATCGTCGGCGGCATCCAGACGATCGAGCCCACGGTGACGAACGAGGAGGAGTCCGAGATCCTCGGCGTCCCGCTCCACTCGCCCGCTTTCCAGTTCGAGCGCACGACGCGGTCCGAGTCGGGGACTATCGTCGAGTTCGTGCGTTCGATCTATCGCGGCGATCGCTACCGGCTCGTCACCGAGCTGAGCCGGCGCGACCGGTCGTCCGCGGCGCCGGTATTCCTGCCCCGTAAGCCGTCGTGAGTGCCGCACCGGCATCGGATCCGCCTGCGGTACCCGGCGCGAAGCTGCTGGCCGAGATCCATGAGCAGCCGGCCGCGCTCCGACGGCTGCTGGAGCACGCGGGCGAGTACGCAGCAGTAGCCGAGGAGGCCACGAGTCGTGGCCTCGACCTCGTGCGGATGGTCGGGCACGGCTCTTCGGACAACGCGGCGTCGTACGGCGTCTACGCCTTTGGGCTCCTGCCGGCGTGGACGGCGATGCGCGACTCGATCTCACTCTCCGTCTACTACGGCGCGACGGTCGACCTTCACGGTTCCTCGGTACTCGGGCTCTCGCAGTCCGGTCAGACGCCGGACGTGCTCGAGTACATCGAGCGCGCGCGGTCTCGAGGCGCGTTCACGATCGGGATCACGAACGAGCCCGAGTCCTCGCTCGCAACTGCGGCCGACGTCGCCTTGCCGCTCGCTGCCGGACCCGAGCGCGCGATCGCCGCGACCAAGACCTACACGAACCAGATCGCCGCGCTCGCGCTGCTCGCGGGATACGCGGCCGGTCGCGGGCCCGAGCTCGTGGAAGGCATCCGGCGCACCGCCGACCTGCTCGAAGAGCTGCTGCCCACGCTCGAGCGGCGCGTCTCCGAGCTTGCCGTCTCGCTCGCCTTCGTCGGCCGCATGTTCGTGATCGGGCGTGGCACGGAGTTCGCCACCGCGCGCGAGATCTCGCTGAAGCTCCTCGAGACCTGCCGGGTCGCGGCCGAGCCCTTGACGGCGACCGATCTGGTGCACGGGCCGGTGGCGGCGATCGACGGCCTGTTCCCGGTCTGGACGATCGCGTCGGCGGACGAGGCTCTGCCCGCCGTGCGTGAGGCGGCGGCCCGGGCGCGTGCAGCCGGCGCAATGCTGATCGCCAGTGGCACCGGCGCGCACGAGATCGCCGGTGCCGAGCACTACCTGCCGGTGCCGGCGCCGCCGCTGCCGATCCTGACGCCGTTGCTCTCGGTTGCGCCGGGTCAGCTGCTCGCGTGGGCCCTCGCCCAGGCACGGGGCCTCGACCCCGATAGTCCGAGCGGCCTGAGCAAGATCACGCTAGCCCTCTAGCTCCTGCTGGAGCTACACCGGTCAATACCACTTTGAAGCATGAAGACGGCCGATTTCGGCTGATTTGCGGCATCGCAACCAGATCTTGACTTTGCCGGTCCGGTGTGCGAGCCTCCTGCTGTGACGAATTGGTACAGACCAATCCGGCGTTCGACTCCTAGGAGGGTCGCAATGAAAGTACGACTTACAGCAGCGGCGGGGCTCGTCGTGCTGGTCTCGCTTGCGATGGCGTCGGCGACCGGCGCGAGAATCGCTGAGCCGCAGGCGCGTCAGGCCAGCGACATCACCGTCTGGCTGATGGGCGACGCCCAGAGCAACTGGCCCGAGGCGGTCGCCGCGGCGAACCAGGCCTTCGGGCAGAAGCACCCGGGCGTGAACGTCAAGGTGCAGTACCAGACCTGGGGCGACTACAAGACAAAGTTCGAAGCGACGCTCGGCGCTGGCAACGCGCCCGACGTGATCGAGTTCGGCAACACCGACACGCCGAAGTACACGGCGGCCGGCGCGCTCGCACCGCTCAACAAGGCGGACTATCCCGAACTCCGGCAGCTGGCTGTCCGGGCTCGCCAAGGCGGGTACGTACAACGGCAAGACGTTCGCCGTTCCGTACTACGCGGGAGCTCGCGGCGTCATCTACCGGACCGACCAGTACAAGGCGGCGGGGATCACAGGCACCCCGAAGTCGCTGGCGGAGTTCCAGGCCGCCGGCCAGAAGCTGATGGCGAAGTACGGCGGCAAGAAGGATCCGACGTACTCCGCGGTCTACTTCCCCGGCCGCTACTGGTACGCCGCGATGTCCTTCGTCTACGACTTCGGCGGCCAGATCGCCAAGACGAAGGGCGGCAAGTGGGTCGGCACGCTCGACTCGCCGCAGGCGCTCCAGGGTCTCGCCGCCTGGCGGACGACGGCCCTCAAGCTCTCGCGCGCGAACAAGAGCGGCGACGAGGCGCATCCGCAGCAGGCACTCGTCTTCGCCAAGGGCAAGGTCGGTTCGTTCGTCGGGAACGGCTGGGAATGGCCGTACGCCCTCGACACCAAGGTCGGCAATCCCGGCCTGACCGGCAAGATCGGGGCCTACCCGATGCCGAGCCACACGAAGGGGCAGTTCATGCCGACCTTCCTCGGCGGCTCGGTGCTCGGCATCCCCGTGACGAGCAAGGAGAAGGCGCTTGCGGCCGACTGGATCGCCGCCTTCACGAGCTCGAGCAACATGACCACGATGGCCGTCAAGGGCGGCGTGATCCCGAACACGACGACGCTCGCCAGGATCAACGCCTCCAAGCCGACGCTCGCCCCGTTCGCGGAGGCCGCGAAGGCGAGTTGGTTCGTGCCGGCGACGCCCAACTGGGCGAACGTCGAGAGCGCGAACGTCCTCCAGAGCATGCTCACCGGCATCCTCCGAAACCCCGGCAAGACGCAGGAGCTCGCGAAGGCGGCGAGCGCACGCATCACGCAGATCCTGAACGCCTCGTAAGCTCTCGTCCCCGGACGTGAGCACCGAGTCTGCCCTCCCCACGATCGAGCCGGCCGCAAGGCCGGCTCGTCGTCGGGCCCGCGTCCGGCCGGGGCGGGCGCTCGCGCCGTACGTCATGCTCGCGCCGGCGCTGCTCGTGATCGTCGCCGTGCTCGGGTACCCGCTCTACCAGCTCGTCGCGCTCTCGTTCCAGAAGTACGGCCTCTTCGAGCTGATCGCGCACAAGGGCCAGTGGATCGGCGTCGACAACTACTCCCAGATCTTTCACGACCGTCAGTTCTGGACCGTGCTCGTGCGGACGGTCGGGTTCACCGCCTTCACCGTCGGCTCGACGATGGTGCTCGGGACGCTGATCGCACTCCTCCTTGCGCAGCTCGGGAGCTTGATGCGCCTGTTGATCACGACCGGCCTCGTCCTCGTCTGGTCGATGCCGCCGCTCGTCGCCGTGAACATCTGGACCTGGATGGTCGACTACGAGTTCGGCGTCGCGAACTGGGTGCTGGCGCATCTCGGACTCAGCTACTTCGACCATCACGATTGGTTCGTCAACCCGTGGGAAGGGTTTGCGGTGATTGCCGCGATCGTCGTGTGGGGCGCGATCCCGTTCGTCGCGATCACCGTCTACGCCGGCCTGACGCAGGTGCCGCGCGAGCTGGTGGAGGCGGCTTCGATCGACGGCTCGAACGCGTTCCGGATCTTCCGCGACATCACGCTGCCGATCCTGAAGCCGATCTTCGTGATCCTCACGAGCCTCTCGGTGATCTGGAACTTCCAGGTCTTCACCCAGATCTGGATCATCCGGAACGCGCGGCCGGAGTCGGAGTACTTCGTGATGAACATCTACTCGTTCGTGACGTCCTTCAGCGTCTCGAACTACGGGCTCGGCTCGGCGATCGCGGTCGTGACGGTGCTCGTGATGCTGACCGTCACCTTCTTCTACATCCGCCAGATGGTGCGAATCGGGGAGATCGATTGAGCATCGTCGCCGCACCCACTCCGCGTCGACGGCGCAGCCGCCGCAAGATCGTCCGGCGCGTCGCCCTCAACCTGACGGGCCTGCTCGTCTTCCTCGTGATGACGTTTCCGGTCTACTGGATGGTCTCGACCGCGTTCAAGCCCGGCAACGACGTGCTCTCGTACGCGCCGAAGTGGATCCCGGACCCGACGCTCGTCAACTTCCGCGACGCGATCGGGCGGCCGTACTTCTGGGACAACGTCAAGAACAGCCTGATCGTCGTCTGCGCGGTCGTTGCGGCGTCGGTCGCGCTCGCGTTCCTCGCTGCCCTGGCGCTCGCGAAGTTCCGCTTCCGCGGAGCCCGCGTGCTTCGTGGTGATGGTCTTCGCGGTGCAGATGGTGCCGCTCGCCGCGCTGATCATCCCGCTCTACATCATGCTCAGCCGCGTCCAACAGGTCGACAAGCTCACCGGCCTCGATCGTCACCTACATCGCCTTCGTTCTTCCTTTCTGCGTCTGGACGCTGCGCGGCTTCGTCGCCGGTGTCCCGAAGGAGCTCGAGGAGGCGGCGATGGTCGACGGCTCGACCCGTTTCGGCGCCTTCGTGCGGATCATGCTGCCGCTCGTCGCCCCAGGCCTCGTTGCGACCTCGATCTTCGCGTTCATCCAGGCCTGGAACGAGTTCATCATCGCCTACGTCCTGCTCTCGAGCCAGGAGAAGCAGACCCTGACGATCTGGCTTGCGAACTTCACCACGCTGCGGGGAACCGACTGGGGCTCGCTGATGGCGGGTGCGACGTTGACCGCGGTGCCGGTCGTCATCTTCTTCGTGCTCGTGCACCGCCGGATCGCCTTCGGCCTCACCGCGGGGGCGGTCAAGTCGTGAGCGTCGAGCGGCTCGCCGCGGGCTGCCTGCTGCCGAGCTTCCCCGGCCACGACGTCCCGGACTGGGTTCTCCGTCGGCTCGAGGACGGGCTCGGCGGGATCACGCTCTTCGCCTACAACGTCGGCGATCCCGCTCAGCTCGCCGCGCTGACGGCACGGCTGCGGGAGGCCGGCGACGTTCTCGTTGCGATCGACGAGGAGGGCGGCGACGTGACCAGGCTCGAAGCGGATCGCGGCAGCTCCTACCCAGGGAACCTGGCACTGGGCGCCGTCGACGATGTCGAGCTGACCGAGGAGATCGCCGCGGCGATCGCGGGCGAGCTCGTGCGCGCCGGCATGAACCTGAACTTCGCGCCCGTCGCGGACACGAACACGAATCCCGGACAACCCGGTGATCGGCGTGCGCAGCTTCGGTGCCGACCCGGAGCTCGTCGCTCGTCACGTCGCAGCCTTCGTCCGCGGCACTCAGCGGCAAGGCGTCGCGGCCTGTGCGAAGCACTTCCCCGGGCACGGGGACACCGCCGTCGACTCGCACGTCGACCTCCCGGTCGTCGGTGGCGACGTGGCGACCGCGCTGCTGCCGTTCCGGGCGGCGATCGCCGAAGGCGTGCAGGCGGTGATGACCGCGCACCTGCTCGTCCCCGAACTGGACGAGCTGCCCGCCACGCTGAGCCGCCGGATCGTGACCGGGCTCCTGCGCGAGGAGCTGGGCTTCGAGGGGCTCGTGGTCACGGACGCGCTCGAGATGCGGGCGATCAGCGGCGGCGTCGGGGTCGAGGAGGCCGCGGTCCTCGCGCTCGCGGCCGGCGTCGATGCGCTCTGTGTCGGCCACGACCTGCACGAGGAGACGGTCGACGCGCTCGTCGATGCGATTTCGGCCGCGGTGCGGTCCGGCCGCCTGCCGCTCGAGCGGCTCGAGGAGGCGGCAGCGCGGGTGGCGACCACCGTGCGGTGGGCCTCAGCCGGCGATGCGACCTCGGCCCCGGGCCGCGAGGTCGGCGCGGACGCTGCTCGCCGCGCGCTCCGCGTGCACGGATCCCCGTCGCTCGAGCACGACCCGATCGTCGTGGAGCTCGTCCCCGACGGCGAACATCGCCGCCGGCGTGCTCGTGCACGGCCTCGCCGATCTCTGGCCGGGCGCAGTCGGCGTCCGGCTCGACGAAAGCACCCGCGACCCAGGCGCGGTGCTCGCCTCTGCCGGCGACCGGCCGCTCGTGATCGTCGCGCGCGACGCGCTCCGGTACGCGTGGCAGCAGGCGATCATCTGGGAGCTGTTGACGCTCCGGCCGGACGCAGTCGTGATCGAGACGGGCATCCCCGGTGGTACGGACGCGGCGATCGAGACCTACGGCGCCGGGCGCGCGAACCTCGAGGCGGCGCGCGACGTGCTCGCGGCGGCGCGGGTCTGACTAGGAGGTTTGGCGAAATATCGGCTGAGCCGCCGGGCCGCGCTGCTCGCCCCGAGGCCGCGTCCTCAGTCGCCCACGGGCTACCAGCCCGCGGGCTCCCTGCGTCCTTGCCTCGGAACGAGCATCGCACCCCGGCGACGAGCGACATTCCGCCAAACCTCCTAGGCGCCGGGAATCGAGAGCCGAACGACGAGCGAGTAGGTCCGCTTGGACGTGCTCGTGCTGATGAGCGTGGCCCTGCAATCCGCAGGCCCGAGATTGAGCCGGTCGATCGAGACGGTCGTCTTTCCCGTCCCGATCGTGCGGAGTGCCACCCGGCTGCCGTCGCAGCGGATCTCGAGCCTCGCCCGCGACCTCTTCTCCTTCGCGCCGGTGAAGATCGCCGTCGCCGTCACGCGCCGGCCCGGGCCGAGCAGGCTGAAGGGGATGCCGACGCCGAGCTTCGGCGCGAGTGCGCCGTGGCGGCGGATCGAGACCGGCTTGAGCGCCGGCAGCGGCGCGATCTCGGGCTCGGGGCCGAGGCCGAGGTCGAACTTGAGCGCGGCGAGAACGGTCGCGTCGGGCGGCGAGAGCCAGCCGATGTTGTAGTTCCCGTCGCCGAGAGCGAGCTGCGCGTAGTCCTCGGCGAAGATCTCGGCGATGCTCCGGTCCCACCCGAGCACGTAGCTGGTCGCGACGCTGTTGACCCGCACGAGCCGCTCCATGCCGCGCGCCCGCCACCAGACGGGCAATGCCGTTCGGCTCGCGCGCGCCGGCCACCGGCGTCGAGCGGTCGAGATGGTGGCCGTACTCGTGCACGACGGTGTGCGCGTTGTCGTCGCTCTGCTCGGCCGGGACGACCATCACGTTGCGCGAGTAGCAGCCGGCTGCATCGCGGCCGCAGGTCGAGCGGAGCTCGTCCCAGGAGACGATGTCCACTCGCACCGTCGAGATCTCGTCGCGATGCGGCGCGGCGCGCAGGAGCGCTGCGTACCACTCGGGGTCGACACCCTCGACGTGGACGTCGAAGCGGATCGAGCGGCCCTCGTTGTCCGGGAGGACGACTTCTGCGGCGCCTGCCTCGCCTGCGAAGACGAGCGACAGCAGGAGCAAAGGCAGGAGGAGACGGCGCATCGCGCGAATCGTAGAGAGGCCTCGGTAAGAGGAAGGTAAAGCTGCGGAAGCCACATCGTCAGAGGCTTCTGCGACCATGGGCCGCCTGCCAATGACCCGAATCGCTCTCATCCTCTCAGCCGCTGCCGCCCTGCTCGGACTCACGCTCGGCGCGACCTTCGCCTCGCCGAGCACGCCGCTCGTCGATCGGCGTGAACGAGGATCACCCCAAGTTCCAGCAGGACGCAGGCGCCACGATGTTCGGCGAGTTGAGCACGATCGGGCTGACCGAGAGCGTCGTCTCGGTCCGGTGGGATCCGGCTCAGCCGGAGGCGATCCCGGACGAGGAGCACCTGGTGGCCGTGATCGCGGCCGCGAAGGAGAAGGGAGTGAAGGTCGTCCTCGCTCTCTATCCGGCCAAGGCACGCGCGGTCGCCGACAACGGCCCCGCCGGTTTCGTCGATTTCTGCGGGCGTGCGGCGAGGGCGTTCCCGGATGCCGCCGCGTTCATCGTCGGCAACGAGCCGAACCAGCCGCGCTTCTGGCAGCCGCAGTTCAAAGCCGACGGGAGCCAGGCCTCGGCGGCTGCCTTCCTGACCGTGCTCGCGGGCTGCTACGACGTGATCCACGCGGCCGGCAAGCACGTGATCGGCGTCGGCCTCTCGCCGCGCGGGAACGACAACCCGCGGGCGCCGTCGAATGTCTCCACCTCGCCAGTCCGCTTCATCCGCGCGCTCGGCGCTGCGTACCGCGCGAGCGGGCGACGACAGCCGATCATGGACGCGTTCAGCTTCCACCCGTACCCCAACGCGAACAGCGACACGCCGTTCGTCGGCTACGAGTGGCCGAATGCCGGCATGCCGAACTTCGACCGGATCAAGCAGGCGCTGTGGGACGCCTTCAACGGCACGAGGCAGCCGCACGTCGAGACCGGCCTGCCGATCTGGCTGGACGAGGTGGGCTGGCAGGTCCCGACCGAGCAGATTGACGCGTACACCGGCGTCGAGAACGTCCCGACCGTCGACGAGGCCGGCCAGGCCGCGTTCCACGGCTCGGTCGTCCGGCTGGCCGCCTGCGACCACCAGATCGAGGCGCTCCACTTCTTCCACTGGATCGACGAGTCGGATCGAGGGCGGATTCCAGAGCGGAGCCTTTCGCGCCGACGGCACGCGGCGACCCGCGTTCGATGCCATTGCGCAGGCCGTTGCAGACACGAAGGGCGGCACGTTCTGTCCCGGAAGCGCGACCAACTGGAAGCACAGGACGTCAGTCGTCGGCGCGGCGGCGAAGCTCGGGCGATCGCCCGCGCGCGTGATCGAGGCAACGGCCGGCGAGAATGTGATCGCGACGTATGGCCTTGTCGACGTCGGCAGGAAGCGGACCCTCACCGCAGCCGACAAGAAGGCAGTCGGCGTCGCGCTCGCCCTGCGTTCGACCCGCACCGTCCGTGCGCGTTTCGGCGCGCCGGTCGCGCGCTCGACCCTTCTCCGCGCGTACTTCAAGCGCCGGCTCGTCGTTCCCGCCACGCGGCTGAGGGCGAGTCGCTACGTGCTCGCGATCTCGATGGCTGCGGAGTCCAATCGCGACAGGACTTCGCTCTTCGTCGGTCCGAGCTTCGCGGCCGGGGGAGCGCTCGTGGCGTCGACGGCGCCGGCGGGGCCGGTGCTCGCCGAGACGGCGCGCGTTTCGGGCTCGGTCCAGGCTCCGCTCGGGGCAAAGATCGAGGCGTGGTTCGAGTATGGGCCGCGGACGACGCTGACCCGCTCGACGAAGCCCGTACTCCTCGCTCCGAACGTCCTCACCGTCTCGGCGCGGCTGGCGGATCTGAGGCCGTACGCGCGCTGGTCCTATCGGCTCGTGGTGCGCGAGCGCGGCAAGCCGGCGACCAAGGTCGTCGGCGCCACGCGGGTGTTCATGCTGAAGAAGTCGTCCTCGGTTAGACCTTTGATCGGGTACGACTGCGCTCACGCGCAGTCGCGCTCGCACTCGAAGTAGAGTCAGCCGACCGTGTGCTTCGACCGTGACTCGCTGCCGCCGATCCCCGTGATCTCGGGCGCGGCGGTCTCGCACGACGAGCTCGTCCTCGAAGCGCGCGACGGGAACCGGCTCGCGGCGTTCGCCGCCACGCCGGACGAGCCGGGCGGCGCCGGGGTCGTGATCCTCCCGGACATCCGCGGCCTCTACCGCTTCTACGAGGAGCTCGCGCTCCGGTTCGCCGAGCGCGGGTCACGCGGCGATCGCGATCGACTACTTCGGGCGCACTGCCGGCGTCGTCGAAGCGCGACGACGAGTTCGAGTACCGGCCGCACGTGGAGCAGACGACGCCGGCGGGCGTCCAGGCCGACACCGCCGCGGGCGTCGAGTGCGCTGCGCGAAGGCGCGGAAGCGCGTGCGGTCTTCACGGTCGGGTTCTGCTTCGGCGGCCGCCACTCCTGGCTCGCGGCGGCGGGGGGCCACGGCCTCGCCGGGGCGATCGGCTTCTACGGCCGGCCCGGTCCGGGAGCGACGGCTCACCCGGGCCGACCGAGCGGGCCGGCGAGCTCGGGCGCCGATCCTCGGGCTGATGGGCGGCGCCGACGCCGGCATCCCGGTCGAACAGGTCGAGGAGTTCGAGTCGGCGCTCGACGGCGGCCGGCGTCGAGCACGAGATCGTCGATCTACGACGGCGCCCCGCACAGCTTCTTCGACCGGAAGCAGGAGGAGTTCGCGGACGCCTCCGCCGATGCGTGGAGTCGGGTGCTCGCCTTCATCGAGCTGTACTCGAGTTTCCGACAGAGTTAAGCACGCAGGCACTTTAGGCACGTCGAACCGGATCCTGGGAGGAGCCATGCGCCGCCAACTCGCGCTCAAGAATCCCCACCTCGAAGGCGAGGACGTCAGGGAGGTCCAGCGAAAGCTCGGGTTGAAGGGAGACGCCCTCGACGGCGACTTCGGGCTTGAAACCGCATTCCGCATCGAGGAGTGGAAGTGGCAGATGGGTTATCCAACGAGCCGGATCAACAGCACGCTCGGACTCCCTGGCCTCGGGCTCCTCTTCGGCGAAATCGCGTTCCCTGCGGACTTCCGCCAGCGCGCTGAGCGAACGGAGGGGCAAGCCTTTGCGCCCAGCAAGACGGCATCGTGCTCCCGCTCAAGCCGCCCAAACCGCGAGTCTCAGAGTTCAAGTTCGTGGAGGATGAGGGGGCACCGGACGAACACGGGCGTCAAGCACCATGCCGGGCTCGACTGGTTTGCTCCGGCGGGGGCAGTCGTGCGCGCGCCCGTCGCGGGAAGGATCATCGAAGCCAAGCCGTCCACGAAGACCAGTGGTCAAGTCTTCGGCGGGACGGTGAAGATAGAGGCGGCCGATCGCAAGGTCTGGATCTTCAGACACGTCGTCCCGAACGTGGGCGTGGGCGACAGTGTTGCCGCCGGCAGGCCGGTCGCAGCCATCAGCCAGTGGGACGATGGCCCCGAGCACGCTCACATCGAGATCCGGAAGACGAACGAAGGCGGGCATGTGTTCGAGAACATGCTCGACCCGCTGTCGTTCTTCTAACGGCGCGCCGCTTGCCCGCGCGGCGTTGAACCGTCTATTGTCGGCGCGTGGAGCAGACGAAGTTCCTGCTCGATGAGTCGCAGCTCCCTCGGCGCTGGTACAACGTCGCCGCCGACATGCCGAGCCCGGCGCAGCCCGTGCTGCATCCGGGCACCGGCGAGCCGGTCGGGCCGGACGACCTCGCGCCCCTCTTTCCGATGGCGCTGATCATGCAGGAGGTCAGCGAGGAAGCGGAGATCGCGATTCCCGAGGAGATCCTCGACCTGTACAGCCTCTGGCGTCCGACGCCGCTCTACCGGGCGCGCCGGCTCGAGCAGGCGGTCGGAACGAAGTCGCGCATCTTCTACAAGTACGAAGGCGTCAGTCCGCCGGGCAGCCACAAGCCGAACACCGCGGTGGCGCAGGCGTACTACAACAAGCAGGAGGGCCGGACGCGGCTCTCGACCGAGACCGGCGCCGGTCAGTGGGGGAGCGCCCTCGCCTTCGCCTGCAAGCTGATCGGGCTCGAGTGCAAGGTGTACATGGTTCGCATCTCGTACGAGCAGAAGCCGTTTCGGCGCTCGATGATTCAGCTCTGGGGCGCGGAGATCGTCGCGAGCCCTTCCAGCGACACCCAGAGCGGCCGCGCGATCCTCGAAGAGTTTCCCGACACGCCGGGCAGCCTCGGGATCGCGATCTCCGAGGCCGTCGAGGACGCCGCGCAGCGCGACGACACCTCGTACTCCCTCGGCAGCGTGCTCAATCACGTGCTCCTCCACCAGACGGTCATCGGCCAGGAGGCGATCGCGCAGATGGAGCTGGCCGGCGCCTTCCCCGACGTCGTCATCGGTTGCGTCGGCGGCGGCTCGAACTTCGCCGGGCTGGCGTTCCCGTTCATCCGCGAGAAGATCGCCGGCCGCGAGATCGACGTGCTGGCGTGCGAGCCCGCCGCGTGCCCAACGCTGACGCGCGGCCTGTTCGCCTACGACTTCGGAGACACGAGCAAGCTGACGCCGCTCGTCCCGATGCACACGCTCGGGCACGACTTCGTGCCGGCGCCGATCCATGCCGGCGGCCTCCGCTACCACGGCGTCGCGCCGCTGATCTCGCAGCTCGTGCAGGACGGCCTGATCCGCGCGGAGGCCTACCTCCAGAGCGACGTGTTCGCGTCGGCCATCCTCTTCGCGAACAGCGAGGGGATCATCCCGGCGCCCGAGTCCTCGCACGCGATCCACGGCGCGCTCGAGGCAGCTCGGCAGGCCGACGAGGCGGGAGAGCAGCGGACGATCCTCTTCAACCTCTCCGGCCACGGCCATTTCGACATGGCCGCGTACGACAATTACCTCGCCGGGAAGCTCGAGGACGTGGCGCTCGACGAGGCAGAGATCGAGCGCGCGCTGCGGGCGATCGAGGGTCTGCCGACTCCCGCGTAACGAGCGAAAGCTCTCGCGCCGCCCATGTTGACAACAGGCGTCATCTCGTTGAGGATGGCGCCGAAGGGACAGCGCGGAGAGGACCGCCCATGAGGGTTGGTTGCGAACGTGCTGCGGCGAGTCGTCACCGTCGTACAAGCCCGCGCGCCGGTCTGGCGCGACGCCGCGGCTCACGGTGCGCCTTCGCCTTCGATCCCTGGTGCAGTAGCTCTTGAAAGGAGAGCACATGGCCACGACCAAGACGAGAAGCGGCAGGACGGCCAGAAGATCGTGGCCGCCCCACGCGGAAGACGAGCGAGCGCGGCTCCGCTCGCGGACATCGGCGTTCCGAGCCCCTACGCCCTCGCGGAGGTGATCGCGCGCCGCCACATCGACTGGGACTCGGTCGGCAACCGACCGGCCCTGCTCGAGGACATCTTCCAGACCCCGTACTCGGACCTCTTCGATCCCGCGAACGGTTCGCCCCTGTACATCGGCCAGACCCACAAGGCGGACGGCACCGTCGTACGGGGACGGCCGAAGTTCACTCGAAGGCAAAGGAGACGACGACCACGCTCGTCGACCTCGAGGGTGTGCGCAATCTCGCTCAGCTCGCCGAGCGATTGGGTGCGTCGCGGCTCGCCGACATTCCGGTCCGCAGCGCGTTCGCCCTGAGAGCAGGCGTTCGAGTGGAGCTCGGCGAAACCTCTGAAGCGCGTGATGCCCGCTGGCAGATGCTGTTCGACCCCAAGCTCATCGACCTCATCTTCCCGGTGAAGACGGGCTATCACCCTGACGGCTACAGCTGGCAGGACGCCGGCCGCTTCTTCAGCGAGGCAGCCGAGTTCTTCGATCCGATCCAGGGGTTCGTCGGTGACTGCTACTTCATCGCCGCACTGTCATCGGTGGCGTGGAGCATGCCCTACGTCATCGCCGATCAGGTCCGAGCCACCGGCGCCGACAACGAGCAATTCACTCATCAAGTCGGCTTCCACGGGAGCAGCGGGATCGAATACGTGGAGACGACCGATCGCATCCTCGTCGACGGCGGCGGTTCGACCCACTTCGCTCGCTCGAAGGAGCCGGATGAGATCTGGCCCGCCGTCTACGAGAAGGCGTACGCCAAGTGGCGCTTGGGCGAGGGGAGCGATTTCCCCGCCATTCCGAGCATCGCGGGCGGTGATCCCTCGATCGCCTGCAGGGCGATCACGGGTCTCTCCGACTACCGCAACTGGCACAGCTCGTACAGCGCGGCGGACATCCTTCAACTCGTGAAGAGCCACTGCGCGAATGGACGCACGACGACGCCGATGGTCGCCTGGACCTACAACTCCGGCGAGGCCGCCGACGTCGCGTACACGGACGCCAGCGTGGTCGCCTGCCATGCCTATTCGGTGCTCGGCTGGCTACGCCGGAACGAGCTCGTCGATCAGTTCAAGCTGACGGACTTCATCCCGCACTACGTGCCGATCGATGGACCATTCCGGTCGGACCCGTTCCGCCGAGGCCCGTTGCTCACTCCGCTGGGTACTGGTCGCCGTCGGCGAATCCCGCGTTCGGCATCGACTCGTCGATGCTGAGGGCTCGTGCCAGGCCGGTGGACTATGTCGTCCTCCGCAACCCCTGGGGGTTCGCCGAGGGCACCGGCCCCTCGGTCGCGGCGGGCGAGCATCGCGCCCTCGATGTCGATTGGTGGCGGTCGATCCCGCTGGGAGCGGACGGGGTCTTCGCGATGGAGATCAACGCCTTCCACCGGTACTTCGCCGGCACGGGCGGCGCCGACTGACGACACGAGACCGGGTGTGCCGGGCAGCGGTGTCCGGCACACCCACAGGCGTCGTCAGCGAGCTCGGCGAGCAGCCGGCGCATCCGGGCGATCTCGATCCGCTGATCGGCGTCGACGTGCCGCGCGAACGGCGTCGACCTCGGGCTCGTTGCCGGCGTTCGCTGCGAAGAGGTCGTAGACCATCATCAGCGCGCCCTCGTGATGCCGGATCATGAGGCGAGGAAGAGGCGGTCGAAGGCCGGGCCGCGTGCCGCCTCGAGCCTCTTCAGCTGGGGCTCGGTGAGCATGCCCGGCATCGCCGCCTGCCCGATCGCCGTGCGCTGCGCCGTGGCTGCCGGCGGGCTTCGGCGCCGGCTCGCCGCGCGCCTTCAGCCAGCTCCGCATCTGCTCGATCTCGGTCTCCTGCGAGACGTCGATCCGTCTTCGCGAGCAGGCCGATGTCCGTGCGTCCGCTGCGCGACGGCACGAGCGCGGTCATGCGGAGCGCCTGCGCGTGGTGGTGGATCATCCCCTGCATGAAGCGGACGTCGGCCGGCGGTGTGTCGCGGCGGCTCGATCTCCGCGAGCTCCTCCGGCGAGAGCGTCCGGGTCGGCTCGCCGGGCGCGCCGGGCTGGACGACGTTCGGCGCGGGCTCGCCTGCCGGGCGCCGGCCTCGTCCGAGCCGCCGGCGCAGCCGGCGAGCGCGAGCGGCGAGCCGCGAGGAGAGCGGCACCGCGCGGTTGCGAGTTGACCTGCACCATGCACGCGAATATTAGTGTCGCTATACATGCAATGTCAACGCTAGAGAAGGAAGGGGCGATGACTGAGTCCGATGCGGCACCGTCGCGCCGTCGCGCCGCCGCGCGCTTCGCGCGATGCTCGGCGCGCTTTCCTCTTCGCCGCCGTGCTCGCCTCGGCGGCCGCAGCGCCAGTCGACCACCGATCCACGCGCGGCGCTCACGCCCGGCTTCAACGATGCCGGCGTGGCCGCGAACGGCCTCGAGCTGCTCGCGAACCGCCCCAAGCCGGCCGGCTTCTTCAATCCTGCGAACCCGGGCGACTTCGGGTTCGTCAACTCGGACCTCGCGTTCCAGGGGACCACGCGTTCGTCGGGAACTTCAACGGCTTCCAGATCTACGACATCTCCAACCCGGCGAATCCGGCGATCCGCACCGCCGTCGTCTGCCCGGGCGGCCAGGGCGAGGTCTCGGTGTACGGGAACCTGCTCTTCATGTCGGTGGAGGAGACGCGCGCCCGCACGGACTGCGGTGCCCCGGCGGTGCCGTCCGGGAACCCGCTCCGCTTCCGTGGCGTCCGCATCTTCGACATCAGCAACATCGACGCACCCGTCCAGGTGGCGACCGTGCAGACCTGTCGCGGCTCGCACACGCACACGCTGCTGAAGAGCCCCAGCGACGCGGACAACATCTACGTCTACGTGTCCGGGACCGGCGGCGTGCGGTCGGCGCTCGAGCTGCCCGGCTGCGTCGCGACGCCTCCGACCGACCCGACCGGCGCGCTGTGGCGGATCGAGGTGATCAAGGTCCCGCTGGCGGCGCCTCAGAACGCCGCGATCGTCAACCGGCCGCACCTCTTCACCGATCCTGTCGACGGGAGCGATCAACGGGCTCCAGAACGTTCCGCCGACGCCGCCGCATCCGTCGGGGATGGTCTGGGGTGCCGTCGCCGACGACCGACTCGTGCCACGACATCACGACGTATCCGGCGATCGGGCTCGCCGCGGGCGCCTGCGAGGGGAACGGGCTCCTGCTCGACATCAGCGACCCGGCCAATCCTCGCCGCCTCGACGCGGTCGCCGATCCGAACTACGCGTACTGGCACGGGGCGACGTTCTCGAACGACGGCAAGAAGGTCGTCTTCACGGACGAGTGGGGCGGCGGGACGACGCCGCGCTGCCGTGTCACCGACCAGCCGAGCTGGGGTGCGAACGCGATCTACGACATCGTCGACAACAAGCTCGTGTTCCGCAGCTACTACAAGCTGCCGGTCGCGCAGACGAACCAGGAGAACTGCGTCGCCCACCTTCCGTCGCTCGTCCCGGTGCCCGGTCGCGACATCATCGTGCAGGCCTGGTACCAGGGCGGCGTCTCGGTGGTGGACTTCACCGACTCGGCGCACCCGAAGGAGATCGCCTACTACGACCGCGGCCCGATCAGCGGGACCGCGCTCGTCCTCGGCGGCCTCTGGTCGACGTACTACTACAACGGGGCGGTCTACGGCTCCGAGCTCGCGCGCGGCTTCGACGCGTGGCGGCTGACGCCGACCGCCGAGCTCTCGGCGAACGAGCTCAAGGCGGCGAGCGAGGTCGAGTTCGACCGGCTCACGCCGCAGCACCAGCCGCGGCTCACGTGGGATCCGAGCTTCGCGGTCGTCCGCTCGCACCTCGACCAGCTCGTGCGGAAGCCGAACGGGATCGACAAGGGGACGTTGACCCGCGTCGACACGCTCCTCGGCAACGCCGAGAAGCACCGGGCCAACGGAAACGAGCGTGCCGCGGAGACGTCGCTGGCCGCGCTCGCGTTCCAGCTGCGGGGGAACCCGCGGTACGCAGGCACTGCGCGCGGCGGTCCTCGAGCTCGCCGCCGCCGAGTAGCACCTGGAGTAGGAGGGGCGCCGCCGGCCGGCGCCCCTCCAGGCTCCGCTTAGTTGATCTCGACGAAGCAGATCTTGTTGTTCGCTGCTCCCGGACCCGTTCGAGATCGTCAGCCGGCCGTCGCTGACCGTCACGCTCGAAGTGGCGTCGAACCACCTGGTCGACGAGCTGGGCGTGCCGCTGAGGGCGAGGACACCCTCGACGTTCAGCCGGAAGACGCTGTCGAAGTGCGCGGCGTCACCCGCGACGACCCGAACCGTGTACGTCCCGTTCGGGACGACGATCTCCCAGACCGCGTTCGGGTTCGCCGGCTTCTGCAGGTGCGTGAGGGTGTCGTAGCGCTGATCGGGCGAGTTGGCCGCGTTGCGGTCGCGTGTCTGCGCGGCGTTGTCGGCGTTCCAGCCGAAGCGCTCCCCGCCGGCGCGGAGCCCGAAGACGGCGCCGGTGTCGGCGTAGGTAGCCGGCCGGCACGGCCGCCCCGGCGGGCTGGAAGTTGATCCGCGCGCCGAAGCGGGGATCGAGCGCCGACTGCGGGATCACGGCCTTCGCGCGTCGAGGGCCCGCTCCAGAGCAGCCGGGCGACCGCATCGCCGCCGCGCTCGTAGAACTCCATCCGGATCGCGTACCTCACGCCCGCCGGTGAGGCTGATCGTGCCGGAGTTCTCGGTCCGCGAGTGGTCGGTCCAGTTGTTCACGAGCTGCTGGCCGTTCACCCAGAGCCGGACGCCGTCGTCGCTCTCGGTGAAGAACGTGTACGTGCCGGTCGCGGCCGGCTGCACGCTGCCCACCCAGCGGGCGCTGAACGTGTCGGCCGCGATCCCGGTCGCCGGCCCGCCCGCGCCCCAGACGAAGTCGACGGTGCGGGTCGACCCGCGTCACCGTCGCGCCCGGTGAGGTCGACGTTGTCGTAGTAGGTGGCGGTCAGGCCACCCGTGCCGGCCGGCAGCTCGCGGTACGTCGCCGTGTACGTCGTGCTCGACGAGGGCGTCGAGATCGTGTGGGCTCTGCGCGCCGCCGTCGGACCAGCTCACGAACTCGTACGTCCGTCCGCCCACGGTCTGGGGCGAGGGCGCCTCGAGGGTCCGCTGTACGCCGACGACCCCGGTCACGGTCAGCGGCGTCGTCCGCGGCTGGTCGTCGAGCCTGAGCGAGAGGCCGGCCGGGCTCGTCGCGAGCGTCAGCTGCACGGTGCGCGGGAGGACGTCGCGGACGACGGTGGTCGTCAGCCCGCCCGAGTCGCGCACGGTGAGGATGATGCGGTACCAGACGTCGGACTCCGTGTGGCCGACCGTCGGCACGACGAAGGAGCCGCTCGTCGACCCGCTCGTCGGCGCGATGAAGGGGTGGACGTGCGACGCGTGGTGGAAGTCGACCTGCCACGTGAACGCGCTCGCGGGGAGGGTCCCGTCTTCGGGATCCGAGCCGGAGCCCGCGTACGCGACCGTCTGCCCGGCGCTGTAGAGCGCCCCGGCCGCAGGCTGGGAGATCGTGGCGGCCGGCGCCTGGTTCGACGTGACCGTCAGCGTCGCCTCGTTGCTGACGGCGCTGCCCGGCGCCGTTCGTCACCCGCGCGCGGAAGCGGGCGCCGCTGTCGGCCGTGGTCACGGAGGCGAGGCTGTAGCTCGCGGACGTGGCGCCGGGGATGTCGACGCCGTTCCGCTGCCACTGGTACGAGAGCGGCGGCGATGCCGCTTGCCGCCACGGTGAACGTCGCCGTCCCTCCGGCCGGCACCGTCTGGTTCGTCGGGTGCGTCGTGATGCGTGGGCGCCTGGCTTGCGGTGTAGGCGACGCGGAAGACGGCGCCGCCGGAGCCGCGCGCGAGGTAGTAGAGGCTGCCGTCGCTCGCGACCGCGAGGTCGACGGGGCTGGCGATGCCGGTCGCGAAACCCGTGACGGTGTTCCCGGCTCGCCGGGTCGAGCTTGCGGATCCAGCCGCTGCAGTAGTCGGCGAAGAAGTAGTCGCCGATGTAGCTAGCTCGGGAACTGGGCGGTCGCCGGGTTGTAGAAGGCGCCGCCGGTGATGGCGCAGCCCGTGGTCGCGCTCGCCGCCGTGCCCGTACGAGAAGATCGGCGACGCGGAAGCGCGGATCGGTCGTCGGCGCCTTCCGTGTCCGGCCAGCCGTAGTTGGAGCCGCGCGATCGCCGTCGTTGATCTCCTCCCAGGTGTTCTGGCCGACGTCGTTGATGAACATGCGGCCGGAGCCGGGCTGGAAGGCGAACGTGTACGGGTTGCGCAGGCCGAGGGCCCAGATCGCGCGGTTCGCGCCCGTCGCGGTGCCGTAGAAGGGGTTCGACGTCGGGATCGCGCCGTCGGGATGCAGTGCGGAGGATCTTGCCGAGGCGGTTGTTGAAGGTCTGCGCGTTCGCCCCGTTCGCGTTGTCGCCGACAGCGACGAAGAGCGTGCCGTCAGGGCCGAAGTGGAGCGCGCCGCCGTTGTGGTTCGTCGCGCTCGAGAGGTTCTCGAGCTCGAGGATCACGACCTCGCTGCCCGGCAGCGACCACGTCGCCCATCGCAGTGAAGCGGCTGACCCGGTTGTGGATCGGCGAGCCGAGCGGTCGTGTAATAGACGTAGACGTACTGGTTGACCGGCGAAGTTCGGGTCGAAGGCGACGCCGAGGAGGCCGCGCTCGCCGACGAGTTGACGCTGACGGTGAGGAACGGCGTGGCGAGGAGCGCCCCGTTCTTGATCACGCGCAGGCGCCCGCCCTGCTCGGTCACGAACAGCCGCCCGTCGGGCGAGAAGGCCATGGCGGTGGGCGCGGCGAGCCCGGTCGCCACCTGCGTCTCCGCGAAGCCGGTCGGGAGCGTGGCGCCCTGTGAGGGCGCGGCGAGGGTGACGGCGAGAACCGCGATTGCACTCAGCACGAGCAGTCGCGCTCGCAAATCCAGGCGCGTAAAACAGGGCATGTCGAGGACCCCTTTCTGAAGACCAGGTGCGCTGTGACGTCCCCGCACCGTGGCCGGCGGCGTGAGGTTGACTTATGTCCGAGGCGGCGCGCGAGCAAACGCAGGTGGGTTGGGCGAACATGCCCCCACATGAAGCCAATGACTTTTTCGATCCTTGGGCCGCTCGAGGTGCGACTCGAGGGGGCTCCCGTAGCGGTGGGTGGTCGGCGGCAGCGGCGCTTTTGGCGTTGTTGTTGTTGCGCCCGAACGAGGTGGTGTCTGCTGATTCGCTCGCGGCGGGGCTGTGGGGCGAGAGCCCGCCGAAGACCGCGGCCCATTCGCTGCAGGTGTTCGTCTCCGACCTACGCAAGGCGTTCCGGCTGGCTGGGGAGGACGGCCGGATCGTCACGCAGTCGCCCGGCTATCGGATCGAAGTGGGGGGAGGCGAGCTCGACCTGCAGCGATTCGAAGCAGTTGGCCGACGAGGGTCGGGCTGCTCTTGCTCGAAACCAGGTCGGCCGCGGCGGTGGACCTGCTCCGTGAGGCGTTGGACCTCTGGTGGGGCGACCCGCTGGCCGACTTCGCCTACGAGCCGTTTGCGCAGACGACGGTCGCGCGGCTGGAGGAGTTGCGCCTGTCGGTGCTCGAGGACCGGCTGGCGGCGGATCTTGCTCTGGGCCGGGATGCGGAGTCGGTGGGTGAGCTCGAGGAGTCGGTTTCCCAGCACCCGTTTCGGGAGGGCTTCCGCGCGCACCTGATCCTTGCGCTCTACCGGGCCGGGAGACAGTCGGAGGCGCTCGCGGCCTATCAGGCGGCCAGGAAGCTGCTGCTCGAGGAGCTCGGAATCGACCCGAGGCCCGAGCTGCAGGAGTCGGAGTGCGCAATCCTCGTCCAGGATCCGAGCCTCGATGTGGCGGCCAGGCCGGCGTCCGCGCCGAGCGGGGCCAGCAGCCTGCCGCGCCCACCGACGGCGCTGATCGGCAGGGAGCGCGAGCTCGAAGAGCTGGAGCAGCTGGTCGGCTCGGAGCGGCTCGTGACCGTGACCGGGCCGGGCGGAATCGGCAAGACCCGGCTCGCCCTGGCCGCGTGCGGGCGGCTCGAAGCGAACTTCTCCGACGGCGCGCGTTTCATTGAGCTCGCCTTGGTCACCGACCTGCGCTCGTTCCCGCGACGCTCGCCCTCGCGCTTCAGGTCGAGGACGGGGACGACCTCGCGGAAGCG
>CAVVYB010000016.1:0-92500 GCA_963752405.1 uncultured Gaiellaceae bacterium
GACGCCTTGCGCGGCTGAGCGGCATCCGAGTTCCGACGCGATGAGGTCCGAATACAGCGCGATTCGGTGCGCACTGCGGAGAGTGGGAGAGAGTGCCGTTTCCCGCTCAACCATGCGGTTTCGGCATCGCCGAGACTCATCCCACGACCTTCTTTGCCATGCAGCAGGTCGTGGGTTCGAGTCCCATCATCCGCTCTACAAAGTCCTGCTTAGATCCAGATTTTGTCGTCAGCGGAGGTACAGCCGCGAGAACCGACGTCGACCAGGTGTATTAGCGATCCCCCTCGATCGACAAGATGTTCCCGTCAGGATCCTTGAACCAGGCGACTTTGCCGCCGCCGGCGCGGGGTGAGACGCCCTTGTCGTCGGTCCCGTAATCGAAGCCGCTCGTCGAGCACGCCTTCGTATTGCTCGAAGGTCACGCCGTTCGAGGTCAGCTCGTCCACCACCAGCTCGACGTCGTCGACGTACCAGGTCACCAGGGTCGCGGTCGACCGGCCCGCGTGGTCCGGAGACGGGTAGACAACTAGCGACTCGACACCGCCTGACGCATAGACCTTGCTTCCGTCGTCGTCGGTCCGTACCACCGAGAGACCGAGCTTCTGCTCGTAGAACTCCTCCGCCCGTGTCACGTCGGTGACCGCGATGAACGCGTTCAGTCTGTAGCTGCTCAAGCCCATTGATCCTCCTCGTTTCGGAGCACGCATCATTCCCCGTCCGCTGAGATAGGAGAGGAAGGTGGAGCGAGCGGAGGGCGCAGTTAGCGGATGTCCGCCACGTCACGCGTCGGTGCGCTCGAGGGCTTCCTCGACGTCGTAGCCGAGCGCGAGCGCAAGCTTCGGGGTGCACTGGACGACCCGTGCCGAGCCCGTGATCGGCGTCACCGCTTCCAGTGTTGCCACGATCTCGTCGTTCGTCGCACCGGCTGCGAGCGCGAACGCGACGGAGTGCTGGAACGTCGACAGCGCGCCGTCGACCGCAATCGTGGCCGCAACCCGGATCAGCGCAGTCGTTCGCTCGTCGAGCGCTGCATCGAGGGGAGTGTTCTCCTCAGTCAGGATCCCGTCGACCAGAGCATCGTCGTGCACGGCAAGCCGACGCAGATGCTCCTTGTAGTTGTCCATCACGTCGACTTACACTTGAGCCGACTTTCGGCGGACCCGCCTCATACCTCCAGGGTGAGATTCTCCACCGGCGGGAAGACCGTGCTCTCGAGGAGCCCGACCTCGATCGCCCTCTCGATCGCCTCGCTGCGCGACGAAACACCCAGCTTGCGGTAGACCGCGACAGCCTCGGTCTTGATCGTGTTGCGCGAGAGGAACAGCCTGCTGCCGATCTCCGGGAAGCTGAGATGGGTGGCGAGGTACGGAAGCAGGCGGAGCTCGGCTCGCGTCAGGCTCATCGCCCAGGCGCCCGCCGGTCCCGCCGTCGCGTTGACGTGCTCGCGCAGCTCTCGTACGACGTCGACCAGCACGCCCAGGTCCGGCCGCAGCTCGAGTACGTGCTCGGTCTCGGTGAGAACCGTGCGGGCCGCGCCCGCGTCGCGAAGGGCGAGGTGCACGCGCGTGAGCGCGATCCCCACCTCCACGGTGACCCAGGGAATCGCATGGTCGAGCTGTGGTCGCAGGCGGTGCGCGCGTGTCAGCGCGGTCCGCGCGTCCTCGTATCTCGCCTCGTGGAGCGCAACTCGTGCCGTCGCCGCGCTCGCAAGGGCGCTCGTCGAGTACTCCCCGAGGCCCATCTCGTCGACGATCGCCTGTGCCGCCTGCGCGCGTATGGCGGCCTCTCCCCAAGCTCCCTGTTCGGCAGCGATGAGCGCGAGCTGTGCGTGTGCTACGTACATCTCTTCATAGGCCTCGAACGCAGGCGCCCGCTCGATCACCGCGGTCAGGTCGTCGATCGCACGGTCTGTGAGGCCGACCAGCGCGTGCGCCACGCCTCGCGCTATGAGCGCAACAGGGACCCAGATACTCTCGCTCGGAAGCTGGCTCAGCGCCCGGTCGGCAAGCGTAAGCGCCTGCTCGACACCGTCGTTCATCATGTGCGCGCGGAGGGTGGCGACCCACGGCTCGATTGAGGCGCTGCCGTCCGAGAGCGGGATCGCAGACGTTGCTCCGTCGGCGAGCGCGAGCAAGCGTGCGGCCTCGTCGGGCCGGCCCGTGAGTGCGCGCACCCAGGCGCCGTAGACAGCAAGAGCCGGGTAACGGGTCAACTCCTCGTCGTTGAACCAGCCGAGCCACGCCTCCAAGGTCTCCATGCGGCCGTCGTAGTGAAGCGGCAACGCAAGTGCGTCGAGCAGGCCGGCAACGGTGTCCGTCTTGCCTGCAGCGTGTCCGTAGACGATCGCATCCTCGGCCCGACCGGCGGCGAGGAACCACGCCATCGCGCGCGCGTTGAGCTCGGGGACCAGTTCCGGCTCCCCCGCCTCGAGCTCGTTTCGCAACAGCTCGCCAAACAGGTGGTGGTAGCGGAACCACTCGCCGCGACGGTCGAGGGGCACGACGAAGCCGTTTGTCCGTGCCAGTGACTCGAGCATGCCGGCCGACCCGCTCGTCTCCAGCACCGAGTCGCAAAGCTCACCGCACATTCGGTCCAGCACCGACGTGTGTGTGAGGAAGCGCGCTTCGGCCGGCGGGAGTCGGGAGAGGAGCTCGAGTCGGAAGTAGTCGGACACGAAGCGGTCGTCGCCGGCGAAAACCTTCGGGCCGGCCGGGCTCGTGGCGCCCGACTGCATCGACAGGGCGGCGAGGTACAGCCCGGCGGGCCAACCCTCCGTGTGCGCCGTCAGCTCGGAGACGCCCTCCCAATCAAGCTCGACGCCAGCGGCTTCCAGCAGCAGCTCGGCCTCCGCTTCCACAAGCCGAAGGTCCGCGACTCCTACCTCGTACACCGATCCGTTGGCGCGCCACCGGGCAAGTGGGAGGTTCGGCTCTACCCTGCTCGTGACGGCGATCTGCGATCCGGCCGGGACGTATGCCGCCAGCTCGGCGAGCGCATCGACACAGGACTGATTGCGAATGGAGTGCAGGTCGTCGAGCACGATCACGACCGGCCGCTTGAGTGATGCCAACGCGCCACCCAGGCGAGCGACCCGGATCGCCTGGGCCGACCCGCCCGGCCCGGACAATGCGTCGAAGACCCCCACCGGCAGCGGCTCCACCTGGTGAATCGCTGCCGCGATGTAGCGCAGAAAGACGACGGCTGCGTCATCGTCTCGCCCGTCCAGCGAGATCCATGCGAACGGACGGGGATCCGCCTCGGCCCAGCGTGCAAGCAGGGTCGTCTTGCCGTATCCGGCGGGGGCGGTTACGCACGCAAACGGCGCGCTCGAGGACGAGAGACGTGCGATCACGTCCGTTTTGGCGACGGTGTCGGGCCTCGTAAACGGTGCGGCGAGCTTGGCCTCGACGAGATCGAATGGAACTTCTGCAACGAGCATTTGCAGAAAAGACTAGGAGAGCCGAGCGAATGGGGCAAATCGCCGTTGCCTCCGAGCCGTTTTTCATGCCGGCGGTATGAGGGAAGCCGCCCGGCTTCGGCTCAGACTCGAAGCACGATCTCACACTGCAGACAGGGCTCGGGTCCAGAGCCGCGCAGACGCGACCCCAAGGTGGTGACGGATGACCGTTTCAAGCGAGCAGCTTCGTTCCGTCCGACGACCGAGCGCAAGAGCTGGCGGCCGAGCGAGATCGAGCTCGTCGACTAAACGACCACAACGGAAGGGAGAACCATGTCCGAATCAGCCAGCGAGACCCCGGTCCTCGATCTGCTCGCGGCGATGACCGCGGACTCGATCGAAGCATCGAGTCTGGACGCGGAGACGCTTGCGCTCGTTCGCATCGCGGCGCTTGTCGCCGTCGATGCGCCGGCGGTCTCGTACCTGCTGAACCTCGCCATTGCAGGCGAGATGGGTGTCGACGCCGAGCAGGTGCGTGGCGTGCTTGCCGCGGTCGCACCGATCGTCGGCACGGCGCGAGTCGCTTCCGCGACCGGCAAGATCGCCGACGCTCTCGAGGTCGCGATCGAGGTCGCGGAGAGGGACGAGCAGGGACGAGCGGTAAATCCCGGTCGGAGCCGCCCTGCTCGGCAGGGCGGCTCGCACCGGCCGCGCTACATCAACCCGAACCGCACGAACCAACCAACCGACGGAGGTAGGACATGCTCTGGACCATCTTTCTCGTGATCGTCTGGATCGCGATCGCGTTCTGGCCGGCACGCGTAGCTGCCCGAAAGGGGCACAGCTTCTTCCTGTACTTCCTCTTCAGCCTGGTCTTCTTCCCGCTGGCGCTGCTCTTCGCCTACATGGTCGACGATCGACTGGCTCCGGCCTGAAGAGACGACGAACGTGCGTACGGAGCGGCCCGGATCGAGGAGGCGCGGCACGTCACGCCTCCTCGATCCGGGCCCTGAGTCAGCCGTTCAGGCCTCGGTTCCCTCACCGTCATCTCGCGCGTCCGGACGCGGCGTCACATCGGCTCGACGTCCGGCAGCGCCCACGTGCCGTCGAACAACGGCGCGGTGGGGCTGTAGAAGCGGAACATCGGGTAGTAGCCCCTGCCGGGAACGGTCTCGATCCAGTTGCTTTTCTGCTGGCCTTCCGGCAGCGTCTGGACCGAAGTACAGGTCCAACGACCCGTCGGCGTTGGTCTCGAGCTCGTCGTACCCCGAGCGGGCCGCGTCGTTCGTCGGGTTCTGGAGCATTGAGCGCGTTGCGCTGTCGTACAGCGTCAACGACCAGAAGGCCGAGACCGGAGGGTTGGCGGGCACGTGCAGACGGTAGGACCTGCCGCCGTCGAAGTGATCGCCATTCTTGTCCCTGAAGGTCTGAACGTAGTTTGCCCCGGGACCCGCTTTCATCACTCCGATGGCGGGCGACAAGTAGATCGCGCCGTAGGTGTACCGCAGCCGCTCGTCGAGCTGGCTGTAGTTCTCGGTCTCCTGGCTGGGCTTCACGAGGATCACAAACTCCCAGCTGGTGCCCGGAAACGGCGTCGGGTCGCTTTCGCGCTGGGAGTTCTCGTACATCACGTTGCGTGCCATCGCGTCGCCGAGCGCGGCGGCCTCCTCGAGGATGGCCGTCTGCCGTGAGTCAGGCTCGAACGGCTTGCCCTTCTCGATGCCCAGCGGCTTGAGCATGGCCATGAAGAAGCGGTCGTGCTCTTGAACGGGGTTGTTGTCGATGACCGTATGGAGCCGCGCCCAGTACTCGATGCCTCCCGGGGGAGTCGTGTCGATCAGCGCGCCCGAGATCGAGACGAACTTGTTCGGCTTGGGATCTTCGCGCTCGCTCCACGGGTAGACCTTCGTTTGCCGGATGCGCTCCACGGCGTCGGGCACGTCGTTGTCGACGATGATGCCTCGGACCAGGAGATTGTGGTTGTGCATCG
Source organism: uncultured Gaiellaceae bacterium (assembly GCA_963752405.1). GTDB lineage: Bacteria > Actinomycetota > Thermoleophilia > Gaiellales > Gaiellaceae > Gaiellasilicea. The sequence goes on from CAVVYB010000016.1 coordinate 5,388, forward strand.
TGGCGTGAAGGACGTAGTAACCGGACGCAGGAACCTCGCCGTCGTAGCCGGGCTGGCACGTAGCAGGAACGTGCCTCCCTTCCCCGCGTCAGGCCCAGGCAGGCCGACATCGGTCACCGAGCGTTGCCAGAAGTCGTCCAGCAGGCCCACGATGGCTCCGGGTGGGATCTCGATCGCGACCGGCTCGTCGGTCAGATCGATGTTGACGAAGGCGTAGATCGTCGTGTCGTTCGCGGTGAGCCACCCAGACTTCGGGTCCACGAAGTTGTCGGCAATCCCGAAATCGTTGTAGTCCATGCCCAGGTCCTGCTTGGCCGTGAGCCGAATCGACTCGAATGACACTGCGGGGTAGGCCCACAAATAGGCCTGCACCGCGCGCTGGAAGTCCATCTCATCGAACAGCTTCTGCGACGTTTCTGGGGTCGGGAAGCCCAACTCGTACTGCAACGCTCCGACACGTGGCACTTCCACGCTGGCTGCGATGGTGGAGTTCGGGTGAAGTACAACGGTCATGGCATTGGCCTTCCTGTCGCTCGTCGACCGCCTTCTGGCGGTTTCCTGGTTCGTGCTGTAGTGGGTTGCGCTGTGAACATAAGCGTGCGCGCACCCGGTCTCCCTCATACCAACGGAATGAAAATGTCAGCTCGTCACGGGTTCGAGCCGCTCTTCGGTGGCACCGGCCTAGGGGAACCAACGTGCCTTTGATGCGCCGGATCGAGGAGGCGCAGCATGTCCCGCCTCCTCGATCCGGCCTGAGTCAGCCGTTCAGGCCTCGGTTACCCTCACCGAGCCCTGGAAGCCTTGCCAGCGCGCCGTCAGTGCATAGAGCACGAGGAAGTTGAGCGCGACGATCAGGATGTTCCACAGCGGATAGGCCTGCGGGTAGTTCGCCAGGAACGCGACCTGCTGGATCGCGTTGATGCCGACACCGAAGATTGCGAGCCAGCGTGCCCAGCCGGCCCCGCCAAGCAGGCCGAGCCCGGCGATGACGAGCAAGGCTCCCCAGATCAAGCTGGTCCAGCCCCACGCCGTCACGTCGAAGATCGCGAGGCCCTTGGGCGTGGCGACGACGTATTCGTCCTCGAGGATCGCGATGAACCCCTGGAGGGCGTCCATCACGCCGACGATGATGATCACGAAGCCGGCGAAGACGATCCAGCCTGTCCACGAATCTTGTGATGTCATGTCCCTGCTCCTTTCGCTGGTTGCTTTGTGCGCTGACCTACGTTGGTTGTGGGAAGCCGTCTGACGCGCTCGGATCCGCGGTCGCGTCGGTCTCGCGCCTACTGCGGAGCTCGTCGTACAGCGAGCTGTTCAGGACCGGCGCGGTGACCACGAGAATCGAGGTCATGTACATGAAGAAGAGGAAGGTCGTCGTCGCGCCGAGGTCGCCGTAGAGGGAGGTCGACTTCTCGAGCTTCGGCACGAGGAAGTGGCCGATCGCCGCGTGGAGCACCTGGAAGCCGATCGCGACGACAAGCGCTCCCGGGATCAGCGCCCGCCAGGGAGCATTCCGGTGCGGTAGGTGCATCGAGGCGACGACCCACATCGCCGCGAGCGGTGCGAAGGTGACCACTGGGGCGAGGAAGCCGGGCCAGGAGTCGCGAACCCACCAGGTGAGCGCGACGGCGGCGAGGAACGTGCACACGCCGCCGGTGAAGGCGAGCGACGCCTGAAGCGGCTTCGGCTTCGGGGGCGGCTCGTCCCAGACGAGGGCGTGGATGAGGACGATCGCCTTCGCGCCCCCCAATCCGGCCCAGAGCAGGAGCGGAACTCCCACCGCGAGCAGCCACCACCAGCTGGAGTCCGTGGAACGTGCTGCATCGCCGATCGCATTTGTGACCGCCGCCGGAAGACCGCCGCCCTCGACCGCCTCCTCGGTGCTTTTTGCGTCAGCCAGGCCGAGCGCGCCACCGAGAATCAGGCCGAAGGGCAGCAACCAGAGGAAGATCCGATACGCGAAGCCTCCGGCGAGCACGCTCGCCGCGACCCGCCGATTCCTCTCCACTGCACGAATGGGGACGGCAATCGCCACGTGACGTGCCGCCCGATCCTCGACGTCGCTCATCGTCTCTTCCTTCGTCGCTTTCTCAGCACCGATCCAACCGCGCCGAGCTCCGCGATTCCTCATCCGGACGGCATGAATCGAGCGTGCCGCTAGCCGAGCATCTTTTTCACGGCCGGCTGGGCCCGGTCGGCCGCCAGCGTGAAGAAGCCCCGCTCCCGTAGACGGCCGACGAGGTTGCCGCCGATGACGGTGAAGGGCACGGCCAGGATCAGGCCGACGATGCCGAAGAGGAAGCCTCCGAGCGCCGTGACGACGAGCACGAGCAGCGGATGGATGTCGAGGGTGCGGCCCATCACCTTCGGCTCGACGAAGTTCTCCAGCAGCAGGTTCGAAGCGACGACCACGACGAGCATGACCGTGGCCACGCCGAGCCCGCCGTCGCCCCAGGCGACGATCACGGCCAGGCCGCCACCGAGGAAGGCGCCGATGTAGGGGATGTAGCCGCCGATGAAGTTCGCGACGAGGATCGTGAAGACGAGCGGCAGGCCGAGCAGGAGCGCGGCCAGCCCGACGACCGCCGCCACGATCGCCGACATCACGGTTCGACCCTTTCCGTAGCTGCGGAGGATCCGGCAGGCGTCGGTGATGAAGCTGTCGACCTCGTCCCGGATCGAGGGGTCGACCTTCGCGACCAAGGACCGTCGGAGACTGGTGCCGTCCTTGAGCAGGTAGTACATGATCAGCGCACCGAGGATCAGGCCGCTGGCGAGGCCGACCAGAGCGCCGAAGCCCTCGACGATCTTGGTCACGAACCCCTCTGCGACCGCCGGAGAGGTCTCTTCAGCCGCCGCCCGGGCGTCCTCCAGCGCCTCCTCGATCGACACTGAGATCGTCGCTGGCATTGGCGAGCGCGGCGTCGACCGAGGCGCCGATCTCGTCGCGCTGCTGGACGATGCCGCGGACGGTCGCCACGAGGACGATGGTCATCAAGGCAAGCAGGCCGAGGACGATCAGACCGGCGGCGAGGCTCGGCTTGAGCCCGCGGGCCTGGAGCTTCCCGACGAAGGGCTTGAAGATGACCGCGAGAACCGCGGCGAACAGCAGCGGGAGCATGATCTCGCTCACCGCCCCGAACGCCGTGACGACGATCACCGTCGCGAGCACGAACCCACGAAGCTCCATGCCCAGATTCCGAGCTTGGGGACCGTGTTCTGTTCGTCCATCGCGGCCTCCTCGGCTATCCGGGCGTGGCCGGAGCAAGGGCCGCGCGTGCCGCCTCGACCTTCGCCCGCCTCGCCTTTGTCAGCTCCGTGATGAAGATCTGGATCGTGGCCGCCAGAGGAACGGCGGTGAGCGCCCCGAGGACGCCAAGCAGCGCTCCGAAGAGGGTGACGGCGACGATGATGAAGAACCCGGAGAGGTTGACCGCCACGCCCTGGACCTTGGGCGTGACGACGTTGTTCTCCACCTGCTGGTAGACGAGCAGCACGGCGAGCATGATCAGCGCCGCGGTGAGCCCCTCCTCGGCGAGGAGCGCCGGGACGAGGATGACCCCCGCGAGGGTGGCGCCGATGTTCGGGATCATGTCGAGCAGCCCTGCGATCACGCCCAGGGCGAGGGCGTAGCTCGAGCCGAGCAGCCAGGCGGTGAGCCCCTGGGTGGTACCGGCGATCGCGGCGATCACGACCACTCCGATCGCCCAGCGTGAGATCGAGGTCGTCACCTTCTCCCACACTCCGAGCCAGCGATCGTCCTCGCCCGGCATCAGCACGCTCCCGAGCGCCCGTTTCAGGTTCGCGACGTCGCTGAGCAGGAACATGCAGATGAAGATGATCGTGAAGCAGATGAGGAAGCCGGATACGAAATCGCCGGCGATGCCGAGCACGGCCGAGATGGCGTCCGGGACTGCCGTCGAGATCTCCTCCGATCCCGCCTGGACGTTCTCAGCGGCGCCGCTGTTGCCCAGTGAGGAGAGCTCGTCGGACTCGCGGAGCTGCTCGACCAGCGCCGGCAAGTCCTGGAGGAAGTCGCGGAGGCTGCCGACGAGCGGCACCAGGAACAACAGCGCGACCACGAGTATCGCAAGGGCGGTGCCGAGCACCGCAACGGCAGCGGCCAGTCCGCGCGACATTCCCGTCTTCGCCATCAGATACCGCACGGGAGCCTCGAAGACGAGCGCGAGGAAGATCCCGATGAAGACGATCAGGAAGGTGTCGCCGATCACCGCGAACGCCGCGAGTACCCCCAACGTCGCAGCCACGAGCAACACCGTCCGCATCGGCAGGATCAGCTCCACGCGCCGCGGTGCGGCCGGCCCGCCCGCTCCCGGCACGGTTTCGGTCGGAGTGGCGGACACGCTCCTCGGGTGTGCGGTCTCCATCAGTAGTCCCTTCGACAGGTCTGTGACATCAGGGCGCCACGACGCTACGCCGGTGCGGGCCGCTCGTACTCATACGATCGGTATGAACGACTCAGGCGTTGCTGGACGCGGTTGCCTTGACCTGGTCGGCGCTGTCGCCGTCGACCTCGTGCTGGCTGACCTTGTCGGCCTTGCCGAGTGCCTTGTCGACGTCGTCCACCCAGCGCGGCTCGAACAGGGCGACGATGCCGGAACTGCCGGGCGGGAGTGCGTCTTCGACGTCCGCCTTGATCTCGTTCTTGTCCCGGTGGTCTACGATCGCGCCCGCCCCGGCGCCGATCCCGGCGCCCACCGCTGCGGACGCCAGGAACGCCGGCGGGAAGATGAGACCGACGATCGCGCCGCCCACGGCTCCGATCGCGGCTCCGTGGCCGACATCGTGGGCGTTGTCCTTGACGGTGATCTTGCCGTCGTCGTTGCGGCTGACGAGCACGAGCCCGTCGACGGTGATCACGCCCTCGCGGGCGAGCTCCTTGATGTCGTCCCAGTCTTCCTGAGCGGCGTCCTCGTCGGAATAGGTCGCGATGTAGAGGTTGACGGGTGCTTCACTCATCACGCGCTCCTTGCGTCGGGCGGGGCGCCCGAGCTGTTCGCTCCGGCTCGCGCACCACCAAAGGTCGTTCCGGCCACTATGGGCGGGAGGCGGCCCGTCGTCCTCATACCGCGGGTATGACTCGACGCGATCGCTGCGGCGACGTCGTTCGTTGCGATCGCGACGGCCTCTACGACGGACGCGTCAGCACCGATTCGATCCGCTCGAGCCGGCGGCCGAGCTCGCGAAGCTGCTCTTCCAGCTGACGGATGTGCTCCACGGTCGGAAGCTCGGCGTCCGTTGCCGTCTGCTCGAGTTGTGATTGGGAGACGAACGTGCTCGTGATCGCGGCGGTGATGATCGCCAGGAAGCTGATCCCGAGCAGCATCACGACCACCGCGACGAGTCTCCCGGCGAGGCTCTCCGGCACGTTGTCGCCGTACCCGACGGTCGTGGAGGTCTGGATCGCCCACCAGAGCCCGGACCCGATCGACGGAAAGCGGTCGTGGTCGGCGATCGTCATCGCGGTGCCGGCGGCGAACGTGACGATCAACGTCGCGCTCGCAATCACGATGGCGGCCCCACGCGGTGTGATCGCGCGCGCGACGGCAGTCTCGAGTCGTCGCTCGAGCCTCGTCTCGTGCGGCAGATCCGGATTCATGCGGGTCATCTGAGGCTCCTTTGGGTGCTTCAGTCGAGCCGTTCGCTGTCGTTGGCGCGAGGGTGGCCGTTCCGCCGATACCGCGCCTCATACGCTCGGGGTGAGATCCGCCAGGGCTCGGAGCAGAGCTTCATACCGTCCGGGTGACGCAACCCGGTTTCCCCGAAGCGACCCTTGCTCACAATGAGCACGACCGCGTACCTTCCGGCTGCGCACTCGCCGCTTCGAGCGGGCCGTCGATGACCGAGGCCGCCGCTGCCGCCGCCCATCCGTCCCCGGCGGTCCCGTTCCACGATCCCTCCCGGCGGAGCCGCCTGGTCAAGGTCGCCGGCTGGTTGGTGGGGATCCTGCTCGTCGTCGTCGTGCTCGACCTGCTCGGCGTCGACGTGGTGGGCTGGCTGCAAGAGCTCTGGGCGGAGATCAAGGACGTTCCGCCCGGCTACATCGTCGCCGGGCTCGTGTTCCAGACCGGCCAGACGCTCTTCGCCGGGCTCTCCTACTACGGGATCTTGCGGGCCGCGTATCCCGGGCAGGTCGAGTTCTGGCCGATCGTGACCGCCTACGCCGTCGGCGTCTCGATGAACAACTTCCTGCCCGCGAACATCGGCACGTTCGCGACCCTGGTCATGTTCGTGGCGATCATCCCGGCCTGCACCTTTGCCGGCGCGGTCGCCGCGTACCTCGTGCAGAAGATCTTCTTCACCGTCGCCGGCACCTTCGTCTACCTCTATCTGTTCCTGTCGGTGCCGGGCTCGTTCAGCGAGAGCCTCGGCAACGTCTCCGAGGACCCGATGAGGACGATCTTGATCGCGGCGGGTGCCGTCCTCCTGATCGTCCTGCTCGCCCGCATCTTCTGGAAGCAGCTGAAGAAGCTCTGGGCGAAGGCGAAGCAGGGTGGAGTGATCCTCTCGCGCCCGCGCGAGTACTTCACCCACTCGTTCCTGCCGTCGTTCCTCTCGTGGTCGTGCAAGCTGGTGGTGATCGGGATCTTCCTGGCGGCCTTCGCGATTCCCGTCACGTTCGAGTCGGTGATGTGGGTGACCGGATCCGGCTCGCTCGCCAATGTCGTCTCGTTCACGCCGGGCGCGGTCGGGATCACACAGGCGACGAACGCACTCGCCCTCGACACCTGCTGCGACGTCGCGAAGAGCACCGCGGTCGACTACTCGACCGCGCAACAGCTGATCACGACCGCCTGGAACGTGGTCGTCGCACTCGTGCTCGTCGTCGCGGTCTTCGGCTGGAGCGGGGGAAAGCAACTGGTCAAGGAGTCCTATGCCGACGCAAAGGTGAAGGTCGGCGAGCAGAAGGCCGAGCACGCCAAGAACAAGGCGGCAAAGCAGGCCCTGCGAGCCGAGCGACACGATCACAACCGCGACGCGGAGCCTGCTCCGCCGTCGAATCCCGGAGGAGGAGAACCCAATGACTAACGGTTCAGAGCAAACGTACGGTCAGTCGACGGCATGGCAGCCCGAGCGGCCGCGCCTGCGACTCTTCCCGTTGCTGGTCTCGTGGCTGGCTACCGGCGCGGCCTTGATGGTCGCCGCTGCGGTCTTGCCGGGCGTCCACATCGACAGCTTCTGGGGTGCTCTGGTGATCGCAGTGGTGGTGGCGGCACTGAACGCCGTCATCCCGCCGGTACTCGCCGCGCTGCGGCTGCCGCTGACGCTCGTGCTCGGCTTCCTGCTCGTGCTGATCGCGGACGCCGTCATCCTCCTCGTGGCCGCGCGCGCCGATCTGACCGACGGGATCCTGCGCGTCGACAACTTCGGGTGGGCGCTTCTGGCATCGCTCGTGGTCGCCGCCGTCAGCGTTGTGCTCGCCGTGATCCTCGGCTCGGACGACATGTCGTCGATCCGGATCGCGCAGAGAGTCGCGCGCCGGCAGGGCATCATCGACAGCACGAAAGTTCCCGGGATCATCTACCTCGAGATCGACGGGCTCGCACTTCCCGTGCTGCGCCGGGCGATGCGTGACGGCAACGCGCCGACCATGGCCCGTTGGCTCCGCGACGGGACTCACGAGTTGGTCGAGTGGGAAACCGATCTCTCCTCGCAGACCGGTGCCAGCCAGGCCGGGATCTTGCTGGGCTCGAACGAGGACATCTCTGCCTTCCGCTGGGTGGAGAAGGAGACGGCGACGATGATGACCTGCTCGGCGCCGCCGGACTGCGCTGAGATCGAGCGCCGGCGAGGGACCGGGATCGGCCTGCTCGTGGACGGCGGCTCCAGCCGGGGCAACCTCCTCTCGGGCGAGGCGGACGACGTGATCCTCACCGTCAGCCGGATGGACGCGGAGAAGAACTCCAATCCGGGCTACCGAGCCTTCTTCGCCAACGGCGACAACGCGACGCGCACGCTGGTCCTGTTCGGGTGGGAGGTCATTCTCGAGTGGACGGCAGCCCTGCGCGCGGTCCGGCGGGACGTGCATCCGCGGGGTCACCGCGGCGGCATCTATCCGCTGATGCGCGGGGCGCTCTGCGTCTTCGTGCGCGACCTGATCGTGTCCGGCGTCCTCACCGACATCATGCGCGGGCGGCCGGCCGTCTACGCAACCTTCTCGAGCTACGACGAGGTCGCGCACCACTCGGGTCTCGAGCGCGCGGACACGCTCGAAGCCTTGCGCAAGCTCGACGATGCCTTCGCCCACATCGAGCTGGCGTGCCGCTATGCGCCGCGGCCGTACGAGCTCGTCGTCCTCTCGGACCACGGACAGACGCAGGGCGCGACCTTCTTGCAGCGCAACGGGTACGGGCTCGCCGACCTGGTGGAGCGCTCGCTCGCGGCAGGCGATGTCAAGGGAATCGCGGGTGGCGACGAGCAGAGCTCCATGGTCGGCCACGCGCTCAACGAGGCGACCGGGAAGAAGGCGAAGCGGCCGAAGAACGACGTCTCCGACCGCGACGTCGTCGTGCTCGGCTCGGGCAACCTGGGCCTGATCTACCTGATGGAGGAGAAGCACCGGCTGACGCTCGAAGAGATCGACGAGCGGCATCCGGAGCTGATCCCCGCCTTGTGTGCGCACCCCCACGTCGGGTGGCTGCTCGTCCGATCCTCCGAGGGCGGAGCTGTCGCGCTCGGCGGGCACGGCGTTCACTACCTCACGGAGGGTCGTGTCCAAGGCGAGGACCCGCTCGCGCACTTCTCGCCGACGGCGCCACGGCACCTGCTGCGCACGGACGGCTTCGAGCACGTCGCCGACATCATGGTCGGCAGCTTCTACGACCCCGACCTGGACGAGGGCTGCGCCTTCGAGGAGCTGATCTCCTTCCACGGTGGCATCGGCGGGCTGCAGACGCGCCCGTTCATCCTTCATCCGGCGCAGCTCGAGGCTCCGCCTGGCCAGATCATCGGCGCGGCGAGCGTGCACGACATCCTCGCGGGCTGGCGGCGCCAGCTCCAGAACGGCTCGAATGGCGCCCCGCGGGTGCAGGTCGAGTCCGTCATGACGGAGCCGCTGGTAGAGCAACCCTCATAGGGCGGGTTGAAAGGGAAAGCCACACTCTCCCGGCGGCTGCCCATCCGGCCGTCGGGAGAGTGCTCAACCCGCTGCGGATCGGTTGGCGCGGTAGCGAGGGAGCCGACTCCTCCCGCTCCGGCGGTTTTCATACCGCGGGGGTGATGCCCTCGTTGTCGAGACGGGACCAACATGGGTCGAGGGTCGGATGTTCACGGAGTAGGAGGGAGTGTCGTTCAATGAGTGCTTCGGCTTCCGGTGTGGTTTCTACGGTCGATCTCACGTCGTTTTCGACGCCTGACCGGGTCGAGAGCCGGCTCGGCGCCTTGGAGTTCACTGATGGCGCTCCGACGGAAGTGACGGCGGAGTTGTTGTACGACCATCTCGACTTCCTTCGGGCGACACAGGCATTCCTCGACTCGATACCGGGCGCTTCGATCAACGCGATTCGGCGCAGTTATCTGGCGGCAGGGGTCGAAGACAACGCATTCCTCTTCTTCCCCGAGCTGATGGATTCCGCGTCGCTGTTCCTGACCGCGAACTGCGACACCGTCTATTTCTGGGGGTTCCTCGACCTATCGGAGGTCCGATGGTGATCGATGTGCCGGCGCTCGGCGCGCCCTCGGGAATCCTCGGCACGATCGACGACATGTGGTTCCGGTGGGTCACTGACATCGGACTGCCCGGGCCCGACCGCGGCGAGGGCGGGCGCTACCTGATCGTCGGACCCGGGTACGAGGGGCAGCTGCCCGACAGCGGATTCCACGTCTCGCACTCCCGCACAAGACGAGTGACAGTCATCGGCCGGGCCTTCATGGTTGACAACGATCCCGCCATCCCCATCGAGGCTGTTCGGCACGGATTCAGTGTGTCGCCCTACGCCGCTGGCGCTCAAGGCACCGCCGTGGCCAGCTTCCTGGCGGGAAACGCGCGCCTAGGAAAGGCGCCTCCCAAGCCTGAGACACGGTTCGTCGAAGCATCGGGGATGCCGATCAACACCCTCTTCCCCAACGACTTCGGGTACTGGGAAGTGGTCAACGACCTGGTGCAGAGTGAACCACCGGAAGCCGGCAACCCGGAGCTGCTTGGGCTGCTCGCTGCGGTCGGGATCGTTCATGGCAAGCCGTTCGAACCAAATGAACGGATGCGAAAGATTCTCGAGGATGCGGTCGTGGTCGGGAACGCCACTGCCCGCACCGTGACATTCGCGGCACGACCCGAAGAGGGATTCGCCTTCTACCCCAACTCGCAATGGCAGAGCGCGCTGTTCGTCGGAGGCTACGAGTTCCTCAATCCGCCGCCGCAGATCACCGCGGAGGGCGCGATCGCCGGCCCAAGCGACGGCGCACGCAAACTCAGCGCCAGGACGAATTTCTTCTACATGGCGACCGGCACCACACCGGCGATGTGCATGCGCCTCACCGGGATCGGCTCGCAGTACATCTACGCAATGCGCGACGGCGAAGGAGCGTACTTCGACGGTGGCCGCGAGTACCGCCTCACGCTCCCTCCAGACATTCCAGAGAGCCGTTTCTGGTCGATCCTGTTGTACGACAACCAGACCCGCTCGATGCTCCGAACTGATCAACACCTGCCGCGCCTCGGGAACCAGTCCGGCACGGTCGAGCCCAACCCCGACGGGTCGATCGACATCTACTTCGGGCCCCAAGCCCCTGAAGGCAAGGAAAACAACTGGCTCCAAACAGTTCCCGGCAAAGGGTGGTGGACAATCCTCCGGCTCTACAACCCAGAGCAGGCCTTCTTCGACAAGACCTGGCGACCGAGCGAGATCGAGATCGTCAATTAGGTGCAGCCCTGGAGAACTAGACGACACAGGGCGCCGCGGCGCGGTGAGGAATCGGGATCAACGCGTCGATGGAGAAGCGCGGGATGACTTGGTCCAGGCAATTCCGTCTGCGCGAAAGCGTGCTCGAAAGCCTCTGGATCATCCCATTGGCAGGAGCCGTCCTCGGTGGAGTCCTCGGCACCCTCGTCTCGTTCGCAGACGAGCACATCGGGGCGCCGTCTCTGTGGCAGTACACCCCGTCGACGGCGAGCGCGGTCCTGTCGTCGATCATCGGCGCGACGGCTGCGCTTACCGGCTTCGTGGTCACGGTGACCGTCCTCGTCGTGCAGTTGGCGACCGGGACGTTCTCGGCCCGCATCATGCGCCTCTGGGTTCGCGACCGCATGCTGAAGGTGACGCTTGCGGTTCTCGTCGGCACTCTCACGTTCGCGTTCTCGGTCCTCCGGCGGGTCGAGGACGAGTTCGTCCCGGACCTCGGCGTAACGCTCGCCGGATTGTTCGTCTCCCTGAGCCTGCTGCTTTTCATCGTCTTCTTCGATCGATACATCCGTCGACTGAGACCGGCGGCCGTAGCCGCGGATGTCGCGAAGACGGCGCGCTCGATGTTCGAGCAGACGGTGCGCCTCGCAGATCGGCCGGACATCCGGTGGGAGCACGAGACAATCCGTTCGGATCCAACACACGTCGTTCGAGCCGATCGCGGCGGCGCGATCCAGGCCGTCGATGCCGACCGGCTCGTCGAATGGGCGCGCGCGCACGGCGTCGAGCTCGTCCTGCCGCACCCGGTAGGCGACTTCGTGCACACCGGTGGAGTTCTCGTCCGGGTCTACGGAGGCGAGCTCGGCGACCGTGCGGCCGCGGAGCTGAGGGGAATGATCTCGCTCGGCGATGAGCGCACGTTCGAGCAGGACCCCGCGTTCGCGATGCGGATCATGGTCGACATGGCAAACAAAGCTCTGTCAGCAGCGGTCAACGACCCCACGACCGCCACGCAGGTCCTCGATCACATTGGAGAAGTCCTCAGCCTCGTCGGGAGGACGGATCTCGAGGAACGGACGAAGACGACCGCCACCGGCACGCCTGCCGTGGTCGTCATGCGCGCTCGTCGTTGGGAGGAGTTCGTGACGCTCGGGTTCACCGAGATCCGGGAGTTCGGTGCGACGTCGGTGCAGATCATGCGCCGACTCCGAGCACTGCTCGAGGAGCTGCTCGAGACGGTACGGCCCGAGCACCGAGCAGCGCTCGCAGAAGAGCTCCGCCGCCTCGACGCCACCGTCGCGTACGCCTGGCGCGACTCGGTGGACCTCGATCGCGCGAGCGCGGCCGACGGCCAGGGGCTCGGTGGCCCGACGTTCGCTCGGTCGAAGTAGGCCGCCCGACACCGGCGGGCCGCTTCGGAAGCATGACTACCGGACAGTTGCTTCGTGCGAGCGGGAAACATCGAGCGACAGAAGCTCCTCACCGAACACGATCTCGCCATCGAAGACTGCGGCCACGTCTCGGATTCCCTCTTCGCGGACGCCCGGGGAGTCGAGGCGGGCGCTGATGTGGGTTAGGACGAGCGTCCGGATACCTGCTTGCGCCGCAAGCAGTCCTGCGGAGGTCGTGCCGGTCATCCCCCCGTACTCGCCGTTGGCCTTCATCGCGGCGTCGGTGTCCCAGCACATGCAGAGCATCATGTCCGCGCCGCGCGCGAGCTCGATGACGCTTTCTACTGGTTCGGTATCGCCCGTGAAGACGATCGATCCGTGTTCGCTGTCAATACGGTAGGCGAGCGACTCCAGGTACGGCTGCACATGAACTGTAGGCGCGGCCCGCAAGACGAAACCGCCTTCGTCGAGGACGAACGTCGCGTCGATGTCGACCGCGTCGACCTTGGGCGCCGTGCGTGGCAGCGTGCCGCCACGGTTCGCGAAGACGCGCTGACTTCCTGGATGACCCACTCGGGCAGTCCAGTCGCAGACGAAGGCGCCGTCCGGTGCATCGAAGAGCTTGCGTGTCAATGACGCCGTAGGCGGCGGTCCGAACACTCGCAGCGGCGATTGATCGACGTCCTGGTCCCAGCGGGTCAATACGAAGCACGGATAGTCCGCGTTGTGATCGAAATGGTGATGGGTGAAGAGCAGCATCGAGACGGCGGCTGCACTCGCTCCGGCTCGGGTCAGCTTGTATGTGGTTGCCGGCCCGCAGTCGATGAGGATGGTCCGGTCTTCCACCTCGAGCAGATAGGCGGAGCCGAATCTATTAGGTGCTGGTGTCGGAACACCTGCGCCGAGAAGCGTCACTCTCACTAGGGCGATGATACGGGGCGAACCTGTTCTAGACGGTTGCTGACGCCGCCCGATCGGGGGTGACCGTGTACGATCGCCCCCCTTTTCGTTCCGGCCGAATCGCCCTCGACCGTGGCGAAGACAGAGAACCTCGAAAACAGGGGGGAAGCAGATGACGTCGAGGAAGCACACGTCGCGGGCGCGGGCCGTCGTCGCGCTCGTCGCGGTCACGCTGACGGGCTCACTCGCGGCTTCGGCCGCGGCGGAGATCCCGCCGGACGCAGCCAACCACCCACTGCTCCAGCCGCTCGACAAGCAGAACTGGGTCGACCAGGCGGAGCTGACGTGGGACGCCTACACACAGATCCGGCCTACCGCCTGGAACGACGCCTCGGGATCGACCGGCAGCCAGAGCCAGTACCGGACGGCGGTGATCCTGCTGCAGTTCCAGGACCAGCCCTTCATGATCACGCAACCGCCCGGAACCCATCCGTTCGGCAACCCGCAGCCCGGCTGGCAGCCAGTTGCGCCGGAGGAGGTCGCCGACTGGTACCACGACTATTACGCGGTGCCGAATCAGTACAACGGGGGCCAGACCCTCCACGGCTACTGGATGGAGGACAGCTACGGCCGGATCGGCGTCAGCGTCGAGGTGTTCGGCCCGTACACGCTCCCGGGCAAGCTGCACGAGTACGGCATCCCCGACGGCAGCTTCAACGCGCCCGCGGCCAGGTACTGCCCGCAGGGTGACAGTTGCAACAAGAACATCCGCACAGACGGCGGGAACCTCTGGCGGGCCGACATCGGCTGTCCCTCGGGCCTGTGCGGCTTCGACAACGGCTTCTACGTGACCGCCGGGCACGACGAGTCGTCGACCTGGCAGGAGTTCGGCGAGATGCTGTACGAGGACCGCGAGGACATTCCCGACGCGTTCGGGCCTCCGCGCAACGCCGACGGCAGCGCGCCGCTCAACGGGGAAGGCAACCCGATGCCGAACTGGGCCGACACGCGATACGTCGACTGGACCTCGTGGAAGGCGGCCGCAAACCACTGGCCGAACGCCGGCGGCGGCACCTCGACGCAGGCCGAAAGCTCGGGGCTGAGCGTCTTCGCCCACGAGTTCAGCCACCTGCGCGGACTGCCTGACAACTACAACAACCCGTTCGCCGACAACGAGCGGAACTTCACGGGTTACTGGGAGATGATGAGCCGCGGCACGTTCAACGGGCCTGGCGGCACGCACAACCGCTGGCAGGTGCCGAATAAGGGCGGCTCGGGGCTCGGCCCGCACCACCTGCTCCACTTCAAGAACCAGCTCGGCGTCCTGACCCCGGCCGACCAGATCACGCTCGCGCGGGACACGCTCCAGGAGCAGGGCATCGCGGTCGTCCGGTTGAAGAGCAGGGAGCGGTCACCGAACGGCGACCTCGTCGGCCTCACGGTCGACTTCGGCACCGGCGGCGACCTCGCCGGCACGTGCGCGAACCAGGGCTACACCGACGTCTTCTATTGCCCGAACCGGACCGGGCCGAGCTACCTGCACTACCGCGTGGAGGTCGTCGACCGGGTCGGCAACGACTCGTTCGCGCCGGGCCACGGCGTCCTCATCTCGAAGAGCCGCAACAGCAGCACGCCGCGGGTGTGGCTGATCGACCCGCATCCGGAGGACATCGGGATGATCGACTTCTACCGCCCCGACGGCACGCCGGTGGCGGTCGTGCGCGGCGACCCGCGGCAGCTGAACGACGCCACGTTCCACGCCGGCACGCGCTCCGGGAGCGAGTACGAGTACGTCGACAGCTTCAACCGGCTGCACTTCTACGTCCTCGCGAAGCACCGCGACGCGAGCGGTTCCCTCTTCTATGACGTCGGCGTCCGCCGGCTCGACGGAGCGGGCCCGTTCACGAGAGCCGTCTCGCTCGCGAATCCGACGAAGAAGGGACGCCGGCCCGGCTTCCTTGCGACCTGCACCTTCCCGCTGACGAACACGGGCCAGGCGGGCACGGGTGCGTTCGACTCGGACGTCTACCGTCTCGTCGCCGAGTCGAGCAGCGCCGACTGGAAGGTGACGCTGCCGAACGCGCTCGCCGCGGTCAAGGCCGGCCAGGCGACGCAGGTGCCGGTGCACGTGCTGCGGGATCCGCTCACGGACGAGGGCGACGCGCGAACGACAGTGACGCTCAGGGCCACGTCCGAGGCCGACTCGACCAAGACGGTGACGCGCACGTGCAACGTGCACGTCCGCGACACGACTCCGGGAGGCTAGGTGTCTCGAGCGACGGTGCGAGGGCGGCTGCCGCCCTCGCACCGCGGCCGTCTATCGTGGCGCTGATGAGCGGCGGCGCCCGCGTTCTCCTGCTCCTCGGGCTCGCACTCCTCCTCGCCGGCTGCGGCGGCGACGACGAGACGCCGGGCGGAGCCGCAGATCTCCCGGGCCCGGTGCCCGCGGGAACGACGTTCAGGGACCCGCCGCCGGGTGCGCTTCCCGCCCCGCCGTTCGCCGCCGAGCTGCTCGACGGCACGCGGGTGCGCGCGGCCGACCTGTGGCGGGAGCGCCCGCTCGTGCTCGTCTTCACGGCCAGCTGGTGCGATCGCTGCGCCGTCGTGCACGGCGAGGCGGCGCGGGCGGTCGACGAGCATGGTGATGCGATCGGACTGCTCGGGATCGTCGCCGAGGACGACCGCGAGCCCGCTCTCGGTTACGCGGAGGAGCTGGGCCTCGGTCATCCCGTCGCCGTCGCCGCCGAGCGCGTCTGGCTGAACTACGCGGCGCGCGAACCGCCCGTGGTCGTCCTCGTCGCGCGCGGCGGCAAGGTCCTGCGCGGCTGGTCCGGCGGCGTCGGCGCGAGCACGCTGTCGCGCCGGCTCGCGGAATTGCTCGCGCCGGAGCCGCGATGACCGCCGCCGGGCGGTGCGTCGTCGTCGCCGCGCTGCTCGTCGCGGGCGGTTGCGCGGGCGGCGGAGGCGACACGCGGAAGACGCATATCCGGCTGGTGGTCGCCGACAAGAACATCCGCCGCGAAGGCGTCGAGTGCGCGGGTGCACGGCCGTTCCAGCACGTCCACGCGGAGGCGCGGTACCGGATCGTGGCCGGGGACGGCGTCATCGTCGCGGAGGGCACGCTCCCGGCCGGGCATGCGGAGAACGCGGAGCCCGAGATCGACTGGGAGGTGGAGCGGATCCCGACCTTCTGCGTCGTCGACTTCGAGGTCGACCTCCCGGAGCGCCCTCGCTACCGGCTCCGCCTCGACCGTGGCCGCCCGCTCGAGTTCACCGCCCCGCCGCGCGCGAGCGAGCCGATCGTCCTCGTGGTCGGCTGACGTCGAGAGCGGCGGTTCAGAGACCCGCTCGCGTGAACGTCACATGCGTGACTCCGCTGGGCGAGGACATGGCCTCGACCTCGTAGTCCTTCTCGAAGCCCTCCAGTCCGTCCCAGAGGCGAACGCCCCGGCCGAGCAGGATCGGGACCACCACGATGTGCATGTGGTCGACGAGCCCGGCGGCAATGAAGTCGCGGATCATGGTGGCACCTCCGCCGAGGCGTACGTCCTGGCCGCCCGCGGCTTCGCGGGCGGTCTCGAGCGCCTCGGCGGGCGAGGCGTCGATGAAGTGGTACGTCGTGCCGCCCTCCATCTCGATCGACGGGCGCGGGTGATGGGTGAGGACGAAGGTCGGTGTGTGGAAGGGCGGGTTGGGACCCCACCAGCCCTTCCACTCCGGGTCCTCCTGCCATCCGGGCGGGCCGAACTTGTTCGCACCCATGATCTCGGCGCCCATCCCGACATCGTGCAGCCGCACGAACGCGTCGTCGATGCCGCCGGTGCCGCCGGGCTCGCCTACCATCTTGTGCCACCATCGGGTGGTGAACATCCATTCGTGCAGCCGTTCGCCGGCGTGGCCGAACGGTGCCTCGAGGCTCTGAACGTCGCCGGTCCCGAAGCCGTCGAGCGAGATTGAGAACTGTTGGACGCGGGTGAGAGACATCGTTCGACTCCTTCTGTTGGTCGTAGTTTCCTCAGGTCAGCTCAGCAATGGTGGCGGCCCGTGCGGGCTTCCCATTCGAGCGAGCGTATCGGCCGCCCGCTGGAGGGTGCCGCGCGAGGCAGATGCTCAGTCCACTGAGAGCCAGTAGTCTGCTGACCGCGAACGCGGCCAGGCGGTGCGGAAAGTGACTTTCGATCGTCAGATGCTCAAGGAGCGGATTCACGAGCTCTATCGATCCGAGCACGATGCGCTGGGAGAGCGCGGAACGCTCGAACGCCTGGAGCGGGGGCGGGAGTGGGACCTCGCGCCGACGCTCGCGTCCGGAGGCGTCGTGGTCTTTCCGCACGCCGGGGTGTCGGACTGCGGGCATCAGGTCGCGGCCGCGGTCCACGGCTGTCTCGACAGCGGCGCCGATCGCGTGATCGTGATCAGCGTCCTGCACGCGTTCACCGACGACATGGAGGAAGCTCGCAGGCGCGTCTCGGCGGGTGACGATCCGTCCGAGTGGCCGTTCTGGGGGATCCAGGGGCCGGGTATCGATGGACGAGACGAGTGGCGGGACGACCACGCATTGATCAGCTTCCGCCACTTCTGGGCCGCGGAGACGAAGCTGCGGGGGATACGCGGCCCAGAAGTCGTCGAGCGATACCCGTACCTCGCAGGCGGCCACCCCGAGCGGCTGCCGGGTATCGAGGAGCTCGCCACGCTCGCCGAAAACGCCGTGATCGTCTCCACTGCCGACCCCTTCCATCACGGGCTCGGTTACGGCGATCCGCCGGAGCGCGCACTGGCGCCCGACGACGGTGGGCTCGAGCTCGCTCGAGCGACGATCGAGGAAGGCATCGCGCTACTCGGCAGCGGCGACTACGCCGGCTACGACGCACACTGCGTCGAGGCTAAGAGCGACGCGCGCGATGCAGGGGTCGTCTTTCGCTACCTCCGCGGCGAACTGCACGGCTCGATCCTCGACATGGCGTACACGGACGCCGCCGCGTTGTACGAAGCGCCGGATCCGACGTGGGTCGCCGCTCCGCTCGTCGAGTGGCGCCGCGTGTGACCGAGCTCAACCGCCGCGACCTGTTTGCCCGCGCGGGGCTGATCGCCGGCGCCGCGGCGCTCGGCCGGGTCGAGCAGGCAGAGTCGGCGCCGGACCTGCGGGATTGGGCCGGCGTGCGGGCCCAGTTCGCGCTCGACCCGACCCGGATCCACCTTGCCTCGTTCCTCCTTGCTGCGCATCCGCGTCCGGTGCGCGCGGCCATTGAGCGCCACAGGCGAGGTCTCGACCGGAACGCAGTGGACTATCTGCACGCGAACGAGGAGCGGCTGACAGGCGAGGCTCGGGAAGCGGCCGGCCGCTACTTCGACGTCCCTGCAGCAGAGGTCGCTCTCACCGACTCGACCACCATGGGGCTCGGGCTCCTCTACACGCGACTCTTGCTCGCCGCCGGCGACGAGGTGCTGACAACCGAGCACGACTTCTACGCTACGCACGAAGCGCTGCGGCTCTCCGGTGCGCGGGTGCGGCGCGTACGTCTCTACGACGACCCGAGTCGTGCATCCCCAGACGAGATCGTCGCCCGCCTCCAGCGCGGCGTCACGGCGCGGACCCGCGTCGTCGCGCTGACGTGGGTGCACTCGAGCACGGGCGTCAAGCTGCCGCTGCGTGCGATCGCGGACGCGTTGCCCGAGCGCGCGCTCCTCTGCGTCGACGGCGTTCACGGCGTCGGCGCCGAGGCGGCGACAATCCGCCAGCTGGGATGCGATGCGTTCGCATCGGGTTGCCACAAGTGGCTCTACGGGCCACGCGGGACGGGCATTCTCTGGGCGAACGAAAGAGTTCGCGCGCTGCTGCGACCGGCGATCCCATCCTTCGACGATGGCGCGAGCTACGGCGCGTGGCTCGCGGGCAACGTGCCCGCCGGGCGGTCCGACGGCGCCCGACTCACGCCCGGCGGGTTCCACTCCTTCGAGCACCGCTGGGCGCTGGCCGATGCATTCCGCTTCCACATGACGATCGAAAAGCAGCGCGTGCAGGCGCGCGTACGGTCACTTGCGGCGCAGCTGAAGACGGCCCTCGAGGACGTGCGCGGGGTGGGGCTGCGGACCCCTACCAGCGCCGCGCCTTTCCGCTGGACTCGTGTGCTTCGAGCTGGACGGCCTCGATCCGGACGAGGTCGTGCGGCGTCTGGCAACGCGGCGCATCGTCGCCAGCGTGACGCCCTATTCCCGCCGCTACGTCCGGCTCGGCCCAGGAATCGTCAACTCGCCCGCAGACGTCCACGCAGTCGTGCGCGCAGTGGCAGCGCTCTGACCTCGATCGACCCGTTTTGCCGGCGTCTCCGACGCCCTACAGGGTCACGCGCACTCCGACAACCCGAGCGGCGAACGTCGACGCGAAGCGCATGAACCGATAGACGTCCCCGAACGTCGTCGCCACCCCGAGTGAGACGCGAACGGCGCCGCCGCTCTCCACGCCCAGTGCTCGGAGGTGGTCGCCGAAAGCCGGCGAGTCAGGTTGCCGGAGCAGTGCCTCAGGAGGAACGCCGAACGCGAGCTCTGCCGCGCCCGGGTTGCAGAAGCAGCCCGTGCGCAGCGAGACGCCGTGGTCGGCCGCGCGACTGTCGACGATCCGGACGTCCACGAGGCGTCCTTCCGGACTGCAGAAAGTTGAACGCCATCGTCGCGCCCCGCCCGTGCATCGTCTGCGGCCCGTGGATCTGCACCACCGGGCTTCCGTTCGCATGCCGCAGTGCTGTGAGCTCGTCCAGCAGCCAGTCGGTCAGACAGCGAACGCGAGTGTGGATCGTGTCGACGCCGATGCCGTCGAGGTGGCGAAGGCCTTGTTCGACTGCCGGCAGCGAGAGGTAGTTCAGCGTGCCGTCCTCGAACGCAGCCTCGCCCTCCGCCGGTGCGTGCCAGTCGCCCTGCACGCTCACAGCCGCGATCGTGCCGCCTGCAAACCAGGGACGGCGCAACCGGCTAAGCGCGTGCTTGCGAACGAGGAGGCAGCCGACGCCGGTCGGGTACCCGAGCAGCTTGTAGAGCGAGATCGGGACGAAGTCCGGCTTCCACTCGCTGAGATCGAGCCGGTTCGTTGGCACGAAGGCCGCGCAATCGACGAGTACGTCCCACCCGGCCGCCTGAGCCGTCGCGATCCAGTCCAGTGGATGCTGGACGCCCGAGAAGTTCGACTGCGCGGGGAAGGCGAAGAGGTTGTTTCGCCCGCGGTCTGCTCTGCGCAGGCGGGCTTCGAGCTGGTTCTCATCGACGCGGAGCGAATGCGGCGTGCTGGGCAGGTACGTCGTCGTCGCGCCCGACACCCGTGCGAACTCGCGGATCCCGTTCACCGAATTGTGGTTGTCCGAGGTGAGCAGGAAGCGGCTGCCCGTCTCGAACGGATACGCCTCGCCGACAAGCTTGAGGGCACCGGTCGCGTTCGGGGTGAAGATGACGCAGTACTCGTCCGACGCGTTGAAGTACCGCAGGACCGCCGTGCGTGCGCGCTCGATGAGTTCGGTCGACGCTGCCGAGGTCGGGTTGATGGAGTGCGGGTTGCCGAGCACGGTGTTGCCGGAGCAGGTCGAGATGGTCGGAGAGTTGCGACTCCGCGTAGAGGCCCCCGCCGGTGTAGTCGAGATAGACCTGGCCTTCAGCGTCCAGGCGTCCGTACTCGGTCGCCCGAAGCCGGTCGAGACGAGTGGCGTCGAACTCGGCGTGCCGACGGAGGAACGCAGCGAACGCGCGCGGCTCCTCGACAGGCTCGTACGCGGTCCGTGTCGGTGCCGGCGACGGGTCCAGCGAGAGCTGTCGCGCTTCGCTCCATCTGCACTACCGGACGGTGTTGGCCCATCGGTTCTTCCTCCCTGCCTCACCGGGACCCGTGGTGGGTCCCGGTGAGGCGTGTCGTCGTTTGCGTTCAGTTCTGGAACAGGAGGTTGTTGCCCGGGCCGCCGTCGAGAGCGTCCTGACCGGGGCCGCCGCGGAGGAGGTCGTCACCCTCGCGGCCGAACAGGCTGTCGTCTCCGACGCTCCCAATGAGGACGTCGTTGTCTGCTCCGCCGTCCAGCGTCAGTGCGACCGAGGTCGACCTGAGTGGCGATGCGTTGACGAGGTCGTTGCCGGCCAACGCGTTGATCGTCAGCGTGTCGCTGGCGGGCTCGGCGTTGTCGATGCTCACTGTCGCCGCGAGCCCGGCGACGCGGGCCGTGCCGTTCCGGCCGCTGACCCTGATCGCATCCTTGCGGTTCGTGCCGTTGACGATCACCTGGTCGGGCTGGCCGTCGCCGGCTGCGCCCCCGGCCACGCCGGCGAGGTCGGACCTGACGAGCTGCACGTCCGTGCCGGTGAGGTCGTTGACGGTGATCGTGTCGGCACCGCCGAGAGCACGGAAGTCGACCGTCTCCACGTCGTCCGTGTCCATCGTGATGTTGGCGACGTCGCGGAAGAAGCGCAGCCGCTGGCCGTTTGCGGACACGTCGATGCGCTCGCTGGCGTTGGCGCCGTTGAACAGCATCGTGTCGCGCCCGACTGCCCTTCGACGGTGTCGCTGCCGTCGCCCGGATCCCAGACGAACGTGTCGTCGCCGGCGCCCATCAGCGCGATGTCGTTGCCGCCGTTGCCGTCGTTCGTGTCGTTTCCGTCGCCGCCGAGCAGGGCCTCGACGCCCCTGCCGCCGACGAGGTTGTCGTCCCCTGGGCCGGAGTCGATGGTCAGATCGATCACCCCGGCTGTTAGTGCCGCTGCCGAGATCCCGTCGTTGCCGCCCAGACCGTTGACGACGAGCTTGTCGTTCGGCTCCTGGTGTTGAATCGACACGACGGCCGCCAGGCCGGACACGGCGACACCTGACGCGTCTCCGCTCACTTCGATCGTGTCGGTGTTGTTCGTCCCGTTGACGACGATGCTGGTCGACCTGGCCGTCGCCCGCGCCGGGCGTGCCTTCCAGGTCGGCGTTCACGTTCGTGACGCCGGTGCCCCTGAGGTTGTTGACGGTGACGACGTCGGCGCCGCCGAGGGCCTTGAAGTTGATCCGCTCGACGTCTGCGGTGTCCATGGTGATGTTGCCGATGTCCCGGAAGAACCTGAGGCGGTTCCCGTTCGCGGACAGGTCGATGCGCTCGGCGGCATTGGCGCCGTTGAACAGCATCGTGTCGGTGCCGAACCGGCCTCGGATCGTGTCGCTGCCGTCGCCCGGGTCCCAGACGAACGTGTCGTCGCCGGCGCCCATCAGCGCCAGGTCGTCACCTCTGTTCCCGTCGATCGAGTCGTTTCCGAAGCCACCGAGCAGCAACTCTGTTCCAGAGCCGCCGGCGAGGTTGTCGCTTCCATCCCCGCCGTCGAGCGTCGTTGGGATGCTGTCGGTGAAGGCGCCGTTGGCCTCGTCGATCCGGACGAAGTCGTCGCCGGCACGTGCGTCGACGACGATCCGGTTGACGCGCTCGCGCCGGACCTGGAACTCGGCCTGGCCGTCGTCACCGAAGTCGATCTGGAGGATGCCGGGCTGACCGGCCTTCAGGCGGAGCGCGATTCTCTCGCTCGCGGCCCTGCCTTCGATCTTCAGGACGCCGTGCCTGAGCTGCGGGTGCTTCTGGGAGGGCGCGGCCTGGCTTTGCCCGGCCACGACCCCGGCCGCGCCGGCGACGATGGCGGCCACGGCTGCGAACTGTGTGATGCGTGTGCGGTTCTTCATGCGAGTACATCTCCTCTCGAACGAGCAGGTGGGCTTGTTGCTCCCAAGGACGCCGTTCGCCGCCGTCTATTCCCGGGCTCTATGCTCACTCGGATGCATCGGCCGACTCAGGCCACCTCGCCGATGGATCGCGCGCTCGACCCCGCCCGGCTCGGAGACCACCTGGATCGGCTCTATCGAGCCGCCTGGGCGCTCAGCGGCGCCCGCGAGGATGCGGAGGACCTCGTCCAGGAGACGTACGCGAGAGTGCTCGCCCGGCCGCGCCTGCTCCGCAACGAGGACGACCTCGGCTACCTGCTGCGCGCGCTGCGCAACACGTTCCTGACGAAGAAGCGGACCGAGGGGCGGCGCCTGAGTCCCGGCCCGCTACCCGACCAGCTCGACCTCGTGGCCGATCCGCAGGCGCGCGAGCCGCACGCGGCGCTCGAGGCCGGCGAGCTCTACGCCGCGATCGCCGCGCTCCCCGACGACTTCCGCGATGTCCTCGTCGCCGTCGACATCACCGGCCTCTCCTACAAGGAGGCAGCCAAAGCCCTGCGGGTCCGCGAGGGCACGGTGATGAGCCGTCTCTACCGCGCCCGCCAGCAGGTGGTGCGCCGCGTCGATGGCGGCACCTAGCCGGTGTCGACGGTTCCGACGAGCACCCTGTCGCCCGACGAGGCCTGCTCGTCATCGGCCTGCTCGCGGGTGACGGTCAGGGTCGTGAAGTCTTTCGGCGACACACCCGCCCACAACGTGACGTCGCGGCCCTCGTTGAACGTCCCGACGGGAACGAGCACGCCTGCGGCGTTCCGAAGCCACGCCTGGTAGAAGCGCCCTCCTTCGAGGCGGGGAAGTCCGGTGGCGTCGAGCTCGATCTTCCAGCCGGAATCCGTCTTGGTGAGCGTCGCCTCGCCGCCGGCGCCCGGCAAGACATCGGTTGGTGCGAGGGCGGCATGGAACTGCTCGGCTGAGCTCTCCGTAGCCAGGACGCTGACCCCGATTGCAACGGCCAGCACAGCCGCTGCACCGGCGCCGACCAGGGCGAGGCGGCGCTGCATCGGCATGCGACGCGCGCGCTGCGGCGCCTCGATGCGAGCCCGCAGGGACGCGGGGGCCTCGACCTCGGCTGCGGCGGACCGTGCCAGGTCGACGGCGCGCTGTTGCTCGGCAAGCCGGTCGGCGAGCTCCGAGGACGCAGCGACTCGTTCCTCGAGCGCGGCACGACGCTCAGGTGCCAGCGATCCGTCCGCGAGCGCGGCGAGTTCGACGATCTCCTGATCGGCGTCGTTGTCTTGGTGTCGGCGTCTCACGGACACGGCGACACACACGGTAACGCGCCGCTGCGCATGCGAGGTGAATCCACAGAAATAGCCCAGGAACTGGTCACATCCGGGAGGACCCCTTCTGGCCATTGTTATTCCCGGCTGGCTCCCATCCTGACGCCTGCCGGGGCGGGACTAGCCGGACGCGATCTGCCCCCCGGATCTCGCCGGCTCGCTGCGACTGGTTTGCGGCCACGCGCCGGGCGCAACTCTACGATCCGCGAATGATCCACCTGCGCATGGTTGCGCCGCCCGCCCTCGCCGAGCGCGTTCTCGCTGTGCTCGAGCAGAAGGCGTCGGTGATCAACGTCGTCCACCTTCCCGGCGCGGCGCGCCAACCGAGCGGAGACCTGATCCTGTGCGACGTTGCTCGCGAGGACGCCAGCGTCGTTCTCTCCGAGCTACGCGACCTCGGCCTCGCCGAGCAGGGCACGATCGCGATCGAGACGATCGACACCGCCATCTCGACAGCCGCACGAGCCGCCGAGCATGCAGCCGCCGGCTCGCCCGCCGACGCTGTTGTCTGGGAAGAGGTCGAGAGCCGGACATCCGAAAGCGCGGAGCTCTCGGGCAGCTTCCTGGCTTTCATGGTTCTCGCAACGTTGATCGCCGGAGTCGGGATTCTGACCGACTCGGTGATTCTGATCATCGGCGCGATGGTCGTCGGGCCCGAGTTCGGGCCGCTCGCCGGCGTCTGCGTCGCGCTCGTGCACCGCCGGCTCAGACTGGCTCGCCGATCGCTGCTCGCGCTGGCCGTGGGTTTCCCGGTTGCGATCGCCTCGACCTACCTCGGGACGCTGCTCCTCCGCGCCGCCGACCGCGGCCCCGACGAGCTGGCCGACCATCCGGCCACGCTGTTCATCTCACATCCCGATGTGTTCTCCGTCATCGTCGCAGTCCTCGCCGGAATCGCCGGCGTGCTCTCGCTCTCGACGGCGAAGTCCGGTGCCCTGATCGGCGTCCTGATCTCGGTGACGACGATCCCGGCCGCCGCAAACGTCGGCGTCGCAGCCGCCTACCGCGACTGGGACGAGTGCGTCGGCGCTGCGTCCCAGCTGGGAATCAACCTCATCGCCATCGTGGCCGCCGGCGTCACCACGCTCGCAATCCAGCGCGCCTTCTACGTGCGACGCAGACGCGCGGCGCGGCCGGCGCCTTGAACCTGCATTACGGGCTCGCGGTCACCCAGACGGGCTGAATGCCGGCTGTGATCCTTCGCGCCGGGCCGCCCGCGGCAGGGACGACAAACAGCGACCGGCCGCGCGTGAAGACGATGTTCTTGCCGTCCGGAGACCACGACGGCTGGGAGTCGCGGCCATGCGTCAACGACCGCACGCGGGCACCGGTGGCGGCGCTGTAGATGGCGATCTGGCCGGCGAACGCCTTGAGGGGAGCACGGGCAACGGCGATGTACCGACCGTCAGGAGAGGCGGCGGGCCCCCACAGGTCATGATCTGGATCGACTGCGAGCGGTCGCGCGCACTCGTGGCTCGAGTTGGTTGCAAGCAGGCAGATCCCCTGCTCGAACGGCTTGGCCCGCGCAGTCTCGTCGCGCATCAGGCGGTTGCCGCGCCAGCCGGAGGTCGCGGTGCTGCGGGCGACAACGTCCCGACCGGTGCCCGAGACGCCTGTGAGGTAGAGGAACGGCGTCAGAACCTGAATCGGTGGCTTCGGCGGGGGCTGCGCGATGAGCTCGGGCACCTGCTCGATCGTCGCGAGCTGACGGCCGTCGGGTCGGATCTGCGCCTGAGAGCACGGCGCCGTTCTTGCGAAACGGGCCTTTCACCCGGCGGCCGGAGCCGTCGAGGACGTATGCCTCGTTGCCGAACACGACGCCGAGCCGTGACCCGTCTTTCGAGGCGGAGAGCCAGCCGTAGCTCGGGCCGGGGCTGCGGCCGTTCTTCGTGAGCTGCGTCCGCCCCGAGCCGTCAGGCGCCACGCGGCAGATGTTGTCGCCGCAACGGAAGATGATCGACCCGGGACCAGGGGTCGCGGCGCCTCCGCTTCCGGCGAGTGCTCCTGCGGCGAGGATGCACAGCAGACGAGCCACCATCCCAATCTACGCACCAAGCGGGGCAACTGGATCCGAGATTTCCTAAGGTGCCGAGGTGTTGAGTCCCGTTCTCGGAGGAGAGGTGAGGTCACAATGATTCTGCTGGGGTTTTGGCGAGCGCTGCTCGCCCTTGCAATCCTCGCGTTGGCGGTCACCGGCAGCGCAGCAGCGGCAGACGACGAAGGCAGAGGGATCGACCCCAACCAGGGCCGCAGCCTCGTCGAGGTCACGTTGCCGAACAAGGCGGCGGCGATCCGGCTGCAGCTCGCGGACGACTCGTACAGCATCGACTTCAACGACCACTATCTGCGTCAGAACGCCAACGGGACGGTGACGGTCACCGTCTTCGGCACCGCCGAGGAGCTCGCCGAGTTCGACGCCGCGGGCTACGACCTGGGCCGGACGATCGAAGGCCCGGCGACATGGCGTGACCGGCTCGCCGACCGGCAAGCCGATGTCAAAGCGGAGGAGCAGGCCGACGCGGCCGCGCTCGGGGAGACGGTCGGGACTGCGTCCCACGAGGACGAGATCGTCGTCCTCCGCGTCGACTATTTCGAGAATTACGCCGGCCGCTTCCTCTCCGTCGAGGCGAAGGACCGCCTCGGCGGCGCGACGCCGACGGGCTCGACGTACGTCGGCCCGAGCCTGTCGCTCTCCTGGAACACCGGCGCGGGCACGCCGATCAGCTCGACCCCGCGGCCGATGAACGTCAACATCGACCCGGACACGACGCCCGGACACCTACATCGAGCATCGCGAGCTCGTGCGGATCGGCGACGCGGGCAATCCGCTGCCGCCGCGGCCGACGATGATCCGGATCGGCTCGAGCACCGGAGCGTCCATTGAGGCTCCCGTGCAGATCTGGCTGGGCGGCGGCCTGCCGCCGATGAAGAAGAAGTTCATGTCCGACTTCACGACGCGTTACATGGACCCGACCGAGGTCTACACGCGCTTCGGCGAGCTCGCAGCGGAGTTCCCGAACCTCGCCGAGATGATCACGCTGCCGAACAAGACGAACGGCTACCAGCGGCGGGCGCAGGCGCTGATGGCCGGCCTGACGAGCCCGACGGCCACCGGGAACCTCGGGGCCACCGCTGCGACCCAGGCGGTCATCCTCACGTCGAGGGCCTGGGGCCACGAGGGCGGGAACGACCTCACGGCCGAGTTCGTCCACCCGGGCGTCGCCGACTCGCCGCTCTCGGTGACGCTGACAGGCAACGACCTCTCGTGTCAGCCTCGCCACCGACTCGGCGGGCGCGCTCACCAGCACCGCCGCCCAGGTGGCGGCGGCGATCAACGCGCACCCCGGTGCGGCCGCGAAGCTCGTCGCCCAGACCTACCGCGGGAACGCGGGCGCGGGGATCACGCAGCCGCGGACGAAGGGCAACCTGTCCGACTTCCTCACCACCGCCGCGAACGCCCACGTCCCGCGCGGGCCGTTCGAGTACTCGGTGATGCGGATCGGCAAGCAGCGGGACGGCTCCAAGGTCGGCGTCTTCCTCTACTGCCAGCAGCACGCCCGCGAGTGGGCGACGCCGCTGACCTGCCTCGAGACGGCCGAGCAGCTCCTGCGCAACTACGCGCTCGACGGAAGGACGAGGAAGCTCGTCGACAACCTCGACATCTTCATCCTCCCGTCGTCGAACCCGGACGGGGCGCACTACTCGATGTACAACTTCAACTCCCAGCGGAAAACCATGACCAACTGGTGCATGATCGGCGGGCTCGAGACCGACGACCCGAACGCGCCCAACTTCTGGACGCCGCGGCCGAACGCGCTGCCCGGTGGCACCGTCCAGCCGTTCAACGACTCGGCGGCCCGCAACGCCTGGGGCACCGACATGAACCGGAACAACACGTTCGGGACCCTGATCGACGGCTACATCGGGGCCTCGACGTCGTGCGTCAGCGAGGTGTTCGCCGGCCCGTCCGAGGCCTCCGAGCCGGAGATCCAGAACGAGTTCTGGATCGCGGACACGTTCGACAACATCAAGTTCTCGAACAACATCCACAGCTTCGGCGGCTACTTCATGTGGGCGCCGGGCACGTACCTGCCGGACCGCGGCGAGGGTGCGGCGGTGCACGCGAACATCGGCGTCGAGAAGTACTTCTTCGAGGCCGGCGACCAGATCCTGAACCGGATCAAGGAGGTCCGGGGCACGGCGATCCTGCCGGAGCGGACCGGTCCGATCGCGGACGTCCTCTACTCGGCGGCGGGGAACAGCGCCGACGAGCACTGGTACAACCGCGGCGTGATCGCGTACAGCTTCGAGACCGGTGCCGACCGGTACGTCAATCCGACGCTGTCGGTCGCTTCGGCGGCGGGAGCGACGGGGATCCGGGTGAGCAACAGGAACGGCTTCGACATCGGCGACGTCGTGAAGGTCGACGCCGGCACCGCGAACGAGGAGACCCGGACGGTCGCCTCGGTTGTGAACCCGAACCCGGCCAGTCCGGCGCCGAACGTGATCCTCACCGAGGCTCTCGCTCTGGCGCACCCGGTCGGGGCGGTGGTTGCGGGCGGAGCGCTGCAGTCCGGCGTCGGCTTCCAGCCCGACTACGAGACGGAGGGCAAGTTCGAGGCGCTCGAGTTCGCGGCCGGCAACTACGGCCTGCTCGAGTCCGCGCTCGAGTACGCCCAGGACAACAAGGCGCCGAAGGTGGAGATGACTGGGCCGCCCGCGTCGCGCACGCCGATCACGACGACGTTCCGGTACGTGAACGAGCCGTCCGTGATCCGCTACACGACCGACGGCTCGGAGCCCACCTCGTCGTCGACGCTGTGGGATTCGACCGGGCCGCGTGAGCCGGGCGAGGTCTTCCACGTCACGACGACCACCACGTTCAGGTGGATGGCGACGGACATGAAGGGCAACGTCTCCAAGGGGAAGATGAAGCACACGATCATCGGTAGCTAGACGGCATCGCTGTGAGCGGCCCGCATCGCCGGGCCGCTCACAGCACCGCCGTAGGATGGGCTGGTGAAGCGACGGCTCGTGCTCGTCCTCTTACTCGGGTGCGCGGGCGCCGTCGCGCTGGCGGTCCTCGTGCTCCGCGCAGGCGACGAACCTGCCGAGGCCTCCGGTCGCGGTCGAGCTCGACGGCCTGCCGGAACCTTCTCCCCGATGCCTCGCGCGACTGCTGGACGCGGGAGTTCCTGGCTGCGGTCGAGGGCCGGGACGATCCGCGGCCCGCCGTGGCGGCGATCACCGACGCCGCCTGGAGCGAGGGAGGCTTCCTCCTCTCGAGCTGCCACGGGCTGATGCACACGGTCGGCCGCACCTACGCGCGGGAGACCGGAGTCACGCTCGCGAACCTGAAGGACTACCTGCCGCGGAGCAACGACCCGGGCTGCAGCGCCGGCTTCGCGCACGGGCTGGTGACCGGTGTCGGCGCGCAGATCGATCCGCGACGTCCGGGCGAGGCGGCCGCCGTCTGCACGCAGGCCGGCACGCGCTATCAGCGCTACAGCTGCGTGCACGGGCTCGGCCACGCGTTCATGCGGATCTACGACGACCGGCTTGCGCCTGCGCTCGCCCTCTGCCGCGCCGCTCGGGCAGCGCTTCGCGCCCGACTGCGCTCAGGGTGCCTATCACGACTACTGGTTCGCGGTCGTCGGCGCCGACGATGCGGAGCCTGCCGGACGGGGCGGTCACCGACCCACGCCGGCTGTGCGGGGCTCAGCCAACCGAGCTGGTGCGGCCATGCTGGTACCGCGCCTTCGTCGACAACCGGCCGGAGGGCATCGTGATCGACTCGCCGGAGCACCTCGACGTGCTCTGCGAAGGGCTCGACGGCCTCCAGCGTGAAGCCTGCGTGACCGGCGCGGCGGTGATCGGCCCGGCCGACCCGGCCGTCCAGCTCGAGCTCTGTGCCGGTCTGAACGATCCAGCCGATGCAGCCGGGTGCATCCGCGGCACGAAGACGCAGAACCTGCTCGGCCGTCCGGTATCCGACTTCGTCCGGCTGATCGGCCGCTGTGAGCTCTTCGCCGGCGCGACTCGCGCCGGGTGCTACCGCTGGCTGGGAAAGGCGATCGCCGTGCTCACCGACGGCGCGTTCGAGCAGACCGGATGCCCAAGCTTGCGGAAGCCGACGCGCGGCGCAACTGCCGCGCCGGCGCGCGCGACGATGGAGGACGCGCTCGTCACGTTCAGCTGACGGCGGGTCGGGTCGAGGTTCAGGCGACAGCACGCTGGCCCAGGCGAGACGGTCCTCTCCGAGCGCTTGCCTCAGGGCCGTTGTCGCAGCCAGTCATCGCGGGGAAGCGTGTAAACCGTCATCGGCTCGCCCGAGCGCCCGTGTCCCGGCTGCGGACGGCGAATCCGAGCTTGGCCGCCACGCGGCGGGATGGTTCGTTCTGCCCGTC
The DNA here is from genome assembly GCA_963752405.1 of uncultured Gaiellaceae bacterium. Classification (GTDB taxonomy): domain Bacteria; phylum Actinomycetota; class Thermoleophilia; order Gaiellales; family Gaiellaceae; genus Gaiellasilicea. The sequence continues at coordinate 35,940 of CAVVYB010000016.1, forward strand.
CTCGATATAGGCCGTAATCGTCTGAACGTCGGTGCGGCTCAAGAGATCATCGATCGCCGCTTCCATCGCTTCAGTCGCTATGCCGTCGTTCCGCCGCTCCTCGGTCACCCACCAGCCCGCCTCGACTTCGTCGGCGGCGATGCCCTCGATCCCGTCGCCGGCGAGACGCAGCTCGGCGCAGCCGAGAAGCGTCGTGCACGCTTGTCCCGGATTGCCCACGGCCCGAAGCCGTGCTCCTGCCACTGGGCTCGGCGGCGCGAGTGTCACGCAAGGCGTCCTCGGCATTCCTCGATGCACGAGCATGTCGGCCTCATCGCAAGCCCGTCAGCGGGAGAAGCCTCAGCCGTGCCGTTCGAAGAACTGGTTCCTTCCGGGTCAGGCCCCGGCGGGTCGCTCTCGCAGTCGTCCACCGCACGCGCGCGAGTATGACCGCCCCGTTCAGGGTGACATTCCCGAACACTGGCCCAGACGAGCGCTTGGCCCGGTCGCGGCCGCCGACCTTCGCTCCGGAGGATTCGCCGCCGTCGAGAACCGACCTGGCAGGCGGCTTGGTGACGTTCACAACGATCGGCCACATCTCCTTCAGCGGAGTCACGCCTCCGGCATCGCTTGCGACTCGCCGGGGGCGCGGATTGCAAATGTCCACGTGCACGGGTTTACTCTCCGGCTATGTTCGGCGTGCTGACACGGGCCAAGGCGGTAAAGAAGCGCACGCTGTCCCTTGCGCGGCTGAACGTCGAGCTTGCCAAGCTCGAGGGGAAACAGAAGGCGACGGCGATCGGGACAGGCGCAGGCCTCGGGGCCGTCGCGGCAGTTCTGCTCGTCTACGCAATCGGCTTCGCCTTTGCCGCGCTCGCGGCGGGGCTCAGCGAGGCCATCTCGCTCTGGCTGTCACTGCTGATCGTGGCGGGAATCCTGTTCCTCGCCGCGGCAATCGCCGCATTCCTGGCGGTGCGCTTCGTTCGCAAGGCGTCGCCGCCGACGCCCGCGCAGGCACTCGAGGAGGCCGCCCGGACGCTGGAGACGTTCGAGGGCCATGTCTGACAAGCCCGACATTGCGGAGATCCGGAAGGAGATCGCCGCCGAGCGGCAGCGTCTCGATGACGATCTCAACGCGCTGCAGGCCGAGTTCCGCTCGCTCGTGCCGTTGGCCGCCGCCGGTCTCGCAGTGGTGGCGCTCGTGACGTTTCGCAAGAGCGCGAGCGCAGGCCTCCGGATGATGTGGAGGCTCATCTAGACCGGATCCTTGATCGACGGCCCCGAACGCCGGCCCACGCCATGCCTCTCTCCCTTCGTCGCCTCCCTTCTTGCGGTTCTGTTCGGGCCGACTCCCGGTCGGCTTGATCATTGCGACGGATTGATCTGTGGAACGACGCGTTCGCGAAACAGCTCCAGCTGGGCGCGCTCGTCCTCAATCGGCCACAGGAAGACGCGTTGCGCGCCCGCGCGTGCGAACGCCAGCAGTTTCTGCGCGCATTCCTCCGCCGAACCGATCGGCAGGATCGCGCGCAGCTGTTCCGGCGGACGATTCAGCATCGGCGCCAGTACCTCCAGGAGCACTGCCTCGGCGCGTGCCCGGTCCTCCGTGACGTAGCACCACATCGTTGCGATGCCGTTCGGGAACCGCGCCCCATCGCGCCCTCGTGCCGACACCTCGGCCTGGACGTCGGCCCATGCCTGGGCGAACAGTTCCGGGGTCGTGTTGTAGCCCGAGGCGAGCCAGCCGTCGGCAAGGCGCGCGACGCGTCTCAGCCCTGCCGCGGATCCCCAGCTTCCGATCCAGATCGGCGGGCCGGGACGTTGCACCGGCGTCGGCGCCAGCGTGAAACCGGCGGTGGAGTAGAACGCACCCTCGAACGGGACGTCGTCGGCTCGCCAATACGCGCGCAACGTCTGCACCGCCTCGTCCAGCCGCTTCCAGCGCTCCTCGAAGCTCACGCCGACGAGCTCGTAGTCTCGCGCAGACGAACCGGGCCCGAGCCCGACGACGAGCCTGCCGCCCGACAGCAGGTCGATCGCCGCGAGGATCTTCGCGGTCGCTGCCGGTCCCCGCAGCACCGGTACGGCCACGGTCGTGGCGAGCGTCATCTCGCCGCTGTGCGCGAGCACCGAGGCGAGCGCTGTCGGCCCATCGAGCCACGGACGCGAGAACACAAGATGGTCGTTCGCGCATAGGTGCGTGTAACCGAGATCGCGGGCGGCGTCCGTGAACGCGAGCAGATCGTTGATCGAGCGTTGCTCGCCTTGGAACGAGATCAGCGGGAGGTGTACACCGAATTCCATTCAGCCGCCTATCACGCGAGCCTATAGAGGGCCGACGCTCCACGCCGTGGTCTCGCCCCAGGGGAAGATCCCCGACCGCCACCTCCGCCGAAGAAGTGTCTCTCTGTCCTCGTCGGCGTGGAGTCTTCGGAGCCGCACGCGTTGGACCTCGCCGACCGGCAGATCGCCGCCTTAGTCGAGGTCGCCGGCCTTCTCGATTCCGGCGGCTTCGACCATTGGCTCTTTGGCGGCTGGGCAGTCGACTTTCACGTCGGCGCTGTCACCCGCAGCCACGACGACATCGACCTGGCCGTGTGGGCTGACGACGCGGAGGAGATCCACGCCGCGTTGGGCGCGAACGGATGGGAGCACAGGTCGGCTGCCGACGAGGACGGCGGAACTGGCTACATGCGGGACGGCGTTCGCGTCGAGCTGACCTACTTGGCCAGAAGCGAGAGCGGGGAGGTGTCCGTCGTTCTCCGTGATCGGAACGTCCTCTGGGCGGAGTCCCCGCTGGGCGACGGGGTGCTCGGGCTCCACGGTGCGCACATTCGCGTCATCCCGCTGGAGCTCTTGAAGGAAGGGAAATCCAGGCCACGCGACGACCTCAACGAGGCGGCGGTCGACCGTGCGGATTTCGACGCGCTCTCGCGGCTTGCACCCTAGTCGTGGCGGGGCTGTGCGAGAGCGTTATCGTCAGCGCGTGATCCCGAGACCTCGTCCAAGTGCGGATGGCGTGGCGTCGAGCGCCGATGGAACACGAATCGCCTGGTATCGGTACGGCGGTGGCGAGCGGGCAATTCTGTTCGTGCCGACGTGGAACATCGTCGATGCGCGCGTTGTCGGGCACCAGGTCGCCGCCCTCGAGTCGCACGCCACCGTCGTCACCTACGACCCGCGAGGGGCCGGCGCCAGTGAGCGGCCGAAGAGCGGCTACGACTTTCCACTCCACGCAGCCGACGCGCTCGCGGTACTTGCCGCCACGGGGATCGAGCAAGCGGCGATCGTCACCGCGTCCAGGGGAGTGAACGCGGCAGTGCTGCTGGCCACCGACGACCCGGAGCGATTCGACCGCCTTGCCGTGGTGGCGCCGTACATGAGGCTCGAGGCCGAGCCGGCGCCTCCCAATCCCGAGTGGCTCGAGGCGCTGCGGACCGACTGGCCCGGGTTCATGGTGCCGTTCATGCACAACGTCTTCACGGAGCCGGACTCGGCCGATGTGATCGCCGAGATGATTGCGATTGGCCTCGAGGCGACGCCGGAGGTCGTCGTCACGCAGGAGCTCGAGCTCGACTGGCGAACGGCCGGCTCGCCTACTCGGGACGGGTCACCTGCCCGACGCTCGTCGTCCACGGCGAAGCGGACGCCCCGGTCCCGATCGAGCTCGCCGAGAGGATCGTGGCCGCGATGCCGAACGCCCGGCTCGAGCGGATTCCCGGCCGGGGGGCACCGGCCGGACATCCGCACCCCGGAGGTCGTCAACCCGCTCCTGCTGGATTTCCTCCTCGACCTCTAGGCACCGAAACCTCAATCCCGTTCGGTCGCAACCGATGACACGAGGGTGGCGACTACTGCGCACCGCATGCCGACGATCGCAAGCGTCTGCTCTCAGCCTGGGAGGGCTCGCCGTTCGGCATCGCGTTTCCTGAACGCCGACGGTCATGTCGTCGACAGCAACGAGGCGATGCGGTCGATCACAGGCTACGACGCGGACGAGCTCGCCCTGATGCCGGTCGCGAGCTACACGCACACGGACGACAATCCGGAGAGCGTCGCGAACTTCCGCCGGCTCATCGCCGGCGAGACGGACTCGTATCGGCTCGAGACGCGACTCATCCAGAAGGACGGCGGCGCGGTCTGGGTCGACAGCTTCGTCACGGCGAGGCAGGACGAGTCCTGGGCGCCACGGACAGCCTTCTCGATGGTCCAGGACATCACTTCGCGCAAGCTTGCCGAGCTCGCGCTGCGCGACCAGAACGCCCGCCTGTCCAGCGTGGTGGAGACCCAGGCCGAGATCGCCGCCGCCGACCTCGAGCTCGACGGCGTGTCGCAGCTGATCGCCAAGCGTGCGCAGGAGCTGACCGGCGCCGACGGCGCGATGGTGAGCATCCTCGACGGCGAGGAGCTGTTGACGGCGGCAGCGATCGGAAACAACACCCCGGCGGTTCGGATCAGCGTCCCGCTCCTCCATCGGGGGCGAAACGTCGGGTCGCTGAGCGTGGCGAAGGAGGCAGGCGTCGACGACGAGGATTGCCGCACTCTGGAGCTGCTCGCAGTCCTCCTTTCCATGGCTGTGAGCGTCGCTGCCGAGCGCGAGGCGCGACGCGAGCAAGTCGAGGCGCTCGCGCGCTTCGAGACCATCTTCGAGCGGGCGCCGATCGGCATCGGCCTCGTCAGCCTGGACGGCAAGCTGGTGAACACGAACTCGGTCATGCGCGAAATCAGCGGCCGTAGCGCGGAGGAGCTCGCGAGCCGGAATGTGGGCGAGTACACGGTGCCCGAGGATGTCGACCGCGTGGTCGAGCTCTTCGTTGCGATGCTCAACGGCGAGCACGACTCCTACCGGCACGAGCACCGGCTCTACTCCAAGGACGGAGAGATCGTCTGGGTCGACTCGGCCACCGTGCTGCTGCGCGACGCGGACGGGAACCCGCAGGGCGCAGTCTCGATGGCGCAGAACATCACGCAGCGCCGGGCCGCCGAGGAGCAGCTCCGTCAGTCGCAGAAGATCGAGGCGATCGGCCAGCTCACCGCGGGCATCGCTCACGACTTCAACAACCTCCTGCTCGGAATGCTCGGCTACACCGAGCTGGCGCAGGCCGAGGTCGACGCTGACGGCGAGGCGGCCGAGTACCTGCGCCGGATCGAGTCGAGCGCGCAGCGCGCCGCCACCCTGACGGGCCAGCTGCTCGCCTTCGGCCGCCGACAGGCCCTCCACGCGGAGCCGCTCGAGCTGAACGCGCTCGTCTCGGAGACGGTCGCCATGCTGCGACGCGTCCTTGGAGAGCGGATCGAGCTTCTGACGGTGCTCGACCCGGCGCTCGATGCGGTTCACGCCGACTCTGTCCAGATGCAACAGGTGCTCCTCAACCTCGCCCTGAACGCCCGCGACGCGATGCCCGGCGGTGGCACGCTGACGATCCGGACAAGCAACGCCGAAGTCGGCGCAGACGATCTCCGAAGCCACGAGCTCGAGCCTGGACGGTATGTCGTCCTCTCGGTCGAGGATCAAGGCTGCGGCATGGCGCGCGAGGTCAGCGACCGGATCTTCGACCCGTTCTTCACCACGAAGAGCGTCGGCAAAGGGACCGGCCTCGGGCTTTCCAGCACGTACGGAATCGTGAAGCAGAGCGGCGGCCACATCGAGGTCGTGAGCGAGCCGGGCCGGGGCAGCACGTTCGACAGCTACCTGCCGGCCGTTCCTGCCGCGGCGCGTCGCCAAGGTAGAGCCCGTGGTGCCGGAGCCGCCGCGGGCGCTCAGCCAGGCGCCGGAGGGCAACGGCCGCCGGATCCTCGTCGTCGAGGACGAGGAGGTCGTGAGGACACTGCTCGCACGGACGCTCGAGCGGCTCGGCTACGTCGTCGAGACGGCGGAGGAGCCCGCGGTTGCGCTGCCGAAGCTCCGCGAGCGCGGCGACGAGTTCGCGCTCGTGATCTCCGACATGGTGATGCCGAATACGACCGGCGCCGAGTTCGCGCGCCAGGTCGCGGAGTGGAAGCCAGAGCTGCCGTTCATCTTCATGTCCGGCTACACGGAGGATGTCGTTGCGCAGTCGGGTGCCGCGGGGTCGTTCCTGCAGAAGCCGTTCACCTCGGAGCTGCTCGCGAGCACCGTGCGCGAGGCGCTCGAGCGGTCTGCGAAGCCCGCCTAGACCTAGATCAGGCGGATGCCGGTGACGCGGTGGATTTCGTCGATCGAGGAGATGCCTGCCAGCGCGACGCGCATGCCGTCATCGCGGATCGTCGTCATTCCCTGGCGCACCGCGGCAGCAAAGATCTCGGCTGCTGAGCCCTCGACGAGCGCGCGGACCTCGCCCTGCACCGTCATTACCTCGCGCAATGCGATCCGGCCCGAGTACCCCGTCCCGTTGCATTGCGCGCAACCCACCGCGGAGTAGAGGACGACCTCGCCCAGAATCTCCTTGCCGCTCTTGAGGCCGAGGTCTGCCGACTGCGCCGTATACGGGCTGCGGCATTCAGTGCAAAGCCGGCGGGCAAGCCGCTGCGCGACAACGCTGTTCAGCGAGCTCGCGATCAGGGACGGGTCGACTCCCATGTCGCGGAGGCGCGCGATCGCGCTCGCGGCGTTGTAGGCGTGCAGGGACGTCAGGACGAGGTGTCCGGTCATCGCGGCCTGGATGGCGATCGACGCCGTCTCGGCATCGCGGATCTCGCCGACGAGGAGCACGTCGGGATCGCTCCGCAGGATTGTGCGGAGGCCGCGCGCAAAGCTCAGTCCACCCTTGACGTCGACCTCGATCTGGTTGATCCCGTCCAGCCGGTACTCGACCGGATCCTCGATCGTCATCACGACGCGTTCCGGTGTGTTCAGATGATCGACTGCGCCGTAGAGCGTCGTCGTCTTTCCAGAGCCGGTCGGGCCGCACACGATCACGGCGCCGTAGGGCTGCTCGATCGAGGTCTTGAACGCCTCCTCGGCCTTGGCCTCCATCTCGAGCTCGGCGAGCGTGGGTGTCCGGTCGCCGCGGCCGAGGATCCGCAGCACGATCTGCTCGCCGTGGGTGGTGGTGAGAACCGCGATCCGCAGATCGATCGGGCCGGAGCCGAAGAACGCCGAGACGCGCCCGTCCTGCGGCGAGCGCCGATCCGCGATGTTCAGCTTGCCCATGATCTTCAAGCGGCTGGCGACCGCGGGTTGCATGTGCTTCGGGATCGTCGCGAGCTCGCGCATCACACCGTCGACGCGGATGCGAACGATCATCTCACTGCGCTGCGGCTCGAAATGAATGTCCGAAGCTCCCTCTTCGACGGCGGTTCTGAGCAAGGAGTTGACGAGGGTGATCGTCGGCGCGCTCGAGGCCATGTCGCGGAGGTCGTGAACCACCTGGTCCTCGTTCGCCGCGGTCTGATCGGTGTCTTCGGCGATCAGCTCGAGCGTCTGGCGGTACGCCCGTGAGATCGCCAGGTCGATCTGCTTGCGCTCGGCGACTGCAAGCCGGAAGTTCACGCCGAGAGCGAAACGTAGGTCGTCCGCGTTCGCCAGATTGGTGGGGTCGGTCACGGCGAGCAGCAGGACCCCGTCGTCGAGAATCCTGATCGGTAGCGCTTCGTAGCGGCGCGCGAGCGTTTCGGTCAGGAGGGCGACTGCGTCGCGATCGAGCTTCAGTCCCTCCAGGTCGACGTATTCGAGCTCGTACTGCTCCGCGAGCGCGCCTGCGATGGCGCGTTCGGTCGTGAAGCCGAGCTCGACGATGATCTCGCCGAGGCGCTTTCCGCTCTCAGCCTTCTCGCCGAGCGCGAAGTCGAGCTGCTCCTGCGTCAGCACGCGGCCGTCGGTGAGCAGGCGGCCGAGCGGAACCCAGGTGAGCCCGGGGACGATCACCGGGTGGATGGGATCGGACTGGATGGGGGAGTCAGAGAGATTCGATAGCCGCGTCATCGGCCGGACCGGCCCTGAAATCGACCCCAATCGAGTTAGGCCACTCGGCCTACCCGACCAGGCACAGAAAGGCCTCGCGTCCCGCGTGCAGCGGAACGCGAGGCCACTCGGTGAGTCAGCTCACAGGGACGTACTTGCCGAGGACCGAGACCCCGGCGGAGGCGGCTTTGTCGATCGGGACCGAGTTCGCTCCGGACGAGGCGCTCCAGTACGCGCGGACCCCGGGAAGCAGGTCGCCGGTGCTGGCACCCCTGCTGCCGCCGAGCACGTTCCCGCTCGCGTCGAAGATCACGGTCGAGATCGACGCGTGTGCGGAGAGCAGCATCCCCGGATGGTCGTTCTCGACCTGGCCGACGACCGCCCCGACCCAGCCCGGGTCGTAGCGTGCCTGCTGCACGAGCACATCGGAGGAGGGCGGGCCGAGCTTGGTCGCCATGTCCTGGCCGCCGACCCGCGTCACGATCTCCAGCGATGACACGGGCGTGCCGTCTGGAATCGAGGTTCCGCCGCCGAGATAGAAGTCCGTGCCGGCGCCGATGGCCGCGATCGTGTCGGTCTTCGTCTGGACGACGCGGTTGCTCGAGTCGATGAAGTTGATGATCACCGAGATCGCGAGCGCGTCCTTCTCAGGCGAGGCGTTGGAGAGCACGATCCCGTAGCTGACGTTGCGGCTCGTGGGACGCACGCGCTGCGAGAAGCCGCTCTTCTTGAGCTCGACCTTGGCGGGGGCTGCCGGTGGCCCGACGACGGCGAAGCTCCGGGTGTTCTTGCCGGCTCGACCGCACTTGACCGTGGCGGTGGCTTTGCCGATCCGCGCGTTCGCCGGGGACCTTGTAGTTCCACGTGGCGCGATTGCCGCGCGCAACGGCTGGCTTGAGAACCTGGAGCCTGCCGTCTGCATAGCGGATGGTCGGGACGCAGCGCACGCCGCTAGGGCGCGCGATCACCGACAGCGAGGCAGGCTGTCCCTGGAAGGTTTTCTGGGGAAGGAAGCGGAAGCCGACACTCGAGCCGGCGTCAACAGCAGCCCCGGCAGTGGTGGCGACAAAGAGCCCTAAGAAAGCGGCTACGAGAACTGGGCGAGCGTGCACAGGAAACCTCCATGGGGGAATTTCGTTTCAGACCGTGCCGCCATGACGGATCCTGTGCGCGCTTCAGCGGCGCGGGCATCCCCCGTCAGAGTCATCTTCCTCGTTACAACTCGTACGCCGAATCGGGGATCCCCTCCGGGCGAACGCGGGCATCGACGCGGGGGGCGGTCCGGACGACTATCCGAGCATGATGATCGAGCCTGCGGCGCTCACCTTGTCGGCTACCACCGACCTCCAACTCCCACCTGTCACCGACATCGGTCGCGACCAGGGTCTCGCCCTGTTGGAGAAGCAGGTCGTCGCCGCCGAGCAGGCGGTGAAGGAGTCCCGCTACGACGATGCGGTCGCCTTGCTCGGTGAGGTGTCCGATCGCCCCCGCGCAGTACCCGGATCTCGCCCTGCGAGCGCTCTTTGCCGGCTCCTGGGCGCGGATGTACCGCGGCGAGCTGGACGAGGCGCTGACGATGCTGCAGACCGCGAAGGAGGTCGCGCACCGGCCGGGCTTCAACGACGTCGACCGCGCGCAGGTGCTCTGCCGGATCGGCGCTGTCCGCGTCAAGCGCGGAGCGATCTCGAGAGCCATCAACGACCTTTCCCTCGCGCTCGAGCTCTGCGAGCGCTCAGGCCGACCGTGCGACCGCCTCACGCGCTGAGATCTACGACTGGCGGTCGCGCTGCTACCAGCGTCAGCGAGACTTCAACGCCGCGCGCGCCGACGTCGAGGCCGCGCTCGAGCTCGCCGACAGCATCAGCGACACGATCGTCGCGGCGGACATCAACTTCCGCGCCTCGTCGATCGCCGAGCGCGAAGGCAAATGGCTGGTCGCACGCACCTACGCAGAGCGCGCCAAGGATCTCTACGAGCAGGCCGGCGACCGGGCCAACGTGGGCCGCGTCCTCCGGCCCACCGAGGGCTATCGCCTCGACACGGCGTCCGCACGCTCGTTCCTCGGGCAGTTCGTCACGACTCCGTAACGCCGGCGCGAGCAGCATCGTTGAAGCGGCATGGAATTGCTGCTGACGGTGCTGCTCGTGCTGATGATCCCCGGGCTGCTGACCTTTCTCAGTCCCGAGCGTCCGCGCGACAGCGCCCCGGACTAGCCCCTCCGCGCGCTGCCGCGTCGCAGCGCTGGGGCTCTCCCTCACAGCAGCCGAGCTTCAGGCGACAGCGTGGGCACTGCCAGGTGCCGTGGCGCCAGTCCATCGCTGCGCTGCAGCGCAGGCAGCGCTCGACGGCGACTGCTTTCTCCATGCCCCTGAGCGTAGAAGAGACCCCGGACGGGGCCTCCGAAATGGAAACGGGCGCCCATTGGAGGGCGCCCGTTGGTCGTCGTCTTAGAGGAGCCAGGCCAGCAGAACGATGACGATAATGAGCGTAATGAGACCGCCGCCGATGTACATTCGGGCCTCCTGTGTTTGATTGACGCAGGTACAACGGCGGAGGCCGGGGAGAGGTTACGGAGGGGTCGCTACGATGGCGCGGCGGCGCCGTGGCCGAGTGGTTAGGCAGAGGCCTGCAAAGCCTCGTACAGCGGTTCGAGTCCGCTCGGCGCCTCTTTTCCCCGCAAAGAGCGACTGTTTCCCGAAGTCACTCTCTCGTTGAACTCTTCGCGATGTATCGCTCCTCGCAGCGGACGTGACGGTGACGGGCTACGCTCGCAGCAACTGAAGTGCGTTCCAGGACGCCCTTTCGGGGGAGGGGCGCCGGAGGGAAAAAACCGATCACGTGCGTGTGAACGTCGGACTGGTTTCTGCTGCGGTTCTGGCTGCTCTGGCAGTCGCAACGGCTTCGCCCGAGCGCGGCGCGAGCGCCGGGGGCTGCGGTCAGGGCGCCGTCGGTGCGGGCAGCTACACGTACGCGGGCTACCAGGCGGCCTCGAGCGCCCACGGCGTTCGCGCGACGATCACGCCGCTCTCGATCCCGAACGTGGGGGCCGGCCACGTCGCTGCGTGGATCGGGGTCGGTGGTCCCGAAAGCGGACCGGGCGGCACCGACTCGTGGCTGCAGGCCGGCGTCGCCGCCCTACCGGGCGAAGAGCCTTTCGTGTATGCGGAAGTCGTTCACCCCGACCGATCGCCGGAGCTCAGGACGATCGCCTCCAACGTTGCGGCGGGTCGAGCTCACCGCCTCGCCGTGCTGGAGATCAAGCAAAGGCCGGGTTGGTGGCGCGTCTGGGTTGACGGCTCCGTCGTGGTGGAGGCGATCCGCCTCCTCGGCACGGTCGGCGGCTGGAAGCCGATCGCGACCGCCGAGTCGTGGAACGGCGACGGACAGGCGTGCAACTCCTTCGCGTTTCGCTTCCAGGACGTCGCGCTTGCAGATGCACGAGGCGGCTCATGGCGCCCATTCGTGCCGGGGCGCCGGTTCCTGGACCGCGGTTACCGGCTGCGACGGCTCGAGCCGTCGTCGTCGAACGGGCGCGTCGCCGCGTCGTTCGCGTTCGAGCCGTCGAGCCGCGAGCTCGCCTGAGCCGGGCCATCCCGAGTCGCTGCCGATAGCCTTCGATCGGATTTCGCCAATGGTCCGAAGCGTTCGACCCCACATCTGCGCGGTCGGTGTCTGCCTCGTTGCCGTGCTTGTAACCGCGTCGGCATCGCCCGCGGGAAGAGAGTCGGCTGTGCGGTTGCCTGCGGCGGGTGAACTCGTCGCCTCGAGAGCGGTGGTTCGGGCTGCGCCGAGCCCGCACGCGCGGGTCGTGCGCATCATGAATCAGTTCCGGCCGGACTCGCAGTTCCAGATCGTGCTCGCGGTGAAGGCCCGGCGTGGCTCGGACGGCGGTTGGTGGTACATGCTGAGCTTGCCGGGCCGGCCGAACGGGCAGCGGGGATGGGTTCGAGGCGATCTTGTCGACCTTCAGCCGGTCCAGAACCGAATCGTTGTCCACGTTCGCAGGCGCACGATCGAGGTGCGGCGAATCGCGGACGGGAAGCTGTTGCTCCGTGCTGTCGTCGCGGTGGGCAAGCCAGGTGCCGAGACGCCGATCGGGCGCAACTTCTATGTGCAGGCGCGCTTTGCTCCTGGCGATCCGTTCTTCGGCCCTTTCGTCCTGGAGACGAGTGCGTATTCGAAGCTGAGCGACTGGCCGGGCGGTGGGCTGGCGGGAATCCACGGGACGAATCGGCCGGATCTGCTCGGTCAGGCGGTCTCACACGGCTGCGTGAGGGTCTCGAATCCAGTCGACCGAGCTCTCGCGAGGCTCGCGCCGCTCGGTACCCCGATCGACCTGCTGCCGTAGCGGCTCAGCCGGTGACCGATCCGAGGCGGCCGCCGGCCGAGAGCGCAGCGAGGTAGGTCGCGCAGACCGGCCCGGCCGCCGCAAGCGACCGCACCGAGCCGCGGAAGGTCACGAACCCGGACGCGCTGGGCGTGACGGTGAAGCGAGCGATCCCGCGCGAGTTCGTCGTTGCCTGCCCGTTCACCCCGGGTCCGCGTACGCGCACCTTCACCCCGGCCACAGGTATCCCGAACCGGTTTCGGGCCGTGGTGCGCACGATCGATGTCGTGCCTGCCTGCAGTTGCCTTGGGCGCAGCTCCGAGGGTGCGGCAGGCGGCCGGTTGCGGCGGTGGCCTGAAGGGGCCGACGACGCGAACGAGGTTGGAGGCGGTGTTGTTGAGATAGTTCGACTCCTGTTCCTCGGAGCCGACCCGGACGACGTTGAGGATCTCGCCGATCTGCGTCGCGCGGGTGACGGCGGTGATCGTCGCGGAGGCACCGGGTGCCGAGCCTGCCCAGATCGCAGCTCGTCCGCGAGCAGGTTCCCTGCGACGATCTCACCGAGATCAGCGTCGTGCGATACGGACGCTCGGAGACCTTGACCACGTTCACGTCAGCGGCCGCAACCGGGGAGGCGTTCGTCACCTTGATCGTCCAGGTGATCCTTTGGCCGAGAAGAGCCGTCGTCGGCTGCGCCGTCTTCTCGATCGCCAGGTCGACTTGTTCGCCGCGTTGGCGGCGTCAGTGGCGGCGGTGTGGGTGGCAGTGGTGGAGGATCGGGCGGAGTCGGCGGCCTCGGCGGCTGGGGCGGGTCCGGCGGGAGGGGCGTCGGCGGCGTCGTGATGCGGCGGTTGGTGAACGTGCAGACGACGAAGTCGCCGTTCGCGACCGCGCCGTCGACCTTCGTCCCCGTGACCGACACGTCCGGGATGCCGTTTCGGGTGCAGGTGACGGTCGATTCGTAGTCGGCCAGGTTCGTGCCAGGGCCTGCAGTCTCACTGACCGTCCCCTCCCCGACGCCGACCGTGTAGGGACCGGCAGTGGTCCCGTTGCCGCCGCTCGCCAGCACTTGTCCGTTCAGGAGCAGGTTGAAGACGCCGGGGTCGCCGGCCGGGGCGGTGACCTTCCGCAGCTGGAGGATCGCCGTACAGCGCGTCGACGCACTCGACGCGGTCACGGTCTGGCCCGCGAGCGTCCAGGTCAGCGTCCCGGCGTCGCCGAACGGGGTCTGGAAGGCGCCTGTCCAGCGTCCCGGCTCGAACAGCTTCGGCTGGCCGCGGTCGGCGGGCGCGGGCGCGAACTCGTTCGTCGCGCCGATCGGGACTTGAACCGGGAAGTCGTTGTCGTTGCGGTAGCCCCAGACCGCCTGCTCGGGAGTCGCCGCCTCGGAAGACGACGCATTCGAGCACCGGCACCAGCGGCTTCAGACTCGGACTTGCGAGTGTTCGTGATCGTGCACAGGACATGTCTCGTCACGCTGCACCGACACGCGAAACCGTGGCGCTCGCCGCTTCGGCGACGACGTTGCCGCCGCTCCGGCAGACGATCTGCACGACGTAGTCGGCGAGGCTCGTGCCTTGCGGCGGCCGACTCGCCGACAGTGTGCGCGCCCGGGCTCACGGCGATCGTGCCGGTCGTGCCGCCGTCACCGACCGCCGGGGCGTCGCCCGCGGTCACGCCGTCGATCTCGAGGTGGAAGCGCCCCGGATCGTTGCTCGGATGGAGAACCTTGACGATCGTGATCGAGCCCCGACACGACGGCTTCGAGTCGCCGGAGGCCGTGACCTGGTTGCCGGTCAGCTTCCACGTCAACGCCGACCCGGTCGAGGCGGCCTGGAAGGCGTCCTTCACCCGGCCCGGCTGAAACACCGTCGGCTGGCCTCGATTCGCCGGGTCGGGAACGAACGTGTTCTCGAACGGCACGACCACGGGGTCGGGGTTTCGGGTTCTGGTAGCCGAAGTGCGCCAGGAACCCGCCGCCCGGCGCGGCGTCGACGCACTCGAGCATCGGTACGAGCACTCTCAGGCGCGGCCTCGCAGCCGTTCTGCCAGATCGCCTGCCCCCGCGGCGTCCAGTTGTAGCCGGGAAAGATCTGCGTGACGCCGTTGGCGTCCACGTACTCGTACGGCGGGATGATGTCGCCCCAGTCAGCCGCCGGGAAGACCGGGCCGGTGTGGTCAAGGTGGCCGCCGTGGAGGTCACCATTGTTCGCGATCGCAGGCTCGTTCGAGACGTACGGGTTCTTCTCCGCCGACGTCGCGTGGCAGATGCGCACCTTCTTCACGATGTCGTTCGGCTGCGATGCCGCGGGCTGGATACCGACAACGAACACGCAGACCATCCCGGCCAGGGCGACCACCCCGGCCCAGACCCCGTGCCGCAGACGCCAAACGCGACGCCCGTGCATGATCCACGCCTCAACCGTAGACGACGGCATCACCCACCGGGATCGTCCGAATCGGGTGAAACGGCGTGTGGGTGCGTCGCGCTCATCCACCAACCTCGAACCGGACAGGCGGTCGCAGGCTCGGGTCGGGAGCGACGGCTGTAATGGCGTGCCGCGGGGGCGCCCGGCACGATCCTGGAGATCGCCTTCGGCGGCCCCCGGGCAAGCAGAAGGGCCGGGTAGATGCAACCCCGGCCCTTCCATTCCATCTGTGCTACTGGCGGTTTACGCGGCCCCGAAGACGTACTCGGTGCCGTTCAGCTTGATCGAACGGAGCAACGCGGAGACCGTGTCGCCCCCGCTGAAGCCCGTCGTCACGTAGATACCGGTGACGACTTCCGAACCATGGTCTTCAACAACGTCCGCCCACGCCTGCTGGCTCGACCCCGAATCACACGGGTCGTCGTCGTAGCGAACTTCACCCGTGATCACCTCGTAGGTGCTGAGCACGTCCTCACTCGGAACGACCGTCTTGCACTTGGTCGCGTCGAAGATGACATCGTGACTGCCGTCGAGGAAGACCCGCAGATACGGCGCGGTGATCGGGTTGTCGTCCGCCGATGAGTGCTTCACGGTGTCGAGGACAACTGGGTGATGTCTGCGAGTGTCCGACCGTTGAACCCGGCGAAGTGGACCGACACCGGCGCACCTCCATCGAATACGGGCCGAACTGGACGCCATCGAGCTGGTAGCCACACTGGCGTTGGCGCCCGCGAAGTCACCCTAGGCGAAGCATCGTCGATGCGGGGGTTCCAGGAATGCCCTGCGGCCCCTGAGGGCCAACCGGCCCCTGGGCACCGTCTGGCCAACGGCGCCTGAGCGCCAGTGGCACCAGCCGCGCCGTGCGCCCGCGTGCGCCAGCCGGCCGCGCTGACCAGCCGGGCCGCGGCCACCCTCGAGCGCGTCCTTCGCGTTCGGGTTGATGTCGATGAGCCGGATCGTGCCGTCCTCGATCTGTGCCGGTGATGAGCCTGCCGCCATCGCAGAGCCACTGAGTGCAACGGCGAGCGCGATCATCGCAACGATCATCGCCGGCGTGAAACGCCTTCCCTTCAACATCTTCAGAGTCCTTTCGGTAAACCCGTTACCCAGCGGCAGGATGCCGCGGGTTCGATGAGAGGAAGGTACGGGTGGCCGAGGCCAGGTCGCTAGACCCGATTGAGCCCAGCGTCACATCGCCTCAGAGCAGCTATCAGCGTGCTCCTGACGACCTCGTTCGTCGCTCAGGGGGGTGACACGCCCCGGGCGGCGGCGACGGCTTCGAGTCGGGAGTTGACCCCTAGCGCCCGGAAGAGACGGCGGATGTGGTTCCTGACGGTCTCGGTGCTCAGGTGGAGCTCGGCAGCGATCTGCTTCGTCGAGCGGCCCTGCTCCAGGAGACGAAGCACCTCGACCTGGCGGGGGGTGAGGTGCGGGTGTGGCGCTAGGAGCCTGTCGTCAGGGCGTTCCTCCAACAGCCCGAAGACGCCGACCACCCGTTCACCGCTCTTGAGCGGCACCGCGCTGATCTCCACCGCCACCCGCTCCCCGGCGGTCGAAACCAAGACGCCGGTCGCCTCGGTGGCCGCGGAGGTGCCGAGCACCTTCCGCGTGAACAGCTCGCGGGCGCGCCGGCTGTCCTCGGGCGCGACGACGGAGGTGAAGAGGCGACCGCGAACGTCGCCGAGCAAGCCGCTCGGCCGCCGGATTGATCCAACGGACGATTCCCGTCGTGTCGAGGACGTAGCTCGGGACGCCGACGCCGTCCAGAGCCTGCTCGATGTCGCCGCCGACTGAGAAGCCGGTAGCCATCACGGAAGTGTTACTGAAAGCGATCCCGGGGACGCAGAGACGCCTGCTCGCGAGTGCGACCTCGAATCACCCGAAGTCACTCTTTCAGCGGTTCGAGTCCGCTCGGCGCCTCTTTCCCCCGCAAAGGGGACTGTTTCCCGAAGGCACTCTTTTCCCAGCGTTCGTCGAGCCGGCGCATCCCGGCGATGAGCTCTACGCGGTCGGGGAGATGGTTAGCTTCCCGCGAGGATGAAAGACATGGAGGGCGGGACCGGTTGACGTGGTCCCCGGTCAACCCGCAGCTTGAGCAGTTACCGATAGGAGAGAGCGTGCCGGAGGACCTGTTTAGACCGCAGCTCGGCGACCCGCATCATTACGCCTACGTCGTCGACGACATCGAGGCAGCCGTGAACCGCCTGGTCGACCAACTCGGGGCCGGGCCGTTCTTTCTCATCGAGGGCGTGCCGCTGGAAAACGTCCTCTCGCGCGGTGAGCCGGCGGAGTTCGCTCACAATTCCGCCTTTGGCTCCTGCGGTGGCGGCGCGATCGAGCTGATGCAAGCCGTCAGCCTGGCGCCCGAGCGCGTCGAAAAGCGCTTTTCCGGTCCCCGGCCGGGCATCCACCACGTCGCCTACGCCGTGCCGCCGACGGAGGTAGCCGATTTGCGACGTTCGCTCGACGAGCGAGGTCTGCCGCAGTACCTGAGCGCTCAGCTCGGCGAAGTCGACATGACTCTCCACGACGCCTCCGCCGCCCTGGGCCACGACATCGAGATCCATGTCGACAGCGAAGGTCTGCGCGACTTCTTCGAGCTGGTGAAAGGCGGCGCCGAGGGTTGGGATGGCTCGGAACCGCTGCGCCCGGTCGAGAGCTAGGGCATTCGGCAGACGATCTTGCCCGCGTACGGCCCGTTGCCGGGCGATGCATCCGTCTGCGTCACCAAGCACGTTCCGTATTTCGTTTCGATCGTCTCGCCGACCACCGGGAGCCGCGGTAGCTCGACGTCCTGGACGTCTTTCCACTCCGGCGTCTCAATCGTGATCATGAACCGTTTGATGGTCCACATAATGCAGGACGACGTAGCCCGCCGTTCCGGCTCGCGTGCATTGAGAGCGGCGGGGTTGCCGTGACTTGCGGCGATCGTTACAGGAGCGTAGGGTCGCGGCGTGGCGATCTTGCCGCCACCGGTCGGGTACCTCAGCGTGCATGGCTACACGGTGCTCCGCGACTGGTTGCGGGAACTCGCACTCTTGGCGCCGGCGGTAGGTCGACGGCAACGCAACGGACGGTAAGGCAGGAGGTCCGCTTATGGCATCAGACATTTTCGCGAAGATCGGCAACATCAAAGGTGAATCACTCGACTCCAAGCACAAGCACGAGGTCGAGGTGCTCAGCTGGTCGTGGGGTGTGGCGAACGCCGGCACGATGGGCCACGGTGGCGGAGGCGGGGCGGGCAAGGCGACGTTCCAGGATTTCAACTTCACCCATCACGTCGACAAGGCGTCGCCGGTTCTCTTGAAAGCATGCGCGACCGGTGAGCACATCAAAGAAGCGACCATCACGGTGCGGAAGGCCGGCAAGGGACAGCAGGAGTTCCTGATCATCAAGATGAGCGATGTCCTCATCACCAGTGTCAATCTGAGCGGTGCCGAAGATGTGCCTGCCGGCGCGGAGCACGTGGCGCTGCAGTTCGCCAAGGTCGATCTGGAATACAGGCCGCAGAAGGCCGACGGATCACTGGATGCCGGACTCCATTTCAAGTACGACATCAAGGCCAACAAGGGAGGGTAGCGGAACGAGCCGCGCCCCTGCGCGGTTGACACATGGAGCAGTCGCCGACAACGGACCGCGCCCTCAGCCTTGATGAAGCGATGTCGATCGCCGTCCTGCTGCAGCAGAACGAGCAGTGGGCGGCTGCGGAGGACATTTACCGCAGCATCCTCGAAGTCGCGCCCGACCATGCAGACGCGTTGCATTTCTCAGGAGTGCTCGCTCATCAGCAGACCCGGAGCGACCAGGCAGTCGCGCTGATCGAGAGGAGTCTCGAACTCGAGCCCGATCGGGCGGACTGGTACAGCAACCTGGGGATCGTCCTGCAGGATCGACTCAAGCTGGACGATGCGATCGTCGCATATCAACGCGCGATTGCACTCGATCCGGACCATGCCAATGCGCACAACAATCTCGGCGTTGTCCTGAGAGCCACGAACGAGGTGGTCGAAGCGGAAGCGGCATATCGAGCCGCTATTCGCATCGATCCAGAGCACTTGGACGCGTACCACAACCTCGGCGTCCTGCTGAACGGCCAGAAGCGGTCGCACGAAGCGGCCGTGTGCTTCTCGAAAGTCATCACGTTGAGTCCGAAGCATCCCGAGGCCCGCAGACTGCTGGCGATAGCGCACTGCACGCTCGGTGAAGTCGACAAGGCGGTCGAAGTATTCGAAGAGTGGCTGGAAGAGGAGCCGGACAGTCCCATTGCCCGGCATATGCTTGCGGCCTGCTCCGGCCGCGACGTTCCGCCGCGGGCCTCGGATGCGTACGTCGAAGAGACGTTCGACAGCTTCGCCGCCAGCTTCGACTCCAAGCTCGCCCAGCTGTCCTACCGCGCGCCGGCGCTGGTCGCGGAGATGCTGGCGGAGTCGGATCGTCGAGGCGACGAGGAGCCTGGATGTGCTCGATGCGGGATGCGGCACGGGGCTGTGCGGACCGCTCATCGCGCCGTATGCGCGCCGACTGGTGGGAGTCGACCTGTCCGCACCGATGATCGCTCAGGCCCGCGCAAGGGATGTCTACGACGAACTCGTCAAAGGGGAATTGACCGCCTACCTCGGTGACTCCGCCGCGGAGTTCGACGTGATTGTGTCGGCGGACACTCTCGTCTATTTCGGACTGCTGGAGGACGTTGCTGCGGCGGCCGCGAACGCGCTGCGCCCCGGCGGACGGCTCATCTTCACCGTCGAGGAGTTGAACGGCGCCGGGTCGAATGCGGGGTACGCCATCAGCCCGACCGGGCGCTACCGGCATACGCGGCCGTACGTCGAGCGTGTGCTGGCGGGTGTGAATCTGCAGTCGGAGATCGTGCCGGCGGAACTGCGTCTGGAAGCCGGCGATCCAGTTCCCGGGGCTCGTGGTGCAAGCGACGAAACCGAAACCTGGATAACTCGCCCGGCCAGCCCTACGTCAGAATCCGCTAAAGTCCGCATATGTCCCAGATCGTCCTCTACACCGCAGGCGAGGTGGCCGAGCTGCTGCGGCTGAACCATCAGGTCGTGCAGCGGAAGCTCCAGGCAGGAGACATCCCGGGATACCGCATCGGCCGCGATTGGCGCGTCGAGCAGTCGCAGCTCATGGACTGGCTCGAGAAGCACTCCAACCAGCGGCGCGCCACGTCGGACGCCGCGAAGGTGCTCCGGACATTCCTCGACGATGACGGCCGCCTGCGCTCGATCCCAGCCTCGCGCGCCAAGCGGGCCGTCCTCCTCGAGTACCTCGCCGACCAGCTCGAGGCCGGCCGGACGTACCGCGAACGCGAGTTGAACGCGGTGTTGCGGCGGTTCCACGACGACGTCGCGACGCTGCGGCGAGAGCTCGTCGGCGCCAAGCTGGTCGTGAGGACGACCGCCGGCGTCTACAAGCTTGCAGGCAGGAGCGACGCGAGACGGCAGGCCTGACGCGCTCCGAAGTCGCCGGCGCTCACACCTTCTGCAGGTCTTTGTCCGCGTAGCGGAGGCCCTGGGGATCGAGCTCGCGGATCACGTCGACGAGGGCGTGCTGGAGCTGGCGCAGCCGCGGATTCGCCCCGTGCGCAACGGTGTCGATGTCGGCCTCCAGCCGTGAGAACCAGCTTCGGAACGCCGGCTCGCGCCGAGCCGTGAAGCCGGCGTAGCCCAAGCACTGGACGCGACCGTCCGCCGCGTCGATCATCAGCTCGCCGATCGCGCGCTGCTCTCCGCGCCAGATGAGAAACGGCCGGCCGAGCTTGGAATCGTCGGACTGGAAGAGCCCCACGATGTGGCGCTGGGCCTCCCACACCGCCGTTGTCCGCTTCGTGTCGGCAAAGCTCAGGAACTGGATCTCGCGCCGGAGGATCTCACTCCAACCGAAATACTGAGCGACCACGTAGAGCGTGTTCTCGACCGCATAGGTCTTCTGTGCCTGATCGCCCCCGATGTAGTACTTGGGGAGGAACTCGAGCCGGATGATGTTCCAGAGCCGGCCCTGAAGCTCATACGCGGCGTCGACCAGCGGCTCACGGTATCTCGCCAGCACGGCCTCCGCCTCGTGACGGGTCTGGAGGTTCCACAACCGGGTGTTCCCGTAGACCGCGATGCCCCCACCGAGCAGCCCGCCCACGAGGCCGATGATCGCAGCGACGACGTTCGAATCCATGGATCAAGGGTCTCACCGCAGGCGGGCCTCCGCAAGCGAGCGCGAACTGAGCAACCGCTACGAAGTCTGTGAGTAGAGGAAGCCGGCAACCATCGGCAAGACGCCGGGGGCGAGCTGCTCGGTTCGCGGTACGTCGGGATCGGGGTCGGCGACGAACAGGCCGTGATCGGCTCCCGGGAAGACCGCGATCCCGTGCGGGTCGCCGGGAAGCCCGGGGAGGTTGGCGACATAGGCCTCGACGCTCGGCGCGATCGGCACGAGCGTGTCCGCGCCGCCGAAGAGCGCGAGTACGGGGCACGAGATCCGCTGCAGCACCGGAACCGGGTCGAAATCGAGCAGACGGCCGAGGAACGAGAGCGCCGGCAGATTGTCGAAGTACTCGGTCGTGCCGGCGTACCAGCTTCGTTCCGCCAGGCGCTGCTGATCGGCGAGCACAGCCTCGACGGGCTCGCCGCCGAGAAGGCGGCGGTTGCGCTCGTCGATCCACTCCAGCGCCTCCGCGATCGCATCGGGGTCGGTACCTCTCGCCTGCAGCTCGCGCTCGATCCGGTCGCGGTCCTGCACGGCAGGAGTGACCCCTGGGCCGGACACCGAGATCACGAAATCCACGTCGCCTTCGGTAGCCGCGAGCAGCGAGACCCAGCCGCCCTGGCTGAACCCGAGCAGGCCGACAGGTTGGCCGCTGCAGGCGGGATGGGCGCGCAGCACTGCAAGCGCGGCGAGCGACTCGTGCGCACGGTCCTCGACCGTCTGCTCGAGCCAGTTGCCCGGCGAGCCACCGCTCCCAGGCTTGTCGTGTGAGAGCACGACCGCGCCGCAGGCCGCGAAACGCTCAGGCCAGCCGCCCCAATCGTCGCACGCCCCGTCGCCGGAGCCGTCGACGAGGACGATCCCGGGCAGCGGGCCGGATGCGTCCGGGATCCAGGTGAGCGCCCGCAGGTCGCCGATCGCGGTCGGCACGGAGGTCCACTCTTCGCTGGCGATCGTGGTCATGCGCTCTCCTCAGGGTTGTCGTTTGTGGGGTTGGTGAGCTCGAGCGGCGTGCCGGCGAGCAGGATCCGGACGAAGTGGGCGTCGGCCGGCCAGTCACTCCGGTCGGTCAGGCGCTGCACGTACGGCGCGAGCGCGGCACGAAGGTCGGCGCGAATCGACTTCAGCTCGTCGACGCGTGACCGGAAGGGTCGCGCCGCCCACGAACGACGACTTCCGCCAGGCATCGGGTGCGTCGTCTGCCGCGAGCCAGGCGAGGATCCGATCGGCCTCTCGCTGGACGAAGACGCGCTCGAGCTGGTCGGCAGCCGGGCCGGCGTCGGTCGACCAGTTCTGTTCGAGGTCGGTGAGCCGCCAGGGACGCTCGCGGGAGTCCTCGCTCGGCGGCGCCTGCTCGACGAAGCCGTACTTCGCGAGCTGGCGCAGGTGGAACGAGCAGCTCGCCTGGCTCGTGCCGAGCTGCCGGGCACACGCCGCAGCGGTGGCCTGGCCCAGCGCCCCGAGGAGCTCGACGAGGTCGAGGCGGAGTGGATGGGCGAGAGCACGGAGCGCGCGAGGATCGGTGATCTGCATGAAGCCAAAGATAGCTTTGACATAACGAGATGTCAAACAACTCTTTGGCGTTTCCTCTCGCTTCAGGCGCCGAAGGCGAGTGACGAGCAGGGCGATCAGCACGACTGCCGGCAGCGCGATGCAGAGGATCGCGGAAAGCGCGACGACGGCCAGGAAGCCGGGCGTGAAGACTCGCAGCGGCAGAGCCACGCCGGCGAGATCACGCACCGAGCCGAAGGCGCCGCGCAGCCGCCAGAGGTGGCAGCGGCAGGCCGCGGGCGCGAGTCGTTCGCGTCTGGCCCGCGACCCGGGTCAGCTCGACGAGGCGCTCCTGGCCGTCTCCGGGCATCCGGCGAAGGCGGTCGGGGAACGCGAGCAACTGCTGGACGCCCTGCGCGAAGAAGAGAAGGATCGCAGGCGGCGCGAGGAACAGGATCGTCAGCACCCCCTCGTCCGCGGTGTAACCGTTGCGCTGGAGCAGGATGGCGAGCACGACCGCGGCGCCGACGGTGACGAGCGCCAGCCGGCGAACGAACCGGACGAAGCCGCGAATCAGCCCGCCGAGACTAGCGAGCTGATCTGTCGAGACGGTGATCCGCGCCACCCGTCGGACGTTAGCGCGCGATGAGCCGGCCATTAGCGCTCGTTGCGACCCTGCGCCTACCACGAGAACAGGAGGAAAATCGATGCGCATACTCGTCGCCCTCGCCCTGGTGCTGCTCGCCCTCCCCGGCGCAGCTCTTGCGGCGCCGCCCGCCAACGACAACCGCGCTAACGCGGAGCCAATCCCTGCGTTTCCGCACACGGTCAGCGCGACGACGGCCGAGGCGACCGTCGAGCGGCTGGACCCGCAGGTCTCACGCTGTGGCCGCATCGAGTCAACGCTCTGGTACCGGCTCGACACGGCGCCGGACGGCCTGATCGGGATCACGGTCAAGGCCGGGGCCGGCGTCGCTCCGGTGCTTGCGCATCTATCGGCGCGCCGCATCGACGATCCAGGAAGTCGACTGCGCGTCCGCAGGGCCGGGAGGCACCGCCTCGGCTTCGCTCGAGGCGGTTCGCGGCTCGAACTACCTCGTGCTGGTCGGTCGGCGGCCGGGCACGGCGGACGGCTCGTTCGAGCTGCGAGCGGAGCTGTTCCTGCCGCCTGCGAACGACGACCGAAGTGGAGCTCAGGTCGTCAAGCTCCCGGGTTCGATCCGCGGCACCACGCTCGGAGCAACCGCCGACGAGTCCGAGCTCGGACGGTGCCGGCTGGTCAGTGGCATTGTCTGGTACAGAGTTGCGAGCCGCCGCGACGGGAGGATCCTTCTTCGTCTCACGGCCGCCGGACAGCTCGACGCGGCTCTCGTCGTCCTCGAGCGCGTCCGCTCACGGATCGAGCGCGTGGCATGCGGCGCCACCGACCGGCGCGGGCACGCGACGGTGTGGCTTTGCCTCTCGCAAGGGCGCGACCTATTTGATTGGGATCGGACACGTACAGAACTCCGATCCCGGCACCTTCCGGCTCGATACGTTCATTTCCGAGCCGGCGGAAAGACTTCAAGCGGGAAAGTCGCTGCCTCCGGGCGGCGTGCGCTCCGCGGTGCACGGTCTCACCGACGTGAATGACGTCTGGCGGGTCTCGATGCTGCCCGGAACGACCTACAGGATCGGCTTCTCCGCCTCCTCGTGCGCCTATGTGACGTTGCGCCCGCGGCGGCAGCTGGCGCGAGCGCTCCTGACGCTCGAGTGCCGCGGCTACCGAACCTTCACGCCGGGACCTGACGGCGGCGGGCAGTACGTGCTCGAGGTCGAGTCGGACGGCAGGCCGGGAGCCCAGCCGTACCGGCTGTTGTTCGCGGCGGCCGCTGCGGACGACCTCGGCGTCGGCGTCGCACTCCACAATCGCGTCGCGGTCCGCGGCGCTCTCAACCCGAATCGCCTCGACCTGCAGGACGTCTATCACTTTGACATGGACCGGCGGGCGGACGTCAGGCTCGACGTGTCGAACGGCCTCCGCTTCCAGCTGTTGACGGACGGGGGGCGGCGGTTGGGCACGTTCGGCGCGATGCGGCGGCAGCTGCAGCCGGGCCGTTACGTCGTCGCCGTGACGGCGAGTTTCGGGGAGCCCGCGTCGCGCTACGTGCTCGCGTTGCTCGTGCGCGAGATCACGTCGACCTCGCTCCGGCTTCCCACGACACCGGTTCCGCCGGGAAGCCCGATCTCGCTGCGGCCCGAAGTCGCGAATGCGAGCTTCGGCGTGGTTGAGATCCAGATCGACCGCTTCGACCCGCTGACCGGCTGGCACTTCAACCGGCTCCTGCGCACGACGGCCGGGGGCAGTGTCTCCTGGGTGCCGCCTGCCGAGGGGCGCTGGCGGATCCGCGCTACGTACAGGGGGACGATCGACGCAAGCCCGAGCCGTAGCGGCTACGCGCACCTCGTTGTCCGGAAGGAGGGCTGACCACTTCCTATTGGGTTGCAGCGTCCTGCGTCACGCCGGTGACGGCGAGCCCGGCGGGGCAGAGCCAGTAGCGGACCTCGCCGCGCAGGTCACCCCGCCGGCACGAGTCTTTGGAGAGGTCGGGATACGTACTCGCGGCTCCCGGCTTGCACTCCCACCACTGAACACCGCTGGGGGCGGCGGCGGCGAGCGGAGAGCACGACCCGAGCTCGGCGGCCCGGTCGAGCAGGCCTTGGCTGTTGGCGGCAGCGACGGCGGAGACAATCAGGGCGGCGGCGACTCCGTAGCGAAACACGGGGGAGAACTCCTTGTCTGCCGCAGACCTGGGAGGGGTTTCGCTCTTCATCGGCATCTTCGCCGGAGCGCTCGATCACTCGTTCAGGCACTCTCGAGCCGGCTGCGCCACGCCTCGCCGGCCGCTCGGCCCTCCGGGGTCGCCAGGAAGTGATCGAGCGGGACGTGGAGGAACACGCCGTCCGCCTCGGCCAGCAGCTCCTCGCCGTCTCGAAGCGCCGCCGAGATCTCGATTCTGCGCCCGCGCTCGGCGGTTACGCGAGACGAGATTCGCAGCGCGCGGTTGATCGGAGCGGGTCGGCGGAACCGGATCGCGATCCGCGCGGTGACGGTCGGAAAGCGGTGCCAGGTCGCAAGGAGGCCGCAGGCTTCGTCGAGCGCGGCCCCGACGATCCCGCCGTGAGCGATTCCCGGCCCACCCTGGTGATGTCGGCCGAAGGTGACTGCCGCCTCGTACGCGTCGGCGCCTTCGACCTCGGGCAGTGCCATCCGGAGTCCGAGCTCGTCGTCGCCGCAGCCGAAGCACGACGGATCGTGATGCGGCGGGATGCGCGGTGCTTTCAGGCTGCGAACGGAAGCTCGATGTCGCTGACGTCGAGCCCCATGCTGGAGGCCATGCGAATCCCGTCGCGGACGTCGTCCTGCAGCCGGCGGATGTCCGTCTCGCGCATCACGTTCCCGATCCACGCCCGCTCCTTTGGCCGCCAGAGCGCGTGCTCGACGAAGATCGGCAGCAGCTGGTTCGCGGCCTTGACCAGCCGGTCCTTCTGCTTCTTCGACGCTCCCTCGAGGAGGACGCGCTCGTAGGCGACGCCGGCGCTGTGGTGGATGCCGTCGTCGATCGTGAGGCGGTTGCAGAGATCCTCGAGGAGCGTCCCGCGCGACGAGCGGGCGATCAGGCGGAAACGGGGGATGATCAGCCGCTCGAAGAAGACCTGCATCTGGAACACCTTCTCCTCGAGCGTCTCCGCCTCGAGCGTCATCTTCGCCAACTCGTCGAGGTGAGGGTCGCGCTCGGCGACGCCGCCGGCCTGCTCGACGAGCTTCAACCACGCCTCGACATGCCGGGACTCGTCCTGCACCATCGTCGAGTAGTAGAGCTTCGCCTCGTGGTGCGGCGCGAGATTCAGGAGCTGGCCCGCCATGGAGACCGCCAGCTCGTCTGCCTGCAGCTGCTGGGTGATCACCGATCGCCAGACCGCGTTGCGCCGCTCCTTTCGCTCCGGCGAGGCGCCCGCGCGCGTCTCAGGGATCGGCGGGATCTCCCCCCAGGCCATGTCCCGCACCTGCCACTCCTGTTTCTTCGCGAGCTCGTAGAAGCGGAGCACGCCGCGACCGTTGTCGTTGTGGGCCGCGTCGTCGGCTGCAGCCCGCTCGGCTTCGATCAGCGGCTCGTACGTCGCGTCCGCATTGATCGGCTCCTCGATCTCCTCGACTGGCATCGGAGCCAGTTTATCCCCCTTCAACGCAATCCTCCGCGTTCGTGGTGGGCCTTGAAGAAGTTCTCGGAGCCGGCGGTCGCCATTGCCGAGGACGCCGAGATCTCCAGCGCGAGCGCCGCGGCCGCGATGATCTGGGCGAAGCGGTGCACCTTGCCGCTGCCGGCGCAGTCCAGCAGGGCGAGCCAGGAGCGGGCGTACGGCAGTGTCGTGCCGCCGCCGACCGTGCCCACCTCGAGCCCGGGGAAACGGATCGCCGCCTGCAGGCCGCCGTCCTCGGTTCGGTGTGCCGTTCCATGCGCCATCGAGCTGGTGCCGACCATCCCGAGGTCCTGACCGGTGCACGCGAAGATCGCCGCGATCGCCGAAGCCGGCGTGAACGCGACCGATTGCATCCCGGACGCGACGGCCCCGTGCGTCCCCGCCCATGACAGCTCGAGCAGGTCGTCGACGGTGGTCCGGAGCACCCGGCGGACGGTCTCGGCATCGAGCGTCGCCTCGGCCAGGACCGTCTTCCCGTGGCCGGACTGGAAGAACTCGAACGAGGGCTTCTTGTCGCCGCCCATGTTCGCTTCGAGGATCGCGCGCTCCGGCTTCACAGGCGCCTGCTGGAGCACGTAGCCCATGTTCAGCGCGTAGCTGTTGCGGGTCATCATGTTCGGCCCGCACGCGTCGCCGGTCGTCCAGGCCCAGAGCACGTGGCACATCGGCCCGACGACGTGCGTCTTCACCTCGCGCAGCTTCGCCCGCTTCGAAAGGGAGGGGTCGTCGAGGGAGGCGAGGAAGGAGCGCAGGTCGTCGACGGAGGCTTCGAGCCACTTTGCAAGAGTGATGGCATCTTCTGTATTCTTGCAAACAAAGCACGATGCACGGGTAATTCTGTCGTGCAAGACATATGTTCTGAACCCGCCGGCCGTCTGCGCCGCCTTCATCCCGCGCGACATCGAGGCCGAGAGGCCGCCCTCGGTGTGAGCGAGCGGCACGAAGATCTCCTCCTGGGCGCGGCCGGTCTCGCGCAGCGTTCCCGCCGGCTCCTCGAGCTCGTAGGCGCCGAGCTCGACGACGAGCGGTCCGACGACCGAGACGGGGATGACGGCGGTGCCGGTGTGCGACTCCTGCGCGCGGCTCCAGGCTTCGTCGTCGAGCGCGAGCGGCTCGTCGCCGACGACCCCGCGGATCGCGTCGCGGCGCGCAGCGATCGACTCCGCATCGTTCTTCCGGGGCCAGGCCATCGGAAGAGCTTATTCTCGCGTCCGTGACGGCGACGCTGATGGACGGGAAGGCCCTTGCAGCGCGGATCCGCGCGGAGGTCGCGCGCGAGGTGGCTGCGTTCCCGGGCCCGATCGGCCTCGCGACCGTTCTCGTCGGCGATGACCCGGCCTCGGAGGTCTACATCCGGCTGAAGCACAAGGCGACGCTCGAGGTCGGGATCGAGGCGCGCGACCTGCGGCTGCCCGCGTCGACGAGCGAAGAGGAGCTGCTCTCGCTCGTCGCCGAGCTGAACGCAGACGCTGCGATCGACGGCATCCTCGTCCAGCTGCCGCTCCCGGACGGACTCGACGAAGGCCGCGTGATCAACGCGATCGATCCGGTGAAGGACGTCGACGGCATCCATCCGGTGAATGCGGGGCTCCTTCTCGCCGGCACGCCGGCGCACGTGCCCGGAACACCGCTCGGCGTCCTCGCGCTGCTCGACGAGTACGGCGTCGAGCTCAAGGGAGCGGACGCGGTCGTGATCGGACGCAGCAACATCGTCGGGAAGCCGGCGGCGCTGCTGCTCCTGCACCGGCACGCGACCGTCACGATCTGCCATTCGCGCACCCGGGACCTCGCCGCCGTGATCTCGCGCGCGGACGTGGTCGTCGCCGCGGTCGGGGTTCCGGGGCTCGTGAAGGCCGAGATGGTGAAGGACGGAGCGGCGGTGATCGACGTCGGAATCACGCGGACGGAGGACGGTCTCGTGGGCGACGTGTCACCGGATGTTGCGGCCCGCGCGGGTCTCCTGACGCCGGTTCCCGGCGGCGTCGGACCGATGACAATTGCAATGCTCCTGAAGAGCACAGTGCGTGCCGCGCGATACCGTCGGAAGGAGCTTGCACATCCCGTCACATGAGGCTATGGTTCGCGCGCTTTATCAAGGTCGGCGGCTCGGTGCCCGGGCCGTCGCTTCACTGCAAGGAGGAAAGACAGTTGGCTCAGGGCACCGTTAAGTGGTTCTCGAACGAGAAGGGTTACGGGTTCATCGAGCGTGAGGGTGGCGAGGACGTCTTCGTGCACTTCTCCGCGATCACGATGGACGGCTACAAGTCGCTGACCGAAGGTCAGCGGGTGGAGTTCGAAGTCGTCCAGGGCCCCAAGGGCGCCCAGGCGGCGAACGTCACGGCCGCCTAAGACCTCTTTCGGAATCGAGCTTGTAAAGGGCTCCCCGAGAGGGGGGCCCTTCCTTTTGGAAGGATGGATGGGGATGGCAATCACACGTGAAGAAGTGCTCCACGTCGCCAAGCTGGCGCGGCTCGAGCTGAGCGACGACGAGGTCGAGCGGCTGACCGAGCAGCTGGGCGCGATCCTGGAGGCCGTCTCCAAGGTCAGCGAGCTCGATCTCTCCGACGTGCCGCCGACCTCGCACCCGCTGGAGCTCGTCAACGCGTGGGCGCCCGACGAGCTGCACGAGTCGCTGTCTCTCGACGAGGTCTTCGCGAACGCGCCTGCGCGCGAGGGCGATCTGTTCAAGGTGCCGCCGACGTCATGAGCGAACTCGACACACGCAGCCTCACGGCGGAAGAAGCGCTCGGGCTGCTCGAGCGCAAGGAGGTCTCGGGCGCCGAGCTCCACCGCGCCTATCTCGACGCGGTTGCGGAGCGGGACGACGAGCTGCACTGCTACCTCCGCACGGTCGACGCGCCCGTCGGCGACAGCGTTCCGATCGCGCTCAAGGACGTGATCTCCACCAAGGGAATCGAGACGACGGCGGGCTCGAAGATCCTCGCCGGCTACGTTCCCGTCTTCGACGCGACCGTCGCTGCGCGCTGCAAGGACGCGGGCCTGCCGCTGATCGGCAAGACGAACACCGACGAGTTCGCGATGGGCTCCTCGACCGAGAACTCCGCCTACGGGCCGACGCACAATCCCTGGGACCCGGAGCGCGTGCCCGGCGGCTCGGGCGGCGGCACCGCGGCCGCGGTCTCGGCCGGCCTCGCGCCGTGGGGGCTCGGCTCCGACACGGGCGGCTCGATCAAGCAGCCCTCCGCGCTCTGCGGCAACGTCGGCCTGCGTCCGACGTACGGCACCGTCAGCCGCTTCGGCGTCGTCGCCTTTGCCTCGAGCCTCGACCAGGTCGGGCCGGTCGCGAAGAACGTCCGCGACTGCGCCAGGCTGTACGGGATCATCTCGGGCCGCGATCCCGCCGACTCCACGACGGTCGAGGTGCCGGAGGTCGAGCTGCCGGAGGGCGAGAGCCTGAAGGGGCTGCGGATCGGCGTCCCGACGGAGCTGAACGAGGCGAAGGGGATCGAAACGGGCGTCTCGGCTGCGGTCCAGAAGGCGATCGAGCTGGCACGCGAGCTCGGTGCCGAAGTGGGGGAGTGCTCGCTCCCGCGCTCGGTCGACTACGGGCTCGCCTGCTACTACCTGATCGCTCCGGCCGAGGCGTCCTCGAACCTGGCCCGCTACGACGGTGTCCGCTACGGCAGCCGCGCCGATGCGGACGGTTACTACGAGATGGTCGAGCGCACGCGCGACGCGGGCTTCGGGGACGAACCGAAACGGCGGATCATGCTCGGCACCTACGCGCTCTCGGCCGGCTACTTCGAGGCGTACTACGGCCAGGCGCAGAAGGTCCGGACGGTGATCGCGCGGGAGCACGCTGCCGCGTTCGAGCGCTTCGACGTGCTCGTCTCGCCGACCTCGCCGACGATTGCGTTCAAGCTCGGCGAGAAGGCCGCCGACCCGCTCGCGATGTATCTCTCCGATCTGCTCACGATCCCGTCCTGCATGGCCGGCCTGCCGGGGCTCAACATCCCGTGCGGTCTCTCGGAGGGGCTGCCGGTGGGCCTGCAGCTGATCGGCCCGCAGCTCTCCGAGAACACGCTCTTCAAGCATGGGCCACGCACTCGAGCTCGCGCTCGGCTTCGATCCCGTTCCGGAGCGCTTGCGATGAGTAGCGGCGTAGGCTCGACGGAGCCGCCCAGGAGCGGAGATGCCGGCTTTGCCGGCGTCGGAGCGGGGAAATGGGAACCGGTCGTCGGGCTCGAGATCCACGTCCAGCTGAAGACGCGGACGAAGATGTTCTGCCGCTGCGCGAACGGGTTCGGCGGCGGGGAGAACACGCAGACCTGCCCCGTGTGCCTGGGCTTCCCCGGCGCGCTGCCGGTCGCCAACGCGACGGCGCTCGAGTGGACGATCAAGCTCGGGCTCGCCCTCGACTGCGAGATCGCGGACCGCGCCGTCTTCGCGCGCAAGAACTACTTCTATCCCGACTTGCCCAAGGGCTATCAGATCTCGCAATACGATCTACCGTCTTGCATCAATGGCAAGGTGCTAGTACCAACCGCGGAGGGCGACCACGAGGTCGGGATCGTCCGCGCGCACCTCGAGGAGGATGCGGCGAAGACGACCCATGTCGGCGGCCGCACCGGCCGGATCGGCGGCGCCGACTACTCGCTCGTCGACTTCAACCGCGGCGGCACGCCGCTCGTCGAGATCGTCACCGGTCCCGACATCCACTCCTCCGAGGACGCGCGCCGCTTCCTGCAGCTGCTGCGGCAGACGATCGTCGAGCTCGGGATCTCCGACGCCGAGATGGAGAAGGGGACGCTGCGCGTCGATGCCAACGTCTCGGTGCGGCCGGCGGGATCGTCGGAGCTGCGCACCCGTTGCGAGCTGAAGAACATGAACTCGTTCCGTTTCGTCGCGCAGGGGATCGACGCCGAGGTCGCGCGGCAGATCGCCGTGTACGAGTCCGGCGGAGAGGTCGTGCAGGAGACCTACGACTTCGACGCCGGGAGCGGTGCCCTGACGGCACGGCGGTCGAAGGAGGAGGCCGACGACTACCGCTACTTCCCCGAGCCCGACCTCGTCCCGATCGAGCCGCCTGCGGAGCTGGTCGAGCGGCTGCGCGCCGAGGTGCCGGAGAGCCCCGCGCGGCGGATTCGGCGGATCGAGGCGGACCTCGATCTCGACCGGGCCGTGGTCCTCGTCACCGGTGGCCTCGACCGGCTCTGGCAGGCGACGGTCGTGGCCGGCGCCGAGGCTGTGCCGGCGGCGAACGTGATCGCGAACCGCCTGGCCGGCGTCGACACGGACGCCGTCGATCCGGTGGAGCTCGCAAAGCTCGTCGAGGCGCGGGACCGGATCCCGCGGACCGCACTGGACGAGGCGCTCGGGAAGGTCGCGGAGCCGGGTTTCTCGGCCGAGTCGTACCTCGCGCAGGAGGCCGTCTCCGACACGGCCGAGCTGGAGCCGATCGTCGTGCAGATCCTGGACGCCAACCCCGGCCAGGTCGAGGCCTACCGCAGCGGCAAGGAAGGGCTGCTCGGCTTCTTCGTCGGCCAGGTGATGAAGGAGACCGGGGGGAAGGCGAACGCGCGGGCGGTCAGCGAGCTCGTGCGCGAGAAGCTTCAGGCGTGAGCAGGCCGAGCGGATAGCCTCCCGCCCGTGAGCCCTCAATTCCGCAAGGTCGCCCTGATCGCGGCGGGGCTGGGGTTGCTCCTCAGCCTCTTCCTTGCGCTCAGACGCGACGACGACGAGACGGCCGGGACGACGACTGCCGTCACGACGACTGCCGTGACGAGCACCGCACCCGCAACGACCGAGACGGAGCCGCCGGCGACGACGACCGAGCCGCCGGCGACGACCGCACCGAAGCCGCCGGAGGTCGTCACGATCAGGATCACCGTGTCCGGCGACACGGCGCCCGAGGTGCGGCGGTTCTCTGTGAAGCAAGGACGTAAGGTCAAGCTCGTCGTCACCTCGGCGCTTACGGATCACGTGCATCTGCACGGCTATGACTTGATGGTCGACGTCGCTCCCGGCTCGCCCGGAACGATCAACTTCACGGCCACCGCGCCGGGTCTCTTCGAGATCGAGCTCGAGGATCGTGGTCTCCCCATCGGCGAGCTCGAGGTCCGTCCCTGACGCTGCTGGCGCACGGAATCGGCGGGGTGCGCGACCTGCCGGTTCCGCTCTGGATCGTTCTGTGGGCAGCGGGGGTCGTCCTCGTCATCTCTTTCGTCGCCCTCGGTGCGCTCTGGAACAGCCCGCAACTCGACCGGCGGCGGGCTGGGCATCCATTGCCCGCAGGGCTCGAGCGGTTTCTGCGTTCTCGCATTCTGCACCGGGTCCTCG
Organism: uncultured Gaiellaceae bacterium; assembly: GCA_963752405.1. Lineage (GTDB taxonomy): Bacteria > Actinomycetota > Thermoleophilia > Gaiellales > Gaiellaceae > Gaiellasilicea. The sequence continues at coordinate 68,797 of CAVVYB010000016.1, forward strand.
GCGCGATCTCGGCTGGGCTGCTCGTTCTCATGTTCCTGACCGCGCTCATCGGCGAACCGTCGTCGGCTCAGAACATCTCACCCACCTTCATCCTGGTGATCTTCTGGGTCGGCCTCGTACCGGTGCAGGTGCTGTTCGGGGACGTGTGGCGGGTGCTCAACCCGTGGCTTGCGATCGCGAACGGCGTCGAGTGGCTCTGGCGCAAGCTCGGGCAGGACTGGACGCCGCCGCTGGCGTACCCCGAGCGACTCGGAGTCTGGCCTGGCGCCTTCTTCCTCCTTTCCTTCACTGCGCTCGAACTTTGCTATGCCGAGCCGGCGAGCCCGCGGGCGCTGGCGCTCGCGATCGCGCTCTACAGCTATGCGATGTGGTTCGGCATGGCGGCCTACGGACGGAAAGAGTGGGACGCGCACGGGAACGGCTTCACCGTCTACTTCGGCCTGCTGGCGCGGATCGCCCCATTCGGCGAGCACGAGGGTCGGCTTGTGCTCCGGCTGCCGTTCTCCGGCCTCTCCGGGCGCGAGGCGACGCCGGGCATGCTCGCCTTCGTCGCGGTGATGCTCGGCTCCGTCGGCTTCGACGGCCTGAGCGGCACATCGTTCTGGCAGGACCTCCGTGCCCGCGTCGAAGATCCCTACATCCTCGACCAACCGGGTCGCGCAGAGCTCTTCACGACAGCTCTCTCGCTGGCGGGCCTGCTCGGTTGCATCCTGATCGTCGCGTTCGCCTACCTCGGGGCAGTTCGGTTCTCAGCGCGCACCGTCGGCTCGGACCGCTCATTCGTGCCTGAATTCATCCAGAGCCTCGTTCCGATCGCGCTCGTGTACGCCGTCGCGCACTACTTCACGCTGCTCGTGATCCAGGGCCAGTACGTGATCCCACTCGCGTCGGATCCTTTCGGCTTCGGCTGGGACCTGTTCGGCACCCTGGATTACGCCCCGAACATCGCGCCCTTCGCGCCCAACACCATCTGGTGGATCCAGGTCGGCGCGATCGTCGCCGGCCACGCCGCGGGTCTTGCCGTCGCCCACGATCGCGCCGTCACGATCCTGCCCGCCCGCGATGCGCTCCGTTCCCAGTACGCAATGCTGGGGTTGATGATCGTCTACACGGTCGTGGGGCTGATGCTTCTGTGGCTGGGCTGATCGCCCACGGCGGCACCGGCGGCGCGATCGCAGAAGTGCTGGTCGTCGTCAGCATCGCCGCGATCTTCTTCGCCGTCTGGCTGCGTGAGCGGCGGGCGGGCCGCTCAGACAGCGACGAACCGTCCCCTCCTAGATCAGGCCGCAGTAACGAGCTGTATTCGGCCACGGGTAGAAGCCGCGGCCGCTTCTGTGCGCGCGCTCGGCGACCCACATCTGCTCGACCGCCGTCCAGCGGTCCGCCGTGCCCTTCCGGCGCAGCAGCTCGGGGCCGTACTCGCGCTGGAAGCTGATGTCCATCTGCAGCCCGCCGTAGTAGCCGTTGCCGGTTCGCGTGCTCCAGCCCTGCGCGGGACTGCGCTCGTAGCGGTGGATGCAGAGCCAGGCCCCGCGGTGCGGCGGGTGCGCGGCCTGGTGGGCGGCAGTGCGCGCCCGGGCTCGCCAGAGGTCGCGGATCCGTTCGAGGTACCTCTCGTCGTCGACCCTCCGCTCGCGATAGCTCGTAGGTGTCCGTTGCTTGTGCATCAAGGACTGCCAACGCCAGGTCTCGACCCGAAACTCGTCGATCTGCTCCAGTTGCGCGACCCGCATCGAGGATGCGGACGCTGCATTCGGCTGCGGGAACGCGCCCGCGCCGAGGGAAAGTGCGCCCAGAAGCACGAACAGGCGCACGGATAGGGTTCTCACTCAGTTCTCCTTGCTCGGGAACACGGTCGGCGGTTCGGGTGCGAAAAAGCCGCAGTGGCACCCGGACGGCACGTCTATTGCGTGCGCAGGTTAGCAGCAAGGTTGTTTGCAAACGGTAAGTCTCGCTACGTGCGGACGACCGTCCCCGCATACAAAAGTCCTGCACCTAGGGCTACGAAGACGGCGGTCTGCGCCGCGCCGAGGCCCGCGAGCGCGCTGCCGGCGGCCGCCACGGTGAAGCCCGCGAGCAGCAGGATGTTGCCGACTGGGCGACGGCGCAGGCCCGCGATGGCGACCCCGATCAGCGCCAGCGAGCCTGCGGCATTGCCGGCGATCGCCAGCACGCGGGCGGGGAAGAGGCTCAGGTGCTCCTGCGCCTCCGGGATCGCGGTGCCGGCGATCGTTCCGTGCAGCGGCACGCCCAGGGCAACGCCGGCCGCAAGTCCCGTATAGACCAGCGCGATCGGCCCGGCGATGCGGACACCGATGCCGAGCAGCGATCCGGTGCCCAGGAGCGCTGCGGTCAGGAGCCCGCCGCAGAGGTAGTAGGCGCGGAACACACCCGTCATTCCAGCCGGCGGCCGCTCCCCACGCGATCGCCGCCGCGCCGAGCGCATAGGCCGCGAGCCCGGCGCTCCAGGCCAGAAGCTGCGGCTCATGCCGCTCCCGCCAGCGCGATGCAAGCCGACCGGCGAGCCGCAGCGTCAGGAGCGCTGCGGCGAAGGCGAGGAGCGCTTCCACGCTCGGAGCCTAGTCCGCTCCCATCGATAACCTGCGGCGATGGCGCAGAAGCGGTACCTGTTCACGCCCGGACCGACCCCGGTGCCGCCGCAGGTGCTCGCCGCGCTCGCCGAGCAGGTGATCCACCATCGTGCGCCGGACTTCCGCGAGGTGTACGCGCGGGTGCTCGGCCGGCTGAAGGAGGTCCACCGAACCTCGTCGGAGGTGCTTCTCTTCACGTGCTCGGGCACCGGCGGCTTCGAGTCGGCGATCGTCAACCTCTGCTCGCCGGGCGAGCGGGTGCTCGCCGTCTCGGCCGGGTCGTTCGGCGAGCGGTGGGCGGCGATGGCGCGCTCGTTCGGCTGCGAAGTCGAGGAGCTCCGCTATGCGTGGGGCGAGACCCCGACCGCCGAGGATCTCACGCGCAAGCTCGGGGAGATCGAGCCGGTCTCGCTCGTCTTCCTCGTCCACTCCGAGACCTCGACCGGCGTCGTCGCGGACATCCAGGCGCTCGCCGCGGCCGCCAAGGAGGCCGGCGCGCTGGTCGTCGTCGACGCCGTCTCGAGCCTCGGCGCCGTGCCGCTGGAGATGGACGACTGGGGCCTCGACGTCGTCGTTTCCGGGCTCGCAGAAGGCGCTGATGACGCCGCCCGGTCTCGCGACCGCGGCCGTTTCGCCGGCTGCCTGGGAGCAGGTCGCCCGGTCGACGATGCCGAGCTTCTACTTCAACTGGGAACGGACCCGGAAAGCACAGGAGCTGGTCGACAGCGCCTTCACCCCGGCGGTGTCGCTCATCGTCGCACTCGACGTCGCGCTCGGACTGCTGCTCGAAGGCGGCCTCGACGACGCGTTCGAGCGCCACCTACGCCTCGGCCGCGCCTGTCGCGCCGGGATCAAGGCGATGGGCCTCGAGCTCTTCTCGCCGGACGAGGATCGCTCCGCGGTCGTCACCGCCGTCCGGATGCCCGACGGGATGGACTCCGCCGAGCTGGCGCGCGCGCTCCGCGACCGCCACGGCATCACGATCGCCGGCGGCCAGGGCGAGCTGAAGGGCGTGATCTTCCGGATCGGCCACATCGGCTGGTACGACGAGTTCGACATCGCCACCGCACTCTCCGCCGTCGAGCTCGTGCTCGGCGAGCTCGGTGCGCCGATCGAGCGCGGGGTCGCGGCGACGCGGGCGCTCGAGGTGTACGCGGAAGGGGCGAAGGTCTGAAGGTTCTCGTACGGGAGACGATCGCGCCGGCGGGCGTCGAGCTTCCTGCGTCGCTCGCTTCGACGTGGACGAGGACGCCGACTCCCCGCTCGAGGAGATCATCGGCCGCTACGACGCGATCGTCATCCGCTCGGCGACGAAGCTGACCGCCGACGTCATCGACCGCGCGGAGCGACTGAAGGTGATCGGCCGCGCGGGAGTCGGGATCGACAACGTCGACGTCGGGGCGGCGACGCGCCGCGGGATCGTCGTCGCGAACGCTCCCGACTCGACGGTCGTCTCCGCCGCGGAGCACACGATCGGCCTCCTCGTCGCGCTTGCCCGCAACATCCCGCAGGCCCACGCCGCATTGAAGGACGGGCGCTGGGAGCGGTCGCGCTGGGGCGGGATCGAGCTCGCCGACAAGACGCTCGGCGTCCTCGGCTTCGGCCGGATCGGCCGGCAGGTGGCCCGTCGCGCCCTCGGGCTCGGGATGCACGTGATCGGCTACGACCCGTTCGTCGTGCCCGAGCGCTTCCGCGAGCTCGGCGTCGACTACGCCGAGAGTCCGGAGTCCGTCCTCGAGGCCGCCGACTTCCTCACGCTCCACCTGCCGCTGACCGAGGAGACGCGGGGCTTCGTGGGCGAGGACGCGCTCGGGAAGATGCGCGACGGCGTCCGGATCGTCAACGCCGCGCGCGGCGAGCTCGTCGACGAGGCGGCGCTGGCAGCGGCGGTCCGCTCCGGCAAGGTCGCGGGCGCGGCGCTCGACGTCTTCTCCGCCGAGCCCTACGAGGGCGAGCTGCTGGAGTTCGAGAACATCATCGTGACGCCGCATCTGGCCGCGTCGACCGATGAGGCCCAGGATCGTGCCGGCCTGATCGTCGCCGAGCAGGTCGTGGCTGCGCTCGACGGCGGCCTCGTCACGAACGCGGTCAATATCCCGGTCGATCGGCTCCGAGGATCTCGAGGTACTCGGGCCGTACATCCCGCTCGCGGCGAAGCTCGGCCGGCTCGCGGTCGAGCTCGCCGGCGGCCATCCGCGCCGGATCGCTCTCTCCTTCCACGGCGGGATCGCCGACCACGACACGCGCCTGTTGACGGTCGCAGCCCTGAACGGCGCCTTCCAGGGCCGGGTCGAGCAGGGGGTCAACTACGTCAACGCGCCCGTGATCGCCGCGGAACGAGGGATCGAGGTGACCGAGCAGCGCTCGAGGAAAGCGCGCGACTACACGAATCTGGTCACGGTTGCGGTGGACGACGTCGAGGTCTCCGGCACGACGATCGGGCCGGAGCCGCGCCTCTTCCTGGCCGGTGCGTTCGGGTTCGCGATCGACCTCCAGTTGTCTCCCCGAATGGTCTTCTTCCGCTACGACGACATCCCGGGCGTGATCGGGCGCGTCGGGACGATGTTCGGTGAGGCGGGCGTGAACATCGCGAACATGGCGGTGTCGCGGACGAAGGAGGGTGGCAAGGCGCTGATGGCGCTCGCAATCGACTCCGAGCCGCCGGCGGAGCTCGTCGAACGGATTCGTGCGGAGGGCTTCGACGATGCCAGGTTCATCGTCCTCGGATAGAGGAGCGGGCTGGGTCTGGGCTCAGTTCACGCTGATGGCCGTCATCCTCGCGCTCGGCGTGCTGCCGCCGCGCTGGCCTGAGTGGGTGCGCGTGCTCGGCGTCCTGTTGCTGCTCGCCGGCGTTGCGGTCTTCGTCTGGGCCGCACGAACGCTCGGCGGCTCGTTCACCGCGTACCCGCGGCCCCGGCCGGATGGCGCACTCGTCGAGGATGGTCCGTACCGGTTCGTGCGGCACCCGGTCTACAGCGCCGGCGTCCTCGTCCTCCTCGGCTACGGACTGCTCACGAGCGTCGTGGCGACTGCGGCGGTTCCGGCGATCGCGGTCCTGTGGTGGCTGAAGTCGCGGGTCGAGGAGCGGCATCTCGCGGCGCGCTTTCCGGCGTACGCCGACTACAGGCGCCGGGTGCGGCGCCGCATCTTCTAGCTCCTGGGACGATATTCTCGCGCCGTGAGCGCAGCCTGGCCGGAGCCGGTCGAACGGGTCGCCGCCTACCTTCGGGGGGCGGGCGCCGAAGCGCGGCTGGAGGAGCTCGAGTCCGCCACGGAGACCGCCGAGGACGCGGCACGCGCGGCGGGCTCCCCGCTCGCCCAGATCGTCAAGTCGATCGTCGTCGTCTGCGACGACCGGCCCGTGATGGCGCTCGTTCCCGGCGATCGCCGTGCCGACCTGGACAAGATCGCGCGTGCCGCGAACGCAGCAGCGGCGCGGATCGCGACTGCTGCCGAGGTTCGGGACTCGACGGGCTTCGCGCCGGGCTCCGTCGCTCCGTTCCCGTTGCCGAAGGTGGAGCTCGTCCTGATCGACCAGGGCCTGCTCGCGCACGAGACGGTCTGGATCGGCGCCGGGTCGCCCACGCATCTGGCTGCCCTGAGCCCCGGCGACCTCGTTCGGCTCGCCCGCGCCCGCCCGATCGACGCCGTCCAGGAGGCATGAGCGGAGGCGAGCCGGGCGGCTCTAGTACGATGCGCGCTGCGATGCGCGAGACCAGCACGATCTGGATGAACGGCGAGTTCGTCGATTGGGCCGACGCAAAGGTTCACGTCGGCGTGCACGGGCTGCACTACGGCACGGGCGTCTTCGAAGGCATCCGCTGTTACGAGACGCCTGACGGTCCGGCCGTCTTCCGGCTCCGCGAGCATCTCCAGCGGCTGGACAACTCGGCGAAGCTCCTCTACATGGATCTGCCGTTCACAGTCGACGAGATCCGCACGGCCATCCATGAGCTGGTCGGCCGGAACGGGCTCGACGAGTGCTACCTCCGCCCGTTCGCCTTCTACGGCTACGGCGAGCTCGGCGTGAGCACGAAGGGCAATCCGGTCGAGGTCGTCGTCATGAGCTGGCCGTGGGGGAACTACCTCGGCGACGAGAACGCGGCCACGGGCATTCGCTGCAAGATCTCCTCCTGGAAGCGGATCGGCGCGAACACGATTCCGCACGTCGCGAAGGCAACCGGCATCTACCTCAACTCGATGCTCGCGGTGCACGAGGCGCAGAACGCCGGCTACGACGAGGCGATCCTGCTCACCGACGACGGCTTCGTCGCCGACGGCTCGGGCGAAAACATCTTCGTCGTCAAGGACGGCAAGATCTGGACGCCGCCGCTCTCGACCTCGATCCTGCCCGGGATCACGCGCGACAGCGTCATCCAGATCGCCCAGGATCTCGGCTACGTCGTCGAGGAAGGGCAGCATCATCCGCTCCGACCTCTATCTCGCGGAGGAGATCTTCATGACGGGTACTGCCGCCGAGGTGATGCCCGTGAGCTCGGTCGACGACCACGAGATCGGTGCCGGCCCGATCACGCTCGAGCTGCAGAAGGCGTATCTCGACACCGTGCGCGGCAAGTCGGACCGCTGGGGTCACTGGCTCGACCGCGTCGCGGTGGGCGACAAGACTCCCGCCCAGGCGTGAAGGCCGACATGCGGACGGTCCAGCTCTCGGCGCCGTACGTCGACGAGCGCGACGAGGAGCTCGTGCTCGAGGTGCTCCGTTCGGGGCGGCTCTCGCTCGGGCCGACGATCGACCGCTTCGAGGAGCTCTTCGCCGAGAAGGTCGGAGCGCCGTACGCGGCTGCCGTCTCCTCGGGCACGTCCGGCCTGCACCTGCTCGCGGTGATCGCCGGCCTGGGGGAGGGGGACGAGGTGATCACTTCGCCTTACTCCTTCGTCGCTTCGGCCAACTGCTTCATCTACGAAGGCGCAGTGCCCGTCTTCGCGGACGTGGACGAGCGGACGATGAATCTCGATCCGGCGGCCGTCGAGGCTGCAATCACGGACAAGACGAAGGCGATCGTCGCAGTCGACATCTTCGGCTACCCGTGCGAGCTGGACCCGTTGCGCGAGCTGTGCGCGAAACACGGGCTGACGCTGATCCAGGATGCCTGCGAAGCCCTGGGCGCCGAATACAACGGCAAGTCCGTGGGCTCCCATGGAGTCGACGCGGTCTTCGCCTTCTATCCGAACAAGCAGATCACGACCGGTGAGGGCGGGATGGTCACGACCCACTCCGAGGAGACGCAGGCAGCAGCTCGTGAGCCTCCGCAACCAGGGACGCGCAGACGGCGGCGGCTGGCTCGACCATGCGCGCCTCGGCTTCAACTACCGCATCGACGACGTGCGCGCGGCGCTCGGGATCGGCCAGCTCGAGAAGCTCGACACGATCCTCTCCCTCCGCCAGGCCGCCGCAGCCCGCTACGGGGCGCTGCTCGCCGGTGTCGACGGGGTCGAGGTGCCGCTCGCGGACGACGCCGACCACGTGCGCTCGTGGTTCGTCTACGTCGTCACGCTCGCGCGCGGCACCGACCGCGAGCGGGTGATCGCCGAGCTCGAGCGCCAAGGGATCGCGACGTCGCGCTACCTGCCGTCGATCCACCTGCAGGCGTACATGCGCGAGCGCTACGGCTTCAGCGAAGGCCTCTGCCCGGTCTCGGAGGATCTCTCGCAGCGCACGCTCGCGCTGCCGTTCTTCACTGCGATCGAGGCGGAGGACCAGGAACGCGTCACCGAGGCACTGACGGCCGCGCTGGCCTAGGCGAGGCGCTCGCGGCGTGGGCCCTGATCGGGCTCGAGGCGACCGCGACACTCGTCACCTACTCGCGTCTGCCGCCCGAGACGCTCTACAACGTCGACGAAGCGGGCGATATCGCCGCCGGCCTCGGCCGCACGCTCGTCCTCCTGAACTACCCACTCGCGCTGGCGGCGATCGCGTTGGCGGCGATCGCGGGCGGGCCGAAGCCGCTCGTCTGGCTGGCGATCGCGCTCTGCCTGGTGACCGCGGTCCCCGGCGTCGTCGACCAGGGCGACCTCGACGCGCGCTGGATCAACGTGCTCCCTGCGCTGGGCGTCCTGCTGGCATTCGGGCTGACGATCGCGGCCGCCCGTCGCGACGGGATCGCCTTCGTCAGCCGCGCGCGCGGCGACCCGCTTCGCCTCGTGCTCGCTGGGCTCCTGCTCTTCATCGCCTTGCCGTGGATGGCGGCCGAGACAGGCTTCTACTTCCCGGGCGACTTCTTCATGGGCGAGGAGGTTCCGCGCGTTCGGGATCCGGGGCTTGCGGCAGTACACCTCGGCTTCCATCACGGCATGGGCGGCGTCATGCTCGCGCTGATCGCGCTCCTCCTCTCACGAGTGCCGGCCGGACGCGGGCTGCGGGCGTATCTGTCACTGCAGCTCGTCTACGGGATCGCCAACGCGTCCCAGGACGCCTGGAACGAGCAGCTCTGGAAGCGCGACTGGGTCGGGTGGCATGCGCCGGGTGTGCTGAAGCCGGAGCTGTCGCTTGGCTGGCTCGGCATCCTCCTCGCGGCCGCCGCCGTCTACTGGCTCTGGTTTCGCCCTTCGCGTCAGGGATAATCGACGCATGGACGGTCGCATGGTCTTCCTCGGCTTCGGCAAGTGGGCGCGTGCCGACAAGATCTACGCGCTGCAGCCGATCACGGGCGACAACCGCGGCGGCGGTCAGAGGACGCTCGTCTGGGTCGAGGGTGTCCCCGACCCGATCATCGCCTCCCGAACCGAGCGAACGATCCTGCACGACATGGGCCAGGATGCGACCGGCTCGCCGCTTCTCGACGAGGCGCTCTCTCTTGCCGAACGGTTGGCGGAGGACGCTTCCACCGGCCGGGTCGACCTGGCCGATCTCGGCCGCCGGGCGCGCAAGCTGCTCGAGTCATCGAGCCGGCCGCCCGAGGGTTCACAGCTCTTTTAGAGGTGCGTTCCGCGGCGAGTTCTTCGCCCGGAGCGTCCACGAGGTCGCGCCGGAGCTGATCGGCGTCACGCTGCTCGTGGACGGCGTGGGCGGGCCCGATCGTCGAGGCGGAGGCCTACGAGTCGGCGGTCGACCCGTCGGCGCACGGCTTTCGTGGGCGGACGCCGAGGAACGCTTCGATGTTCGGCCCGCCCGGCCGCGCGTACGTCTACCGCTCGTACGGCATCCACTGGTGCCTGAACCTCGTCTGCGAGGACGAGGGGAGCGCAGCGGCGGTGCTGATCCGCAGGGCTCGAACCGGTCGCACGGGATCGAGCTGATGGAGCAGCGTCGCGGCCTCGTCGATCCGCGGCTGCTCTGCGCCGGCCCGGGACGGCTCTGCCAGGCGCTCGGCGTCACGCGTGACCACGACGGTCTGCCGCTCGACGAGGAGCCGTTCCAGCTGCTGCCGGCGGATCGGCGCGGCCGGTCGTCGCCGGACCGCGAATCGGCATCAGCGTCGCAACCGACCTGCCGTGGCGCTACTGCGCTGCCGGCTCGCCGTACCTCAGCCGGCCGCTACCGCCGCCGCGCCGCTCCTAGCGACGACGAGCTCGACCTTTACACCGGGAGCAGCCGCGAGGCCGGCGCGGGGCTTCTGCTGGAGGATCGTGCCAGGCTTTGCCGACGACCCAGCTGATCTTCGGCTCGATCTTCAGCTTCTTCAACCGCAGGCGTGCGTCGGTGAGCGTCCCGCCGACGAGGTCGGGGATCACTCCCTGGGTCGCCTTGGAGACCACGAGGATGATCCGGTCGTACGAGGATCGGTAGCCGGCCCTCGGCCGCTGGTCGACGACGATGCCGGGCCTCTGCAGCGGGGTGGCGGGCGCGTAGACGAGCTCGGCCGTCAACGGCTGCGCCGCGACCCGCGCCTGCGCCTCGGCGAGTGTCAGCTTGCGCACATCCGGCACCTCGACCTCGTTCTCGAGGCAGTTCGCCGTACGGCTCGGGCCCTTGCCCGCGAAGTAGACGACCTCCTTCCGTGAGCGGCAGAGGCCGTTGTCGAGGAGCAGCCGGTCACCGCGGTGCACGACGAGCTTCGGCGCCACGTACGGCGTGCTGGGATAGGGGAAGCCCTCGGGCGGCACGCCCTTGAGCGCCTTCTCGACGAACGACTTCCAGATCAGGGCCGGGGTAGCTGCCGCCGGTGACGGCCTCGCCTTTGAACTCGGTCAGCATCGGCTTCAGCGTCGTCGGGTAGCCGACCCACACGGCGACGACGAGCTGCGGCGTGTAGCCGACGAACCACGCGTCGCCGTAGTTCTCGGTCGTGCCGGTCTTGCCGGCCACGGGACGATCGACGAGAGCGGCGCGCTTGCCGGTGCCAAGGCGCACGGCCTTCTGCAGGATCGCGTTCATGATCCCCGCCTCCGTGGAAGTGAGAGCCTCGAACGTCGTCGGCGCGTTGTATCGCGTCCGGCCGCGCTCGATGACCTTCGAGATCACACGCGGCTTGTTGCCGAACATGGCTCCGTCGACGCGGCGACCGCCGTAGGCGAGCGTGCCGTATGCCCGCGCGAGCTCGAGTGGGTTCACCGCCTCGGCGCCGAGACCGATCGCGAAGTAGCCGTCGAGCTTGCTCCGGATCCCCATGCGCTTTGCGGTCTCGGCCACGTGCTTCGAGCCGACGAGCTGTGTGAGCTGCGCGTAGACGGCGTTGTCGGACTCGATCGTCGCGCGCTCGAGGTCGATCGAGCCGAGATAGGAGTCGTCGTAGTTGCCGACGACCCAGTACTTGTCGCCGAGGTTGATCGTCTGCGGCTTCGACTCGAAGTGCGTCGCCGGTGAGATCCCTTCGCGCAGCGCCGTCGCGAGCACGAACGGCTTGAACGAGGATCCCGGCTGGCGGACGCCCTGCACGGCGAGGTTGAACTGGCTCTTGCGGTAGTTGTTGCCGCCGACCATCGCCTTCACCGCGCCGCTGCGCGGGTCGATCGCGACGAGGGCGGCCGACGGGCCGTCGGGGTTCGTGAGCCACTTCGAGATCGCGTCGCGTGCCTTCTGCTGGAGACCGAGGTTGATCGTGGTCCGCACCTTCAGACCGCCGCCGAAGACCTCCGCCGACCCGTACTCGTCGATCAGCTGCTGCTTGACGTAGTTGACGAAGTGCTGCGCCGGGCCTTCGGTGCCGGGGAGCCGTACGTCCTCGGGCTTCGGAAGCTTGGCCGCATTCGCGTCCGCGTACTGCTTCGGCGTGATCGTCGACTCCTCGAGCATCGCCTTCAGCACGAGCTTGCGCCGCATCAGCGCAGCCTGCGGGTTCGTGACCGGGTCGTAGCGGCTCGGGTCGGCGGGGATACCCGCCAGGAGCGCCGCCTCGGGGATCGTCAGGTCGCGCGCGCCGTGGTGGAAGTACGTCAGCGCCGCCTGCTGCACGCCGTAGGCGCCGTTCCCGAAGTAGATCGTGTTCAGGTACTCCGTCAGGATTCGCGTCTTCGGCCAATGCTTGTCGTCGCGCTCGAGCTGCCAGGCGAATGCCGCTTCGCGCACCTTGCGCGCGATCGTCTTCTGATCGCGCTCGAGCCCGTTCTTCACGAACTGCTGCGTGATCGTCGAGCCGCCCTCGACAACCGCTCTTGTGCTTGATGTCCGCGATCAGTGCGCGCCCGATGCCGCGCAGGTCGATCCCGTTGTGCTCCCAGAAGCGCCGGTCCTCGATCGCCACGATCGCATGCCGCATCGGATCGGCGATGTCGTCGTACTCGATCAGGGTGCGCGCCTCCGACCCCCGCAGAACCGCCAGGATCTTCTTGCCGCTCGAGTCGTAGATGTAGCCGTTGACCTGGTTGTCGAGCTGCTTCTTCGGGTCGAACTTGCCGGCGTCGATCTCGCTCGCGATCGCGCGAATCAGCCCGAACGTGAACGACACCGACCCGAGGAGTCCGAGGACGATGAGGAGCGCAAGGAGGCGAAGCCTGCGGATCCGGCGACGGGGACGCGCCGGTCTGTTCTTGCTGAACGACCGCAAGGACCGGATTGTAGCCGCGTCGCTCTACGAGGCTGCGATCACGGCCAGCACGTCGTCCGCGTAGCGCTCGAGCTTCGTCGGGCCGAAGCCTTTCACCGCCGCGAGATCCTGCTCGGAAGCCGGCTTCGCGGTTGCGAGCTCGCGGAGCGTCGCGTCGTGCAGCACGACGAATGCGGGTACCTCGTCCGCCCGCGCGCGCTCGAGCCGCCAGGCACGAAGCCGTTCGAACAGGCCTTCGTCGGCCGGCCCCGCGGCGGCCGGGGAGCCGATTCGCGGGAGGGACACGCCCGGGTGGGCGCGGAGGAGACGGAAGCCGTCCTCGCTCTCGAAGGACTCGAGCGCACCCGAGACCTCGAGCAGCTGGATCCAGCGCTTGATGTCGGCCTGGCTGGCCGCCGCCAGCACGCCGAAGTGGGAGGAGCGCTGCGCCGAGCGCGGCGCACTCATCGAGCCGCGGAGCATCGCCGCCAGACCCGTGCGCCCGAGCGGCCAGCGGAGGTCGAGCGCGGCGCGATGGATCGCTCCGGCGACATCGTCCGGTAGCGGCGCGACGGCTGCCGGCTCGTCGACGGGGCGCGCGAGCGGCGAGCAGACGTCGCACATCCCGCAGTCTTCCGCCAGCGTTTCCCCAAAGTGCTCGGCCACCTGCCGATGGCGGCAGCCCGTTCGACTCGGCGAAGTGCACGAGTCGGTCGGTGCGCGCGAGCGCCTCCCGCTCGTAGCGAGCGAGCAGCGCGTCGATCCGCGCCGCCGCGTCGGCCGGTGGATCCGGCACCTCGATCTGCATCGCCCGGCCGGCGTCGAAGCCGCGGCGCACCAGTCCGACCTGCTCCAGCATTCCCACGAGCACGCGGGGATCGGGCTCGTCGCCAAGCTCCTCCGGCGCCACTTCCGAACGGCCGCGGAGCCGCGCGTAGACCGAGCGGAGGTCGTCGACCGTCGGGATGTCCGAGCGCGCGAACCGGCGCAGCTGCTGCGCATCCGCCCGGCTCGCGAGCAAGAGCGTGTCGGAGGCACGGCCGTCGCGCCCGGCGCGCCCGACCATCTGCACGTAGCTCTCGAGCGACTCGGGGTAGTTGTAGAGCGCTACGAGCCGGATGTCGGGCTTGTCGATCCCCATCCCGAATGCGGTCGTGGCGACCACCGTCTGGATCCGGCCTTCGATGAACGCTTCCTGGGCCGCGGCTCGCTCGGCCGGCTCGAGCCCCGCGTGGTAGTGGACGGCCGCCAGGTCGTGGGCACGCAGCGTGCGCGCGAGGCTCTCGCAGCTGCGACGGGAGCGTGCGTAGACGATCGCCGACGAGCCGCGCAGCTCGTGGAGCCGGCGGACGAGCGTTCGCAGCCGCGCCTCCTCGCCGTCGACGATCTCGACGTCGTAGCGGAGGTTCGGCCGGACGACGCTCGTGCGGACGATCTCCGGCTCGCGGCCCAGGGCGTCTGCGATCTCCCGCTCCGTCGCCGGCGTCGCGGTCGCCGTCATCCCCAGGATCGCCGGCCGGCCGAGCGCGTCGAGCGCGCGACGGATGAAGAGGTAGTCGGGGCGGAAGTCGTGCCCCCACATGCTGACGCAGTGCACCTCGTCGATCACGACGAGACCGACGTCGATCTGCGAGATCGCGTCGAGGAAGCTCCGGGAGCGGAGCCGCTCGGGGGCGACGTAGAGCATCCGGTAACGGCCTTCGGACACTCCGCGCAGCCGCGCCGCAGCCTCGTCGGGGTCGAGCGAGGAGTTGATCAGCGTCGACTGTGCCGCGACCTCGGGTGGCAGCTTGTCGACCTGGTCCTTCATCAGCGCGATCAGCGGGCTCAACACGAGCGTCGGAGTCGGGCGCAACATGGCGGCGAGCTGGTACGTGAGCGATTTGCCCGAGCCGGTCGGCATCAGCGCGAGCGTGTCGCGTCCCTCGACGGCGGCGCGGACGACGGCCTCCTGGCCGGGCCGGAAGTCGTCGAATCCGAACATGCGCGTCAGCGCGAGCCGTAGCTCGCTCATGCGAACGAGTGTAGGGAGCGGATCGGAACGCATCACTCACGGCTTCGTCACGGCTTTGTGTCAGCCGACGAGCGCGCGTACATGTCCCGCCATCGCCTGTCCCAACACGTGGTGCTGGGGCTCGTCGAGGTGGATCCCGTCGACCTCGCTCGAGCTGATCACGGTCCCTGCATCGAGGAATCCGCACGAGCGCGACTCCGCAACAGCGGCGAAATGGCCCGCCAGCTCGCGCGACTTCTCCGTCGCTCCCTCGAACGCGTCGGCGAACAGGTCGAGGCGTGCAATCGGCGCCGGGCAGACGAGCAGGACCTGCGGCGCGCCGCCCTCGGGCCCACAACCGCTGCCGGTGATTATGTCCACCAGCAACCCGGCCCCTTCGGCGATCTCGCTCGCGGAGCCTCCCAGCCGGCGTTTGAGGTCGTTCGTCCCGAGCATCACGATCACGAGGTCGAGCGGCTGATGCGTCAGCAGCGCCGCCGGCAGCAGCTTGCGGCCGTTGCGGTGTGGCTCGAGCGGGTCATCCCAGACCGTGGTGCGTCCGCTGAGTCCTTCCTCCACGACCCAGTAGCCCTCGCCGAGCTCACTCCGCAGCACTCCGGGCCAGCGCGTCGCCGGCGGATGGCGGCGTGCAAGCCCGGGAGCCTTCAGCGGGATGCACCCCCAGGTGTTGGAGTCGCCGTAGCAGAGGACGGTCTTCACCGCCCAACACTAATCCGACCGGATTTGTCAGGCTGAGGAGGCGGTGAAGACGGGCGCGCCCGATGGTGCGTCGAGACCGCCGTCCGGCTCCAGCGTGACCGCAACCATCTGGCCGGGCTCGACCGGCCGGGTCAGGGTCGCGACACCAGGCCCCTCGAAGAGACCCGCGCGCTGCGGCACGCCGTCCTCGAAGACCCAGATCTCGTAGTCCTTGCCCTCAGGAGCGAGCGGGAGCTGCCGCACGACGAGCGCTGCATCTCCACTCGGCCTGACGAAGAGGCTCGCCTCGCCCTTCGCGCTCTCGAAGACCTGTGCCTTCGGATCGCCGATCACCGCAAGTTGGTCGTTCGCGTCGTTCAGGTCGCGGGAGAGCCCGACAGCCCAGATCCCGATTGCGATCGCCGCCACCGCCGCGACGGCGGCTGCCGACGACAGCACGGGCAGCGTGAAACGCCGGCGCAGCGGCACGACGTTCGGCCGTTCGCTGCGGGCCTGTTCGAGAATCCGTGCCCGGAGGGAGGCGGGCGGCTGAGGGCCACCGGCCGCACGGCCGAGCGCCGCAGAGACCTGCCAGAACCCTTGCAGCTCGTCACGGCACGGCTCGCACGAGGCGAGGTGCGCCTCGTAGAGCTCCTGTTCGTCCGCGTCGAGCGCGTCGAGCGCGTAGCCGGCTGTCAGTTCGTGTAGGTCCACGGTGTCTCCACTTCTTCGTCCAGAAGCTCGCGCAGGCGCGCGAGCCCGGAGAACATTCTGCTCTTGATCGTGCCGAGCGGTTGCCCGAGACGCTCCGCGAGCTCCGACTGCGAGTAGCCGCCGTAGTAGGCGAGCTCGATCGCCTCGCGCTGCTGGTCGGGCAGCGACTGGAGGGCGGTCTGCACGCGCTCTCGGTCGAGCCGCAGCCAGGCCGCCTCCTCCGCCGAGCCCTCGGAGGGCTCGGGCGCTCCTTCAAGTGGCTCCGTGCGCCGCCGCTGCTCCCGCCGCACGAGATCGACCGCCCGCCGGTGCACGAGCGTCAGGATCCAGGTCGAGGCCTTCGCCCGCTCCGGGATGAACGAGCCGGCGCTCCGCCAGAGTCCGAGGAACGCTTCCTGCACCGCGTCCTCGGCAAGCGCCTCGTCGCGTAGAACGCGGTACGCAAGACCGTAGGCCGTGCCGCCGATCCGGTCGTAGAGCTCGGCCAGCGCCGACTCGTCCGACCGGGCGATGAGCGCTACGAGTGCTTCGTCGGAGAGGTGGGCGAGGTCGCGGCGGCGGCGCATCGGCTCGGGTGTCGAGCCTATCGCGGCGAGGGTTGGGGCGTAGGTCAGCACGACCCACATTCGCCCGAAAACGCCAATCGGTTCGCTCGAAAAATCGGATCGAACCGGTTCTCGGCGGCGGCCGAACAAGCGCCGTAACCCGACCACGGAGGAGCGTGGAAAGATGAAGAAAGCAGCACTGGCGACCGCCGCCCTGGCCACCGTCGCATTCGCCGCACTTGCTGCGGCAGTCGTCGGCTCGAGCCCGAGCGCCGGTACCGCCTCGAGTCACCGTGAGGCGCCGCTGATCTCGGAAGATCCCAGCGCCGACAACACGGACCTGTACGCGTTTCGGAGCCCGGACAAGCCGGACACCGTGACGATCATCTCCAACTGGATCCCGGCAGAGGATCCCGCCGCCGGCCCGAACTACTACACGTTCTCGCCGAACGCGAAGTACAAGATCAACATCGACCGGACGGGCGACGCCCGGCCGGACATCGTGTACGAGTTCCGCTTCGGCCGCACGGCCGGCCCCGCGTTCCTGGGCAACACCGTCCAGAACTGGTCGATGTGGCGGAACAAGAAGCTGTTCGCCCGTGGCAAGACGCCGCCGAACAACATCGGCCCGCGCTCGACCCCGAACTACGCGGGACTCGCGGACAAGGCGGTCGTCAAGAAGGACGGCCTCTCGATCTTCGCCGGCCAGCGTGACGACGCGTTCTACGGCGACATCGGGGCGATCTTCGATCTCCTCGGCTTCCGCAAGGGCACGGGCAACGTCGGCGGCGGCAAGGACTTCTTCGCCGGCTACGCCGTGCACACCATCGCTCTGCAGATCCCGATCTCCGAGCTGAAGGCGAACAACAGCACGATCGGCATCTATGCCTCGACCGAGCGCCCGAACGTCACCGTCGACGGCAAGCTGCACCGCGGCTGGACGCAGGTGTCCCGGCTCGGCAACCCGCTCGTCAACGAGGTCGTCGTCCCGACGCCCTTCAAGGACCTGTGGAACCGGTCGAAGCCCGTGGACGACAAGCAGTTCGCCGGCCCGGTCGTCAAGCCGATCCTGGCGAAGCTGATGAACGACCTCTACAAGCTGAACGCACCTGAGGACAACCGTGACGACCTCGTTGCCGTGTTCGGCACCGGCGTCAAGGGCCTCAACTTCACCGGCAACACGGTCGCGGACTTGCTGCGGCTGAACTACTCGATCCCGGTCACCCCGGCGGGCAAGGTCAGCCGCATGGGCGTGATCGGCGGCGACAACGGCGGCTTCCCGAACGGCCGCCGGCTCAACGATGACGTGATCGACATCGCGGAGCAGGTCATGGCCGGCTTCCTCAAGGGGAACAAGGTCCCGCTCGGCGACGGCGTCAACAGCGGCGACGTCGCGGCGGACGACTCGTTCCCGTACGAGGCGGACCCGCCGCAGGGGTTCGCCAACTCGAAGGGCCTGCAGAAGCCCTGACCGGAGGGGAGGGAGGGCCTGCGCGAGCGGGCCCTCCCAAACACCGGCTGCCGCCATGAAGACACTCGTCATCGCAACCGTCATCGCCGCCCTCGCGCTCGCCGCCCTCGTGGGCGGTGTGGCACGCGAGTCGCGCTCGGCCACACCCGTCGCCCCGGCACCCGTCGAGGTCGACGCGCTCCGCGCCGGCTTCGCAACGGGCGACACCCAGGCGCTCGTCCTGCGCTTGCAGGCTGACGTCGCGGCGCGTCCGGACAATGCTCAGTCGCTCGCGCTGCTCGGGCTCGCCTATGCGCAGCGGGCGCGTGAGACCGGCGACGCGGCGTACGTCTCCCGCGCCGACCGCGCGCTCCGCCGGGCCGTGAAGCTCGAGCCGAAGGACTTCGAGGCGCTCACCGGGCTCGGCAGCGTCGCGCTCACCCGCCATCGCTTTCGCGACGCGCTCGCGCTCGCCCGCCGGGCGATTGCCGCGGCACCGGGCACAGCCGCGCCGCACGGCGTCCTCGGCGATGCGCTGCTCGAGCTCGGCCGCTACGACGCCGCGTTCGCAGCGTTCGACCGGATGGCCGCGCTGAAGCCCAACACCTCTTCTTATGCACGCGTCTCCTACGCGCGGGAGCTCCGCGGCGACGTCGCGGCAGCGATCGACGCCATGGAGCTCGCCCTCGACGCCGCGGCCGGTCGTCCCGAGGCCTACGCCTGGACGTCGGTCGAGCTCGGAAAGCTGCACTGGTCGGTCGGCCGTGCAGCTCGCGCCGCGTCCTTCTACCGGCTCGCGCTCGCCGCTCGTCCCGGTTACGCACCCGCGCTCGACGCGCTGGCCCGATTCGAGGCGGCGCGGGGAAGGCTCGGCCGTGCGGTCGCGCTCCAGCGACGCGCCGTCGAGGCGGTTCCGCTCCCCGGTTACGTCGCGCAGCTCGGCGACCTGCTGGCCGCGACCGGCCGGAGGCGGCGAGGCACGCGACGCAGTACGACCTCGTCGCCGCGATCGAGAAGATCGAGGCGGCGAACGGCTCGAGGATCGACCTGGAGTCCGCGCTCTACCGCACCGACCGCGGCATTCGCCTCGCCGAGACGCTCGAGCTCGCCCGCCTCGCCCACGTCCGCCGGCCCTCGGTCGCCGGCGACGACGTGCTGGCGTGGGCGCTCGCGCGCAACGGCCGCTGCGGCGAGGCGCGCCACTGGTCGCAGCGGTCACTGCGGCTCGGCACCCGCGACGCCTCCTTCTTCTTCCACCGCGGGATGATCGAGCGCTGCCTCGGCCGGGACGCCGACGCGCGGCGCTGGTTCCGTCGCGCGCTCGACACAACCCGCACTTCTCGCTCCTCTGGGGCCCGACCGCACGGAGGTACGCCGCATGAAGACGCCTGCTCGTGATCCTCGCCGCCGTGGCCGCGCTCGCCGCCCCCGCGTCGGCGCTCGCCCACCCGCTCGGGAACTTCACGGTCAACCGCCACACGGAGATCGAGCTCTCGGGCGGTCGCGTCTACGTCCATTACGCGCTCGACCTGGCGGAGATCCCCACCTTCCAGCTCGGGGACGCGCGTGCGCGCTGCGGGCTTCGGCGCCGAGGCGGCACGCGGTCTCGAGCTCCGGCTCGACGGCCGCCGGGCACCGTTGCGCCTGCTCGAGCGGCGCGTCGTCGAACGGGCGGGAGCCGGCGGGCTGAAGACGCTGCGCTTCGACGCCGTCTACGCCGCCGCCGGCAGCGGCTCCCGGCTCGCGTTCCGCGACCGCAACTTCTCCTCGCGGATCGGCTGGCGCGAGGTCGTCGTGCGCGCGGAAGAGGGAGCCGAGCTCCGGTCTGCCAGCGTGCCTGCCGAGAGCCGCAGCGACGGTCTGCGCGCCTATCCGGACGATCTGCTGCGCTCGCCGCTCGACGTCGTCTCGGCAACCGCCTCCTTCACGCTCGGCGACGGCCCCGGCACGCCGCCGCAGCTCCGGGGCGAGACCGCAACGGAACACGCGAAGGGCGGCTTCGAGTCACTCGTGTCGCGCGGCGACCTCTCGCTGGGCGTAATCCTGCTCTCGCTCGCGATCGCAGCCTTCTGGGGCGCGGCGCACGCGCTCACTCCCGGGCACGGCAAGGCGATCGTCGCCGGGTACCTGGTGGGGACGAAGGGCAGGCCGATCGACGCTGTCCTGCTCGGCGGCATCGTGACGGTCACGCACACGATCGGCGTCTTCGCGCTCGGCTTCGTCACCCTGCTGCTCTCTCGCTTCATCGTCCCCGAGACGCTCTATCCCTGGCTGACGCTGACCTCCGGCCTGCTGGTGGTCGTCGTCGGCGGTTCTGTCCTCTTCTCCCGCGCGCGCCGCCGCGGGCACCACCACCACCACGGCCACAGCCACGAGCACGGCCACCACCACGACCATCACCACCACGACCGGCGCGGCCTGCTCGGCGTCGGCATCGCCGCCGGGCTGCTGCCCTGCCCGTCGGCACTCGTCGTCCTGCTCAGCGCGATCGCACTGCACCGGATCGGCTTCGGTCTCGCGCTGATCGTCGCCTTCAGCCTCGGCCTCGCAGCCACGATCACCTCGATCGGGCTCGTCGCCGTCCTCGCCAAGCGGGCCTTCAGCCGCATCTCGCTCGACGGCCCGCTCATCCGTCTCCTGCCGGCCGCGAGTGCGCTCGTGATCCTCGCGGTCGGAATCGGCATCACTGTCAAAGCTCTCCCGGAGGTGCTCTAGCCATGTTCGGTCTCGACGACCACATCGCCGCCATGTCGAACGGCGGCTCAGTCCTCATCGTCCTTCTCGTCGCGGCGCTGCTCGGGTTGCGTCACGCGACCGACCCGGATCACATCGCCGCGGTCACCGCGCTCGTCGCCTCCGGCCGGGAGCGAGCCAGCCGCCGCGCGGCCGAGCTCGGCGTGTTCTGGGGCCTCGGCCATGCCCTCACACTGGTCGTCTTCGGGCTGCCGATCCTGCTCTTCGAGGCGTACCTGCCGGAGCGCCTCCAGCAGGGGGCGGAGACTGCGGTTGCCGCCCTGATCGTCTTCCTCGCCGTCCGGTTGCTGATCCGCTGGCGCAGCGGCTACTTCCATCTGCATGCGCACTCGCACGGCCCCGAGGACGAGGGACACCGGCACAAGGTGCGGACTCCGCTCGGCGCCTTCGGCATCGGGCTCGTCCACGGCATGGGCGGCAGCGCCGGTGTCGGTGTGCTCCTGCTGGCAGCGATTCCGTCGAAGTCCCTCGCGGTCGTGTCGCTGGTGATCCTCGCCGTCTTCACGGCGGTGTCGATGACCATGCTCACCACCGGGTTCGGGGCCACGCTCGGCAGTGCGCCTGTCCGGCGCTCGTACGCCGTCGCCGTGCCGGCGTCGGCACCATGAGCCTCGCGTTCGGCTTCTGGTACGCGGCAGCAGTCTGGAGCCTGATGCCCTACCCGTTCTGAGGAGGGCTTGGCGAAACATCAGCTGAGCCGCCGGGCCGCGCTGCTCGCCCCGAGGCCGCGTCCTCAGTCGCGCCGATAGCAACCGCTATCGGCGCTCCCTGCGTCCTTGCCTCGGAACGAGCATCGCACCCCGGCGACGAGCAACGTTCCGCCAAGACCTCCGATAGATTCGCCGCATGAGCGAGCCGCTCACCGTCTCCGACTACGAGCGGCTCGCCGAGGGCATCCTCGAGGAAGGCGCGCTCGGGTACTTCGCCGGCGGCGCGTGCGACGAGCGGACGCTGCGCGAGAACGTCGAGTCCTGGCGCCGCTACCGGCTGCGACCGCGGGTGCTCGTCGACGTCGAGGGCACGACAGCGGCGACGACGGTGCTCGGCACGGAGGTCTCGATGCCGGTGCTCGTCGCGCCGACGGCCTTCCACCGCATGGCCCATCCGGACGGCGAGCCGGCCACCGCCCGCGCGGCTGCGGCAGTCGGGACGATCATGTGTCTCTCGACGATCGCCACCTCGACGCCGGCCGAGGTTGCGGCCGCGGCTCCGGAAGGCCAACGCTGGTTCCAGCTCTACGTGTTCCGCGATCGCGGGGTCACGAACTCGCTGATCGACCAGGCCGCCGAGTCGGGCTACAGCGCGATCGTGCTCACGGTCGATGCGCCGCGCCTCGGCCGCCGCGAGCGGGATCTCCGCACCGGATTCCGGGTACCCGAGGACGTCGTCGTCCCGAGCGTCTCCGCAGCGGCCGGCGGCTGGGGCGGGCGCGACGCCGCTCGACGTGCTCGGGTGGATCGATCCGACGCTCACCTGGGAGGACCTCGAGCAGCTGGTGGCCGACTCGCCGCTGCCGGTCGATCGTCAAGGGGATCCAGACCGGGGAGGACGCTGCGCTCGCCTGCGAGCACGGCGCCGCCGCGATCGTCGTCTCGAACCACGGCGGCCGGCAGCTCGACGGCGTCGCGCCCACCGCGGAGCTGCTGCCCGAGGCGGTCGAGGCGGTGGACGGGCGGATCGAGGTGCTCGTCGACGGCGGCATCCGCCGCGGCAGCGACGTGGTCACGGCGCTCGCGCTCGGCGCCCGGGCGGTGCTCGTCGGCCGTCCGGTTCTCTGGGGGCTCGCCCACGCCGGCGAGCAGGGCGCGCGCGCACGTGCTCGAGCTGCTGCGCGACGAGACCGAGCTCACGCTCGCGCTCTGCGGCTGCACGTCGCCGGACGCGGTCACCGAGGCGCACGTCCGTAGAATCGGCGGCCCGTGAGCGTCGAGGATCTCACCCGCAACGCCGTCGACGTCCTGCCCAAGGGCGGGCTCGAGGAGAAGCTGAAGCTCGGGCGGCCGCTGCGCGTCAAGCTCGGCATCGACGTCACCTCGCCCGACCTCCACGTCGGCCGGGGCATTCCGCTGCAGCGGATGCGCGCCTTCCAGGACGCCGGCCACATCGGCGTCTTCATCGTCGGCGACTACACGACCCGGATCGGCGATCCGTCCGGCCGCTCCGCCGAACGGCCGATCCTCTCGCCGGAGGAGATCGACGCGAACGCGAAGACCTACGTCGAGCAGGCGTTCACGATCGTCGACCCGGAGAAGACCGAGGTCCGGTTCAACAGCGAATGGCTGAGCGGCCTCGACTTCGCCGACGTGATCCGGCTGACGCGGACGACGACGGTCGCCCAGATTCTCGAGCGGGACGACTTCTCGAAGCGGATGGCTGCGCGAGGAGCCGATCTCGGTCATCGGAGCTGCTCTATCCGCTGATGCAGGCCTACGACTCGGTTGCGATCGAGGCGGACGTCGAGCTCGGCGGCACCGACCAGCTCTACAACCTCCTCGCCGGCCGGATGGTGATGGAGGCCTACGGTCTCGAGCCGCAGGTCGTGCTGACGACGCCGCTCTTGCTCTCCTGGGACGGCGAGAAGATGAGCTCGTCGGTCGGCAACAACATCCCGCTGACCGCGCCGCCCGAGGAGCAGTTCGGGCGAGACGATGCGGATTCCCGACTCGCAGCTGGAGGAGTGGTACCGGCTCGTGCTCGAGCGCCCGGTGCCGGACGGAGGAGCCGATGGAGGCGAAGCTCGCGCTCGCGCGCGCGATCGTCGCCCGGTCGCACGGCGAGGAGGGTGCGGCGCAGGCGGAGGCGCACTTCACCCGGGTCGTTCGGGAGGGACAGGCGCCCGACGAGGTGCCCGAGATCCCGCTTCCCGAGGGCGATCCGGTGCATCTGCCGGCCCTGTTGGCTTCCGCCTTCGGCCTCTCGACGAGCGAAGCGCGGCGGCTGATCGGCCAGGGGGGCGTGAAAGTGGACGGCGCGGCCGTCACCGAGCTGGACGTGCCGCGCGGGCAACCTCGTCGATGCGACCGTCCAGGCAGGCA
>CAVVYB010000016.1:97500-100890 GCA_963752405.1 uncultured Gaiellaceae bacterium
CGCTGGTGTATCAGTTGTCCTGCCAAGGGCACTGCTGATTAGCTACGTCTGGATGGGATAACCGCTGAAAGCATCTAAGCGGGAAGCCCACCTCGAGATGAGACTTCCCATCCCCTCGAGGGAGTAAGGGCCGTGGAAGACCACCACGTTGATAGGCCGGCGGTGCAAGCGCAGCAATGCGTTCAGCTGACCGGTACTAATTGCCCGAGGTCTTGATTTAGAACACTCGTGGAGTTGCTATGGAGTTTTGAAGGTGCCGCGTAACAGGCGGCACTTTCGACAATTTCGGCGGTCATAGCGTCGGGGGTACACCTCTTCCCATTCCGAACAGAGAAGTTAAGCCTGACAGCGCCGATGGTACTCGGGGCGCAAGCCCCCGGGAGAGTAGGACGCCGCCGAATTACTTCAGGAGGGCCGCGAGAGCGGCCCTCCTTGCCGTTGTCCGGAGTAAACTCGCCGCGGCATGGAGATGCGCCCCCCGGACCCCCAGCTGGAGGACGAGTTCGTTCGGCTGCGCCCGTGGAGCGACGAGGACATTCCGGCCATCGTCGCGGCCTGCAACGACCCCGAGATCGTGCGCTGGACAACGGTTCCGACGCCGTACTCCGCGGATGACGCCCGCGCCTGGCTCGCACGCTGCGAGACGGCCTGGACGGAGGGAGCAGCGCCGCTGGCCGTCGTCGAGCAGGCGTCGGGCGAGATCGCCGGCAGCGATCACCATGTGGTTGCACGGAAAGGTCGGTGAGCTCGGCTACTGGGCCGCGCCGTCCTTCCGCGGCCGCGGCTACGTGCCGCGCGCGGTGCAGCTGATGTGCGGCTGGGGATTCGACGAGCTCGAGCTGCCGCGCATGCAGCTCGGCACGTTCCCCGGCAACGTCGCGTCCGAGCGTGTGGCGGAGAAGAGCGGCTTCACGCGCGAAGGCGTCCTTCGCTCCTGGCTCGAGCAGCGCGGCGAGCGCCGGGACGTGACGATGTGGTCGCGCCTACCCGGCGATCCCGCGTAGCGCAGCGATCCGGCGCTCGAGCGGCGGGTGCGTGACGAAGAGGGCGGCCAGCCCTTCCTCGGCGAACGGGTTGACGGTGTAGAGCGGTTCCGTCGCCGGGCTCGCCTCGAAGGAGACGAGATCGCTCGCGTGGTCGAGCCGCAGGAGGGCGTCGGCCAGTCCTTCACCCGTGCCGCAGATTCCTGCGGCCACCCGGTCTGCGGCCAGCTCACGCTTGGGGGAGAGCAGGAGGTGAACGAACGCAGCGGCGATCGGGCCGAGAACGGCCAGCAGCGCTCGCTCGAGCCAGCCGCCGAGCCGGGACATCTCGACGAGCACGACCGCAAGCAGCACGGCCGAGGTCTGCACGAGCACGTCCCGGCTTCGCACGTGCGCCAGCTCATGGGCGAGCACGCCCTCCAGCTCGGCGGGCCTCATCGCCCCGAGCAGCCCGGTGGAGACGGCGAGCGCCGAGCCGTGCGGTCCGCGTCCCGCGGCGAGCGCGCGTGGAAAGCCGTCCGGGATCAGGTAGAGCTTCGGTGGCCGGATTCCCAACTTGGCCGAGAGCGCGTCGACGGTCGAGCGCAGGATCGGATCCTCCGCGAGCGCGTATTCACGGGCGCCCAGCATGCCGAGGAGCGCCCGGTCGGCGTACGCGTAGACCGCAAGACCGGCGAGGAACGCGCAGAAGACGAAGACCGATGCGGTGCGATAGCCGCCGAGCGCCCAGCCGGCGGCGCCGAACGCCGCTGCGACGATCAGCGCGAGCAGCCAGACCTTCGCCAGGTTGCGGGCGGCCGCTAGCCGCATACCCTAGGCGTCGTCGTCGCCGAGGCCGTCGCGGTCGTCTTCGCCCAGGCCGCGCGGCGGCCAGTCGGGCTCCGGCGCATCGCAGCGGCTCGAGCAGTGGAGCGAGGCGACGTTCTGCAACGGCACGAGGATGTGGCCGTTGAGCTCGATGTGGGGGACGTCCTCGATCGAGCAGTAGGCGGTCAGCACGCCCTCCTGGTACTCGCCGCCGAAGAGCGCCACCTCGATCTGCTCGCCCTTGTACTTGTTCGTGTAGTCCTCCACGGGCCGCTCAGTCTATCTCCACGAATCCGTCGTCCCGAACGGCCAGCTTGTAGACCGCGCAGTTCGCCCAGCGCTCGATCCGAACGCCGAGCGCGTGGTGCCAGAGCGAGTTCAGCGCACCGCCGTGGGAGACCACGAGCACCTGCTCGCCCGGGTGGGCGGCCGCGATCGACTGCACAGCGGCGAGGACGCGCTCGCGCACCTCCTCGTCGGTCTCGCCGTCGTGGTGTTGCTCCGGCCGCTCGATGATGTCCTCGCGCGTCAGCCCTTCCCAGGAGCCGAACGAGCGCTCGCGCAGCCGCGGATCGAGGCGCACCTCGAGGCCATGGCTCGCAGCGACCGCCTCCGCGGTCGCCCGCGCTCGGCTGAGGTCGCTCGCGTAGATCGCGTCGAGCTCCACGTGCTCGAGCTCCTGGGCCAGCGAGTGCGCTTGCTTGCGCCCGAGGTCGTTCAGCTCGATGTCCGACGAGCCTTGAATGCGGAGCTCGCGGTTCCAGTCGGTCTCGCCGTGTCTCGCCAGGAGGAGCGTGGTCATGCATCTAAGCTAGCCGCCGGTGGATCTCGGACTGAGTGGGAAGGCGTGCGTCGTCACCGGCTCGACCGGTGGCATCGGCCTCGAGACGGCGAAGCTGCTCGTGGCGGAGGGCGCGCGCGTCGTGACCTGCGGCCGCGGCGAGGCGCCCGCGATCGGCGAGGCGCTGCACGTGCGCGCCGACCTGTCCGAGGCGGACGCGCCAGCGCGCCTGGTCGAGTCCGCGGTGGCCGAGCTCGGAGGCCTCGACGTCCTCGTCAACAACGTCGGCTACGCGGTCCAGGCGCGCTTCGAGGAGGTTCCCGACGAGGAGTGGGACTCGATGTGGCAGCTGAACGTCATGAGCTACGTGCGCGCGATCCGGGCAGCGCTCCCGCACCTGCGCGCGTCGAAGGGCGTCGTCGTCAACGTCTCCTCGACCGCGGGCAAGCGGCCGTCGGGGGCGATGCCGCACTACTCGGTCACCAAGGCGGCCGTCCTCTCGCTCTCCCGGCTCGTCGCCGATCTCTACGCGGGCGACGGGATCCGCTGCAACGCGGTCACGCCCGGCCCGACGGCGACCGAGGCGTGGCTCGGGGAGGGAGGCCTCGCGGACCAGCAGGGCGGCAGCCGCGACGAGGTGCTCGCGAAGGTCGGCGCCGGCCGGCCGCTCGGCCGGCTCGCCCAGCCGGAGGAGATCGCGTCGGTGATCGCGTTTCTCGCCTCCGAACGGGCGTCGTACGTCACAGGCGCGGCCTGGTCGGCGGACGGCGGCACCGTCCCGATCATCATCTGAGCTCGCTTACGCCGTCTCGACTGGCT
>CAVVYB010000017.1:0-66075 GCA_963752405.1 uncultured Gaiellaceae bacterium
AGACCAGCCTGTTGCTGCGACCCAGATCCCGCTTGCCGCGGTCAGTGCGGCGACGATGGCGATCGCTCTGGAGCCGAGCGTGTCGGCGACGACACCGCTGATCAGGGCGCCGACGACGAAGCCGAAGTCGTGCCAGAAGCGGTAGATCCGACCGCCGGGGCGCGGTCGATCGGCTGGACGGCGTCAGAGACGGCGGCGATCAAGGTCGGGTAGACAAGTGCAGTGCCGGCGCCGAGCAGCACCGCGGCCAGTAGCGCCGGCGCGAAGTCGCCGTTGCCTGCGACCAGCAGCGCGAGCGCACCTGCCTGGACAAGCATCCCGGCGACGATCAGGGGCTTGCGGCCGGTGTGGTCGGAGAGCCAGCCCGTCAGCAACTGGCCAGCGTCCCAGACCGCCGGGTAGACGGCCGCGACGACTCCAACCTCGGTGACGCTGGCGCCGTTGGCGGCGAGGTAGAGCGGGACGAGGCCCCAGGCCAGCGCATCGTTGAGGTTGTTGACCAGCCCTGCCTGCGCGCAGGCCCGCAGCACCGGGTGCGAGAACGTGCCGCGCAAGAGCGCCTGCCTGAGCGTTCGCCGGCTGCCGTCGCCGTGTGCGCGCTGCTCGAGCGCGACTGGGGGGCGGTGTCGTGCACGAACAGCGCCGAGACCATCAGGCCAACCGTGGCAACGATGAGGGCGCCGACCCAGACGACGGTGCGCGGTGCAACGCTGGCGGCGAGGGCGCCAGTTGCGAACGCTGCGAGTGCGACGCCGAGGTAGCCGGCCGACTCGTTCAGACCGAGCGCGAGCCCTCGTCGCCGCGGGCCCGCGAGGTCGATCTTCATCAGCACGGTCATCGACCAGGCGAGGCCCTGGCTGGCGCCGAGGAAGACGTTGGCGGCCACGATGAAGCCCCAGTTCGGCGCGATGGCGATCAGCAGCGGCACCGGCAGGGCGAGCAGCCAGCCGATCACGAGCAGCCGCTTGCGACCGACTCGGTCGGCGAGGCCGCCGGCGACGAGGTTCGTGAGCGCCTTGGCGATCCCGAAGGCGACGACGAAGGAGAGGATCGCGGCGCGTGAGCCGAGGTGGAAGTCGCGCTCGCCGACGAGCGGAAGGACGCTGCGTTCGAGCCCGACCATGGCGCCGACGAAGCCGTTCAGCAGGACGAGCAGGCCGAACTGGCGCGCGTTCACGCGCAGCCCGAGCCGAGGGGAGCTCACGCCTGGATTGCGATCCGGCCCGTGCGGTTGGCGGTGACGATCGCCGTCTGGCCGACGGGCGGCGGCGGCACATCGACCAGCAGCGCCCTCGCGAAGCTGTCAACGTCGACGTGCGCGAGCGCCTCGTTGTGCGTGCGCTCGAACCCGATCGACGAGAACGGGTTGCTGGAGAGGGCGCGGCCACAGACCGAGCCGCCAAAGTGACTCGGATAGACAAGCACGCCGTCCGGGAGCTCGAGCAGCCGTGCGATAGACGCGTGCAATTGGCGGGCGAGCGGCTCCGGATCGCCGCCGGCGTGCAGGTCGGGCCGGCCGACGTCGCCGACGAGCAGCGAGTCGCCCGTGAAGACGAGCCAGGGTTCCTCGTCGCCGCGGCGACGGTCAGCGACGACGTAGGCGTGATGGGCGGGCGCGTGCCCAGGCGTCGCCAGCGCGCGGACGACCGTGTTGCCGAACTCGACCGTGGCGCCGTCCTCGAGGGGAACGTGCTCGAACTCGACGCCGGCGACGGCCGGCAGGTAGGCGGTCGCGCCGGTCGCCTCCACGAGCGCCGGCAGACCGGAGACGTGATCGGCCTGCACATGCGTCTCGAAGACGGCCATGATCGGAGCGCCGACGCGCTCGGTTTCGGCGAGGTACGCGTCAACCAGCTCGATGTGCGGGTCGACGACTGCGAGCGCCGACTTCGAGAGACATCCGATCAGGTAGCTCGCACACGCGGTCGGCTCGTGGAGGAAAGGTCGAAAGATCATGTGCTTGAGACTAGGTACGGCGCGATACCATGGGCAAGACGAATGTTCCGATAGGAGGTATCGCCCTGACCGATAGCGCACTCTCGCTCCTCGGGACCCGACCCGCCTGCGCCTGCTGGTCGAGATCGGCCGCCAGGGCAGCGTCTCCGCCGCCGCCCGCGCCATCGGCATCGGTCAGCCAACGGCGAGCGAGCACCTACGCACACTCGAGGGCGCGGCCGGACAGCGGCTCGTCGAGCGAAACGGCCGCGGCAGCACACTCACCGAGGCCGGCACGTTGCTCGCCCTCCACGCCGACCAAGCGCTGCAAACGCTGCAGGCAGGGGAAGAAGAGCTGCGCCTGCTCTCCGGCCTTGAGACCGGCAGGATCCACATCGGCGCCTCCACGACCCCCGGCGTCTACCTGCTCCCCGACACGCTCGGCTGCTTCCGCCGCGACCACCCCAACGTCACACTCGAGGTCGAGATCGCATCCACCGGTGAGATCCTCGACCGGCTGCTCGCAGGCCAGGTCCAGCTCGCCCTCGTCGGCGAAGCCGAGCCCGACGAGCGCATCCAGCTCGAACCCTTCATCAGCGACGAGATCGTGGGCGTCGCCAAGCCCGGCCTGCTGACGCTCCGCAACGGCCGCGCAGCAGCAAAGGAGCTGGCAGCGCAGACACTGCTCGTCCGCGAACCTCGCTCGAGCACTCGCCGGGTCAGCGAGCGTGCGCTCGCGAGCGCACGCGTCTGGCCCGCACGCACCTGGGAGCTCGACTCCAGCGAGGCGATCAAGCGGGTCGCCCGCGAAGGACTCGGGATCGCCTTCCTCTCCCGCTACGCCGTCGCCGAGGAGATCGAACGCGGCGAACTCGAAGCGTTCCGGATCGGCAAGCCGCTCCAGCGCAACCTCCACGTCGCCCGGCTTGCCCGCCGACCACTCTCGCCCAGCGAGCGCGGCTTCGTCGAGACCCTCACCCGCTGCTGCGCAAAGAACGATGCATATGCGGCCGACTGCGTCCGTTAGGTGCGCCGCCGCAAGACTCAGGAACATGACACGAGCAACAAGGATCAAGAAGGCGCGGCAACAAGCAACACCCCCAACGTGGGAGCTACGGCTTCCGCGCGGTCTGCTCTTCCTGGCGGCGGCGTCACTGGCAGGAGTCGTAGCGGCCGGCGCGCTCCTCTGGAACTCCTCCGGCCAAGATGAGGAGAAGGTCTTCGCCGGCGTCCCGTTCTCTGATCCCGGCCCGATCCACGTACATGGGCTCGGAATCAACCAGGCTGACGGCTCACTCTTCATCGCGACCCACACCGGACTGTTCCGGGTCGGCAAGGACTCGCGGAAGGCGATTCGGATCGCGGATCGCTACCAGGACACGATGGGCTTCTCAATCGTCGGCCCGAACCGCTTCCTCGGCTCTGGTCACCCGGACGCGCGCGAGCAGACGCTGCCGCCGCTGCTCGGGCTGATCGAGTCGACCGATGCGGGGAAGACGTGGAAGCCGATCTCTCTCCTCGGCGACGCCGACTTCCACGTGCTCCGCTCAATCGGCAAGCACGTGTACGGCTACGACGCCTCGAACGACCGGCTGCTGGCAAGCGCGGACGAGGGGCGCAACTGGAAGGAGTTCGACAAGCCGGCGGCGGCGCCGATCGTCGACCTCGCCCCCGACCCGAGCGAGCCCCGGCGTCTGGTCGCGACCGCGATCGGTGGCTTCGGTCGGGGGATGTACGCGTCGCCGAACGGAGGCGAGAGCTGGAAGCGTCTGAACTACGCCGTCGGGCTGATGGCGTGGCCCGCCGAGAAGCGGCTCTACCTCGTTGACGACCAAGGCAAGGTGCTCGTCAGCAGCGACGGCGGCCGCAGACTGGTGAGGCGAGGCGAGGTCGGCGGGCAGGCCGCCGCGCTCTTCGCGGTGGGGCAGGACGAGCTCTACGTCGCGTTGCACGACGGCACGATCAAGCGCTCGACCGACGGTGGGGCAACGTGGACGGTGCGCTGGAGCCCCTGATCGTCTCTCGGAGTCTCCTAGCCGGCGCGGATCGTTCGCCCGGCCTGTTGGTCGCAGATCTCGCGACGACCAGCGGACGCGACTCCGCCAGGTCCTCGACGGCATGCTCCGCGAGCGCGCCGAGGCGATCGAGCGAGCCGAACTCACAAAACGCGGTCAACATCGGCATCGGGACGACGTGACGCCCCTGGAATCGGAAACGCGTGCCTCCGGAGTTCGTGCGTCGGTACGCATGCTCGGGAAACAGGGGTACACAACCTCTAATCGGCCTCCAATTTGGGCCGTTTGCAGCAGCCGCCGGAACTGCTACCTCGTCGCTTTGTGGCTCAACAAACACCAAGCCGCGGATGGTTCCACGGGGTGGAGAGATTCCGCGGGGGTAGGAGAGATTGGCGAACTGTGAGCACGCTCTACTGGATCGCTCACGCCGGACGCGGGCGGATGACACGCCTGAGGTCAAAGTGACGACCGCTTCCGCGACTCCATTGGATCTAGCGAGCATCACGATCCGGGCAGGTTCGGGTCGGCTTCGGCGCCGAGGGACGGGTCCATGCGCTTCCCGCTTTTGATCGTTTGCTGCCCGAGCACGCGACGGCGCTTTCGGACGCAACACAAAATGGTGTCTGTGCAGGGAGTTTTTACGGGAGCGACGGGACTCGAACCCGCGACCTCCGGCGTGACAGGCCGAGTCAGGCACCACGACGCTTGGCGACGAACTCCTCTAGACAGTACTCATTTGCAGGCTTTTTGACTCCGGAGTGAACCCGCTGCCGCATGGTTGAGCCAATCGTCCAATCGACGTTTGGGCCACGAGTGGGCCACGAAATCATGCCTCCATGACAACGTCGTGCCAGCTTGTGTTCCCTCCATGTTCCCTCGGCTATTCGGTCACGCCGCGGTCGATCTATGCCGCCGTCGGACGCCTGTGTGCATTGGCGCGGCGTGCCGGACGGGCGACTGGTTGGCCGAGATCGAGGTCCATCAACTGGCGCAGCGCATCCTTGAGCGCGGCGACGCGGTCGGCGCTGAGACGCCGCTTCACTTGGCGGTCGAGCTCAGTCAGCACCCCGGCTGCCACGGGCTCGAAACGGCGCGCGCGCTTCGTCAGGTAGATCAACGCTGCCCGCCCGTCGCTCGGGTCGGCGCGCCGCTCGACCAGACCGTCACGCTCGAGCCGGGCGATCATCTGCGTCATCGTTTGCTTGCTCAGGCGGGCGCGCGCGGCGAGCTCGCCCATCCTGAGGCCGTCTTCCTCGTAGAGCGGCAGCAGCACCGAACCGTACGACGGCCGCACCTCGCCGTAGCCCTGGGCGACGAAGCGCTCCGCCAGGAGCTCGTTCCAGCGTTGCGTCGCCTTGGCCAACAGGAAGCCGAGGTCGCCACGGTCGGCGCGCGCCGTTGGGCTCATGCGGCGAACTCTCTGCGGATGTTCTCGAACTCGCGCAGCAGCGACTGATGCTGCGACTCGAACAGTTCGTCGGACATACCCGGCGCCTGGAACATCGTGAAGCTGAAGGCGCTCGTGCCGCCTGGCAGGCCGACAACCCGAGTCGGGAAGAGGCCGAGCTCGTCCTCTGTCGGGCCGGCGTACATATCGATCACGCCGGTTTCCGCATCCGCCTCGATCACGAAGTAGAACTCGCCGAGGCCGTTGACGATCTTGGCTTCGCCGTCCTCGTACTTCAGCTCGCGGGCGAACTCGCTGGCCCAGCTCGGCAGGTTTTCGATCTTCGACAGATAGTCGAACACCTGCTCCTTCGGCGCCGCGAGCACGGCGGTGACTGTTCTACTCGTCATTACTCCTCCTTAGTCTGCTTGCGTACTAGATAGTACGCTAGCAGATCAATTCTCACGATCCGACATTGCTGTGGCCGGAGCGATGAGATCCGGCCTTGCCGTGGGTTGTACTCACCGAGGGGCCCACCAGGGGCTCCCTGGAAACTGGAGGCAAGGTGACGGACGTGGCGACGACTGACGTGACGGTGGTGGCAATCGAGGAGATGGAGCCGATCCACGGCGGGCTGGCGCGCCGCTCGCGGGCGACGCTCGGCGTCTCTTCCTGGGGCATGCAGGTGCTTACGCTGCCGCCGAACTGGGACGGCTACCCGGAGCACAACCACGACGCGACGGCGTTCGACCCGAACCAGGAGGAGGTCTACATCCCCCTCTCCGGCTCGGCGACGCTCGTCGCAGACGAAAAGCGGTTCGAGCTGGTACCGGGGGTGATGGCCCGAGTCGGTCCCGAGCAGCGGCGGCGGATCCTGCCGGGACCGGAGGGGATCCGGTTCGTCGCGCTCGGCGGGGCACCGGGGACGTTCGACGCTCCTGCATGGACGGAGCTCGGCGCGCCGCCGCCGATGCCGGAGTAGCGTCCGGGCATGGAACTGCTGACTGCGGCGACGGCCGGCGACGAGCAGGCGTTCGTGCAGCTGACCGCACCCCTGCGCCGCCCGCTGCACACGCACTGCTACCGGATGCTGGGGTCGGTGCACGACGCCGACGACGCACTCCAGGAGACAATGCTGCGCGCCTGGCGCGGCATCGGCCGCTTCGAGCCGCGGGCGGAGCTCTCGGCGTGGCTCTACCGGATCGCGACGAACGTCTGTCTGCGGATGATCGAGCAGCGTGGCCGCCAAGAGTCGGCGACGGTGGACGCCCACCTGGAGCCGTACCCGGACCTCCTGCTCGAGCCGAGGACGCCCGAGCTCGAGGCCGAGCGCCGCGAGACGATCGGCCTCGCGTTCGTGGCAGCAATGCAGCTCCTGCCGCCACGACAGCGAGCGGCACTCGTCCTGCGCGACGTGCTCGGCTGGACGGCGCGCGAAGCCGCGGACGTGCTAGGCGTCAGCGTCGCGGCGGCAAACAGCGCGCTCCAGCGGGCGCGCGACCGTGTCGACCGCGAGCGCCGAGAAGGCACGCTCGCTCGGATTCACCGGCCGGTGGACGCGCAGGCGGAGGCGGCGCTGATGAGCAGCTTCGTCGACGCCTGGGAGGCTGTCGACATCGAGCGCCTGACATCCCTGCTTGCCGGAGATGCGCTGATGACGATGCCGCCCGAGCAGGTCCAGGTAGTCGGAGCGTCGGCGATCGGCGGCTTCTTCGCAACGGTGCCGATGGCCGGGCGGCTCGACATGATCCGGCTGCTTCCCGTGCGCGCGAACGGGCAGCCGGCGCTCGCCGCGTACGCCCAGGAGTCTGCTGCGGAGTCGTTCCGCGCGTACGGGATCATGGTCTTCGCCGTCGACGGCGATCGCATCGTAGGGATCACCGGCTTCGCGGGCCGCCCGGCGGTCTTCCCGGTCTTTGGCCTTCCGCTCGAGCTCACCTGACGCCGCACGCCGGCTGCGTCAGCTGCCGGCGAGGGGGAGCGTGAAGGAGACTCTCGCGCCGCCGGTGGCCCGCGGCTCGGCCCAGATCGTGCCGCCTTGGGCTTCGACTAGCCCGCGCGCGATCGCCAAGCCGAGGCCAGCTCCGGCGCTTGCCTGCCGGGCCGAGTCGTCTCGCCAGAAGCGATCGAACATCCGGCGCGCAGCCTCCGGCGTGAGGCCGTCTCCGCTGTCTTCGACCGTGACGCGGACGTGGTCCGGCGGCGCGGTGGCGAGCGTCACGGCGACGGTCCCGTCCGATGGTGTGTGGCGGAGGGCGTTCGTGAGCAGGTTGAGCAGGACCCGCTCGACCTCCTCGGGCACGCACCGAGCCTCCGGGACGCGGTCGTCCACGGTTCGCGCCAGCGTGACGTTTCGGGCGCGCGCCTCCGCCTCGAAACCGCGCACACACGACTCGACGAGCGGCGCGAGAGCGACCTCCTGCAGCTCGTGGACGAGCGCGCCCGCATCGATACGGGCGAGCTCGAAGAGGTCGTCGACCAGGACCGTGAGGCGGCGCGCCTGATCCTGGAGAGGCGCGAGGTACTCGCTCGGGCTGGCGAGACCGTCCTCGATCGCCTCGAGCATCGCCGCGATCGAAGCCACGGGCGCCCGGAGGTCATGGCTCGCCGCTGCCACGAGCTCGCGCCGAGCGTCGAAGAGGCTTTCCAGGCTGCCGGCCATCGCGTTGAACGACCGGCCGAGCTCGGCCAGTTCACGCGGGCCTCCCTCGGGTGCGCGCGCGGCGAGGTCGCCGGCAGCAAGCGCCGCGGAGGCGGCGCGAAGACGATCGATGCGGCGGGCGATCGAGGACGCCAGCACGAGCGCCGCCGCCACTGCCGCCGACGCCGCCGCCGCGGCGACGGCGAGGATCTTGACGTCGTCGCCCATGTGGAACATCACCCAGCCCGAGAGCAGCACGGCGAGCAGCGGCAGCACGACCGAGAGCAAGGCGAATCCAGCCAGTTGCAGCCGCACGCTGGGGAGGCGGCGGAGTGCGAAAGTCGCCGCGAGGCCGACTGCGAGCGTCCCGGCGGCAACCGCGGCGGCGAGTTCGATCACGGCAGGAACCTGTAGCCGACGCCCCAGATCGTCTCGAGCCTGCGCGGGTTCGCCGGGTCGAGCTCGATCTTGGCGCGGAGCCGGCGAATGTGGACGGTGACGGTGCCGGTGTCGCGCGCGGCCTCATAACCCCAGACGCGACTCATGATCTGGTCGCGCGAGAAGACGTTGCGCGGGTTCGACGCGAGGAAGAAGAGCAGGTCGAACTCCTTCGCCGTCAGCCGCAGCTCCTGCCCGTTCAGGTGCGCCTCGCGCGTGGCCGCATCGAGCTCGAGACCATCGAAGGACAGGCGAGCGCTCGAATCCGTCGTCGGGTTGCTCCGGCGGAGCACCGCGCGCACTCGTGTCGAGAGCTCACGGGGCGAGAAGGGCTTGGTGACGTAGTCGTCGGCGCCCAGCTCGAGGCCGACGATCCGGTCGGCCTCCTCGCCGCGCGCGGTCAGCATGATCACGGGCAGGTCGCCGCGCGAACGGATCCACCGGCACAGCGACAGTCCGTCGGTGCCGGGCAGCATCACGTCGAGGACGACGAGACTGGGTGGGCTGCGTTCGATCAGCTCGCGCGCTGCGTCGCCGTCGGCGGCCTCGAGCGTGTCGAAGCCGTCCCGCGTGAGGTAGCGGGCGACGACGTCGCGCACAATCGGCTCGTCGTCAACGATCAGCACCGTCGTCATCGAGTCATTGTCGCGCGTTCGTCACGCTCGATCCACTTCCGGTGATGCTCCACCGCCCAGTCGCGACGCACGGAGCCGACCGTGATCCCGCGCAGCGCGTGCCGGGTCGCCGGATAGATCAGCGCCAGGTACAGGTGACCCAGGAGGAGCACGAGCGAGACGTACATCAGCCCGTCATGGAGGAGGATCGTGCTCGCCCAGCGGAAGCGCGTGTCCCGCTCACCGAGCCAGAGCAGCAGGCCCGAGACCGCGAACAGAGACGCGAAGGCTGCGACGAGAGCCGCGTGCACCTTCTGCCCGGCGTTGAAGCGGCCCTGCGGCCGGCGTTTCAGGCGGAGCCAGAGCCGGTCGTCCTCGTCGAACAGATCGAGCTCGCGGAGCTGTCCGGCGCAGACCACGGCGATCCCCGAGCACCACGACGACCGCGAGCAGGACGATCCACGCGAGTGCGGTGTAGATGTGGAGGTCCTTGATCAGTGGGCGCCGGGCAATGAGCCGTGCTCAGGCGCGGGCACGTAGAGCACGAGCCCGGTGCCGAGGAGGAGGAAGAAGGCGCTCGCGTGGATCCAGTGCACCGCTCGCTCGGTGCGGGAGAAGCGCTTGACGTAAACGGCGTCACGAGTCATTCGAGCGGCCGACCCAGGCGTCGACGTCGTAGCCGCGCTGCTCCCAGTACCCCGGCTCGACGTGGTCGCCGACGACGATCCGCTCGACCCACTTCACGTTCTTGTAGCCGTACATCTCCGGAATCACGACGCGGACGGGGGCGCCGTGCTCGCGCCGCAGCGGCTTCCCGTCCATCTCGTACGCGAGCATCGCGTCCGCAAGCCCGGCCTGCGCGAGCGTCAGCGTGTCCACGTACGGACGCTCCGCCGAGACGAACGTGAGCACGCTCGCGCTGGTGCGCGGCTGAGCCGCCGCGAGCAGGTCGCGGAAGCGAACGCCGGCCCAGTGGACGTCCTGCACCGACCAGCCGGTCACGCAATGGAAGTCCGAGACCTGCTCCGCGCGCGGCAGCCGCAGCAGCTCCTCGTAGGTCAGCGTGACCGGCTGCTCGACGAGTCCCTCGATGCGCAGGCGCCAACTCGTGCGGTCGAATCGCGGCATCGTCGCTGCGACCGTGTAGATGCGCCAGCCCGACGACGGAACCAGCCCCGACGGCAACGCTCCTTGGAGCGGCTGGGCCGCTCCAGAGACGACTTGCCACACGGGTTTCGCCCACAGCAGCGACGACAGCCCGATCCCGGTCACCGCGAGGAATGTGCGGCGGCCGTAGGCGCGTAGCGCGGCCGGAGTCTCGTGCGGTGCCTCTCGCGTCAAGTTCGAGCCTTGACCGCAAACCAGTCGTCGACGTCGTTGCACAGCACCTGACCCGGCTTCTCGTGCGCGTAGGTGTAAAGGGGCCGCTTGTTGAACGTCAGCTGGCGGGCGCCGTTGGCGCGGCGGATCGTGCCGAAGTCACCCTTGATCCCGTTGACGTGCATCGGCACGACGACGCCCTTCTTGACGATCACGGGCGGCCACGCTTTCGCGCAGGCGGCCGTGCAGCGAATCTTGCCCTTCGGCTCCTTGTTCCAGACGTAGATCGCCCGCTTGCCGGGCGTCGTGCAGGACCCGGCCGAGCTGCTTGTCCACGATCGTCCGTACGAGCTGCGGCTTCATCGTGTCCTGGCGCGCGGCGGGCGCGGTCTGCGCCGCGAGCCCGAGCACGGCCGTCGCGGCGAGAACGAAAGCGATCTGCTTCGACATCGATTCCTCCTTCGGTGGCTGTATCCACCTTCGTAGCGGTCAGGAGGTCGGAGCGGGAGCGTTCCAGGCCGGATTCACCGCCTCGCAAGCGAAAGTTCAGAAACTGTTAATGGATCGGGGCTCGAGGCCCTGTTGCGGACCGATCCGCACACCCATTCAGGACGCACACCATTCAGACAGCCGGGTAGGCTCAGTGGCTCGGACGAGTCCCCTGCGAGGATGACTCGAGCTGCTAATCGGTCATGCGGAACGCAACCTGGTATTTCGTGACCGACGTGCGCTGGCCTGGAGTGTCGCTTGCCGGCATCGCGCTGAGCGCCTCGTCGCCGCGCCGGTAGTCATCTTCGTTGTCGAAGAAGACGATCACGAGCGACTTGTCGTTCTCCGGATCGTGCAGAACGACGATCTCCTTGGCCGGCACGTCGTCCGGCCGCTCGCTGCCCTCCATTTCCTTTTGCATCTCCGCCATCCGGTCGCTGCTGACACCATCGAAGGACACGACTCGAGCGAGTGACATAACGGGCCTCCTTGTCGAGAGTCGACCGACTCTAAACCCTTGAGCGCGGCCGGCTTGCTCGAGGAGGTGACGGAACGTCACCTGTCTTGCGCGACGGCAGACCGAGGGGCAAGGGCGCACGGTCAGGGGGTGCTAGGTTCAGTGATGGTGTGCCGGGAAGTCTGGTCGGCGTGGCGTCGCCATGACTGAAATCGCAGACTTCGCAGCCGTCCTGCTTCTCGTTACGGGGGCTGTCGCGCTCGCCGTGGTGTCGACGACCTTGACCGGTCGCGTTCCCGTGCCGGCGCCGGCGATCTTCCTGGTCGCGGCAGCGATCGTCTCGGACCTCTGGCCTCAGGTGTACGAGCACGTGCCGATCCTGACGGTGGAACGGATCGCGGTCGTCGCCTTGATCGTGATCCTGTTCAACGGCGGCATGGACATCGGCTGGCGGAGGTTCCGGGCCTCGGCCGGCCCGATCCTCTCGCTGGGTGTGCTGGGAACGTTCGCGACCGCGGGTCTGCTGGCCGTGTTCGCGCACTACGCGCTCGGGTTCGACTGGACGCTGGCGGGGCTGATCGGTGCTGCTCTGGCGCCGACCGATCCGGCAGTGATGTTCTCGGTGCTCGGCCGGCGCGAGATCGCCGGCCGCTCCGGCACGACGCTCGAGGGCGAGGCCGGGGTCAACGATCCCGCCGGGATCGCACTGATGATCGGGCTGATCGAGCTTGCGACCCATGAGGACGCCACGTGGTTTGTCGTCGTGCGGGAGTTCGTCGTCGAAATGGGGATCGGCACGGCAATGGGGCTCACGGGAGCGCTCGCACTCCTGCCGGTACTGCGGCGTCTACGGCTCCCGGCCGAGGGCTTGTATCCGGTGCTCGCCCTGGCCCTCGCCGGCGTCCTCTACAGCGCCACCTCGCTCGCGCACGGCTCTGGCTTCCTCGCCGTCTTCATCGCCGGGCTCGTGCTCGGCGACGCGCGCCTGCCCTACAAAGGAGAGATCGAGCGCTTCCACAGCTCGCTCGCGACCCTGGCCGAGATCGTCGTCTTCGTCGCGCTCGGCCTCACCATCAGCTTCGGCTCGCTCAGCGCCGGCGTCTGGGCTGAAGCCGCGCTGCTGCTGCTCGTGCTCGCGTTGGTCGCGCGTCCGCTCGTGGTCGTGCTGACGCTGGCGCGAGCCCGGCTCCGCTGGACCGAGCGTGCTTTCATCGCCTGGAGCGGCCTCAAAGGTGCAGTGCCCATCCTGCTCGCAGCGTTCGCCGTCATCGGCGGTGTCCCAGGCTCCGACCGCGTCTACGGGATCGTCTTCGTGGTCGTGCTCCTGTCGGTCGTGTGCCAGGGATCGCTTGTCCCATTCGCGGCCGGGCTTCTCCGGATCCCGATGCACGAGCAGCCGCTGCGGCCGTGGCGGGTCTCGGTCGGGCTGGGCCAGGAGCCGGACGCGGCGCAGGAGTTCACCGTCGGCGCGGGCTCCCGAGCCGAGAACCAGCAACTGAGGAGCCTGCCGCTCGGCAAGAGCGCCTGGGTCACCCTCGTCGTGCGCGACGGCGCGGCCATCGCGCCGAAGGGCTCGCTCCAGCTGCGCGCAGGGGACCGCGTCGCTCTCCTCGCCGAGCCGAAGGACACTGCTATCCTCGCGCGCCTCTTCTTCCCACCGCCTGGAAGGCGACAAGTGCTAGAGACAACGCAGCTCGGTCGTCGCTCTCTGGCCCGCATTTCGTAGTTCACGGGGCTACAGCAGATCGCCTGCAGCTAGAGCGACCGCTCGCGCCGGTGCCGGCAGCGTGCCGACTAGTGCCCTCCATCACCAGACGGTCCAGAGTTTCTTGAACCGTTTTACTTTGGTGTGGCCGGGCACAAGCTCGTTAGTGAAATTACCATTTTGCAGGTATTTTGCCCCGAGTGTTTGGGCCGCGAGATTGGGCCACGACGCGCCTGCTGCGTCTGTACAGGCAACAGTAAATGCCGATTTGCAGGGACTTTTAAAGACGGGAGCGACGGGACTCGAACCCGCGACCTCCGGCGTGACAGGCCGGCGTTCTAACCAACTGAACTACGCCCCCCGGGGCGACCGACAGTGTAGCCGGGCGCCGTGCGTACGTCGCTAGGCGGCGATCTTTGTCTCGACCGCCACCGGGAGCGGGTCGATGCCCGCGTCGTAGTACGCCGTGTCGAGACCGGACCCGCCGCTGATGATCACGTCCTTCTCATCGTCGTCGGCACGGAAGAGGTCGTCGCCGGCGCTGCCGATCATCGTGTCGGCGCCGGCGCCGCCCGTGAGCGTGTCGTTGCCCTGGCCGCCGGTGAGCTGGTCGGCCCCACCGCCGCCGAGGAGCACGTCGTTGCCGATGCCGCCCTCGAGGATGTCTGCGCCCGCGCCGCCGTGGAGCTCTCCAGGGCCTCCGGCGCGGAGCGTGTCGCCCAGGTCGCCGGCGAAGAGGCGCTGGTACACGACGCCGCCACCCGTCACGCCCGCGGTGGCGGTGCTCAGGAGGTTGCGGCCCCCGAGGCCGTACAGCTCGTACGTGAGGGGGGTGACGCCGGCGCTGCAACACGGCATCTTCAGGTCGAGCTCCAGGCTCGCGTCGAAGGATACGCCGTTGTACCCCGCGTGGATCGAGTCGTCGCCCGCGGTCCCGAGGATGCGGACCGTGTCGCCCGCGTCGCGGCCGAGGACCGGGAAGATCTCGATCTCCGAGGTCGGCGACGTGTAGAGCTCGCCTTCCTCGACGACGACGCTCTCGTCGTTCTTCCCCGGCGCGAAGGCCCCGCCGGCGAGATCGATGACCAGCGTCTCGAGGCTCCCGGCGGCGCCGTTGACATAGATCCGGTCGATCGTCGTCGTCGTGCCGGGGCACGGGACGCCGTCGACGCGGACCCGGTCGCCGGCGACGTCCAGCGTGGCGGAACCGCCTGCCGGGATGGCCACGTTCAGCTGCGAGGCGATGATGTCGAACGTGCAGAGCCCAGGCGGGGGCGGCGTCTCGACCGTGAGGGTCTCGACGGAGACTGCTGCGGGGTCGGCAGGGTCGGCGAAGCCAGTGTCCGTGCCGTTGCCGCCGTCGATCACCGCGTCGGCGGCGCCGTCCGCGTCGCGCGCGTCCAGCGAGTCGTCCTCGTCGCCGCCGAAGAGCGAATCGACGCCGGGGCCACCGTAGAGGGCGTCCTCACCGATCTCGCCGCTGATCGTGTCGTTGCCCGCGTCGCCGCGCAGCTCGTCGACGTTGCGGCCGCCACGGATCGTGTCGTTGCCCGCGCCGCCGTGAATCTCGTCGCGGTCAGGCGCTCCCCACGAGCGTGTCGGCACCCGCGCCGCCGTGGATGACCGCACCGTTCTCCCACGCGACGATCAGGACCGGGTCCGGCCACGGTCCGCCTGTCCCCGACCCGGCCGACCCACCCGCGGACAGAGACGTCGGATTGGCGGCCAAGACATCGTCGGCGCCGCGCAGCTCCATGGCGTAACGGTGTGCGAACGCGACCTCGACGTCGCCGTCGCCGTCGTAGGCGAATCCGTTCTCGCCGAGCACCGTCTGAGACCCGGCCGCGATCAGGATGACCGTATCGAGCCCGGCGTCGCCCAGGTCGACGGTGAGCTCGCTGTCGTCGGTTCCGACGGGCTCGTCGGTGCCGCCGGTGAACGGGCCGTCGATCGTCAGCTGCTCGGAGCTGCCGGCGGCGCCCACGACCCGGATCGTCTCGGTCGTAGCGCGCGTGCCGGGGCAGTCGGCAGGCTCCGTGCCACCGACGCCGAAGGCGTACTCGCCGGAGCCCAGTCGCACGAGGGTCGCCTCGCCGCCGGCAGGAACCACGGCCGTGAGCGTCTTCGTGGCTGCGGCGTACGAGCACGAGCCGGTCGGCGGCGGCGGCGTCGGCGGGCCGGCAGGATGCAGCGTCTCGACGCCGACGGGGCTGTCGAGCGAGTCGTCGAAGTAGGCCGTGTCGGCGCCGGTGCCGCCGTCGACGACGACGTCGTTCAGCACGTCGACCATGCGCAGGACATCGTCGTTGTTGTCGCCGTACACGAAGTCGAGCCCGAGGCCGCCGGTGAGGTCGTCGTTGCCGACGTCGCCGTGGAGGACGTCGTTGCCGTCGCCGCCGACGACGATGTCGCGGCCCACACCTGCGTCGACGTCGAGCGCCCGCGTCGCCCGTCCGCCCGTCGCCGCGCTGCCGGCGCCGGTGATCGTGTCGTTGGCGAAGCCGCCCTCGATCCGCAGGCCCGCGTACGACCCGCCGAGCGTGACGATCTTCGTCCCGGCGGAATCGAGCGTGATCGCGTTCGTGCCGACCGTGATCAGGTCGACGCCACCGCTGCCGACGATCCTCAGCGAGTCGCCGTCGGGCGAGGCGTTCGCGTCGTAGCTGAGACGGAACTCGATCCCGGTGCCCGCGAACGTCTCCGTCGACGCGCGCGCATCGGCGCCGACGCTGACGACGTGCACGTCGTCCCTCACCCCGATCGTCGTTCCCGTCAGCTCGACGACGTCCGTGTTCGCGATCGTCGCCACTCCGGTCTCTGCGGTGCCGCACGGCGCCGCGGCGCGCGAGCCGACGGTTGCAGTCGAGGCCCAGAGGATGACGCCGTCCGTCTGGCGTGAGATCACATTCGTCCGCCCGGGGCTGCCCGTACCGCCGTCCGCGTTGATGCGGAGTGTCCGCGCGGCAGCGTCGTACGTGCACCCGAGCGCTCCCGGCGGCGGCGGCGGCGGCGGAGGCGGCGGAGGTGGCGGCGGTGGCGGAGGAGGAGGTGGCGGAGGAGGCGGAGGCGGAGGCGGAGGAGGCGGAGGCGGAGGCGGAGGCGGAGGCGGAGGCGAACCGCCCGAACCGTGCTTCACCTCGGTCGCCAGTGGGAGATCGAGGCCCGTGTCGTAGTAAGCGGTGTCGGTGCCAGGCCCGCCGCTGATCGTCGTGTCGGCCACCCCGTCGACGGCGTAGAAGAAGTCCCCGCCGTCGCTGCCGATCAGAGAGTCGACGCCCGCGGCACCCGTGATCGCGTCGTCACCGGACTGACCACGGAGCGTGTCGTTGCCCGCGTCGCCGTCGAGCGAGTCGCCGCCCTCGCCGCCCTCGAGCACGTCGTCGCCGGGGCCGCCGTCGAGCATGTCGACGCTGCTCGTGCCGATGAGCGTGTCGGCTCCGGGGCCGCCGTCCGCCCGCATGCCCGGGGGGGCGGTCACCGTGAGCCGTCCGTCGATGCGGTCGTTGCCCTCGCCGCCGAGGATCGTGAACGACGCGATCGGCCGGAGCTCGAAGGGGATGTTGTTGTACTGGACCTGGGATCCGACGTAGTTGATCGTGTCGTCGCCGGGTGTTCCGATGAAGGTGCCGAGGTCGCTCGTGTCGCCGAGATCGGCCACGACCCCGACCGGGACGAACCCGCCCGTGTGGTCGAGCACGATCGACTCGATCGTCCCCACCGACCCCAGCACGTTGATGCTGCGTACGTTCGCGGTCGTCGCGCCGCCGCAGGGCGCGGGCAAGAAGCCGAACCAGATCTCACCCGCCGAGACCCGGACCGTGGCGGCTGAGCCAGGATCCATCGTCGCCGTGACGGCGCCGTTCGTCGGGTCGAAAGTGCACGTTGATGCAGCGGCCGCAGGTGCCTGCGCGAGCGCGCCGACGGCCGCGCACGCGGTGCCAAGCAATATGAGACGCCGCATCGACCCCATCGCCGCCATCCTCGCCTCGGGCGCACCTCGGTTTCGCCGTCCGAAAGGCTAGGACCGGTCCAGATCTGGAATGGGACGATCGGCGCGACGGACTCGGCCCCGACGGGGTCGGCAGCCGTGGCGCTCAGTAGGGTGGCCGCGTGACGACGGTCGACTGGATCGCGGCGGCCGTGATCGCCCTGGCAGCGCTGAACGGGCTCAAGCGCGGGCTCATCGGTGGCGCCTTCTCGCTCGCGGGGATCGTCGTCGGCGCGTACCTCGGGGCCAAGCTCGCACCGGAGCTCCTGTCCGGCAGCGAGTCGCCGTACACACCGCTCGTCGCGCTCGGCGGCGCCGTCCTGCTCGGTGTGCTCCTCCAGAGCGCCGCAGGCATGGCGGGCACCGCGATCAGCCGGAGCCTGTTCGTGGTGCCGCCGCTGCGCGTGCTCGACTCGCTCGGCGGGCTCGCGCTCGGCGCCGCGGCGGGCGCGGCGATCGTCTGGGTCGCAGGCGCTGTCGCGCTGAACACGCCTGGTCAGACGCAGC
Organism: uncultured Gaiellaceae bacterium; assembly: GCA_963752405.1. Lineage (GTDB taxonomy): Bacteria > Actinomycetota > Thermoleophilia > Gaiellales > Gaiellaceae > Gaiellasilicea. The sequence continues at coordinate 17,497 of CAVVYB010000017.1, forward strand.
TGCGCGAGGAGGTGCAGCGCTCGCGGATCCTCAGCGAGCTGAACGAGCGGTGTCCCGCCGTCGCGGCTGCTCGACGCGATCGCGCGCGTCGACCCGTTCGCCGCCATCACCGGGCCGCAGGCCCGGTCGGGCCTCCCGACCCGGCGCTGCTCCAGAGCGCCGGCGTCCGGGCCGCGCGCTTCAGCGTGCTGCGCGTGACCGGAAGCGCGTGCGGCCTCGGCGTCGAGGGCTCCGGCTGGATCGTGGCGCCCGAGCTCGTCGTCACGAACGCGCACGTGGTCGCCGGCATGAAGGACGCACGCGTCGACCGCGGCGACGGCGAGTTCCGCGACGCGACAGTCGTCGTCTTCGACCCGGAGGACGACGTCGCGATACTGAAGGTCAAGGGCCTCCGGGCGGGGCCGCTCACGTTCGTCGACCCGGTCGAGGGACAGGCGGTCGCAATCCTGGGCTACCCGGAGAACGGCCCGTTCACCGCGACGCCGGCCCGGATCGGCCAGACGGGCGTGATCCTCACCGACGACGCCTACGGCCGCGGCCCGATCCGCAGGCGCGTGACGACTCTGCGCGGCGTTGTCCGCCATGGCAACTCCGGCGGTCCCGCCGTCGATGGTCGGGGCCGCGTCCAGGCGACGATCTTCGCGGCGCGGGTCGGCTCGGCGTCCGGCTACGCCGTCCCGCGCGAGCCCGTCTTCGAGGCGCTCCGGCGCACCGGCGTGGTGGGGCGCTCGGGACTGATCAAGCCCGGCGAGGTCTCCTCAGGCCCCTGCGTGCGCTAGAGCACGTCGAGGATCCCGAGCGGCCGCCGGAACGGTGCGACGAGGTAGACGCCCGCCGCCTTCTCGCGCGACTCCTCGATCAGCTCGCGCGCCAGCTCGCGGCCGGCCTCGGCCGCGTCGGGACCCGCGGCACGCAGCCGCTCCTGCACCTGGTCGGGGACGACGATGCCCGGAACCTCGTTGTGGATCCGCACGGCGAGCTGGTGGCTCGGCATCGGCCAGACGCCGACGAGCAGCGGGATCGGAGCGCGGCCGCCGTAGTGGGCGAGGAACGAGTCCAGGAACGCGAGGTCGAAGAGCACCTGGGTCATCGCGAACTGCGCTCCCGCCTCCAGCTTGCGCTCGAAGCGCTCGAGCTCGAGATCCATGTCGTCCGCCGATGGATTGACGGCGACGCCGATGAAGAACGAGGTGGGCGCGTCGATCCCGCGGCCGTGGTAGTCCTCGCCGCGGTTCAGCCCGGAGAGGAGGCGGGTCAGGCCGATCGCGTCGACCTCGTAGACGCCTCGGGTGCCCAGGTAGTCGCCCTCTTCGGGCGGGTCGCCGGTGACGGCGAGGATGTTGCGCAGCCCTTCCGCTTGCGCTCCGAGCAGGAGCGATTCGAGGCCCGCAATCGACATGTCGCGGGTCGTCAGGTGCGGAATCGTCTCGATCCCGGCCTCGCGCTCGATCGCGACCGAGGCCATGATCCCGCTCATCCGGGCGCGGGCGCGCGGGTTGTCGTTGACGTCGACGAAGTGCGCCTTTCCCGACTCCTTCAGCGTGCGCCCCGCTTCGAGCAGCGCGCTGTTGTTGGCGCCGAGCGGGGGGTCGAGCTGGACCGAGACGACGAACTCCTGCTCTCGCAGCATCCGTGCCAGCTTCGTCTCCTCGGGCGTCGCTTCGGCTGCTTCGGCGAGAGCTCCGCTCGCGCACGGCGAGCGGCGCGGCCGGCGCACGCGTCCTCGTCGATCGCGGTGCGGATCGCCGTGATCTGCGCCGGCGTCGTCCCGCAGCAGCCGCCGATGATCCCGGCGCCGAGCCGGCGCGCCTGCGCGGCGAACTCGGCGAAGTAGTCGGGCGTCGCGTGCGGGAAGACGAGGCGCGAGCCCGCCAGGCTCGCGAGCCCGACGTTCGGGAGCGCTGCGAGCACGAGCCCGTCGCGCTGCATCGCGGCGAGCGCGTTCAGGGCGGCCGCGGGTCCGGCGCTGTGGTTCGCGCCCGCGGCGGCGACGCCGAGCTCGGCCAGCCGATCGGCCGCTTCCTTGGCGGAGACGCCACCGAGTGTCTGGCCGTCCGCGTCGAAGGTCATCATCGCCACGATCGGCAACGACGAGACGGAGCGCACCGCGGCGATCGCGGCGAGGAGCTCGTCCAGGTCGAAGAACGTCTCGAGCATGAGCAGGTCGACCCCGCGTCCCTCGAGGACCTGCGCCTGCTCGCTGAAGAGCGAGCTCTGATCTGCGTTGAAGCGCTCGACCTCTCCGAGCGGCCCGATCGAGCCGGCGATGAAGACGTCCGTGCCCGACACCTCGCGCGCCTCTCGGGCCAGCCGCACGGCCGTCGAGTTGATCTGCTCGAACTCGTCCTCGAGAAAGTGGGCCGCGAGCTTGCGCCGGTTGGCGCCGAAGGTGTTCGTCTCGATCAGCTCGGCGCCGGCGCGGATGAAGCTGGCGTGGAGCGCGACGACGCTCTCCGGCGCACGCAGGTTCGCCTCCTCCGGGCAGCGCAGGCGGGGAACGGCGCCCGAGAGCAGCGTGCCCATGCCGCCGTCGGCAACGATCGGCGGCCCCGTTCGCAGGCGTTCCTCGAAGCGGCTCGACATGGCCGCAGGTTAGGTGAAGCGCGGGCGGTCAACCCCGTTCGAGGGACGAGTCAACCGCGGATGGGTGATTCCCGGAACGCTTGCCCGCCCCGATACTGAAGACATCTTCCGAGCGCCCCGGTGTGGCGAGGGCGGCACGGAGTGAGTAGCAAGCCCGGTTCCCAGTTCTATCTCGGGAGCCACCAAGAGGGGCCCCTGGCGGCGGGGCCCCTCTCCTTTTCGGCGCAGATGGGGAATCCGCGCGGAAGCGGATTCCCCATCGCGCGAAGACCCCTGAAGGCGGCCGCTTCGCGGCCGCAAAGGCGTTCGCAGGCACGCCGGGTAGGTACTCAAGCCCGCCGGGGGTGTTGCCGATATAGTGAACGGCTCATCCTGGCGAGGGACTGACGGCAATCTTTCCTGCGGCACGATGAGCACGAAGCGGCGGCGCGAGCCGCCGCTTTCTTCTTTTCCTAGTCGTCCGCGAGCTCGTGGAGGACGCGGCCCTCCATCCCGCCTGCAACGGTGACGACCTGGCCCGTGACGTGGCCGGAGAGCTCGTCCGAGGCGAGGACGACGACCTGGCGGGCGACGTCCTCGGGCCGGGCGATCTTCCGCAGGGCCATCGTGCGCGAGATCCGGCGGACGGCCTCGGGGTCGACGTGCCCGCGGGTCATCGCCGACTCGGTCCAGCCCGGTGCGACCGCGTTCACGCGCGCGGCCGGCGCGACGCGGACGATCTCGTTCTTCAGGCTCAGGAGCAGTCCGCCGAGCACCGCCGACTTGGCGGCCGCGTAGTCCGCATGCCCTGCCTCGCCGACGATCCCGGCAGTCGAGCCGACGAGCACGAGCGAGCCGTGCCCGGTGCGCTCGACGTCGCGGAGGAAGCCGCGGGCGGTGAGGAAGACGCTCGTCAGATTCTGGCGCAGCGTCTGCTCCCACCGTTCGAGCGACAGCTCCCAGACGGGGCGGTCCTCCGACGGCCAGACGCCGGCGACAGCGGCGCAGACGTCGATCTGCCCGAGCGCAGAGCGTGCCTCGTCGAAGAGCCGGTCGACCTCGCGCTCGTCGGTCAGGTCGGCCTGAAGCACGGGCGCGCCGCCGAGCTCGGCCGCGACGTCACGCGCCCGCTCCTCGCCGCGGTGGTAGTGAACCGCCACCCGCGCGCCCTCGGCCGCGAACGCCCGGGCGCACGCCGCGCCGATCCCGCCCGAGGCGCCGGTGATGAGCACGCCCTTTCCTGAGAGTCCGGTGTCCATTGTGCTTAGGCTAACCGCATGCGCGTCCACATCATCAGCGACATGGAAGGCGTCTCGGGGATCGTCAAGCCCGAGCAGACGAGCGGCGGCGACCCGATGTTCGAGGAGGGCCGCAAGCTCTACACCGAGGAGATCAACGCGGCGGTGCGCGGCGCGAAGGCCGGCGGCGCCACGGAGATCCTCGTCATGGACTGCCACGGTGCGGGCGGCGGCTGGACGTTCAACTCGCTCGTGCCGGAGCTGCTGCACCCCGACTGCGAGTGGGTCGTCCAGGAGGAGTGGACGGGCTACACCGACTTTCTCGAGCAGGGCTGCGACGCCGCGCTCTTCGTCGGCATGCACGCCATGGCCGGGGCGCAGCTCGGGAACATGAACCACACCATCTCCGGACGCGACTACCAGCGGCTCTGGTTCAACGGCACCGAGGTCGGCGAGACCGGGATCAACGCGGCTCTCTGCGGCACCTGGGGCTGTCCCGTCCTGCTCGTGACCGGCGACGAGGCGTCCTGCGACGAGGGGAAGGCGCTCCTGGGCGACGGCCTGACGACGGTGGCGGTCAAGCGCGGGATCAGCTCCGGATCGGCGCGGATGATTCCGCCTGCGCGGGCGCGGCAGCTGATCGAGGACGGCGCGACGAAGGCGCTCGCCGACCTGAAGGCGGTGCCGCCCTACGACCCCGGCAGCCCGTGTGAGGTCAAGGTCGAGTTCAAGCGCACCCAGCCGGCCGACCGGCTCCGCTTCCACCCGGGCGTCGAGCGGCTCGACGGGCGCACGATCCGCGTCGAGGCGCCGACCTGGTGGGAGGCCTGGCAGCTCTTCTTCTTCGCCTAGCTAGACCAGGTCGATCGTGGCCCGGTGCCGGGCGACGTACTCGAAGTACCGCAGGAGCGCGAGCCCGATCACCAGGTAGACGACGCCGATCGCGAGCTCGGTCGCGAGCAATCCGGACACGCTGTCCAGCGAAGCGCCGGCGACGATCTCGCGGCCCGCCTCGACGGCGTGGGTGACGGGAAGCGCCTGTGCCGCCGTGCTCATCCAGTCGGGCAGGTCGTCGAGCGGGATGTTGACGCCGCAGAAGACGAGCAGGACCGCGAAGACGAGGTTCGAGAAGACGGCCATCTCGCGGACGCGCAGGCCGACCGCCGCGTGCGCGACGCCGAGCGCGGTGCAGGAGAACGCGGCCGCCACCATGGCGAGAGCCAGTGGCGGCAGAGAGCCGGCGGCGACCTCGACGTCGAGCAGCAGCGCGCCGAACGCAAAGCTGACCAGGGAGACCGTGAGGCCGATCGTCATCACCGGCAGGCCGCGCCCGAGGAAGAGCGCCACCCGGCTGGCCGGCGAGGCGAGCAACGGCGCCAGCGTCTGGCTTCTGCGCTCACCGTTGATCGCGTGGCTGATCGCAAACAGCCCCGGCAGCGCCGCGAGCTGGATCGAGTTGCCGACGACGTAGAAGGTGTCCGACTCGAGCTCGGCGGCCCGGCCGAGATACGCGAAGAACAGGACCTGGAAGATCGGCGGCACGATCAGCGTCGGCACGAAGATCGCCGGGTGGAGCCAGCCGAAGAGCCCGCGAAAGCTGATCAGCCCGCCGATGAGTGCGACGCGCGTCGCACTCATGTCAAGGACAGCGTCGCGCGACGGCGCGCAGATTGGAGGAAGTGCCCCAGCAGCACAGCGCCGATCACGGTGTAGACGACGCTGAGTATGAGGCACATGGCAATGTCGAACAGCGGCATGCCCCCGCCGAAGGCCGCTTCGCTGAGCGCCCGCATCCCCCAGGTCGGCGCGAGCACCCAGGAGATCGGCTCCACCCAGTCGGGCAGGAGCGCGACCGGGATCAGCAGCCCGCACACGAGCCAGACCGGGTACTCGAACATGTTTCCGACCGCCCAGCCGGCGCGGAAGCGGACGATCACGGACGCCATCACGAAGCCGAGCAGGCCGATCGAGACGATCGTCGGCGGGATCGCGAGCACGAAGATGAGCGGCTGCTCGAGCACGAGCGGGATGCCGAAGACGAAGCGGCCCCAGAGCAGCGTCGAGACGAGCGCGTAGATGCCGGTCGTCGAGGTCGCGATCGTGATCGGGAGGAGGACGGCCCAGAAGGGCGTCGGCGCAGCGACGAGCAGCTCGAGCACGCCCGCCCAGCGCTGCCGCTGGATCGCGTCCGCCGCACCGACGGTCGTCACGGACCAGATCCCCATCACCGTCGCCCCGATCGACGCCAGCAGGAGGGCCTCCGGCTCGCTCCCGGCGCGGAACATGAAGTACGCGAGCGAGGCGTAGACGATTGGCCAGATCGTGGTCGCCATCACGTCGAAGGCGCTCCGGGAGAGATGCTTGACGTGGATGACGAGCCCGAGGCTCACCACGCGGGCGAGTCGGATCACGCGGCGGTCACGAGCTGGACGTACGCGTCCTCCAGCGTGGGCTCGCGCGAGGAGACCCGGCCGACGGCCGTCCCGTTCAGCTGCGAGAGGATCGCGTGCGTCAGCTCGAGGCCGGGCGCAGTCTGCACGATCAGGAGCTGCGTGTGCTCGTGCTCCTCGACGACGGCGGCGCGGACGCCCTCGAGCGCCAGGATCCGCTCGACCGAGACCTGGTCGATCCCGAAGACCTCCACCTCGACGACGCTGCCCGCCTCGACCCCGGCCTTGAGCTCCTGCGGCGTGCCCTGCGCGACGATCTCGCCGTTCGCGATCACGGCGATCCGGTCGCAGAGCGAGTCGGCCTCGAACATGTAGTGGGTCGTCAGGAGCACCGTCTTGCCCACTTCGGTCAACGAGGAGATCAGCGCGCGCAGCTCGCGTGCGCCCACCGGATCGATCCCGATCGTCGGCTCGTCGAGGAAGAGCACGGGCGGGTCGTGCAGCAGGCCACGGGCGATGTGCAGCCGCTGCCGCATCCCCCGGCTGTAGCCCTCGACCCGTTCCTGCTCGCGGCCCTTCAGGCCGACGAGGTCGAGCAACTCGTTGATGCGGGCCCGCTGGCGCTTGGGCTCGACAGCGTAGAGCTCGGCGAAGTAGCGCAGGTTGTCGAGAGCCGAGAGCCGCTCGTAGAGGCCGCGTTCGCCCCCGAACACGTAGCCGATCCGCTCGCGGACCCAGCGCGCGTCCTTGACGACGTCGCGACCGAGCACGCGCGCGCTGCCCGACGTCGGGATCAGCAGCGTGATCAGCATCTTGATCGTCGTCGTCTTGCCCGCGCCGTTGGGGCCGAGCAGCCCGAAGAGCTCGCCCTCACCGATCGTGAAGCTCACCCCTCGAACGGCCTCGATGTCATGCGACCGGCGCCGGATTGCGCCCGTCGTGACCCGGTACGTGCGGCCGAGATCGACCGCCTCAACGACGTTCACAATTACGAGTCTACGAGACTCTCGCAACTTTAGGCAGGTGAAAAGCGGATCGGATTGACATGTCAGAGTGTTGACATGACAGTACTCAGCAGGTGAGATTCGGGTCATGCGACACACCTTCGTAGTCGCCGAGGACGACATCGAGGGGCGTTGCGCGGACGGCGACACTGCCCTGGACAAGCTCGTCCGAGGCCCGCACAACGGCTCCGCTCTGCTCGAACAGCGCGTCACCCGCTATGCGCCCGGCCGCTCGTTGCCGCGTGGAGACGCCGAACGCGACGAGCTGCTCTACGCCGTCTCAGGGTCGGGCACGCTGGTGCTCGAGGGAGAGCCGTTCGACTTCGAACCCGAAGCGGGCGCCTACGTTCGCGCCGGGGAGAGCTACGCAATCGACAATCCCGGGCCCGGCGAGCTGCTGGTCGTCTCGACCACCGTGCCGGCCGACCAGGGCGAGCGGCCCCCGCGGGAGGTGATCGTCCGCTTCGCCGACCGTCCGGAGCTCCGCGCGGACGCGAAGCGCACCTTCCGCTACCTCGTCAACCAGGACGCGGGCTGCGTGGACGCCACCCAGTTCGTCGGGATCGTGGAGCCGTGCCGTGCGCCCGACCACAGCCACACCTACGACGAGGTCGGCTACATCGTCGAGGGCGAGGGATTCGCGCACATCGGTGGCGAATCGATGCCGCTCCGGCCCGGCTCCTGCTTCCACCTGCCGCCCGAGCAGGTGCACTGCATCGAGAACACGGGGTCGGGCGTGATGCGGATTCTCGGTGTCTTCCACCCCTCCGGCGATCCAGCTTCGCGAGCCTACGAAGACGACTCGCAGCTGATTCCGGCGTCCTAGTCGTTGGCGATCGCCGGCGTGCTCGTGGCCGCGTCGCTCGCGGTCGCCACAGCTGCGCTCGCGCAGGCCGACCCCACGGCACCGGCTCGGAGCACGGCGTGCGAGAGCCCGCGCATCGGCTTCCTCGGCCCAGTCACCGGTGCCGCCGCGTTCATCGGCAAGGAGCAGCTCGGGTTCTCGCGGTACGCGATTCGGCGGCTCGCCCGCGGCACGATCAAGCTCGTCGAGGAAGACACGCAGCTCTCCCCCGCACGCGCCGCGAGGGCCGGCGCGAGGCTCCACGCCAACCGCGACGTCCTCGCCGTCGTCGGCCCTGCGGGCAGCCAGGAAGTGCTGGCGGTCGCACCGATCTTCATGCGGGCCGACCGGCTGCCGTTCATCTCCGCCTCGGCCGTCGCCGCGGCGCTGACGAACGGCTCGATCCCGAACTTCCTCCGGGTCGTTCCGAGCGCGGCCGTACAGCCGGCGACGATCGCAATGAACATCCGGCTGGCGAAGGCGACGGACGTCCTGATCGTCGACGACCGGACGGCCTACTCGCGCCCGCTGGCCGACGGGGTGCAGTCGAGGCTGAGGAGGGACGGCGTCACCGTCACCCGGCGCTCCGTCGATGCGAAGCTGACGGACTTCAAGGCGCTGGTCGCGACGATCGGTCCTCGCATCGACATCGTCTTCCTGCCGTGGCAGCTCGCCGCCAACGCGCAGCTTTTCGGTCGGGAGCTGGAGGCGTCAGGACCGGCGGGCCGTCATCTTCGGGTCGGACGCCCTCGACTCGGGCGACTTCACAATCGAAGGCTCGTACGTGTCGGCGTTCGCCACGGACATCAGGGCGCTCGAGGGCAACGGCCCCTTCATCGCAGGCTACGGCTCGACGTTCGTCTCCAACTTCGGCCCGCCCGCCTACGTGGCCACCCAGGCGGCGATCGCGGCGATCGGGAAGGCGTGCGCGGACGGCGCCGCAACTCGAGCCGAGGTGCAGAGGAACCTGCAGGCGACGTTCATCCCGAACATCGTCCTCGGCGGCCACCTCCGCTTCACCCCCACGGCGACAGAGAGGGCGCGAGGTTCTCCGTCTTCAGGCTCGGTAAGGGCGGCAAGAAGACGCTTGTCGGCTAGCGGCGCGCCTCGCCGCGCGGGTTCCTGCTGACTTTCGCGCGGCGTCGGCGTCTACAGGGAGGACGGCGTCAAGGGCCGGGGTCTGTTGACATGACACGCGCAACGCGGTGTGATTGGCACGCGGTACGCATGTTTGCCAGTTCGTCAACCAAGGCGCCTGCTTGCAGAGGTCGAAGCGCGCCGTCGAAGATGCCCGAAATCGATACTCAGATACGAACCCACAAGGAGGGCGGCAACAGATGAAGAGAGCCATAGTTCTGGCGCTCGTGGCCGGGATTGCGTCGGTGTTCGCGACGACCGCGACGGCACGGCCGGACGCGTCCGCGGGCACCCAGGCGCAGCAGGCGATCAACTGCAAGGGGACGCTGAAGATCGCCATCGTGACGCCGTTGACCGGCGGAGCCGGCTTCCTCGGCAACGCGCAGTTGAGCTGGGCCAAGTACGCAGTCAAGCGGCTTGCTCCCGGTCTCGGGCTGAAGGTGCAGCTGCTGACCGGCGACACGCCCGTCGAGCAGGGTCCCGCGCCGGCTCAGGCGCTCGCACAGAAGTACGTTGCAGACCAGCGCGTCGTCGCAGTGATCGGCCCGGCTACCTCCGGTGCGGTCGCGGCAACGAGCCAGACGTACTTCGCCGCCGGCATGCCGCACATCTCGCCGTCGGCAACCCGCACGTCGCTGACGAAGGGCACCCCGCGTGAAGGGACGCCGGGCTTCTTCCGGGTCGTTCCCGGCGACTTCATCCAGGGGCCGAGCGACGCCCGCTTCATGATCAGCAAGAACGCCCGGAAGGTCGTGATCATCGACTTCCAGGAGCCGTACTCCGTCGGCCTGGCGGACGCCGCGCAGACCACCCTGCGGGCGAGGAACGTCGAGGTCATCCGGCTCTCCACGTCCGTGCGGACGACGGACTTCTCGTCCCTCGTGACGCGGACGCCGAGCGACGCGGACTTCGTCTTCTTCCCGACGCAGCAGCCGCCGGACGCGCAGACGTTCGGTCGAGCAGCTGGTGCTGCAGGGCAAGCGGGCGAAGGTGTTCGGCGGCGACGGTGCGAACTCGCCGGCCCAGTTCAAGCTGCCGGGCGCGTTCGTGTCCAACTTCGCTCCGGACATCAGCGGCATCGCCACGTCGAAGTCGCTGATCGACGGCTGGAAGCGGGACAACCCGAGTGCGGAGCTCGAGTCGTTCGGGCCTCCGACCTACGGGGCCGTCCAGGTCGCGCTGCGCGCGGTCAAGGCGGCGTGCCTCGCGAACAACAACTCCCTGCCGAACCGGCGTGCGGTGCTGCGCAAGGTGAAGCAGGTCGTGGTCCCGAACTGGATCCTCGGTGGCACGTTCCGCTTCTCGACGAAGTCGAACGATCCGCTGAACGCGAAGTTCTACATCTTCGAGATCCAGTCGAACGGCACGTACAAGCTCGTCGGCTGACGAGCTAGGCAACGCAGCGAGCGGCCCGGCGGTAACGCCGGGCCGCTCGGTTTCTCCGGTTTAGACTCACCCGCACCCGATCGACCGGAAACCTGTGGACACTTTCATCCAGCTCACCATCAACGGCTTGACGCTGGGCAGCGTCTACGCCTTGATCGCACTCGGGTACTCGCTGGTCTACGGGATCCTGAAGCTCCTCAATTTCGCTCACGGCGACGTGTTCATGGTCGGCTCGTTCATCGGCTTCGGCATGCTGCAGCTGCTCGGCGGCTCCGCGGATCCGATGGTGCCGACCTGGCTGCTGCTCGTGCTGATCACGCTCGCGGCGATGGCCGGCTGTGCGGTGCTCGGTGTGGTGATCGAGCGCTTCGCCTACCGGCCGCTCCGCAACGCCCCCCGGATTGCGCCGCTGATCAGCGCGCTCGGCGTCTCGTTCTTCCTCGCGTACTCGATGCAGCTGATGTTCGGCTCCGAGCAGCGCAGCTACGACGCCTTCTCGCTCTCGAATGGAGCGCTCTTCTTCAAAGGCTTCAACATCGGCGGCGTGCGTGTGCCGCTCGTGCAGATCATCATCGTCGGTTCTGCGCTCGCGCTGATGGTCGCGCTCTGGCTGCTGGTAACGAAGTCGCGCATGGGCAAAGCGATGCGCGCGACGTCCTACGACCGTGAGGCGGCGTCGATGATGGGAATCGATGTCGACCGCGTGATCGTCTTCGCGTTCGTGCTCGGCTCGGCGCTCGCCGGTGCGGCAGGCGTGTTGTACGCCGTGCGTCTTCCGACCGACGTCGCGCTCGGCTTCCTCGCCGGGCTGAAGGGCTTCACGGCCGCCGTGATCGGCGGCATCGGCTCGATCCCCGGCGCAATGGCCGGCGGGCTGATCCTCGGCTTCGCCGAGGCGTTCACCCAGGGCTACATCTCGACCCGCTGGTCCGATCTGCTCGTCTTCGCGATCCTGATCGGATTCATGCTGTTCCGGCCGCAGGGCCTGTTCGGCAAGCCGGACATCAGGAAGGTCTAAGTGCTCCCCACCGCAAATACGCCCGCGCCCCGCACGACGAGAACGCTTCGCATGCCGTCGTCCTCAGTCGCCCCGATATGCCTGCATATCGAGGCTCCGTGCGTCCTAGGCCTGCTCGGTTCTCGTCGCGCGGGCCACGACCGTACTCACGGCGGGAAGCACTAGTGCCAGACGAGACCCACAGCCCGTACGAGGAGGCGGTTCCGGGCGCGTCGGGGACCGCGGGGCCGCGGATCGGGCAGGACGAGTGGGTCGCCCGCTCGGCCGAGCGCCGCGGCGGCCGCGGCGGCTGGCTGGGCGTGGTCGAGGCGCGGCTGCGGACCGTTCCCTGGTGGGCCTGGCTGATCCTGTTCGTCGCAATCGTGTGCGCCCTGCCCATCTTCTTCGAGAACGGCTACGTCCGCCGCGTGGCCTTCGACACCGTGCTCCTCATGATGCTGGCGCTCGGGCTCAACATCGTCGTCGGCTGGGGCGGCCTGCTGGATCTCGGCTACGTCGCGTTCTATGGGGTCGGCGCCTACACCTACGCGATCCTCAGCGCCGACCGCTACGACCTGCACCTGCCCATCTTCGTCACGATTCCGGCCGCAGCCATCATCGGCGGCCTCGTCGGCCTGCTCATCGGGCTTCCTTCGCGGCGGCTGGTCGGCGACTACCTGGCGATCGTGACGCTGTTCTTCTTCCAGATCTTCCTGACCGTCTCGAACAACAGCGAGAACATCTTCGGCGAGAACCTGGCCGGCGGCCCGAACGGGATCCTCAACGTCCAGCCGCTCTCCCTCTTCGGCCGCGAGTTGCCCGTCTCGCACGAGGGCATCTTCAACGTCGCCTACCTCTACGTCGCGCTCGCCTTCTTCGTCGTCGTCTTCGTGGCGCTGCGCTTCGTGAACGCTTCGCGCACCGGCCGCGCCTGGCGGTCGATGCGCGAGGACTCGCTGGCGGCGGAGCTGATGGGCATGCCGGTGAACTGGCTGAAGCTGACCGCGTTCGCCATGGGCGCCGGTGTCGCCGCCCTGACCGGGACGCTCCTGACGGCGCTGAACGGCAGCGTCTTTCCCCAGACCTTCGAGTTCCCGCTGCTGATCACGATCTACACGGCGGTCATCCTCGGCGGGGCCGGCAGCCAGGCGGGCGTCGTGATCGGCGCGATCGGGATCAGCGTGCTGCTCGAGGCGTTGCGCGAGCCGGGCGACTCGCGCTTCCTCTTCTACGCGGTCCTCCTGCTCGGGCTCGTCGGCATCCTGCGCTTCTCGCGCTCGCTTGCGATCGTGCTCGGGGGCCTGGTCGTCTTCGGCGTTGCCCTGCACGCGCTGGCGGGGGCGATCGACGGGAGCTGGACCGAGGGAGCGGCGAGCGGCGGCGGGCGGCTCGGGGAGTGGGCGAACAACTGGGTCATCGTGCCCGCCGACCTCGCCGGCTGGATCACGCCGGTCTCCTACATCGGCCTGGTCGCGGCGGTGCTGATGCTGACGCTGGTACAGGGCCGGCTCCGGCTCGTGCTGCTGGTGCCGACGCTCTACCTGGCCGCGTTCGTCTGGGAGAACGTCATGCTCGTCAAACCGGAGCCGACGCGCTTCGTCGTCCTCGGCGCGATCCTGATCGCCGTCATGATCGCCCGGCCCGAGGGCCTGCTCGGCGAGAAGCGCGTGGAGATCGTGTGAACGCGGCGGCGCCGGTCCTGCTCGAGCTGAAAGGCGTCTCGATGGCGTTCGGCGGCCTCGCGGTGATCGACACCCTCGACCTCGAGGTGCGTGAAGGAGAGGTCGTCAGCGTGATCGGGCCGAACGGCGCCGGCAAGACGACGCTCTTCAACCTCGTCACGGGCATCTACGAGCCGACTGCGGGCGACATTCAATTCGAAGGGCAGAGCATCGTCGGCCTCGAGCCGCACCAGATCACCCAGCGCGGGATCGCGCGCACCTTCCAGACGCTGCGCCTCTTCCTGAACATGAGCGTGCGCGAGAACGTGATGGCGGCGGCGTACGGGCACACCAGGGCGGGAATCGTCCGCGCGATGCTGCGCACGCCCGGCCAGCGGCGCGAGGAGCGCGAGATCCGCGAGCTCGCCGAGACGCGACTCGCGTTCTTCGGCGACCGGCTGATGGGCTACCGCTGGGATCAGCCCGCGTACAGCCTCTCGTACGCAAACCGGCGCCGGCTCGAGATCGCCCGCGCCACCGCGACCAACCCGCGTCTGCTCCTGCTCGACGAGCCCGCCGCCGGGATGAACCCGGTCGAGACGCACGAGATCACCGAGCTGATCGCGAAGCTCCGCAGCGAGGGCGGCTACACGATCCTCGTGATCGAGCACGACATGCACGTCGTCGAGGGCATCTCGGACCGGGTGATCGCGCTCGACCACGGCGTGAAGATCTCGGAGGGCTCGTTCGACCAGGTCGCGACCGATCCCCGGGTGGTCGAGGCGTATCTCGGGACCAAGACCGCGGAGCGGAAGTGAGCGAGCAGTCCGGAAACAGCGAGCCGCTCCTCCGGCTCGCCGGAATCAACACCTACTACGGCCTGATCCACATCCTGCAGGACGTCGAGATCGAGGTCGGGGCCGGCGAGCTCGTCTCGCTGCTCGGCGGCAACGCCTCCGGGAAGTCGACAACGCTGAAGACGATCCTCGGGATCGTGCGGCCGCACAGGGGCACGCGTCACCTTCGACGGGGAGGACGTCACGAATCGCTCCACGAGCCACCGGATCGGCCGCGGGATGGCGATCGTGCCCGAGAACCGCCGGCTCTTCGGGCCCATGACGGTGCTGGAGAACCTGGAGCTGGGCGCCTACCTGAACCGCGACGGCAAGGGGCGCAAGGACGACTTCGAGCGCGTCTACTCGCTCTTCCCGCTCGTCTACGAGCGGCGTTCGCAGCTCGCGGGAACGCTGTCGGGGGGCGAGCAGCAGATGGTGGCGATGGGCCGCGCGCTGATGAGCCACCCGAAGCTGCTGCTGATGGACGAGCCCTCGATGGGGCTCGCGCCGATCCTGGTCGAGCGCAGCTTCGAGATCATCCAGCAGGTGCACCAGTCTGGTGTGGCGATGCTCGTCGTCGAGCAGAACGCGAACATGGCGCTCTCGATCGCCGACCGCGGCTACGTGCTCTCGACGGGTCGGATCGTGCTCGAGGGGAAGGCGGGCGACCTGCTCCAGAACGAGGAGCTGCGCAAGGCCTACCTTGGTCGGTAGCGCGATCCGGGGCCGGTTCCCGGTCTTCCGCGACAAGGTCTACGTCAACTCCTGCTCGCAGGGAGCGCTGTCGGACACGGTGCGCGCGGCGTACGAGGAGTACCTCGACGGCTGGGATGCGAACGGCGCGGAGTGGGAGCACTGGGTCGAGCGCTCGGAGGCGGCGCGGGGCGCCTTCGCCTCGCTGCTCGGGGCCTCCGCCGAGGACGTCGCGATCCAGACGTCGGTGTCGGCGGCGGTCAGCGGCCTGGTCAGCGCGCTCCAGTTCAGAGGCGAGCGGAACCGGATCGTGATCTCCGAGAACGAGTTTCCGACGATCGGGCAGATCGCGCACGCGCAGGAGCTCCGCGGCGCGGAGGTCGTCCAGGTCGAGCCGCACCCAGAGGCGTACGCGGCGGCGATCGACGAGCGGACCGCGCTCGTCGCCTCGACGTTCGTCTCCTTCCGGACCGGCGCTGTCCACGACGTCGAGGCGATCTACGGTCTCGCACGCGACCACGGCGCGCTGATGCTCGTCGACGGCTACCAGGGGATCGGGGCGATCCCGCTCGAGGCGGCCAAGGCGGGCGACGCTGTCGTCGGCGGTACGGTCAAGTACCTGCTCGCCTCGGCGGGACTGGCGTTCATGGCGCTCCGTCCCGGGCTCGTCGAGGAGCTCGTGCCGGTGCAGACGGGCTGGTTCGCGGACGAGAACGTCTTCGACATGCAGATCGCGCGCTACCGGCCGCACCGGAGCGCGCGCCGCTTCGATGCGGGTACGCCCCCGGTGCCGAACATCTACGCGGGCGTTGCCGGAGTCGGGCTGATCGCGGAGGCCGGCGTGCCCGCGATCCAGGCTCATGTGCGGGGCCTCGTCGAGCGGCTCGTCGCCGGGCTCGACGACGTCGGCGCCACGGTCGCGGCGCAGCCGCTCGGCCCGCTCGTCTGCATCCGCTCCACGGACGCCCCGGCACTGGTGGCCGCGGTCGCCGAGGACGGCGTCGTCGCCTCGGAGCGCGACTCCAACCTCCGCGTCTCGCTTCACCTCTACAACACCGACGAGGACATCGACGCAGTCCTCGCCTCGCTCGCGCGGCACCGCTCTCTTCTCGCGTAGCTCCTCGCGGAGGATCCGCTCGGCTCAGCGCGAAGAGGTTCGACTGGTGGAGACATGACCACACAAGAGCCAACAGACAACCGGCGGCGCCTGGCCGCCCTCGCCGGCCTCATCGTCCTCTGGGGCGCGTGCCTCGTCACGATCGGCTTTCACCCGGTGCTCGTGGCGCCGGTCGTCGTTGCGGGAGTTGCCGCAGCCGCGCTTGCCTTCGAGCACCGCCGCATCCGCGCGTCGGTTGCGGCCTGGGATCTTCACACACACTGGCGCTCCGGACGCGACAGGCTCCGGCGCCACGGGCAGGAAGCGGCCCGGGTCGGTGGGCAGCGTGCGGCGGCCATGCGGCGCGCGCTGGCTGCGAGCTACCTCCGCGCCCTCGCGGCGGCTAAAGCGGCTCGGGCGGATCGGCTCCCCCGGCGCTCGCAACTGCCGGAGCCCGAGCGCGTTGACGGGAGCCGGCAGGCCCGGAAGCTCAACGAGCAAGCGGCGTCGTCCCGGCAGGCCGGCCGCGCGGAGGAAGCGATCGCGCTCGGCGAGCAAGCGCTTCAGATCTTCCGCAGCCTTGGAGACCAGCGGGGCGCGGCGCTGACGCTGAACGGGCTCGGGCTCGCCCAGGCGCGGATCGGCGACGAGGCAAGCGCCGTCGACTCCTACGAGACGGCGATCTCGCTCCTGACCGCTCTCGGCGATACCCACAGCACCGGTCGTGTGCTCGCGAACCTCGGTGCGCTCCACCGCGGCCAGGGGCACGACGCGCAGGCGCGAGCCTGCTGGAGCGACGCGCTCGAGCGATTCGAGCCCGGCTCGGTCGAGTACGACCGCACCGCGCAGCAGCTGCGACTCGCGGGGTAGGGCTCGGTCTAACCGTCCGCTGCCGGATCGCCCGCCGGAAGCACGTCGCAGGCCCAGTCGCGACGCTTCCAGTCCGGCACCGGCGGCTCCGCATCGGCCCGGGGTGTGAAGCGAGAGCGCTCCACGAGCGTCAGCCGGTGGATGTAGCGCGGGCAGTTCGGGAACACCTCGGTTGCGCGGACCCGGACGATGCACTGCGCGCGCGGATACTCGGCCAGCAGCGGGTCGGTCTCGTCGATCGACGCGATGCCGTTCAGGCGCAGGCGAGTCTGGCCGTCGAAGTCGATGAAGAGCAGGCCGACGCGCGGGTTCGCGGTGAGATTGCCGAGCGAGAGGAACATCCCGTTCCCGTCGTAGCTCGGGAACGCGAGCGTGTGCTCGTCGAGCACGCGCACGAAGCCGGGCTCGCCGCCCTTGTACGAGCACTGGGGCATGCCGTCGGCGTCGGCGGTGGCGAGGAAGAACATGTCGCGCGCCTCGATGAAAGCGCGGTCCTCCTCGTCGATCGCGGCGTGGACGAGCCGCTCCTCGATCCGGTCGGCGAGACGGCGTGTGTCGAAGCGGTCCTGGAAGCCCCGGCTGCCGTCGTGGTAGATGCTCACGCCGAGATCATGCGCACGAACACGCCGGAAATCCACATCGCCGCGATCGGCGACTCGATCACGGCCGGCTCGCCGTGGGACGACGATCCGGCGATCGGCTGGCCCGCCGCGGCTGCGGCGGCGGATCCGCGCCTGCGCTTCACCGTTCGCGCGGTCTACGGGAAGCGCACCGACGAGATCGCGGCGTGGCTCGACGAAGCCGTCGCCGGCGCCGAGGTGCTGGTCGTGCAAGGCGGCATCAACGACATCGCGCAGGGGCGGCCGGTCGCCGACGCTGCGGCGAACCTCCGCGCGATGATCGGCCGCGGCGCAGGAGCTCGGCCTGCGGGTCGCCGTCGCGAACGTCCTCCCCTGGAACAACGGCTGGCCGCGGGCCGAGGCGCCGATCCGCGAGCTGAACGCGTTGATCGAGGGCAT
This sequence comes from uncultured Gaiellaceae bacterium, assembly GCA_963752405.1. Classification (GTDB taxonomy): domain Bacteria; phylum Actinomycetota; class Thermoleophilia; order Gaiellales; family Gaiellaceae; genus Gaiellasilicea. Next base: position 35,230 of record CAVVYB010000017.1, read on the forward strand.
GGGCGTTCCTGTGCTGCCGTTCCACGAGACGCTCGAGGATCCGGAACGGCCAGGGCGGATGCGCGAGGGCTGGACGGTCGAGGGCGATCACCCGTCGGTCGAGGGCTACCGGCGGCTGGGCGAGCTAGCCTTCCGCGCTTCCATGAGCCGACTACGGAGCCCGCTCGATGACCTCCACGCTGCGGCGCGTGCTCGTGCGCCCGCCGCAGGCAGCCGACGCCGCGCGCTGGCGCGAGTACGGCTGGCGCGCCGAGCCGAACCTCGCCGCCGCCGTCGCCGAGCACGAAGCGCTGCGCGAGATCCTCGAGGGCGCCGGCGCCGAGGTGATCGTGACGGAGGGCGAGCGCGGCAACCCGGACGCGATCTACGCGTACGACCCGCTGCTCGTCGGCGAGCGTGGGGCGGTGCTGCTCCGTCCGGGCAAGGACGAGCGGCTGGGCGAGGCGGAGGCGCTCGAGGACGACCTTGCGCGAGGCCGGCATTCCGATCGCCGGCCGGATCGAGGCGCCCGGGACGATCGACGGCGGCGACACGCTCTGGCTCGACCGCGAGACCCTGCTCGTCGGCCGCGGCTACCGCACGAACGCCGCGGGTGTCGAGCAGCTCGCGGCCCTCTTCCCGGACGCCGAGGTGCTCTCCTACGACCTGCCGCACTGGAACGGCCGCGCCGAGGTGATGCACCTGATGAGCCTGATCTCCCCGCTCGACGAAGATCTCGCGCTCGTCTACCCGCGGCTCGCGCCCGTGCGGCTGATGGAGCTCCTGCACGAGCGCGGGATCGAGATCGTCGAGGTGCCGGACGAGGAGTTCGAGACGATGGGCCCCAACGTGCTCGCCCTCGGCCCGCGTCATGCGCTCGCGCTCGAGGGGAACGACGAGACGCGCCGCCGGATGGAGGCCGCAGGCGTCGAGGTGCTCACCTACCGCGGCGACGAGATCTCGCGCAAGGGCGACGGCGGCCCGACGTGCCTGACGCGACCGCTGCTCCGCGCATGAACATCTTCGAGCTGATCGACGCCGGTGACGAGGACGCGCTCCGCGACGAGCTCGACCTCGACCCGGAGCTGGCGGGAACGCGGAACGCCGACGGTCTCTCGCCGGTTCTGTACGCCCTCTACAACGGCAAGGGCGACCTCGTCGAGCCGCTGCTCGACGCGAACCCGCCGCTCGACGTCTTCGACGCCGCCGCGGTCGGACGCACGCGCGGCCTGGAGGAGCTGCTCGACGGCGAGCCCGAGCTCGCGCACGTCGTGGTCGAAGGACGGCTTCACGGCGCTGCATCTCGCCGCGTTCTTCGGCCAGGAGGACGCGGCGAAGATCCTGCTCGAGCGCGGCGCCGAGGTGAATCTCGTCGCCCGCAACGCGACCATCCACGTGACGCCGCTGCACAGCGCCGCTGCCGGCAGCCATCCCGGGATCGTCAAGCTCCTGCTCGAGCACGGCGCCGATCCGAACGCCGCCCAGGACGGCGGCTTCACGCCGCTCCACTCGGCGGCGCAGAACGACGACCGCGAGAGCGCCGAGGCGCTGCTGGAGGCGGGCGCGGACCCGTCGCTCGCGAACGACGAGGGCAAGACGGCGGCCGACCTCGCCGGCGACGAGACGCGCGACCTAGTGCTCAAGCACTAGCCCGTCTCGTCCAGGCTCAGCTGGCGGTAGTCGGAGAGGCCGGAGAGGCCGACGCCGACGAGCCGCAGCGCGCCCGGCCGGTCGCGCAGGCCGCGGTCGAGCAGCGCGCAGGCGAGCTCGCCGATCCGCTCGGGATCGTCGATGCCGACGTCGAGGCTCGTGGAGCGGCTGCGGATCGAGAAGTCGCCGTAGCGCAGCTTCGCGGTGACCGTCCGCGCGGCGAGGCCGTCGCGGCGCAGGTGCGCGCCGAGCCGCTCCGCCATGCGGCGCAGCTCGGCGTGCAGGAGGTCGCGGTCGAGCAGGTCGCGCTCGAAGGTCTCCTCGACCGAGATCGAGATCCGCTCGCTCGAGGTCTCGAGGCCGCGTGCGTCGATGCCGAGCGCGCGGTCGCGGAGCATCCGGCCGACCTGGCCCGGCAGGAGCGCGCGCAGGTCGAGATCGGAGAGCGCCGCGAGGCGCGCCGATCGTCGTCACGCCCGCGGCGGCCAGGCGCTGCTCCGCGCGCGGCCCGACTCCCGGCAGCACCCGGACCGCGAAGGGCGCCAGGAAGGCGGCCTCGGTCCCGGCCGGCACGACGGTGATGCCGCCGGGCTTGCGCCGGTCGGACGCGACCTTGGCGACGACCTTCGTCGGCGCGACCCCGAGCGAGCAGGAGAGGCTCGTCGCCGCCCGCACGGACGTCTGCACGGCTCCGGCGACCGCGCGGGCGCGCGAGTAGTCGGAGGCGAGCGCGGTCAGGTCGAGGTAGCCCTCGTCGAGGCCCGGTGCGCTCGACGAGCGGCACGACCTCGCGCACGGACGCCCAGACCGCCTGCGAGTACTCGCGGTAGAGCGTGTGCCGCGGCCGCACGAAGACCGCCTCCGGGACAGCGGCGCAGCGCCTCGGCGCAGCTCATCGCCGAGTGGATCCCGAACTGCCGCGCGACGTAGTTGGCGGTCGAGACGACGCCGCGTCCCTTCGGGTCGCCGCCGACGACGAGCGGCTTCCGGCGCAGCTCCGGCTGCTCGAGCTCCTCGACCGCGGCGTAGAACGCGTCCAGATCGAGGTGGCGCGAGGATCGCCATGATGGAATCATGATCGACGCCCCGGCTCTCCCTCCGCCCGCGATCGTCGCGCCGGCGCCGCGCGAGGTCTCGTTCGGACGCGTCGTCGGCACGCGCGCCGCGCGGCACGAAGCGGATCATCGTCCGCATCGGCAAGTACGTCGTCGCGCGAAGAGCCCCTGCGCGGCAGGTCCTTCTCGCTCGACGTCCCGATGCCGACCGGCATCGTCCAGGTGCGCGTGACCGCGGTCGACGGCCGCGATCGGCGCTCGACGCGGGTCGTGGGGCCGGTCGTACGCGCTCCCGCCGGCGACCGAGCCGCGTGAGCGCTCGCCGACGCTCGATCCGGTGCTCGCCAGCACGCGTCCGGTCGCTCGTGCGCCGCTACGGCGGCACTGCCGGCGTCTACGTCCAGGACCTGCGCACGGGCCGCGGCGCGGCCTGGAACGCGCGGGCGCGCTTCCCCGCCGCGTCGACGCTCAAGCTCGCGATCGCGGTCACGGTGCTGCGCTCGCTCGACGGCAAGCCCGCCGAGCGGCACGCGGATCGCCGGCCTGCTCGGAAAGATGCTCGTCCTCTCCGACAACGCCGCGGCGAACGAGCTGGAGGTCTGGCTCGCCGGCTCGACGTCGGCCGGCTCTGCAGCGTGTGAACGAGACGATGCGCGCGCTCGGGCTGAACGACTCGCTCATGTACGGCGGCTACGAGAGCGCGCCGGCCGGCGGCCGGCGTCCCCGATCCCGATCCGCGTCGAGAGCCAGCCGCGCTTCGGCGTCGGCAAGTACACGACGGCGTGGGATCTCGCGCGGCTCACGCGGTGCGGTCTACCTCGCCGCGGCGGGGAAGGGCCCGCTGCTCGCGCTCGGCGTCAGCGGCTCGGAGGCGCGTTACCTGCTCTGGCTGCTCGCTCAGGTCGCCGACCGCGGCAAGCTCGACCGCTTCCTCGGCGGCGGGTCGGTCGTCATGCACAAGGCGGGCTGGCTGCCGGCTGCTCGGCACGACAACGGCATCGTCGCGTTCTACGGCGGCGCCTACGTCGCGACTGTGATGACCTGGAGGACGGGCGACGCAGACGAGCTCGCCGGCCAGGTTTCGCTCGCCGCGCTGCAGCGTTTCGGCGCCTAGAGGTTAGTAGTCGTTCGACTCGGCGCGGACGTCGGCGGCGTCGAGAGCGCCGAGCGCCCAGAGCCGGTCGAGCGCGTCGACGGCCTCGGGGGCGAACTGCGTACCCTGCTCCCGCTTGCACTCGGCGACCGCATCGGCGGCGGAGAGCGCATTGCCGTAGACCCGGCTCGAGGTCATCGAGTCCCACGCCTCGGCGAGTGCCAGGAGCCGGGCTCCGGCCGGGATCGCCTCGCCGGCGACGCCGTTCGGGTAGCCCTCGCCGTCCCAGCGCTCGTGGTGGTGGCGGATCCAGCTGAGCTGCTCCTCGTCGAGCGCCCTGACGGCGATCTCGGCGCCCGTGTCCGGATGGTTGCGAATCTGCTCGAGCTCATCGGGGGAGAGCGGGCCCGGCTTGCGGAGCACGGCCTCGCCGATGCCGAGCTTGCCGACATCGTGCAGCAGCGCGGCCTGAGCGAGCCGGATCGCGAGGTCGGCATGCCAGCCGCACGAGAGCGCGAGCTTCTCGGACAGGCGCGCGACGCGCTCCGAGTGCCCCTCTGTGCCGGGATCCTCCGCGTCGAGCTCGCCGTGCGAGCGCGCGTAGGCGGCTGAGGCCGCGATCGTCCTCGACCGCGAGCCCGGACTCGCCGTCGAGCTCGGCGCTGTACCTGAAGGTTGCGTCGCCGCCGGAGTCCTTCGCGTGAACGAGGGCGACTTCCGCGAGAGCGAGCAGCTCGTCGGCGCCCGGCCACGTCCTCGAAATCGCAGACGCCGGCGGAGGCAGTCACGTGGCCGATCCCCTCGATCGGAGCGGCAGCGAGTGAGCGTCGCGCCCGCTCAGCGGCGATCCAGCCGTTGAGGCCTTCGGTCTCGGGGAGGACCCAGCCGAAGTGGTCGGCCGGAGAGCCGGGAGACGAGCTCGCCGGTTCTCGGACGGTCGCCGCGAGCCTCCGGCCGACCTCGGCCAGCACCCGATCGCCTGCGAGGCGCCCGTGCTCGGCGTTGATCCGCTTGAAGCCGTCGATGTTGACGACGACGAGCGAGAGCGCGCGTTCATGGCGCTCCGCGCGCCGCGACTCGGAGCGCAGCTGCTCGTGGAAGGCGCGGTGGTCGGGAAGGTTCGTGAGCTGGTCGCGTGTGGCGAGCGCCGCCAGCTGGGCGCTTGCGTCGGCGAACGCGATCGGGGGCTGCGACGCGAGCGCGAGCTGCGAGCAGCCGCTCCGGGTCCTCCTTCGGACGACGAGCGCGCCCCAGAGCCGGGCGCCGACGCGGATGGGGGCGGCTCCGGGAACGGCCTTGCCGGTCCGGAAGACCTTGGCGACAGGCTCGTCGCCCTCGAGGGGGACCGTCGTGCCGGGCACGAGGTTCACGGAGCCGCGCGGCTCGCAGGCGCCGACGATCGTGCCGAAGCCACCCGTCTCGAAGCGGACGACGGCGGCGCCATCGACGCACAGGTCGAGGGCCGTCTCCTCGGCAACGACGTTGAGCAGCTCGACGGGGTCGGGCTCGAGCGCGACCGCATCCTGGATTCGCTGCTCGGCGGTGCGAGGGATCAGGGCGGCCGGACCGCGGAGGATGGTCACGACGCCGGCGACGAACCCCAGCTCGTCGCGGCGGGCGAGCCGGCGCCCTTCGAGCACGATGTAGGTCCCGTCCTTGTGCACGTAGCGCTGCGGGCCGTTCGCGGGCGAGAGCAGGTCGTCCGGGTGCAGGAGCGAGTAGACCTCGAGGCCGACGAGCTCGTCTGCCGTATAGCCGAGCAGCGGCTCGGCTGCGGCCGAGGACGACTTGATCAGGCCCTCGCGGTCGATCTCCAGGACGAGCACGTCGCTCGCGTCTGCCAGGAGCCGGCGCGTCTGCTGCTCGTCGCCGATCGTGGTCTCGGCGCGGGCCAGTGCGTGAGCAGAGCTTTTCCGCTCGTGCACGAGGGTGGTCTCGAGCACAGCCTCGTGGGCCGCACGGCGGCGGAGCCGCACCGACGCTCCTACGAGCAGCAGCATCAACGCCGCACCCGCGAAGGCGGTGCCGATCGGGGCGACCGGGGAGGCGGAGGCGGGGGCGAGCGAGACGCGCCAGGTCCTGCCGCCGAGCTCTGCGAAGGCGACCGCGCTGCCGCCTGAGCTCTGGGACAGCACGGACGGGCCGTCGGTGACGCGCACGTCGAGGTCGTCGGGGAGGCCGGTCATGGCGATCCGAATCAGCTCGCTCGAGACGATGGCACCTGCGACGAGCCCCGTCAGGGCGTCGCGGCGCTGTGTCTCGGTGCGGACCGGCAGCCCCTTGCGAAGACGGGCACGAAAGCGTAGAAGCCGATCCTGCCGTCGCCCGGAAGCCGGACCGGAGCCGAGAGGCGGGCCTGCCCGGTCGTGCGGGCGCTGTTGAGCGCCTCGCTGAGCGAAGGGTCGGAGCCGAGGTCGCGTACGCCCGCGCTCGTGGCGGCCGGCTCCTGGCGGACGAGCGGGAACGTGAAGGGGACGCCCGCGGGTGCCTCGATCCGGATCTGCTCGGTCGCCTCGACCTCGTCGCGTTGCGCGGCCGAGACGATGGGGGCCCAGCCGACTGCTGCGATCTCGGGACGCGCCAGAGGCACGCGCGCATACGTCGCGAACGCCTGCCGGTCGACCGACGACGAAGCTGCGTAGGCAGCGCGGACGCCTTGCAGGGCCAGAACAGCCGCTGCCGGCGCGCTCCTCCAGCGCCGCTGCAGTACCGGCGGCACGCTCGCGCGCTTCACTACGGGTGTCGTTCTGCTCGGCACGCCAGAGCGTCAGCGAAAGGCCCGCGGTCGTGAGAGCGCAGACGAGCAGTGCGAGGGGAAGTCGGAGGCGTGCGGGCATGCTGGCCCGGTGTTCGGCTTTTCCAGTGCGAACTTAAGGCAGACGGGCTCTTGGGCCGCTTGCGGCCCCTTCAGGGGTCTTTGCGCGATGAGCATCCGCTTTCGCGGATGCTCATCTTGCGCCATCAGTAAGGGTTTGGCACTGAAACCCAGAGCACGCGTAGCGGTTTCGTGTCCGAGGCGTTGCGCCACGTGTGCGGCTTCGAGAGGGGGTAGGTGAGCGCGTCGCCCTCCTCGAGCACGTGTGTCTCCTCCGCAACCTGGATCTCGAGCGTGCCTTCGAGCACGTAGACGAACTCCATCTCACCCGGAAGCGAGGAGAGCTCGTCCCCGGCGCCGGCGCCGGGCGCCACCTCCGACTCGATCGCCTGGAAGCGCTCCTCGTCCCGCGAGGAGAGCAAGTGGTTGTCGGTCGAGAATGCCGTTCCCACCTGCACGCGCTCGTGCTTGCGGACGAGTGCGGGCGCGGGCTCGCGCTCGAAGATGTGGCTCAGCCGCACGCCCAGCGCATCGCAGATGCGGGCGATCGACGAGAGCGAGGGGGCAGTGCGGTCGCGCTCCAGCTGGCTGATGAAGCCTTTCGTCAGTGCGGTGGCGGCTGCGAGCTGCTCGATTGTCAGCCCGCGCTCGCGCCGCAGCGAGCGAACTCGCGCACCGACCTTTGGCGTGTCGTTTCTCGCGGCCAACGGGGTTGCTCGCGGCATGAGGCCGATCATACGCAGGTTTAGTGGAACGGCAACTGCGGCGGCCGGGAATACCGGTATACTTTTTGTAGTTAATCCTGGTATGACACCAGCTGACGGAACCGAAGGAGAGATGTGTTGAGCACGATGCTGCTCGTCCCGCTGGAGGACATCGTCGTCTTCCCCAATATGAACGTCACACTGACCGTGGACGTCGGGTCGGAGGAGCGCGTGCTGCTCGTCCCGCGCCACGAGAACGACTATGCGAGCGTCGGCACCGTCGCCGAGGTGACCGACACGGTGCGGCTGCCCGGCGGCGGCAGCGCGGTCGCGCTCAGCGGCCTCCACCGAGGCGTGATCGGCGTCGCCGAGACGGACGCGCAGGGGACGCTGCGCGTGCACGTCGAGGAGCGGCCCGACGGCGACGAGGCCGACCCTCGCACCCGCGAGCTCGAGCGCGAGTACCGCGCTACGGTCGAGGAGATCCTCGAGCTGCGCGGCGACGACGGTCGGATCTCGGCCTTCGTCCGCTCGATCTCCGATCCCGGCGCGCTCGCGGACACCGTCGGCTACTCGCCGGACTTCAGCTTCGAGCAGAAGGTGGAGCTCCTCGAGACGCTCGACGTCAAGGACAGGCTCGTGATGGCGATCGCGCTCCAGCGCGAGCGGCTCGCCGAGATGCAGGTGCGCCGGCGCATCCGCGACGATGTCGAGGAGGGCGCTGCCAAGCAGCAGCGCGAATACATCCTCCGGCGCCAGATGGAGTCGATCCGCAAGGAGCTCGGCGAGGACGAGGCATCGGTCGTCGACGAGTACCGGCGCAAGCTCGAGGAGGCAGAGCTACCCGAGCCCGTGCGCGAGCAGGTCGAGCGCGAGCTCTCCCGGCTCGAGCGCCAGGGCGACAGCTCGCCCGAGGCGTCGATGATCCGCAACTACCTCGACTGGATCCTCGCCGTGCCGTGGGGCAAGCGCTCCGAGGAGCGCCTCGACCCGCTGCACACGCGCGAGGTGCTGGACGCGGACCACGAGGGGCTCGACGACGTGAAGGACCGGATCGTCGAGTACATCGCCGTGCGCAAGCTGCGCGAAGAGCGCGGGATCGAGCCGGACAAGCGCTCCGGCGCGATCCTGACCCTGGTCGGCCCGCCCGGCACCGGCAAGACCTCGATCGGCGAGTCGATCGCCCGCGCGCTCGGACGCGAGTTCGTGCGCATGTCGCTCGGCGGCGTCCGCGACGAGGCCGAGATCCGCGGCCACAGGCGCACCTACATCGGCGCGCTGCCGGGGCGGCTCGTCCGCGCGCTCCGCGATGCGGGGACGATGAACCCGGTGATCCTCCTCGACGAGGTCGACAAGGTCGGCGCCGACTGGCGCGGCGATCCCTCGTCGGCGCTGCTCGAGGTGCTCGACCCGGCGCAGAACCACTCGTTCCGCGACCACTACCTCGATCTCGAGCTCGATCTCTCCGAGGTCGTCTTCATCGCGACCGCGAACGTGGCCGACTCGATCCCCGGCCCGCTGCTCGACCGGATGGAAGTGATCCGGTTCGACGGCTACACGACCGACGAGAAGATCGCGATCGCCCGCGGCTACCTCTGGCCGCGTCAGCGCGAGCGGAACGGCCTGCGCGAGGAGGAGGTCTCGATCGCGGACGTCGTCCTCGAGACGGTCGTCTCGGACTACACGCGCGAGGCCGGCGTGCGGCAGCTCGAGCGCGAGCTCGGCAAGCTGCTGCGCAAGACCGCGACCGGGATCGCCTCCGCCGACGTCGAGGCTCCCGTGGAGCTGACGATCGACGCGGTGCGCGACGCACTCGGACGGCAGAAGTTCTACCGCGAGGCGGCGGAGCGGACGGCGGTCGCGGGGGTTGCGACCGGGCTGGCCGTGACCGGCACCGGCGGCGACGTGCTCTTCGTCGAGGCGACCTCCTCGAAGGGGGACAAGCTCGTGCTCACCGGACAGCTCGGCGACGTGATGAAGGAGTCGGTGCAGATCGCGCTCTCCTCGCTCCGCTCGCGGGCCGACGCGCTCGGGATCGACGAGGACGCGTTCGAGCAGGCCTTTCACGTGCACGTGCCGGCGGGTGCAATCCCGAAGGACGGCCCGAGTGCCGGGATCACGATGGCGACGGCACTTGCGTCGCTCCTCTCCGGCCGCCCGGTCAAGCACACGATCGGCATGACCGGCGAGGTGACGCTGCAGGGCCGGGTGCTCCCGATCGGCGGTCTCAAGCAAAAGGTGCTGGCGGCCCACGCCGCCGGGCTGACGGACGTGATCCTGCCCGAGCGGAACCGCCAGGATCTCGACGACGTGCCAGAGCACGTCCGCGACGAGATGACGTTCCATCCCGTGATCTCGCTCGATGAGGTGCTCGAGCTGGCGCTCGAGCCGGCCTCGCAGCACCTCCATGCGGTGTAGGAGCTGCACACCCGTTCCCGAGGAGGTCCGCCTGGCGGCGGGCCTCCTCGAGCGACGCTGGGTCGTGTCCATTCTCTGGGCGTCCTACGAGGGCGCCGTCCGCTTCAACGAGCTGAAGCAGGCCGTCGGGGCGATTCCGCCGCGGACGCTCGCGCAGCGGCTGGTGGAGCTGGAGGAGGCGGGGATGCTCGTGCGGCGCGTGATCGACGCGCGCCCGCCGCGGGTCGAGTACCGGTTGACGGACGAGGGGCGACGGCTCAAGCTCGTGGTCGATGCCGTCGCTTCTTTCGCTGCTCCTCGGTAGCGTCCTCGCCCTGACGCCGGTCCAGCTGCTCGAGCGGCACAAGCCCGTCGTCGTGCTCCACCCTGCGGAGCGCTTCGCACCGACGACGGTCGAGGGCTTCCTCGCGGACGCTGACCTCGCCGGCGGCCGGTACGACGTCCGCGCGTGTGGGGCGCGCGAGGGCTTTGCGGCGCTGCAGTGCTACGACGATGCCGACGAGCCGGCGCCGCCGGTCGTCTACGGGTCGGTCTTCCGGAGCGGGAAGCGCGTCGCGCTCCAGTACTGGCTCTTCCACGCCCTCGACCTCTGGAGCCCACTCGTGCCCCAGAGCCCGGACTACTGGAAATCCCACGAGGGGGACTGGGAGGCGGTGACCGTCCTGCTCGACGCGCGCGGCCGCCCCGAGGAGGTAGGGACGAGCCGCCACTGCGGCGGCGCCCGCCGCGCGTGGGCGAAGGTCGAGAAGCGCGGCGCCCGCCCGGTCGTCTACTCCGCCCTCGGCTCACACGCGCTCTACTTCGCTCCCGGGCGCTATCCGCAGGAGAAGCGCTGCTGGCCCAAGGAGGCAGTGGCGATCTTCGCCGCGTACGGGGTCCGCAATTCTCGACCATGTCACGCGAGGCGGCTCGCACTCACCCCGCGTGGTCCCGGTCGGCCGTTCCAGTCCCGCGTGGATGGCCTTTCCGGGCAACTTCGGCGAGGCCCAGTACATGCACTTCCCGCAGGCGACGTTCGCGTTCGGCGCCGGCCCGCACGGCCCGGCGTTCCACGACCTCTGGCGCAAGCCGTTCGCAGTCCCGCTGGCCTGGCCGCGCGGTTAGGCGGACGTCAGTGCGCGGTTGCGCGGCTCTCGGCCTCGTCCCAGCTGCCGACGACCGGCAGGAGGGCGTCAAGGCCGGTCAGCTCGAAGAGACGGTGCACCTCCGGCGCACAGTCGTCGGGAAGCAGGAGCAGCAGCGGGCGCTCGAGCCTCTCGTACTCCGCGAGCCCTTCCAGCAGGACGCCCACGATCGTCGAGTCGATGAACGTCGCCTGGCTGAGATCGACCACGAGCGGGGCCTCCGCGCCGAGCGCCGTCGCGAGGTCGGACCGGACCCGGGACGCCTTGAAGGAGTCCGATTCGCCGGCCAGCGTGATCACGGTGAAGGGAGGGTCCGGGGGCGGCATACGCTCAGCATTGCGCGCTGCTGCGATTTGAAACCCGTCAGGGCCGCCTTCCGGTCGCGGCCACGCGGTGTGCCTCGGCCTCGTCGAAGTACGTGATCAGGACGAGTGCGAGATATGCCGCCGCCGCGACGAGGAAGAGCCACGGCTCCAGGAAGACTCCCGCTACGGCCACGAGCGCGGCCACGACGAGGCTCAGGGGCCGGGTCAGGGCGTTGACGAGCAGCCGGCGCGAGAGCGCGAGCGTGCGCAGCGTCCGCGTCGAGACGAAGCGCTGACGGGCGGCGGCGGGCGGCGCCGCCTTCCGCTCGGGCTGCTCGATCGGAAGCCCAGCCTCGCGCCGCCAGCGGCTCCCGAGTGCGCTCTCGGCGGCGTCCTCGAGCGTCTCGCGCGCCGCGGTTGGACCGTTCGGCCGCCGGCCGGGGTCCCGCTCGAGCAGGCGCTGGACCCACTCCGCGAGCTGCTTGCCCAGGTCGGGCCGCCGTGACGAGAGGCTCGGAGCGCGCTGGTTCACCTTGTTGATCAGCATCGCGCCGCCCGAGCCCGCCTCCGCGAACGGCACCTCGCCGGTGAAGAGCTCGAAGGCGATCACGCCGACCGAGTAGAGGTCGCTCGCCGCCGTCGCGGTCTGCCCGAGCACCTGCTCCGGAGAGACGTAGCCCGGCGCGCCGACGAATTCGCCGAGCGGCGTCAGGTTCGCGTTCGCCAGCTCGTCGTACGCGGTCGCGATCCCGAAGTCGGCGATCTTCACCGACCCGTCCTCGGTCCTCATCACGTTCTCCGGCTTGAGGTCGCGGTGGACGATCCCGTGCTCCTCGGCGTGCGCGAGGCCGGCGAGGATCCCGTCGAGGACGCCGACGACCTGCGCATCCGTCAGCGTGCCGACGAGCGGCCGCAGCGGCCCGCGTGCGAGGTACTCCATCGCGATGTACGGCACGCCGCCGTGCTCGAAGTACTCGTGCACGGTGACGATGTTGGGATGGTTGAGCGAGCCGCCGAGCCTGGCCTCGCGCAGGAACCGCATCGTCGCGGTCGGATCCGTCGCCCAGAGGCCGGCGAGTTCCTTCAGCGCCACCGGCCGCTCGAGGTCGGCCTGACGGGCGAGATGGACGATCGCCATCCCGCCCCGCCCGAGCTCGCGCTCGACCCGGTACCGGCCGATCTCCCTCACGGCTGCACTCAGAAGTAGGACAGGATCTTCCGGTAGACGTCCTTGATGTCCTTCGGGCTGCCCGGTGAAGAACCTGCCGCCGGAGAGCTGCTGCGATCTGCTTCGAGCGCCCTGGCGTTGTCCGCGCCGGCCGTATGCGACGGTGAAGATGCGGACGCTCGTGCCCTCGGTGACCGACTCCGCCCCGATCTTGCGCAGAAGCTCCTTGCGCCCCACGTCCGTGCCGGCGCCGTCGGACAGCACCACTACTGCATTGATCCGGTTCGGATCGTCGGAGCTGCGCGCAAGTCGGTCGAGCGCGCGCGAGACCGCTCGGTAGACGGGCGCCTCGCCGGTTGCGGAAGAGGTCGTGATCGCGCGTACACGGCCGGCCCGCTCTTCGCGCGGCACGCGAGCCGGACGTTCGTCTCGAGTCGGGTCGCCGGAGGTGACGAGCGCGAACCGGTCCTCCGCGAAAGCTCGTCCAGGAACGAGAGCAGCCCTTGCTGAGCGGCTTCGAGGCGCCCGCCGTCGTCCATCGACCCCGACGTGTCCACGACGAGGACGATGTTGGCGGCTTGACGGTCCTCGTGCCACGCGTCCTGGATCGCGGCGAGCACCGCTGGCTCCGGCGGGTCGAGCTCGGTCGAGGCCGGTCGGGCGGACGGATGTCGAAGCCGCTCTCGGCCGCGGCTTCGCCGTGATCTTCGGGACGAGCCAGCCGGCGGAACGTCCTCCGCCGCCGCTCGTGCGTCCGCGCTCACCCACGGTGCGTCGAGCACGATCAGCGGGTAGTCGGCGACGAAGGTGCCGTCGGCGGGCTCGAATCGCCACGAGCTGCTTCGCCTGCGGCCGCGTCATGTTCAACTTGCGCAGGTTCGTCTCCTGGACGTACACCGCATGGGCGTAGGCCTCGCGGTGCCGCGCCATCTCCTGGAGCAGCTCGTCCGCGGTCTCGCCGTAGTGCACGATCGAGCGCTCGATCCTCCGGACGGCAGCACGTACGTCCGGCCTCTTGACGTCGTCGAGGGTCAGGCCCGACCCGCTTGTCGGTGACGGCGTAGTAGTCGGAGGCCGCCGCGGAGAGCCCCGAGGTCGAGATGCCCGGGTTCGTGTGCCCGAGCAGGAACTTGCCGTACTCGGGGTGCCCGTAGACCGCCCAACTGCGCTTCCGAGTGGCCAGGTCGAGGATGTCGCTCCAGCCGATCTTCGGCTTCGGCCAGCCGAGCGCACGGGCGAACGGCTTCCCACATCGCGATCACCTGGGGCGAGTAAACGCCGAGCGAGCTGGTTCTCCGCGGGCACCCAGTTCGCCGACGACCTCGTGGTTGAGGAGCCTGCCCCAGAGGGAGGAGGCAGGCGTCCAGAGATGCGCTCGCTCGTCTCCGGCCGCGAGCGCTGCCTCGGCCTCACCGGAATTGAGCTTGACGCCGTCGATCCGGACCTCGCGCCCGCCGTGGCGGTGCGTCTCGCTGTTGTAGCGGTCGATCAGCGGGAACGAGCAGTTCCTCGGCGTCGGTCGAGTAGAGGTAGCGCAGCGCGAGCTCCGGCTCTTCCGCTTGCGCCTCTGAGTCGCCTCGTCCGGCCGCGGCGACGAGCACCGCCACGGCCGCGGCGGCGATCACGAGCCAGCGTGCGATCCGCGGCGTCACGACGCCTCGAGCAGCTCCTGCTCGGCGAGCCGGTGCTGGAGCTGGCGGCCGGACGTGATCCCGAGCTTGCGATAGACCTTGCCGAGGTGGTACTCGATCGTCTTCGGGCTCAGGTAGAGCGTGGCTGCGACCTCCTTCTGGCTCGCGCCCGCCGCGACCATGCGGGCGATCTGGAGCTCCTGCGGCGTCAGGTCGTCCATCGTGCTCGACCACTGCGCCGGCGCGCCGTCTCGCCGCTCGCGCGCAACTCGCGGCGTGCTCGCTCGCTCCACGGCTCGGCGTCGAGCTGCTCGAAGGCGGCGAGCGCCGCTCTCAGCTCGTCACGGGCTTCTCGCCGTGAGCCCTCGCGGCGGAGGTACTCGCCGTGGCTGAGCCGGACGCGCGCGAGCAGGAACGGCCGTTCGGCGACGTGCTCCCTCGCCTCGGCGAACGCCGTGCCTCCGTCGAGCAGCGCAGCGGCCCACGCCGCGTCGCCGCCGCGTAGCGCCGCCGCTGCGGCCTCGGCCTCCTGCCGCCGCCCCGCGCGCAGGTAGGCCTCCGCGAGGTCGAGCTGGGGCGCGGGCAGGCCGCGAAGCAGGATCGAAGGCGTCGGATCCGCGGCCGCCGCCTCGAGCTGCGCGATCGCCTCGTCGCTCGTCCCCGGCCCCGAGCGCCGCGAGCCCGAGGATGCGCGCGGCCGCCTCGCCGGCGTCGTCCGAGCTCCGGCTCCTCCGTCGCGCGGCCGCGAAGAGCGTCGATCAGCCCATTGCCTGCGACGGCAGCGATGCGCTCGCGCGCCTGGCCGATCTCGTCGGCGAGCCGCGCCGCCTCGAAGAAGTTGAGCGACGCGTCCGTCCAGCGCCCGGCCTCGAAGTCCAGCCAGGCCGTCTGGAGCAGCGCCCTCGGCAGAGCGACGACGGCGTGCGCACGCGCCGCCGCGGTCACCTCCTCGAGGAGCTCGCGGAAGAGCGCGTCGTCGCCGGGGCCGACACGGGCGAGCGTCTCGACGGCGGCGAGGATCAGCTCCGGGTCGTGCCGGAGCTCGCGGTTCACGGCGAGCGTCGCCCTTGCATGGGCGAGGCGCTCGTGAGCCTCCGTCGCTTCGCCGGCTTCGAGCAGCCTGCGGGCGAGGACGAGGCTTGCGAGCAGGCCGGCCGCATCGTCGCTTCCGGCCGTCAGCGACGCCGCCCGCCGGGCCAGCGCCAGTCCCGCCTCGGCCGTCGACGCTTCCGCGGCCGTCGCGAGCATTGCTCCTGCCCGGGCGGCGTCGAGCGGCTCGACCCGCTCCGCCTCGGCCACGAGCCGGTCGACCAGACCCGCCGCCGGGTGCCGGCGGAGCTCGATCCGGCTCTGGAGGTGACGAGACGTCGGCTCGGACGAGGTCGTCGCCTCCGCCGAAGCCGCGTCGTCCAGCAGGCGCAGCGCGCGATCGCCCTGGCCGGCGAGCCAGGCGGAATGGGCGGCGAGGTAGAGCCGCCGCGCCCGGGGCTCGCCGTCGGGCGTCAGCCAGCGCGGCGCGCTCGAACATCGCCGCCGCCGCGACATGACCGCGGCGGTCGCTTGCCGCGGCGGCGACGGCCTCGAGCCGGCCGGCCACCTCCTCGTCGGGCTCCAGCGCGGCCGCCGCCGAGTGCCAGGCCCGCCGCTCCGCGTACTTGCCTTCGTTCGCGAAGCCGTCCGCGAGCGCCTGGTGCGCGGCGCGCCGCTCCGCCGCCGTCGCCTGCTGGTAGACAGCCGACCGGACGAGCGGGTGGCTGAAGGTGACCTGGCCGTCCTCGATCGCGAGCAGGCCGGCGTCCTCGCACTCCTCGAAGGCGGCGGTGTTCGTCGCCACCGGTCCGCGTGATCACCCGCATCGCGCGGGTGTCGGCAGTTGCGGCGAGCACGAGCGCGCGGCGCGCCTGCGTCGAGAGAGCTGCGCGCCTGCGCGGCGAAGACGGTCTCGAGGCTCTCGTCGACGGGCACTGGGTGCGGCAGCGGCTCCGCGCCCTGCAGCTGCTCGCCGCTCAGGCGCCGGGGCAAGCTCGAGGAGGGCGAGCGGATTCCCGCCGGTCGCGGCGACGAGCTCCTCGGCGACCTCCGGCGAGATGCGCACGTTCGCATCGTGATCCAGCAGCACGACGGCGGCCTCCGCGTCGAGGCCTCCGAGCTCGAGCTCGGGAATCCCCCTCGTGCGGAATGCCCTGGCCGCGGGCGGCGAAGAGCATGACCACGCCTTCCGCCTCGAGCCGCCGCGCTGCGAACGCGAGCGCGCCGGCCGAAGCCTCGTCGAGCCAGTGCACGTCGTCGATCACGCAGAGGAGCGGGCCGTCGTCTCTCGCGGCGGCGAGCAGGCTCAGCGTCGCCGCGCCGATGTAGAGCCGGCCCGCGCCCTGCGCCTCGGCGAGCGCAAGCGCGCCGCGGAGCGCATCCGCCTGGACCGGCGGCAGCTCCGGCAGCCGGTCGAGCAGGGGACGAACGAGCTCGTGCAGGCCCGAGTACGCGAACTCCGACTCGGTCTCGACGCCGAGCGCGCGCACGACCCGGGCATCGCCGGCCTGCGCCACGGCGTACTCGAGCAGTGTGCTCTTGCCGATCCCGGCGTCGCCGCGGACGACGAGCGCGCCGCTCCGGCCGGCCCTCGCCTCCTCGAGCATCCGATCGATCCGAGCGCACTCGCTCTCACGGCCGATGAGCACGCGCCGATCATAGATCGCAACGTTTGTCACCAGGACACCCGGATTGCGGCTAGGGAAGTCCCGGACGCGATCACGCGTACCTCGCTCCTACGCTCGTTCCGAAGACAACGAGCACAACAGAGCGAGGTGACGGAGATGTCGAGCTTCTCACTGACAGAAACGTGGAAGACGATCGCGCCGACAATCGCGCGACCGGCGATCCGGCGGACGAAGATCGTCTGCACGCTCGGCCCGGCGACGACCGACCCCGAGACGGTCTACGAGCTGGCGGCTGCGGGCATGGACGTCGCGCGGCTGAACTTCTCGCACGGCTCGCACGACGAGCACCTGGAGCGCCTCGCCGCGGTGCGCATCGCGCAGGACCGCCTCGGGCGGCCGATCGCCGTGCTCGCCGACCTCTGCGGCCCGAAGATCCGTGTCACCGGGCTGCGCGAGCCGATGCAGGTGACGGCGGGCGACACGCTCGTCCTGACCGCGCCGGAGCTTGCGCAGGGCCGGCGAGCTCGGCGTCAGCTTCGCGGCTCTGCTCGCCGCAGGTCGTGGCTGCCGGGCGACGAGGTGCTGATCGACGACGGACGCATCCGGGCTCGCGCCGAGGGAAGCGACGGCACGCGGCTGCTCTGCCGCGTCGAGGTCGGCGGGACGATCAAGCCCTCGAAGGGAGTCAACCTGCCCTCGTCGTCGCTGCCGATCCCGGCGCTGACGGAGAAGGATCGGGCCGACCTGCAGTTCGCGCTCGCGGCCGGCGCCGATTACATCGCGCTCTCCTTCGTCCGGACGGCCGAGGACGTCGAGGAGCTGCGCAGCCTGATCGACGCCGCCGGCTCGCCGGCCCGGATCATCGCGAAGATCGAGAAGGCCGAGGCGGTCGTGAACCTCGACGAGATCATCGAGGTGGCGGACGCGGTCATGGTGGCGCGGGGCGACCTCGGCGTCGAGATCGGCGTCTCGCAGGTACCGCTCGTCCAGAAGCGAATCATCGAACGTGCCCGCGACGCCGGACGCGCCGGTGATCACCGCGACGCAGATGCTCGAGTCGATGATCCACGAGCCCGAGCCGACGCGGGCGGAGGTGTCCGACGTCGCGAACGCGATCCTCGACGGCACGTCCGCCGTGATGCTCTCGGCCGAGACCGCCGCGGGCGCGTTCCCGCTGCGGGCGGTGGCGCAGATGGACGCGATCGCGCGCTCGGTGGAGCCGTCGCTCGTCTACGAGCGCCGCGTCGGGCCTGGCGCGGACGTTGCGGAGATCCTGACCCACGGCGCGTGCGACCTCGCCGACGACGTCGGCGCGCCCGTGATCGTCGTCCCGACCGAGACCGGCGCGACGGCGCGGCTCGTCTCCCGGTTCCGGCCGCAGGGCCCGATCGTGGCGGCGGCGAAGAACGCCGGCGTCCTCCAGCAGCTCGCGCTCGAGTGGGCGGTCGTGCCGCTCCTCGTCGACGAGGCGCCGCTCGATCGAGGCCGGATGGGCGGACATCATCGGCCGGGTCGTCGGCCGAGGGCTCGCGCAAGCCGGCGACACGATCGTCCTCACGGGCCGGGCAGACGTGCCGCTCGGCGGCTCGACGAACCACGTCTTCCTCCACCGCGTCGGACGAGCCCGAGGCCGAGCCGCGGACCGGGTCGAGCGCCACGGCCGGCGGCTGCGGGCGCTGGCGGCGCGCGAGGCGGTCGCCGGTGGCTGACCGGGCCGACGAGCTCCTGCGGCGCTTCGGCAGCCCGCTCTACGTCTACGACCTGCGGGAGGTCGAGCGGCGCTACCGCCGCTTCGTGCAGGCGTTCCCGTATCGCCCGCTGGAGTGCCACTACGCCCTCGTCTGCAACAAGAACCCGCTCATCGTCCGCCGGCTGCACGAGCTCGGGGCCGGGGTGCACGCGAACACGCCCGGCGACGCCTTCGCGGCGCTCGCCGCCGGTGTGCCCGCCGCAGGACGTCGTCTACAGCGGCACGAACCTGACCGGCGCCGACCTCGACTACCTGCTCGGGCTCGGGGTCGCGCTCAACGTCGACTCGCTCGATCAGCTGCGGGACGTGGTCGGCCGCGGCGGTTGCCGGAGCGTCGGGCTCCGGTTCCTGATCGACGACCCGGCGAAGCGCAACCGGATCGGCGTCTCGCCGCGACGAGCTCCCGGAGGCGCTTCGGATCGCCGGCGCCGGCGGGGTCCGGGTCGCCGGGCTGCACATGTACGCCGGGACGAACAACCGCCGGCTCTCGCGCTTCCTCGGCTGCGTCGACCGGCTGCTCGGTGCGGCCGAGGCGCTCCCGGACCTCGAGTACGTGAACCTCGGCGGCGGCTACGGGATCGGCTACCGCGAGGGGGAGCCGGATCTCGACGTCGATGCGATCGGGCAGGAGGTGGCGCTGCGGCTGCGGTGTGCTCTCGCACCGGCGCGGCCGTGCAATCCGGCTGATCGTCGAGCCCGGGCGCGTCCTGGTCGCGTCCGCGGGCTCGCTGCTGATGACGGTCGTCTCGGTGAAGCACCGCGGCGGCCGGCGCTTCGTCGGCGTCGACAGCACCGTCGGAAACATCGTCGCGCCGAGCGTCTACCACGGCTACCACCGGCTCGAGGCGCTCACGCCGCGCGGCGGGCCGCTCGAGCTGACGACCGACGTCTGCGGCAACACGACCCACTCGAGCGACTTCATCGCCCGCGACGTCCGCCTCCCGCGGGTGGAGCCGGGGGACGTCCTCGCGCTGCGCGACGTCGGCGCGTACGCGTACGCGATGTCGAGCCACTTCCTCAACCGGCCGCGCCCGGCGGAAGTCGTGCTGGACGGCGACGAAGCGATCCTGACGACGAGACGGGAGACGCTCGACGACCTCGTCGCGCTGTACGAGCCCGGAGTTATCGCAAGCGGAGCGCTGGGATGAAGTGCATCCACTGCGGCATCGACTCGGACTACAAGGCGCGGCAGGCGGGAGGCAGTTGCCGCTCCTGCGGCCGGCGGTTCGCGTTCGAGCCGAAGCGCGACCGCGGCCTGACCGACATGACGTTCAAGCTGGCGATCGACGCGGTGTCGGACGACGGGCGGCTCGCGTGGAACGTCGACCACCTCTACTACGACGTCTGCCGGCGCGTGCGCCGCCGCCGGCTCCTGCACCGGTTGCTGCGCCGCCCGTTCGTCAGCCTCGACCGGCCGTCCTTCGAGCTGCTGCTCGGACGCTGGGTCGACGCTCACGGGCCGCTGGCCGGCCGGCTCGAGCGTCGGGTGTTCGCGGAGGTCTCGGCAGATGCCGTCGCACCCCGCGTCGACGCGCTCGGCTTCGAGCACCTCGTCGTCTGCAACGACGACGCGATCGTGGACATGCTGCTCGTCAACGGCTTCCACGCCGAGGCGAAGTGCCCGGTGCTCTCGTTCAGCGGCTACCCCGCGCACGTCTACGAGCCGCTGATCCCGCTCCTCCGCGAGCGGCCGCCGGCGACGGTCGTCGTGCTCCACGACGCCGACTGGGAGGGGTGCCGGCTCGCCGAAGCGATCGCCGACCGGTCCAGGCTGGTTCGCCGGCGTCGAGCTGCCGAAGGTGGTCGACGCCGGGCTGCGTCCCGGAGATGCCAAGCGCTACCGCGGGCTCTTCCAGCAGGCCGAGTCCGGGTTCGACGCCACGTCGGCCGAGGTCCGGCCGGAGGAGGCGAAGTGGCTCCGCACGTACCGCCTCGAGCTGGCGGCGGCGCGGCCGCGTGTGCTGATGGGCGTGCTCGGCCGCGTGCTCCGCGAGACGAGGCGGGAAGCCCGGGAGAGGGAGGGCTGTGGTGGGGCGGCGACGCGTGGGCCGACGGTGACGACGACGTCGGCTGACCTCGCCGCGTGGGCCGCCGAGCCCGCGCACGGCGAGCGGACGCAGATCGGCGGGGTCACCGGCGAGGTGGATGCCGTCACGCTGGCCCGCTTTGCGCGGGCGCTCGGCCCGGGGCGGCAGCTGCTGACCGCGCCGGAACGGCGCTTCGTCTGTGACTCGGACGCGTGTCACGTCGCGGGTTCCGCTGTCGGCGCGAGCGAGCTGGAGCTGCTCGCGCGACAGGGCAGGCTCGGCGACGTCGAGGGTGCGTTCGCGGTCGCGTGGCTGGACGGCGAGGGTGTCCACCTCGCCCGCGACCCGGTCGGGGAGCGCGGCCGCGTACTACGCCCGCGTCGCGGGCGGGTTTGCGTTCGCCTCGACGCTCCGGCCCCTGCTCGAGGGCGGCATCGTCCCGCGCACGCTGAACGCGCACGCTCTGCCGGCGTATCTCTCGTTCGGCTACCTCCCGGGCCGTGAGACGCTCGTCGAGGGCATATTCGAGCTCCTGCCCGGCGAGCACCTCGTCTTCGGCGGCGACCGCGTCCGCGACGAGCGCATCTGGACGCTCCCGGCCGAGGACGAGCAGCCGGAGGACGAGGAGGTCTACCGGCGCCGGCTGCGGGCTCGGCTGGAGCAGGCCGTCACGTGGCGTCTGCCCGCCTCGGGCCCGGTTGCGGCGACGCTGTCGGGTGGGATCGACTCGAGCGTCGTCGCGGCGCTGGCGAGCAGGCTGCACGGGGGCACCGTCTCCACGTTCTCGCTCTCGTTCGGGCGCGGGATCCCGAACGAGCTCGAGTTTGCGGCGGCGGTCGCCGCGCACTGCGGCACCGACCATCACGTCGTCGAGCTCGCGCCGCGGGCGATGATGGAGCGGTTCGACGCGACGATGGCCGCGCTGAGCACGCCGATCGGCGAGCCGCTCACGGTGGCGAACTCGCTCCTCTTCGAGGCGGCGTCCGAGCGAGCCGCCGTCGTGCTCAACGGCGAGGGCGGCGACCCCTGCTTCGGCGGCCCGAAGAACGTGCCGATGATCCTGAGCGCGCTCTACGGCGGGAATCTCGAGCGCAGCTATCTCACGGCACACCGGAAGTGCTTCACGGAGCTCGAGCGGATGCTCGATCCGGAGGTTCTCGCAACCGGTGCCCTGGAGGCGATGGTGAGCCCGCACCTGTGCGACCCGCGCTGGTCGTCGCTCGTGAACCGGCTGATGGCGCTGAACGTGACCTTCAAGGGCGGGCACCACATCCTGCCGAAGGTCGACCAGCTCAGCCGCTCGTACGCGGTGCTGCCGCGGTCGCCGCTCTTCGACCGCGGCGTCGTCGACGCGGCGCTGCGGATGCCGGCCGACCTGAAGCTGCGCGGAACGGTCGAGAAGTACATCCTCAAGCGCGCGGTCGAGGACCTGTTGCCGGCCGAGATCGTCTCGCGCCGGAAGAGCGGCATGCGCGTGCCGGTCGAGACGTGGCTGCAGGGGAGGTTCGATCGCTTCGCACGTGAGCGGCTGCTCGACGGACTGGCGCCGTACGGGATCATCCGGCGCTCGTATCTGGAGGAGCTGGCCCGCCCCGACCGAAAGCTGCCGCCACCCCGCCGCGGCGTCAAGATCTGGCTGCTCCTCTCGCTCGAGGCCTGGCTGCGAACCGTGCTGCGAGCCTTCGCTAGGATTGCCTGACGATGTGCACCGGAATCGCGACCGCCAGCAGGGCGAGGATCACGGCGACGGCCACCGGGGTCTCCCGGTCGGGCGCACCGTTGGTCTTGTACCGCGAGCCGTTGCTCGGCACGTAGACGAAGGCGATCTCGTCTCCCTCCCAGCGTTCGAGCGAGACCTGCGTGCCCGGCGCCGGCGTCTCGTTCCACCCGTCGTACGCGTGGACACGCTCCGGTTCTCCGACGATCGGACTCACCTCCATCTCGGTGGCTCCGTTACCGCCCTGCACGACGCCGGGTTCGGTCACGAAGCAGTTCGCGGACTCTCTCGAATCGCACAGGTTGTCCCGGTCGAAGCTGACGGAGAGGAAGGACCCCGCCATCATCGACGCGGCGGCCAAGCCGAGCAGCGCGAGCCCGACGAGCGAAGCGAGGGTGTAACAGCGGACGCGATAGAGGAACATCCCGCTTACCCCGACGAGCGCCGCTGGGCGGTCAGCGCTGCGATGCATCTACAGACCAGAATCACGGCGACGATGAGTCCGTAGAACACCGCCGCAGTCTCCAGGCCCGAGCCGTCGGGTAGCAGGATGAAGGCTGCGGTCAGTCCAACGAGCCACAGAGCGGGGCCGACGCAGGGCTCGACGACGCGGTGGTCGAGGATCTTCCAGAGCAGGATGGTCATGCCTCGGAGCGTGGCGCTCCGCGCGCCCCATCGCGTCAGGGAAACGCCTAGCGCGCTCCTGGTAAGGTCCGCCTTACAGATGCGGGCTGGAACACCGAACTCACGCTCCCTGGGCGCCCTGCTTCGCCGGCGCACTCTTCGATCGCCGCGGGTGGCACCGCAGGCTGCTTCCAGAGGGGTCAGTCCCCGCGTCCGCTCGCCGGCGACGCCCGGGAGCCAAGCTCTCGTAGCAGCTCGCGTTCGCGCAGCGTGACGATCAGTCGCCGCAAGGTGTCGTAGATCACGGGCAGCTCCAGGTAGTCGATCAGGATTGCCACGTAGGCGAGCCAGACCGGCAGGCTGGACACTCCACCAGCTCCGGACGAGACGACGAACTCGTCGGTGATCCAGAAGATGTGGAGCAGCTGCGAGTTGAGGAAGATCAGGTAGAGGATCGGCCTCAGCGACGCTCCGTGCTTGCGCAGCTCGTTGATGTAGATGAGCGAGACAGAGACGAGCGCGGGGATCTCCGTGTAGTCGACCAGGACGAGCAGCCACCGCAGGGGGCCGTCGGCCTGGAAGAGTGGGTCTCCGAGGACCCGGTCGGCGAGCGGCTCGCCCGTCAGCCACACGAGGTGGAGGAGCTGGAGCCCGAACAGCGTGGCCGCGATCGCGACGTTGAGCGCGTGGTGCCGTTCGTACCAGCGCCAGAAATCCCGTGTCATTTCGCGTGAGAAGTGTCAGTTGCGTTCCTCTGTCAGGTCGACCTTATGCCGATTGTAAGCCTCGACTTATTGCAGCTTGCAATACCGAGCGCAAAGAGAATCGTAATACAACCGGACAATACGCGACGCCGCGTGGCCGTTACGACAACGGCGATGGGACCGCCACGAGGCTTCCCATCTGTGCGTGTGCATCCGGCGCGACGAGGCGCCCGTCGCGCATGGCGAGCCGGCGCGGCGCCCGGCCGGCGAGCTCGCTGTCGTGCGTGGCGACGATCACCGTGGCGCCGTCGGTCGGCCGAGGCGTCGCCAGGATCTCGATGATCTCGGCGCCGGTGCCGGTGTCGAGGTTGCCCGTCGGCTCGTCCGCGAGGATCACCCGGGGCTCGACCGAGAGCGCGCGTGCGATCGCGACCCGCTGCTGCTCGCCGCCCGAGAGGTGCGCCGGGAGGTGGCCGGCGCGGTCGGCGAGGCCGACTTCGGCGAGCATGCCCTCGGCGCGCTGGCGGAGCCGACCGTCGAGTAGCCCGGCCGGGTGCGAGCTTCGCCTGGACGTTCTCGAGCGCGGTCAGCGTCGGGATCAGGTTGAACTGCTGGAAGACGAAGCCGAACGAGCGCAGCCGCAGCTCGGCGAGGTCGCCGTCGCGGAGCTCGGCGAGATCGCGTCCCTCGAAGAGGACGCTGGCCGCTCGACGGGCGGTCGAGCGCGCCGAGGAGCTGGAGCAGCGTCGTCTTCCCGGAGCCGCTCGGCCCTTCGAGCGCGACGAACTGACCCGGCTCGATCGATCAGGTCGACGCCCTGGAGCGCGTTGACGACGAGCGAGCCGCGGTTGAAGGCCTTGCCGACGCCGCGCAGCTCGTACTGGCTCATTCGACCGTCCTCAACGCGTCGGCCGGGCGAAGGCGCGCGGCGCGCAGCGCGCCGGCCGCGCCGGCGAGCAGGCCGCCGACCACGGCGAGGCCGAAGCCGGCGAGCAGGATCGGGATGCCGACCGGCGCCGTCAGCGAGACGGCCTCCGAGGTCGTGCGCGCGGCCTGCTCGACGCCGAGGAGGTCGCCGCCGCCCGTCGTCGAGCTGGCGGTGAGCGTCGGCCCGAAGACGGCCGACGAGCGAGCGCGACGCTGACGCCGAGCACCACGCCGAGGACGCCTCCGAGCACGCCCTGGGCGAGGGACTCGCCGGCGACCTGGCGCACGACCAGCCGCTGCGTCCAGCCGAGCGCCTTCAGCGTCCCGAGCTCGCGCACGCGCTTGCCGACCGAGGAGAGCGCGAGCAGCGCGGCGAGCAGGAACGCCGCGACCGCGGCGACGATCGAGAGCGCGAGGCCCAGGCTGTGCGAGAGGTTGGCGGCGTCGACGAGCGAGCCGCTGATCGTGCCGGCGACCTGCTTCGCGCTCGCGACCTCGGCCTGCGCGTACGCGGTCTCGATGCGCTGTCTCGACGGCGGCCGACCGAGGCGCTGTCGTCGGCGCGCACGAGCACGACGTTGACGAGGTTCTTCTGGTCGGAGAGCTTCTGGAGCTGCGCGAGCGGCAGGTAGACGTCGACGCCCTGGCCGCCGAGCGGCGGGTTGACGAGCCCGACGACCGTGAACGTCGTGCCGTTCAGGTTCGAGCTTCGAGCCGACCTTCAGCGACTTCCGCGCCGCGTAGGTCGCGGAGACGAGCGCCTCGCGGCCGCCCTTCAGGAAGCGGCCCGCGCTCACCTGGGCGAGCGGTGACGAGGCCCATGCTCGGGTCGCCGAGCTGCACGCCGCCGATCGTGTACGACTCGCTCTTGATGTCGGTCTGCGGCGGGTCGAGCACCTGCTGCAGCGTCTCGCGCGGCGTCGTGATCGTCTCGCGGAAGCGCCGCATCCGCTCGGGGAGGCACTGCGCGAACGCGCCGCCGCCGCCCGGACCCGGACGTTGCCGCTGCCCGCCGCCGAGGCCGCCGCCCGGGTTCGCCCGCTGGCCGCGCGGCGCTGCCCCGGCTCGGAGGCTGGATGCCGAGCTTCGCGAGGCAGGCCTGGATCTTCTCCTGCTCGGCCGCGGTCGGCGGCGCGATCGCCCGGTTGACGTCGATCCGGTCGCCGCCGGTCTGGATCTTCGCGACGATCTTCGGCACCTTCCCCTCCTGGTGCACGGCCTGCAGCGTGAGCCCGGCGGAGACGGCGGCGACGCCGTCGAGCTCGGCGATCTCCTTCGCCTGCGCCTCGCGTGAAGGTCAGCTGCGTCCCGGGCAGGAAGAAGTCGTGCACGAAGTGCGTGCCGGCCTTGCCGAGCTTCGACAGGTCGGTGATCACGGCCTGGTTCGCCTCGACGACGTCGCGGCACCGCCGCCGCCGAACGGGCCACCGCCGGCGTCCTCCTCGGCCGTGCGCGTCACCGTCAGGTCGGTGCCGATGCCGGCGAGCGGGTCGAGCGTCGCGCTCTGCGCCTCGTCGAGCCCCTTCGAGAGGCTCGCGATCGCGATCACGAGGCCGACGCCGACGGCGAGGCCGAGCAGCGTCAGGATCGTGCGGCCGCGCCGGCGCAGGAGCTCGGCGCGGAGGTAGCGGAGGTAGAACACGGACGCATCGAACCACGCTGGCTTAAGACGGAGCTAAGAGCCTCTGACGTGATGAGACTCAGAGCTTCATTGCGTCAGAGGCTCTTGGTGTTGCCGAGGCCGACGTAGTTCTCGGCGAGCGAGGTCGAAGCAGCCTGCGGGCGGCGCCACGTAGGCGAGCTGCGCGAGCTGCAGCTTCGCGTCGAACGGGTCGCCGCCCGGGAGGCGGTGCAGCATCGTCGTCATCCACCAGGAGAAGTGCTCGGCGCGCCACACCCGTCGCAGCGCGCGTCGCCGAGTAGCTCGTCGAGCGCGGACTCGTCGCCGTCGCGGTACCAGCGTCGCGAGCGCCGCGCCGAGGATCGCGCACGTCGGCGACCGCGAGGTTCAGCCCCTTCGCGCCGGTCGGCGGGACGATGTGCGCCGCGTCGCCGGCGAGGAACAGCCGGCCGTGCTGCATCGGCTCGACGACGAAGCTGCGCATCCCGGTGACGCCCTTCTCGAGGATCGGGCCCTCGTTGAGCGTCCAGCCGTCGAGCCCGAGCCGCGCGTGGAGCTCCTCCCAGATCCGCTCGTCGGGCCACGTCGTCGATGTTCTCGTCCGGCGCGCACTGCAGGTAGAGCCGGGTGACGCTGCGGCGAGCGCATGCTGTGCAGCGCGAAGCCGCGCTCGTGCCAGGCGTAGATCAGCTCCTCGCTCGACGGGGCCGCCTGGCGAGGATGCCGAGCCAGCCGAACGGGTACTCGCGCGAGAACCGTCAGCACTCCGTGCGGGAATGCTGTCCCGGCAGATGCCGTGGAAGCCGTCGCAGCCGGCGACGACGTCGCAGCTCGAGCTCGACGCTCCGTCGCCCGCGTGCACGGTAG
This sequence comes from uncultured Gaiellaceae bacterium, assembly GCA_963752405.1. Lineage (GTDB taxonomy): Bacteria > Actinomycetota > Thermoleophilia > Gaiellales > Gaiellaceae > Gaiellasilicea. The sequence goes on from CAVVYB010000017.1 coordinate 62,066, forward strand.
CGGACGACGCGGGCGCTCCGACTCGAGCTCGTGCACCGACACGTCCTCGACCTCGAAGATGGAGCGGGCGGCCGGTCTCGAGCCGCGCGGCGATCAGGTCCTTCACGACCTCCTGCTGCCCGTAGACGGTGATGTGCCGGCCGGTGAGCCCGCTCAGGTCGATCCGGTGCCGCTCGCCGTCGAACTGGAGCTCGAAGCCGTGGTGCGGGAGCCCCTCGTTCGTGCAGGCGGGTCCGCGACGCCCAGCTCGGTCAGCAGCTCGACCGTCCCGTGCTCGAGCACGCCGGCGCGGACGCGGCTCTCGACGTACTCCCGGCTGCGCGCCTCGAGCACGACCGAGTCGATGCCCTCCAGGTGCAGCAGGTGCGCCAGCACGAGGCCGGCGGGGCCGGCGCCGACGATCGCGACCTGCGTGCTCGGTCGCGTCAGGCGCCGCTCCTCGGCCAGCGACCTCCTGCGCGATCGCGAACGCGGAGTTCGCGGCGGGGACGCCGCAGTAGATCGCGGTCTGGAGGAGAACCTCCTTGATCTCGTCCGGCGTGAGGCCGTTGCGGAGCGCGGCGCGGACGTGCATGCCAGCTCGTTTTCGTGCCCGCCCGCGACGAGCGCGGTCAGGGTGATGCAGCTCCGGGTGCGCCGGTCGAGGCCCGGCCGGGTCCAGATCTCGCCCCAGGCGTACCGGGTGATCAGGTCCTGGAAGTCGGCGGTGAACGTCGTCGTGCGTGCAAGCGCCCGGTCGACGTGCTCGTCGCCGAGGACGGCCCGGCGCACCTCCATGCCTCGCTCGTGGGCTTCGCTCATCGGGTCTCCTTCGTCAGGTGGGCGAGCACGTGCTCCGTGAACGCCGACGGCTGCTCGGCGTTCGCGATGTGCGCGTGCTCCGTTGATCGTGACGTGGCGCGCGCCGGAGATCGACGCCGCGAGTGACGCTCCCGCTTCGGGCGGCGCGACCGGATCGTCTGCGCCGGTGACGACGAGGGTCGGAGCTTCGATCGCAGCCAGCCGGTCGCGCAGGTCGAGGTCGGCGAGCGCCTCGCAGCAGCCCGCGTAGCCCTCGGCCGGCGTCGTCGACGAGCATGGCCCGGAACCTCTCCCGGAGTGCGGTGGCCGCGGGGGGTGAACCAGCGGTCGAGTGTGGCGTCGGCGATCGTGGCGACTCCGTGCGCTCGGACCGTCGCCGCACGCTCCAGCCATTGCTCTCGCGGGGGCAGGATCGGCGCGGTGCAGCAGAGGACGAGGCGGTCGACCCGCTCTGGCGCCTGCGAGGCGAGCCACATGCCGACCATCCCGCCGATCGAAAGGCCGCAGAACGACGTGCGCTCGATGCTCGAGGTCGTCGAGCAGGGTGAGGACGTCGCCAGCCCAGATCCTCGATCGAATACGGGGCCAGCTCGCACGGGTGAGCGGCCGTGGCCGCGCCGGTCGTAGCGGACGAGCCGGAACTGTGACGCCAGCGCCGGAACCTGCGGGTCCCACATCTCGAGCGTCGTCCCGAGCGAGTTGGAGAGCAGCAGCGGTGGAGCGTCGTCGGTCGATCCGTCGAGCCGGTGGTGCAGCGTCAGGCGGGCGCTCTCGTAGAGCGCGAGTGCGCGGTCGACGAGCTCGGGAGCCGAGCCGAGATAGGTGACAGGGTCGAGGGCCGCGTCGAGCTCGGCCGGCTCGAGCCCGGCTCGCGAATCGGCGAGGAGCGCTTCCCGGAAGCCCCCATCGGCCCCGGCCGCCTCGCGCACCACCTCCTGCGCCTCGGCTCGGCCGAGTCGCTTCGTGAGCAGGAGGGCGATGCGCTCCGCCAGCACGAGCCCCCCGGTCAGGTCGAGGTTCTGCCGCATCCGGGCCGAGTCCACTTCCAGCGACTCGAGCGCGCCTGCCAGCGCATGGAGCGCGCCGCCGGTGTGCGCGAGCGCGCCGGTGAGGGCTTCCCACTCGGCCTGCCACGCGCCGGCGGCACGTTCGTGCTCCTGCTCCAGCGACCCGAGGAGGACGCCGGCGTGAGCCGCGGCCAGCCGGGCGTTCGCGCGGGCGAGCATCGAGCCGACCGGATTGCGCTTCTGCGGCATCGTCGAGGACCGGCCGGTGCCACCGCCCTCAGCCACCTCGGCGACCTCGGGTTGCGAGAGGAGCACCAGATCGAGCGCGATCTTGGATGCGACGCCGGCGAGCGTCGCGAGACCGGCTCCGAGCTCCGCGACGCGCGTCCTGTTCGTGTGCCACGGGAGCGTCGGGACGTGCAGGTCGAGCTCGCGGGCGTAGAGCTCGAGCAGCGCGACGCCGCCGTCGCCGAACCCGGCGAGCGTGCCGGCCGCGCCGCCGAGCTGCGCCGCGAGCCGTTCCCGGGAGATCTGCTCGAGCTGACGGCGTGCCTCGACGACCGCCGTGAGCCAGCCCGCGGCTTTCAGGCCGAAGGTCGTCGGAACGGCGTGCTGCATCACCGTTCGCGCGACCATCGGCGTCTCGCGGTGATCGCGGGCGAGCGCTGCCGTGGCCGCGGCAACGCGGTCCGCTTCTCGAAGCACGAGCCCGAGCGCCGTGCGGGCGACGAGCATCGCGGCCGTGTCGGCGATGTCCTGGCTGGTCGCGCCACGGTGCACGTACCGCTCAGCCTCAGCTCCGACCGAGCCTGCGAGGGCGCGCACGAGCGGCTCGACCGGATTGCCCACGGCGCGACCCTCCTCGAGCAACTGCTCGAAGTCGAAGCGGTCGGCGGCGCACGCGGCGGCGATCTCGCTCGCGACGTCTGCCGGAACGGCGCCGGCGGTCGCGCCGGCGTTCGCGAGCGCCCGCTCTGCGTCGAGCATCGCCTCGAGCCAGGCTCGGGAGGAGACGGCGGCACGTAGCTCGGCGGGGACGAAGAGACCGTCGAACGCCGACATGCCGCGATCGTAGTGGTTCACGGCGCGACGGCCGTGGACGGCTCGAGGTCCCGGTCGCCGATCGTCCAGTCGGCGGCGGCTTTCCGGCCGGGCACGGCCTGGGCCAGCGTGAGCGCGACGAGCAGGACGAGCGGGACGGTCCAGTCTCCCGCGACGTCGTGGGCGAGGCCGAGCAGCGTCGGTCCGACAGACGCGAGCAGGTACCCGGCGGACAGGGTCAGCGCGGTCAGCGCTGCGACGGCGGCCGCGCCGGCGCCTCGGAGGACGGGCAGGATCAACGCCAGGCCGAGCGACCCACCCTGGCCCACGCCGATCACGATCATCCAGAGCGCGGCGACGTCCGGCGCGAGCAGGAGGCCGAGGAACCCGGTGGCTCCGATCACGGCGAGCGTGAGCACCGCAGGCCTCTGATCGCGGAGGCGGCTCGCGACTACGGGAATGAGCAGCGCCGGGGCCAGCTGGCACGCGCTGACGAGCGCCTGGAGAGATCCGGCCGCCGCTTCGGAGTAGCCCTCGTTCTGGAGGATCGTCGGGAGCCAGGTGAGACCGCAGTAGAACGCCATCGACTGTAGGCCGAAGTACGCCGCCAACGACCAGGACCGGGCCAGGTTCTGAAGGCCGAACGACTGCGTGTGGCGCACGACTGTCCGCTCGCGGCTGGCCGGCGGCAGCCAGAACAGGGCCGCAACGAGCGCAGGCAGCGCGAAGACGGCGAGGGCCTGGCGCCAGCTGTCGTCGAAGAGGCGCTCGAGCGGCACCGCGATCGCGGCCGCGACAGCCGCGCCCAGCGGCAGCGCCATCGAGAAGGCGCCCGTCAAGCTGCCGCTGTGGCGGGGAAAGCGGACGCGGATCAGCGTCGGCACGGTTGTCTGGGCGATCGCGACCGCCGAGCCGGCGATGAGGGTCCCGGCGAACAGCCCCGCGACCCCGCCGATCCCTCGGACACCGGCGCCGAGCGCGGTCAACGCTGTGCACACGGCCAGCAACCGCTCGATCGAGACGCGGCGGATCAGCGCCGGAGCGAGTGGTGCGAGGAGGCCGAAGCAGACCAGCGGCAAGGTCGTGAGCAGGCCGGCCGCGGCGGCCGAGAGCCCGAGCTCGGCGCGCACCTCCTCGAGCAGCGGCGGCAGACTCAAGAAC
>CAVVYB010000018.1:0-658510 GCA_963752405.1 uncultured Gaiellaceae bacterium
TCATAGGTTCCTCCTGTGTTTTGACAGTCGTCTGCTCTCCCGTTGTGATCGCTCCGAACAGCCCGTGTCACTGCAGCGCCACGTGGCGGCTCCCATCGCGAATCGAGCGCACTCACGCCGCCACTCGCGTCGACGCGCCGATGAACTCCAGCAGCGCCTCGTTGACGTCATCGGGGTGCGTCCAGGCGATGTTGTGCGGACCGCCTTCGACGGCCACCAGCTTGATGTCGTCGATCAGATCCGGCAGGCGTGCCGCCGTTGCTTCGAACGGGAGGATCCGGTCGTCGGTGCCGTGGACGACGAGTACAGGCACATCGATCTTCGGCAGGTCGCCGCGGAAGTCGGTCAGCCACGTGTCGACGCACGCGTACGAGGCAAACGGCGATGCGCCGGCGGCGACGTTGAAGCTTGCTTGCCACGCCTGCTCGCTGATCCGGTCCAGCATCAGCGTGTCGGTGTTGTAGAAGTTGTCGAGGAAGTCCTTGAACCAGGCGTAGCGGTCCGTGGCGATCGCAGCTTTGATCTGCTCGAAGACCTCTCCGTCGACGCCCTCCGGGTTGTCCTCCGTCTTCCGCAGGTACGGCGGAATCGCACCGAGCAGCGCCGCCTTGCGCACCCGTGCCGATCCGTAGCTGCCCAGATACCTGGTCACCTCGCCGCTCCCCATCGAGAACCCGACGAGGACGCTGTCGCTCAGGTCGAGATGCTCGAGCAGCGCGTTGAGGTCGGCTGCGAAGGTGTCGTAGTCGTAGCCGACGGTCGGCTGACTGGAGCGGCCGAAGCCGCGACGGTCGTAGCTGATCACGCGGTAGCCGTTCGCGAGGAGCTCGCGCTCCTGCCGCTCCCACGAGTTCCCGTTCAGGGGATACCCGTGGATCAGCACCACCGGATCGCCGCTGCCGTGATCCTCGTAGTGGATCTCGATCGGGGCCTCGTTCTCGCTTCCAACGATGAGTGATGGCATGTCTCTCTCCTTGATCTGTTGCGTTCCGAGGCGCGGGTCAGAAGCCGACGACACGGCGGCTCGGAACGGCTGTTGTGTGTGTCGGCGTGAAGCCGGGGCCGACCGTGCCGGTCAGCGTGTTCGTGTTCACGGCACCGACCGTCGGGCCCGCGAGCGCAAGCGTCGCGAGGATCGTCGCCAGACAGCCGGTGATCAGTCGCATGGGGCCTCCTTGGTTAGCGGTGTGTGTCACCACGACAGCGTCGCGGCGAAGCGCAGCGCAGCGCATCGCGACGAGCCACAAGTCCGTATTGCGGCTATCCGCCAGCACTGTTTCCGGGCTGCAGGGATGCGTTCCGAGCGAGCCCCGGGCGACCATGAGCAGCAGATGTTCCGCCGCACGTCACTCCCTCTCCTCGGCGTGTTGCTGCTCGCCGTCGTTGCTCTTGCCGGCTGCGGCGGCGACAACGCATCGCATGCGTTGCCCACAACGAGCGACGGACGCCCGGCGACCGTCGGCGTGGCGAGCACCGCGCTCGGCGACGTGCTGGTCGACCGGCAAGGGCGTACGCTGTATCTCTTTGCGCGCGACTCGGGCGCGACGAGCGCGTGCACCGGCCCTTGCGCGGTCAACTGGCCGCCGCTGCGTGTCCGTGGCGCTCCCCTGGTCGGCAGCGGCGCCAACCCCTCGGAGGTTGGAACGACGGCTCGCCCTGACGGGAAGAGCCAGCTCACCTACAACGGCCACCCGCTCTACACCTTTGTGAATGACAGGAAGGCGGGCGACACGAACGGCGAAGGGATCAGCGCGTTCGGCGGCTCCTGGTTCGCGGTTTCCGCGGCGGGCGCCACGGTCGCCCCTCGTTCGCAGCCGCAGGGCGGGGGCGGGTACGGCGGCTACTAAGCCCGTTCGCTGCCTGATCGTCGATGACAATCAACCCTTTCTCGGCGCCGCGCGCCTACTGCTCGAGCGTGAAGGCGTGGCGGTTGTCGGGGTCGCGACGACGGGCGCCGAGGCACTGCGACTCGACGAGGAGCTTCGGCCGGACGTCGTGCTGGTCGACATCCGCCTCGGTGACGAAAGCGGATTCGACCTCGCACGGCGGCTGAGCGGCACGGTGATCCTGATCTCCACCCACGCGCAGAGCGAGTACGCCGAGGAGATCACGGCGAGCCCGGCGGCCGGATTCATTCCCAAGGCCCAGCTGTCGGCGTCCGCCGTCCTGCGCCTTGCCGGCGGCGCAACCGATTGAGGACGCTAGCGCGCGTTGAGGTACGTCACCACCGCGAGCACGCGGCGCTGATCGTCCTCCCCCGCAGGCAAGCGCAGCTTCCTGAGGATGGCACGGACGTGCTTCTCGACCGTCGACTCGGTGATCCACAGCGTGTGCGCAATACCCGCGTTCGAACGGCCTTCGGCCATCAGCGCAAGCACCTCCCGCTCGCGCGGCGACAGGACGTCGAGCGGGTCCGACACCCCGCGGGCGGCAACGAGCTCCTGTACGAGCGCGGGATCGACGACCGAGGCGCCTTTGACGATCCGCTCGAGCGTGTAGACGAAATCCTCGACGTCCGTGACACGGCTCTTGAGCAAGTAGCCGCTCCGCTCGCCGCTCGCGAGCAACGCAGTCGCGCGCTCCACCTGCACGTGCGCGGAAAGAGCGACGACGGCGGTCTCCGGAAACTCCTCGCGGATCGCCTCGGCGGCTTCGAGCCCCTCGGTCGTGTGCGTGGGCGGCATGCGAATGTCGACGATCACGAGGTCAGGCCGAAGCTCACGCACCAGGTCGATCAGCTCGGCCGCGCTCCCGGACTGACCCACAACCTCGAATCCGGAACGCTCGAGCAGGCCCGCGAGACCCTCGCGCATGAGAACCTCGTCGTCGGCGAGTACGACCCTGGTCGCGCTCGTGCTCATAGCAACGAGTATGGGCTATCGTGACGTGATGAGCACATCCGCCCCACCGGCGGATTCGCGGGGCGAGGACCGTCGCGAGCTGCACCGACTCGTGGAGGAACAGGCCGCTTTGCGGCGCGTCGCGACGCTCGTGGCGTCGGGCGCGCCCTCGGCGGAGGTGTTCTCGGCCGTTGCGCAGGAGGTCGCGCAGGTGATGCAGATGCCGGCGGTCGGGGTCTTTCGTTTCGACAGCGACGGTCTGATGACGGTCGTCGCTACGTGGAGCGACCGTCCGTACGTGTTCCAGCCGGGAACGCGCTGGCCGCTCGACGACGAAACGATGGTCGCGCAGGTACGACGGACCGGCCGGCCGGCTCGAGTCGAGGACTACACAGACCGTCCCGGCGCGCTCGCCGCCCGAGCTCGAGAATCCGGCCTCAACGCGACTGCGGGCGCCCCGATCATCGTCAACGGCTCTGTTTGGGGAGCCATCGGGGCGGCGTCGCCGGACGCGCCGCTCCCCGATCATGTCGAGGATCGGCTCGCGGAGTTCACCGATTTGGTGGCAACCGCGATCGCGAACAGCCAGGCACATGACCAGCTTGAGGAACTCGCCGACGAACAGGCGGCGTTGCGTCGGGTGGCGACGCTTGTCGGGGAGGGCGCGCCGCCGGCAGAGGTCTTCGAAGCCGTCAGCGCGGAGGTGGCGGCATTGATCGGCGCAGACGGTTCGGCGCTCACGCGGTACGAGGACGACGGGACGATGACCTCCGTGAGCGGCTGGACAACCGATGGCGGGTACAGCTACTTGGGGACGCGCCACGAGCTCAAAGGCACGGTCTCGGGCCTGATCTTCGAGACCGGCAGGCCGGGACGTGTCGACCGCTACGCAGACATGCCCGGCGAGGGCCCGAAGGCCGCCCTCGCGATGGGCTGGCGCTCGTCTGTCGGAGCACCGATCAGGGTCGATGGCCGCCCTTGGGGGGTGTTGGCCGTCGTGTCGAGGAGTGAGGAACCGCTGCCCCACAACACCGAGCGGCGCCTGATCGAGTTCGCCAGCCTGTTCGCGACGGCAATCGCAAACAGCGAGGCACACGAGCAACTGGCTCAGCTCGCCGACGAACAGACGGCGCTGCGACGCGTGGCAACGCTCGTGGCGGAGGGGGCGACTCCGCACCGTGTGTTCGACGCCGTCCGAGACGAGGTGGCACGGATGTTCAACGCTCCGATGAGCGGGCTGTTGCGCTACGACGGCAACGGCACCGTGACCCAGCTCGCAGCTTCTGACGATTACCCCGGGCCAATCGAGAGAAGCTGGACGGTCGAGGGTGACAGCGCGGTCGCCCGGGTCTGCCGGACCGGCCTCCCGGCGCGTGCCGACTACACCCGGCCGACGCGGGGCTCGATCGCGGCCACAGCGCGGAACGAAGGCACAATCTTCTCGGTCGGCGTGCCGGTCGTCGTGGACGGAGCACTCTGGGGCGTCATGGCCGTCGGCACACGCGAAACCAAGCCGCCGCCGGATGACCTGGAAGACAGGCTGGCGAAGTTCACCCAGCTCCTCGCGACGGCGATCGCCAACGCCGAGGGCCGCGCCGAGGTGGACGCCTCACGCGCACGAATCGTCGCTACCGCCGACGCGACTCGCCGCCGCATCGAGCGCGACCTGCACGACGGGGCACAGCAGCAGCTCGTTTGGCTCGCGCTCGCCTTGCGCGCAGCGCAGGCGACGGTACCTGCGGAGCTGGAGCAGCACCGCAGCGAGCTGGGCCGCGTCGTCGACGGCCTCACGGCGGCGCTCGACGACCTCCGCGAGGTCGCACTCGGCATCCATCCGGCCGGGCTCTCGGAGGACGGGCTAACGCCGGCGCTCAAGCGGCTCATCGCCCGCTCGCCACTCCGAGTCAACCTCGACTGCCGTGCCGATGGCCGCTTCCCGGAGCCGGTCGAGGTGACGGCCTACTACGTCGTCTCGGAGTCGTTGACGAACGCAGCGAAGTACGCGGAAGCCCCGGTCGTGGACGTCGCGGTGGACGCCGACGGCGGTGCCCTTCGTGTCGAGGTTCGCGACGACGGGCGCGGTGGCGCAGACCCGGCCGCGGGCTCGGGACTGATCGGCCTGAGAGACCGCGTCGAGGCGATCGGAGGGACGATGAGTCTGACGAGCCCACCGGGTGCAGGCACGTCGTTGCGCGTCGAGTTGCCGCTGGTCGACCAAGCCGCTCGCCGCTAACCCACGCAAGCGTTACCGGCCGCGCCGGCCGTTTTCGTTCTAGAGGCACTCCGCCGACGCCGAGCGTGTTCTCGATGTTGCCGTGTGTCGCCCTCGAGTACGAACAATCCTGACGTGCACGTCTCCTCAAGATTGAGACCTGCTCGCGAGTGACCTGCGGTGCGTCGAGGTCGAGCGCGGCGGCAAGACCGAAGCCGCCGCTTCTCTAAGCGCCGATCCCGGAGCGTGTCGTGATCCGGGAGGCCGCTAGATCGAGCATGCGCCACGCGGCGATCCGGCGCAGAGGGCCTGGAAACAGTCGTCGCCCTTGTGCTGCTCGGACAGCTCGCGGGCTCAGCGAACGATGGCGAGGGCGAGTCCCAGCGGGCACCCGCGCTCGACCAGCGCCGAGAGCGCGTGCCAGTCGACGTCGTCGGCGAACATCTCGGCGAGGCTAGACGGCATGCCGAGCCGTCGCAACTGCCCTGCGCGCCATTCACGCACGAGGACAGTTTCCCTCACGTCGCCGTCGAGATCCTCAGCGGGAATAACGCGTTCGTTCATCGGTCTACTCCTAAGTTCGGGTTGCCCGGATCGACCGACAGCATCGTCACGTGCCGTTGCGCTGTCATCGTGGGGATCTGCGATCAGCGAGCCTGGGTAGCGCGTCTCTCGGGATTGCAGGTAGCCCCAATGGACACTGATTCGTTGCGCTACCGCACCGCTTACGCAGCTCGTGCGCCACACCGACTAGCGGCTTCCCGCTAGTCGGTTCTGCGGATAGCGAGGGGCGTGAATGGGCGCTGGCGAGGACGCCGTACCACGAGGAGACCGCGATCGTTTCTGGGGTACCGCAACGCGACCCGAAGGAGTCTGTGATGTTTGCACGCCTGGGGCGGCTGGTGGCCGCTCACCCGTGGAAGGTGATCGCGGTCTGGATCGTCGCCTTCGCCGTGATCGTTCCCTTCTCGCCGTCGTTGGCGGACGTGACGAACGAGGATCAGACGAGCTTCCTGCCCTCGAGCGACGAGTCGTCGCGGGCGCAGGCGCTCGCTGAGAAGCACTTCCCGACAGCCTCGGGCGCGACCGCCCGCTTCGTGCTCAAGCGCGAGGACGGGCAGGCGCTGAGCGCCGCCGACCAGAGCCAGATCCGCGAGTTCGCGGGCGGGCTCGACGCGGCGGGGATCGCGAGCGTCAACTCGGTCGCGACCGGCCCCGACGACCTGGCCACGAACGAGCGGGCACAGCTCGTCCAGGTCGCGTTCGAGGGCGAGGCGGCCGACGATCCGGTCAAGGACGCGGTCGTCGAATTGCGCGAGCGGGCCGAGAGCCTGCTCGCCGGCAGTGGCCTGCAGGCCGGCTTGACCGGGGACGCCGCGAACACCGTGGACACGGAGGAGTCGTTCGGGAGCGCCGAGACGATCACCTTCGCCGCCACCTTCGTGCTGATCCTGCTCCTGGTCGGCGGCATCTTCCGCAGCCCGATCGCCGCCGTCCTGCCGCTCGCGACGATCGGGCTCGTGTTCCTGCTCGCGACCTCGCTGGTCGCGCTGCTCTCCGACACCTTCGGGTTCGAGGTCGACTCCACGACCACCTCGCTGCTGATCGTGGTGCTGTTCGGGATCGGCACCGACTACATCCTCTTCCTGCTCTTCCGCTACCGCGAACGACTGCGGGCCGGTGGCGAGTCGCGAGAGGCGGTCGCGTTCTCGGTTCGCCGCGTCGGCGAGGCGGTCGCCAGCTCCGCCCTGGTCGTGATCATCGCCTTCCTCGCCCTGCTGCTGGCCAGGCTCGGCATCTTCCGCACGATGGCGCCCGGCCTGATCATCTCCGTGGTCGTCACCTTGCTTGCGAGCCTTACCCTGATCCCGGCCGCGATCGCCCTCGTCGGCCCGCGGGTCTTCTGGCCCTCCAAGCGCTGGCAGACGGCACCCAAGGGCACGGCTTTCAAGAAACTCGGGCAGTTGATCGCCCGCCGCCCCGGCCGGATGGCGCTCGCCTCCGGCGGCGCGATGCTCGCGCTGGCCGCAGGCGCCGTCTTCTACACCGCCAGCTACGACACCTCGAGCTCGCTCCCCTCCGACACCGAGTCCTCGCAGGCGAACGAGGACATCAAGGGCGCCTACGCCGCCGGGGCCGCCAACCCCACCGACGTCTACGTCTCCGGCTCCACGCCTCTCCAGCAGAGCGAGCTGACAGCGCTCGCCGAGCAGCTCCGCGGCGTCGAGGGCGTCGACTCGGTCGCCGCGCCGATCCTCTCCGAGGACGGCAGCGGCGCTCGCATCGGCGTCAACCTGACCGAGAGCGCCACCTCGACCGCGGCGCTCGACGTCGCTGCGGGGCCGCTCCGCGATGTCGCCCACGCCTCCACGGCCGGAGACGAGGTCAGAGTGGGCGGTGCCAGCTCCGCCTTCGCCGACATCCGCTCGGCGCTCGAGCGCGACATCCTCGTCGTCTTCCCGATCGCCGCATTGCTGATCGCGCTCGTCCTCGGTCTGCTGCTGCGTAGCGTCGTCGCGCCGCTCTACCTGCTCGGCGCGGTCGCGCTCGGCTTCGTCGCCACCCTGGGCGCCGGGGTCGCGCTCTTCCAGGGCCTCGGCTCCGAGCCGGGGCTGCTCTTCATCCTTCCGGTGATGCTCTACCTGTTCGTGGTCGCGATCGGCACCGACTACAACATCCTCATGACCACCCGCCTGCGCGAGCAGATGCAGGAGGGCAACGACCCGCGCACCGCCGCCGATCTCGCGGTCGAGCACGCCGGCCCCACCGTCGTCTCCGCCGGCGTCATCCTCGCCGGCACCTTCGCCTCGCTCGGGCTCACCGGCATCAGCCTGCTCGTGCAGCTGGGCGCCACGATCGCGATCGGCGTCACCATCGTCAGCTTCGTCATGGCGACGATCCTTGTGCCCAGCCTGTCGGCGCTGATCGGCAAGCGGGTCTGGTGGCCCGGACACCAGGACGCTGTAAAGCCCGTCGCGGCCGGCGACCATCCCCGCGCCCGGCCGCGTCCCAGCGGCGAGCCCGCGCCCGAGGGCGAGCGCTAGTCAGCTCCCACGCCCCGACGGCGGGCCGGGAGCAAACGCTCCCGGCCCGTCACTAGGAGCCACGATGACCAACGAGACAACAGCAATCACGAATCAGCAGCACGAGGTCACCGCCATCGCGGTGCTCGCGCCAAGCGGATCGAACGTGGCCGAGCGTGAACAGCGCCGGTGGATCGTGGCGCTGCTGGCGCCGTTCGTCGCGGCGTCAACCTTTCTGTGCGCCACGTTTGCGACTGCGGGCGGAGCAGCATGGACGAACTGGTTCTTCGCACCCGCGCTGCTGCTCGTCCCAGCGTGGATCGGGACGCTCGTGTACCTCGCGCTGACGTCCGACACCAACGAGGCCGGCGAGCGCCTAGGCGCGCTTCCCGCGCCGAGTGCGGAGCGCTCGCCCGAGCGGAAGGCGGCGTAGCACGTGGAGAGGGAATCACCCATGCGCCACCGCCGCGACCTCAACCAGTTCGACGCGAGCGCCCAGCGACGTGAGCTCGGCCGGCTCGTTCGCCAGATTCAGGCTCTCACGCTCGAACTCCGCGAACTCCGTCAGGGTGAAGCCGACGCTGCCGAGCTGGAAAGCAAGGAGCGCACGCTCGGACAGCTGCGCTGGCGACTGGCCACCGTCGCCCGCCGCGCTGTTCGCCGACGACATCGTGGAGTTCCTCAACCGCTAGCCGACCGACGCCCGGGCGGCGTCAACACCTCAAAGAAAGGATCGACATGTCCGACCAACTGACTGTTACGCCCGTCGTGCTCGAGCCCGCCGGAATCTGGGTGCTGGCGCGCGCCGTCACTCGCGGGTTGCCGAAGCAGAGCCGCGATCGCGACGCGCTCGAGGCGATCGCGACGCACGCACAGGAGCTTGTAGCCGAGCTCACACGGGCGCTTGGCAGCCCGGCACCCGGTACGAGGGGACGCGGCCGGTGAGCGACGCAACGACGCCACTCGACGCGGAGCTCGCCGCCCTCTGGGCCGAGTTCCCGCTCGGGGAGCGAAGCGCCGCCGCCGCGCTCCGCACCCTCGCGGAATCGACCGGCATCGACGAGGCGGTGATCGAGCGGCACTGGCGCGAGGCGCTCCTCACCGAGGTCGCCCAGCTCGCCGCCGCCGAGACCGGCCGGCTGCTGGCCGCTGCCGCGCTCGAACGGACACCGGCAGCCGAAGCGGTCACGGCCTCGGTGCAGATCCTCGCCTCCATCGCCGCGCGCTATCCCCAGCTGCTCGACCGGGACGCACCTGTCCCGTCACCTGCGCTCGAGCGCGAAGTGGTAGCCCCGATGCGCGCCGTCTTCGAGCGGGCACAGGCTGAAGGCGCGATCCGCGACGACGTCCCGCTCGAGCAGCTCGCAGCGTCCCTCCGCGGGCTGCTGGCCGGCACCCTGCGCGCCGTCCGGCAAAGCGGCGCCGACCTCGACGTCGCCGGCGCGGCCGTCGCCCGCCTCTTCCTCGAGGCCGCGACACAGGAGCGAGCGTGAGCGCAGCAACGGCGACCCGACCCGATTCCGCCATCGGGCTCCGCCTCGTCGAGGCGGCGGACGAGGCGCGGCGACAGCTCGAGCGTGCCGGCGGCCAGGGGCCGATGATCACCTTCGTCGACGAGCCGCGCGTGCACCAGCTCGTTCGGAAAGGAGCTCGTTGCCTCAGGCCGCGCCCTCGTTCCCGAGAGGATCCCCATATCGGGGCAAGCAGCGATCGGACACCCTGGGACGGAGATCCTGAAGCGGGCGAACGCTGCCGACCACGACCTGATCGTCCTAGGCTCCCGCGGGCGAGGCGCGATCCGCTCGGCCGTGCTCGGCTCCGTATCGCACTTCGTGCTCAACCACGGCACCGTTCCGATGCTGATCGTGCACGACAAGGGCGAGGAGTCCTCGGTGCCGGCCGGCTGACGAGCCCAGGGAGGCGTGGTATGAAGATGAACGCACAGCAGTCGAACGGACGCCTTGACTACGGCCACGCTCTGGCACCGACAGATCAGGCCCGCACTCGGCTCCAGCTTCGGAGAGACCTGGGACGGAACGCACAGGTGGTACCTGTTCAACGCCGCAGGCACCCCGGTTATGCAGCGAAGCGATGCGGAGAACTTCGAGCAAGAGCTATCGAAACGCAGATCATCGGTGAGGTGTACGGAGCGCTCGGACAGTAATGGCCATCTGTAGCCACCTAGACCAAGTTCGGATCACGAAGCTGCCCGAGCCGATCAAGGGCTGCGAGGAATGCCTCAAGATCGGAAGCTCGTGGGTTCACCTGCGGATGTGCATGACCTGCGGGAAGATCGGCTGCTGCGACTCCTCGCCAAACCGGCATGCCAGCCGACACGCGTTCCAAGAGAGCCATCCCATCGTCAGGGTCCGCTGAGCCGGGTGAGGACTGGAGCTGGTGCTTCGTCGATGAGTTGGCTTTCATCGTCGCGGCGAGCGGAGCGGCTTCCTCTGACGTCCAAGGTAACCCGCGCCCGTGAGTCCGGACGGCATTTGGACCCGAAAGCGGCGCTCCCTACTTTCCTGGAGAGCGGTTATCGAGCGGGGCGAGCCTGTCCGGCTGGGATCAGGCGGCGCTAGCCTCCTCTTGGTGTCCAAGCTCATCGCGCTGAGCGAACTCCGTGCACGCCTCGAACCGACAACACAACGAGCGGACGACTGATGGACGACTCGCAGGTACAGGGCAGGATCGAGGAGTTGGTCGCCGAGGAGCACGAGCTGTGGCAGCGCGAGGCCGCAGGGAATGCGAGCGATGCCGACCGGCTGCGCCTCCAAGAGTTGAAGCTCTCGCTCGATCAGTTCTGGGACCTGCTACGCCAGCGTCGCGCGCTACGCGAAGCGGGCGGCGATCCAGACGCGGCCGATGTCAGGCGGCCGGAAGTGGTCGAGCGCTACGAGCAGTAGCAGCGACTCGGCGAGCGCTCGGGCGGCGTCGTTCTCCGGAAGAACCGCATGGGCGCGAAACCTGCAGACCCCGCTGCGGGAGTTTCTGCGCACCGAGACCGGTGGGGCGGTGGTCTTGCTGGCTGCGGCCGTCGCGGCACTGGTGTGGGTGAACGTCGACGCGTCGTCGTACGACTCGCTCTGGGAGGCGACGCTGGCGATCGACCTCGGTGGCTTCGGCCTCTCGCTGGAACTGCGCGAGTGGGTGAACAGCGGCCTGATGACGTTCTTCTTCTTCGTCCTCGGGCTCGAGGCGCGTCGCGAGTTCGATCTCGGAGATCTGCGGGAACGGCGACGGCTCGCTTTGCCGCTGCTCGCTGCGGTCGGCGGCATGGCGGTGGCGGTGGCCATCTATCTCGCCTTCAACGCTGGCCGCTCCTCCGCGCAGGGCTGGGGCATCGCTATGTCCACCGATACCGCCTTCGCGCTCGGGCTGCTGGCGCTTGTCGGGCCGCGTTTCCCCGACCGGTTGCGGGCGTTCATGCTCACGGTCGTCGTGGTCGACGACATCCTCGCGCTGGTCGTCATCGCCACCGTCTACACGGAGCAGGTCAGCGTCCCGGCGCTCCTTGTGGCATTCGGGTTGTTCGGCGCCGTGCTCGTGGTGCGGGCGCTGGGAGTGCGGGTCGGGCTCGTCTACTTCGCGCTCGGAGTGGCGATCTGGGTGGCGCTGCTCGAATCGGGGGTCGAGCCGGTGGTGGTCGGGCTCGCGATGGGGCTTCTGGCCTACGCGTACCCGGCCGCGCGCTCCGAGCTCGAGCGGGCAACCGAGCGCTTCCGCGAGTTCCGTGAGCAGCCGACCCCGGAGCTCGCCCGCTCGGTCGGCATCGGCCTCAGGGCGGCGGTCTCGCCCAACGAGCGGCTGCAGCAGCTCTACCACCCCTGGACGAGTTACCTCATCGTGCCCCTATTCGCGCTCGCGAATGCAGGGATCGCTATCGATGGCGGCTTCCTCGCCGAGGCCTTCACCTCGCCCATCACACTCGGGATCCTCTTCGGCTACGTCATCGGCAAGCCCGTCGGCATTCTCGGTTGCTCGTTGCTGCTGACAAGGCTCAGCCGCGGTCGGCTGCGGCCTCCGGTCGGCTGGGTGGCCATCGCCGGTGGGGGAACGATCGCCGGGATCGGGTTCACGATCGCGCTGCTCGTCGCCGCACTTGCCTTCGAGGGGCAGCAGCTCGAGGAGGCAAAGCTGGGCATCCTCAGCGCGGCGGTCGGCGCGGCTCTCCTCACCTGGCTGCTGTTTCGCGCGACGGGGCTGCTGCCACGGAGCCTGCGGATCCGCGGCCTGCTCGGAACCGCGGAGCCGCTCGCCGACCTCTACATCGAGGTCGACCCGGAGCGCGACCACATCCGAGGCCCGATCGATGCGCATGTCACGGTCGTCGAGTACGGCGACTTCCAGTGCCCCTACTGCGGGCTGGCGGAGCCGGTCATCCGCGAGCTCCTGCGTGAGTTCGGCGATGTGCGTTACGTGTGGCGGCACCTGCCGCTGAACGACGTCCACCCCGACACGCAGCTTGCCGCCGAGGCCGCCGAGGCCGCCGCCGACCAGGGTGCCTTCTGGGAGATGCACGACCTCCTGCTCGAGCATCAAGACGCGCTTCGCCCGAACGACCTGATCGGCTACGCCGAGCAACTCGGGCTCGACGTCGAACGCTTCACCAACGACCTTCGCGAGCACGCCGGCGCCGCCCGCATCGCGGATGACGTCGACAGCGCCGACCTCAGCAGCGTCTCGGGCACGCCGACCTTCTTCATCAACGGCAGGCGCCACTACGGCGCCTATGACATCGCCACCCTCTCGGCGGCTGTGCGCGCAGCCGGGGCACAGGCGACGCTGGCGACGTCGTGAGCGGCTGAGCCGTGGAAGCCGCTCTGGTTCCCGCCGCGGCCGTCGCGGTCCTCGCCGGCCTCGTGGTCGAGCTCCGCCTCTTCTCTCCGAGCCGGGAGGCCCGGCGCGCGGAGGCGATCCTCTGGAGCATCGGCTGGGTGCTGCTCGCCGTCGCGGTCGCGGTGGCAATCGCACTTCGCGGCGGCCCGGCAGGCGAGTGGACGACCGTCTACCTGATCGAACGCTCACTTTCGCTCGACAACGTGTTTCTCTTCTCACTGTTGCTCGCGTACTTCTTCGTGCCGCCGGAGCTGCGCGGCCGTGTGATCGTCATCGGCATCGCCGGCGCGCTCCTGCTCCGCGCCGTCGCGATCGCCGCCGGAGTCACGCTGATCGAGAGCGTGGAAGCCGTCGTCTACGTGTTCGGCGCCCTGCTCCTCTATGTCGCTTACCGCGCCTTCCGCGGCGCCGCCGAGCAGTCCGACCCATCCGCCAACCCTGTGCTGCGGCTCGTGCGACGCACCGTCCCGATCACGGACGATTTCCGCGGCCGCCGGCTGTTCGTCCGCGAAGGGGGCCGTCGCTACGGCACTCCGCTGCTGCTCGTGGTCGTCGCGATCATCGTCGCCGACATCGCCTTCGCGATCGATTCGATCCCGGCGGCCTTCGCGGTTACCCGCGACCCGGTCGTGATCTGGACCGCGAACGCGTTCGCGCTCCTAGGGCTCGGCTCTCTGCTCGTTCTCGTCGAGCTCCTCGTACGCCGGCTCCGCTATCTCGACGAGACGATCGCGCTCATCCTCGCCTTCGTCGGGGTCAAGATCCTCACCGCCGACCTCGTCCACATCAGCGACGTCGCCTCGCTCGCCATCATCGGAGCGCTCCTCGCGGGCGGCACCGTCGCTTCGCTCATTGCCGATCGCCTCGACCCGCCCCACCCGGCCGAGGAGGCGACTCGACGTCCGCCTCGCTGTCCCACGGAGCTCACGCCCCCAGCTGCTCCGACGAGCAGACAGGCATCGGATCGAGCCGCCCGCTGACGACGAACTCGGGGCTCCGTTCGCCCCATTTCGGCCGCTTAGAGGGCCGCCGGGCGAGAGTCGTGCGGGATGGCAACCCGCATTCCTTTCTGCTCGCGGCAAAATACCCTGCAAACAGGCCGTTTTCGACCTGTTGCGGAATTGGCGCAGGACTCGCAGGAAGCCGGCGGTCGTTCCCGCCCAGCCAGGCAACAAATCTGCCTGATTTGCAGGATGTTTTCAGCGGGAGCGACGGGACTCGAACCCGCGACCTCCGGCGTGACAGGCCGGCGTTCTAACCAACTGAACTACGCCCCCCAGGGCGACGGACAGTGTAGCCGGGTCGCTCAGTAGGGTGGCAGAGTGACGACGGTCGACTGGATCGCGGCGGCCGTGATTGCCCTCGCTGCGCTGAACGGGCTCCGGCGGGGCCTCGTCGGGGGCGCTTTCTCGCTCGCCGGGATCGTCGCGGGCGCGTACCTCGGCGCCAAGCTCGCGCCGCGGTTCCTCTCCGGGAGCGAGTCGGCGTACACGCCGCTCGTTGCGCTCGCCGGCGCCGTCGCGCTCGGCTTCCTGCTTCAGAGCCTGGCGGCGATGGCCGGCAACGCGATCCGGTCGAGCCTCTTCGTGGTGCCGCCACTACGCGCGCTCGACACCGCAGGCGGGCTCGTGCTCGGCGCCGTCGCCGGCGCGGCGATCGTGTGGGTCGCCGGCGCCGTCGCGCTCCACGTTCCCGGCCAGGTGCAGCTTCGGGAGGAGGTCCAGCGCTCACGGATCCTCGGGGAGCTCAACGCGCGCGTGCCGCCGTCGCGACTACTCGATGCAATCGCTCGCGTCGACCCGTTCTCGGCGATTATCGGTCCGGTACCGAGCGTCGCCCCGCCCGATCCCGCGCTGCTGAACAGTGCAGGCGTCCGGCTGGCGAGCCCGAGCGTCTTCCGCGTCACCGGGACGGCGTGCGGGCTCGGGGTCGAAGGCTCGGGCTGGGTCGTCGCGCCGAATCTCGTCGTCACGAACGCGCACGTCGTCGCCGGGATGAATGACGCACGCGTCGACCGCAACGACGGGGAGTTCCGCGACGCCGACGTCGTCGCGTTCGATCCTCGCAACGACATCGCCGTCCTTCGCGTCGCGGAGCTCGGCGCGCGGCCGCTCCGCCTGGTCGATCCCGTCAAGGGACAAGCCGTGGCGATCCTCGGCTATCCCGAGAACGGCCCGTTCACCGCGACGGCCGGCCGGATCGGCCAGACCCGCGAGTTCCTCACCGACGATGCGTACGGCCGCGGTCCGTTCTCGCGACTCGTCACGACGCTGCGGGGTGTTGTCCGGCACGGCAACTCGGGCGGTCCCGCCGTTGACGCCCAGGGCCGCGTGCAGACAACGATCTTCGCCTCGCGCATCGGCTCGGCCTCCGGCTACGGCGTCCCGAGCGATCTCGTCCGCCGAGAGCTCGTCCGGGCGTCCGCGACCGCGGTCTCCACCGGCCCCTGCGTGCGCTAGAGGACGTCGAGGATCCCGAGCGGCTGCCGGAACGGCGCCACGACGTAGACCCCGGCGGCCTTCTCGCGCGACTCCGCGATCAGCTCGCGCGCGAGCTCGCGGCCGACCGCGCGCGCCTCGGTTCCGGCTGCGCGTAGCCGCTCCTGCACCGGCTCCGGCACGACGATTCCGGGCACCTCGTTGTGGATCCGAACGGCGAGCTGGAGGCTTGGCATCGGCCACACGCCGACGAGCAGCGGGATCGGCGAGCGGCCGCCGAAGTGCGCGAAGAACGCATCCAGGTAGGCGAGGTCGAAGAGGATCTGCGTCATCGCGAACTGAGCCCCGGCCTCGAGCTTCCGCTCGAAGCGCTCGAGCTCGAGATCCATGTCGTCGGCCGACGGGTTCACGGCGACGCCGACGAAGAACGAGGTTGGAGCATCGATGCCGCGGCCGTGGTAGTCCTCACCGCGGTTGAGCCCGCTGATCAGGCGCGTCAGCCCGATCGCCTCGACCTCGTAGACGCCGCGCGCACCCGGGTAGTCGCCTTCCTCGGGCGGGTCGCCCGTCACGGCGAGGATGTTGCGCACTCCCTCCGCGTGAGCGCCGAGCAGGAGCGACTCGAGGCCGGCGACCGACATGTCCCGCGTGGTCAGGTGCGGGATGGTCTCGATCCCGCAGGTGCGCTCGATCGCAACGGAGGCCATGATCCCGCTCATCCGGGCTCGCGCGCGCGGGTTGTCGTTCACATCGACGAAGTGCGTCTTGCCGGACTCCTTCAGTGCCAGGCCCGCCTCCATGAGCGCGCTGTTGTTGGCCCCGAGCGGCGGATCGAGCTGGACGGAGACGACGAATTCCTGCTCGCGCAGCATCCTCGCCAGGGCTGTCTCTTCAGGCGCGGCATCGGCTGCGTCGGCGAGCTGGCGCTCGCGGACGACGAGCGGGCCGGCGGGTACGCGATCCTCGTCGATCGCGGTCTTGATCGCGGCGATCTGCGCGGGTGTCGTGCCGCAGCAGCCGCCGATGATGCCGGCGCCCAGTCGCCGAGCCTGTGCCGCAAACTCGGCGAAGTAGTCGGGCGTCGCATGTGGGAAGACGACGCGCGATCCGGCGAGGCTCGCGAGGCCGACGTTCGGGAGCGCGGCCAGCACGAGACCTTCCCGCTGCATCGCGGCAAGCGCGTTCAGCGCGGCCGCCGGGCCGGCGCTGTGGTTGGCGCCCGCGGCAGCGACGTCGAGCCCGTCGAGCCGCTCGGCTGCCTCCTTGGCCGAGACGCCTCCGAGTGTCTGCCCGTCCGCGTCGAAGGTCATCAGCGCGACGATCGGGAGGGAGGAGACACTGCGAACCGCCTCCACCGCGGCGACGAGCTCCTCGAGGTCGAAGAACGTCTCGAGCATCAGCAGGTCGACACCGCGTCCCTCCAGCACCTGCGCCTGCTCGCTGAACGCCTCGCTCTGCTCGGCCACGTCGAAGCGCTCCACCTCGCCGCTCGGGTCCGATCGAGCCGGCGATGAAGACGTCCGCTCCGGCGACCTCCCGCGCCTCGCGCGCGAGTCGCACTCCGCTCGAATTGATCCGCTCGAAGTCGTCCTCCAGGAAGTGCGCCGCGAGCTTGCGGCGGTTGGCGCCGAACGTGTTCGTCTCGATCAGCTCCGCGCCGGCGCGGATGAAGCTCGCGTGCAGCGCGACAACGCTCTCGGGGGCGCGCAGGTTCGCCTCCTCGGGGCACCGCAGACGGGGCACGGCGCCGGAGATCAGCGTGCCCATGCCGCCGTCGGCGACGATCGGCGGGCCGCTGCGCAGGCGTTCCTCGAACCGGCTCGACATGCGGGCAGCCTAGTGAAGCGCTACTGGTCAACCCCGTTCGAGGGACGAGTCAACCGCTGAAGGGTGATTCCAGCACGGTGGCGCGCCTCGATACTCAAGACATCTTCTGAGCGCACCGATGTGGCGGGGGCGGCCTGGAAGAGATCATCCGGCTCCGCTTGTGGGAGCCACTCCAGAAGGGCCCCTGGCGGCGGGGCCCTTCTTCATTTTCAGGGTAAAGCTCCGCCCGCTAGTTGCCGATATGGCCAACGACTCTCCTGTCGGGGACTGACGGCAATCATCCTGCGGCGTGGCGAGTTTGGGAGCGGTGAGTCAGCAGCCTGGCTTGCCGCTCCTTTCTATTGGTCCTCGTGGACGACGCGGCCTTCCATGCCGCCGGCGACCGTGACGACCTGTCCGGTGACGTGGCCGGAGAGCTCGTCGGAGGCGAGGACGACCACCTGTCGCGCGACGTCTTCCGGGGCCGCGACCTTGCGCAGGGCCATCGTCCGCGTGACCTTGCGCACGGTCGCCGGGTCGACGTGCCCCCGGGTCATCGGCGTCTCGGTCCAGCCCGGCGCGACCGCGTTCACGCGCGCGCCGTGGTGCGACCCGCACGACTTCGTTCTTCAGGCTCAGGAGCAGGCCGCCGAGAATCGCGGACTTGGCCGCGGCGTAGTCCGCGTGCCCCGCCTCGCCCACGAGGCCCGCGGTCGAGCCGACGAGCACCAGCGAGCCATGCCCGTTTCGCTCCACCTCCCGCAGGAAGCCGCGCGCCGTCAGGAACGACGAGGTCAGGTTCTGGCGCACGGTGTGCTCCCAGCGTTCGAGCGGCAACTCCCAGACCGGGACGTCCTGCGCGGGCCACACACCGGCGACCGCTGCGCACACGTCGATGCGCCCGAGCGCAGAGCGCGTTTCTGCGAACAGCCGGTCGACCTCGTGCTCGTCGGTCAGATCGGCCTGCAGCACCGGTGCGCCGCCGAGCGCGGCGGCCACCTCGCGCGCCCGTTCCTCGCCGCGGTGGTAGTGGACGGCGACGCGCGCGCCCTCGGCCGCGAACGCTCGCGCACAGGCGGCGCCGATGCCGCCGGATGCGCCGGTGACGAGCACTCCCTTGCCTGCGAGCCCGGTGTCCACGAGCGCTTAGGCTACTCCCATGCGCGTCCACATCATCAGTGACATGGAAGGCGTCTCCGGGATCGTCAAGCCCGAGCAGACCAGCGGCGGCGACCCGATGTACGAGGAGGGCCGCAAGCTCTACACCGAGGAGATCAACGCGGCGGTGCGCGGGGCGAAGGCCGGCGGCGCGACCGAGATCGTCGTCATGGACTGCCACGGCGCCGGGGGTGGCTGGATGTTCAACTCGCTCATTCCCGAGCAGCTCGATCCCGATTGCGAGTGGGTCGTGCAGGAGGAGTGGACCGGCTACACCGAGTTCCTGGAGCAGGGCTGCGACGCGGCGCTCTTCGTCGGCATGCATGCGAGGGCCGGGGCGCGGTTCGGGAACATGAACCACACCGTCTCGGGCCGCGACTATCAGCGGCTCTGGTTCAACGGGACCGAGGTCGGCGAGACCGGGATCAACGCCGCGCTCTGCGGAACGTGGGGCTGCCCCGTCCTGCTCGTCACCGGCGACGTCGCCTCGTGCGAGGAGGGGAAGGAGCTCCTCGGCGAGGGGCTCACGACGGTGGCCGTCAAGCAAGGCCTCGCGGCCGGTGCGGCGCGGCAGATCCCGCCCGTGCGGGCCCGCAAGATGATCGAGGAGGGTGCGCAGAAGGCTCTCGCCGACCTGAAGGCCGTGCCGCCGTACGACCCGGGCAGCCCGTGCGAGATCAAGGTCGAGTTCAAGCGCACCCAGGCTGCCGACCGGCTCCGCTTCCATCCCGGCGTCGAGCGGCTCGACGGACGCACGATCCGGGTCGAGGCGCCGACCTGGTGGGAAGCCTGGAAGATGTTCTTCTTCGAGACCTAGGCAGCGGCCGGCGGGTCGACGACGCCGAGCTCCTCGACGAGCGTGAAGAACGCCCGCGCGAACGGAGAGTCACTTGTCCGCGAGCGGACGAAGCTCCAGTCGATCTGCTCGCGCAGCGAGCGCGCGAGCTCGAGCACGGAGGACAGGTCCGGCTCCTGCTCGTTGAGCGCGAGCAGCTTCGTCGTCAGGACGTCGCCGAGCGACGCGACGGGCATCGTCTGCGCCGCAACCTCGAGGAGCTCTGACCGCTCGAAGAACCCGTCGTCCACGGGTCCTCCGGCAGTGAGGAAGATCAGGTCGATCAGCGTCTCGCCGTCCCAGGCCTTCAACAGCCAGTTCTCCGGCGGCTGCTCCGGCTTCATCCCCGCTTCGACGAGCGCTTCGAGCGCGCGTTCGGCGTCCTGCTCGCGGACGAAGAAGTCGACATCGTGCTCGGTCGGAGGCCCGCCACGGGCCCAGGCGGCGAGGCCTCCACCCAGGATGTAGGGCACCTCGGCGTCGCGCAATGCAGCGGCAGCACGCTTCATCGAGTCGATCAGCTCCGGGAAGTTCTCGGCGGGCGTGTAGGCCATGGCCCTGGCGTATACCCGAGAAGCCGTTTGTGAAAGCCGCTCGATGTGAACATGCGGGACGATGACCGAGTCGATTCGTGTCGCCGCGGCGGGCGATATCCATTGCGCCGAGCCGCTACGGGAGCGGATGGCGCATGCGTTCGCCACCGTCGCGAGCCAGGCGGACGTGATCCTCCTCGCCGGTGACCTGACGACACACGGCGAGCCCGAGCAGGCGGCGGTGCTGGCCGACGCGTGCCGGCAGCTCGAGATCCCGATCTATGCCGTTCTCGGCAACCACGACTTCCATGCGAACCGCTGCGACGAGGTGGTCGCCGTGCTCGAGGACGCGGGGATCCGCGTCTTGCAGCGCGACTACGCCGTCCACGAGGTCGGCGGCCTCGAGCTCGGGATCGTGGGCGCCAAGGGATTCGTGGGCGGATTCCCCGGCGCGGAGCTACCCGACTTCGGCGAGCCGCTCCTGCGCGAGGTCTACGCCGAGACGACGCGCGAAGTCGAGGCGATCGAGGCTGGGCTCGAGGCCGTGGCCGGGCTGCCACCGCGTGGTCGTGCTCCTCCACTACGCACCGGTCCCGGAGACGCTGGTCGGCGAGCCGGAGCCGATCTGGGCCTTCCTCGGTTCCTCGCGGCTCGCAGCGCCGATCGGCGCCCACCGGCCCGACCTGGTGCTGCACGGGCACGCCCACCGCGGCTCGTTCGCGACCGATCTTGGGCCTGTCCCCGTGCGGAATGTCGCCGTCCACGTGATCGGGAAGGACTTCGAGATCTTCGAGGTCTGAGCGGGCCGCACGGCACGACCCGTGTTGACATGTCAGCACGGAGCAGGTGAGATTCGGTGATGCGACAGACTTTTGTAGTTTCGGAGCAGGACCTCGAGGGCCGGCAGGCCGAGGGAGATACCGCCCTCGAGAAGGTCTCGATGGGCGCCGGCACCGGCTCTGAGCTCCTCGAGCAGCGGGTCACCCGCTACGCCCCCGGCCGCTCACTGCCGCGCGGCGAGCCGACGCGTGACGAGCTTCTCTACGCCGTCTCCGGCTCGGGCACGCTCGAGCTCGACGGCGAGCCGTATGACCTCGAGCCAGAGAGCGGCGCGTACGTCCGCGCCGGGGAGACCTATGTGATCGACAACCCCGGGCCGGACGAGCTGCTGATCGTCTCGACGAGCGTTCCGGTCGAGCAGGTCTACCGGCCGCCGCGGGAGGTGATCGTCCGCTTCGCCGATCGTCCGGAGTTGCGTGCCGATGCCAAGCGCACCTTCCGTTATCTCGTCAACCAGGACGCCGGCTGCATGGACGCGACGCAGTTCGTCGGCATCGTCGAGCCATGCCGCGCGCCCGATCACAGCCACACCTACGACGAGGTGGGCTACATCGTCGCCGGCGAGGGATTTGCGCACATCGAGGGCGAGTCGATCCCCCTCCGGCCCGGATCCTGCTTCCACCTGCCACCCGAGCAGGTTCACTGCATCGAGAACTCGGGACCCGGAATCATGCGCATCCTCGGCGTCTTTCATCCATCGGGCGACCCGGCCTCACGAGCATACGAAGACGACTCGCAGCTGCTGCCGGCGTCGTAGCCGTCGTTTCGTCGTCGACAGCGTCGACGCTCGGCCGGACCGACGCGGCCGCGGCGCCGAGCGCAGCGCCGAACGCTGGGTGCGCCAAGCCGCGAATCGGCTTCCTGGGCCCGATCACCGGCGATGCGGCGTTCATCGGCAAGGAGCAGCTCGGCTTTGCGAAATACGCGATCCGGAAGCTCGGCGGCGGCACGATCAAACTCGTCGACGGCGACACGCGGTTCGATCCGGCCCGAGCCTCGACTGTCGCCGCGAGGTTCCACGCGAATCCGGACATCCTCGCGGTCGTCGGCCCTGCCCGCAGCCGGGAGGTCCTCGCGGTCGCGCCGGTCCTGATGAAGGCCGACCGGCTGCCTTTCATCTCCGGCTCGGCCATCGGCAGGTCGCTGACGAACGGCTCGATCCCGAACTTCTTCCGTGTCGCGCCAAACGAGAGCGTGCAGTCCCGGACGATCGCGGCGTACATCCGCCAGGGCCTGAAGGCAAAGGACGTGTTCATCGTCGACGACGGGTCGGCGTACTCGAAGGGGCTCGCGGCGGGCGTTCGGTCGAAGCTCAGGGCCCGCGGCGTCAGGACCGACCGAGCCTCCGTCAGCCAGAAGACCACGGAGTTTTCGTCCCTCGTGGCGAAGATCGGCTCCGAGATCGACGTCGTCTTCCTGCCCTGGCAGATCGCCGCCGGCGCGCAGCTCTTCGGTCAGCAGCTCAGGCAGCAGGGAGGGAAGGCGGTCATCGTCGGCTCCGACGGCCTGGACTCCGGTGACTTCACGATCGCCGGGTCCTACGTGTCGGCGTTCGCACCGGACATCCGCGCGATCGCGGGCAACGCCGCGTTTATCGAGGGCTACGGCGCGAACTTCGTCTCCAACTTCGGCCCGCCGATGTACGTGGCGACCCAGGCCGCGATCGCGGCGATCAGGAAGGCATGTGCGGACGGCGACGCCACCCGTGCAGAGGTGCAGAAGAATCTGCGGGCGACGTTCATCCCGAAGATCGTCCTCGGGGGCGACCTTCGGTTCACTGCTCGCGGTGACAGAAAGGGAGCGAAGTTCTTCATCTTCAGGCTCGAATCCGGGGGCAGGAAGACGCTGGTTGGCTAGGGCCGCGCGGACAAACCTGTTGACATGACAGACCCAACGCGGTGTGATTGACGGACGCGGGATCCGTTTGACCGGGCAACAAGTGGACCCCGCTGACGTCGAATACGACGGAAACCAGTATTTGGGACAAAACCATAAGGGAGGGCAACGAATGAAGAGGGCCATCGCTTTGGCGCTCGTGGCGGGGATTGCTGCGGTTCTTGCAGCAACTGCAGTCGCGAGGCCGACGGCCACAACAGGGGTGGATGCTCAGCAGGCCATCAACTGCAAGAGCACCCTGAAGATCGCGATTGTGACGCCGCTCACGGGCGGTGCGGGCTTCCTCGGCAATGCTCAGCTGACCTGGGCCAAGTACGCCGTCAAGCGGCTTGCGCCTGGTCTCGGGTTGAAGGTTCAGCTCGTGACCGGAGACACACCAGTCGAGCAGGGGCCGGCGCCGGCACAGGCGTTGGCACAGAAGTACGTTGCCGACCAGTCGGTCGTTGCGGTGATCGGCCCGGCCACTTCGGGAGCTGTCGCGGCCACGAGTCAGACGTACTTCGCCGCCGGCGTGCCCCACATCTCGCCGTCGGCAACCCGCACGTCGCTGACGAAGGGCACCCCGCGTGAAGGCACGCCTGGCTTCTTCCGGGTCGTTCCGGGCGACTTCATCCAGGGTCCCAGCGACGCTCGGTACATGATCGACAAGCTGAGCGTCAAGAAGGTCGTGCTCATCGACTTCCAGGAGCCGTATTCGGTCGGCCTGGCCGACGCGGCAGAGGCCGTCCTGAAGGCGAAGAATGTCGCGACCGTGCGGCTGTCGACGTCCGTTCGGACGACGGACTTCTCGTCGCTCGTGACGCGGACGCCGAGCGACGCCGACATCGTGTTCTTCCCGACGCAGCAGCCTCCGGACGCGCAGACGTTCGGTCAGCAGCTGATCGAGCAGGGCAAGAAGGCGAAGGTGTTCGGCGGCGACGGTGCGAACTCACCGGCTCAGTTCAAGCTCGCCGGTTCGTACGTGTCCAACTTCGCTCCCGACATCAGCGGCATCGCGACCTCGAAGGCGCTGATCGACGGCTGGAAGAAGGACAACCCGAAGTCGACCCTCGAGTCGTTCGGGCCGCCGACCTACGGAGCCGTCCAGGTCGCGCTGCGCGCGGTCAAGGCGGCGTGCGTGGCGAACAAGAACGTCCTGCCGAACCGGCGTGCGGTTCTGCGCAAGGTGAAGCAGGTCGTCGTCCCCAACTGGATCCTCGGCGGTACGTTCCGCTTCTCGACGAAGTCGAACGACCCGCTGAACGCGAAGTTCTACATCTTCCAGATCCAGTCGAACGGCACGTACAAGCTCGTCGGCTAACGAGCTAGGTAAGGCAACGGGCGGCCCGGCGATTGCGCCGGGCCGCCCGACTGCACAGGAATAGACTCACGCGGCACCTGTGGACACCTTCATCCAGCTCACGATCAACGGGTTCACGCTGGGCAGCGTCTATGCCCTGATCGCGCTCGGGTACTCGCTCGTCTACGGGATCCTGAAGCTCCTCAATTTCGCCCACGGTGATGTGTTCATGGTCGGCTCGTTCATCGGCTTCGGCGCGCTCCAACTGCTGGGGGGCTCAACGGATCCCATGGTGCCGACCTGGTTGCTGCTGGTGCTGATCACGCTTGCGGCCATGGCCGGCTGCGCGGTGCTCGGTGTCGTGATCGAGCGCTTCGCCTATCGGCCGCTCCGCAACGCCCCTCGGATCGCGCCGCTGATCAGTGCGCTCGGCGTCTCGTTTTTCCTCGCGTACTCGATGCAGGTGATGTTCGGCTCCGAGCAGCGTGACTACGACGCCTTCGCGCTCTCCGAGGGGGCGCTCTTCTTCAAGGGCTTCACCATCGGCAACGTGAACGTGCCGCTGCTTCGGATCGTGATCGTCCTCTCGGCCTTCGCGCTGATGATCGTGCTGTGGCTGCTCGTGACGAGGACGCGCATGGGCAAGGCGATGCGGGCGACCTCACACGATCGCGAGGCGGCCTCGATGATGGGCATCGACGTCGACCGCGTGATCGTGTTTGCGTTCGTGCTCGGCTCGGCGCTCGCGGGGGCGGCAGGCGTGATGTTCGCGCTCCGGGCTCCAACCGACGTGGCGATCGGCTTCCTGGCCGGGCTGAAGGGCTTCACGGCGGCCGTGATCGGCGGGATCGGCTCGATCCCGGGTGCGATGGCCGGCGGCCTGATCCTCGGCTTCGCGGAGGCGTTCACGCAGGGCTACATCTCGACGCGCTGGTCGGACCTGCTCGTGTTCGTGATCCTGATCCTCTTCATGCTCTTCCGCCCGCAAGGCTTGCTCGGCAAGCCGGACATCAAGAAGGTCTGAGTGGACGAGAACGAAAGACGCCTGGAGCGACTCGAGGAGGCAGTGCCGGCCGCCTCGGCCACTGCAGGTCCGCGGATCGGGCAGGACGAGTGGGTTGCCCGCTCGGCCGAGCGCCGCGGCGGCCGTGGTGGGCGGTGGGGCGTCATCGAAGAGCGGTTGCGGTTCGTGCCATGGTGGGCCTGGCTCATCCTGTTCGTCGCCATCGTGGCGGCACTGCCGATCTTCTTCGAGAGCGGCTACGTGCGCCGCGTTGCCTTCGACACGGTGATCTTCATGCTGCTCGCGCTCGGGCTCAACGTCACCGTAGGCTGGGGCGGCCTGCTGGACCTGGGTTACGTCGCGTTCTTCGGTGTGGGTGCCTACACCTACGCGATCCTCAGCGCCGACCGCTACGACCTGGACCTGCCGATCTTCGTCACGATTCCGGCTGCGGCCGTCGTCGGCGGCATCGTCGGCCTGCTGGTCGGGTTACCTTCGCGTCGCCTCTCCGGCGACTACCTGGCGATCGTGACGCTCTTCTTCTTCCAGATCTTCCTGACGGTCTCGAACAACAGCGACAGCATTTTCGGCCACAACGTGGCAGGCGGGCCGAACGGGATCCTCAACGTCCGGCCGCTCTCCCTCTTCGGCCACGAGCTGCCCGTCTCGCACGAGGGCATCTTCAACGTCAGCTACCTCTACGTCGCGCTCGTGGTCTTCGTTGTCGTGTTCATTGCGCTGCGGTTCGTGAACGAATCCCGGACCGGGCGTGCGTGGCGGTCGTTGCGCGAGGATTCGCTGGCTGCGGAGCTGATGGGCATGCCGGTCAACTGGCTGAAGTTGATGGCCTTCGCCTTCGGGGCCGCGACCGCCGCTCTGACGGGAACGCTGGTGACGGCGCTGAACGGCAGCGTCTTCCCTCAGACGTTCGAGTTCCCGCTGCTGATCACCGTCTACACGATGGTCATCCTCGGTGGCGCCGGCAGCCAGGCGGGCGTCGTCATCGGCGCGATCGGGATCAGTGTGCTGCTCGAAGTGCTGCGCGAGCCCGGCGACTCTCGCTTCCTGTTCTACGCGGTCATGCTGCTCGGGCTCATCGGGACGCTGCGCTTCTCGCGCCGGCTCGCATTCGTGCTCGGAGGAACGGTCGTCTTCGGTTTCGCGCTCCACGTGCTCGCGGCGGCGATCGACGACAACTGGACCGCGGGAGCGGTGGACAGCAGCGGGCGGCTCGGCGAGTGGGCGAACAACTGGGTCGTCGTGCCCGGCGATCTCGCGACCTGGGTGACGCCGGTCTCCTACATCAGCCTGGTTGCCGCCGTGCTGACGCTGACGGTGCTGAAAGGCCGGGCGCGGCTCGTGCTGCTCGTGCCGACGCTCTACCTCGCCGCGTTCGTCTGGGAGAACGTCATGCTCGTGAGGCCCGAGCCGACGCGCTTCGTCGTCCTCGGCGCGATCCTGGTCGCCGTCATGGTCGCCCGGCCAGAGGGGCTGCTGGGCGAGAAGCGCGTGGAGATCGTATGACCGACCCGGCGACAGGCCTGCTCGAGTTGCGCGACGTCTCGATGGCGTTTGGCGGCCTCACGGTCATCTCCGGGCTCGACCTCGACGTGCGCGAGGGGGAGATCGTCAGCGTCATCGGCCCGAACGGTGCCGGCAAGACGACTCTCTTCAACCTCGTCACCGGAATCTACGAGCCGACGGCAGGCGACATCCTCTTCGAAGGGCAGAGCGTCGTGGGCCTCGAGCCGCATCAGATCACCCAGCGCGGGATCGCGCGCACCTTCCAGACACTGCGCCTGTTCCTGAACATGAGCGTGCGGGAGAACGTGATGGCGGCTGCGTACGGGCACACGAGCGCCGGCGTCTTCCGGGCGATGTTCCGCACGCCAGGCCAGCGCCGTGAGGAGCGCACGATCCGTGAGCTCGCCGAAAAGCGGCTCGCGTTCTTCGGCGACCGGCTGATGGGCTACCGCTGGGACCAGCCGGCGTACAGCCTCTCGTACGCGAACCGGCGGCGGCTCGAGATCGCGCGCGCTACCGCGACCAACCCTCGGCTCCTCCTCCTCGACGAGCCTGCGGCCGGGATGAATCCCGTCGAGACGCACGAGATCACGGAGTTGATCTCGAAGCTTCGCACCGAAGGCGGCTACACCATCCTCGTGATCGAGCACGACATGCATGTCGTCGAGGGGATCTCGGACCGCGTGATCGCGCTCGACCATGGGGTCAAGATCGCGGAGGGCTCGTTCGACGCAGTCGCGACCGATCCGCGCGTGGTCGAGGCGTATCTCGGCACCAAGGCTGCGGAGCGGAAGTGAGCGAGCAGGTCACGACGCCAGAACCGCTGTTGCGCCTCTCCGGGATCAACACCTTCTACGGCCTGATCCACATCCTCCAGGACGTCGAGATCTCGGTCGGCGCCGGCGAGCTCGTCTCGCTGCTCGGCGGAAACGCGTCGGGGAAGTCGACGACGCTGAAGACGATTCTCGGGATCGTGCGGCCGAAGGCCGGCACCGTCACGTTCGACGGGGAGGACGTGACGGGACGCTCCACGAGCCACCGGATCGGCCGCGGGATGGCGATCGTGCCCGAGAACCGGCGGCTCTTCGGGCCGATGACCGTGCTGGAGAACCTGGAGATGGGGGCCTATCTCAACCGTGATGGCAAGGGCCGCAAGGACGACTTCGAGCGCGTCTACTCGCTCTTCCCGCTGGTGTACGAGCGCCGCTCGCAGCTGGCGGGGACTCTCTCCGGGGGCGAGCAGCAGATGGTGGCCATGGGCCGCGCGCTGATGAGCCACCCGAAGCTGCTGCTGATGGACGAGCCGTCGATGGGGCTCGCGCCGATCCTCGTCGAGCGCAGCTTCGAGATCATCCAGCAGGTGCACGAGTCCGGGGTCGCGATGCTCGTCGTCGAGCAGAACGCGAACATGGCTCTGTCGATCGCAGACCGCGGCTACGTGCTCTCGACCGGCCGCATCGTGCTCGAGGGCAAGGCGAACGAGCTGTTGGAGCACGAGGATCTCCGCAAGGCCTACCTTGGCCGTTGAGGCGACGGGTCGGCGCGGCGGTCCGCGCGCGTTCCCGGTCTTCCGCGACAAGGTCTACGTCAACTCCTGCTCGCAGGGTGCGCTCTCCGATGCCGTCCGCGCGCGCGTACGAGGAATACCTCGACGGCTGGGACGAGAACGGGGCGGAGTGGGAGCACTGGGTCGAGCGCTCGGAGGCCGCTCGGGCGGCGTTCGCGGGGCTGCTCGGTGCCGCTCCGGACGACGTCGCGATCCAGACCTCCGTCTCGGCTGCGGTCAGCGGGCTCGTCAGCGCGCTCCAGTTCAGGGGCGAGCGGAACCGGATCGTGATCTCGGCGAACGAGTTCCCGACGATCGGCCAGATCGCCCACGCCCAGGAGCTCCGCGGCGCCGAGGTCGTCCAGGTCGAGCCCGATCCGGAGTCGTACGCCGCCGCGATCGACGAGCGGACCGCGCTCGTCTGCTCCACCTTCGTCTCGTACCGGACGGGCGCCGTGCACGACGTCGAGGCGATCTACGGGCTCGCCCGTGAGCATGGAGCGCTGATGCTCGTCGACGGCTACCAGGGGATCGGCGCGCTGCCACTGGAGGCGGCGAAGGCCGGGGACGTCGTCGTCGGCGGCACCGTCAAGTACCTGCTCGCCTCGGCCGGCCTCGCGTTCATGGCGCTGCGGCCGGGGCTGGTCGAGGAGCTCATGCCGGTACAGACGGGGTGGTTCGCGGACGAGAACGTCTTCGACATGCAGATCGAGCGCTACCGGCCTCACCGGAGCGCGAGACGGTTCGACGCCGGGACGCCGCCGGTGCCGAACATCTACGCGGGCGTCGCCGGGGTCGGACTGATCAGCGAGGTCGGCGTGCCGGCGATCCAGGAGCACGTCCGCGGCCTCGTCGCGCGGTTAATGGCCGGCCTGGACGAGCTCGGGGCGAAAGTGGCGACACAACCCTTCGGGCCGCTGGTCTGCGTCCGCTCGACGGACGCACCCGCCTTCGTGGCCGCGCTCGCGGCGGACGGGATCGTCGCTTCAGAGCGCGCCTCCAGCGTTCGCATCTCGCTTCACCTCTACAACACCGAGGACGACGTCGACGCCGTCCTTGCCGCGCTGGCGCGCAACCGCCGCCTGATCCTCTAGCCTTCCCGGCGTCCGCAGAAGGGGGGACCATGTCTCGAGAGCTCTCTCGCAATCAGCGACGTCTTGCTGCGATTGCCGCGTTCGGTGTGTTCTGGGGAGCCTTCCTCGTCACGATCGGCTTCAGCCTTTTGCTCGTGGTGATCGTCGTCGGTGGCCTCGTGGGAGCCGCTGCGATCGGCCTCCAGGGACGCCGTGTGGTGCCGGCGCTACGCCTGAGCGCGAGCCGGGCTGCCAGACGAGCGCGCGCTGCGGGGGCGGCGACGGTCAGCGCTTTCCACGCAGCCTCCTCTCGTGTCGTGCGGATCGACTGGCAAGGGCTGCGCCTCAACGCCCGTCGACGCGCTGAGCCAGCGGCGCGCGCCGGGAGACATGCTGCTGCGACTGCCGGCGGGCTCGCGGCGGCGGGTTCCAAGCGTGTGGTCGCCGCTGGCGGAGCAGCTGTGACCGCGGTCGAGTCGCAAGCGAAGACGGTGCGCCGCGACCTCGCCGAGAGCCGACGCAAGAGCGAGGCCATGCGACTCAACGAGCAGGCAGCGAGCCTGCGCCAGGAGGGCACGTTCGAGCAGGCGCTGGAGGTCGGTCAGCAGGCGCTCGAGCTCTTCCAGGCGCTCGGGGACCGGCGCGGCGAGGCTCTGACGCTGAACGGGATCGGTCTCACGCAGGCCCGGATGGGCGACGAGGCCGGCGCGCTCGACTCGTACGAGACGGCGGTCGCGCTCCTGACGGAGCTCGGCGACAGTCACGGCGCAGGCCGGGTGCTCGCGAACATGGGCGACGCTCGAGAGCGGCCAGGGGCACGACGAGCAGGCGCGGGCGTACCTGCACGACGCACTCGAGCGGCTCGAGCCCGGCTCGATCGAGCACGACCGCACCGCGCAGCAGCTGCGTCGAGCCGGCTGAAAACGCGGCCCCTCGAACGGGGCTTGACAGCGATAGCAATCTCGCTATGATCGCAAATATGCGATACGGCGAGAAGAAGGCCAGCGCCCCCGCGAAGCGCCTGAGAGCACGGCTTGCGGGCACCGACAAGGACTGGTTCTTCGCCGCGATCGCCAATGACCTGGCTGAACGCCGGGTCGCTCGGGGACTCTCCCAGCGCGAGCTGGCCGGCCTCGTCGGGACGACGCAGTCGGCGATCGCCCGGCTCGAGAGCGGCGGACGGCCACCGCGAATCGACACCCTCCTCCGCATTGCGGACGCGCTCGACTGCGACCTGCACGTCGAGCTGAAGCCGCGCGAGGACAAGAAGGAAGGAACGGCATGAGCACGATTCTGGAACGACTCGATCGGATGGAGCGCGATCTCAGTCGGCTCAACCAGGAGATGCTCGATCTCCGCGCCGAGCTGACGCGCGCAGAAACGCCCCAGGCGACACCACTTCGCGTGGCGCCACCCACGCGCCCCGCGCGCACCGGTCACCGTCACGCGCCCGGCGCCGGCACGCCGGCCCCCCTTGCCGCCGAAGCCGCGCGAGCCGTCCTTCTTCAGCCGCGAGGTGATGGTGCCCAGGCTCGAGGCGGCGGACCTGCTGGGGGCGCGCGGGCTCGCGCTCGCCGGCGGCGTCGTGACGCTGCTCGGCGTCATCTTCTTCTTCGCTCTGGCCGCGAGCAACGGCTGGATCGGCCCCGTCGAGCGGGTTGTGCTCGGCGCGATCGCGTCGGCACTCCTCTTCGCCGCCGGCGTGTTCGCGCACGCTCGTTACGGACGGCTCTACGCGTCGGTCACCGCGGTCGGCGCCGGCATCGCCGGCGGCTACGCGACGCTGCTCTTTGCCGCCGCTCGCTATGAGCTGGTGCCGCCGCTCGTGGCTCTGGCACTGGCAGCGGGAATCGCCGCCATCGCTGTCGCGCTGTCGCTCAACTGGTCGTCGGAGATCGTGGCGGCCTTCGGCCTCATCGGCGCGATGCTCGTGCCGGTCTTCGCGCTGATCGACGATCCGTCGACGGCCACTGGAACGAGCTTCGTGGCGCTCGTCTTCCTCGGCGCCGCGATCGTCGGGATCCACCGGCGCTGGGACGGTCTGCTCCTCGTCGCCGGTGCGGTCAGCGTGCCGCAGCTCCTGACGCTGGTGTACCAGGAAGGCGAGCCGGCGCAAGCCCGCGTCCTGGTCGTCGCGGCCATCTTCGGTCTGCTGTACCTGGGCACCGGGATCGTGAGGCAGCTGCGTTCGGAGGGACCGCGGCTCGACGCCATCGCCAGCGCGTACGCCGGCGGCAACGTGGCCCTCACCTTGTTCTCCGGTTTCATCCTCCTCGAGGGCGACGCGCGCGGAATCGCCCTTGCCGCCGCCGCCGTCGATCTACAGCGCCGTCGCAGCAGCCGCCTGGCGGCGCGAGGCCGAGCTGTCGGCGCTCGCCATCGCCGCCGGCTCTGCGCTGACTGCCGTCGCACTCGCACAGTTCCTCGACGGGCCGGCCCTCGTCGTCGCGTGGGCAGCCGAGACCGCCATGCTCGCGTGGCTCGGCCGACGCCTTGCGGATTCGCGCTTCCAGCTGCTCGCGCTCGCCTACCTCGATCCTCGCGACTGCGTACACGCTCGCTGCTCGAGGCCGAGCCCGATCTGCTCTTCACGCGGTTCGGCGACCACCTGGCCGGCGTGCCCGCGCTGCTCGCCGTCGCGGCCGGAGCCGCGGTCTACGGGCTGGCTCGCCCGCTCGTGGCCGCCGCCACGCGGCCTCGACGCGATGCCGTCGTTCGTCCGAGAGCTCGTCGAGGACCTCCACGCTCAGCGCCGGGTCCTCTCCCTGGGCTCGCTGGCACTCGCCGGTGTCCTCGCGGTCGACGCCGCGTCGCTCTCGTTGCTCGAGCTCTTCGACTGGATGAACATCGAGCCCGCCTTCGACTGGGGGCACGTCGCGGTGACCGGGCTGTGGTCGCTCGTCGCCCTGGTTCTCCTCGCGATCGGTGTCCGCGGCTCGCAGCTGCTCGAGGTCGGCGGACTCGCCGTGCTCGGTGGCACGATCGCCGCGTTCGCGACCTTCACGGTGGCCGAGCTCGATCACGTCAGCGGCTGGTCGGCTCTCATCCTCGCCGGCGCTTGTATCTCTGCTGCGCTGCTCCACGGCCTGCTTGCCTCGCGGCCGCTGCCGGTCGATTCCCGCGGCCGCCGTCGCGTTCAGCGCGCTCTTGTCCGGCTGTCGCCTCCTACCAGCTGCTCTCGGAGGATCGATTCGGCTACGGGCTGCTCGTTGCGGCGGCGGCTCATCTCCTCGTGGCTGCCGCGGTCTGGCGCAAGCGGGAGCTCGCGACGTCCTTCTGGGTCGCGGGCGCCGTCCTCGAGCGCCGTCGCGTCCGTCGACCTCCTCGACGGCACCTGGCTCGTCCTTGCACTGGCCGGCGGCGCGATCGCGGCAGCTGTGCTCGGCCGGCTGCTGGCGGAGCCGCGCCTCTGGCTCGCCTCGACGGCACTCACGGTGATTGCGGGCGCATACACGCTGGACGAGCTCGCGCAGCCGGGCGACTTCGTGCACGCGAGCAGCCTCCCGGCCGAAGGCGTTCCGGCGCTCTTGCTCGTCGGCGCGGCGCTCGCCGCGCTGCTCCTCTCGCTGCGCCGCTTCGAGGCCAGGGACGAGCTCGACCGGTGGATCGACGACAGCGTCGAGGCCGCGAAGCGCGCGCTGGTGTGGACGCTTGCCGTGCTCGGGCTCTACGCCGCCTCGCTCGCGATTCTCGGTGCCGCCGAGGCGCTCTCGACGGCGGGGGAGAAGACCGAGTTCCAGCGCGGGCACACCGCGGTCAGCGCCTTCTGGGGCATCGTCGCCTTCACCGCCCTCCTCATCGGCCTGCGCCGCGGGCTGCAGGTGCTGAGGCTGGCTGCACTCGGGCTCTTCGCGCTCGCGCTCGGCAAGCTCTTCCTCTACGACCTGAGCACGCTGAGCTCGGTCAGCCGGGCGCTCTCGTTCCTCGCGGTCGGCGCCGTGCTCCTCCTCGCCGGCTTCT
The DNA here is from genome assembly GCA_963752405.1 of uncultured Gaiellaceae bacterium. Taxonomy (GTDB): domain Bacteria; phylum Actinomycetota; class Thermoleophilia; order Gaiellales; family Gaiellaceae; genus Gaiellasilicea. The sequence goes on from CAVVYB010000018.1 coordinate 32,803, forward strand.
TCTACCAGCGGCTCTCCTCGTCGGAGGTCGCACCGAGCTAGTCGTTCGCCGGATCGCCGGCTGGGAGCACGTCGCGGGCCCACTCGCGGCGCTTCCAGTCCGGCACCGGCGGCTCGCAGTCGGCGCGCGGCGTGAAGCGCGAGCGCTCGACGAGCTGCAGCTTGTGGATGTAGCGCGGGCAGTTCGGAAAGACCTCGGTCGCGCGGACCCGGACGATGCACTGCGCCCGCGGGTACTCGCCGAGGAGCGGGTCGTCCGGGTCGATCGAGGCGATGCCGTTCAGGCGCAGCCGCTTCTGCCCGTCGAAGTCGACGAAGAGGAGGCCGACACGCGCAGTCTCGGCGATGTTCCCGAGCGAGAGGTACATGCCGTTGCCGTCGAAGCTCGGGAACGCGATCGTCTGCTCGTCGAGCACGCGCACGAAGCCCGGCTCGCCGCCCTTGTAGGAGCATTGCGGCGCGCCGTCCGCGTCGACCGTGGCGAGGAAGAACATGTCGCGCGCCTCGATGAACGCGCGGTCGTCGTCGTCGATCGCGTCGTGCACGATGCGCTCCTCGATCCGATCCGCCAGCCGCCGCGTATCGAATCGATCCTGAAAGGTGCGGTTTCCCTCGTGGTAGATCCCCACGTGGGGATGATGCGCCGACGACGCACTCGAAGTGCCACGCTGCAGTGAGCTAGCGTTGCGCTGCCATGACCGCCTACGGCGCCCGTTCGATGACCGCGACGCTCCGGCGCGTGCTCGTGCGCCCGCCCCAGGCGGCCGACGCCAGGCACTGGCAGGAGTACGGCTGGCGCGCCGCGCCCGACGTCGACGCTGCGGCGGCCGAGCACCAGGCTCTGCGGGAGATCCTCGAGCGCGCCGGCGCGGAGGTGATCGTCGCCGAGGGCGAGCGCGGAAACCCCGACGCGATCTACACCTACGACCCGGTGCTCGTCGGCGAGGCGGGCGCGGTGCTCCTCCGCCCGGGCAAGGACGGGCGCCTGGGCGAGCCGCTTGCGCTGGAGGCCGCCCTCGAGCGCGCCGGCGTTCCGGTCGTGAGCGTGATCAGGGGGCCGGGGACGATCGACGGCGGCGACACGCTCTGGCTCGACCCCAAGACGCTTCTGGTCGGGCGCGGCTACCGGACGAACGCCGCAGGCGTCGAGCAGCTCGCGCGGGCTTTCTCGGACGCCAGGGTGCTCTCGTACGACCTGCCGCACTGGAACGGCCGCGCCGAGGTGATGCACCTGATGAGCCTGATCTCGCCGCTCGACGACGATCTCGCGCTCGTCTACCCGCGGCTCGCCCCGGTCCGGCTGCTCGAGCTGCTGGACGAGCGCGGGATCGAGATCGTCGAGGTGCCGGACGAGGAGTTCGAGACGATGGGCCCGAACGTCCTCGCGCTCGGCCCCCGGCGCGCCCTCGCGCTCGAGGGGAACGACGAGACGCGCCGGCGGATGGAGGCGGCCGGGGTGGAGGTCGTGACGTACAAGGGCGACGAGATCTCCCGCAAGGGCGACGGCGGTCCGACCTGCCTGACGAGGCCCATCCTGCGTGCGTAGAGTCAGGCCGTGACCGAGAAGCTGTTCGAGGCGATCGCCGCCGGCGACGAGGACGCCGTGCAGGAGCTGGTCGATTTCAGGCCGGAGCTCGCCGAGACGCGAAACGAGGCGGGGCTCTCGCCGGTGCTGCACGCCCTCTACAACGGGAAGGCCGACCTTGCAGAGCGCCTGCTCAACGCGAACCCGGCGCTCGACGTCTTCGACGCAGCTGCCACCGGCCGCACGCACGGGATGGAGGAGCTGATCGACGCCGAGCCGGAGCTCGCCCGCAACTGGTCGTCCGACGGCTTCACGCCACTGCACTACGCCGCGTTCTTCGGCCAGGAGGGGGCCGCCCGGATCCTGCTCGAGCGCGGGGCGGAGGTCGAGGTCGTCGCGCGCAACGAGAGCATCCGCGTGACGCCGCTGCACAGCGCCGCCGCCGGCTCGCACTCCGGGATCGTGAAGCTCCTGCTCGAGGCCGGCGCCGATCCGAACGCGGCCCAGGACGGCGGCTTCACGCCGCTGCACTCTGCCGCCAACAACGACGATCGCGAGAGCGCCGAGGCGCTGCTCGCGGCCGGGCGCCGACCCGTCGCTGAAGTCAGACGAGGGCAAGACGGCCGCCGAGCTGGCGGGCGACGGCACTCGCGATCTATTCGGCTGAGATCAGCTCGATCCGGTTGCCCCACGGATCGGCGACGAAGCAGCGGCGGACACCGGGGATCGCCTCGTCGTCGGTGACCTCGACGCCGCCGGCCAGCAGCCGCTCGCGTAGCTCGTCGTAGCCGTCCGCCCGGAAGGCCGGGTGCGCCTTCCGCGCCGGAGCGAAGCCCGGCTCGACGCCGATGTGGAGCTCGTGCTGCCCGGCGCGAAACCAGACGCCGCCGCGCGCCCGGATCGCCTCCGGCTTCGGGATCTCCTCCAGCCCGAGCAGCTCGCCGAAGAAGCGGCGCGCGGCCTCCTCGCAGCCGGGAGGGGCGGCGAGCTGGATGTGGTCGAGCGCGAGCACGCGGCCGAGGATACGCCCCGGGTTACACCCGCCGGTCAATGGTGCGTTACGGGCTGGCGGCCGTAGCCTCGTGCCATGGCGAACGCAACGGCTGAGAGGCACCCATCGATCACTGACCGGCAGCGCGAAGTGATCGTCCTCATCGCCGCCGGCTGCTCGAACGACGAAGTTGGAGAGCGGCTCGGGATCTCCCCCAGAACGGTGAAGGCGCATTGCGACGTGCTTCGGCAGAAGCTCGGTGTGCGTCGTCGTCGGCAGCTTCCGATCGCGTATCGGAGCCTGACCGGGGACGACCCTCTCGCACAAGACCTCGGCCCTCCGGGGCCGGGGAACCTCGGCCCTCCGGGGCTGGGGAGCTGACGGCAGCGCGCCCGCGGTCCCATGGATCGCGGGCGCGCCTATTCAACAGGGCGGAAGCGAGATACGCTCCGAGTTCGGGATTGCGGCACCCGTCACTAACTATGGACGAGGGCAGCGCAACCAGAGCCGCCGATCGGACGACACCGCATCGTCGTACGCCCACGATGCTCATTCGCATGCTCGACTGCGGCCAGGGAGGATCAAGATGCTTGTCGCGCCGGCGGGATACGGCAAGACGACGCTCGCTCAGCAATGGCTCGAGGACAACGAAGCGGCCTGGTATACGGGCACGTCCGCCTCGACAGATGTGGCCGCGCTGGCGGCACGGCTCGTGACCAAATTGCCGAGCGGTCGTGCCGGGCAGTGGCGGCGCGCTGCTGGAGCGCTTGCCGGTGACGCGTCGAGCGGACGAGGAGGTAGTGTGCTAGCAGGGATGCTGGCTGCGGATCTGGTCGGCTTGGCCGGCTGGATCGTGGCTCGTCATTGATGACTACCACGCGATTGCGGATGCTCGGGCGGCGGAGCGATTCGTCGAAGGCTCTTGTTAGCGGCGCCGCTCAACATGTTAGTCTTCACTCGACGCCGGCCCAACATGGGCTTCGTCGCGGCGGATCCTGTACGGAGAGGTCTTCGAGCTTGATCGACCGGCGCTCGCCATGACTGACGATGAGGCTCGTGGAGACCTGCTGGCCGGTCGTCGGATGTGGATCCGCGGAATTGTAGATTGGCGCAAGGCTGGCCGGCGGTCCTCGCTTTTGCGCGATGTCAGGCGCTGCTCCACCTCCCGACTCAGCGCCGCGCCCCATCTGTACAACTTCTTCGCAGAAGAGATCTATCGGCGAATAGATCGCCGGACGAGGCGAGCACTCTGCGAAATGGCTCTCTACGACGTAGCGGGGCGGAGACTTGGCTCTCGTCGCGCTTCGACCTGAAGAGGCGGAACGAGTGATCCGAGTAGCGGTGGACACGAGGGTTCTCTACGGAGTCGCGCGGACGGTAGCCTGGAGATGCACCCGCTGCTGAGGTCATTTCTCGAGCAGAAGCTACGCGAGGAGTCCCGAGAGCAAGCTGCATGAACGTCTCGTGCGGTCGCGAGAACGTTAATGAGCAGAGCTATGGGACGAGGCGTTCTCGATCATCGAGCGCTTCAGAGAGACTGAGCTTACCAGCTCATCGAGTCTTCGCTGGCGAATGCTGAGCTCCGGGCGCACAGCGACATTGAGGAACTGGATGAGCAACGCCCCGCAGACGCGCCGCCGTCCGTCTTGCAGCGGCCGAGCTCGCATTTCGCGAAGGGCGGTTCCACGAGTCTGAGAGCCTTGGCTTCGCTCGCCGCGCGCGATGCGCAGTCGAGCGACGACTTCGCCAGCTCGTGCGTATATTGGTTGCGGGCCGGGCGGCTCATGCCGCCTCGCGAGAGGATGAGGCGAATTCTCAGCTACACCCAGGCGTGCGGGGCAATCGACCGTGAGTCCGGAGCTTCGCCGGATCGCTGATGTACGGGGAGCTCGCGGCCGCAATCGAACTCGAACTCGAGGAGCACGCGATTGAGTTACTTCGGTCTGCTCGGACCCGCCGAGGCGCTGGAGCCTCATGACCGAGTGATCTTCGAGGACAGGAAGATAAACCTGGAGGCCACTTTGGGCTATCGATTGCGCTCGAGGAGCGGTCGCGCGATGCGCCAGCTATTGCACGTAGCTGATCCAGTGGCACGCGACATCGTTCAGGAACGTTCTCGGCTATGACGCTGGCTGCCATGGCGGCTACTACGCCGAAGCACTGAGCTCACCCAGGAGCAATTCGACGAGGCGGACCGGTTCTCGACCTCGACTTCGTAATTCCGTACGCGCTGATCGTTCCGCGCGCTGGCGAGTGGCGGCCTGCGTGAGTACTCGATTGCTGGAAGAGTCCTTAGATCCGAGGCCGAGCGAACGAGCCAACTTCGTTGGTGACCGAACGGCTCGATCACATTACTCAGGCTGTACGGACCGGCTTTACGTGCGCAAGGAGCGTTCGAACTTGCGTTGAGCAGACCGCTTCCCCGCGATCCTGGCGACGAATTGCCCCGGCAATGTACGCCGAGCTCTGTAGTGCTACGCTGTTGCGTCTGGCGGGACAGGGACATGGAGCGTGCCCGCCAGCTTGCAGAGATCGGCGAGCATCATTCGATAGGTCGGAGCAACGGATCGCGGGCCGCACTGTGCGCGGGCGATAGTCGCCTTCCGGAACTCTGACTACGACGAAGGGCTGTCGCGAGGCCCGGTCGCGCTCGCTCGCGGCGACCCGCGCGGGCATCGATCGATGCCTTTCGTAACGGCGTACCGAGGCTGTCCCGGAGATCGTCGTATCGCTTCTGACCGGATCCGAGATCGCACTCCGATCTTGACGCGTGTACTCTACGCTCGCTGGTGATGCTGCGATCTGCAAGGTGGAGAAGCGCCTCCCGACCACTCCGTTCTCGCTTTGTCTCCGCGTGAGAAGGAAGTTCTGCCCTTGTCGCTCGCGGGCTATCGAACCCCAGATCGGCGAGACGCTCTTTCATCAGCCCTGTCACCGTCAAAGGTGCACGTCAGGCATATCTTCGAGAAGCTCGGTGTAAAGTCTCGAGCCGAGGCTGCGATGCGTGCGGCTCAGTTGCGTCGATGAATCTACGCCACGCCCGCCATTGCCAATCACGTCGGTTCACCGATTGGAAAAGTCGAAGTCCGGTCTAAGCCCAACCGGTATGCTCGTCGGCAGTCGCGAGAATCGCCTCGAAAGCCGCAACAACCGAGGTATCGAACTGCGAACCGACAGCCTGTGCGAGCCGCATCCGCGCCACGCGGCTTGGCATCGCTTCCCGGTAGGGGCGGTCGGAGGTCATCGCGTTGTATGCGTCGGCCACGGCAATGATCCGCGCCAGCAGCGGCGATTTCATTCTCCGTCAGACCGTCCGGGTAGCCATTTCCATCAACGCGTTCGTGGTGGTGACGAACGATCGTCGGCGATGTCGCTGTAGTCATCGACCTTGGCGAGAATTCGCTCGCCGATCTCGGAGTGCGTCTGCATGACGCGGCGCTCTTCCAGAGTTAACGGTCCTTCCTTCTCGAGCAAGCCTGGGGCAGCCCAATCTTGCCGATGTCGTGGACAAGGCCTGCGAGATGGACTCCTGTTGCTCCGTCTCGGAGAGTCCGAGCCGTGTGGCGATGTCCCGCGAGTAGATCGCGACCGCCGCCGAGTGACCCGCCGTATAGCGGTCTCGTGCGTCGAGCGTCGTGACGAGCGCTGTGGCGAACGAGAGGTTCGCGCGTTCAAGGCTGTCGGTTGGCGCCTCAAGCCCTTCCGCCAGCATCTCGCTGATCCTGGTAGAGAGCGAAGAATTCTTGGCGCTGCGAGTCCCGGCGCGAAGAACAGCGACAGATGTCCAGCGAGTAATGCTCGTATCCGAAGAGCCAAGAACGACAACGAGGGGCGTAGAGCGGAAATGCCGCGAAACAGCGGGGCCATCGTCCTTCGGAATCGCGATTCGTGACGCGGCCGCGAATCTTGAAGTGTCAGGGATGCGAAAGCGACATCGAGCGACAGTGCGCAACGCACATATGCGCCGCCGAATGTGGCCATAGCGATGCCCTGGAGACCGCCTCCGCCCATGGTATAGCGACGCCAGCAAAGAGCGGTGACCGCACGCGATCAGCGAGCGGCTAGATGTGTACACAGCCCATTTCTTGTACGGCTCTTCTTGGTCATGCGCCGGGCGGAGGTCCCAGAGCATCGAGCCGGCAGCCACGATCATTGCCTCAAGCGGGCCGAACTGGACCGCTGCGAAGAGCGTTGGCAGCAGCGAGATCGATTCCTCGAGATTGGAGCTCAGTCTGCACGGTCGCGCGCTCGGCCATCGCCGCGACCGCGGCCGAGCACGAGCGACCACCCACGGTGCCTCAACCGAGTAGCCAAGCAGGACCAGACTAGGCCATCACGCGGCCGCCAGACGCCGGCGAGCATACAGGACAGCCGGCCCGACGACTGAAATTGCGAGCAGTCTTGCGTCCAATTGAGTAAATCTTTTCAAAGCTATTGCATCCTCCCCCGAAAGGGGTATAAGCTACGGGTGCCGTCAGTCCCCTACGAGGAGGTCATCTGCGTCAAGTCAGTTGCTCGCCTTGTGCGTGCCGCGCCGCTATCGCGGGCGGCAGCAAGGGTTGGTAGAAGCCGACGAATCCTGCGCTTTTCTGACGCCCGAATGGCATCCCTCGTTAGGGGGGTTCTCCACAGGGTGTGGGAAGTGCGGATAACCGAGGCTCCAGCTCGCCCACCAAGAATTCGATCCGCCCTCCGAGGTACGCCACCCGGGGGGCGGTTCGCTTTTCTGGGCCGGACTGAAGGTTGAGCGCTCTAGGCGATGATGCCGCGGCGATAGCCGACGGCGACCGCATGGGCCCGGGAGCGGGCCTGCAGCTTCGCGAGCAGGTGGCGCACGTGCGACTTGACCGTCTCCTCCGAGAGGAAGAGGCGCTGGCCGATCTCGCGGTTCACGAGACCGTCCGCAACGAGCTGGAGCACCTCGATCTCACGCATCGTCGGCTCCTGCTCGAGCTCACGCATCGGAGCGACGAACGGAATCACCTCGGCGTTGCCGTTCGACCGCCGTGCCGCAGCCGCCTCGAAGCGGCGACTGTGGTCCATATAGCGGTTCAGGATCTCCTTGCGCTCAGCAGCGTCCACGACCCCGATATCGGCCTACTTCACACCCTCCTTTAGCTCGAATGAGGTAAATCGATGGAGGGATCGATCCGCACGAAACCTCTGCGAATCTCCCGCAGGGCCTCCGGCTCCGTTTCTTCGACCACTTCGCGGCTGCCGGCGGCGTGCAGGATGCGTCCTTCGCCGAGCCAGAAGGCGATGTGCGTGACCGATTCGCGGCCGTACACGGCGAGGTCGCCGTACCGTGGCTCGTCCACCTCTCGCGCCGTCTCGGACTGCTGGTCGGCATCGCGCGGGACGAGCCTCCCGAGCCGGCGCCACGACATGTGGATAAGTCCTGAACAATCGATGCCGCGCTCGCTCATCCCACCCCAGAGATACGGAGCGCCGAGGTACGCGCGCGCCTCCTCGACCGGATCGCCGTCGCGGACCGGGGGCGGCCAGTCGCCGGCCGGCTCTTCGGAGAGCGCCGACGCCTCGACCCAGCCCGGATAGCCGTACGCCGTGGTCACCTTCGCCCAGCCGTCTCGACGCTCCGCCACCGTCAGCGGCTCGCCGCGGAGAGCCTGCGTCACCTGCTCCGACGACGGGTCCGGCTCGGCGTGGAGCGGCGCCACGTCGACCGAGCAGTAGAGCTCAGTCACGACGCGGGGGCTCGCAGGTGGCCGCGAAGCCGCTCGAGTCTCGCGTCCCACTCGCCGCCGACACTCGCGATCCACGCGACCGCCGTGTCGAGCGGCGCGGGGTTGAGCTGGTAGAGCGTCTCGCGGCCGCTCTTGCGCGAGTCGACGAGCCCCGCCTCCCGCAGCGCGACCAGGTGCTTGGCCACCGCCTGCCGCGTCACCGGCAGCTCGGAGGCGAGCTGGGTCGCCGAGGCCTCCCGTTGCGCCAGCGCCTCGACGAGGTGGCGGCGCGTCGGGTCGGCGAGCGCGTCGAAGATGTCGCTCAAGCGTGCGCGAACGCCAGTGCGCGCAGGGAGAGCGCTGTGCTCCAGCCGGCGCCGGCGGTCTCGGTGACGAGCACGCGCGTGCCGCCCTCGACCTCCTCGAGCTCGATCTCGACGCGGCCCTCGTCGTCCCACGTGAACGTGAAGCGGCGCTCGGGGACGACCTCCTCGACGACCGCGTGACGCTCCTCGCCGTCGTCCCAGCGGAAGACGCCGTCGCCGCCGGGCTCCAGGTCGAGCTCGACGTCGTTTGCGAACCACTCCTCGAGCTGCTCGGGATCCGTCAGCGCCTCCCAGACCTCTTCGACCGGCGCCTCGAGCACGACCTCGCGCGTCACCTCCACGACCGTCTCCTCTCACGCGCAACCCATGGGTTGCATATAGTGTTGCAACCGATTGGTTGCACATTACCGGAAGGAGCATCGCGTGAGCCCTCTGATTCCGATGGTCATCGAGGCGGACGGTCGCCACGAGCGTTCGTTCGACATCTACTCCCGCCTGCTGCGCGAGCGGATCGTCTTCCTCGGCCGGGAGGTCGACGACGAGATCGCGAACGTGATCGCCGCGCAGCTGCTCTTCCTCGAGTCGGAGGACCCGGACAAGGACATCTGCCTCTACGTCAACTCGCCGGGCGGCTCCGCGTATGCGGGCATGGCGATCTACGACACGATGCAGTACGTCAAGCCGGACGTCTCGACGATCTGCGTCGGGATGGGAATGTCCGCGGCGGCGATGATCCTCGCGGGCGGCGCGGCCGGGAAGCGGATGGCGCTGCCGAACGCGAAGGTGATGATCCACCAGGGCTCGGCCGGCTACCGCGGCACGCCGGCGGACATCGAGATCCACGCGCACGAAGTCCTGGCGATGACGAAGCGGATGGCCGAGATCCTCGCCAAGCACACCGGCCAGCCGTTCGAGCAAGTGATGTTGGACATCGACCGCGACCGCTTCATGACACCGGGCGAAGCGGTCGAGTACGGCCTCGTCGACAAGATCGTCGAGCCGAGGGCGGTCGTCGCCGCCTAGCTGCTCCAGAGCCGCTGCTGCGCGCGCTCCGCCATCGAAGGCGGCGTCTCGTCGTCCCGTGGCGTCTGTCGCAGGAACCAGACGATCGCGACGATCCAGGGCGCGCCGAACAGAATCGGAAGCAGCAAAGCCCAGAGCGGGAAGGAGTCCGCGACCATGCTAGGGCCGGTACTGCTGGTCGAGCGAGACGACCGTGTCGAGATGGGCACGCAGCCAGAAGCCGCTCGCGATCGGAAACCAGGGCGCCGTTTGCTCGCCGGCGGCGATCCGTGCCAGCTCCGCGACCGTGATCGGAATGTTCTTGGGGCCGCCCACCACCACCGTCAGCTTGGCGCCGGGCGGCACGCGGTACGTGAAGAGGCGATGGCCCTCGTCGACGACGTAGTGGTCGTTGGGAACCGGCTCGCCGGGCTCCACCGCCTTGTCTTCTGCCGCCGCAACGTTCGCGGTCTCGCCGCTGAGGAATACCGCGGGGTCGAAGCGGAGCTCGTAGCTCGAACCCTTCTTCGTCAGGGATTTGATGTAGCCGAACTGCACGGTCTCGCCCGGCGGTCCCACGCCTTCCTTTGCCGTGCTGTCGACCGTGACCGTCCTGGTCACCGTCACAGTCTTCGTGCCGCCGCAGCCCGCCGCGAGGGCGAGCAGCAGGCAGCAGCAGCAGAGGAGCATCCGGACGGTCATTGGACCGAGGGTAGCTGCGCGGCGATCGCGTCAACGAAGGCGTCTGTCTGTGCTGCGGACTCGGCCTCGAGCGGCGGGTCGCAGACCTGACGCGGGGACAGGAGGCCGCGCTCGCGCAGCAGCGCGACGGCGCCGTGGCGGATCCGCTGCCGGTCGAGACCGTCGGGAAGCTCGACCGCGAGTACGTCGAGCTCGTCAGCTGCGAGCTCAGGGAAGCGTGCGCGCATCCGGCCGACCTCCGGATTGTCGTCGTGGAGATGCAGCCACGTCCGCGTCTCGGGGTGCAGAGCCGTCGCCCCGACGTACACGACCCCGTCGCGCGCGAGCCACGCGTAGACCCACTGGCCGCCGCTCTCGAGCTCACCCTCCTTCACCCGCAGAACGAGCATCAGACGGGTGGCGGTTCGTACGCTGCGACCTGGCGCCCTGCCTCGAAGAACACCTCGCGCTGGCGCGGCTGAATCTCTCCGGCCTTGATCTCTTCGGCGAAGTGGCATTTGACGAGATGCCCCTCGAGTGGCCGCAGCTCCGGCTCGTCGTCGCGGCAGCGCGTCTCCTGGACGTACGGACAGCGCGTGTGGAAGCGGCACGCGTGAGGTGGGTTCGCGGGACTGGGCAGATCGCCCTGGAGCAGGATCGAAGTGCGGTTGCGCTCGATCGCGGGATCGGGAATCGGGATCGCCGAGAGCAGCGAGATCGTGTATGGGTGGAGCGGGTTGTCGTAGAGGTCGTCCGCGGGGGAGAGCTCCATGATCTGGCCGAGGTACATGACGGCGATCCGGTCGGAGATGTGCCGGACGACCGCGAGGTCGTGCGCGATGAAGAGGTAGGTGAGCTCGAAGTCGCGCTGCAGCTCCTCCATCAGGTTGACGATCTGCGCCTGGATCGAGACGTCGAGCGCGGATACGGGCTCGTCGCAGACGAGGAAGTCGGGATTCAGCGCGAGCGCGCGAGCCAGGCCGATGCGCTGCCTCTGTCCGCCCGAGAACTCGTGCGGGTAGCGCGAGGCTGCGTCGGCTGGAAGCCCGACGGTCTGAATGAGCTCGCGCACCTGCTTGCCGATCCCCTTGCCGCCGCGACCGTGGACGCGCAACGGCTCGCCGACCATGCGGCCGACCGAGTGGCGCGGGTTCAGCGACGCGTACGGATCCTGGAAGATCATCTGCATCCGACGCCGCAGCGGCCGCAGCTCCCTCTCGCTGAGGTGCGTGATGTCCGTGCCGTCGAAGACGATCTTGCCGCCGGTCGGCTCGTACAGGCGCAGGAGCGCGCGGCCGACCGTCGACTTGCCGCACCCGGACTCGCCGACGAGCCCGAGCGTCTCGCCACGCTCGATTCTGAGCGAGACGCCGTCGACGGCCTTCACGTCGCCGACGTGCCGGTCCATCACGATGCCGCTGCGGATCGGGAACCAGACGCGAAGGTCGTCGACCTCGACGAGCGGATCGCTCACGCCGCCCCGCCGAGCCTCGTGCGTTGCCACTCGTCGGCCGGCACAGGGTTGAAGCAACGGACGTGATGACCGGGCTCGAGCGCCTCGAGCGGCGGTACCTGCTGCCGCGACAGCTCGACCTCGTAGCGGCAGCGGGGCGCGAAGGGGCACTCGCTCGGGGCGCTCAGCATGTTCCGCGGCGAGCCCGGGATCGGCTGCAGCCGCTGGCGCCGGCCGGCGTCGATCCGCGGCACGCTCTGGAGCAGGCCGAGTGTGTACGGGTGGCGGGGCTGCGAGAAGAGGCGGTCGGCGCTGCCGGTCTCCATGAACATGCCGGCGTACATCACGTTCACGCGCTCGCACATGCCGGCCACGACGCCGAGGTCGTGCGTGATCATGATCAGCGCCGTGTCGCGCTCGGAGACGAGGGACTTCAGGACCTCGAGGATCTGAGCCTGAATCGTCACGTCGAGGGCTGTCGTCGGCTCGTCGGCAATCAGCAGCTTCGGCTCGCACGCGAGGGCAATCGCAATCATCGCCCGCTGCCGCATTCCGCCCGAGAACTGGTGCGGATAGTCCTTGAGGCGCTGCTTCGCGCTCGGGATCCCGACCTGATCGAGCAGCTCGGTCGCGCGCTTGTCGGCCTGCTGGCGGTCCATGCCGAAGTGCACCTCGAGCGCCTCGCGGATCTGGCGGCCGATGGTGAGCACCGGGTTGAGCGAGGTCATCGGGTCCTGAAAGATCATCGCGATCTCGCGGCCGCGGACCGAGCGCAGCTCCTGGTCGTCCAGCGCAAGCAGGTCGCGGCCGCCGAACATTGCGGTGCCTTTGGTGACGCGGCCGTTCCGCGCGAGGATCCCGAGCAGGGCGAGTGAGGTGACGCTCTTGCCGCAGCCCGATTCGCCGACGATTCCGAGCGTCTCGCCGGGGGCGATGTCGAACGAGATCCCGTTGACGGCATAGACGAGCCCTCGCTCGGTACCGAACTGAACATGCAGGTCGTCGACGCTGAGGAGGGGCTCTCTAGCCACGGCCTCTCAGCTTTGGGTCGAGTGCCTCGCGCAGCCCGTCGCCGATCAGGTTGAAGCCGAGCACCGAAATGATGATCGCGATGCCGGGGATGATCGCCAGGTGGGGTGCCGTCTGGAGGTAGCGCGTTGTGTCGGTCAGCATCGTCCCCCACTCGGGTGTCGAGGGATCCTGTGGCCCGAGCCCGAGCCACCCGAGGGCAGCGACATCGATGATTGCCGTCGCGAGCGCCAGCGTTGCCTGCACGATTACGGGTGAGATCGCGTTCGGGAGGATGTGAGAGGCCAGGATCGAGCGCCTCGGGACGCCGATCGAGCGTGCCGCGAGCACGAAGTCGTTGTCCCGCTGGCCGAGGATCGAGCCGCGCATCAGCCGCGTGAAGATCGGAATCTGCGTGACGCCGACCGCGATCATGATCTGGAAGATGCCGGGACCGAGCATCGCGACGATGCCGATCGCGAGCAGCAGGCCGGGGATCGCGAGCATGATGTCGGTCAGGCGCATGATCACGTTGTCGACGGTCCCGCCGACATAGCCCGCGATAGAGCCGAGCACGATGCCGACCGAGAGGCCGACCGCGACCGAGACGATGCCGATCAGGAGCGAGTAGCGCGCGCCGTAGAGGATCCGCGAGAGCTCGTCGCGCCCCTGCTGGTCGATCCCGAACCAGTGGTCGGCCGACGGGCCGGGGCAGCAGCTCCCAGCGAGCCGCGAGAGATCGCCGACGACCGGGTCCTCGGGTGCGAGAACCGGCGCCAGGAGGGCGCAGGCGACGAAGAACCCGACGAGCGCGAAGCCGACCAGTGCTCCCGGGTTACGGCGCAGGCGCGCCCACGCGTCGCTCCAGAGACCGCCGGCCGGCGGCTCCAGCCCGATTTCTCTCGCTTCGAGCTCCGCAATACTCATGAGAGGCGGATCCGTGGGTTGAGGAACCCGTAGGAGAGGTCGACGATCAGATTGACCAGCACGAAGACGAACGCGATGAAGAGGATCCCGCCCTGAAGCACGGGGTAGTTGCGAGTCCTGATCGCTTCGAGAAGCCACGTGCCGATGCCGGGGAATGCGAACACGGACTCCGTCAGGACGGCGCCGGAGAGAAGCAGGCCCGCCTGGAGGCCGATGATCGTCACGATCGGCAGCATCGCGTTGCGGAGGATGTGCCTCGTGTCCACGGTCCGCGGATCGACTCCCTTCGCCCGCGCCGTCCGGACGTAGTCCTCGTTCTGGACGTCCAGCACGGATGCGCGCGTGATCCGCGTGATGATCGCGAGTGGGATCGAGCCGAGCGCGATCGCGGGCAAGATCAGGTGCTTGATCACGTCCCAGAGCGCCTCGGGATCGCGGGCGATGATCGCGTCGAGGATGTAGAAGTTGGTCGGGTGGTCGATGTTGATCAGGACGCTCATCCGGCCGACAGTGGGTAACCACCCGAGCTGCACCGCGAAGATGTACTTGAGGATGATCGCGAGCACGAAGATCGGGATCGAGATCCCGAGTAGCGACGCGAACAGGCTGAAGTGGTCGAAGAAGCCGCCGTAGCGTTTCGCCGCCAGGAAGCCGAGCGGGAGCCCGAGGAGAATCGAGAAGAACATCGCGCAGAGCGCAAGCTCGATCGTGGCCGGGAAGCGTTCTGTGAACTCGGTGGTCACAGGCCGGCGCGAAGTCTGCGAAGTGCCGAAATTCCCGCCGGCCGTCTGTTTGACATAGGCGAAATACTGTTCGTAGATCGGCTTGTCGAGGCCGTATTGCTTGTTGATCGCCACGATCGCCTCGGGTGTCGCCCGTTCGCCGAGCAGCGCGGTCGCCGGGCTGCCCGGCAGCGCTCTAATCCAGAAGAAGACGAGGAGCGAGAGCCCGAGCAGGATCGGGATCAGAAGCAAGAGCCGGCGGACGACGAAACGCAACATGTCGCCCGCCGGACTCTAGCTCTCCTCTTTCTACTTCTCGATCGTCACAGTCGAGAACAGCTCGTTCGTCGTCGGACTCGCGACGTAGCCCTTGACGCCCGCGTCGAACGCGAGGGCCGGCCTCGAATGCGCGTAGGGGACGCCCGGTAGCTGAGTCATGATCTGCCGGTTCGCCTCCTGGTACAGCTCTTCGCGCTTCGACTCCTCCGTCTCGATCTCAGCGTCGTTCAGGAGCTTCTCGATCGCTGTGAACGGCTTCGTCGTCGTCCCCCAGGCCTTCTGCGGGCTCTGGAAGAACGTGCCGATGAAGTTGTCCGCGTCGCCGTAGTCGCCGGTCCAGCCAAGCATGCGCAGGTTGCCGGCGTTGCCTTCGTCCGCGCGACCCAGGTAGTCCGGGTTCCACGGAGCGCTCTTCGGCGTCACCTTGAAGCCCGACTTGTTCAGGCTCGCGGCGAACGCCTCGAAGTTCCGCTTCGGATCAGGCATGTACGGACGCGACACGTCCGTCGGGTACCAGAACTCGAGCGGCACCGGCAACGTGTAGCCGGCGTCCGTCAGGATCTGCTTCGCCTTCTCCGGGTCGTAGGTGTACTCCGGCACGTCGTCCGCGTAGCCGACGACCTCCGGTGGCATGAACTCCTTCGCCAGCTCGGCACGGCCGGAGTAGAAGTTGTCCACGACCGCCTGGCGGTCGAGGCCGTACGCGATCGCTTCGCGCACCTTGATGTCGTCGGTCGGCTTCTTCGCGACGTTGAAGCCGACATAGGCGACGTTGAAGGCGGGCCTGTCGATGATCTGCAGCTCGGAGTCGCCCTCGATCGTTTGGATGTCCTGCGGCTCCACCAGGTCGTAGCCCTGGATCTCGCCGGTCTGCAGCGCCTGCAGGCGGGCGGCGTTGTCGGCGATCGGCCGAAGGATCAGGGTGTCGATCGTCGACTTGTCGCCCCAGTAGTCGTCGTTCTTGACCAGCGTGAGCTTGTCGTTACGGGTCCACGAGTCGAATTTCAGCGGCCCCGTGCCGATCGGGTGCTCGGTGCCGAACGTCCCGGTCGGGGTGAAGACGCCGTCTGCGTCGGTCGTGCCCTCGTCAGCCTTGAACTCCGTCAGCGCCTTCGGGCTGGCGATCGAGAAGGCCTGCTGCGAGAGGGCCGGGATGAATGTGGCCGACGGCTTGGTCAGCGTCAGGACCGCGGTAGTCGCGTCTGTCGCCTCGCAGCTCGCGTAGAGGCTGTCCTTCGGCGCGCCGCTGTCCTTGTTGTAGGTCTTGAAGCCGCCGAAGACGACTTGCCAGTAGTAGGTCGCGCCCGGGTTCTGGAGCGGACCCTTGAAGTTGTACCAGCGGTCGAAGTTGAAGCAGACCGCCTCGGCGTCGAGCGGTTCGCCGTCGTGGAACGTCACTCCCTCGCGGATCTTGAACGTCCAGATCTTGCCGGTGTCGTCCGCCGACCAGCTCTCGGCGAGACCGGGCTCCACCTCGGTCGTGCCGGGCTTGAGAGCGACGAGCGTCTCGAAGATCTGCGTGATTGCACGGATCGACTCGCCGTCGGAGACGACCGCCCCGTCGAGCGCTACCGGGTCGGACGCACCCGCGAAGACCAGCGTCCCGCCGGCCTCACCGGTGGCCTCGCCGGTTGTTGCTCCTGTCCCCCCTGCCTCATCGTCATCGCCGCCACACCCTGCTGCCGCGACGGCCAGCATGGCGACGACGAGCAGCATCAGCAGCCTGTGCCACTTGATCCTCAAAATGTCTCCTTTCAAAAGCTCCCGGGTTCAGCGGGAGTATCCCGGGGTCCTTCTAGAAGCGCAAGCAAACCTGAACGACGAAGGGCGGCCGAGGCCGCGCTGTTGCTTTGCGCAGGAACGGGATCCGCTCTCGCGGATCCCGTTCGCGCTGAAACCCAAGACCCCTAAAGGGGCGGCTTCGCCGCCCGCCGGCCTTTTATGCGGCTAGGGAGGCCAGGTCGCGCAGGGCCGCGAGGCGCGAGAGCGCCTGGCCCTCGAGCTGGCGGACGCGCTCGCGCGTCAGGTCGAGCTCGTGCCCGATCGCCTCGAGCGTCCACGGCTCGCCCTCGAAGCCGAACCGCAGCTCGAGGATGCGCCGCTCGCGCTCCGGTAGCGCGTCGAGCGCGCGGCGGACGCCCTGCTTGCGCAGCGACTCCTCCGCCTCGTCGAACGGGTCGGCGGCCTCGCGGTCGGCGAACAGGTCGCCGAGCTCGCCCTCGTCGTCTGCACCGACCGTCTGGTTCAGGGAGACGGAAGCGTGCGCGGCGCCGAGCGCCTCGTCCACGTGCTGGATCGGAAGTCCGGTCGCCTCAGCGAGCTCTTCCTTCGTCGCCTCACGACCGAGCTCGACTTCGAGGCGGCGTGCGGCGCGCGACAGCTTCTGCTGCCGCTCGACGACGTGCACCGGCACGCGGATCGTCCGCGCGTGGTTCGCGACGGCCCGCTGGACCGACTGGCGGATCCACCAGGTCGCGTAGGTCGAGAACTTGAAGCCGCGGCGCCAGTCGAACTTCTCGACCGCGCGGTTGAGGCCCAGCGTTCCCTCCTGGATCAGGTCGAGGAACGGCACGCCGAGGCCGCGATAGCCCTTGGCGATCGACACCACGAGCCGGAGGTTCGACTCGATCATGCGCCGCTTCGCGATCAGGTCTCCGCGCTCGATCTGCTTCGCGAGCTGGACTTCCTCGGCGGCGTTCAGGAGCTTGTGGCGGCCGACGTCGGCGAGGAAGAGCTGGAGGCTGTCTGCGGCGCCCGTGGCGACCGAGGCGACGACCGGCTCAGCTTCCTTTTCCTTCTCGGCGTCCTTCGCTTCCTTCTCCTTGCCGGCGCGCGACTGCCCGACCTCCAGGCCGAGCGTCTCCAGCTCGCGGGTGAGCTGTTCCGTTTCCTCGTCGTTCAGGTCGTGCTCGAGCACGAACGCCTCGAACTCGGTGGGCTCGATGAACCCGCGCTCCTCCGAGCGTTCGACGAGCGCCTTGACCTGTTCCGACTCAATCAGTTCGATCAGCTGATTCTGCGTCAAAGAGAAACGTCAGTCCTTTCGGGAACTTCTTCGAGGGGAAGCTACAAACTTACGCACCTTAAGCTGTTTTTCCTGCGGTTGCCAAGGCATGCGGACCCTGGAGGCTGTTACAAGCTCCAACGTGGAGCCCTTTTGGTCTATTCCGGTGAGGGGCAGAAATCGGTTTTCGCGCAACTGACGTTAGCGCGTCTGAGTGCGCCCTCGTAAAGCAAGACGCCACTCGGTACTGAAAGTTTGCACTTTCGGTCGGATTACGCGGCAGAACGTCGCCCGCCGCCGCGCTTTTTCTTGGGTGCCGGGCCCTTCGAGCGACGGTCGGCAAGCAGCTCTGCGGCCCGCTCGATCGTGACCGTCTCCGGGTCGTCGCCGCGCCTCAGGCTCGCGTTCGTCTCGCCGTCGGTGACGTACGGCCCGAAGCGGCCTTCCTTCAGCACGACGGGCTTGCTGCTGACCGGATCTGGGCCGAGCTCGCGCAGCGGCGGCTTCGGTGTGCCGCGGCCGCGCTGCTTGGGCTGTGCGAGCAGCGCGAGCGCGTCCTCCAGGGAAATCGTGAACAGCTGCTCTTCGCTCTCGAGCGAACGTGAGTCGGTGCCCTTCTTCACATACGCGCCGTAGCGTCCGTTCTGTGCGGTGATCTCCTCGCCGTCGGCCGGGTCGACCCCGAGCGTGCGGGGCAGTGAGAGCAGGCGTACGGCCTCCTCGAGGGTGACCGTCTCCGGCGACATCGACTTGAAGAGCGAGGCGGCGCGCGGCTTCTCGGTCGCGCCTTCCTCCAGCGTCTCGGTCACGTACGGCCCGTAGCGGCCGGTCTTGACCGTGATCTCGCGCTCCCACTCGGGGTGCATGCCGAGTGCGCGGTCGCCGGTCGGGGCGGAGAGGAGCTCCTGGGCCTTCTCGACCGTGAGCTCGTCCGGAGCCATGTCCTCGGGGACGCTTGCCCGCTCGTCGCCGCGCTCGACGTACGGCCCGTAGCGGCCGACACGAAGCTCGATCCCCTCGCCGATCGGCAGTGAGTTGACGGCGCGCGCGTCGATCTCGGAGAGGTCGGACACCAGCGCGTGCAGTCCCTCGTCATCCTTGCCGTCGCCGCCGAAGTAGAAGTGGCGCAGCCAGTCGACGCGCTCCTGGTCGCCGGCCGCAATCGCGTCCAGGTCGTCCTCCATCTTCGCCGTGAACGAGTAGTCGACGAGCCGGCCGAAGTGCTGCTCGAGCAGGCCCGTGACCGCGAAGGCGAGGAAGGAGGGAACGAGTGCGGTGCCGCGCTTGAAGACGTAGCCGCGGTCGAGGATCGTGCCGAGAATCGAGGCGTAGGTCGACGGCCGGCCGATGCCGCGCTCCTCGAGTGCCTGCACGAGGCTCGCCTCGGTGTAGCGCGCGGGCGGGGTCGTTGCGTGGCCCTCCGGCTCGAGCTCGAGGGCCTTCAGCTCGTCGCCCGGCTTCAGATGCGGGAGCGGCCGCTCCTCTGCCTCCGGAGCGGCAGCCTCGTCGTCGCGGCTCTCCTCGTAGGCGGCGAGGAAGCCGCGGAAGGTGATCACGGTGCCCGAGGCCGAGAACTCGGCGTCGGTGCCGGAAGACGCCGTCGCTCCGAGGCGGAGCGAGACGGTCATGCCGCGCGCGTCGGCCATCTGCGAGGCCAGCGTCCGCTTCCAGATCAGGTCGTAGAGCGCGAGCTCGTCGCGGTTGAGCTCGCGCTCGAGCTGCTTCGGCGTCCGGAACGAGTCGCCGGCCGGACGGATCGCCTCGTGCGCCTCCTGCGCGTTCTTGACCTTGCGCGTGTACTGGCGCGGCGCGTCCGGAATCGAGTCCGCGCCGTAGAGCTCGACGGCCTGCTTGCGCGCCGCCTGCAGCGCCGACTCGGACAGCGTCGTCGAGTCGGTGCGCATGTAGGTGATGTAGCCGTTCTCGTAGAGGCGCTGGGCGACGCGCATCGTCGTCTGCGCCGTGTAGCGAAGCTTGCGGCCCGCCTCCTGCTGCAGCGTCGAGGTCATGAACGGCGCCGCCGGCCGGCGCGTGTAGGGCTTCTCGTCCGCGGAGCGGACGGCAAAGGGGACACCGTCGAGTGCCGCGGCGAGCTCGCGCGCCTGAGTCTCGTCCAGCGTGATCAGATCGGCCGACTTGAGCGTCCCGTCCTGGGCGAAGTCGCGTCCCTGCGCGACGCGCTGCTTGTCGACCGCGGCGAGCTTGGCCTCGAACGAGCCGGGATCGAACAGGCCTTTGATGTCCCAGTAGCCAGCCGAGACGAAGGCCTGACGCTCGCGCTCGCGCTCGACGACGAGCCGGACCGCCACCGACTGGACGCGGCCGGCGGAGAGGCCCTGCATGACCTTCTTCCAGAGCACCGGCGAGACCTCGTAGCCGTAGAGGCGGTCGAGAATGCGCCGCGTCTCCTGGGCGTCGACGAGACGCTGGTCGACCGCGCGGGTCTCGCCGAGCGCACGTTGGATCGCGTCGCGGGTGATCTCGTGGAAGACCATCCGGCGCACGGGCACCTTCGGCTGCAGCACCTCGAGCAGATGCCAGGCGATCGCCTCGCCCTCGCGGTCCTCGTCTGTCGCGAGCAGGAGCTCGTCGGCGTTCTTCAGGAGCTTCTTCAGCTCGCTGACCTTCGCCTTCTTGTCGGAGTCGACGACGTACAGCGGCTCGAAATCGTGCTCCACGTCGACGCCAAGGCGCGCCCACGGCTCCTTCTTCATGCTCTCCGGGATCTCGGAGGCGCGGTTCGGAAGGTCGCGAATGTGGCCGATGCTCGATTCGACGACGTACTCGTCGCCGAGGTAGCCCGCGATGGTCTTCGCCTTCGCAGGGCTCTCGACGATCACCAGCTTCTTGGCCGACATGGCGCACCACCTTAGCGACCGGTTGGGATACTGCGACCATGGCGCCCCGGCCAAGCCCGATGTATCTCCTGATTGCTGCCCTCAGCTGGCCGCTGCTGAAGGGCTTGTTTCGGCTGCGCGCGCGGGGTCGAGAGCATCTGCCGGCGGCCGGCGGCTTCGTGCTCGCCGCGAATCACAATTCGAACTTCGACCCCTGGCCGCTCGGGATCACGCTCTTTCCGAAGCGGTATCTCCGCTTCATGGGCAAATCGGAGCTCTTCTGGACGCCTTTCAAGCAGTTTGCGACGGCCGCGGGGGCGTTCCCGGTACGCCGGGGACAGGCGGACCTGGAGGCGATGGCCACTGCCACGCAGCTCTGCCGCGAGGGCCATATCGTCGTCATGTTCCCGGAGGGAACGAGGCGGAAGAAGGGGCTGCGGAAGAAGTACGAGGCTCGCGCGCACACCGGCGCGGCGCGGATCGCGCTCGATGCGAACGTGCCGCTCGTCCCGGCGGGAATCGTCGGCACCGACCGGCTCGGGAAGCTCGCGCAACTGCGGGTCGCATACGGCCCGCCGATCCCGCTCGACGATCTCGCCGGCCGTGAGGATGCGCCGCAGGTTGCGACCGAGCGCCTGATGGCCGCGATCGAGGATCTCGTGGCATCCGCGTGAAGCCGCTCCTGATCGTCGATGGCGACTCGTTCGCGCACCGCTCCTACCACGCCCTGCCGAAGTCGATCCGCCGCGCCGGCGGGAGACCCGCTGGGCTGCTCACCGGCGTTGGCAATCTTCTCGTCCGGCTCTGGGAGGAGGAGCAGCCTCGCGCCATGCTCGTCGCCTGGGACACGCTGACCGTGCCGACCTACCGGCACGAGGCGCTCGAGAGCTACCAGAGCGGGCGCGTGTTCGACGACGACCTGCTCGAGCAGCTCGACCTGGCGCCGGAGCTGGTCGAGGCGATGGGCTTCGCGGCCGCGAAGGCGGCCGGGTACGAGGCGGACGACTTCCTCGCCGCCGGCGTCGCGTTCGAGGAGGCCAGGGGAGGCAAGGCCCTCGTCGCGAGCGGCGACCGGGACACGTTCCAGCTCGTCAGCGAGCAGACCTCGGTCCTGCAGCCCCAGAAAGGCGGCGGGGCGCTGGCGCGCATCGGGCCGGCAGAGGTGCGCGAGCGCTACGGCGTCGATCCGAAGCAGGTGCCCGACTTCATAGCGCTCCGCGGCGACCCGTCCGACAAGATCCCGGGCGCGCGGGGCGTCGGTGCGAAGACGGCGGCCTCTGTGCTCGCGCAGTACGGGTCGCTCGAAGCTGCGCTCGCCGAGGGCCGCTTCGCTGCCGAGGCCGACGCGCTCCGGCTCTACCGGCACGTCGCGACGATGGACGCGGAGGCGCCCTTGCCGCCGCTCGAGGACCAGGAGCCGACGTGGGATCGCGCCGCCGCGCTGGCCGACGAGTGGGGGCTGGGGAGGCTGGCGGGCCGCCTGGAGGCGCTGTCGACCTCCTGACCAACCCGGCTCTCGCCCATCTCCACCCGACAGGCAACCATCCCGAGCGCCAGGACCGGCTGCTCGGACTGAGCGGCGAGACGGTCGAGCGGCATGCAAGCGAGGAGCAGCTCGCGCGAGTTCACGCCGAGCCATATCTCGCGCTCCTGCGGGCGATCGATCGGCCGGGGCACCTCGATCCGGACACGGTCTGCTCGGAGACCTCGTGGGAAGCGGCGACGCTGGCGGCCGGGATCACGCTCGAAGCGGTGGACCGCGGCGGGTTCGCGCTCGTCCGACCGCCCGGCCACCACGCGCTCGCCGACCGCGCGATGGGCTTCTGCCTCGTCAACAACGTCGCGGTTGCGGCGCGCTACGCGCAGCAGGAGCTCGGCCTCGAGCGGGTGGCGATCGTCGACTTCGACGTGCACCACGGCAACGGCACGGAGGCGAGCTTTCGCGGCGACGACTCCGTCCTCTTCGTCTCGCTGCACCAGTGGCCGTTCTATCCGGGTACCGGCGGACCCGGCACGAGCGACGAGACGACGCTCAACCTGCCGCTTTCGGCCGGCGCCGGCGACGCCGACTACCGCGCGGCATTCGAGAGTGCCGTCGAACCGGCCGTGCGCGCGTTCGCGCCGGACATCCTGCTGGTCTCGGCCGGCTTCGACGCGCACGAGGAGGATCCGCTCGCGTCGATGGAGGTGACGGTGGACGGGTTCCGCGAGCTGGCGGAGCGTTGTGCGTCGCTCGCGCCTCGCATCGCGGCCGTGCTCGAGGGCGGGCTACAACCTGGCGACGCTGCCGGCGCTCGTCGAGGCCGCGCACCAAGGGTTTTCGTCTTAGAAATAGGAACGGCCGGCTCGCGCCGACCGTTCGAACCACTTTTGCTGCCGCAGCGTTCCTCGGAAGAATCGCTTGAACTAATAGTGGTCGCTGAGAGCCGACTTCTCATCACCCGCGATTCGTGATCCGTATCCCCCACGGTGGGGGATAGGGAGGTCAGCCGCGGGCGAGGGCGAGCTGCTCGAGCGCGTCGCGGCGAGACGACACGCCGAGCTTTCGCAGCAGGCTCTTCACGTGCGAGCGCACGGTGTGCTCCGAGATGAACAGCCGCTTGGCGATGTCGTCGGTCGAAAGGTGGTCGTCGAGAAGCAGCAGCACCTCGACCTCGCGCGCCGAAAGGGCATCCGCGATCCGATTCGGAACGCCGCCGCCGAGCCGGCCGCCGGTGCGGAGCTGGTCGAGCAGTCGGCGCGCGATCTCGCCTGAAAGCGCGGCCTCGCCGTTCGCGACCCCGCGGAGAAACGCAACGATTCGCTCCGGCGGCTCGCTCTTGAGCAGATAGCCGGCGGCGCCGCCCCGGATTGCGGCGAGGAGGTTTTCCTCGGTGCCGGACGCTGTGAGCACGACGACCTCGCATCGCGGCGCTGCTGTGCGCAGGCGCGGCAGCGCAGACAGGCCGTCGAGGCCGGGCATCGAGAGGTCGAGCAGGACGAGATCGGGCTGGAGAGACTGCGCGAGCTCGAGCGCGGCGGCGCCGTCCGCAGCCTCGCCGACCACATCGAAGCCGCCCGCCCCGAGCAGCGACGAAAGCGCATCGCGGGTCAGCGGG
This sequence comes from uncultured Gaiellaceae bacterium, assembly GCA_963752405.1. Taxonomy (GTDB): domain Bacteria; phylum Actinomycetota; class Thermoleophilia; order Gaiellales; family Gaiellaceae; genus Gaiellasilicea. Next base: position 56,339 of record CAVVYB010000018.1, read on the forward strand.
TGGTCGTCGACGATCAGAATTCTCTCGGACATCGTTCCCTCTCATCGGCAGACGCTCGCTTGCCGATTAGGGGGACGTGCAGAAGAAGAATCCAAAGGACACGTTCGAGGCGTGGCTCGTCGGCGAGCTGCTGCTCGTTGCCCTACTCGGCTCGGCGACCGCGCTTTTCCTCACGAACCCGATCCTCCGCAACACCTACGAGCTGCCCGAGGGCCGGCTCGTGCTCGACACGGCGGTCGTCCTGGCCGCGACGATCGTCGCGATCCTCGCCGGCGTCCGCTTCTCGGTGGAAGGGCGCATGCTCGACCTGCTGCTGGCGGCCGGCTTCTGCGTCGCCGGCATCGGAACACTGGCGTTCTCCGTTGCCCCCGTCCTGGGTGGCTCGAATCAGGGCGCGCCCGAGGCCTGGGCCTCGATCGGCGCCCGAGTCCTCGCCGGGACGCTGATCGCGCTCGCGCCGCTCGTGCCGGCTCCGCGGATCATCGCCAGGAAGCGCGCACTTCTGGCCGGGATCGCGATGCTGCTCGTCGCCCTCTTCGCGATCTGGCTGCCCCTCCACGGCTTCCGGGCCCGCCTCAGCCTGCTCGACTCGGCCGGCAACGGTCACCGCGCGTTCGAGCTGACGGTCGCGACTTCGTTCCTCGCCCTCCTCGCGCTCGTGGCGGTGATCGGCTTCGCCATCCGTTACCGGCGGCGCGGCGACGACCTCGACAGCTGGCTCGCGCTCGGAGCGACGCTCACCCTCTTTGCCGAGCTGCACTACGTGCTCACCCCGCGCGTCTCGAGCGACTTCATCTCCCAGGGTGACTTTCTCCGGCTGCTCTCCTACGGCGTCCTGCTCGTCGGCGTCTGGCGGGCGATCAGCTTCGCCGAGTTCGGCCGTGCCGTTGCCGAGGAGCGAGCGCGCGTCGCGCGCGAGATCCACGACGGCCTCGCGCAGTACCTCTTTGCCGTCTCGACGCACGCCAGCATGCTCGAGGCGGGCGCACCGCTCGACAAGACGCTGCCGAAGCTGAAGGAGGCAGCTGCGGCCGCCCAGCAGGAGGCGCGCTTCGCAGTCCTCGCCCTGTCCTCGGCCAGTGGGACGGCTCCTTTCGACGCAGCACTCCGCCGCTACATCGAGTTCCTCACCGCGGACGGCTCGTTCGACGTGGACATCGAGATCGATCCGGAGATCCTGCTCGCACCCGACGAGCAGATCGAGGTGTTCCGCATCGTTCAGGAAGGCCTGGCGAATGTCCGCAAGCACGCGGGCGCCCACCATGCCGAGGTCTGGATCGGCCAGCGGCTGGGGCGGCGGATCGTGAGCGTCCGGGACGACGGCGTCGGCTTCGACGGCGAGGGTGCGGCGGCCGGACAGGGCCTGAAGAACATGCGCCTGCGTGCCGACACGATCGAGGGCGGCTTCGCGCTGCGCTCGCGACCCGGCCGCGGCACCGCGCTCGAAGTGGTCCTCCGGGCCTAGGTCAGCAGGCTCTGGTGATCTGGTGGTACAGGCTCGCCTGGGCGATCAGGCCGGAGCGCACGTGGGTCGTCTTGACCGTCATCGAGTACCGCCCGGGCTTCCAGCGGCCGTTCGCGCAGGCCATCTTGTAGACCCGCGGCTTGAGATCGAAGCCGAAGTTCGGGCCGCCCTCCGCGCAGTTGTCGACCGTCCCGGTGCGCGCCCGCGTGATCCTCGTCGTCTTGCCCGCCGCCGAGACGAGGTCGATCTGGATCGAGACCCGCAGCGTCGCGCTTGGTGAGGCAGGTCGCCTTCCCGTCGAGCCAGACGCCCTTCATCTCGCCTCCCGTGGGGCTCAACAGCACGCGGCTGACGACCTTGAGGCTGCCGCGCTGAGCCATCCCGGTTGACGCCGGCAGGTCGGCGGCGATCGCCGGAGCGGCGAGAGCGAGGGCCAGCAATGCGAGGAGCGTGCGCATTGCCACGAACCGTATCCCGGTCATGTCAGGAGATTGCAAATCATCTGTTCGGAGCTAGTCTCAGTCGCATTGATGGTCGACCCGCCGAGCAACAGCAACTTCGAGCTCGGCGACGCGTTCGCCGAAGTCCTGACGGAGACCACGCAGGCGCTCGTCTGCGTGCTCGACCGCGACGGCAACTTCATGCTCTTCAACGATGCGTGTGAGCGCGCGACGGGATTCACGCGTGACGAGGTGCTCGGCCGTCCTGTCTTCGACTCCGTCATCCCGCGCGAAGAGGCGGAGGCGTTCCGCGAGGTGCTGGCGTTCATCTGGCGGACGGGCCATTCCAGCCCGCAGGTCGGGCACTGGCAGACGAAGGACGGCGGCCGGCGCCTGATCGCGTGGTCGAACAAGCCGGTGAGGGGCGACGACGGCTTGCCCGCCTATCTCGTCACGTCCGGTATCGACCTCACCGACCGTGCGGTCAGCGCAGAGAGCGGCGAGCCGGCCATGGAGGGGCACCCGCAGGCGAAGCTCGCCGAGGTCGGAAGGCTCGCTCAGGAACAGCGGGCGCTCCGACGCGTGGCGACGCTCGTCGCCTCGGAGGCGAGCCCAGAGCGCGTCTTCATGGCCGTGTCGACGGAGTGCGCCTTCGTGCTCGAGGTGAATGCGTCGGCGGTCTGGCGCTACGAGGGGGACGACACCGCCACCATCGTCGGCCGCCACAACCGGGACGGGATCGATCCGTTTCCGCTGGGTACTCGGCTGTTGTTCGACGAGAACTCGACGGTCGGACGCGCCCGCGACACGGGCATCCCAGCCCGCGTCGACGACTGGGGCGCGGCGAACGGGTGAGTGGGCCGAGCTGATGCTGCGCAGCGGCTACCGGTCGACGGTCACGGCCCCGATCGTGGTTGCGGGTACCCCTTGGGGAGCGGTCTCGATCGGAAGCGAGGACTCGCTGCCGGAGGACAGCGAGGTCCGGCTCGGCGCCTTCTGCGAGCTCGTGTCCCTCGCGGTTGCGAGCGCGCAGGCCCGCGCGGATCTACAGGCATCGCGCGCACGCATCGTCCGGGCCGGCGACGAGCAGCGCCGGAAGCTCGAGCGCAACCTCCACGACGGCGCCCAGCAGCGGCTCGTAGCGGCTGCGCTGACTGTGCGCGCCGCACAGAAGCGCTGGAGCTCCGATCCCGAGTCCGCGAGTCAGCTCCTGGGTGTCGCCGCCGAGGAGCTCGACGCCGGGCTCGAGGAGCTGCGCGAGCTGGCCCGCGGGCTCCACCCGGGCGCGCTCACCGACTATGGGCTGGAGGGCGCGCTCAGGGCTCTCGGCACCCGGCTGCCGCTGCCCGTGGAGTTCGAGGTGACGGACGAGCGCCTCGGAAGGCATGTCGAGGCGACCGCATACTTCATCGTCTCCGAGGCGCTCACCAACGTCGTCAAGCATGCGGAAGCCACCAGTGCAACCGTCACGATCGGATGCACGGGCGATGTCGTCCGGGTCGAGGTTCGGGATGACGGCCTGGGCGGCGCCGACACCTCGGCCGGCTCTGGGTTGATCGGTCTTCGCGACCGCGCTGAAGCCGCGGGTGGGACGCTCGTCGTTGTCAGCCCGGCGGGCCGCGGCACCGTCGTGACGGCCTCGTTGCCGCGCAGTAACTGAACCCGTTACGTTCGCAGCTTCCTGATTCCCGGCCCGAGGAGGAGGCAATGAAGCCGTTGCTGCAGGAGTTCAAGGACTTCCTGATGCGAGGCAGTCTGATCGAGCTCGCCGTCGCGTTCGTGATGGGACTTGCCTTCGCCTCCGTCATCAACTCGCTCGTCGACAACCTCGTGATGCCGATCATCGCGGCCGTGATCGGGAAGCCCGATTTCAGCTCGCTCACCTTCACGATCAACGACTCGGTCTTCCGCTACGGCGCCTTCATCACCGACGTGATCCAGTTCGTCGCGATCGCCGCCGCCGTCTTCTTCTTCATCGTCAAGCCGGTGCAGCTGGCGCTCGCGCAGCGGGGCGGGCGGGGTGCGGAGGAGGAGGCTCCGAGCGACGAGGAGCGGCGTCACCAGGAGCTACTCGCAGCGCTGCGCCGCTAGGGGGCGGTGGCGGGGCCGGCGCCGTTCCGCAGAGTGTTCCCGCGTCCCGTCGGCCAGGGCAGGCAGTTGGTGCCGGACCCTGGGACGCGGAAGATGTCGATCCCGTGGTCGAAGGTCGTCAGCACGATCTCGAGGCGGCCGTCCTTGTCGAGGTCGCCGATCGAGGGGGCGGCGGGAACGCCGATGCCGTTCCCGTTCTTCCCCTGGCGCGGCAGCCGGATGTCGAAGAGCCGCTTGCCGGCAGCGGAGAGAACGACGAGCCGGCCGGCGCCGGGCGTCAGGGCGTAGGTGCCGAACACGAGCTCGGGTGTTCCGTCGCGGTTGAGGTCGGCGGCCACGACCTCCGAGGCGAACGTCTTCGCAGCGCCGCGGGCATAGTCGTAACGCCACAGCCGCTTGCCGGTCGGCGCGACTGCGTAGACGAAACCGTCAGGCACCGAGGCGACGATCTCCGGCCGCGGGTCGCCGGCGATGTCGACCACCGTGGGAGAGGGGATGCCGCTCGGCGGATACCAGTCGCCGTCGGGGCGGACCGCCGGCTTGCCGGAGAGCGGCAGAGTCACGAACCCGGCGTGTCTCCGTCCCGACCGCGCGCCGCCCTTCTGCGCGCCGTCGAGCACCATGAACGCGTAGGCCTGCGTCTCGTACGGCTCCTTCATCTCTGCGTTCGGAAGCCCGATCACCTCGTTCCGTCCGTCGCGGTCGAGGTCGGCGACCGAGGGCGGTGAGGCGGTCCACTGCAGCCACATGTCCGTCTTCGGGTGCGGCCAGGGGCCGACGTGCTGGTGGTAGTGGCGATCCTCGACGACCGGGTTCAGCCAGCGGATGAATTGACCCCAGCCGAGCCGGCGCCCGCTGTGGCGGCTGTCGCGATTGCGGAACCAGGGGGACGCGAGCACCGATGTCCCGTCGTGGTTGAAGACGTTGATCTGGTGGTTGTCGAAAGTGACAACGATCTCGAGCTGCGGGTCGTCGTCGAGATTGCCGATGCCGACGTTCTCGCCATAGGCGCCGTAGCCATGGTTGCCGTAGCCGTTGAAGTCGGCGTCGTTGCCCTTGCCGGCCAGAGTGTTGAACCGCGGCCACGCCGTCGCCGGCGCACCCTTCGGCCGGTAGACGGAGCCCTTCGCGTCGAAGACGAACACCTGCGATCCGGTCGGGGAGGTGTTCGTCGTCGTCACGACGACCTCGATGCGGCCGTCCCGGTCGAGATCGGCAGCCGCCATGCCTCGCGCCTCGGGACACTGCCCGCCGCTGCAGGTCGAGGCGGGCCAGCCGGGCTCGAGCTTCAGGCTCCCGCCGCGGAGCTCGTACGCCGCGACCGTTCCCTCGTTGCCGCCGACGACGATCTCGGACACCTTGTCGCCGTCGAGGTCGGCAACGACGCCGGGCGCGTAGACGCGACCCTTCGTCGCCGTCCCTTTGCCGAGCGGACGACCCTTCGCGTCGAACACGAACGTGGAGTAGAACGGCGCGACGATCTCGAGGCGACCGTCGCCGTTGAGGTCGACGAGTCCCGGCGACGCGAACCACCCGGTCTCGCCGGTGGCGATCGTCCGGACGAAGCGCGGGGCGGCCACGGCCGCTGTCCCCGGCGCCGGCGCGCAGCCGGCGCGTGCCGTCCGGCCATAGTCCGTCGCGCTCGAGCTGCCGCCCGAGGCGAGCGAGATCGCGGCGATCAGGACGGCAATTGGCGCGGAAAGAGGCTTCACTGGCGAAAGTAAAGTAGCGCGACCGTGAGTTCTCCAGACGCGCCGCTCCGTGCCAACGTCCGCCTGCTCGGCGACGTGCTGGGCGACGTCCTCGTCGAACAGGAGGGCCAGCAGCTGCTCGTGCTGGAGGAGCAGATTCGCAGTCTCGCCCGCGACGCGCGTGAAACCGGCGCGCGCGCGGAGCTCGAGGAGACGATCGGCGCCCTCTCGCTCGAGCAGCAGGCCGCGGTGCTGCGTGCGTTCTCGATCTTCTTCCAGCTTGCGAACATCGCCGAGCAGCACCACCGCCTGCGCCGCCGCCGCCAGTACGAGCACGAGGGCCGGGTGCCTCGCGAGTCGCTCGCCGATGCGGTCGCAAGCTTGCGCGAAGCGGGCGTCGGCGACGAGGAGCTACTTGCCGCCGCCGCGCGGCTCGAGGTACGGCCGGTGCTGACTGCGCATCCGACCGAGGCGAGCCGGCGCACGATCCTCCAGGCTCACCAGCGCCTCGCGACTGCGCTGCGCAGGCTGGACGACCCGGAGCTGCCGCATTCGACGCAGCGACGCGTTCGCGATCAGATCGCGGAGGAGGTCACGATCCTATGGCAGACGGACGAGGTACGGTCACGGCGGCCGCGCGTCGTCGACGAGATCCGCAACGGGCTCTGGTTCGTCGAGGCCAGCCTGTGGCAGGCGCTGCCACGGCTCGTGCGCGAGCTGCGCGAGGCGATCCCGGGCGCGCCGCCTCCGCTCCGGCTCGGCACGTGGATCGGCGGCGACATGGACGGCAATCCGAACGCCGGCGCGGACACGATCGTCGACGCACTCGAGCGCGCACGGACGCTCGCGCGCGACCTCCTTCGGCGCGACGTGCGGCTGCTGGGCTCCGCGTGGGGCATGTCCACCGAGCTCGTCGGCCCCGTTCCCGAGCTCGACTCGACGAGCGATGAGCCGTACCGCGTCGAGCTCGTCCGAATCTGGGAGCGGCTCGCCGCCGACGAGTACCGCGACGCCGAGGAGCTCGCGGCCGACCTGGCCCGCGTCGATGCCACGCTTCGCGCGCACGACGCCTCCCGCGTTGCGGACGGTGCTCTCGCCGATCTCCGTTCCCGCGTCGAGGTATTCGGATTGCACGTGGCGACGCTCGACCTCCGCGTCCATGCGAAGGACGTGCGAGAGCACGCGGAGCACGTGATTGCCGCGTTCACGGCAGCCGCCGAGGTGCGCGAACGCCACGGGCCGCGTTCGATCGACCGCGTAATCGTGTCGATGACCGCGAGCGCCGGCGACGTGCTCGCCGCGGAGACCCTCGCGCGCTCGGCCGGCCTCAACGTTCACGCCGTGCCGTTGCTCGAGACGGTCGACGACCTACGCGGCGCGCGCGTCCTCGCCGGCGAGCTCCTCGACGGAAGCCCGCGGCCGCGCCTCGAGGTGATGGTCGGCTATTCCGATTCCGCCAAGGACGGCGGCTACCTCGCGGCCAACTGGCAGATCTACCGCGCCCAGGAGGAGCTCGTGGCCCTCGCGGACGAGCGCGGAGTCGAGCTGACGATCTTCCACGGCCGGGGCGGCTCGGCCGGCCGGGGCGGCGGGCCGACGTACGCCGCTGTGCTCGCGCAGCCGCCGGGTGCCGTGGCGGGGCGGCTTCAGCTGACTGAGCAGGGCGAGACGATCTCGTTCAAGTACGGCCTGCCCGGGCTCGCGGAACGAAACCTCGAGGCCGCCGTCGCTGCGACGCTGCTGACGGCGTTTCCGGAGGCGGCGGGCCTCGCACCACCGAACGAGGGTGCGCGCGACACGATGACCGCACTCGCGGCCTCCTCGCTCGCCGCCTATCGCGCGCTCGTCTGGGAGGACCCGGCGTTCCCACCCTTCTTCCGCAGCTTCACGCCTGTGGACGAGCTCGCACTGCTGGAGATCGGCTCCCGTCCGGTGTCGCGGCCGGAGGCGGCGGGGCGTGGCGAGCTCGAGGCGCTGCGCGCGATCCCGTGGGTGTTCGCGTGGACGCAGAACCGCTGCCTGCTGCCCTCCTGGTACGGGTGCGGCACGGCGTTCGCGGAGTACGGCGTCGAGGGCGAGCGGCTGGAGTGGCTGCGTCGTCTCTACCGCGAGTGGCCGTTCTTCCGCGCGCTCGTCGAGAACCTCGAGATGACGCTCGCCAAGTCGAGCTTCGAGATCGCCACCGGCTATCTCGACCTCGTGCCCCCGAGCGCCGATCGCGACCGGATCTGGGGCCGCCTCTCCGAGGAGCACCGGCGCACCGTCGAAGCGGTGCTCGCGATCGTGGAGGCCGAGGCGCTGCTCGACCGGCATCCCGTCGTCCAGCGCTCGGTGCGCCTGCGGAACCCGTACGTCGACCCGATGAACGCCATTCAGGTCGAGCTCCTGCGGGCACACCGAGCGGGCGACGAGCGCGCCCTCCGTCCGCTCCTGCGGTCGATCGCCGGCATCGCCGCCGCGCTGCGCAACACGGGCTGAGCCGCGCACGCACGTTCCCTCCTTCGAGGGATGGAGGAACGGCGCGGAATGACAAAGAGTGATTGCAGTGCCCCTTGCGGTAGGGGCGGGCGGCAGAGGGGAACGGGCGGATGGGCACGACCAGGGTGATCCTCGTGGAGGACCACGCGCTGATGCGTGATGCAGTCAGACTCATCCTCGACGAGGTAGAGGACGTCGAGTTGGTCGGCGAGGTCGACAACGGGAACGATCTGCTGCCCCTGATGGCGCGGGTCGCCTGCGACTTCGTCCTACTTGACGTGCAGGTGCCGGGCCTCGACGGCCTCGGGTGCCTCGAGGCACTGGCAAAGCGACACCCGCTGGTGAAGGTGGCGATGCTCTCGGCCGTCGAGGATCCACAGGTGATCGAGTCGGCCTTTCGACGCGGCGCCCGCGGGTACATCTTGAAGTCGGTGAACCCGTTCGACCTGCCCGCGGCGATCCGCCAGATCGTCGACGGGAGCGTGATCCACCGCTCGCTGGCCGAGCAGGACGGCAGCTCCCGGGCGGCGCGGCCCGCAGGTCTGTCCGAGAAAGAGCTGGCGGTGCTCGTCGAGCTGTGCCACGGGCACACGAACAAGCAGATCGCGTTGCGGCTCTGGCTGAGCGAGCAGACGGTGAAGTTCCACCTGCGCAACATCTACCGCAAGCTCGAGATCAAGAATCGGACCGAGGCGCTCAGCTACGCGTACGAGCACGATCTCGCGGCGCTCTCCGCTCCCGCCTAGGCGGCTTCCGCCAACGCCGTACCCACGGTGAGACCGAGACGGTCGCACTGGCCGGCGGCGAGCTCGAGCACCGAGTCGGCGCTCTTCGCGCGGGCCAGCCGCCAGGGCCGAAGGGCTTCGACGATCGAGACGATGCGCCGCTCGGAGTCGAGGAAGACGACGTCGATCGGAAAGCGCATGAAGTGCGTGTGTACCGAGCTCGTTCCCGGTAGGAGAAGGCCCGCGCCCGGCGCCAGCTGCGCCACGCCCATCAGCCCGCGGAAGCGTGTCGCGAACGAGCTCGCCACGCGACAACGACAGACGGAGCGGCCGTCGGCGCGCACGAGATCCACGTGGTCGGCCACCCGAGGATTGTCGCCCGCCGCGCGCCGGCGAAGCTGATCCGAACGGGTGGTTCGACCCACCCCTTCGCGGTGCGGAGCACGAGCGGCGGCCCTCCTTAATGGAGCTTGTCGAAGCAGCGTCGGCTTTTGCCCGGCCTGCAAGTTCAAATGGGAGGTAGGGAATGTTCGAGCGGATTTCGCTCAAGATGGTCCAGCTCTTCACGGACCTGAAGCGTGAGGATGGTCAGGGCGCGACCGAGTACGCCATGGTCATCGTCTTTCTGCTTCTGATCCTGGGAGCCGGCCTCGGCGTCCTTGGTGCAGGCATCAACAGCTTCCTCGGCGAAGTCGCCGGCGAGCTGGGCGACCTGATCTAAAGATGCAGAAGCACGGGCGGCCCAGAGAGTCTGGCATCGATCGTCCTGCGCTCCGCGCAGGACTACGTTGCCGTGCTCGCTCTCAGGCCGTCGAGCGCTCCACGTCGCGGGAGCTCCGGGGGCCTTCTTCCGAAGGCGCTCAGAGTTCCCGTCGACGGGGGCGGCTGAGGAGTGAAAGCGGCCAGTCGGCGGTCGAGTTCGCGCTTGTCGTGCCGTTCCTCTGCCTGATCATCATCGCGATCCTCCACTTCGGGAAGGTCATGAACTACTGGCTCGACCTGAACCACGTTGCCAGCGAGGGCGCTCGCAAGGCTGCGGTCAGCACGTTCGACAGCTACGGCGAGTACGACACATACATCCGCTCCAAGCTGGAGACGGGAGAGCTTCGCACCGGCGGCACGACGTCGATTCCGGCGCCGAGCACCGTCGCCGTCTGTTTGCCGGACGGTTCCGACGTGGGTGACCCGGTCACGGTGCAGGTCGCCGTCGGGTACAGCTTGCCCTTCGTCGGCCCGATCCTCACGCTTCGCGGCACTGCGACGATGCGACTCGAGCGGCCCGCCGGCGCTATCGCCGGCGGAGCGTGCGTATGAGATCCATGCGGAGACGCGCGGACTTTGTGCGGCGCGAGGACGGCGGCATCATCGTGTTCTTCGCCCTCCTGCTGCCCGTCATCCTGCTCTTCCTGTCGCTCGCCGTGGACATCGGCAACTGGTGGGTGCACCGGCGGCACTTGCAACTGCAGGCCGACGCGGCCGCCCTTGCCGGCGGCGCGCTCTTCGGCGGGTGCTTCACCGACTCCGCTGCCGGGAACACTGCGATTCAGAACGAGGCGACGCGTTTCGGCGGTGGCGCCGGCTCGACCTACAACGGCCAGGTCGGGGGCGCGAACCAGGGAACGATCACGCTTCTGTACCAGAGCAAGACCTACGCGACCGGGACGATCGCTCCGGACGACACTGAGCAGGCGCCACCCTGTGACACGCCGAGCCTGATGTTCGACGTGAAGGCGAGCGAGGCCGACCTGCCGCTCCTCTTCCAGATTCCGGGTCTGGCCAGCGTTGCGGCGATCAACGCGCACGCGCGCGTCCAGTTGAAGGCGGTCGAGGTGCAGGAAGGGATGCTGCCGGTAGCGGTCCCCGACCTGCGTTTCACCTATGCCTTCGCGACTTTCGTCAACGAGGCAACGGGCGCCTCGCTGGGAACGGTGCAGTTGCAGAAGAGCGGCACGAGCGGCAGCGACCAGCTCTGGACAACGCCTGCCGGGACACCCGTCTCGATCGCGTCGGCGCACGTCGGGGTCCGGATCCGTCTCGTCGGCGGCGCGGATCCGAATGCAGCCTGCGGACAGCTCTACACCGAGTGCTACGACCTCGAGTCGGCCGACGGCGTCGTTCACATCCGCGGATGGAGCAGCGGCGCGGCGCCCCAAGCGCGCAACGTCTGGCTCCTGCCCGGCTCCTGCGTCCCGGACGCCTACTTCGCGACGGGCGACTGCAGCGCGGGAATCCAGGCCGAGGTCGACCTCGGCGCGCTCTATCCCTTGACCGGCACCGACGTGACCGCCGAAGTGTGGGCGGAGGTCGACGGCAACGGTACCCACCAGCTCAGCCCGGGCGGCACGTCCGGCCTGGTCACGTGGACGGCCACCGGCGGACTCCCGTTCGCGGGCGGCGGTCCGCACACGGTCGAGCTCAAATGGAGCTGGAAGAAGACCTCGGGCACGTGGAACGGGCAGAACTGCAAGACGAACAACAGCAACCCCTGCAAGGCCTCGGGCACGTTCGGCCCTGTACAGCGCAACTTTGTCGCCGGGGGCCGCTCCGGCCCGCTACGGCGGGTTCAGGTCTTCGAGAGCGGCGTCACCTCGTCTGGGAGCAACTCGTTTCAGACCGGGACGACGCCGACGCTCGGCCTGAGCATCGCGGTCACCGGCAGCCTCAAGGTGCAGTCGTTGGCCGGCGATCCAGTGGTCGAGCTCCGCGTGGTCGGCAGCCAGAACCAGTCGATCGACTGCGATCCGGCGATCCCGAACCTCGCGAGCGAGATCGAAGAAGGGTGCGGTCCCGCCTACAAGATCAACCCGAGCCTCGTGTGCCCGGCCTACAACGCGCTCTGGTCGACGCCCGAGCCCTGGGGATGCGCCAAGACCCAGACCGGTGGCGCGGTCGGCCAGGTCGACAAGGGGATGAAGGATCGAATCCTCGGCGGCGCCAATACGTGCACCGCTCCGATCAACTGGCCGAACTTCAGCGTTGGCGACCCACGGATCGTGCCGTTGATCATCACGCCCTTCGGCAGCTTCGGCGGCAGCGGAAACGACATCGTGCCGGTGATCGACTTCGGTGCGTTCTACGTCGTCGGATGGTTCGGCGATCCCTGCCCGGGAGCGCATGCCGTGCCGAAGGGCTACATCGCCGGACATTTCATCAAGTACGCGGAGCCAAATCCACGCGGAGCCGGCGAGTTCGTCTGCAGCCTAACCGCGCTCACGCCGTGCGTCCCAGTGCTGACTCGCTAAGAACCAAGGAGGAGAGAGACCATGCAAATTGCAACCAGGCTTGTGTCGACGCGGAGGGGATCTCTGCTCGTCGCGGTGCTGATCGCGGCAATCGCGGGAGCGTCGATCCTGCTGTATCTGAACAGCTACCGCGACAGCCTCAAAGCGCAGGGCGCGCTTGTGACCGTGCTCGTCGCGAAGCAGACGATTCCAAAGGCCACGGCCGGGAGCGTCGTAGCTTCCAAGGATCTCTACACGGTGACGACGATTCGGGAGAGCCAGCTGCTCGAAGGAGCGATGAGCGACCCGGCGACGTTGCGTGACAAGGTCGCGACGCGCGAGATCTTCGAGGGAGCCCAGCTGACCGCAGCCGATTTCGGGGCAGCGGGCGACTCCCTGGCCGCGCAGTTGACCGACCGTCAGCGGATCGTCTCGGTGCCGTTCGACTCCGCACACGGGCTGATTGAGGGGATCGAGCCGGGAAACCGAGTCGACATCTACGCCGGCTTCAACGTGATCCCGCTCGGTTCTGACGGAAAGCCGATCGAGGGCGGCCAGGCGCGGCCGGTCCTGCGCATGATCCTCTCCGACGTGCCGGTGCTGGCAGTTGGCAAGAAGGCGTCGGGAGACTCAACGAACGTGAGCCTTGGGGTCGACGACCTCCGTGCCGCGGAGCTCGCCTTTGCCTCGGACAACGGCAAGCTGTGGCTGGCGTTGCGGCCGAGCGCAGGCGCAAAGGCCTCGAGGCCCCGGATCGTCACGGTCGAGACACTGCTTCTCGGCGTCCCGCCGGTGCAGATGCTGAAGTCATTTGGCGGCCGTTCATGAGCTCCCGCGGCTTCAACGTCTACGCGGCGCTCGAGGACAACCTCGGGTTGAACGCAATCCGGGACGCGCTTCCGCCCGGCACGCCGGTGCGCGCGGTCTCCCTCGCGGACGCCGGCCGCGCCGGAAACGAAGTCCGTCAGGGAGCCGACCTGGTGATAGTCGGCTGCTCGGAGTCGCACGACCGGGCAGTCGAAGTGATCTCTGCAGCGAATGCACAGCGGGCCGACCGGCCCATAGTCGTCCTCTACCACGGGTCGCCGAATGGGTTCCTCGAGCGGGCTTTCGACGCCGGCGCCGACGACCTCGTCGCGTTGCCGCAGTCAGCGGCGCAGCTCGGTTTCGCGCTCGAGAAGGCGTTGGCGAGGCGACGCGGCGGGGGAGCTGCAACGGCTGAAGGAGCGATGATCACCGTGCTCGGGCCAAAGGGTGGTACCGGCAAGACGGTCACCTCCTCCAACCTCGCTGTGGCGCTTGCGCTCGAGGGAAAGTCGGCAGTGCTCGTCGATCTCGACCTGCAGTTCGGCGACGTCGGGCTCGCGCTCGGCCTGGAACCGGCCCGGACGATCTACGACCTCGCTGTCTCCGGCGGTTCGCTCGACGCCGACAAGATCGACAGCTTTCTGGCGAAACACCCATCCGGCGTGAGGGCGCTACTCGCTCCTCTTCGGCCTGATCAGGCGGGATCGATCGGCATCCCGTTCCTGCGCGAGGTGTTCGAGATCCTGCGCTCGCAATACGACTTCCTGATCGTCGACACGCCGCCGGCTTTCACGGCGGAAGTGATTGCGTCCGTTGACGCTTCGTCACACCTCTGCGTGGTCGGGATGCTCGACGCGCTCTCGCTCAAGGACACGAAGATCGGGCTCGAGACGCTGGATCAGATGGGCTACGACCGGACGGCGGTCACGCTCGTGCTCAACCGCGCGGACTCCGACGTGGGCATCACTCAGGCGGACGTCGAGGAGCTGCTCGGACGGGCACCTGACGTGCTTGTCGGCAGCGACCGCGCAATTCCCCGTGCACTCACGGACGGCCGGCCGATCGTTGTGGCCGAGCCGCGCTCAAAGGCGGCTCGGTCGTACTCCTCGCTTGCGGCGCGCTATCTGGCGGCGACGGCACAGTCGGTGGTGGTCGCTCCGGTCCTCGCGGCTGCCGCGTCGAACGGCAATGGACGGCGGCGGCTGTCGCTGCGGAAGGCGAGCTAACCATGGAGCTGCACGAGCGCATCGCGATCTCCACCAACGGGGCGACGGCCGCCACGTCAAACGGCAACGGGGCAGATCCCTTCGCTGAGCTGAAGAACAGGATCCACCTCGCGCTCGTCAGCGAGCTCGGGCCGCGCCTCTTCGACGTGGAGGACAGCAGCGCCGTTCGCGGCCGCGTCGAGTCCGAGATCGGCGACCAGCTCGGTCACGAGACGGGGCTGTCGCGTGAAGACCGGCGGCGGCTCGCGGCCGAGATCGCCGACGACATCTTCGGTTACGGGCCACTCGAGCGCCTGCTCGCCGACCCGACGGTCTCGGAGATCATGGTCAACGGCCCCAAGGACATCTGGATCGAGCGTGACGGCGTGCTGTCGCAGACCGAACTGACCTTCACCGACTCGTCGCATCTGCGTCGGATCATCACGAAGATGGTCGGCCAGATCGGACGGCGAATCGACGAGTCGTCGCCGCTCGTCGACGCGCGCCTTCCCGACGGATCGCGTGTCAACGCGATCATCCCGCCTCTGTCGCTCTCCGGCCCGCTGCTGACGATCCGGAAGTTCGCGCAGAACCGCTTCGCTCTGTCGGAGCTGGTCGACATCGGCACGCTCTCGAAGGATGCGGCTCTGTTCCTCGAGAACTGCATTCGCGCTCAGCTCAACATGCTCATCTCGGGCGGCACCGGGTCGGGAAAGACGACATTTCTGAACGCGTTGTCGGCGGCGATTCCCGACAGCGATCGGATCGTCACCATCGAGGACGCTGCGGAGCTCCAACTCGACCAGCAGCACGTGCTTCGCCTCGAGTCGCGCCCCGAGAACATCGAGGGTGAAGGCGAGATCACGATTCGCGATCTCGTCCGGAACGCTCTTCGCATGCGGCCCGATCGGATCATCGTCGGCGAAGTCCGCGGGGCGGAGGCGCTCGACATGTTGCAGGCGATGAACACCGGCCACGAAGGCTCGCTCTCGACGGTGCACGCGAACTCGCCTCGCGATGCCCTCAGCCGCCTCGAAACGATGGTCTTGATGGCCGGGTACGAGCTTCCACTTCGGGCGATCCGGAGTCACGTCTCGTCGGCTCTCGAGCTCGTCGTCCAACTCGACCGCCTCGACGACGGATCGCGCCGTGTCGTCGAGATCTCGGAGGTCCAGCGGATGGAGGGCGAAGTGATCACGCTCCAGAAGTTGTTCGAGTTCAAGATCGATCACTTCGACGCCGAGCGGCGCATCGTCGGGAGTCTTCACCCGACCGGCCTGCGGCCCGGGTTCCTCGGCAAGTTCGAGCGACACGGGATCGCGTTGCCGCTGAACTTGTTCGGTGGAACCGCGAGTGCGATCTACGGTGCGAACGCGCCGGCGCTCGCCGACCGGGTCAACGGGAGTGAGGGCAGATGAGGCCGGTTCGCGCGCTGCTCGGCAGCGCTGCCGGGGCGCTGGTTCTAGCCGGAGCGGCGACATCGGCCTCTGCCGACGTAGAGCTCGCACCCGTTTCGCGCCTGCCGTTCCCGGAACGGGGATACGTCGTCGGCGTCTCGAAAGCGGCCCATCTGGATGCCCGCAGCGTCGTCGTACGCGAGAACGGGCTCCGCGTCACCGACGTGCGCGTCGACCCGGTGGCGAAGAGCGGCATCCGCTTCGGCGTCGTGCTCGCTCTCGACGCGAGCGACAGCATGGCGGGTGCGCCTGCCGCCGCCTCGCTGGAGGCGGCGCGCGCGTTCGTGTTGCATCGGACGGACGCCGAGGAAGTCGGCATCGTCGCCTTCAACAGCGAGATCTCCGTGTTGCGAGAGCTCACCGACTGAAAGCGCGGCTCTCCGGAGCGCCCTTGCTGCACAACCGCCGCTCGAGTACGGCACCCGGATCTATGACGCTCTGGCGCGGTCCTTGGCGTTGCTGAGCGAGGCAAAGCTCTCTGCCGGGTCGATCGTCCTTCTCTCCGACGGCGCTGACATCGGCAGTCGACATTCACTCGACGAGGTTGTCGCCGCCGCGAACGTGCAGCGTGTGCGGATCTTCACGGTCGGCCTGCGCTCCGGCGCGTTCGACGCCGGCCCGCTTCGCGCCATCGCCGGACGGACCGGTGGGTCGTACGCCGAGGCTCGTTCGGCGGCGGAGCTCGAATCGGTCTACGAGGCGCTCAGCGAGCAGTTGGCCGGCGAGTACCTCATCCGCTACCGCTCTGCCGCTCGCCCGATGTCGCAGGTCGAGGTCGCCATCGAGGTCGCCGGGGCAGGCACTGCACTGACCGCATACGTGGCGCCGACGCCGTCCCTGTTGGCTCCGTACCACCGCTCGCCCGTGTCCAGGTTTCTCCTCTCGGGCAGCTCACCCGTCCTGACGAGTCTCGTCTTCGGCCTGCTCGTGTGCTTGCTACTGCTCGCGCTCACTCGACGGCCCAAGACGACGGTCGTTGATCGCGTGCAGACCTTCGCGAACGGGCGGTTGGGGGCGACGTCCCAGCACGCGGCGACGACGGCCCTGCGGGCTGCGACCCGTAACCGTTACGCCTCTGGCTGGTGGGCAGACCTGGAGCGCGATCTCGAGCTCGCGAGGATGACCGTCACGCCGAGGCAGGTCGCGGGAATGACGCTCGGTGGCACGTTCCTGCTCGCGCTCGTTGGCCTGATGCTCGGGTCGCCGCTCTTCGCGCTCTTCGCGTTGACGACTCCGTTTATTGCGCGGATGGTCGTTCGGCGGAAGCTGAAGGCCGTTCGCGACGAATTTGCAGACCAATTCCCGGCGAGTCTGCAGGTGCTCGCTTCCGCCCTCCGCGCCGGACACAGCTTCAATGGTGCCCTCGGCGTCGTCGTCGACAACGCCCACGAGCCGGCGCGCTCGGAGCTGGCGCGCGTTGTACAGGACGACCGGCTTGGCGTCCTTCCGGAGGAGGCGATGCGAAAGCTCGGCCGTAGGATGGCGAACCGCGACATCGAGCAGGTCGCGCTCCTTGCAGAGCTGCAACGTACGTCGGGAGGCAATTCAGCAGAGATCCTCGACACGGTCGTCGCCACCATCCGCGAGCGCGCGGAGATTCGGCGCCTGGTCAAGACGCTCACTGCTCAGGGACGGATGGCCCGCTGGATTCTGACGGGGCTCCCCATCTTCGTGGTGGCATTTTTCTGGGTCGTCCACCCCGACGTGATGAAGCAGTTCTTCACAAGCGGGGTCGGTCAGGTCCTGCTGCTGCTCGCAACGTCGATGCTCGTCGCCGGCTCTCTCGTCATCCAGCGCATCATCGACATCGAAGTCTAGGAGCTGCCATATGACCCTCATGCTCATCCTCGGTCTCGTGCTGATCAGCACCTCGACGGTGCTGGTCCTGCGGTCGTTCGCTCTCGCACATGCCAGCCGTCGGCGGACGCTCGACCAGATCTCCGCCTATGGGTTCCGACCCGGCACGCCTGCCGCCGAGGGGGCAGCCGACGTCCGCACGGTGCTGGAGGAGCTTGCGGCGGCGACCGGCGAGAAAGCTCTCGCCCGCTTCGACGGCTTGCGAGCGAGCGAGCGTGGCCTGCGCGAGCTGCTCAACTCGGCCGGCATGTACCGGACAACTGTGCCGTCGTTCGTCGGCTCGCGGATCCTGGCGGCGATGCTCGGTCCGGCGCTTGTTTTCCTGATGTCGCTGACCGGAACCTTTGACCCGCGTCTGCTCATCGGAGCCGGCATGCTCAGCCTGTTGGGCTGGCGCCTGCCCCTCGTCCGGGTGCAGCGCCGGGCAAAACAGCGCGTCGAGCAAATCGACCGCGAGGTGCCCGAGCTCGTCGACCTGCTCGTCACGACGGTCGAGGCCGGAGTCGGCTTTGCGGCTGCACTCCAGCTCGCCTCGCGCAGCATCGAAGGGCCGCTCGGCCAAGAGCTGCGGCTCGCTCTCCGAGAGCAGAGCCTTGGGCTGACTCCGGAGGAGGCACTTCGCAACATGTCCCTTCGGGTGGACAGCCCAGCGGCGCGGGCGTTCACACAGGCGCTCGTGCAGGGGGAGTCGCTCGGCGTGTCGATCGGCAGCATCCTGCGCAGCCTGGCGACCGACATGCGGATGCGGCGGCGGCAGGCGGCGGAGGAGCGAGCGCAGAAGACACCGACGAAGATGCTCTTCCCGCTGATCGCCCTGATCTTGCCTGCGCTGTTCATCGCCGGGCTCGGCCCGGTCGTGATGGAAGCGATGACGTTCCTCAGCGCTCGATGAGGCGGGCGCGCGTCGATCGGGTGGGCCGAACCACTCCTCTGCATGGGGATCGCGTTGCGGGTTCGTCGCAGAATCGATCCGTGCCCCGGAGATCCACAGCGATCGTCGCACTGAGTGCGGTTGTGCTTGTTGTCCTCGTCGGCTTCGTGGCCGCCGCCGGCGCGAGAACGTCGACGATTTCCTTCACACGTGCGCCCGCTACTGCCCTTCAGGGCAAGCTCGTGAAGATTTCGGTCGCCACGAAGCCTTCGTCGTCGACGCGCTGCAAGCTCTCGGTCACCTACGCGGACGGGATCGTCGAGCAGCTCGGACAGACACTTGCGCTGCGGGGGCTCGCGAGCTGGGCGTGGCGGGTGCCGGAGGTTGCACAGCCCGGCCGCGCCCGCCTCTCGGTCTCGTGCGACGGCGCGGGCAGAGCCACTCGGCTGGTAACGGTGGTCGGCACGCTGATCCCCCCGAAGATCGTTGTCGTCGACCAGGGCTTCTCGGTGCGGACGAAGTCGACCGGCAGCGAGGCGAGCTATGGCCTCTTGCTGAGGAACACCTCGCCGAATGCCGACGCGGTCAGCGTCTACGTCCTCGTCAACTTCGTCATGGCCGACGGCCAGGCGATCGGCACCACGGCGGAGACGATCGAAGCGATCCCCGCAGGAACGACGTACGCCTACGGTGGATCGCTCCGCTTCCCGGGCGGCGCACCCGTCGCGCGGCTCGAGGTCGTCATCAAGGTCGGAGACCGCCAGCGCCACACGATCTATCAGCCGCTCGTGCAGAGCATCGGCATCGTGCCGGGCCTGCGTGACGCGATGTGGGTGGGCGAAGTCAACGGGGAGATCGTGAACAACCACGTGTCATTGAACGTGAGCAAGACCAAGCTTTCCGCTGTCGTCTTCGACGCCGCCGGCGCCATCGTCGGCGGAGGTAGCGGATCCGCCACGGCGTTGCTTCCGCCTGGCACGCGGCAGGTGTTCAAGATCACCTCCGGCGTCGATGCGATTCCGTGGGCGCGGGCTGCGCGCGCCACGGTCAGCACCTTCGCGACCTACACGCCCTAGGAGGGTTTGGCGAAATATCGGCTGAGCCGCCGGGCCGCGCTCCTCGCCCCGAGGCCGCGTCCTCAGTCGCGCCGATAGCAACCGCTATCGGCGCTCCCTGCGTCCTTGCCTCGGAACGAGCATCGCACCCCCGGCAGCGAGCGACATTCCGCCAAGCCCTCCTAGCAGCGCCCTCTGCCGCTCGCGGCCGCGCCGCTCGTCCTCTGACCTGAGGAACGGTTAGAGTCGCCCCCAGGGGCGAGGCACGGGAGGAGTCGGGATGACGGGTGGTCAGCTACTGATCGCGTTCACGCTGGGCGCTGCGGCGCTCGCGCTGTGGTCGTACGTCCGTTGGCCCGGTGCTGCTCCCGCGACGATGATGGGCGCGGTTCTGCGGGTCGTGATCGCGCTGGCGCTGCTCCGGGTCGGAGTCGCCGGGCTCGACATCGGCATCGGCGCTTCGCCGGCCGTGGCGATGCTGGTCGTCGTCGGCTCGGTGGTGCCGGTGCTGACCTTTGCGTTCCTCGCGTCGATCTGGTTCATGAAGGTGTGCGCAGACCAGATGAACGGCCGCGTCTAGTCGCCTAGGACGGCTCGAGCAGCAGTGCCCTGAACTCCGGGTGGCGCGACCCCCAGGCCTTGACGAAGAACAGCAGCTCCGTGGCGGCATGGGCCGGCTCACCGCCGTCCAGGAGCCACGGTACGAACACCTCCACGGTGTTCCGCGTCGTTCGTGCGGCCAGGCAGTCGGTCTCGTTCAATGCGTTCACGAGATCGGCGGCTAGCTCCGGATGACTGATCAGAAGCTTCATCGGTACTCCATCGAGTATCGACGACGCACTTGCGGCTTACAGGACCCGATCGGGTAGGTCGTGCAAGCGGAAGGGGTAGTGCGGCGCGAGCTCAGCCGTTACGGCTTGGAACTGGGCTGCTCGGTGTCGCGGGGCTGCCCAGTGGCGAGCTGCTCCAGCAACCGGCGGGCACGCTCGACCGCGATCGCCGCAGGTCCGGCCGATGTGGCCTGACGCTTAGGCGGCGGGCTCGGTGTGCTCCAGCTCGGCATTGCACGAAGCATCGTGGTCCTGCGGGTCTCGAGCCTTCTGTCATCCGGGCAGTTCGGGCCGCCCACCCGGGTGGTCCGCGTTCGGAACGGCTCAGGCGTGCGGTGCGGCCGAAGCGGATCCAGCGGGGGAGCCGCGCCCTGACGATCGTCGGCCCGCCCGGCCGGCTCTCGATCTCGAGTCGGCCGTCGAGCAGCCGGAGGCGCTCGCGCATGCCTGCGAGGCCGATGCCGCTCTGCCCATCCTTGGCGGGAACGAATGCGTCCGAGTCGAAGCCGTGGCCGTCGTCTCGGACTTCCATGCAGACGCCCTCGGCTTCGTCTTCGCGCAGCGTCACCGAAACGGCGCGGCTGCCGCTGTGCTGCTTGATGTTGCTCAGTGCTTCCTGCAGGACACGCAGGAGCGCGATCCGCTGCGATGAGCTGAGTGTGTCGAACGTGCCGTCGACGACGATCGAGGTCGTGATCTCCGTCCGGCGGCTCAAGGCTGTGAGCTCCCGGCCGACTGCATCCGGCAGTGCCAGCTGAAGCAGCGTACGCGGCTCGAGCGAATGCGCCAGGTCTCGCAGGTCCTGATGGAGCTCGGCGACCTGCGACTCGAGGTCGGCGAAGCGGCCGACGACCGGATCGCGGTGGTCGTTCCCGACCAGCATGATCATCTGGTCGCGCAGGAGGCGAACGTCCTGTGCCAGGACGTAGACCTGTTGGAGTGGACCGTCGTGGAGGTCGTATCCCAGGCGGATGAGCAGCCGCTCGTTCGCCGCGGCCAGGCCGCGCTCAGGCTCCCTCGCTCCGGTCATCGTGCCGTTCACGCGTGTGCTCGGCTCACGCTGACTCGGCAGTGGCTGCCGCGACGAGGCCCGTGCGATAGGCATACCGAGCCGCTTCGGTCCGGCTCGAGATTCCAAGCTTCCGGTAGACGTTGCGCAGGTGGAACTTGACGGTCTGCTCGCTGATCCAGAGCTGGCGGCCGATCTCGCGATTCGACAGCCCGCGTGCGACTGCCTCGAGAACGACACCTTCGCGGTCGCTGAGCGGGATCGTTCCGGCCTCGGAAGCGGCGCCGACCGGCTCCTTCGCTCCCCAGACCGCGAACGGCTGACCCGAGAGCGCCTTGCGCACGACGTCCGCAAGATCGACCGGCTCGACCGTCTTGACCACGTATCCGAGCGCACCTGCCTGACGTGCGGCCTCGATCTGTGCCTCGTCGCTGTAACTCGAGAGCATGACGACCGCGATCGAAGGATCGTGCTTGCGGAGCCGCTCCAGGCAGGCGAGGCCGTCGAGCTCGGGCATCCGCAGGTCGAGCAGCACCACGTCCGGCTTCGTCTCGCGGACCGCGGAAACGACCTGGCTGCCGACCGAGACCTCGGCGACGATCTCAAAGTCCTCCACGTCGGCGAAGGCGCGCCTGACCGCGGCCAGCATGAGCCGATGGTCATCCGCTACGAGTACTCGAAGTGTGTTCAACCGCCGCAGTCCTTCCTGTGGGCGCTCCGTTGAAGGATCGCCTTGCAGGACCATCAGTGATTCGGGGTGACGTTGCGTCCCCCATCCGGGCGATGGCCCGATTCGCTCGTGTGGGGCACTGGCTGTGCCCCACACGAGTGCCCTCGTAATCTCAGCCGTCGTTCGCCCGGGCGAGCGTTGACGACGCACTTGCCGAACGCGTTGGCCTTCGCGCCGTACTTGGCGACGAAGGCGGCAACCCCCGACTCCATGCGCTCCGCCTTGCACGAGCGGGCCGCGTTCACCGTGGCCTTCCGGTCCCCGACGGACGCGGCCAGCCGCTTCGACTGGACGCACCGCTGGAGGGCGTTCGCACCGTTCTTGCCGGTCCCGTAGAACTGGGCGAACGTCTTGTCACCGTGTGCCGCTGCGAAGCCGGCGTCGGCCTGCTCAGCCTTGCACGCGGTGATCGCCTCGAGCCGGTTCTGGTGCTCGCCACGCGTCCACTTCGAGACGCACTGCCCGAATGCGTTCGACTTGTCGGCGTTCGTGCCGTACGTCGAGTTGAAGGTCGCCTCGCCGAGGCTGGTGCGCAGGGCCTGGCAGGCTCGGGCGCCGTTGGCCTTGTCGGACGCTGTGGCGGCGTCGGCGAAAGCCGCGGCCGGCAGCAGTACGGCTGCGACGAGGCAGGCGGTGAGAATTCGCAACTTCATCCTGGTTCCTCCTTGGGACATCCAATTGCAGAGAGTGAAAGAGCTTCGGACGAAGCATTGGTCCCATCTGACGTCGGCGCATCAGAGCGGTGTAAAGCCACATTCGGGCTATGTAAGGCTGAGCCGGCGGCCGGCACCTCGCGCCACCGGCTCAGCGAGGTTTCGCGAACCCTCTGGCTAGCAGAAGACGATCTGATTGCTGGACGCCGAGACGTTGCCGGACGTGTCGACCGCTCGGAACGTGATCGTGTTCGGTCCTTCCCCTCGGCAGTACACGATTGTCTAGCCGTACCCGATCGCGGCGTGTTCCGGACACCGTTCAGGTAGACGTCGTACATGATCTGCGACTGCGGATCGGTGTCGTCCGTCGATTGATCCCAGTCCAGCCAGATCTCGGGCGTGGCGACGACTCCGACGACAGGCGCAGGTTGGTCGGTGCCGTCGGTGGCACGTTGTCGGTCTTCGGCGGCGTCGTCACGGACACGATGTTGCTCTCGGCGGTGTTGCCGGACCGGTCGCGCACGGTGACCTTGAACATGTACGTCGTCGACGGCGAGCGATCCAGGACGAGTGCTGATCGGTAGCCGATCAGATCGCTGCCGTACGGGCTTCCGTCGGCCAGGAGCGTGTACCAGACCTGGTTGTCAGGTCGTCGGTCGATGCCGTCCAGGAGACCGAGATGCGCGTCGGCCACACCGTGTTCACGCTGAGAGTCGGCGCAGTCGGCGGCGCGTGTCGGGCGGAGTCGTGTAGCTGACGGTGTTGCTGTTTCCCGAGCGGTTCCCGTGCTGCGTCGATCGCGATCACCGAGTAGTTGAACGTCGTGTTCGACAACAGCTTCGTGAATCGTGAACGTCCTCAGCGGCGGGTCGACCCGGAAGCAGCCCAGGCCGTCACGCCGCACGCAGTACCACCAGTTGCTGGAGTTGTCGGTGGAGGCGTTCCAGGCCAGCGAGATGCTGTTCGGCCCGTTCACCGTCAGGCGAAGGTTGGTCGGCGTCGTCGGCGGAGTCCGATCACTCGGCGGACGCGCGCGCGGAGGCGGCCGCCGCGTAGAAGACGAGTGAGAGCGCGACGACGCTCGCGGCCAGGACGGTGCTTCGGAGGGGCATGGGCTCCTCCCGGAAGCGGTGGGGGGTCGCCCGGGAGATACGTGAGTCCCTGGCGACCGGATTTCTGTCTCGTGCTCGGTCGGGAGTCAGGGAGTAATGGGAGCCTGCATCGGGCACACTGAGCGAAATGCTTGCGAAATGTGCCCTGGCGGCAGCCGTGCTCGCGCTGGGCGCGGCGCCTGCCGACGCCGTCACAGCGAGCGGGCTCCGGGGCCTCGTCACGCGCTCCCCGACCAAGCCCGTTTGCGAGGTGGGCGTCCCCTGCTCGGCTCCGGCCAAGAACACGCCGCTCAGCTTCGTGCGGGCAGGGAAGGTCGTCAAGATCCGGACCGACGGCACCGGCCACTATCGCGTCGCGCTGGCCCCGGGCTGGTGGAGCGTCCGAACGACGGTTGCCCCGCGGATCGGCTCGGGCATCAAGCCGCGCGCCGTCCGCGTGTTCGTCTCGCGCTTCCGCGTCGTCAACTTCGACATCGACACGGGCATTCGGTAGCACCGAGACCGGTCGGGCGTAGAGTGCCTTTCATGTCCCCCGCTCGAACCAGGGGAGATTCCGAGACTGCGCGAACGACGCAGGGCCACCTCGCGCACGGCCGCCGGTCCTTCGCCGCGCGGGCGTGGCAGGAGGCATACGAGTCGCTTCTCGCGCGCCGACGAGGCGGCGCCGCTCGGAGCGGAGGACCTCGAGCTCCTGGCGACGTCGGCCTACATGCTCGGCCGCGACGACGAGTGGATGCGCGACCTGGAGCGCGCCCATCAGCTCTACGTCGACGCGGGTGAGACCCTGCGCGCCGCGCGCTGCGCGATCTGGATCGGCATCGACCCTGGCGCTTCGAGGAGAGGTGGGCGGCGCGACCGGCTGGCTCGGCCGCGCGCAGAGGCTGCTCGAGCGCGACGGTCGCGATTGCGCGGAGCGTGGCTAGCTGCTGCTTCCGGTCATGTTCCAGCACGAGGCGGCGGGTGACTTCGCGGCCGCAGCTGCCACGGCGCGCCGAGGCCGCGGAGATCGGCCAGCGCTTCGGCGACGCGGACCTGTTCGCGCTCGCGGCTCACGGGCAGGGCTACATGCTGATCAAGCACGGGCAGGTCGAAGGAGGGCCTCGCGCCTGCTGGACGAGGCGATGGTCGCGGTCACGACCGGGGAGCTGTCGCCGATCCCGACCGGGCTCGTCTATTGCGGCGTGATCACTGGCGTGCCAGGAGGTGTACGAACTGCGCCGCGCCGGCGAGTGGACGGCGGCCCTGACCCGGTGGTGCGAGCAGCAGCCGGACCTCGTGGCCTTCACCGGCCGGTGCCTCGTGCACCGCGCCGAGATCATGCAGCTGCAACGGCGCCTGGGCGGACGCGCTGGAGGAGGCACGGCGCGCCGCGCGTCGCTTCGAGGAGACGATGAACCCGGCCGCGGGCCTGGCGTTCTACCGCCAGGGAGAGCTGCTTCGCCTGCAGGGCGAGTTCGGCGCGGCCGAGGAGGCCTACCGAGAGGCGAGCCGGTGCGGCTGGGAGCCGCAGCCCGGGTCTGGCGCAGTTGCGGCTGGCGCAGGGCAAGGGCCGACGCGGCGGCCGCGGCGATCCGCCGCGCGGCCGGCGAGGCCTCCGAGCCGCTGAAGCGCGCGGGGCTGCTGGCCGCCTACGTCGAGATCATGCTGGCAGTCGGCGAGCACGAGGAGGCCCGCGCCGCGTGCCGCGAGCTCGGCGAGATCGCCGGAGCGCTACGAGAGCGGCATGCTGGCCGCGATGGCCGAGCAGGCCCGCGGAGCGGTCGACCTGGCGGCGGGCGACGCGCAGACTGCCCTGGTCTCGCTGCGTCACGCGCTGGCAGCGGTGGCACGAGCTCGAAGCGCCGTACGAGGCAGCGCGGGTGCGCGTGCTCGTCGGGCTGGCCTGCCGCGCGCTCGGCGACGACGACACCGCCGCGATGGAGCTGGAGGCGGCGCGGAGCGTCTTCGAGCAGCTCGGAGCGGCGCCCGACCTCGCCCGCGTCGACGCGCTCGTCCGGCCCGCCGCGCCGCGAGCGTCCACGGGCTGACGGCGCGCGAGCTGCAGGTTCTCCGCCTGGTCGCCGCGGGCGCGACCAACAGGGCGATCGCGGCCGAGCTGGTCATCAGCGAGCGGACCGTCGACCGGCACGTCCAGCAACATCTTCACGAAGCTCCGCGTGCCGACGCGCGCCGCCGCCACGGCCTTCGCGTACGAGCACGAGCTCGTCTACGTCCCGCGTGGGCGGAACTACCCACGCGGCTGGGCTCGAAGTTGGTGGTTCCGGCCGATGCGGAGCCGTGCCTCGGTCGTAGCGTGGTGCTCGCATCACCGACAAGGAGGAGCAGCATGAGCATCGACGCACGATCGACATCGCCGGCCTCGGGGGCGGCGGGTCAACCTGACCTCCGAGCAGCTCGACGAGCTGGAGTCGCGGGTCGAAGGGTCGATTGCTGCGTGCCGGCGACGAGGGCTGGGACGACGCCGTGCTGGTCTGGAACGGCATGGTGGCGCGGTCCCCGGCGCTCGTCGTCCAGCCGGCCTCGGCTGGGGACGTCGCCGCAGCCGTCGAGTTCGCGCGCGACCACGGGCTGCTCGCTCAGCGTCAAGGGCGGCGGCCACAACATCGCCGGCACCTCGATCGCCGAGGGCGGCCTGACGCTGGACATGTCGCGGCATGCGCGACGATCACCGTCGATCCCGACGCCAAGCTCGCCCACGTCGGGCCGGGGTGTCTGCTGCAGGACGTCGACCGGGCGACGCAGGAGCACGGGCTGGCGACGCGTGCTCGGCTTCATCTCCGAGGTCGGCGTCGCCGGCCTCACGCTCGGCGGCGGCCTGGGCTACCTGGCACGCCGCTTCGGCTGGACGGTCGACAACCTCGAGGAGGTCGAGATCGTCACCGCCGACGGCGAGATCCGCATCGCCAGCCGCGAGGAGAACGCGGACCTCTTCTGGGCGATCCGCGGCGCCGGCGGCAATTTCGGCGTCGTCACCCGGTTCACGTTCCGCCTGCACGAGGTCGGCCCGACCGTCTTCGGCGGACTGATCGCGTGGCCCTTCGAGCGGGCCGACGAGATCCTCCGCGCCTATCGGACGATCACGACCGAGGCGCCGCGCGAGCTGGCCGTGTGGCTGGTCCTCATCCACGCGCCGCCGGCGCCCTTCGTGCCTGAGGAGTGGCACGGCAGAAGATCTGCGCCATGGCGCGTCTGCTACAGCGGCGACCTGACGGGACCGAGGAGGTGCTCGCGCCGATCCGCGCGCTCGGCGATCCGGTCGTGGAACTGCTCCAGGAGCGGCCGTACACCCAGGTGCAGTCCTACCTCGACGAGGCCGAGCCAAAGGGCGCGCACTACTACTGGAAGACCGAATATCGTGGCCGAGTTGAGCGACGACCTGCTGTCGGCGTGCGCGTGACGTCTTCGCGGAGTGCCCGATCCCGGGCGGCGAGTGGGCTTCCTCCACCTCGGCGGCGCGCTCAACGAGCACGACGAGGACGACGGCGCCGTCGGCAACCGGGATGCGCGCTTCGCGTGCGGCGTGATCGGCATGTGGGAGCCGGACGAGCCGAACGCGGACGATCTACCAGCGAGTGGGTCCGCGACGGCTGGGAGCGCGCCTGCGACCGTTCTCGACCGGCCGCACCTACATCAACTTCCAGACCGCCGACGAGGGCGAGGAGCGCATCCGCGCGACCTACGGCGCGAACTTCGAGCGCCTCGTCGAGATCAAGCGGAAGTACGACCCGGACAACCTGTTCCGCTCGAACCGGAACATCCGGCCCGGCACGTAGACGTCGGAGATACTCCCTCGACGATGGCGCGGATCGAGAGATCCAGGGTCTTTCCGGTTAGCCCCGAGGTCGGCTTCGACTGGATCACGAAGCCGACCAACTGGCCCGAGTTCTGGCCCGACCTCGTCGACATCCCGGATCTGGAACAGACGAGGTGGCAGGAGCCCGGCGATACGGCGCGGCTCCAGATGCGGCTCGCCGGACGCCTCACCGAGCTGCACATGACGCTCGACCAGCTCAGCCGGCCGTCGCTCGTGCGCTACACTCCACCCAGCAGGGTGTGCCCGATGCGGCGCACGAGCGACTCTTCGAGCCGGCCACCGGTGGGTTCAAGTACACGCTGGTCGTCAGTTTCGAGCCACGCGCCGGTCTCCGGGGGCTCTTCGACCGGACAGTCGTCCGGTATCGCCACTTCACGCGCCTTGCGCCGCACACTCGACAACCTTGAGCGGCAACTACCGCGGTCGTGACGGCTGCTAGGTGGCCAGCCCCGCCTCGGCGAGCGTGGTCTTCGCCTCCTCGACGAGCCGCTTGACGATCTGCCCAGCGGGCTTGATGTCCGCTACGACCCCGCAGGACTCTCCGGCCAGCATCGGCACGCGTTCGAGATCGCCCTCGAAGGTCGGCGGCACTAAACCGACCGCGTAGCGCGGCCAGTCCTGGACGTCTCCCGATGTCGAGCGGCGCGTCCCGATCGGAGTCCCTTCGCCGGGTCGCTTGCCCGGCGGCGGCCGGCCGGCCGCGTTCCACTCATCGAACGTCTTGTTGCGAAGCGTGCGGTGTGGGGCGCCCGGCCACCAGACGTCGTACAGCTCGTTGTAGACGGTGTCCTCGGCACTGCTTTCGACGATGCGTTGCTTGTGTGCCGCGTGGATCCACGCCTCGTCGCTCGCAACGAATCGTGTGCCGAGCGAAACCCCTTGTGCTCCGAGCCTGAGCGCGTGGGCGAGTCCGGCGCCGTCTCCGATCCCGCCCGACGCGAGCACGGGTACCGGCGTGACGGCCGCGACCGCCGCGGGGAGGAGCTCCCAGATCGGCGTTGTCCCGCGCACGTGCCCGCCGGCCTCGAGACCCTGCACGATCACTGCGTCCACACCTGCGTCTGCCGCCGACTTCGCCTCCTCGACGGAGCCGACCTGAACCAGGACCTGATCCCGTTCCGGTGGGCGTCCTCGACGAAAGGCTCAGGATCGCCCCAGAACAACACGACGGCGGCGACGCGCTCTTCGATTGCCGTTGCGACCTGCTGCCGAACCTCTGCTTTGTCCTCGTCCGCTGCATCCGGGTCATCGAGCTCGGCGATGATGAAGTTGAGTCCGAACGACCTGTCGGTCAGCTCTCTGGTCCGCGCGACCGTCTGCGCGACCTCCTCCGGCGGCAGGCTGACTCCCCCGAGCACCCCGAAGCCGCCAGCGTTCGAGACGGCGGCGGCCAACTCCGGACCAGCCCCCATGCCGAAGCCGACCGAGAACACTGGATACTCGATCCCGAGCTCGCGGCAAATCGCCGTTCGGAGCGAGACCATCGATCAGAAGGCTAACGCGAGAGTTACTAAGCGATCGTCTCGACGGGCATTGCCTCGGGCTGCGACGCACGCGAGTCGATCTCCACGATGCGGCTCTCGGCCGCCGAGACGAGGATGCCGCGGGCGACGTCGACGACATGCAGGCCGAGGCTCCCCGAGGCACGCTCCGGCCGACCGGCCGCGATCGCCTCGACGAGCTCGTGCAGGCCGATGCCTCGCGTGTCGCGATCTCCGCGCGAGACGAAGGGGACCTCCTGCCAGCCCTCTCGCCCTCGCCGCATGCGAACAGGGCCTTCGAAGCTGTTCGGGTCGGGGAACGAGATCACGCCGTCGGTGCCGTGGATCTCGAGGTCGCAGACGTACTGGCCGTTCGTCTCGAAGCTCGCGACGAGGTTGGCGGTGACGCCGCTCTCGAGCTCCATCGCTGCGGTCGCGTGCGACGGAGTCGCCACGCCGAACTGCTCTCCCGTCCGCGGCCCGATCCGGATCGTGCGTTCGCGGGTTCGCGTCGATGCGAACCCCGCGACGCGCGCCACGGGGCCGAGCAGCGAGACGATGGCCGTCAGGTAGTACGGGCCCATGTCGAGCAGCGGGCCGGCGCCGTCGGCGAAGAAGATGTCCGGGTTGGGGTGCCAGGTCTCCTGGCCACCGACGAGCACCGCGGCGCTCACCGACAACGGCTCGCCGATCGCGCCCGCATCGAGCAGCGTTCGGCCGGCCTGGTACGCGCTGCCGAGGAACGTGTCCGGCGCGCATCCGATCCGCAGCCCGAGCCGGCCTGCTTCGGCGATGAGCTCGGCCGCGTCGGCCGTTTCCGTGGCCAGCGGCTTCTCGGTGTAGATGTGCTTCCCCGCCTCGAGGCAGGCGCGGATGACCGTCACGTGTGCGCCGGGTGGAGTCAGGTTGAGGACGACGTCGATCGACGGGTCCTCGATGAGCTCGTCCACGGACGCGACGCTGAGGTTGTGGGTCTCAGCCAGTGCTTCTGCTTGCGACCGATCGAGATCGGCGCAGGCGACGAGCTCGAAGGAGTCGAAGGCCTTCGCGCCCTCCGCATACTGGCGGCTGATCACGCCGCAGCCGACGACTCCGACACGGGCAGGCGTGTTCATGCGACCACGTTCGCGACCATCGCCGTCAGCGCCTCGAATGACCGGCGGGCCGCCTTCAGCGGCGGTCCATCCGTCTCGTCCTGCTCGACGAGCAGCCACTCGGCACCCGCCTCGACGGCTGCAGGCGCGACGCGTTCGTAGCCGACCAGGCCGTCGCCGACGGGAGCAAACGAACCGGGCTCGCGGCTCGAGAAGTCCTTCACGTGCACGAGGGGGCACCGGCCGCGAGCGCGTCCGAGGAGGGAGAGCGGGTCCGCGCCCGCGTACCAGGCCCAGCCGAGGTCGAGCTCGAGGAAGACCGCATCGGCAGCCAGCAAATCGTCCAGGAAGCTGGCGCCGCCGTCACGCGGCTTCACCTCGGCGTCGTGGTTGTGGAAGCCGAGCTCGAGCCCCTGCGCTTCCGCGGAGGCAGCTGCCGCCGTCAGGCGGCCCACCAGGTCCGGGCCGAGCTCGGACGGATCGACCCAGCTGACGGCGAGCCGCCGCCAGCCGAGCGTCCGCGCCTCTGCGGCCAGGGCAGGCAGCTCCGACTCGATCACGTCGAGCGAGGCGTGACGGCCGACCGCGACGAGGCCGGTGTCGGCCAGCCAGGACGCCACTTCGCCGGGCTCGTGGCCGTGAAGATCGAAGAGCTCCACGCCCTCGTAGCCCATCTCTGCCACCTCGCGCAGCGTCGGCTCGAAGGCGCGGTCGCACTCGCGCCGCACGGTCCAGAGCATCAGGCCGATACGGGCCATGTGTGCCCTTCCCGCCGGGCGGCAGCGAAGTCCCGGTACCAGTAGTAGCTCGACTTCGGCACGCGCTCGAGCGTCGCGTAGTCCACGTAGACGATCCCGAATCGCTTCCCGTATCCGTGCGACCACTCGAAGTTGTCGAGCAGCGACCAGACGTAGTACCCGCGGATCGGCACTCCGTCGGCGATGGCGCGGGCAACGGCGTCGAGGTGCCCGGCGAGATAGGCCTCGCGCTCCGGGTCGAGCACCGAGCCGTCGTGAAGGCGCACGTCGCCGAAAGCGGCTCCGTTCTCGGTGACGTAGATCGCCGCGGGCGCGTAGTCGTGCGCGACCCGAGCGAGGCAGGCGTGGAAGCCGTCGGGATTGACCTCCCAGCCCATGTCGGTGTAGGTGGCGCCCGGGATGTGGCGCCATCCCGGGGATGGTCTGTCCAGCGCGCACGGGCTCGGCCAGGATGCGGAAGTAGTAGTTCACGCCCAGGAAGTCGATCGGCCCGGAGATCGTCTCGAGGTCGCCGGCCTGAACAGGCGGCGCGTACGGGAGATCGTCCGGGTACTCGCCGCGGAACAGGGCGTCGAGAAACCAGCGGTTCAGGTTGCCGTCGATCTGGCGCGCGGACTCTGCGTGCTCAGTGGAGGTGTCGGCTGGCTCGACGTGCGCCAAGTTCAACGTGATACCGACGTCGGAGCCCGGCGACAGTTCGCGCAGCACCGGCAGCGCCCAGCCGTGGGAGAGGAGGAGGTGGTGCGCGGCGGCTACTGCGTCCTCGTCGCTTGTCCGCCCAGGCGCGTGCACGCCCCAGCCGTAACCGAGCCAGGATGCGACCCACGGCTCGTTGTGCGTCACCCAGTGCGTGACGCGGTCGCCGAGGCGGGATGCCACCGCCTCGGCGTAGCCGACGAACGCTTCGGCCGTCGCACGCTCGGGCCAGCCGCCGGCATCCTCGAGCGCCTGCGGAAGATCCCAGTGATACAGCGTGACGCACGGGGCGATCCCGTTCGCCAGCAGCTCGTCGACCAGCCGGTCGTAGAAATCCAGGCCCGCTTCGTTCACGCGGCCGGTGCCGTCGGGCATGACGCGCGGCCAGGCGACGGAGAACCGGAACGAGTCGAGCCCGAGCTCGCGCATCAGCGCGATGTCCTCCGGGAAGCGGCGGTAGAAGTCGCAGGCGACCGCGCCGCTGTCGCCGTTCCGGACCTTGCCGGGAGTCGCACAGAAGCGATCCCAGATGCTGGCGCTACGGCCGTCGGCCTCGGTCGCGCCCTCGATCTGGTAGGCCGCGGTGGCGGCACCCCAGACGAACCCGGGTGGGAACGCGGGCTCAGGCATCGGGGCCTGGCGCAGTCACGTGACAGCGCGCTTTCTGGGCTCGGCGGGCCTCGACGAGCTCCGGTGTGCGCTGGGAGCAGACCGCGATCGCGAGCGGGCAGCGCTCGACGAACCGACAGCCGGCGACCGGATCGACGGCTCCGTACTGCGAGCGGCGGGCCCCGAACCCCTCGATCCGGGCGCCGGACCGCGGATCGGGAACCGCAGACAGAAGGAGGCGCGTGTAGGGGTGCAGCGGGTTCTGCAGCACCTCTTCCATCGGCCCCTGCTCGACGATCTGCCCGGCGTACATCACGAGCATCTCGTCGGCGACGTAGCGAGCGCTCGCCAGGTCGTGCGTGACGTAGAGGAAGGCGAGATCACGCTCCTCCTTCAGCGTCAGCATCAGGTTCAGGATCCCGATCCGGATCGAGACGTCGAGCATCGAGGTCGGCTCGTCGGCGAGGATCACGCGCGGTTCGACGGCAAGAGCCCGGGCGATCGCAACCCGCTGCCGCTGCCCGCCCGAGAGCTCGTGCGGGTACTTCGCCGCGTACTTGTCCGCGGGCACGAGGCCGACGGTCGAGAGCAGCTCGTGCACGCGGTCTGTGACGGCCCCCGACGGCACGATGCCGTGGATCTTCAGCGGCCGCTCGATGTGGTGCGCGATCGTCTTCACCGGGTTCAGCGAGCCGAACGGATCCTGGAAGATCATCTGGACCTGCGAGCGGTAGCGGAGGATCTCCTTGCGCCGCGTCGCCCGCGTCGCGTCGGCGCCCTCGTAGAGGACGGCCCCGGAGGTCGGGTCGTACAGCCGCGCGAGCATCCGTGCGACCGTGCTCTTGCCGCTGCCGCTCTCGCCGACGAGCGCAGTGATCGTCCCGGGATGCAGTGTGAAGCTGACGTCGTCGACCGCGTGGAGCTTGGCGCCGCGTGCGAACAGGCGCGAGCCGCCCGCGGCGAAGTGCTTCGTCAGGTGCTGGACGTCGAGTGCCGTGCTCACGGCGCCTCGACGAGGTGGCAGGCGACGAAGTGACCGGCCGAGACCTGCTTCAGGAGCGGCCTTTCGGCCAGCTGGCGCTTGTAGAGCGCGTCGCCGGACGGAATGCAGTGCGGGCAGCGTGGATGGAAGCGGCAGCCGCTGGGCGGGTCGCCGAGGTCGGGGGGCATGCCGGGGATCCCCGTCATCCGCACGAGCGGCCCGGTGAGCGGCGGGAACGAGCTCAGCAGCCCCTGCGTGTACGGATGCTTCGCCTCGGCGAAGAGGTCGCGAGCCGCAGCCGTCTCGACGATCTCGCCGGCGTACATGATCCCGATCCGATCGGCGAACTCGACGAGGAGGGAGAGGTCGTGCGTGATGAACAGCACGGCGAAGTCGAGCTCGCGCTTCAAGGCCTCGAACTGCTGCAGGATCTCGCGCTGGACGACGACGTCGAGTGCCGTCGTCGGCTCGTCGAGGATCACGAGCTCAGGGCTGAGCGCGAGGGCCATCGCGATGATCACGCGTTGGCGCATGCCGCCCGAGAGCTCATGCGGATACGAGCGGATGCGGACCGGCTCGATCCCGACCATCTCGAGCAGCGAGCCTGCGCGTACGAGCGACTGCTTCTTGGAGATGCGCTCGTGCGCCTGCATCATGTCGACGAACTGGTCGCCGACGCGCAGCACCGGGTTGAGCGCGTTCATTGCGCTCTGGAAGACCATCGAGACGTTGCGCCAGCGGTACTGGCGCAGCTCGGCGCGGCTCTTGGTGAGGAGGTTGTCGCCCCGGAAAAGGATTTCGCCGCCGGTCACGCGGGCCGGCTCGCGAAGGATCTGCAGGATTGCGTTGCCGGTGGTGCTCTTGCCACAGCCGGATTCGCCCGCGAGGCCGAAGATCTCGCCCGCGTGGATCTGGAGGTCGATGTGGTCGACGGCGCGCACGCGCCTGCCGGGTGACTCGTAGTCGACGACGAGCTGACGCAGCTCCACGAGCAGCTCGCGCTTCACGGCGGCGGGCTCGGACGCGAATTCACGGTCGAGCACGGTCACTCGGCCTCCTGCGGTCGAGCGATCGCCGACCGGCCGCCGAAGAGGCTGCGCAGAACGCCGTGCCGCGCACGCTTGCGGCGGAGGCGCGGATTCGACAGCTCGTCGATTCCATAGTTCACGAGCACGAGTGCGGCGACCGACAGGGCGAGCGCGAAGCCGGGGAAGAAGAAGTGCCACCACTCGCCCTGGAGAACGGCCGAGTTGTTCTGCGCCCAGTACATCGTCGCGCCCCAGCTCGTCACGTTGATGTCGGCCAGGCCGAGGAATTCGAGGCCCGCTTCGAAGAGGATCGAGATGTAGAAGACGAGCAGGAAGGCCGCCGCGATCCGGCTGACCATGTTGGACATGATCTCGCTGAAGACGATCCGCCGCGTCGACTCGCCGGCCACCTGTGCCGCGAGCACGAAGTCGCGGTTTCGGAGCGACAGCGCCTGCCCGCGCAGGATCCGCGCCTCGATCGCCCACGTCGACAGGCCGATGATCAGCACGAGCATCACGGGTCCCCGGTTCTCCACGAAGGACGCGATCACGATCAGCAGCGGCAGCGTCGGAATCACGAGAAAGACGTTGGTCACGGTGTTGATCACGTCGTCGGTCAAGCCGCCGCGGTAGGCAGCGAGGAGCCCGAGGGTCACGGCGATCGACGTCGAGAGGATCGCCGCGAGTGCCCCGACGGCGAGTGACTGCCGGGCACCCCAGACGACCTGCGAGAAGACGTCGTAGCCCTGATCGGTGGTGCCGAAGAAGAACTCGCGGCTCGGGGGCTGCCCGGGGAGCCCGACGATGTCACTCGGAGTGTTCGTTGCGATCCAGGGGGCGGCGATCGCGCAGCCGACGATCGTGGCGAACATCGCGATGCCGATCCGCGACTTCCAGTTCCCGAGCAGGAGGCGCGCCCAGAGCGGCACGCGGAAGCGCCGGCGCGGGCCGCCGAGCCCGAGGGCGGCGACCTCCGCCTCGGCGCCCGCGGGCGCGACGAGCTCGAGATCCGCGAGGTTGCTCATGCGGTGCGCACGCGCGGGTCGAGGACGACGTACAGCAGGTCCATGATCAGGTTCGCGATCAGCACACAGCCGGAGAGGACGAGCAGCAGTGCCTGGGTCAGCGGGTAGTCGGAGCCGAGCGCAGCCTGCTGGAGGGTGAGGCCGACACCCGGGTAGCTGAAGACGAACTCGATGAAGACGAGCCCGCCGACCGCGGCGCCGAACTGCGATGCGAAGCCGGTGAGCGGCGGCAGGATCGCGTTGCGGCC
Organism: uncultured Gaiellaceae bacterium; assembly: GCA_963752405.1. Classification (GTDB taxonomy): domain Bacteria; phylum Actinomycetota; class Thermoleophilia; order Gaiellales; family Gaiellaceae; genus Gaiellasilicea. The sequence goes on from CAVVYB010000018.1 coordinate 91,771, forward strand.
CGCGTACATCGTCATCACGCGGCTGTCCTTCAGGCCCTTCGCGTGCGCCATGCCGACGTAGTCCTCCTCGACGGTGTTGATCATCACGTTGCGCATGTTCAGGAGCCAGCCGCCCGCGAAGACGGCGACGATGATCAGCGAGGGGAGCGCCCCGTGGGCGACCGCGCTGCGGATGAAGGGCCAGTTGAGGCCGGGCTGGACCTCGAGGTCGTACGCGTGCTGGATCGGGAACCAGCCCCACTTCAGCCCCAGGAAGTAGACGGCGAGGAGAGCGGTGAAGAAGGCGGGAAACGCGCCGAGCGAGATCAACAGCGGCGTGACGAGGTTGTCGACGATCCCGCCTCGGCGCCACGCGGCGATCATCCCGAGGAGGGTGCCGACGATGAAAGCGGTCATGAAGCCGATGCCGACCAGTGCGATCGAGTAGGGAAGCGTCCGCGCGACGACCTCGGAGACCGGAGTCGGGAAGTTCGAGGTCGAGACGCCGAAGTCACCGGTGAAGACCTGCCCGAGGTACGTCCAGTACGCCTGGAAGAACGGCTCCTCCTGCACGTTCAGGTACTCGCGCAGGTTCTCCACCATGTTCGGGTTCGCGGCGAGCTGCGCGGGCGAGAGCCGCGACATCAGCCCGTCGATCGGCGAGCCGGGCATCAGCCGAGGCAGCAGGAAGTTGAGCGTGATCGCGCCCCAGAGAGCGATCGCGTAGAAGCCGAGACGACGGAGAATGAAACGCATGGCCGGATTGTCCCCTTAAGTGCCGTTGGGCGGGGCGGAGAGAGCCCCGCCCAACGGCTGGTGGAAGGGACCTACGAGATGGGGCTTCTCTGTGCCACGCCGCCGTTGCAGATGCGGGTCAGCGTGACTGCGTTGTCCGGGTAGCTGTTGAAGATCGGACGCGCATACCGGTTGTTCGGAGTCGGGAAGCAGTGGAAGTACTTCGTGCTGTAGGTCGACCACTGCGTACCCACGAACAGCGGGATGATCGGCAGCTCCTTGAGCCAGAGCTTCTGGACCTGCGTTGCGATCTTCTTCTGCCCGGCGACGTCCAGCGTCCCCTTCCACTGGTCGAGCAGGGTCGTCGCCTGCGCGTTCTGGTAGTGGGCGAAGTTGCCGGTGTTGACTGCGTCCTCACCGGAGGGGACGTACGTGTTCTTGTGCATGTTGTTGAAGAAGTACCCGTACGGCGAACCGGTAGCCGCGGTCTGCCAGAGCAGAGTCACGAACTTCGTGCTCGTCGCGTTCGGGTACCACGAGCCCCAGTCCGGCTCGAGCTTGACGCTCGCGTCGATGCCGACGGCCTGGAGGTTCTTGGAGATGATCTGGAGTGAGGCGACCCAGTCCGACCAGCCCGAGATCACGTGGATCTGGAAGGAGACGGGGTTGCCCTTCGGATCGATCAGCTTGTCGCCGTCGTACTTGAAGCCGTTGTCGGTGAACATCTTCTTGGCCGCGGACGGGTTGTAGGTCGCGAGGCGCTTCGCCTCTGCCTTGACCGACGGATCCGTCAACCACGACGGGAAGAGGTAGTTCAGGCCGACAGCGTCGACGGGCGGCGAGTAGCCGTACTGGCCGAGCTTCCACACCTTGACGCGGTCGATCGCCATGCTGACCGCCTTGCGATAGGCCGGCAGGCTGTACGGGTACTGGCCCGTGTCGAACATCAGCGACTGCGCATACGCAGTGTTGTCGTAGAACGCGTGGAAGTGCAGTGGATCCTTCGCGATGTACGCCTTCTCGACGTTCGGGACGAAGTTATGCGTCCAGTCGGCCTGTCCACTGCGGATCTGGAGCAGCGCCGCGTCGTTCGAGGTTGCCTGGATGTACTGAACGCACGGGACCTTCGGCATACCCGCCTGCCAGTAGTTCGGGTTCTTGTTCAGCGTGTAGGACTGCGTGCTGAACTTCGCCACCTTGGAGAACGGGCCGGAGCTGACCGGGTTCGGGTTGAGGAACTTGTTGATGTCCGCGACCTTCGAGAACACGTGCTTGGGCACGATGAAGACGGCGTTCAGGTTGACGGCCACGAACTGCGAGTCCTTGGTCTTCAACGCGATGACGACCTGGTTGGCGCCCTTCTGCTTGATCGAGGCGATGTTGGTCCCCTCGCGGTAGGCGCCGATCATGTCCATCGTCTTGTCCTGCTTGCCTGCCGTGAGGCTGTAGACGACGTCGGCCGCGGTCAGCGGCTTGCCGTCCGACCACTTGACGCCTGTGCGCAGGTTCAGCGTGATCTGCTTGCCGTCCTTGCTCCAGGCATAGCTCTGCGCGAGCCACTTGTACTCCTTGCCGCCGCCGGCCGGCGTGGTGATCACGAGCGGCTCGTACATTCCGCCGCGGACGAAGGAGGACGAGGGGATGCCCTGCACGTACGGATTGAAGTTGCGAACGAAGGCTGGATCGCCCGAGCCCGTGGCTACCAGGCACTTGTGTGCGGCCGCAGAGATGCCCGTCGAAGCCGCCGGTGCGGCGGGAGCCGCCTGCACGATGAGGACGGCGAAGAGGGCGACCGCGCTCACGATGCCAAGGCCACCGAGCGCCTTGCGTCTGGAGCGGAAGGAGATGTTCACGTTCCCTGCCTTTCTCTCCGGCGGTGAGGCGCGGAGGGTTCTTCATAGAACCGTTTGGGGTCGTCGTCGACCTGCGGGGACGCCGTTTCTCGGCGCGTGTTGTCCGAATTTCGCTCTTGTTACGGGAACGGTTAACAGGTCTCGGACAGTCATGTCAAGGCCTGATACAGCGATTCATGCGTTTGACAGCGGCCAGATGTGAGGGCTAGAGTGACGTGCATCCTGTAACCGTTTCCGGTGCTAGTTTCAAGAGATTCCAATGGCCAACGCTGACACCAATCACGGCAAACGCGCCACGATTCGTGGCGTCGCGAGTGCAGCCGGCGTTTCGATCGCCACCGTTTCGCGCGTGCTCAACGGCCGGCCGGACGTCGCGCCGGACACCCGCGAGGCGGTGCTGCGAGCAGTGCGCGAGCAGGGCTTCAGCACGAACCGGAACGCGCGCGCTCTCTCCGGGGGCCGCACGGGATTGATCGGCGTCACCATCCCCCTGGTGGAGGCCGCCTACTTCGGAATCATCCTCTCGGGCGCGTCCGAGGCCCTCTACGAGCAGGACATGCGGATCGTCCTCTGCCCGACCCTTCACCAGCACGAACGTGAGGTGACGTTGCTCGACCGCCTGATGCGCGGGACGACGGATGGAGCCGTGCTCATGCTGCCGGAGGAGTCGAGCGCGGAGCTGAAGGCGCTGCAGCGGGAGTTCCCGGTCGTCGTCGTCGATCCACGCGTGTCGCTCGACGAGGGGATTCCCGTCGTCTCGGCGGCGCACGCCGCCGGCGCCCGCGCAGCCACCGAGCATCTGCTTGCGCTCGGGCACCGCCGGATCGGAGCGATCACGGGACCGCTCGCCTGGATCGCGAGCACGGACCGTCTCAACGGCTACCGCGGAGCGCTCGCAGCCGCCGGCGTGATGCCCGACCCGGCACTCGTCGCCGAGTCGGACTTTCGCAACGGCCCCGTCACGGAGGCTGCGGCCGCGGCGCTGCTCGACCTGCCTGATCCACCGACTGCGATCTTTGCGTTCAACGACAACGTCGCGGTTGGCGTGATGAGGACGGCGCGGGCGCGCGGGCTGAGCATCCCGGACGACCTCTCCGTGGTCGGCTTCGACGACTCCGAGCTGGCGGAGATCGTCGTTCCCAGGCTGACGACCGTGCGGCAGCCGCTGGCGGAGATGGGCCGCATGGCAGTGAGCTTGCTGATGCGTCTGCTCGAGAACCAGCGCGTCGACGCGCTCCGCATCGAGCTGGCGACGAAGCTCGTCGTGCGGGAGTCGACCGCGCCGGTCGCCGTCGCGCGGTAGCTTTCGGACTCGATGGAGTACGTCAACCTCGGCAACACCGGGCTGCGGGTCTCGCGCCTCTGCCTCGGGATGATGAGCTACGGCCAGCACGAGAGCCGGCCGTGGGCGCTCGGCGAGGCCGACGCGGAGCCGATCATCCGCCGGGCGGCGGAGAGCGGGATCACGTTCTTCGACACCGCGGACGTCTACAACGGCGGCCAGAGCGAGGTCGTGACCGGTCGCGTCCTGCCGCGGCTCTTCGGCATGCGCGAGGAGTACGTCCTCGCAACGAAGGTCCACGGGCAGACCATGCCGGGCGAGAACGGCCGCGGACTCTCGCGCAAGCACATCCTGGCCTCGATCGACGCGTCGCTGCAGCGGCTCGAGCTCGACTACGTCGACCTCTACCAGACCCACCGCTGGGATCCGCGCACGCCGATCGAGGAGACGATGGAGGCGCTCCATGACGTCGTGAAAGCGGGAAAGGCCCGCTACATCGGGGCGAGCAGCATGTACGCCTGGCAGTTCGCGAAGGCGCAGTCGGTCGCGGCGACACCGTTCGTGTCGATGCAGAACCACTACAACCTCGTCTACCGCGAGGAGGAGCGGGAGATGATCCCGCAGTGCCTCGACCAGGGCATCGCGATGCTTCCCTGGAGCCCGCTCGCCCGCGGCCTGCTCGCCGGCAACCGGACGCGCGAGGGCGAGAAGCTGACGACGCGCGCCAAGACGGATGAGTTCGGTGACAGCCTCTACACCCCGGAGCTGGATCTCGCCGTCATCGACCGGACAACCGAGGTGGCAGCCGCGCGCGGAGTCCCGAGCGCGCAGGCCGCGCTGGCGTGGCTGTTGCACAAGCCCGGCGTGACGGCGCCGATCGTCGGGGCGACGAGGGTCGAGCACCTCGAAGACGCGCTGGCGGCGGAGCAGCTCTCATTGAGCGCGGAGGAGATCGAGCGGCTCGAGGAGCCGTACGTCCCGCACGCGATCTCCGGCCACTAACCGTTCCCGATGCAGGCGCTGGAGCAGGCAGTCGACTCGATCGCCGAGGAGACGGGGTTCTGGGGCGTGGTGCGTGTCGACCGCGGCAACGAGATCGAGCTGGCGAGGGCCTACGGACCGGCCCACCACGGCTACGAGGTCCCGAACACCGTCGACACGCGTTTCGCCACCGCAAGCGCCACGAAGGGGCTCACCGCACTCGCGGTGGTGAGCCTGATCGATGATGGCTTACTCGATCTCTCGACGACAGCACGGTCGGTGCTGGGCCCGGATCTCCCACTCATCGCCAACGACGTGACGGTCGAGCACCTGCTGTCGCACCGATCGGGCATCGGCGACTACCTCGATGAGGAAGGTGACTGGGACCCAGCCGACTACGTGCTGCCGGTTCCGGTGCACGAGCTCGCAACGACAGAGCAGTTTCTCGTCGTGCTCGACGGGTACGCGACCAAGTTCGCTGCGGACGAAAGGTTCGCGTACTGCAACGGCGGCTTCGTCGTGCTGGCGCTGCTCGCCGAGCGCGCGAGCGGCGTTCCGTTCCACGAGCTCGTCCACCAACGAGTGTGTGGCCCCGCAGGGATGGACGACACCGAATTCCTACGCTCGGACGAGCTTCCGGGGCGCGTCGCGGTCGGGTATCTCACGATCGACGGCGTCTTGAGGACGAACGTGCTCCACCTGCCGGTGCGGGGCAACGGCGACGGCGGGATCTACACGACAGTGGAGGACATGAGCCGCTTCTGGCAGGCCTTCTTCGCCGGCCGGATCGTGTCGACTGACTGGGTCGCCGAGATGGTGCGGCCTCGCAGCGATGTGCCGGAAGGGCCGCGGCGCTACGGCCTGGGCTTCTGGCTCCACCAGTCGAGCGAGGCCGTCATGTTGGACGGGTCCGATGCCGGCGTTTCGTTCCGCAGCGTGCACGACCCGCGGGCGGGCATCACGCACACCGTGATCTCGAACACGTCGGACGGCGCGTGGCCGATTGCGCGGCTCCTCGCCGAACGGCTGTCGACCTAGTTCTCTCGGCGCCGCCTTCGCTTCGTAGGCGGCTGTTGTGCTTGTCCATGCGTTCGCAGGAAGGTGGTCGAAATCACCAGTGATCTGCCATTGCCTCGTGGCGGCCGGGCCCGGATCATGTTGGCATGGAGCAGTTGCGACTGGGCACCACCGGCCTGCACGTCTCCCGTCTCTGCCTCGGGATGATGAGCTACTACAGCGGTACGGCCAGCCGACCCTGGATGCTCGACGAAGCTGCGGCCGAGCCGATTGTGCGCCGGGCGGTCGAGGGCGGGATCACGTTCTTCGACACCGCCGACATGTACTCGGATGGGGCGAGCGAGATCGCGACCGGCCGGCTGCTCGGCAAGCTGCTCTCCCGGGAGGAGGTCGTCGTTGCGACGAAGGTCTACTTCCCGATGACACCGGGCCCGAACGGCGGCGGCCTGTCCCGCAAGCACGTCCTCGCTTCGATCGACGCGTCGCTTGCGCGGCTGGGCCTGGAGTACGTCGACCTCTATCAGACCCACCGCTGGGACCCCGACACGCCGATCGAGGAGACGATGGAAGCTCTCCACGACGTCGTCAAGGCTGGCAAGGCGCGCTACATCGGCGCGAGCAGCATGTACGCCTGGCAGTTCGCGAAGGCACAGCGGGTGGCCGAGCAGCACGGCTGGACGCGGTTCGTCTCGATGCAGGACCACTACAACCTCCTCTACCGCGAGGAGGAACGGGAGATGATCCCGCAGTGCATCGACCAGGGAATCGGCGTTCTGCCTTGGAGCCCGCTCGCACGCGGCTTGCTCGCCGGCACCCGCACGCGCGAGGGTGAGCGGCGAACGACGCGCGCCGGGACCGACGCGTATGCGGATGAGCTCTACGGCAGTTCCGAGGACTTCGACGTGATCGACCGCGTGGCAGAGGTCGCGGCCGCCCGCGGCGTGCCGAGCGCGCAGGTCGCGCTCGCGTGGCTGCTGCACAAGCCGGGCGTGACGGCGCCGATCGTCGGGGCGACGAAGCTGGCTCATCTCGACGACGCGCTGGCCGCGGCGCAGCTTTCTCTGAGCGCGGAGGAGATCGAGCGGCTCGAGGAGCCGTACGTTCCGCACGGCATCTTCGGCCACTAGCCCCTCACCGATCTGCTCCACGCGGGTCTTGTACTCGTTCGAAGCACATGCCACAATCGGCCCCGCGTTCGACCGAGACGGATGTCGGCGGACAAGGGGTTCCGCAACAGAGGGAGGGCAATGTTGTTCCGAAAGCGCACTGCCAGAGGGGTGCGTCGCGCCGGCGTGCTCACGGCAGCCGCCGTGGCACTCGTCGCGCTCGCAGTAGCACCCTGGGGGAGCGCGTCACAGTCGACGCATCGCACACCGCCGAGCACTGCGGTTCTGGACTGGAATCTCAACGCGATCAACGCGCTCGTCAATCCAGCCACCGCGGCCATCCCGGGTGCGGGCATGACGCCGCCCGTCTCGATGCTGCACCTGGCGATAGTGCAGGGCGCCGTCTACGACGCGGTCAACATGATCGACGGCGGCCACGAGCCCTACTTCGCCGGCCTGCCGGCGGCGCCGCGATGGGCTTCGAAGGCCGCTGCAGTCGCCACCGCCGCTCATCACGTGCTGGTCGGGGTAGTGATCGTGCCGGCGCTTTCACCGGCGATCGTCACCCGCCTGAACGATCTCTATGCCGCGTCGCTCGCAGCCGCCACTGCTGCGGACGGCACCTCGGCGGTCAACGCCGGGGTCGCCGCCGGGGCCGCGGCTGCGGCGAGGATGCTCGCCGAGCGGGCGAACGACGGCCGCTATCCGGCCGTCCCGTTCATGTTCACGGTCGGGACCCAGGCCGGCGAGTGGCGTCCGACGAGCGGGATCAACGATCCGTTTGCGTGGGTCGCCAAGGTTCAGCCGTTCGTGCTGAAGAGCGCAGCTCAGGTTCGGTCGAAGGGGCCGCACGACCTCGACAGCCGCAGGTATGCGAAGGAATACGACGAGGTCAAGGCTTTCGGCGGGAACGGGACGACCACTCCGACGCAGCCGGACACCGGAGCAGACCACCATGGCGTTGTTCTTCTCCAACAATCCGGTGGAGATGTACAACCGCGCGTTCCGCGGCATCGCCAGTGCCGAGGGGCTCAGTGCCGCAGAGCAGGCGAGGCTCTTCGTCAAGCTGAGCATGGCAGGTGCTGACGGAGCCATCGGCTGCTGGACCGACAAGGCGTTCTGGAGCTTCTGGCGTCCCGTCACCGCCATCCGCGAGGGCGACAACGACGGCAACCGCAGGACCGCCGGGGATCCGGGTTGGACGTCATTGATCGCCAGTCCGCCGTACCCGGACCATACGTCGGGGTACAACTGCTACACGGGCGCGATCATGAACACGGCCAAGGCCTTCTTCGGCAGACAGGTTCGCGTTCAGCCTGACGGCCCCGGTCGCGGGCGTGCCCGTGACGCGCAACTACCAGCGCTTCACGGACGTGCCCAAGGACACCATCGACGCCCGCGTGCTCCTGGGCATCCACTTCCGTGCTCCCGATGTACAGGGTGCAAAGCTCGGCAAGGAAGTGGCGCGCTGGCTCGACAAGCACTACTTCGAGCGCGCGAAACACGGGAAGAAACACTGGAAGTGATCGAAGCTCGGGGCGGGGCCGCGGCGACGCGGCCCCGCCCGTGGGCTTGGCGTCCGAGATGTGTCGCTGCAGCGGCACCATCTCCGGCCACTAGAGCCGGCAAGCGCAGGGCGAGCTTTGGCACGCTCAGGTGATGAGTCCGGACACTGACACCGCCGCGCTCCTCCAGCGGTATCGGCCGGTCCTCCAGTACGACTCGCAAGAGAGCTTCTACGCCGACTCGGTGGCGAGCATCACCGACCTCACCGTCCCGGGCAGCACACGCTGCAACTCCCTCAAGAGCGCGGCCGGCAAGGTCATCGCCGCCCGCAAGCCGAAGGCCGGTCAGGCGCTGCTGAAGATCGAGTTCTTGACGGCACCGAAATACGCAACAGGGGTCGTTGCGAAGCGTGACGACTATCTCGACGAGACCGGCCGCGACTACGTTGCCGATGCCGCTCAGATGCACGTCCAGCCGGGCTATGCGGACCAGATCTATGGCCATGCGGTCACCGACGATCACGGGCGGATCTGGCTCCAGTATTGGTTCTTTCACTACTACAACAACAAGGCGCTCTTCGGGATCGGCCTCCACGAGGGGGACTGGGAGATGGTCCAGATCCGTCTCGATCCGCAGCACAAGCCGAACGTCGTCACCTACGCGCAACACCGCGAGGCTGCGCGCTGCGCCTGGGCGAATGTCGAACGCGAGGCGACGCCGGATGGGCCGGTGCCGGTGGTCTACTCGGCTCGCGGCTCGCACGCCTCCTACTTCCGGCCGGGGATCTACCGCGACGCGCCGGTTGTTCCCGACTACAACGACGCCAAGGGGTGGCGCGTGCGGCCGGATCTCGTCGTCATCACGGATCGCTCCCCGTCCTGGGCGCGCTGGCCCGGGCGTTGGGGAAGCACGCCGAAACGCAACTTCTTCGAAAGCGACAGCCCGCGCGGGCCGCGCGAGCATGATCAATGGAAGGATCCGGCCGGCTTCCACGCCTCGGCCCGTCCCTTTCCGCGCGGCGTCCTGGCGCAAGCGGACGCCGCATTGCGCGCCACGCCGCTCGTCCCTCCGACCCCGAGGATCGTCGCCCGCCGCGAAGGCGCGCGGGCGCTGGTCGACTACCGCATACCGAAGCCCACTGGCAGCCAGCAGGAGCCCGTGGGCCTTCTCGTTGCCGTCGACGCTCCTGGTGACATCCACCCACCCGCGACCTACAGCTTCCAAATATCGGCGTTGACCGGGGAAATCGAGCACCCGCTCGAGCTCGAAGCCCGACCGTACGAGGTGCGTGCGAGCGCGTTTTCGCAGAGCGGACTCGAGAGCGCGATCGTGACCGTGCCGCTCCCTACCTAGAGCCACGGAAGACGAGCGGAAGGCTGATTTCAGCTCCTAGACGTGTCGCCCGAGGTGCCTCATGTACTCGCCCAGGTTGAGCGGGTTCGCCGTCGTTCGCCGCCGAGCGGGCTGGTCACCGCTCACCGGCTGGTAGCCGGCGAAGGTGGACTCGAGCACGCCCTCGCCGCCGGTCAGCCCCGGAAGGCGCCGTTGGAGGTCATGGGCCCGTGCCGCGGGCAGGATCATCTCGATCGTCGAGAGCTTCCCCTGCAGCGACGGCGTCTCGACCGCAGCACCGAGCCGCGCCAGCTCGGGCATGACGCGCGCCGATCGTCGTCCGTCGGGATCTCGAGGCTGACTCGAACCGCCGGCTCGCAGACGACCGTCCCCGCATCGCTCGAGCGCACGCATGAGGACGATCGGCGTGAGCTTTCGGAAGTCGGCGGCCGTGCTGGGGTTGCCCCGTCTCGAGGGAGGGCCGTCCGGGATGCTGTAGACGCACTCCGTCATCGTCACGATGCAGTCGGTGACCTGCCAGCCGAAGAGCCCCTCGCTGCAGCGTCCGGCGGACGTACTCGCTCATGTGCTCGCGTGAAGCTCTCGACCGTCTTGTAGACGTAGAGCGGGACCGTGCGACCGTCAACCTGCAGCCGGAACTCGATCCCCGAACCGGTCGGCGCGGGCTCGACGCGCAACCCGATCGTGGCGAGGAACGGATTCGAGTCGGCGTGGAGGGTCTCGACCGCCTCGCCCGTGCCGATCGGCCGCTCGATGCAGATCGTCGTCGTCTCGCGGAACGTCGACGTCGAGGCCGAAGTCGCTGGCCAGCATCGCCTGGATGACCTCCTTCTGGACCTCGCCGTAGAGCGAGACGGAGAGCTCCTGGCGGACGTCGTCCTGCCGGACGTCGATCAGCGGGTCCTGTTCGGCGAGCTGGGCGAGAGCGACGCGGAGCGCCCCCTTGTCCTCGGGCTTGCGCGGGAACGACGACCGTCTCCAGCGTCGGCGGGGGAAAGTGATGCTGCTCGACGGCCGTCGGCGACGTGCCGACCACGTCGCCGATCTGGATCTCGCCGAGACCCCACAACTTGCCGATCTCTCCAGCCGACACTGACGCACGCCGGACCGCCGAGCCGCGGTCGAAGACGCTGATCGCGGTCACCTTCTCTGCGGCATCGCGGCCGTAACGCAGCCGGTCGCGTATCCGGACGGTGCCCGGAGAACATGCGGACGTAGGCGATCTTGTTCCCGGCAGGGCCGCGCTCGACCTTGAAGACGGTGCCAGACACAGGGCCGTCAGCGTCTCCGCTCGGCCGCAGGCAGCAGCTCCGCGATCCCGGCCATCAGCGATTCCCCGCCCGCGCCCGTGATCGCCGATCCGAAGAAGACGGGATGCACGAGCGACCGCCGCGTCTGCGTGGCGAGCTCCTCGCGGAGTCGTCGGTACGGGACCCTGCCGTCCTCGACGTAAGCGGCCAGGATGGAGTCGTCCTGGTCGGCGAGCACCTCGGTCAGCCTCGTCCGCAGCGCGGCGTCGCCGGCGGCCCAAGGCGTGAAGCGCGCAGCTCGTGTTCCGAGCTCGTCCACGGTTCCCATCGCGACGATCGCCGGCGTCAGTCGCTCTGAGATCGCCGCCAGCACGCGCTCGTAACCCGCGCCGGCACGGTCGATCTTGTTCACAAACAGGAGCGTTGGAATCCGCAGCCGCCTGAGCGCCCGCATCAGCAGGCGGGTCTGCGGCTGCACGCCCTCGACGGCGGAGATCACCAGAACGGCGCCGTCGAGGACACTCAGTACCCGCTCGACCTCGGCGATGAAGTCCGGGTGCCCAGGTGTGTCGATCAGGTTGACGGTGACGTCGTCGATGACGAACGACACGACGGCCGACTTGATCGTGATGCCGCGTTGCCGCTCGAGCGCCAGGGTGTCGGTCTGCGTACTGCCGTCATCGACGCTGCCGACCTCGTCGATGACACCGGCTGCGTACAGCAGCCGCTCAGTGAGTGTTGTCTTACCTGCGTCTACGTGTGCCAGGATCCCCAAGTTCAGCGTTTTGCGAAGCAAGCGTCATACCCTCCGAAGAAGTCATCAAGCCCTTTTCGATGGACATGAACGCTCTGCGCATTTCCGCTCCTTGGGTCGACCGGCGCTGTCGCTGGAACTAAAGCAGAAGCAACTCCGGTCGTCGTGTAGAAAGGCCGGGATGAACCTCGTCGAAGGCGTGCATCACGTGACGTTCCTGACCGAGGACGTCGAGCGCCTCGCGGCCTTCTACGAGCGCGTGTTCGATGCGAAGACGACGTTCGACGCGACCGAGGAAGGTGTACGTCACGTGTTCCTGGAGGTGGGTCCCACGACGGTGCTCCATCCGTTCGAACTCCTGGCCGGGCCACCGCTGCCGCCCACGCCCGGAGAGATGTTCCAGCGCGGCCGCCTCGACCACTTCGCATTCTGGGCCACTTCTGAGGAGGCATTTCGTGAGCTTCGCCGCCGGCTCCAGGTGGAAGAGGCGGTCGACGGAGACGTGCGCGACATGAAGACGATGTGGATCATGGGCTTCCATGATCCAGACGGTTTCTACGTCGAGGTCATCTGGCGCAAGCCGGGCCCGCCGGACTCCGACACGCTGCCGCGAACTCTCTGGGAGACAGTCGCACTGCGGTGACGCGTTCGCAGGCGAACGCGCCGAGCGATTCAGGTTGGCTCGGGCAGGCTGGGGTGCTCGGTGGGGTAGAGGCCGGCGGCGAAGCCGAACACTGTCTCGCCGGCCCGCGGGAGCTGCGTGAACTCATGAGTGACCGCTTCGACGCGCGCCCAGAACTCGGCCGCGTTCTCCGGCCGGATCCGAGCGTGGCGCATGATCGTACGGAGCTGGTCAGCCTCGTAAGCCGGCACAGACTCCACCGCGGCCACGGAGAGCGCATTGCCGTGCGCGACGAGGTCGCCGATGGTCGCGCCCGGGACGGCACCGACGGCGAAGATGCGCGCTGTACGCCCGTAGAACCGCTCGTCGATGGCGCGCACCCTCCTGGTTCGGACGACGCGCAGCATTCCTGCATCGAAGAGCACCTTGACGTGGTGGGCCAGAGTGCTCTTCGGGCGGCCGACGGCCGCAGCCAGCTCGGACACGGTTGCCGCCCGCTCGAGCACGAGATCCAGGATCGTGCCGCGCAGCGGGTGGGACATCGCCCGCAACTGGTCGACTGCAGTCACGACGAGCTTTTCGTCGAGCTCGTAGTCTGGAAATTGACTATTGATCGACATCACTGGATCAATCTATACTTCTGGATCGTTCGCAGTCGAATTCGAGAGGAGACCATCTTGGCAACGGTGAGGGAGGGCAACAAGGGAGTGCTGCTCGTCGTGGATGCGCAGGTCGGCGTGATGGCGGATGCCTGGGACTCCGAGCGGATCATCAAGAACGTGGCGCGCGCCGTCGACCGGGCTCGCGCCGAGGGCGCGCCTGTCGTGTGGGTGCAGCACTCGGAGGAGGAGCTGCCCCAAGGAGGCGCGGAGTGGCAGCTGGTGCCCGAGCTCGCGCCAGCCGAGGGCGAGCCGGTGATCCACAAGCGCTTCGAATCGTCGTTCGAGCAGACCGAGCTCGAGGACGAGCTCGCCAAGCTGGGTGCGACCCATGTCGCGCTGGCCGGTGCCGCAACCAACTGGTGCATCCGCGCCACGGCCTATGGCGCCCTCGACCGGGGCTACGACCTGACCCTGATCGACGACGCGCACACGACGGAGACCATGGAGCTCGGCAATGGGAAGACGATCGAGGCCTCGAATGTCATCGACGAGCTCAACGTTGTCATGAGGTGGTTGAGCTACCCGGGCCGGACGAACGGGATCGCGACCGCGGAGACGGTCGATTTCACTCACCCGGGCGGCGCGCGGTGACGCACGAGGACCGAGGCGTTCTGACGAACGGAGTTGAGAATCGCAAGTAACGTCCTCTCGTGATCATCTGTCCCACGTGCGGCGCCGAGAATCGCGACGCAGCGAGGTTTTGCGACGCGTGTGGAGCGCGACTCGCCGACGCCGAGGCGCCGCGCGAGCAGCGGAAGACCGTGACGGTGCTGTTCTGCGACGTGACGGGTTCGACCGCCCGCGCGGAGCGCCTCGATCCGGAGGCGACGCGTGCCGTGATGGCTCGCTACTTCGACACCGCGCGGGCCGCGATCGAGCGACACGGCGGCACTGTCGAGAAGTTCATCGGCGACGCGGTCATGGCCGTCTTCGGTGTTCCGCAGTTGCACGAGGACGACGCGCTCCGAGCCGTGCGCGCGGCGATCGAGCTCCGTGAGGGCGTCGAGCTCGACGTCCGCATCGGCGTGAATACCGGCCAGGTCGTTACCGGCACCGGCGACACGCTCGTGACCGGGGACGCGGTCAACGTCGCGGCGCGGCTCGAGCAGGCTGCCGGGCCGGGCGACGTGCTCGTCGGCGCCGCAACCTACCGCCTCGTCCGCGATGCCGTCGAGGCCGAGCTCTTGCCGCCGCTCGAGGTGAAAGGAAAGTCAGAGCCGTTGACCGCGTACCGACTCGTCGCGATCACCGGAGACGTGGCCCGCGTTCGCCGGCTCGATGCGCCGCTCGTCGGCCGTTCGCGCGAGTCACGATTTCTCGCCGACGCCTGGGACCGCGTTCGGTCCGAACGAACCTGCGTGCTTTTCACGGTCCTCGGTACGGCGGGCGTCGGAAAGTCCCGCCTGGCCCGAGACTTCCTCGACAGCGCCGACGCGACGGTCGTCTCCGGACGGTGCCTCTCGTACGGGGAGGGGATCACGTACTGGCCCGCGGTCGAGATCGTGAAGCAGCTCCTGCGCAAAGACACCGTGGAGGATCCGGGCATCGCCGCGCTGCTCGGTGTCGGTCAGGGCTCCACCGAGGAGATCGCATTCGGAGTGCGCAGACTGATGGAGCGGGCGGCAGAGGAGCGTCCGCTCGTTGCCGTGCTCGAGGATCTGCACTGGGCGGAGCCCGGCTTCCTCGACCTCGTCGAGCACGTTGCCGACTGGAGCCGGGATGCGCCGATCCTGCTCCTGTGCCTGGCGCGCCCCGAGCTTCTCGAGCGCCGATCCGGGTGGGGCGGCGGCAAGCTGAACGCGGCGACGGTGCTGCTCGAGCCCCTCGCACCGGAGGAGAGCGACGAGCTGATCGACGGCTTGCTCGATGGGAGCGAGCTCGACTCGGAGCTTCGCGGCCGGATCCGCGATGCGGGCGGGGGAAATCCCCTCTTCGTGGAGGAGATGCTCGCGATGATGCGCGAGCATGGGACCGACCTGAGCATCCCGCTGACGATCCAGACCCTGCTCGCAGCTCGGATCGACCAGCTGCCCCGGTTCGAGCGCGAGGCACTCGAGCGCGGGGCGGTGGAGGGACAGGTGTTCCACCGGGGCGCCGTCCAGGCGCTTGCTCCCGAGGAGCCGGCGCTGGCAAGCCACCTCGTCAGCCTCGTGCACAAGGAGCTCGTCCGGCCGGCCACATCTCTGCTGCCGGGTGACGACGCGTTTCGCTTCCGGCACCTGCTCATCCGCGACGCGGCGTATGGAGCGCTGTCGAAGGCCACCCGCGCCGAGCTGCACGAGCGATTCTCCTCCTGGATCGCAGACCGAGGTGCGGACCTCGTCGAGCTGGACGAGATCCTCGGCTATCACCTCGAGCAGGCGGCGCGGTACCGGACCGAGCTCGGCACGCCGTCGCCGGAGGTCGCTGCGCGCGCCGCGACGCACCTGGCCGCCGCTGGCACCCGGGCGCTCGAGCGCAGCGATTTCCACGCCGCGGCGAACCTGTACGAACGTGCGACCTCGCTTCTCGAGCGCGACGATCGACTGCGCGCTCGGCTGCTCCCGGCGCTTGCCGAGGCCGTGTACGGCATCGGCGAGTACGCCCGGTCCCTCGAGGTCATGGAGGAGGCGATCGAGCTGGGTGAGAGGCTGGGCGAGGACCCGAGCGTCGCGCGTGCCCGACTCTTCTCGGCGTACGTGCGCGTCCATATGGGTCAGGCATCGCACTCCGATGTCCTTCGCGAGCTCGACGAGATGATTCCGGCCCTGCCGCCGGGTGACCACGATCTGCTGTCACGCGCACACGTGTCGCGAGCCTGGATGCTGAACTGGCTGGGCCGAGCAGGCGACGCGATCGGCGAGGGCATGGTTGCGCTGGACCACGCCGGGCGGGCAGGATCGCCCGTCCTCGAGGATGAGGCTGCCGTGACCGTTGCGTCGGCCATGCGCTGGGGTCCGACGCCCTGGGCCGAGCTCGAGCGTTTCATCGACGAGCGCCTCGCCGCAGGTGGCGGTCGCCTCGGCGCCAGGCTCGGCGCCACGACGCTCGACTACCGTCCTGCAGCCCACGCCGCGCGAGGGAACCTCGACCTCGCCCGCGACCGGTTTGCGCAGCGGCGGCAGGACCTCATCGAGCGTGGAGCCAGCTCCCCGTTCCTGCACAGGCTCTCCATGGACGAGGCGTTCGTCGAGCTGCGGGCGGGCGAGTTTGCAGCTGCCGCACGGATCCTCGAGGATGCCTGGCGCGGTCTCGAGGAGGTGGGCGAGCACGGCTTCCGGTCGACGATCGGCACGCTGCTCGCCGAGTCGCTTGCCCATTTAGGGCGGATCGAGGAGGCCGAGGCGCTCATCGAGCAGAGCGAGCGGCTGGCGGTGCGGGACGACGCCGCTACCGCGATCGGCGTCGCTCGCGCTCGTGCGTTCGTCGCGACCGCCCGCGACTCGCACGAAGAGGCGATAGCACGCGCCGAGGAGGCCGTGCGCGTCGCCGACGCCACCGACTATCTCGATGAGCGCGCCGATCTGTACCTGCATCTCGGCGAGACGCTCATCGCCGCGGAGCGCGCCGAGGCGGCGGCCGGGCCTCTGCAGGAGGCGATCACGCTCGCCGATCGGAAGGGGGCGACCGTGCTCGCCGACCGTGCGCGCGCGCTGTTGGTCGGCGTGACCGCCCCACGCGCGAGCTCCTAACGGCGGGCCTTGTGCTCCGCCCGAGGGTCTGGTCCAATCTTGTCAGGGCGAGGATATGCGGCGTCCGAGCCGACGAGCAGTCGGAAGGAGTGACGTGGACGTCGATGATCGGCACTTCTCTCGCGTTGCGAAGGCGATCGCGGCTGGAAACGTTGTCCCGTTTCTGGGCGCGGGGGCGAACCTCTGCGACCGGCCGGAGGAGGCTTCCTGGGAGCTGGGCGGCTTCGCCCCGAGCGGCCGTGAGCTCGCCCGGGCGCTCGCCGAGGACAGCGAGTTCCCGGATCCCGGCGATCCCGACCTGTTGTGGGTCTCGCAGTACTTCGACGCGGTCCTCGGCGGGGGGCCGTTGTACGAGAAGCTCCGCGACGTTTTCGACTCCGACTATCCGCCGAGCTCGCTCCACCGGCTGCTCGCGCGTCTGCCGGCGCTCCTGCGCGAGAGCGGCGCCGAGGAGCAGCTGCTCGTCCTGACCACGAACTACGACGACCTGGTCGAGCGCGCGTTCGAGGACGCCGGCGAGCCGTTCGACGTCGTCTCGTACGAGGCGAAGCCCGGCCCGCTGCAGGGCTTCTTCTGGCATCGGCCGCCGGACGGGGAGCCGGTGCCGATCAAGGCCGGGAACAAGTACAGCGGCCTCGCGCTCGCCGAGCGGCCGGTGATCCTGAAGCTGCACGGGGCGGTCGACCGCCTCGACAAGAAACGGGACAGCTACGTCCTCACCGAGGACAGCTACATCGACTACCTGGCGGGCCCCTCGGTCAGCAAGCAGATTCCGTCGACGCTGCTGGCGAAGATGTCGGACAGCCACTTCCTCTTCCTCGGCTACTCGATGCGCGACTGGAACATGCGCGTGATCCTGAAGCAGCTCTGGGGCAGCAACGAGCTCGGCACCAAGTCGTGGTCGGTGCAGCTGGCGCAGGCCGGCGAAGCGGCGCGCGAGGTCGAGCGGCAGCTCTGGAGCCGCCGCGGCGACGTCGACCTCATCTACGCGCCGCTTCGCGAGTACGTCGAGCGGCTCGACGCAGCACTCACCGCGCTGCCCGCTGCGGCGCCGCAGCCATGACAGACACGCTCGCACCGCCGCAGGCGCCGGAGGAGGTCATCCCGGCGACGCCCTTCGTCGGTCTCGTCCCCTACGGCGAGGGCGACGCCGCATTCTTCTTCGGCCGCGACGAGGAGAAGGCGATCATTACCGCGAACCTGCGCGCGTCGCGGTTGACGATCCTCTACGGCGCGAGCGGTGTCGGCAAGACGTCGGTCCTCCACGCCGGCGTCGTCCACGACCTGCACGAGCAGGTGCGCGAGATCGCGGCCGGCCGCTCGGAGCGGTCGCCGTTCGCGGTCTGCGCGTTCAGCAGCTGGCGCGACGACCCGCTGTCCGCGCTTGCCGAGGCGATGAGGGCGGCGTGCTCCGAGGCGCTGGGCGGCGAGGAGCTGCCGCCCTGGCAACCGGGCGAGCCGCTGCTCGAGGCCGTTCGCGGCTGGACGGAGCGGGTGCGGCCGCTGCTCGTCGTGCTCGACCAGTTCGAGGAGTACTTCCTCTACCACGCGGGCCGAGGACGGCGAGGGCACCTTCGCGGCCGAGTTCCCGGGCCTCGTCAACGAGCCCAACCTGCGCGTGAACTTCATCCTCTCGCTGCGCGAGGACGCCTGGGCGAAGCTCGACCGCTTCGAGGACAGCATCCCCGCGCTCTTCGACAACTACGTCCGCGTCGACCACCTCGACCGCAAGGCGGCGCGGGAGGCGATCGACGGGCCCGTCCGCGAGTGGAACCGCCTCCTACCGCCCGGGGAGGAGCCCTACGAGGTCGAGCCGGCGCTGGCCGAGAAGGTGATCGAGGCGGCCGCCGCGGGCAGGCTCGCGCTCACCGAGAGCGGCAACGGCGGCGGCCCCGAAGCGGCAGCGGCGCGGCGGGGTCGAGGCGCCCTTCCTCCAGCTCGTGCTGGAGCGGCTCTGGCGCGCGACGGTCGAGGCCGGCGCGCACACCCTCGACCTGGCCCGGCTGGAGGCGCTCGGCGGCGCGCAGCAGATCGTCGAGAACCACCTGCTCGAAGCGCTCGGCAAGCTCACGCCCGGCGAGCAGGCCGCGGCCGCCGACCTCTTCCGCTACCTCGTCACCCGCTCGAAGACGAAGATCGCCCACCCCGCCACCGACCTCGCCGAGTGGACGGGACGGCCCGAGCCGGAGGTCGCGGCCGTGCTCGAGAAGCTCTGCCGCGGCGAGAGCGGCCGCATCCTCCGCTCCGTCTCCCCGCCCGCCGGCGAGACCGCGGTCAGCTACGAGCTCTTCCACGACGTCCTCGCCGAGCCGATTCTCGAGTGGCGACGCGGCTACGAGCAGGAGCGTGCGCGCCGGCTGGCGCTGAGGAGGTTCGCGCGCATCGGCGGCGGACTGCTCGCCCTTGTCGCGATCGTCGGCGCCCTTGGGATCTGGGCGCTCGTGCAGCGGAGCGAGGCCAGGGACGCGACGGCGTCGGCGACCTCGCTCGCGCTCGCGTCGGCCGGAAACGACCAGCTGGCCGGCCATCCGGAAGTCTCGCTCCTCCTCGGGCTCGAGGCGTACCGCGCACACCCGAGCGCGCAGGCGAGGTCGACCATGATCGCGGCGCTCGCGGCCGCCCGGCGCTCCGGCGCGGAGGTGACCCTGTTCGGGCACACGGTCCCGGTCGGAGGCGTCGCCTTCAGCCCGGACGGGCGCGTGCTTGCGACCGCCGACGACGATGGCACGGTGCGTCTGTGGGATGGCCGCACGCACGAGCAGCTCGGCGAGCCGCTGCGCGGCGACAGGCACCAGGTCTCGAGCGTCGCCTTCAGCCCGGACGGGAAAACGCTCGTGGCCGGCAGCCAGAACGGAACCGTGCGGCTGTGGGACGTGCGCACGCACCAAGCGCTCGACCGGCCGTTCCACGCCGCCGTCGAGGACTCCTCGAATCCGCGCGCCAACGTCGTCGTCGCCTTCGGCTCCGACGGACGCCCGCTCGCGGCCACGAGCGGCCTCACGGTGGAGAGGCTCTGGGACGTGCGCTCGCGCACGCAGCTCGGGCAGCCGGTGCGAAGAGGACCCGGACACCGCGCTCGAGCTCACGAGCGTCGCGTTCAGCCCCCACGGGAACGTGCTCGCGACCGCCGACTACGTCGGTACGGTCCGCCTCTGGGACGTACGCGCGAAGAAGCAGATCGCACGGTGGAGTGCCGGCCCTTGGGGCTCGATCTCCAGCATCGCCTTGAGCCCCGACCGGCGCACGCTCGCGACGGGGAACATCTACGGGAAGGTGAGGCTGTGGGACGTCGCGACACGCACCCTGATCGGCAAGCCGCTGCGCGCTCACTCGCGTGCGGTCACGAGCGTCGCCTTCAGCCCGACCGGGCGCAGGCTCGCCACGGGCAGCACCGACAAGACCGTGCGCCTGTGGGACGTGCGCACGCACCGGCCGCTCGGTGAGCCGCTGCGCGGCCACACGGGCGCGGTCCTGCGGGTCGCCTTCGGCCCGAAGGGACGGACGATCGCCAGCGCCGGCGCGGACCGGACCGTGCGGCTGTGGGACGCGCACGCCCGGAGACGCCTCGGCGACCCGCTGCGGGGCCACGTGGGTCGCGGCATGGGCGTGGTCGGCGGCGCCATCAGCGAGGTCGCGACCGTCGTCGCGTTCGGCCCGGACGGGCGCACACTCGCGGCGGCGAGCGCCGACAACGCCGTTCGGCTCTGGGACGCGCGCACCCACGCGCAGCTCGGGCGACCGCTGTCGTCCGGCACGCCTCCGCCTGCCGCTGGGTGCAAGAAGGTCCGGCGCGGTAAGAAGGTGGTGACGGAGTGTGCTCTGGGCCTCCCCGCGGTCGCCTTCCCGCCGGGCGCCACGCCGCCGGTGGCCGTCGCCTTCAGCCCGGACGGTCGGACGGTCGCCGCCGCGGGCGCCAACGCGCGCGTGCGGCTGTGGGACGAACGTTCGCACCGGCAGCTCGGCCGGCCGCTGAGAACCGGTGCGGATCTCTCGTCGGTCGCCTTCAGCCCAGACGGGCGCATCGTCGCGACCAGCGGCTTCGACACGGGCGTGGCGCTCCGGGACGCGCGCTCGGGGAGGCGGCTCGGCCGGCTGCGCCGGCCGGGCACGGTGTACGGCGTAGCTTTCAGCCCGGACAGCGGGACGCTCGCGACCGCAGGCGCAGACGGGATCGTGCGCCTGTGGGACATCCGCACGCGCGAGCAGATCGAGCCGCCTCTCCGCGGCCACACGAGCTCGGTGTCGAGCGTCGCCTTCAGCCCCGACGGTCGGACGGTCGCCAGCACCGGAGACGACTCGACGGTCCGCCTGTGGGACGTGAGCGCACACAGGGCGCTCGGCCAGCCGATCAGCGGACTCGCGGCCTGGAGGGCCGCCTTCAGCCCGGACGGCCGCACGCTCGCGACCGCCGGCGGCGACGGGACGGTGCGCCTGTGGGACGTCGGCTCGCACGCCCAACTCGGCCCGCCGCTCCGCGGCCACGACGGCGCCGTGTGGAGCGTCGCTTTCAGCCCGGACGGAAGAACCCTCGCGAGCTCCGGCGCCGACAGCGCGGTCCGGCTCTGGGAAGGCATCCAGTGGCGCGACCGCGACGACCTGACGGCGCAGGTCTGCGACACCGTGTCGGGCAACCTGAGCCGCGCCGAGTGGGCCGTCCTCGCGCCCGGCATCGCCTACCGCACGACCTGCCCCGACTGACCGGCCGGAGGTGCTCGGGAGCCGGCCCTCTTCGAAGCGGGCGATGGGGCTCGACCCACGACCCTCGGCTTGGAAGCCAGGGCAGAACCGCACACGGCTGCACGTCCGCGATGCACGCGCCATCCGGACGCGAATAGAAAAGCCCTGCAAATGCAGGGCTTTTCCGTTAGCAGGCCTCTAAGCCGGATTCTGTCGAGGGTGACCATCCCTCTAGGCCGGGAGTTGCCTCACGGCTCGAGCGGTGTACCCGATCCCTCGGCGGGCCGCCTCAACGGGATCTGCTTCACCTTGCACCGGACGGGGTTTGACGAGCCGCCGTGTCACCACGACGCTGGTGGGCTCTTACCCCACCGTTTCACCCTTACCGCCGGAGCCTCCGGAGAATGCTCCGTCGGCGGTTTGCTTTCTGTTCCACTTTCCGTCGGCTTTCGCCCCCTGGGATTTCCCCAGCGTCCTGCCCTGTGGTGTCCGGACTTTCCTCGGCAGCTGCTCGCGCAGCCGACGCGGTCACCCGGCCTGCGCCACGAATTCTAGCTCGGATTGGGGAATGTCGAGGCCGTCGCAGAGCAGCGTTCCGCACTCCAGGCAGGCGTGCGCGACAGGCCGCTTGAGGAGGAACTCGCCGCAGACGAGGCACTCGAAGCTCGCGCCGCGAGCGATCGCCGCCAGCTCCTGGTCGAGAGTGCGGTTGAAGGAAGCGACAGCCATCAGATGCTCCGGAAGACTCCCGTCACCTTGCCGAGGATCTGGACGAAGTCGGCATAGATCGGCTCGAGCGCGTCGTTCTCCGGCTGGAGGCGCACGCGGTTGCCCTCGCGGTAGAAGGTCTTGACCGTCGCCTCGTCGGCCGCGTCGTCGTCGCCGACGAGCGCGACCACGATCTCGCCGTCGCGGGCGTCCTGCGCGCGCTGGACGACAAGGATGTCGCCGTCGAGGATCCCGGCGTTGATCATCGACTCGCCCTTGACCCTGAGCAGGAAGTCGGCTCGGCGGCCGAGCGGCTCGGGTACTGCGAGTTCGTCCTCGATGTTCTCCTCGGCGAGCAGCGGGCTGCCGGCCGCGATCTGGCCGAGCAGCGGCAGCTTCGGGAGCTCCGCCTCGCGCGCCGGCTCCGTCGAGACCGCGCGATTCTCGCCGGTGGCCGATCAGATCGAGCGCGCGCGGCTTCGTCGGGTCGCGCCGGAGCAGGCCGGCCCGCTCGAGGTTCGCCAGGTGCGCGTGGACGGTGGAGGGCGAAGCCAGCCCGACCGCCTCGCCGATCTCGCGCACGGTCGGGGGATAGCCGTGCCGGTCGACGTAGTCGACGAGGAACTGCCAGATCTCCTGTTGCCGTGCGGTCAGCTCGTTTGCGGCAGCCATTGGTCCTCCGATGAGAGTTGTGCCTCGGTGAGACGTTGTCGAACGTGTGTTCGCTCTGAAGGGTAGAGATCCTTCCGGACGGCGTCAAGGAAGCTGCGAGACTGGGCGGAGAGCGTGGACTGGCCGACGATCACCCTCGCCGACGTCCTCGAGGCGCGCCGGCGGATCAGCCCGCATCTCCGGGCGACTCCGCTCTATCCCTATGCGGGTCTCGACGAGTTGCTCGGAGCCGAGGTCTGGGTGAAGCACGAAAACCACCAGCCGGTCGGAGCGTTCAAGGTTCGCGGTGGGATCAACCTCGTCTCCCAGCTTTCCGAGGACGAGCGGTCTCGTGGCCTGATTGCGGCCTCGACGGGAAACCATGGTCAGTCGGTCGCGTACGCGGCGCGACTACACGGCGTGACGGCGCGGATCTGCGTCCCCGAAGGCGCGAACCCGGTCAAGCTCGCTGCGATGCAGGCGCTCGGTGCGGAGCTGATCCCGCACGGAAAGGACTTCGACGCGGCCCGCGAGCACTGCGAGAGCCTGGCCGACGAGCACGGCTACCGCTACGTGCACTCCGGCAACGAGCCGCTCCTGATCGCCGGGGTCGGAACCGAAACGCTCGAGATCATCGAGGACCGGCCCGACGTCGATGCGATCGTCGTCCCCATCGGCGGAGGCAGCGGAGCAGCCGGCGCCTGCATCGTCGCGAAGGCAATCCGGCCCGAGATCAAGGTGATCGGGGTGCAGTCGGACGCTGCACCGGCAGCGTTTCGCTCGTGGCAGGCCCGCGCGCTGCTGGATGCCGAAAACGCGACCTTCGCCGAAGGGCTCGCGACCCGCGTCCCGTTCGAGCTGCCGCAGCAGATCCTCTGGGAGCACCTGGACGACTTCGTCCTTGTGAGCGACGACGAGATCCGGGCGGCGAACCGGCTGATGATCGAGCACACGCGCAATCTCGTCGAGCCCGCCGGCGCCGCCCCGCTGGCCGCCGCGCTGAAGCTCCGGGACCACCTTCAGGGCAAGCGGGTCGCGCTGGTCGTCAGCGGCGGCAACATCAGCCCCGCGCAGCTGACAGCGCTGTTTTCCTAGGTCAAGCTTGTTGGTCGAGGCCGCTGACGCCCCACGTGTCGGCGAGCAGGTAGCCCTCCGGATAGGGGTCGGTCGGGTCGAGAAAGTGCTGTGAGATGCCGGTGATCCAGGCACTGCCTCGGATGGCCGGGATGATCCCGACTCGGTCTCCCACCTGGCTCTCCTCGACGATGCGGCCGTCGAAGGTCGATCCGATCGCCGAGGCGTGCGTCATCCCGTCGCCCACCGCCATCAGCCCGCGCGCATGCAGCACCGCCATGCGAGCCGAGAGGCCGGTTCCGGTCGCTGAGCGGTCGAGCCGCCCCGGCGCGACGACGACGGCGTTCTTCGTCACCGCACCGACGCCCTGCCACGGTGCCGCGAGCTGCACGATGCTCACGCCCGCGATTGCCGGGTTTTCCGGATGGGCGCAGGGAAGCTGCTCTCGGGCGGCGGCACGAATCGCCTCTCCGGCGAGCGAGAGGTCACGTGCTTCGTGCGGCTCGACCTCGAAGCCCAGAGCGCGGGCGTCGGCAATCGCGTACCACATGCCGCCGTAGGCGACGTCGACCGTCAGCGTTCCGAGCCCTTCGACCTCGAGCGGAGCGTCGAGCCGGTCGGCGAAGCAGGGGACGTTCGTGAACTCGACGCTCTCGCAGCGCCCGTCCCGACACGTCGCGCGCACCTCGACGACGCCACCGGGCGCTTCCAGCCGGAGGATCGTCTCCGGCTCGCGCATCTCGACCATTCCCGTCTCGAGCAGGACGGTCGCGGTGCAGATCGTGTTCGATCCGGACATCGCCGGATACTCGGTTGGCTCCATGATGATGAAGCCGGCGTCGCAGTCCGGCCGGGTGGCGGGCACGACGAGGTTCACATGGGCGGCCACGCTGCCGCGCGGCTCGCGGAGCAGCATCCGCCGGAGCGAGTCGCCGTCGCGCTGAAGCGCCTGCATCTGCTCGAACACCGTCGCGCCACGCGGCGGCAGCACGCCGCCGACGATGACGTTTCCGATCTCACCGCCGGCGTGACAGCCGACGACGGTGATCATCCGCCGCGAGCGCATCGTTCGACCCTGACCCCCGCTGAAATGGAACGGGACGCCGTCTCCGGCGTCCCGCTAATCCCGCGATGCGCTGGAGAGGACTTGAACCTCCACGGCCCTAAGGCCACAAGGCCCTCAACCTTGCGCGTCTACCAATTCCGCCACCAGCGCGGGGACGAACAGTGTAGCCGTGCCCTCTTGGCGCCTCAGGCGAGGAGTCGGTAGAGCACGACGCTGTTGAGGGTGAAGACCGTCGCGACCGCGACGGTGAGCCTCGTCAGGTTCCGCTCGACGATGTGCGTGCCGCCCTGGGAGGCGGGCGTGAAGCCCATGCCGCCGAGGCCGGCGTCGCGGCCGGAGTGCATCAGGATCAGCGCCAGCAGCGTGACCGAGACGATGACCTGGAAGACGGCGGAGACCTGCAACATCGCGCGAAAAGGGTAGCAGCGCTTGATCGCGCTTCTAGCGGACGTCGGCGGCGGCCAGGATCGCGTCGACGAGCCGCGCCGCGATCGAGTCCTTCGTGATGTAGCCCTTCGCTCCGACACGCCGCGCCCGATCGATGTCCTCCGGTGCGCTCGAGCCCGTGAGCATCAGGATCGCCGGCGGGTGGGCCAGCTTCTCGAGCTCGGCGGCCGCCTCGAAGCCGTCCATCACGGGCATGCTGATGTCGAGCGCGATGACGTCCGGGCCGAGCTCCTCGCGCCATCGCCACCGCCTCGCCGCCGTCGGCTGCGCGCCCGACCACCTCGATCCGCTCCTCGGTCGAGAGCACGGCTTCCAGTGCCTCCGCGAACAGACGGTGGTCGTCCGCGATCAGCACACCGAACCGGAGGCGGCTTGCGCGTCTTCATCGTGACCCCAGGGTGATCTTGCCTGGTTAGGCTACGGATGTGAACCCCGCCGGCAATGGGAACAGCGACGAGGTGAGGGCCAAGATTCAGCGGTTGCTCGTCACCGGCGACAACCGGCTCAAGCAGGGCGTCGCGCCGGAGAAAACGCGGCAGAGCTACGAGCAGGCGCTCGAGCTCGCACGCGAAGCAGGGATCGAGGACGCGGTCCGGCCGCTCGTCGAGGTCAGGCTCGCCGACCTCGAACGGCTCGCTCGAGAATCGCCTCCACGCGAGCCGCCTGAACCTTGACGTCGTGTGCCTCGGCCGCCGTGCGCGCTGCCGGGTTCGGAACCGGCAGAGCGGCCGCCGCGCGCAGCGCCTCGACGAGCGCGTCCTCGTCCGCCGGGTCGACGAGCACGCCGGCGCCGGCCGGCACGAACTCCGGCGGCCCGCCGACGGTAGTGGCGACGACGCTGCGGGCCGAGGCGAGCGCCTCGAGCGTCGCCTGGCCGAAGGGCTCGACGAGGCTCGGCTGGCAGAGGACATCGGCGGCCGCGAGGTAGCCGGGCACCGCGTCGTGCGGGACATAGCCCGTGACCGTGACACCGGCACGGCCGGCCAGCTCGGGCCGTAGGTCGCCGTCGCCGACGAAGGTCAGCGTCCCCTCGCCGAGCCGTGCGAACGCGTTCGCGAGCCGGACGACGTTCTTGCGCTCGATCAGGGAGCCGACGCAGACGAAGGCGGGGCTCGGACCTCCGACCCGGTCGAGCGGGCGGAACCGCTCGAGGTCGACGCCGCAGTTGATCACGTCGGTCTTGCCGGCCGCCTCGGGCACGCCACGCTCGAGCTCGCCACGCAGCCACTCCGAGACCGCGATCACCCCGGAGGCTCGCCGGACGACGGTGCGAGTCGGCCGCCGGACGAACGGATACCGGGTTACGTTCGCCACGTCCTGGCCGTGCGCCGTGACGACGAGTGGCGCCCTCGCGACTCGTGCGGCGAGCAGCGCCGAGAGCCCGGTGGGGAAGAGAAAGTGGGCGTAGACGACGTCCGGGCGGAAGCGGCGCGGCGGCGCGGAGCGCGCGAAGAGCCAGACGCGCATGTCGAAGCTTCCCGCCGCCACGCCGGTCGAGCACGACGCGCTCGATCTCGTGCCCGCGCGCGGCCAGCTCCCGCTCGAGGCCCTGCACGAAGACGCCGAAGTCCGGCGCGGCGGCAGACGGATACATCTGCGAGACGAGGAGAATGCGCACCGGCGAATCATCTAGGTTCACGGCGATGTCCGACCCCGCCGTCCGCGTCGCCGACCTCCACAAGGCGTTCCTCGTCCCCGAGCGGGAGGCGGGGCTCCGTGCTTCCGTCAAGAGCCTCGTCCGTCGCAAGAACCGCGAGGTGCGTGCGGTCGACGTGATCTCGTTCGAGATCGAGCCGGGTGAGGTCGTCGGCTTCCTCGGCCCGAACGGCGCCGGCAAGACGACGACGCTGAAGATGCTCTCCGGCCTGCTCTACCCGACCTCGGGCGAGGCTCGCGTGCTCGGCCACGTGCCGTCCAAGCGCGAGCGCGACTTCCTCAGCCGGATCACGCTCGTGATGGGGAACCGCAACCAGCTTCAGTGGGACCTGCCCGCGCTCGACTCGTTCGAGCTGAACCGGGCGATCTACCGGATCGCGCGGCCCGAGTTCCTGCAGCTGCGCGACGAGCTGATCGAGCTGCTCGACGTCGGCGACCTCGTCCGCAAGCCGGTGCGCCAGCTCTCGCTCGGCGAGCGGATGAAGGTGGAGATCGTCGGCTCGCTCCTGCACCGGCCGCAGGTGCTCTTCCTCGACGAGCCGACGATCGGGCTCGACGTGACGATGCAGAAGCGGATCCGGTCGTTCGTCGCCGAGTACAACCAGCGCTACGAGGCGACCGTGCTCCTGACGAGCCACTACATGGCCGACGTGCAGGCGCTCTGCAAGCGCGTGATCGTGATCCACCACGGGCAGATCCTCTTCGACGGCCAGCTCGCACGGCTCGGCGACCAGTTCGCAGCGTGGAAGACGCTGACTGTCGAGCTCGAGGATCCCTCGGCCGACCTCTCCGGCTACGGCGACGTGCTCGAGCGTGACGGCGGCCGGGTGAAGCTGCGCGTCCCCAAGGCCGACACGGCACGGGTCACCGCGCAGCTGCTCGCGGAGCGCGACGTGGCCGACCTGACCGTCGAGGATCCGCCGATCGAGGACGTGATCGAGCTCGTCTTCGCGCAGGAGCGCACGTGACCACCACCCGCGTCGGCGCCGCCCGCTCGCTCTTCGACTACTACGTCGTCCGCGGTCGGACGCAGATTCAGAGCCAGTTCCAGTACCGCGTCGCGACCTACTTCTGGCTGATCGGGATGCTCGCCGAGCCGATCGTCTACCTCGTCGTGTGGACGACGATCGCCGAGCAGCAAGGCGGCTCCGTGCAGGGGATCAGTGCCGGCGAGTTCGCCGCCTACTACATCGTCTGGACGCTCGTCCGGAACATGAACATCGTCTTCACTCCGTACGGCTGGGAGTGGCGGATCCGCGAAGGCGAGTTTTCCGCGTCACTGCTGCGGCCGCTCCACCCGCTGCACGACGACCTCGCCGCTTTCGCAGGGTGGAAGGTCGTCACGATCCTGCTCTGGCTTCCGATCGCTGCGGTGCTCTGGATCGCATTCGACCCGGTGCTTGACCCGACCCTGCTCGAGGTGGGCGTCTTCTCGGTGGCGATCTGGGGCGCCTATCTGATCCGGACGATGTTCATGTCCGCGCTCGGGATGATCACCTTCTGGACCACACGCGTGAGCGCGATCTTCGAGCTCTTCGTCGCGGCGGAGCTGCTGCTCTCGGGCCGGCTCGTGCCGCTGCAGCTGATGCCCGAGTGGGCGCAGGACGTCGCCGCCTTCCTGCCCTTCCAGTGGTCGTTCTACTTCCCGATCCAGGCACTGGTCGGCGACTACTCCACGAGCGAGTTGCTCGGCGGCCTCGCGATGCAGGCGTTCTGGATCGTGGTGCTGACTGCCCTGACGCTCTTCGTCTGGCGCTTTGCCGTCCGCCGCTACTCGGCGGTGGGAAATTGAGAGCGGCCCGGCTCGCGTGGCTCTACTTCCGAGTCGGCTCGATGAACGAGCTCCAGTACCGCGCGAACTTCTTCATCCAGGTGCTGCAGTCCGCGGTCTCGGTCGGGACGGCGATCGTCGTGCTCGCGCTCGTCTACTCGCATACGGACGAGCTGAACGGCTGGAGCGAGTCGGAGCTGCTCGTCGTGATGGGAATCCAGATCCTGCTCGGCGGCGTGATCCAGACCACGATCCAGCCGAACATGCAGCGCTTGATGGAGGAGGTGCGCGACGGGAAGCTCGACTTCGCGCTGACAAGGCCCGAGGACTCGCAGGTGCTCGTCAGCGTCCGCGAGGTTCGGATCTGGCGCGCGGTCGACGTGATCTCCGGTGCGGCGGTGCTCGGGTACGGGATCGCCGGCTTGGACAGCGCCGTCGGTGTCGCCGACGTGCTCCTCTTCGTTGCGATGCTCGCGATCGGCACGGTCACGATCTACTGCTTCTGGCTCGTGATCGCGACGCTCGCGTTCTGGATCGTCAACGTCTGGGAGATCGCGGAGCTCTTCAGCGGCCTCTACCAGACCGGTCGCTGGCCGGTTTCGATCTATCCGTTGTGGCTGCGGATCGGCGTTACGTTCATCGTCCCGATCGCGTTCGCGATCACTGTTCCGGCTGAGGCCGTGACCTCGCGTTTGGACTGGGAGACGGTCGCCGTCGCGGTCGGCTTCTCGGCGGCGCTCTTCGCCGCGACGCGCTGGTGGTGGGCCTTCGGCCTGCGCCGCTACTCCGGCGCTTCGGCCTAACCAGACCGAGACACTCGCTTCACCACCCGGACGACCACAGCAGGCCTGCGGCGAGAAACGATGCCACCGGCAGGTCCACAAGACCGAAGGGGAGGAACATGCTGAAGAGGAGAAGGGTGGTCCTCGGGTCAACGGTTGCCGTGCTCGTCGGCGCCGGTGCGGCGCTCGCGACGACCGCGTCGACCAAGCCGTATGCGGTGGGGATCGCGGGCGGCTACGAGACGAAGGCCGTGCTCTCTGTCGGCGACCAGGTGCCCGAGACGAGCCACAAGTCGAAGCGCTACCAGATGGTCGGGATCCCGGATGGACTCGGCGCGTACAAGAGCAACAAGGGAACGACGGTCTTCATGAACCACGAGCTCACGAGCTCGACGCAGTCCGAGCCGAACGTCGGCGGCCCGCTCAACCGCGGCGCGTTCGTCTCGAAGGTCATCCTCGACCGTCACGCGAACGTGGTCTCCGCCGAGCGTGCGTACGACACGGTCTACAACGAGAACACGTTCGTCGGCCCCGCACCGGAGGTCGGAAACGCGACGCGCGCCTTCTCGCGGTTCTGCTCAGGCTCGCTCGCCGGCCCGGAGCATGGCTTCGACCGCCGGATCTACTTCACGAACGAGGAAGAGGGAACGCCCGCGAACTCGTTCGACGGGAAGGGCGGCCTGACGGTCGCCATCACCGACAACAAGCTCTTCACCATTCCCAAGCTAGGCCGGTTCTCGTGGGAGAACAGCCTCGTGCAGCCGACGAAGGGCAAGCGGACCCTGATCATGGGCATGGAGGACGGGCCGGCAACCCAGGCCATCGCCAGTGAGAACAGCCAGCTCTACATGTACGTCGGCACGAAGGAGCGGCATCACGGCGCGTCCATTCTGCGCCGCAACGGGCTCGACAACGGCCAGCTCTACGTGCTCGCGCCGGCCGACGGGGTCACCGCGGAGGAGACGGTCTTCCGCAACGGCGTCATCGCCGTCAAGTGGCACCTGATCCCGAACGCAGGGAATCTGGACGAGGCCCAGCTCGAGGCGGCGAGCGACGCGGTCAATGCGTTCCGCTTCGCGCGCACCGAGGACGGCGCGTTCAACAAGCGCAATCCGAACGAGTACATCTTCGTCACGACGGGCGAGGCGCCCGGCGCGGACACACTCGGGCGGCTCTGGTCGCTCAACCTCCACCCGGGCAACCCGCTTCGGCCGGGGACGCTCGAGGTGCTCTACAACGCGGACGACGTCATTGCCGCCGGCGCCGACACCGCAATCAGCCCGGACAACATCGACGTCAGCGACGACTACCTGATGATCAACGAGGACGGCACTGCCTCGTCCCGTCCGGTGATGGCCGCGAAGAACCGCGACGGCTCGATCTGGCGGTTCGACATCGACAAGGGTGGCGTCGACGTCGCTTCGAAGGTCCGAATCGCCGAGCTCGACCCGCCCGGCCGCGACGGCGTTGCCGTCGGCCCGGGAGTGTGGGAGACGAGCGGGATCATCGACGCGGAGGACCTGTTCGGCGACAACACCTGGCTCTTCGACGTGCAGGCGCATCCACCCACGGTCGGGCCGGGCACGAACACGGTCGAGGACGGCCAGCTGCTGCTCATGACCGGCCCCGACGACGATCGCGATCACGACGACGAGGACGAGGACGACTAGCTCTCGCCTCCGGTAGTTGCTCGACCCGGCGCCCCGCCTCGTGCGGGGCGCCGGCGTCTACGCGTGCTGCGCGTCGAACGTCCCGAACTCGTCGCGGAGCGCGTTCGAGATCTCGCCGATCGTGACGCGGGCGCGGAGCGCCTCGCGCATCGGCGGCAGCAGGTTCTCCGGCCCGGCGGCGATCCGGCGGACCTCCGCGAGCGCGGCCTCTGCCTCCTGGGCGTTTCGCTCAGCCCGCACGCGCGCCGTTCGCTCCAGCTGGCGCTGCTCGGCGTCCGGGTCGATCCGCAGCAGCTCGACCTTTTCCGTGTCGTCCTCGGCGAAGCGGTTGACGCCGACGATCACCCGCTCGCCCGACTCGACCTGCTCGTTCCAGCGGAACGCGGCTTCCTCGATCTCGCGCTGGACGAAGCCCTGCTCGACTGCTGCGACGGCGCCGCCCATCTCGTCGATCCGCTCGATCAGCTCTCGGGCCTGCTCCTCCAGGTCGGATGTGAGCTCCTCGATGAAGTAGCTGCCGCCGAGCGGGTCGGCGGTGTCGGTTGCGCCGGCCTCGGCGGCGAGGATCTGCTGGGTGCGGAGAGCGATCCGGGCCGAGCGCTCGGTCGGGAGCGCAAGGGCCTCGTCGAAGCCGTTCGTGTGCAGGCTCTGCGCGCCGCCGGCGATTGCCGACAGGGCCTGGATCGCGACGCGGACGATGTTGTTCTCCGGCTGCTGCGCCGTCAGGGTCGAGCCGCCTGTCTGCGCGTGGAAGCGGAGCGCCATCGCCTTCGGGTTCGTAGCGCCGAAGCGATCGCGCATGATCGTCGCCCACATCCGCCGCGCCGCCCGGAACTTCGCCACCTCCTGGAAGAAGTTGTTGTGCGCGTTGAAGAAGAAGGAGAGGCGCGCGCCGAACTCGTCCGGCGAGAGCCCGGCCGCCACCGCCGCCTCGCCGTAGGCGATCCCGTTCGCGAGCGTGAAGGCGAGCTCCTGCACGGCGGTCGAGCCTGCCTCGCGGATGTGGTAGCCGGAGATCGAGATCGTGTTCCAGCTCGGGATCCGCTCCGCGGCGTACGCGAAGAGGTCGGTCGTCAGCCGCATCGACGGCCGCGGCGGGTAGATGTAGTTCCCGCGGGCGATGTACTCCTTGAGGATGTCGTTCTGCACGGTGCCGCGCAGCGCCGTTCCGGGGACGCCCTGCTCCTCGGCGACGAGCTCGTAGAGGAGCAGCAGCAGGGACGCGGGCGCGTTGATCGTCATCGAGGTGGAGACCTCGTCGAGCGGGATGCCGGCGAGCAGCAGGCGCATGTCCTCGATCGAGTCGATCGCGACGCCCGTGCGGCCGACCTCGCCCAGCGCGTGCGGGTCGTCGGAGTCGTAGCCGAGCTGCGTCGGCAGGTCGAACGCGACGGAGAGCCCGGTCTGGCCGCGGTCGAGCAGGTAGCGGAAGCGCGCGTTCGTCTCCTCCGCCGAGCCGAACCCCGCGTACTGCCGGATCGTCCAGGGGCGGCCGCGGTACATGTCCGGGTACGGGCCGCGCGTGTACGGGAACTCGCCCGGCTGCTCGCCGTCGCCCCCAGCGGCGGAATAGACCGGCTTGATCTCGATCCCCGAATCGGTCTCCCGCTTCGGGGTGGTTTCCTCTTTCACCCTGCGGATGCTATGGCTAGCGGCGACGCACCGTTTCGCAGTTACGTGCAACGGTGTCGACGCGATCGGCCACCACGACGTCGCGGCCGGGGCCGCAGTTGACGATGTCGCGAGTGCCGTCGCGCGAGACGATCGTGTCGTTGCCCGGTCCGCCGAGCAGCGTGTCCGTGCCGGGGCCTCCGGTGAGCCGGTCTGCGCCGGTCCCGCCCTCGAGGCGGTCGTTGCCGCGGCCGCCATTGAGCCGGTCGTTCCCGCCCCGGCCGCGGAGGATGTCGTTCCGGGCGGTGCCTGTGAGCGTGTCCGCGCGAGCGGTTCCGTTTTGCGTCGTGCCGACACTGCCTTTGCTGCCGGTATCTCCGCCCCCAGGCGCGGGTGCGGGTGCAGGTGCAGGTGCAGCTGCGGGGGCCAGGTAGGGACTGTGAGCGAAGTCCGGGCAGTCGGCTCGGCCGTGCAGGTAGTAGTCATCGTGACCGACGTCGAGAGTCATCAGTTGCGGCTGGCCGGTCAGCCAGGGAGCGTCGCCGGCCCACATGAGGTCGTGTTGGCTGTCGGAGACATGATCGAGGCGTGTCACGTGCGGCGCGCACGGCGGCGCGAAATCCAGCGTGTGCATGATCTCGTGCAGCATCGCGAACTCGAAGTAGCCGGGAGGCGTACCCCCTAACGGGTTCGTCGCGCACGGTATCCACCCGGGTGGAGCCCCTTTCAGATACAGCGCGGCAACGGCGCCGCGAAAGATCGGATCCGGATCGCCACCGCCGCACGCCCAGGTCGACGATCCGTCGTAGTAGACCGCGTAGATCTTCGACGGGGAGTTGAAACCGGCGGCGTAGATCTCTTCCTCGATCTGCTCGCGCACGTACGCACCCCGTGAGGCGACCGCGGCGTCGTCCATCGCCAGTCGGAAGAAGCTCACGTCGATCTCGCCCTGGGATGTGTCGACGTACAGCTGTCTGCCGCCCGTCTGGCCCCGGAGCCACCCCTGCCATGAGCCGATCGAGTTCGTGATCGCCGAATTCGTGTCCAGAGCCCGGTCGGCTCCGTCGCGCGGAACGACGTACAAGAAATGAACCTGCGGGCCCGCGCGGTCGTCCTGCCGATCTGTGGATGAGCGCGGCAGGGCGGCGCCGGCCGGCGAGCAGAGTGCGAACGCGACGCCCGTCAGAAGCGCGAGCACTCCCAGCCGGGCGAGCATTCGGTCCATCGACCGGCCCACAGGAGCTCCGTGTGTAACGCGAGGCATCGCGCGCTGCGCGAGGCCTGGGCTCCTGAAGGTCACGTGGGAGCCATCGTTCGCAGACCCAGCCCGAATTGTCAACAAGCCGCAGCGGATCCGGCTGGCTAGAGAACGCCTCCGGTTTCCTCGATCGCCTCCAGCGCGATCCTGCGGCCGCTGGCGATATGCGCCCGGATCGCCGCGTGGGCGGCTTCCAGGTCGCCCGCCTCGTACGCGTCGACGATCGCCGCGTGCTCGGTCGGGAGGTAGGCGCCGCCCTCGAGCTTGCCGCCGCGGATCACCTGCATCATCAGGTTGACCGACAGCTCCCGGTAGAAGCGCGAGAGCAGGGAGTTGCCGGCGAGATCGACCTGGTGCTCGTGGAAGGCGGCGTTCGCGGAGTCCCACTCGGCGTGCGAGACCGCTTCGGCGGTCGACTCGTGCAGCTCGCGGAAGCGGCGCAGGCCGTCCCGCCCGACCCGGCCAATGGCGCTCTCGGCCGCCTGGAGCTCGAGTGCGAGCCGCACGTCGTAGCCCTCCTCGAGCGCCGACTCGGTCAGCGGTGTCACGAAGTAGCCGCGCCGGGACTTCACGCTCAGCAGGCCCTCAGAGACGAGTCGCGTCAGCGCGTGGTGGACGGGGCTGCGGGAGACACCGAGCGTGGCGGCGAGCTCGTGCAGGCTCACCTTCTCGCCCGGGCCGAGCTCACGGCGCACGAGCCGAGCCTTCAGCGTCTCGTAGACCTGGTCGTTCAGGTTCGTCCTGGGTGGGGCGGTGACCGTCATGAGCCATACGTAACATGACACGGGCGGGGGAGGCAACCCTTCCGGCCGCGGATAGGCTGCGGAACGTGCACGTGAGCGTCAGACTCTTCGCCGGTCTCCGCGAGCGCGCGGGCACCGGTGCGCGCGAGCTCGAGCTCTCCGACGGCGCCCGCGTCGCCGATGTCTGGTCGGCGCTCGAGCTCGGAAACGAGCCCCCGGGCCTGCTCTATGCGGTCAACAAGAGCTACGCGGATGCCGAGTCCGCGCTCGCCGACGGCGACGAGGTCGCGCTGATCCCGCCCGTCTCCGGAGGAGATTTCAAGCTGACCGGCGCGCCGCTCTCGGTCGACGCAGCCGTGCGGGAAGTCGCCCGCGACGAGGCGGGTGCGATCGCGACGTTCCTCGGCACCGTCCGCAACCGCTCGCGTGACCGCACGGTGCTGTACCTCGAGTACGAGGCCTACGAGGGGATGGCCGAGGACGTGATGGCGCAGCTCGCGGCAAAGCTCGCCGAGCAACACGAGCTCTCCGGCATCGCGATTCACCACCGAGTCGGCAGGGTCGAGATCGGCGAGCCGAGCGTCGTGATCGCCGTCTCGTCCCCGCACCGTGCTGCAGCGCTCACCGCCTGCCAGGAAGCGATCGACACCCTCAAGGAGACCGTGCCGCTCTGGAAGAAGGAGGTCTACGAGGGCGGCGAGGAATGGATCGGCCAGGGCTCGTAGCGGCTCAGTAAGCCCCAAAGCACGCGGCGCAGGAGGCGGCGGCGTCGACGGTATCTCCATTGCATGACGGTCCTCCTCGGTCAAATTGACTCGCACACCGTCGCGCGGAGCGCTCAGAATGGCCTCAACGAACGCTCAACGAGGAGGGGTTCGTGGAGTTCCGGATACTCGGCCCGCTCGAGGTGGGTGGGGAGCCGTTCCACGGCGGCCCAAAGCCGCGGGCGCTCCTCGTCTCTCTCGTGCTCGCGCGCGGTTCGCCCGTCTCGAGGGAACGTCTCGTGGATGCAGTCTGGGGTGAGCGGCCACCGGCGAGCGCCGCGCACGCGCTGCAGGTCTACGTCTCCGAGCTGCGCAAGGCCGGTATCGAGATCGAGCGGCACGGCGATGGGTACCGGTTGCACGCCGACTGGCTCGACGCCGCGGAGTTCGAAGGCCTGCTCGAATCGCGCGAGGGATCATCGCCGCGCGAAGTCGACACGAGGAAGCGCTCGCGTTGCTCGAAGAGGCGCTTGCGCTCTGGCGCGGCCCGGCGCTCGCTGGACTAGACGGCGGCGGCGCTCTCGGCGTGGAGCGCGACCGGCTCGAGGAGCTACGGGTCGCGGCGATCGAGGATCAGGCCGAGTCGGCGCTGGCACTTGGTCTCGCGCTCGACTTGCCGGCGCTCGAGCGCCTCGCGATCGAGCACCCGTTGCGAGAGCGTCTGCGCGGCCTGCTGATGCTCGGGCTCTACCGCTCCGGCCGACAGGCCGCCGCGCTCGAGGCCTATGTCGAGATCCGGCACGCGCTCGACGAGCTCGGGCTAGAGCCGGCTGCGGAGCTGCGGTCGCTTCAGGGCGCAATCCTGCGGCACGACGCCGCGCTCGAGGTCGAGCCGGAGTCGGTCCGGGAGCGCAGGCATCTGCCCGCACCCGCGACGCCCATCGTCGGGCGCCGAGGCGAGGTGGACATGGTCACGTCCCTGCTCAGAGGCGACACTCGTCTCGTGACGTTGACCGGCCCGGGTGGTGCCGGCAAGACACGCGTTGCCCTTCGCGCGGCACATGAGCTCGCCGATGCCTTCGCCGACGGCGTCTGGTTCGTCGGGCTGGCGGCGCTCGTCGATCCGGCACTCGTCCGCCCCGCGATTTCGCAGACGCTCGGGTTAGCCGAGGAGAGCCTGGACGACGAGTTGCGGCGCCGCGACCTCTTGCTGCTCCTGGACAACTTCGAGCAACTCCTCGATGCGGCGCCCGTAGTGGGCAAGCTGCTGGAGGGCGCCCCGCGTCTGCGTGTGCTCACGACGAGCCGCGCTCGGCTGCACTTGTACGGGGAGCACGAGCTCGAGATACCGCCGCTGCCTGCTGCCGATGCGGAAGAGCTGTTCGTCAGCCGGGCGCGCGCGACCGGCCGCGAGCTGCCGCCGGGACCGCTCGTGGCCGAGATCTGCGGACGGCTGGATGGGCTGCCGCTCGCGATCGAGCTCGTTGCCGCGCGGACCTCCGAGTTGACTCCCACGGAGCTGGTGTCGTCTCTCGACGACCGGCTCGGGCTCGCGTCCAGGGGCGCCCGCGACCTGCCCGAGCGCCAGCAGACACTGAGGGCGGCGATCGGCTGGAGCCACGATCTCCTCGCAACGTCGGAGCGAGGATTGTTCGCGCAGTTGGGCGCGTTCAGCGGCGGCTTCACGCGCGAAGCCGTTCGGGCTGTGTGCGGTGACGAGGCGACCGACCAGCTCGGGGTGCTCGTCGAAGCCAGCCTCGTCCGGCGCGCCGACGACAGCCGGTTCCGGATGCTCGCGACGATTCGCGAATACGCCGTCGAGCGCCTCGCCGAGAGTGGCGAGTCCGACGCTGTTCGGGGTCGCCATGCCGAGTACTTCCGCGGGCTGGGCGACGAGCTCGTTGCCGCGCTGCCGGGAGACCAGGTCGACGAGGTGTACGCGACGTTCGAGCGCGAGCACGACAACTTCAGGGCCGCGCTCGCGTTCGCCGGCGAGACCGAGTCGGTCGAGCTTCGATTCGGGCTCGCCGCCGCGGTCTCGCACTTCTGGCTCGTCCGCGGATACCTGGCTGAGGGGCGCGCCTGGCTCGCAGAGACGCTTGCGTCGGCGTCGGCCGAAAGGGTGCCGCCGCTCCTCCGTGCCCAGGTGCTGCGCAAACTGGCGACACTCGAGTGGCGCCAGGGGGACTTCGACGTTGCGGGCGAGCGCGCCGAGGCAGCTTTGCCGCTCCTCGCCGGAGAGGTCGACGAGAACGAGCACTACCGCCTCATGATCCTGCTCGGCTGCATCGAGTACAGCCGCCAGAACCGCGAAGGGTCGCGCGACTGGTGGGAGCAGAGCGCGGCCCTCGCCCGGACGCTGGAGAACGACGCGCACCTTGCTCTCGCTCTCTCGAATCTTGGCGTCGTCGCGGCCGAGCTCGGGGACTACGAGGGCGGCGTGGCGATCTACGAGGAAAGCATCGAGTCAGCCCAGCGCGCGGAGCACCGCGAATACCTCGCCGGAGGGCTGCTCGGGCTCGGCGACATGAATCTGCGGCTTGGCCGCTTCGAGGCGGGTCGCGCTCAGCTGACAGAGAGCATGGCGCTCTACCGGCGGCTCGGCTTCCAGGATCGAATCGCCTCCTGTTGCGTCTGGCTCGCACCGGCGCCCGAGCACGACGGCGACCAAGCATTCGCCGTGCGGCTCCTCGGCGCAGCGGCGGGAATCAGGCAGCAGACCGGCGCCTCGATCGACTGGCAGGAGCAGGACTTCCTCGATGAGCTCGCCGCGCGGTTGCGCTCGTCGCTCGGGGATGCCGCCTACGAGGTGGCCTTCGCCGCAGGAGAGGCGGCGCCGGACGAGGTCGTCCAGGAGGTGATTGCTTCAGCGGCAGCCGCCGCCCCAGTGGCCGGTCAGAACATGAGTCCAGGCAGGTAGACGGCAGTCGCCGGGCCTCTCCGCGTCAGGCGCTGCGGGCGCTGCGGGGACGAGGAAGACCAGAGCAGCCAGGCAGGCGACTGCGGCGACGGCGAGCGATGCGCGGATCGTTGACTGTCGATTCATCGTTACCTCCTTCGAGCGGTCGACAGCCACGTTGCTCCCGGCCGCTCAAGAACCGCTCGCATTCCGCTCAAGCCCGTGCGGTGATCCAGCGAGCGCGACCAGTACTCTGGGCGCGTGAGTCAGTACGACCCCTACGCCCCCAGAGAAGCCGCCGAGCCGAGCGAGGCGGAGTACTCGCCGGTCAAGCAACCGCTGTCGATCCGCGACCTCCTCCGGAAGCTCATTGCGCCGCTCATCGCGCTTGGGCTGCTCCTGATCAAATTCGGCGCCTTCGCGATCAAGTTCTTCGGGATCTTCATCTCGGTCGCCGGTTACGCGCTGATCTGGGGCTGGCGCTTCGCGGCCGGGTTCGTTCTGCTGATCGCAGTGCACGAGCTCGGCCACTACATCGAGGCCACGCGCCAGGGCCTGAAACCATCGCTGCCGGTCTTCGTTCCGTTCCTCGGTGCCTATGTGGCGATGAAGAATGCGCCCTTCGACCCCTGGCGGAATCTGCTCGTCTCGGCTGCCGGAC
The DNA here is from genome assembly GCA_963752405.1 of uncultured Gaiellaceae bacterium. GTDB lineage: Bacteria > Actinomycetota > Thermoleophilia > Gaiellales > Gaiellaceae > Gaiellasilicea. Next base: position 130,920 of record CAVVYB010000018.1, read on the forward strand.
CCTTCCTGGGCGGGCTTGGCGCCCTCGCCGTGTGGGTCGCGGGCGAGGCGAACGACTCCCGTTTCCTCGTCGCGCTCGCCTACACCGGGTTCCTGCTGAACCTCTTCAACCTGATCCCGGTCAAGCCGCTCGACGGCGGCTTCATGTGGCGGTCCGTGAAGGCCCTCCGGTACGGCAATCGCGAACACGCGGCGTGGGCATCGCCGGCCCGACTCGTAGGCGGCAGCCTCATCTACACCGGCCTGGTCGTGCTGCTCATCCTCGGGATGGTCGCCACGCACGTGGAGCAAAACCGACTCTGATGGACGACAGGCGCGTTCTCGAGCGAACGCACGAGGATCTCGCGAACGACGTGGCGGTGATCGCCTCCGAGTTCCTCGGCGGTTTCCAGAAGGTGCTCGAGATCCACCGGCCGGCGGTCTCGATCTTCGGCTCGGCCCGAGTGCCTGAGGACAGCGAGCCGTACCGGCACGCTCGCGCGACGGCGCGGATCTTCGCCGAGGCGGGATTCGCCGTCGTCACGGGCGGCGGCCCGGGCGTGATGGAGGCGGCCAACCGCGGCTGCAAGGAGGCGGGTGGGCTCTCGGTCGGCTTCAACATCGAGCTTCCGCACGAGCAGGGCGTCAACGCCTACTGCGACATCGCAATGACCTTCAAGCACTTCTATGCGCGCAAGACGATGTTCGTAAAGGCGGCAGAGGGCTTCGTCATCTTTCCCGGTGGGTTCGGCACCCTCGACGAGCTGTTCGAGTCGCTGACGTTGATTCAGACCGGCAAGGTGCTGAACTTCCCGGTCGTCCTCTTCGGCCGCGACTACTGGCGCGAGCTGCTGGACTGGGTCAACGGCGACCTGCTCGCCGGGGGGATGATCTCGCCGGAGGATGTCGAGCTGCTGCACGTGACGGACGATCCCGCCGAAGCGGTTCGACTCGTGGTGAACAGCTACGACGAGCGCAGTGGTGTCGACTCGCCGGCCGCGCCGGAGAAGGTCGACGCGCAGTAGGGCTACACGCGGGGCAGCACGAAGTACGGCCCGGGGATCGAGCGCCCGGGGCCGTAGATCTGGGTCGGGCCGACTGCGATGTAAGCGCTCGTGAAGGCGTCGCGGCGCTTCAGCTTCCCGTGCTCGTACACCTTGCGGGTGACGGTGACGTCGAAGCCGGACTGGTTCGAGCCGGACACCGTCCGCACCGAACCGCGCGGTGCATAGGGGTCGAGCGCATACGTCGTCCGCGGCGAGCGCCAGTTCGTGCGCTCCCCGGTGGCGGCGACGACTCGCCGGCCGGAATCCGTGCCGTAGAAGGTGAAGGTCAGTGTCGAGCTCGTGTACCTCGTCTTGATCAGGATCCCGGTCTTCAGGTCGTTCTTGAACGCGAAGTCGGGCCCGCCCCAGGAGACGGTCGCGTCGCGTCCCATCGGGTAGTGCGAGATGTAGAAGCTGTGGTTGTGCCGCTCGACGATCGGGAGGCCGAGCTCGAACGCGTTGTTGAAGAGCGTTGTCGCCGTCTGGCAGACACCGCCGCCAATCGCGGGGAGGAGGAGAGAGCCGATGATCATCTGGCCCTCGCGGAAGCCGCGCTCCGGCGTCCGCGGTCCGACCGAGTCGTTGAACGAGAATGACTCCCCGGGGCGGACGACCGTGCCGTCGATGTAGTTCGCCATCAGCTGCACGTTGTGGATCCGGTTCGACGAGGACGGGCCCATGTCCGTCGTGAACGTTGAGATCTGCTCCCGGATACCGAGCTTCTCCGCGTCAGCCGTGGTGAGGTCGGCACGGATCTGCTTCAACCGTAGAGACGCGCGGCTGAACGATGAGGTCGCCGCTGCGGCGACGGAGTCGGCCACCCACTTGCCGTCGACCGCGAGGCCCGGTCGGGAGGGGCGGATCCGCACGCGCTTGCCGTCGACGATGAACCGCGCGTTGACCGCCCGCGCTCGCCATGGTGTGAGCAGCGGCTCGACGGCCTTCGCCACCCGCGGCGGGTCGAATCCGACCCGGAAGCTCTCGACGCCGACCCGGAAGCGGACGAGCCTGGCGAGCTGCGCCGGTGAGAGCGAGCCGACATCCTCGCCCTTGAACGTCAGCGCCACCGGCTCGTCGACGAGCGCGCGCGCTTCGGCGACAGCTGCTTCGGCCGCCGGAGTGGTCAGCGTCGGCTCGACGTGGGTCAGCTCGGGTGAGAGCGTTCGCTCGCCTTTGCGGGCTGCCCGCTCGAGCGCGGCGAGCAGGTCCTCGGCCTCGACCGCGTCGCCCGGCCGTGAGGGGAGGATCGAGAACGAACCCCCGCGGGCGACGACCTGCGCGCGGCGCGGCTTCGGGAGCGCGCGCGAGAGCCGCCGCGCAAGGGCCTCTGCGCCGGGCCGCGGCACGAGCACCGGGTCGACTTCGAGCACCGGTGGGCTCGGATCGACCAGCTGCCGGACTCGGCGGAGGAACGAGTCGTGACCGGCCTGAACGAGTGCGGCATCCGTGGCCCGATCGTCGACCATCAGCGCCTCGCTGGGCCGGACGTCGTAGGTCTGGTCGTCCACGACGACGTGCACCGTCCGGCTGAGCTCGACTTGCGCGAGCTCCACGCCGGGAAGTGGCTTCTCCCAGTACACCGCATCGCGCGCGGCGACGGCCGCAACCGCCGCGACGGCCAGTGCAGCGAGAACGGCGACGGCGATCACACGCACTCGTTTCACAGTTTGCAAAGTAGCCGCTCCGGCGGCTTTACACTCGTTTCGTGAGGCTTCGCGACCTGCCATCGGTGGACGAGCTCGTGCGCGACGTCGGCGATCCGCTCGCGGTTGCCACGGCGCGGGGCGTGCTCGACCAAGCTCGCGAGGAGATCCGGGCCGGTGCGGACCCCGGGAACCTCCACGATCGGTTGACCGAGGCGCTTGCGGCGGCACGGCGGCCCGCGCTCCGCCGCGTTCTCAATGCCACCGGGATCCTCGTCCACACGAACCTTGGCCGGGCGCCACTCGCCGAGGCCGCGCTCGCACGCGTGCACGAGGCGGCCGGCTACTCGAACCTGGAGTACGACCTCTCGACGGGGTCGCGCGGCTCCCGCCAGGACCACCTCGCGCCGCTGCTCAGGCGGCTGACCGGAGCCGAGTCGGCGATCGTCGTCAACAACAACGCAGCGGCGATCCTGCTCGCGCTCGCAGCGCTCGCCGAGGGTCGCGAGGTCGTCGTCTCGCGCGGAGAGCTGATCGAGATCGGCGACGGCTTCCGCATCCCGGACGTTCTCGCTCGCTCGGGCGCCCGCCTCGTCGAGGTCGGGGCGACCAACAGGACACGGGCCGCCGACTACGAGCGGGCGATCGGGCCGGACACCGCCCTGCTGCTGCGCGTGCACCAGTCGAACTTCCGCGTCGTCGGGTTCGCCGAGCAGCCGCGGCTCGAGGAGCTCGCTGCGGTCGCGCGCCGTCACGAGCTTCCGCTCGTCGACGACCTCGGCTCGGGCGCCCTCGTCGAGGTCGAGGGCGAGCCCACCCCGGCCGCGGCGCTTGCAGCAGGGGCCGACCTCGTCTGCTTCTCCGGCGACAAGCTCCTCGGCGGGCCGCAGGCGGGCATCGTCGCCGGCCGGGCCGATCTCGTCGAGCGCCTCCGCCGACACCCACTCCACCGTGCACTGCGCTCCGACAAGCTCACGCTCGCCGCGCTCGAAGGGACGCTCGCGCTCTATCTCGACCGGCCGGACGAGATCCCGGTCCTGCGCATGCTGCGCGAGCCCGCCGGGGCCGTTCGCGCGCGCGCCGAGCGACTCGCGGCGGCGACGGGAGGGGCAGTCGAGGAGACGGTCGCGCGGGTGGGGGGCGGTGCGCTTCCACTCGCCGAGCTCCCGAGCTACGCCTGCGCCCTCGAGGAGGAGCTCGCCGCCGCGCTCCGCAGCCACGAGCCGCCGGTGATCGCGGTCGTCCGCGACGGCCACACGCTGCTCGACTGCCGCACCCTCACCGACGCCGAGGCGGACGAGGTCGCGGCGGCGGTTCGCGCATGTCGCTGACGGTAGGAACCGCGGGCCATATCGACCACGGCAAGACATGGCTCGTTCGGGCGTTGACGGGGAAGGACACGGACCGGCTGCCCGAGGAGCGCGAGCGCGGGATCTCGATCGACCTCGGCTATGCGCCGCTCGACCTTCCCGACGGCCGCCGCCTCTCGCTGATCGACGTGCCCGGGCACGAGCGCTTCGTCCGCAACATGGTCGCCGGCGCGACCGGGATCGACCTCTTCCTTCTCGTCGTCGACGCCGCCGAGGGCGCGCGGCCGCAGACGCACGAGCACCTCGCGATCCTCTCGCTGCTCGGGATCGAGCACGGCGTCGTGGCGGTCACGAAGGCTGATGCGGTCGACGCCGAGACGCTCGAGCTCGCAGTCGAGGAGGCGCGGGAGCTCGTTCCCGGAGCCGAGGTGGTCGCGGTGAGCGCGAAGACCGGGCGCCGGGCTCGACGATCTCCGGGCCGCCTTGTCGCGCGCCGCTGACCTTGTGTTACAGGAACACAATCGTCGACGCCGCGGCGCGCCTGTACGTCGACCGGGTGTTCTCGCTGCGCGGGATCGGCACGGTCGCGACCGGGACCCTCTGGTCGGGATCGATCGGCGCCGGCGACGTGCTTCGCGCCGAGCCGGGTGGACGCGACGTCCGCGTGCGCAGCGTCCAGGTGCACGACCGCCCGGTCGAGCGGGCGAGCCGGGCCAGCGAGTCGCGCTCGCGCTGCCCGGCGTGGAGCGGCACGAGCTGCGGCGGGGCGACGCGCTGCTTGCGCCCGGCGCGTTCGCAACGAGCTACCGGCTCGACGTCGCGCTCGAGGAGCTCGTGCCGATCGCAGACGGGACGCGCCTCCATGTGCACCACGGCACGTCGGCGGTACCGGCGCGCGTCACGCGCGCAGGGCGAGGGGTTCGCCCAGCTTCGGCTGGCGGCGCCCGTTGTCGCAGCGCGCGGCGACCGCGTCGTCCTCCGCGGCGAGACGACGGTCGGCGGCGGCATGGTGCTCGATCCCGCTCCCCGCCGTCACGCCGACCTCGAGCGCTTCGAGCGGGCTGCTCGCGGCGAGAGGACCGTGCACGAGCCGGTGCTCGTCGACGGCGCCTGGAGCTTCTCGGAGGCCTGGCTCGAGGAGCTGCGCGCCGAGCTCGAGCGGAGCATCGAAGCGGCCGACCCACTCGACCCAGGCGTGAACGCACCTGTCGAGCCTTGGGCGGCGGAGGTCCTGTCGCGCCTTCCGTTCGAGCGGAGAGGGTCGAAGCTCTACCGGCCCGGCAAGGCTGCGAGCCTCGGCGAGCGGGAGGTCGAGGCGGCTGCCGTCGAGGCCGAGCTCGAGGCAGCGGCGCCCGCGCCCGTGAAGGTCGCGGACGCGGAGCTGGCCCGCTTTCTGGAGCGGGAAGGACGGCTCGATCCGCCTCGGCGACGGGTACGCCGTCTCGCCGGCTGCGTACGAGCGCGCACGGGCTCTGGTCCTGGAGGAGTGCGAGAGCGCCGGGCGGGATTGCGCTCGCCCGCTTCCGCGACCTCGCCGGCTGCGGCCGCCGCGACGCGCAGCTGCTGCTCGAGCGCCTCGACGCGGACGGCGTCACTCGCCGGGTCGGAGACGAGCGCGTGCTTCGCCGCCGCTGACCGCGGTCACGCCGGCGTCTGCCTAGGCCGAGTCGTCCTTCTCCTCCCGCCTCGGCTGCGGTTCAGGGTCCGGCTCCGGCTCGTCATCGGCGACGGTGCGCATCGCGCCGGAGAGCATCATCGTCGTCCAGCGCTCGCTGAAGCCGGCGAGGAACGAGACGACGACGAAGAACGGGAGCGTCAGCTCGCTTTGCTCGAACGGGATGAGCGTCGTCTGGAAGAGGAAGTAGACGATGATCCCCGAGACCGAGCCAATCAGCGGTCGGTAGGCGCCGAAGAGGGTCACCTCCCAGCGCGAGAGCTCATGGTCGATCGCGAAGCTGCCGGGACGGCTCATCCGCATCAGGACGCTGATCACCGCGCCGAGTCCGCCGGCAGCGGCGGACGCGTAGAACTCCTGATTGGCAGGAGTCTCGAGGTCGAGGGCCCCGAAGAGCGCGAGGACGCCGGCCGTCGCGAGCGAGAGGATCACGAGCAGCGCGACGCCGAGTCCGAGCATCCCCTCGACGTAGTACAGCTTTGCGCGCTTCTCGCCCGACCGGAATGTGTACTCCTCGATCCGGCGCAGCTCGGCTCGCTCGCTGGCGGCAAAGCGTGCCACCGTCCGCGCCGAAGGTGGCGTGTCGCGATGACGCTCGATAAAGCCGAGCAGGTGCGACTCGACGAGCAGGAGCCACTGCATCACGACCGCGCGCGGTACGCCCTCGAGGCCGTGGGCGGCCTTGATCGCGAGGATGTCGCAGTCGTGGAGGAGGTCGGCGATCTCGTGCGTTTCGCCGGTGATCCAGTCCGAGACGCGGTGCAGCCGGTACTCGAGCTTTCTGCGGCGGCGCAGCAGACGCCCGCGCTGGAGCAACTCGCGGCGTGTCAGCGCGACTGCGGCGGGCTGGTCTCGACACCAGTAGGCGTCGACGATCTCGCCGGTGGCTGCCTCGAAGCTCTCTCGCAGCTGAACGAACCGCTGCCGAATAGCCTCGCCGGGGGCTGAATCTGCGCACTGATGGTGAGCGCGGACGAGTTCCGAGAAGGACACGCGGCCGTCGCCGTTTCCGTTCGTGGCCACCATTTCGTCGTGCGCGATCGCTTCGGGCATCGAAATCCCCCTCGGGCGCCGCAGCCCAACTGGTTGGTAACCCCTGCAGGATACCCAGGTTGCTGCAGGCGTTACAAGGGAGTCACGGTCAGCGTGAGCACGTCCGGCCGGTGATAGTGGCCGGCCGGGTCGAAGCGCTGCCGTGACTGGAGCAGCAGCTCGGGATCGAGCTCGGCGTAGAGGATCCCTTCCTCGTCGTAGAGCGGCCCGGCGAGGTAGCTGCCGTCCGGCCCGAGAATCGCGGAACCGCCGCGTCCGATGATGTCGCGGTCCTCGAGCAGCGACGCGAGCGGGAAGCCGTCGGGATAGGAGCTCGCACGCTGGAAGTGGCTCGGCGCGACCACGAACGAGCGGGATTCCAGCGCGATGTGCTGCAACGTCGCCTGCCACGAGTCGCCGTCATCTGCGGTCGAGGCGATGTAGATCTCGATGCCCGACTCGTAGAGCGAGAACCGCGCCAGCGGCATGTAGTTCTCCCAGCAGATCAGCCCGCCGAGCCGGCCGATCGGCGTCTCGATCGCGCGCAAGCCCCGGCCGTCGCCCGGCCCCCAGATGAGCCGCTCGTGGTTCGTCGGCACGAGCTTGCGGTGATGCAGCGCCAGCTCGCCCGCCGGCGAGTAGTAGAGAAGCGAGTTGTAGAGCGTCCCGGGCCGCGCCGGGTCGACCTCGTTGACGCCGATCACGAGCCACACGCCGTGCTCGCGGGCGATCCCGGCGAGCCGGTCGGCGTCCGGTCCGGGGAGCTCGAGCGACTCGCGGTGGAGCAACGCGAACGCCTCCTTCGCGCCCGGCTCGCCCCAGCCGGCGAGCGCCTTCGCCCACACCGAGGACGGGTAGGCGGGAATGAACGTCTCGGGGAAGACGACGAGCCCGGCGCCGGCGGCCGCTGCCTCCGCGGTGCGCTCTGCGACGCGGTCGATCGTGCCGGCGCGGTCGAAGATCGCCGGCTCGACCTGGACGCAGGCAGCTGTCACCGGCGCGCGCATTACGCCCAGTCCAGCGGCGTGTAGCCGCTCGTCCGCGGGGCGGAGACGATCAGCAACGTGGCGTCGCTCGCGCTCCGGTTCGCGACCGTGCGCGTCGGCTCCGGGTCGAGCCGCGCGAACGTGCCGGCCGGCGCCGGATGGTCGACGCCGTCGATGACCATCGTCGCCTCGCCCGACAGGATGATGAACACCTCTTCCTGGTCGCTTTCGACCTCGGTGTGCTCGGGGATCGTCTCGCCCGGAGGCAACTCGACGAGGTTCATCCCGAACGACTGCAGTCCGAGCGACTTGCGGGCGAGCGCCCACTTCGGGAACGGCCGCTCGAAGTCGTCCATGTGCACGATCGTGAAGCCGGTCATCTCAGCTCCATTCCGGTTCGGGATCCGTCCCGACCCCTTCCGCGATGCGGTTGATGTAGTTGAAGTATGCGATCACCTGGATCGCGTCGTGAATCGCGGCGTCGTCCCAGCCGTGGGCACGCAGCTCGTCCGCGTCCGCAGCGCCGACCGACGCGGGATCGCGCGTCAGCTTCACCGCGTAGTCGCACAGAGCCCGCACGGGTGCGGGCAGCTCGGCCTGGCGGTAGTCGTGCATGGCGTGCGCCGCCAGCTCTTCGTCTGCGCCCTCGGCACGGAGGTCGTCTGCGTGCGCGCGTATTCAGTAGTGGCAGTCGTTGTGCCGGGAGACGACGGTCGCGAGCAACTCGCGCTCCTGTCGTGAGAGCCCGCACGGCGCGAACATGATCTCCTTGTAGAGGTCCATCGAGCGCTTCAGCACTCCCGGCCTGAGGCTCATCGACTTGACGATGTTGAAGACCTTGCCCGCGCGCCCGATCGCCGCGTCGTACTCCTCTTTCAGCAGGCCGGTGGCTTCGTCGACCTCGGTCAGGCGCAGATGCGACATCCGCCGATCCTCGCACACGGGCCCGGCGGCGAGTGGATCCGCCGGGCCTGTGTGCGGTAGTGCCCTAGCGCGAGAGGTCGACCGGGAAGGAGACCAGGCGGCGCGTCGAGACGCCCGCGAGGATGTCCTCGCCCTGCTTGCGGGCGCGGGCGAAGATCACCAGCAGCGCCTGCCTGCTGGTGGCGGGGAACCCGGCCGCGCGGTTCATCGTGATCGTCGCCCAGCCGTCGGCGCCGGTGGGCTGCCTCCGCGGGCGTCGAGAACTGGTTGAACGGAACGGCGTCGCCGTACACGAGCGCACCCTGCACGGGCTTGCCCTTGCACACCACGTGGAAGCGGAGCGTGATCGACGGCGTCGACCTGCCGACGACTCCGGGGCTGATCTGCTGCCCGTCGATGATGAGCCGGTTCGGCAGCGCGACGTTCGCGATCGGGATCGGCGCGGCGCCGTCACACCCGCTCGGCGGCGCCGTGGCCGCGCGGACGACTGCGGTCGGAACCGAGGTCGAGGGCGTCGAGCCGTCGTTGTTCCTGGCGGTGACGCGCACGCGAATCGTGTTGCCGACGTCGACCTTCTTCATCACGTAGGTGTTCTGGTTTGTGCCGCCGATCGCGGCGCAGCTGCCGCCGTCCGCGTCACAACGCCGCCACGAGTAGGTGAACGTGATCGGCGCGGTGCCGGTCCAGTTGCCGTTGGTCGTGGTCAGCGTCTTTCCCTCCTCGGCTGTGCCCGAGATCACCGGCGGCGACTGGTTCACAGGCGCTGCCTGCGGTGCGGCGTCACCGATCTCGGCGCGGCCGGCGATCGCGGCGAGCACGGCCAGCGTGCCGGCGAGCGCCACCCAGAAGAGCTTCGACTTCCGTTTCATGTCTGGACCCCTTTCGATTGGCAGTTCGATGTCATTGCGTAGGCTCAATGTGGAGCGGCACGGGCCCGGTGGCCCAGCCGGTCTTCAAAATCGGCCCGGTCGTGCAACCCACGGCTTGCTCGGTTCGACTCCGGGGCCGCTCCGTTGAATGATTCCCCCTGGACTCGCGGGAAGGCCGCCATGTGCTGCCGGCCCGTCTAGGGTCTACCACCTTCCACGGCGAGCTAATCGCTCAAACCGCAGGCTTTACGCAATCAGTCATTAAGCCTTACGCGTTCACCACATTCTCGAACGGGCCGAAAGCGGTGCCGGAAGGCTAGGAGGGTTGGCGGAACGTCGCACCCCGGCGGCTCAGCCGATGTTTCGCCAAACCCTCCTACGGGCCGAGGAGGATCTCGCAGTCCGCCGCAACCGTGTCAGTTGCGTCATGGCGGACGACATCGTTTCCGGTGCCACAGTCGACGGTGTCCGCGCCGCCGTCGAGGACGTCGATGTAGTCCCGTCCCGAGCCGCCGTGGATCGTGTCGGCAAACGCGTTGCCGATGATCGTGTCGTCTCCGGTACCGCCGCTGACGGTGAAGCCCGCGCCGCCCATCTGAGGGATCTGGCCGTGGATCGCGATGATGTCGTCACCGGTACCGCCGGTCGCAGTGCCGCCGGCCGGCTGGCTGACGATCGTGTCGTCGCCCGTGCCGCCGTCGAGCGTCGCCAAGCCATTGAGGAAGGTACGGAAGTAGACGACGTCGGTGCCGGAGCCGCCGAGCCCGGTTGCATTGCCGGCAAACCCGCCTGCGTTCACGATGTCGTCGCCGGAGCCGCCGTCGGCCAGCTGTTGCCCTTCGCCGCCGGCGCTGATCTCGTCGTCGCCACCCTGGCCGTAGACGCGTGTGAAGTTGCCGAACGAGTCGGCGATCACGTTGTCGTCGCCGGAACCGGCCCAGACAGTCCCGGTTCTCGAGATCGTGAGGTGCGCGGTGTCGTCGCCGTCCTTGAGGTACGCCTCGACGTTGGTCGCGTCCGGGATGCAGCGTGACGCTGCCGTTCAGCTGCTTCGTGCAGTCCGTCCCCGCAATGAGAAATGCAAGCGAGTCGAAGAACACGAGCTGACCATTGACCTCCGTCACCGACAGGTCATTCGTCTCTCCCACGCCTGCCAGGAAAACCGCTGGCTTGTTTGGGAAGGGCGGCGAGTTCTGAGGGACGAACACCTTGGCCGCCGAAGCCGCGCTCGGGACGACGAGGAAGATCGTCGCAAGCAGTGTTCCCAGGCCGGCTCGTCTCATGCCGACGACGCTACGACGCGCGAGTCGACCTCACAACTGAACGGAAGACGTGACCGCCCTACCCGGAGGTGCAAACAATTGTCTGCGCTCCTCCACCCGCCAAAGGGCGAGGCGTGGCGCGGTAACGAGCAGCCGCGCCACGCCTCGGTGCCTCGCTAGGTGACGACGGCCGTCTGAACCGACTGGCCGGTGGCCGTGCCGAAACGGTTCTTGGCGGTGACCGTGACGCGGAGCGTCGTGGCGGCGTCCTCCGCCGCGACGACATAGGTCGATGCGGTCGCGCCGAGGATGTCGGCGCACGCCGCGCCGGCGGCGTCGCAGCGCTGCCACGCGTACGTGAACGCCGGCGTCATGCTGAACGTCCCGGTCGACGCGGTCAGCGTCTGGCCCTGTTGTGGCGTACCGGTGATCGTCGGCGGCACCGTCGACACCGGCGTGAACTGCTGCCCGACGTGCGCGACGATCATCTCGCCGAGCTTGGCGACCGCCACGGGACCGGCGGGACGAAGACCGACGACCACGAGGAACGAGAGGGCGCGGTCGACACGGAACCACGAGATGGCGGCATAGAAGCGCCCCTCCGGAGTGCGGACGGTGAGCGATACCAGCACGCCCTCGTCTCCGATCGGAGGTGTCCGAAGCTTGCCGATCGTCACGTCCTTCTTCTTCACGTTCGTGCCGAGCTGCGCACCGATGCTGTTCGCGAGCAACTGGCGGCCCTGCGTCGAACGGAGGAACTTTCGGAGGCTCGCAATGTCTGCGATCGTCGTCTTCGCTGAAGCCGCGAGCGACACCTCGGAGTTGATGTAGAGCAGCTGCGAGGAGCCGTACGGCTTGCTCAGCTCGAACTCCCGCGTGTACGAGGCCACGTAGCCGGCCTCGGGCTTGAGGCGCTGACCCTTGGCCTTCGAGTTCGGAATGTCCCCGGCCAGGAGCGCCATCTGCGCCGGATCGGGTGCCGCCGAGACGGCGGCGAAGCCTGCCGTCGCAGCGAGTGCCGCGGTTGCGGCGAGCGCGAGCAGCGCCGCGATTGTCCTGCTCTTCATCGGATCCCCCTGTTGACGGCGGTGAGCGTAGCCCAGTTCACCACCTATCGGACGCCGTCCCAGAGAGCTTGAGTCAGCGCGTGCGGCGGTAGACGATCTCCTGGCTGAAGCCGGCGAGGTAGCCCGCGCCGGCCTGGTTCACGGACATCGCGATCCGCAACCGGTTCGCTCCGACCGGGAGCGCCGCCCGGAACCGGACGCGCGAGTTCAGGTCGAGCGTGACGCGCTTGATCGTCACCCACTGCCCGAACCTCGAGAACCGCTGCAGCTGCACCTGCTTCCGCGCCATGCTGCGCCCCGCGAAGACACGCGTGACGAAGCCGTTCATCCGGCCGAACGAGATCGACGGAGCGACCGCAGTCTGGACGGGGAGGCTGGACGCGTTCTTCCAGGTGGCGCGATAGGTGGTGAGGATCTTCGGCGTCACGTTGAAGCTGAACGTTCCGTCGACGCCGGTGATCACCGTCGCGAGGACGGCCTCGGAGCCCTGCCCGTAGGCCAGATAGTTCAGCTGGACGTTCTCGCCGGCCTTCTTGCTGTTGATCTGGCCGGAGAGGGTGATGCGTTGGCCGTAGCTGACCTGGGGCAGCGAGGTCCCGAGCGAAACTGCGGGCGGCGCGCCTGCGACCCTGATCGTGCCGATGCTGGTCGGGACGAGCGCGTCGCGGTACCTGTACGTGCCGGCGACGTCGAACCTGAAGGAGTACGTCCGACCGGGGCCGAGGATGGGGGAGGCGAAGGTGCCGGTCGTCGAGACGACCTGGTGGTTGCGTGTGTCGTCGTTCCGCCAGCGGATGGCGTCGCCGGCCGATGATGTTCACGGTCGCGGGGGAGAACGAGGAGCGCTTGATGGAGACGACCTTCGTCGCAGCCGAGTCCCGACAGGAGCGACGACGAGAGTGGCAAGCAGCGAAATGAGTATGAGGAGTGTTCGGCGCATGGCCTGATCGTGCCCTCCCCGGGAGGCTCGCAAGCGCTGCGGAGTGCGGTTTTACCGAACGCGTACAGGCGTTTTACGCTGCGCTTGCTTTCACGGCTTCTCTAGGGTGTCGCAATGCAGACGCGCCGGCTCGGCAGCTCCGACCTCGAGGTGACCGTCGTCGGTCTCGGCTGCAACAACTTCGGTGGCCGGACCGACGAGGAGGCCTCGCGCGCGGTCATCGACGCGGCCCTCGACGCGGGCGTCACCTTCTTCGACACCGCGGACGTCTACGGCAACCGAGGCGGCAGCGAGGAGATCATCGGCCGCGCGCTCGGCGGGAGGCGCGACCAAGTCGTGCTCGCGACCAAGTTCGGCCACGACCTCGGCGACGGCGAGACGGCCCGCGGTGCGCGCCCCTACATCCGCAAGGCGATCGAAGCATCGCTGCGGCGGCTGCAGACCGACCGCGTCGACCTCTACCAGTACCACCGCCCCGACGGCGTGACTCCGATCGAAGAGACACTGGGCGCGCTGCACGAGCTCGTCCAGGAAGGCAAGGTGCTCGCGATCGGCTCCTCCAACTTCACGGCCGCAATGGTCGAGGAGGCGCATGCGATCGCCGCCGAGCGGCAGCTGACGCCGTTCGTCTCCGAGCAGAGCGAGTACTCCTGGCTCGCCCGCGAGGCGGAGAACGAGTTGCTGCCGGCCTGCGAGCGGCTCGGGATCGGCTTCATCCCCTATTTCCCGCTCGCGAGCGGCCTGCTCACGGGCAAGTACCGGCGAGGCGAGCCGGCGCCGGAAGGGACCCGGCTGCACGGCCGCGACCTCGACGACGCGAAGCTCGACCGCGTCGAGCGGCTCGAGGCGTTCGCGAGCGAGCGGGGGGTCACGCTCCTCGACGTCGCGATCGGCGGACTGCTGGCGCAGCCGGCGGTGGCCTCGGTGATCGCAGGTGCGACGAAGCCGGAGCAGGTGCGGGCGAACGCCCAGGCGGGAGACTGGCAGCCGTCGCCCGACGACCTTGCCGCGCTCCGCTCGCTCTGACACGCCTGCTGCTGTTTCCAGATTGGCAACAGCACAAGAAAATATCCGCACGTTGCGCAGATTGCTCTTGTATCTCGCCCGTGACGCCTGAGAAGGTGCGCGCGTCCTGCGTGCAAGGAGGCCGTCTGTGTTGAGCAACAACCCTCCGCCGAACGTCACGATCGTGCTCGAATGCCTCGAATGCGGGGTGCGGGACGACGTCGCCAAAGGCTGGCGTGCGTATCTCGAGCCCGACGCCGACGGCGTTCTCGTCTTCTGCCCGGACTGCGCCGAGAGGGAGTTCGGCTCGGAGACTAGAGACGCTACGGTGCGCCCGTGCTCGCCGAGCTCACGGCCGCTGCCCTGATCTGCCTCGACCCCGGTCACGGCACCGCGCCCGGGATCGGCACGCAGCTCGAGCCGATCGGTCCGGGATCGCGGGAGCTGAAGGTCAAGGATCCCGGCGGCGCGGCCGGCGAGGCTCCGGTCGCGCTCGCAATCGCGAGGCGCACGAGGTCGCTTCTGCTCGCGCGCGGCTACCGCGTGGCGATGACCCGCAACGGCCCCGGCTACCGCGGGCGGCAACCGCGAGCGCGCGCGCTTCTGCAACGAGCGCGGCGCCGCCCTGATGATCCGGATCCACGCCGATGGGTCAGCCGACTCGTCGGTGCGCGGGGTCTCGACGCTCGTGCCGGCTCTGCGGCGCGGCTGGACGGACGACATCTACGGCCCGAGCCGCCGTGCCGGCGTCGCTGCTTCAGCGTGAGCTCGTCGCCTCCACCGGAGCCCGGAACCTCGGTGTGGTCGAGCGCAGCGACCTGACCGGGTTCAACTGGGCCGACGTGCCGGCCGTGCTCGTCGAGACGGGCTTCATGTCGAACCGGGGCGAGGCGGCGCTCCTGCGCTCGGCGGAGTACCAGCAGAAGGTGGCGGGCGCGCTCGTCGCGGGCGACTCAGCGCTTCCTGATCCGGTAGATCACGCCGCGGCCCCAGTCCCCGCGAGGAGGCCGCCATTCTGGCGGCTCGACCGCCAGGCCGAGTGGGTGCTCGAAGCCGTCCGCGAACGTCGACGAGCGGCCGGTTCGAACGTTCACCTGGACGAGCTTCCGGCCCCAGCGCTCGCTCAGGTACTGACCCCACTCGGCGACGATCATCGTTCCGGCCCAGAGAGCGAGCGAGTTCGCCGAGGAATGCGGCTCGAGGTACGCAACGGCGGCGTGACGACCGCGGCACGAGCCCTGCAGCTTCGCTGTGCTGCCAGCTCGCCCAGCAGTCGTGGCCAGCCGTAGTGCGGCGCCGGGCTTGATCCGCACGATCGTCTCGGCCGGCTCGCTTCTTGCCGAGGTCGTCGCGGGCGTTGTCCGAGACGTACAGCGTGCTCGCCGTCGAAGACGAGCCCGAACGGGTTGCGGAGGCCGGTTGCCACGATCTTCAGGTCGCTCCCGTCGGGCTTGAAGGAGAGGATCGCGCCGCTGCGGCGATCCTTCTCGCGGCAGACGTCGCAGGTCGTGCCGCTGCCGAGATAGAGACGGCCGTCGGGGCCGAGGACGATCGTGTCCTGCTGGTGCCGGCCGAACGGGAGGCCCTTGACGATCGTCTTCCGGGAGACGACCTGTTTCCCCGCGACGACGAGGCGGTGCACCGAGCCCTGCGCCGAGACGAAGAGC
Organism: uncultured Gaiellaceae bacterium; assembly: GCA_963752405.1. Classification (GTDB taxonomy): domain Bacteria; phylum Actinomycetota; class Thermoleophilia; order Gaiellales; family Gaiellaceae; genus Gaiellasilicea. The sequence continues at coordinate 146,324 of CAVVYB010000018.1, forward strand.
GTCGAGCCCGACCACGACGAGGCCGAGCGGCGTCTTGAAGCCGCGGGCGAGGACGCGCGGCTTCGCGGAGCCGCGGCCCGACCGCGACGACCTCGCCGCCCTCCTGCGTCGCGTAGAGAAGGCCGTCCGGGCCGAACGCGAGCGCCGTCGGGCGCTCGAGCCCAGTCGCGTAGACCTCGGCCACGAAGCCGCAGCAGAACCTTCAGCGCCGGTGCCGGCCCGAGCGACGGTACAGGCCGGGCGCAGCGGGCACAGTGACGAGGAAGCGCGGCTGCGACGGCGGCCGCGGCGAGGCTACGCCTCCCAGGGATCAGGCGTGCCAGGCTCGGCGGGACGCTCGTCTCGGCGAGGCATGCGGCGCCGGAGGAGCCGCAGGCGCTTCGGCGCCGGCTTCGCCTCGGGAACGGATACCTCCGGCTCGACGGGGAGCTTGGCCACCATCGTCTTGGACTCGGGGTCGGGGCCACTCTCGACGACCGTCGCCTCGACGACCGGCATGTCCCACGGCCCGGTCGTGTCGGCGGCCGGCTCCGAGCCGCATGCCGCCGGTGGCGCGATCTCCTCGAGGCGCCAGCGGGCGCGCTTCGCCGCCGCGGCCCATTCGGTGAGGGCGACGAGGCTCCACGCGACCGCCATCACGAGGACGATCCACGCGGCGGCCAGGTCTGCGAGGCCGGCCAGGACCGCGACGAGCAGCAGGAACGCTCCCTCGAGACGAGCCGCGGGAACGCCGGGTGCGCGCGAGAACGGCGGCGGCACGGCGGCGACCCAGTCGGGGACGGCGCGAGGCCGCGTTCGGGAGCCCTCGTTCGGCCGGCCAGTCCTCGCTGTCGTAACGTGCCGGCGCAGTCCGCTCGGCGCGGACCGCTTTCAGCTCGGCGCGCAACTCGGACGCGACCGACTCGAGCTCGCGCACACGGTCGGCGAAGGCTGCGAACGCCTCCTCGACTCGTGCGGGGTCGTACCCCTCGTCCGCGTGCGGCAGCTCGTCGGCCTGCGGCAGCTTGCTCATCCCCTTGAAGTATGCCGCGGCCGCGAAGAAGCCTGCTCAGTGGCGATTTCTCAGTCGCTGCGGTCGGAGCCGTGCATCTCGCCGAGCGCCTCCTGGGCCTTGTCGTGGATTGCCCGCCGGCGCTCCTCGATCGAGCGGGGCCGCTCGACCTCGTCGACCGGCTGACCTTCCGACGGCGTCGAACTCGTCGCGATCGTCTGCGGCTTCCCGTGCCTGCTCGAGCCGGACGCGCAGCTCCTCGGCGGGATCGACCTCGGTCGTCTCTGGAGGAGCCGGCGCGCCGGCGGAGGAACCGCCAGAGTGCCGCCAGTCCGAAGGCGCCGCCGAGCCCTGCCAGCAATCTGCCCATACGGGCGATGCTACTCTGTCTGCCGCTTCCTGCCTCGTCTCGCGTGCGCCGTTCCCGCTCACGCTTGCCGCCGAGGCCGCTTAAGACCGAGGGAAGCCCGACGGAAGGAGACCGGGAACGTGAACGACTACGAAATTCTTGCTGATGCTGGACCCCGACCTGCCCGAGGAGCGGCAGGAGGAGATCGTCAAGCGCACGCGTGACCTCGTCGAGAAGAGCGGCGGCACATGGGACGGCCAGGACGCCTGGGGCCGCCGCAAGCTCGCGTACGAGATCAACAAGAAGGCTCCGACGGTGTCTACCACCTGCTTTCGTTCAGCGCCGACGGCGACACCCTCGATGAGATCGCGCGCGTCCTCAAGATCGACGACGACGTGATGCGGCACCTGGCGACTCGTCGCTACAAGCCTGGTTCGACCCAGCCAGTAGCGGTGGGCGGCCCGGCGCGGGAGGATGTCTCCGAGCCCATCGACACCTCGTTGGAGGAGGAGTAATGCCCCAGAACATCAACAGCGTCGTCCTCGTCGGCAACCTGACGCGGGACCCTGAGCTGCGGCACACGCCCGTCCGGGACTGCCGTCACGACGCTCCGCATCGCGGTGAACGATCGCGTCAAGCGTGGTGAGGAGTGGACGGACGCCGCCTACTACTTCGACGTCACCGTCTGGGGCCGTACGGCCGAGAACTGCGCGCAGTACCTCGCCAAGGGCCGTCCGGTCGGCGTCCAGGGAAAGCTGACCTGGCGCGAGTGGGATGCCCAGGACGGCAGCAAGCGCCAGTCGGTGGAGGTCGTCGCCGACAACGTCCAGTTCCTCGGGGCCGTGGCGAAGACGGCGGCGGTCAGAGCCAGCAGTTCGTGCCTTCCGGCGCGCAGCGCAGGCCTCGTCCGACGACTTCCCTGCCGCGGCCGCGCCGACGACGACATTCCGTTCTAGGAGAGATGTAGATGGCACAGCCGAAAACCCAGCAGACGCGGAAGCGTCCCGGCTCTTCGATGGCCCCCGGCCGCCGCAAGAGCTGCCTCTTCTGCAAGGACAAGGTCGAAGAGGTCGACTACAAGAACCTGAACCAGCTCCGGCGCTACATCTCGGAGAAGGGGAAGATCCGCAACCGTCGCATTACCGGCGCCTGCCGGCGCCACCAGCGCCAGGTTGCGGTCGCCGTCAAGCGGGCGCGTGAGATGGCGCTCCTGCCCTACGTGGAGGCGCGCTAGCGATGGAGGTCATCCTCCTGAAGGACGTCGACAAGGTCGGGCTCCGCGGTGAGGTCGTGAACGTCGCCCGCGGCTACGCCCGCAACTTCCTCCTCCCGCGCAAGCTCGCCGAGCCGGCCACCACCGGCCGCGTGACGGAGCTGAAGAAGATCGAGGACCAGCGTGCCCGCAAGGAGGCGCGCACCGTCGAGCAGGCGAACGAGATCGCCGACGTGCTCGGCCAGGCGGAGCTCAGCTTCGACGTCAAGTCGGGGCCGACCGGTGCGCTCTTCGGCTCGGTGACGACGACCGACATCGCCGACCGGATCTGGGCCGACCACAAGATCCGCGTCGACCGCAAGAAGATCGACACGGACTCGATCCGGCGGATCGGCCGCTACTCGGTCCCGATCCAGCTCTTCGAGAACGTCACGGTCGAGGTGAGGACCCTGGTCGTCCCCGAGGGCGGCGAGCTGCCGCCCGAGGAGGAGCTGGCGGCGATGGAGGCTGCCGAGGCCGAGGTGCAGGCAGCCGCGCAGGCGGAAGCGGAGGCGCATCGCGCCGAGGCCGAGGCCGCGCTGGAGGTCGAGCTGGAGGAGGAGCCGGAGGCACCGGCACAGACACCGGCCGAAGCAGCCGAGCAAGCCGACGGGCCTGAAGCCCAGCAGCCCGCTTCGGAGGCTGCCGAGCCAGAGGCGGCGTCCGAGGAGCCAGACGCGGCCGAGGAGACCAAGGAGCCGTAGGTTTTCCACAGCGTGTTCCACAGACCTGTGGAGCACGCTGTGAACTTCTCGCTCTCTCCGACAGAAGCGGGCATGTCCGCTGTGGACGGGCGGCGACCGACGCGCCTCCTAGCGGTGGAGAACGCCGCGAACGCGTGTTCTCTTCTGCCTGCAGATCGCCGTTTCAGGTTCCCACAGCCGCCTGTGGATCCCCAAGCTTGAGGCCGTCCGCCGCTGCGGCTTGAATGGGTAACCATGTCCCAGGTCGCCGCCGTGCCGCCGCCGGCTCAATCGCCGCACGTCCCGCCGCAGAATCTCGAGGCCGAGGAGTCGGTGCTGGGAGCGATGCTGCTCTCGCCGGGTGCGATCGGAGCGGTCACCGAGATCCTCTCTGCGACCGATTTCTACCGTGAGAGCCACGGAATCGTGTTCCGCGCCTGCCTTGCGCTTTACCAGCAGGGCGAGCCCGTCGACGCCATTACCCTCGTCGACTCGCTCGAGGAGCGCGGCGAGCTCGAGCAGGTGGGCGGCCGCGCCCGCATCCACGAGCTCGCCGCGCTCGTGCCCGCGACGGCAAACGCAGCCCACTATGCGCGGATCGTGCGGGAGATGGCGACGCTCCGCGGGCTCGTCCGCGCGGGCGCCGAGATCGCACGGCTCGGACAGGACCGGCCCGGCGAGACGACGGACCTCGTCGACCGGGCCGAGCAGATCGTCTTCGACCTTGCCCAGCAGCGGGTCACGAGCGACTTCAGCCACATCGAAGGGCTGCTGAAGGAGAGCTTCGAGCGGATCATGCACCTGTACGAGGCCGGCGCCGATGTCACGGGTTGTCCCACCGGCTTCAAGGAGCTCGACAAGCTCACGTCGGGCTTCCAGCCCGGGAACCTGATCATCATCGCCGCCCGGCCGTCGATGGGAAAGTCGGCGCTCGCGCTGAACATGGCTCAGAACCTCGCCGTCCGGCACGACGTCCCGGTGGCGTTGTTCACGCTCGAGATGTCGAAGAGCGAGGTGACGCAGCGGATGATGTGCAGCGAAGCCAAGGTCGAGTCGCAGAGCCTGCGCACCGGCAAGCTCAAGCCCGAGGACTGGCCCCGTCTGACGGCGGCGTGCGACAAGCTGATGAAGGCGCCGATCTGGGTCGACGACACCGGCTCGATCACGATGATGGAGATCCGTTCGAAGGCGCGCCGGCTCAAGTCCCGCGAGCCGACGCTCGGGCTGATCATCGTCGACTACCTCCAGCTGATGACCTCGGGCGGCAACTCCGAGAACCGCGTCCAGGAGGTCTCTCAGATCTCGCGCCAGCTGAAGATCCTCGCGCGCGACCTCGACGTGCCGATCCTCGCGCTCTCGCAGCTCTCGCGCGCGGTCGAGCAGCGGCACGACAAGCGTCCGATCCTGTCCGACCTGCGCGAGTCGGGCTCGATCGAGCAGGACGCCGACCTGGTCGGCTTCGTCTATCGGGACGAGTACTACAACGGCGAGGAGTCCGACTCGCAGGGGATCGCGGAGTTGATCCTCGCCAAGCACAGGAACGGGCCGACCGACACGATCAAGCTCTCGTTCCTGAAGCGGTACGCCAAGTTCGCGGATCTAGCGGCCGCCTAACCGGGGCCGAGGGAAGGAGCAACAGCATGATGGACCAGACGATCTGGCTCTCGCCACGGGCAACGTCGTACACCGTCGTCTGCGAGGAGTGCGCCGCCGACCACGGCTACCTCGGGGCGCAGGTCGAGGGACGACTGGCGCTCGACCGCGAGCACACCGACGTCACGTGCGTGCGGGGCCACTGGATTCGCATCGAGCGCGCGAATCACCACCCCATCGGCGTGCTCTCGGCCTAGATAGGGCACACTCCCGTCGTGCCTGCCACCGTCATCGTCGGTGCCCAGTGGGGCGACGAAGGCAAGGGCAAGATCGTCGACCTGCTCGCGCAGGAGTCGGACGTCGTCTGCCGCTACCAGGGTGGGCCGAATGCCGGCCACACGGTGATCGTCGCGGGCGAGACGTTCAAGTTCCGTCAGCTTCCCTCGGGAATCCTCTCCGGCAAGGTGAGCGTCCTCGGCGCGGGCTGTGTCGTCGACCCGGAGGTGCTGCTCGGCGAGATCGACGATCTGGAAGGCCGGGGGATCAGCGCCGACCCGCTCAAGATCTCGGGCAACGCGCACCTGATCATGCCGTGGCACATCGCGATCGACGGCGCGAGCGAGAAGCGGCTCGGCAAGCTCCAGATCGGGACGACGCGACGCGGGATCGGGCCTGCCTATGCCGACAAGGCGACACGAATCGGGATCCGTGTCCAGGACCTGCTCGACGCGAAGATCCTGCGCCAGAAGATCGAGACCGCACTCGCCGAGAAGAACGTCTGGCTCGTGCGCGTCTACGAGCACGAGCCCTTCGAGTTGGAGGAGATCGCTGCGCGGTACGAGGCGTTCGCGCAGCGCCTCCGGCCCTACATCGCGGACACGTCCCTCCTCGTCGACGACGCGATCCGCGCCGGCAAGCGCGTCCTGCTGGAGGGAGCGCAGGGGACGCTGCTCGACCTCGATCACGGCACTTATCCCTTCGTGACGTCGTCGAATCCGATCGCCGGGGCGGCTGCGACCGGGATCGGGATCGGGCCGACGCGTATCGACGAGGTGCTCGGCGTCTCGAAGGCATACGTGACCCGCGTCGGCGCCGGGCCGTTCCCCAGCGAGATGGACGAGGAGATCGGTGGCCAGGTGCGGGAGCTCGGTCAGGAGTTCGGCACCGTCACCGGTCGCGAGCGGCGGCCCGGCTGGCTGGATCTCGTCGCGCTCCGCTACGCCGTCCGGCTGAACGGGATCACGTCGCTGGCGCTGACGAAGCTCGACGTACTCTCCGCCTTCGACGAGCTGCTGGTGTGCGTCCGCTACCGGCTTCCCGACGGGACGGAGACGCCGAATTTTCCTGCGCACCAGAGCGACTTCCATCATGCGGAGCCGGTGATGGAGACCGTTCCGGGCTGGGGCGAGCCACTCGACGACTGTGAGACGATCGGCGATCTGCCCGAGGCGGCGCGCGCCTACGTGCAGCTGGTCGAGCTCGCCCTCGACGTGCCGGTCCGGCTCGTCGGGACGGGTGCCGCGCGCGAGCAGGTGCTCGCGACGGCCTGAATTCTTAGATCACCTTCCAGGGATCGACGTAGATGTCGTCGACCTGCCACGTGCCGCTGCCGAAGAGAAGCCCTTTCGGCGTGAAGCGAAGCGAGATCTGGGAGGTAAGCCCGTTCAGCGTCAGCGTGTTCACCGTGCCCAGGAGCTGGAGAGCAGGTAGGCCTGGCGACCACGATTTCGAGGGCAGCCCCATGGGAAGCAGGTCGAGCGCAGCGCTGGCGCCCCGAGGCGTCGGTGTAGACCGCCTCGACCCGGAGGTACGAAAGGGGTGCGCCGCCGGTCGAGAAGTAGCGGACGATCGGGAGCAGGAGGCCCATGCACATCGGCGGGCTCGTGGCCGAGCTGCCCGAAGGCAGGAGCAGCGAGTGGGAGTCTCGCGCTGAGGTCACGTAGAAGGACTCGTTGCCGTTGACGACGCGCGCGCCGCCGGAGAGCTTCCAGCCCTGGGCGCCCGACTCGAAGTCGCCGCCCGGCAGGAGCGAGTAGGGGAGCGGGTCGAGGAAGCGCATGAACGGATGAACCGGCTGGTAGCCGCAGCCGAGCAGCGATCCGTCCGCAGCCGCCGCCGGTGAAGCCGACACGGCAGCCACCGCAACCAGCGCAGTGAACAGCGCGAGCAGGTTCCGAGCGCTCTTCCGTGACATTGCCGCAACGTTCATCGTTCGCCGTCTCCCTTGTCCGAACCGCAGTGGACTCAGTGTCCGCGGTTCCGGATAACGAGCATGCCCCTTCTGGGTGAGGGAGAGGCTAGGGCGAGGCTAGGTTTAATCCCCCGATCGAGTGACCGTACGCCCTGAGGCGGCCTCCGATACTCGGACGTGAGCACTGCGGCGGGAACCGAAGCCTGGTCTGCTGAGCCGTCGACCCGCCCCGGGGTCGACCTCGACCCTGCCCGCGATCAGCCGATCGAGGACGGACGGGCGCGCCGGCGCCAGCGTCTCGGCAGCCGTGGGCTCTGGGCGAGCATGCTCACCGGCGGCGTCTTCCTCGCGGTCGCGCTCCCGCTTCTCGTGTTCTACGACTCGGGGCAGACCGTCTCGCCGCTCCTTGTCGCGATGCTCGTCGGCGCCTACGCGCTCGCCTACAACGTCGAGTTCGAGGTCGGGCCCGGGCTCGCTCCGGCGACGCAGCTCGTCTTCGTGCCGCTGCTCTTCCTCCTCCCGCTCGAGCTCGTGCCGCTCTGCGTCGCGGCCGGGGTGATGCTCGGGAACGTGCTCGAGCTGGTCGAGGGCCGGATTCGACTCGAACGCGTGCTCGGACGGCTCGGCGAGGCCTGCTACTCACTCGGGCCCGTACTCGTTCTCGTCGCGGCGGGAGGTCCCGCGCCCGGAGACGCTGCGGTGCTCGTGCTCGTCGCGGCGCTGGTGGCGCAGTTCGCCGGCGACTTCGCGATCGCGACGATGCACGCCCGGATCGCGCTCGGGATCTCGCCGCGGCTCTTCATCCGCGACCTGGCCGTGGCGTGGGGCGTGGACGCAACGCTCGCGCCGATCGGGCTGCTCGCCGCGCTGGCGGCTGTCGACCAACCCGCTGCGTTTCTCCTCGTCCTCCCGCTCGTCGGGCTGCTCCGCACCTTCGCGCGCGAACGGCGCAGTCGCGTCGATCACGCGCTCGAGCTCAGCCATGCGTACCGCGGTACCGCGCTCCTGCTGGGGGACGTCGTCGAGGCCGACGATGCCTACACGGGCTCGCACAGCCGCGACGTCGTCTCGCTCTCGATCGCCGTGGCCGAGGAGCTCGGGCTCGACCCACGCGGCCGCCGCGACACGGAGTTCGTGGCGCTGTTGCACGACGTCGGCAAGATCCGGATCCCGAACGAGATCATCAACAAGCCCGGCCCGCTGACCGACGAGGAGCGGGCGATCGTCGAGACGCACACCGTCGTCGGCGAGGAGATGCTCGACCGCGTGGGTGGCGTGCTCGGGAACGTCGGCCACGTCGTGCGGTCGTGTCACGAGCGCTTCGGCGGCGGCGGCTACCCCGACGGGCTCGTCGGCGCGGAGATCCCACTCGTTGCCCGGATCGTCTGCTGCTGCGATGCCTACAGCGCGATCACCACCGACCGGCCCTATCGCGCCGGTCGCTCCGCGGAGGAGGCGCTCGAGGAGCTCCGCCGCTGCTCGGGGACGCAGTTCGACCCCGATGTCGTCGACGCACTCGCCCGCGTCGCCGCCAGGCCTGTCTAGCGCCCGGCGGGGAGCAGGGCCTCGCGCGGCGCCGCCCGTCAAACGCGGGGAGTAAACTCGGCCGCCGTGAAGGTGCTCCTGGTCGGGTCGGGCGGGCGCGAGCATGCGCTCGCGTGGAAGCTCGCGCAGGCTCCCGGGCTCGAATCGCTGCATGCCGCTCCAGGCAATCCCGGGATCGCGCGCTTCGGCGCCTGCCATCCGGTCCGCGCCGAGGATGGCGAGAGCCTGCTGGGGCTCGCACGCAGCCTCGACATCGACCTTGTCGTCATCGGCCCTGAGGCACCTCTCGTCGCCGGCATCGCCGACTTGCTGCGCCGCAACGGCGTCGCGGTCTTCGGCCCCGGCCGGGCCGCGGCGAGGATCGAGGGCTCGAAGAGCTTCGCCAAGGCAGTTCTTGCCGCGGCCGACGTTCCGACGGCCGAAACGCTCGCGGTTGCCCGCCCCCCGTGCGTGGTCAAGGTCGACGGGCTGGCGGCGGGCAAAGGCGTCTTCGTCTGCGAGACCGTGGAGCAGCTCGACGAGGGCCTGCGCGCCGCGGCGGGATTCCCGGGGCCGATCGTGATCGAGGAACTGCTGGTGGGAGAGGAGGTGTCGGTCTTCGCGCTCGCGGACGGGCGTGGGGTGGTGCCGCTCGCGCCGGCGCAGGACTTCAAGCGGATCGGTGACGGCGACACGGGGCCGAACACCGGCGGCATGGGCTCCTTCTCGCCCGTGCCGGGAATGGGTGCCGACGAGGTCGCGGAGCTCGTCGAGCAGATCCACAAACCGGTCGTCGAGGAGCTCGCGAGGCGCGGCGCGCCGTTCGTCGGCGTGCTCTTCGCCGGCCTGATGCTGACACCGGACGGGCCGAAGGTGCTCGAGTTCAACTGCCGCTTCGGGGATCCCGAGACACAGTCGATCCTGCCCCGGCTCGAGGGCGACTTCCTCGGCGCGCTCGCGGCGGCTGCGGGCGGCGACCTCGACGGCGTCGAGCTCACCGCCTCCGACGACGCCGCGGTGACCGTCGTGATCGCCGGTGCCCACTACCCGGAGAGCTCCGACAGCGGCTCGGCGATCGAGGGGATCGAGGACGCCGAGGCGGCGGGTGCGCTCGTCTTCCACGCCGGCACCGCGCTGTACGGCGACCGGCTGGTCACGAACGGCGGGCGGATTCTCGGCGTCACCGGCACCGGGGCGACCATCGGCGAGGCGCGCGACCGCGCCTACGCGGGCTGCGAGCGGATCGCGTTCGCCGGCGCGCAGTACCGCACGGACATCGCCCTTGCCGCATCCGGCGCGCCCGGCTGATCGCCCCGGTTCAATCGGCCGACCCGAGCGGTAGACTCGCTTGAGTGATTCCGCGCTACTCCCGTCCGGCCATGTCGGCGATCTGGTCGGACGAGGCGAGGCTGGCGCGCTGGCTGGAGGTCGAGCTCGCTGCGCTGGAGGGCTGGGCGGAGACCGGCGTCGTCCCGCGCGAGGCGATCGAGACGATTCGCGAGCGAGCGGTCGCTCCGACGCCGGAGCGCGTCGCCGAGATCGAGGCGCGGACGCACCACGATGTCGCCGCCTTCGTCGACGCGGTCGCCGAGGGGCTCGGCGAGGAAGGGCGTTGGTTTCACTACGGCCTGACCTCGTCGGACGTCCTCGATACTGCGCTCGCGCTCCAGATCCGCGATGCCGGCGCACTGATCCTCGCCGGGATCGACCGCGGCTTCGCCGCCGTCGTCGCGCGCGCCGAGGAGCATCGCGAGACCCTGACGATCGGCCGCACTCACGGCATCCACGCGGAGCCGACGACCTTCGGTCTCAAGCTCGCCGGTTGGGCCTTCGCGCTCGAGCGTGACCGCACCCGCGTCGCTCGCGCGCTCGAAGGGATGCGGGTCGGCAAGCTCTCGGGCGCCGTGGGCACGTACTCGGCGGCCGATCCCGAGGTCGAGCGGGTCGCCTGCGAGCGGCTCGGGCTCGAGCCCGCTCCGAGCTCGACGCAGATCCTCCAACGCGACCGTCACGCCGAGGTGCTGAACGCGCTCGCACTCCTCGCAACGTCGCTCGAGCGGTTCGCGCTCGAGATCCGCCATCTCGCCCGGACGGAGGTACGCGAGGTCGAGGAGCCATTCGGAAGCGGTCAGAAGGGATCGTCGGCGATGCCGCACAAGCGGAACCCGATCGTCTCCGAGCGGATTTGCGGGCTGGCGCGCGTCGTCCGCGCAGGCGCGGTTGCGGGGCTCGAGAACGTGGCGCTCTGGCACGAGCGGGACATCTCGCACTCCTCGGCCGAGCGGATCGTGGTGCCCGACGCGTTCCTCGCCGTCGACTACATGCTCGACCGACTCGCCTGGCTGCTGGAAGGTCTCGTCGTCCGCACCGAGCGGATGCGCGAGAATCTGGACTCGAGCCATCGGCTGTACTTCAGCCAGCGTCTGCTGCTTGCGCTCGTCGAGGCCGGGCTCCCGCGCGACGATGCGTACCGGCTCGTTCAGCGTCACGCGATGCGCGCGTGGGACGAGGGCCTGGACTTCCCGGAGCTCGTCCGCGCCGACGCGGAGATCGCCGGACGCGTCGACCTGGATGCTGTCTTCGACCTCGGCGCCTACACGCGCCATGTCGACGTCGTCTTCGAGCGGCTGCGCGCGCTCAGCCGGGAGCAGGTCCATGCCTGAGGCTGCGATCCATCTCGCCAGCGGGAAGGTACGCGAGCTCTACTCGCTCGACGACGAGCGCCTGTTGCTCGTCGCCTCCGACCGAATCTCGACCTTCGACGTCATCCTCCCGACCGAGGTTCCGGACAAGGGCCGCGTGCTCACCGGTCTCTCGGCCTTCTGGTTCGCGCGAACGCGGGAGCTCGTCCCGAATCACCTGCTCGCGCTCCGCGACGACGGCCGGTCGCTCGAATGCCGGCGTCTCGAGATGCTCCCGGTCGAGATCGTCGTCCGCGGCTATCTGTCGGGGTCCGGCTGGAAGGACTACCGCGGCACCGGCTCCGTCTGCGGTCATGAGCTGCCCAGAGGGTCTGCGCGAGTCCGACCGCCTGCCCGAGCCGATCGTCACACCCGCGACGAAGGCGCAGTCTGGCCACGACGAGAACATCGACGCGCAGGCGGCGGCCGGCCTTGTCGGCGCCGAGCTGCTGGGCGGAGGTGGAGTCGGTCGCGCTCGCGCTCTACCGCTACGCGGCTGCGCACGCCGAGGAGCGCGGAATCATCCTCGCCGACACGAAGTTCGAGCTCGGCGTCGACCGCGACGGCACGCTCGTGCTCGGAGACGAGGCGCTGACGCCGGATTCGTCCCGCTTCTGGCCCGCGTCCGACTACGCGCCCGGTGGCCCGCAGCCTTCCTACGACAAGCAGTACGTGCGGGACTACTGCGAGAGCCTGGGCTGGGACAAGACCTACCCCGGTCCCGAGGTTCCCGGCAGACGTCGTCGCCGGTACGCGCGCTCGCTACGTCGAGGCGTTCGAATTGTTGACGGGGCTTGCGTTCGCCGACTACCTCGCCGACCCGCAGGTCGTGCTCCGATGAAGGTGACCGTTCTCGTCAGACCCAAGGCGGGGATCCTCGACCCGCAGGGTGAGGCGGTGCAGGGGTCGCTGCGCAAGCTCGGGTTCTCCGTCGGAGGAGCGCGCGTGGGCCGGCTCGTCGATCTCGAGGTCGACGCCCCGTCGTCGGACGAGGCGAAGGCCCAGGTGGAACGAATGTGCCAAGAGCTGCTCGCGAACCCGCTGATCGAGAGCTTCGAGATCGAGGTCGCGGAGCCGTGACCGTCAGGCCGCGGATCGCCGTGCTCGTCTTTCCGGGCTCGAACGACGACCGGGACGCCGCGTGGGCGCTCGGCGCGCTCGGCGCCGACCCGATGCTCGTCTGGCACGCCGAGCAGGAGCTGCCGCGCGGCACGGAAGCCGTCGTTCTGCCCGGCGGCTTCTCGTACGGCGACTACCTGCGCTGCGGCGCGATCGCCCGCTTCGCCCCGGTGCTGGACGCGGTGCGCGCGTTCGCAGCTGCAGGGGGACCGGTGCTCGGGATCTGCAACGGCTTTCAGATCCTCTGCGAGGCGGGCCTGCTTCCCGGGCGTGCTGCGCCGGAACCGCGATCTCGAGTTCATCTGCCGCGACGTCCGGCTGCGCGTGGAGCGGACCGACACGCTGTTCACCGCCCGCTGCGAGCCCGGACAGGAGCTGACGATCCCGGTGAAGAACGGCGAGGGGAACTGGTACGCCGACGACGAGCTGTATCGCGAGCTGGAGGCGTCGGGCCAGCTCGTGCTGCGCTACGCGGAGGACTGCAACGGCTCGGTCGGCGACGTGGCGGGCGTGTGCAACGAGGAGCGAAACGTCTTCGGCCTGATGCCGCATCCGGAGCACGCCGTCGACACGATGCTCGGCTCCGGCGACGGCGCGCTTCTGCTCGCCGCGCTCGTCGACGCCGCGCGCGAGCGCACGTTCGCCGCCGCCTGAGGGCCGCCCGTCTCACAGCCGCAGCGCCTCCTCGAGCCCGGGGTGCTTCGCGAGCGCCGGCTCGAAGCCGCTCGAGGTCCTTCGCCCGCAGCGTCACCGGCCCGCGCCGCGACGACGCCGTCCGTGGCATAGGCGAAGCGTACGAGCCGCTCGCCCTTGCCCGTCTCGAGCAACTGGACGAGCGAGGCAAAGCGCTTGTCGCCCGCCTGCTGCGGCAGCTTCAGCTCCTCGAGCAGCGTCGCGGCGCCCCAGGGCGTTGCGGCGTCGTCGGTGTCTCCGTTCGTTCATGCCGCAGACGCTACGGAGCGACGTGCAACGCGTGTGCGACGCGTTCGCACCGAAACCGAAACGATCGTTCCTCCGTTCTCTTCATATGCCGAGAGCGATCTGGAGCGGTGCGATCTCGTTCGGGCTCGTCAACGTGCCCGTGCGGATGTACAGCGCAATCGAGGAGAAAGACCTGCACTTCCACCTGATCCACGAGCCCGACAACGGCCGGATCGGCTACCAGAAGTTCTGCAAGAAGGAGGAGAAGCTCGTCCCCGACGACGAGATCGTGAAGGCCTTCGAGATCAAGAAGGACAAGCACGTCGTCCTCACCGACGAGGACTTCGCGGCCGTGAAGGCGGAAGGCGTGAAGACGATCGACGATCTCCGACTTCGTCCCGTACGAGGAGATCGACCCGATCTACTTCGACCGCACCTACTTCCTCGGCCCGCAGGACGGTGCCGAGAAGGTGTACGCGCTGATGCGCGAGGCGATGGAGAAGACCGGCCTCGCCGCGATCGGCAAGTACGTGATGCGCGAGCGCCAGTACCTCGGCTGCCTGCGCGTGCGCGACGGCGTGATCGCCCTGGAGAAGATGTTCTTCCACGACGAGATCCGGCCATCCGACGAGCTCGCCCCCGGCAAGCGAAAGGTTCCCAAGGAGGAGCTCGAGCTGGCGACGGCGCTGATCGAGCGCTTCACCGGGCCGTTCAAGCCGGAGAAGTACGAGGACACCTACCGCAAGGCGCTCCTCGCGGTCGTCAGGGCCAAGCAGAAGGGCAAGACGATCACCGCCGCGGAGCCGGAGGCCGACGAGGAGCCCACGGATCTGCTGGCCGCCCTGAAAGCCTCGGTCGACGCCGCGAAGAAGGGCCGGGGCTCGGTGCGCGCGAAGCGGCCGCCGGCCCGCAAGAAGCCCGCCGCGCGCCGCAAGACCGCGAAGCGCTAGTCGACTGCCGCCGTCGTCACCCGCCGAGCGTGGTGGCGTGGGCGATCAGGTCGCGGTACCACGAGAAGCTCGACTTCGGGATCCGCCGCAGGGTCGGGTAGTCGACGTAGACGATCCCGAACCGCTTCCCGTAGCCGTGGGCCCACTCGAAGTTGTCGAGCAGCGACCAGACGAAGTAGCCCTCGACCGGGACGCCGTCGGCGATTGCGCGCTCGATCGCGTCCACGTGTCCGGCGAGGAACGCCTGCCGCTCGGGGTCGTCGACGACGCCGTCGTGACGCAGCGTGTCCCCGAAGGCGGCACCGTTCTCGGTCACGTGGATCGCTGCCGGCGCGTACTCGTCGTGCACGCGGACGAGCAGGTCGTAGAGCCCGTGCGGAGAGACCTCCCAGCCCATCTCGGTGTACATCGAGTCCGGCTGGTGGACCATCTGCCGGCTGCCGTCGGGCATCGCGGCAACGATCTCGCGGCGGTAGTAGTTGACGCCCAGGAAGTCGATCGGCGTCGAGATCACGTCGAGGTCTCCGTCGCGGACCGGGGGAGCGTCGGGAGCGAGCGCGGCAAGGACGTCCTCCGGATAGGAGCCTTTGAAGACCGGGTCGAGGAACCACCGGTTCTTCTCCCCGTCGGCCGCGCGCGCCGCCGCGGCGTCGGCTTCCGACGAGGAGGCCGGGTACGCCTGCGTGAGGTCGAGGGTGATGCCGACCTGGGCGCCCGGGGCTTCGCGCCGGATCACGTCGACGGCGAGCCCGTGTGAGAGCAGGAGATGGTGCGCGGCGGCGAGTGCGTCGGGCTCGCGACGCCCGGCCGGGTGCGTGCTCACCGAGTCCGTAGCCGAGCCAGGCGGCGACCCACGGCTCGTTGTGGGTGATCCAGAGCGAGACGCGGTCGCCCAGCCTGCGGGCGGTCGCCTCGGCGAACTCGCAGAACGCCTCGGCCGTCGCGCGCTCCGGCCAGCCGCCCGCATCCTCGAGCGCGACGGGGAGGTCCCAGTGGTAGAGGGTGACGACCGGCGCGATCTCGTTCGCGAGCAGCTCGTCCACGAGCCGGTCGTAGAAGTCGAGGCCGGCCTCGTTCACCTTCCCGCGCCCCTCGGGCAGGACCCGCGGCCACGCGACGGAGAAGCGGAAGGCGCAGGCGCCGAGCTCGCGCAGGAGGGCGACGTCCTCTGGGTAGCGATGGTAGAAGTCGCACGCAACTTCGCCGGTCTCGCCGTTGCGGACGTTGCCCTGGATCGCGCAGAAGCGGTCCCAGATGCTCGCGCCCCGTCCGTCCTCGTTGACTGCACCCTCGATCTGGTACGCGGCTGTCGCCACGCCCCAACGGAAGGTACTCGGGAAGCTGCCGTTGCGCATCGCGCCCTCTCGTGGAATTACTGAACCGGTTAAGTGAATCATAAGCTCATGTCCTTGCACAACGCTAGGCTCTGAGCAAGGAGGTTGACGTGGCGGCGCCCAAGGAGGACCGAGCACGCAGAGTGACGTCGAGCGACATCGCCCGCCGAGCGGGCGTGTCGAAGGGCGCGGTCTCGTTCGCGCTCAACGAACGTCCCGGGCTCTCCGACAGCACACGGGCGCGGATCCTCGCGATCGCGGAGGAGATGGGCTGGTACCCGAACAGCGCCGCGCGGGCGCTGTCGGTCGCGCGCGCCACGCCTGCGGGCTCGTGCTCGCCCGCACGCTGACGACGCTCTCGCTCGAGCCGTTCTTCATGGAGTTCATCGCCGGCGTCGAGTCGGAGCTCTCGTCGCGCTCGATCGCGCTGACGATCCAGATGGCCGAGGACGTCGACAAGGAGCTGTCGATTCATCGCCGCTGGTGGGCCGAACGGCGCGTCGACGGCGTGCTCATGGTCGACCTGCGGAAGAACGACCCGCGAGTGGAGGGTCTCGCCCGCCTGGGGATGCCGGCGGTCGTGGTCGGCGGCCCGCTCGAAGAATGGTGCGCTCCCCTGCGTCTGGCACGACGAGGCGTCGGTGATCGGGGAGATCGTCGACCACCTCGCAGGGCTCGGCCACCGGCGGATCGCGCGCGTCGCCGGTCTCGCGAGCTTCGTCCACTCGGCCGCTCGCAACAATGCCTTCCGGCAGAAAGCTCGGGCTCTCTCGCTCTCGGCGGAGATCGCCTCGACCGATTTCAGCCCCGAGGGCGGTGCCGACGCGACGCGCCGGCTGCTCTGCGGCGCCGAGCCGCCGACCGCGATCGTCTACGACAGCGACGTGCTGGCCGTCTCAGGGCTCGGGGTGGTGCACGAGCTCGGGCTCTCGGTCCCGGGCGACGTCTCGATCGTCGCAGGGGACGACTCGCTTCTCTGCCAGGTCGTGGGGCCGCCGCTCACCGCCGTCGAGCGCGACATCCCGGCGTACGGCGTGGCTGCGACGCGCCGTTTGCTCGACGCGATCGACGAGAACGCGGTCGGTGACATCCAGGTGCCCCGCGGGCGTCTGACCGTTCGCGGGAGCACCGGCCGGCCTCGCCGCCGTCGCATCCGTGGTCTGACGCACTTGACAACTAAACCGGATTAGTGATGAAGTGCGTATGTACGGGGGAGACCATCCGACGAAGGATGACGAGAAGTGGCAGGAGCAACCTCGAAGATCGTCCTGCCGAGCGTACCCTGGCTCGGCGCGAACTTCTGGTCGAGAACCGGCGGCCCACGCATGTGGGCGCGCTACGACCCGGACGTCGTCCGGGAGGAGCTCGACGTGCTGGCCCGGCACGGGCTCACTGTCACTCGTTCCTTCTGTTTCTGGCCCGACTTCGTCCCGACTCCCGAGGTCCTCGACGAGCAGGTCGCTGAGCGCTTCAGCGACTTCCTTGACGCTCACGTCGAGCTCGGGCTGGGGACGATTCCGACGTTCATCGTCGGACACATGTCCGGCCAGAATTGGGACCCTCCCTGGCGGGGCGGCCGCGACCTCTACCGTGATCCCTGGCTCCTCTCCCAGCAGGCCTGGTTTGCGGGAGAGATCGCGCGCCGCTTCGGCAGTCACCCCGCCGTCGTCGGCTGGCTGATCTCCAACGAGATGCCGCTGTACGGCGGTACCGGCACGAGCGAAGAGGTCGCCGCCTGGGCTCGTGCCCTCGTCCAGGCGGTTCGCTCGGCCGGAGCGCAGCAGCCCATCTCGCTCGGCGACGGCGCGTGGGGGGTCGAGGTCAGCGGCGCCGACAACGGCTACTCGCTGCGAGCGCTTGCGCCGCTCGTCGACTTCATCGGCCCGCACTCCTACCCGATGCAGGACGACCAGGTGCGCCAGTTCCTCACACCCGCATTCGCGTGCGAGCTCGCCGGCACATTCGGGAAGCCGGTCGTGCTCGAGGAGTTCGGCGTCAGCTCGGACTTCGCGGCCGACGAGCACGCTGCCGCGTACTACCGGCAGGTGCTGCATACGACCCTGCTGGCTGGGGCGCGCGGCTGGATCGCCTGGAACAACTGCGACTACGACGATCTCCGCGCCGAGGATCCGTACCGGCACCACGTCTTCGAGCTTCACTTCGGGCTGACGGACCGGCACGGCGAGCCAAAGCCGCAGCTCCTAGAGCTCCGCGACTTCGCTGCGCTCGTGCGCGATCTCTCGGCGCAAGGTTGGGAACGGGTCGCAGGCGACGTGGCGCTCGTCGTCCCGGAGCACTTCGAGCGCGTCTTGCCCTTCACCGAGCAGTCGTACCGGAGCGACCTCCGCGACAACCTCTTCCAGGCCTACATCGCGGCGCGCGAGGCCGACCTGCCGGTGGCGCCGATGCGCGAGTACGACGGCTTGCGCGACTCCGCGCGCCTCTACCTGGCGCCGTGCGCGAAGCTCCTGACCGCGCCAGGGATCGACCGGTTGCGCGAGCTCGCCGAGGGGGGCGCGACCGTCTACGCCTCGTACTTCGGCGGCAGCACAGCCAACCAGCGCGGCCCGTGGCTTTCGGGGCTGGACGAGATCTTCGGGATTCGCCATCTCCTGCGTTACGGCCTCGTCGACCCGATCGAGGAGGACGAGGTGACGCTCCAGTTCGTCGAGGACTTCGGCGGCCTGCCCGCCGGAACGAGATTGTCGTTCCACGTCGGGGGCGAGAGCAGCGCCCGCGCCTACCTTCCGGTCGAACTGCTTTCCGCCCGGGTCGTCGCGATCGACGCTCACGGACGGCCGGCGATCGTCTCCAACGAGCTCGGCCGCGGCCGGACCGTCTTCTGCACCTACCCGCTCGAGCACTTCGCCGCCCGGACGCCGCGCGTGAACCCGGAGGAGACCTGGCGCCTCTACTCGGCCCTCGCCGAGGTCGCTGGGGTCTCCCGGCCGGTGCGGGTCGACGACCCCCGCGTGCTCGTCGGCAGGCTGCGCGGGGGGCGGTCGGAGACGGCGATCCTGGTGAACGTCTCCGGAGACGGCATCGCGGCGGAGCCGCTGCTCGAGGACGGGATCGAGCTGCAGACCGACGAGTCGACTGTCGAGCTCGAGCCGTTCGGAGTCGCCGTGCTCGGCGTGAGGAGGTCGCCGCTCGCCGGCATGGTCCAGGCCGACCAGGAGGCGGTCCGGTGAGGATCGCGCAGCCATCTACTAAACCGGTTAACCAACTAATCGACGTCGGAATCGTCCAACGAAGGAGGAGGGGCAGCACATGCGTAATCGCAAGACAAGGACAGCGATAGCCCTGAGCGCAGTCGCGGCGCTCGCAGTGGTTGTCGCAGTGTTCACAAGCGGGGCGGGCGCGAAGCCAACGAGTACCGACGCGCTCCCGCGGAACGAAACCCTGTACACCTCAGGCACCGCGTGGGGGCCGTTCACGAACTTCAACCCGCTCCGGCCCGGCTATGCGACGGGGGTGCTGGGGCTTCTCTACGAGACACTCTTCCGCTACGACCCGCTCCAGGACCGCTTCATCCCGTGGCTGGCGACCAGTGGCAAGTGGCAGGGTAAGAGCTTCGTCGTCACCCTGCGGAGCGGCGTCACCTGGAACGACGGGAAGCCGTTGACCGCCGCGGACGTGAAGTTCACGTTCGAGACGGGCAAACTGGAGGGCTCGCAGTTCTCCACGATGTGGAAGACGGGCCTGCAGAGCGTCACGACGAGCGGACGCACGGTCAAGTTCAACTTCAAAGGCACTCCGAACTATCAGGATTGGGATACGAACATGTACTCGGTCCCGATCGTGGCGAAGCACATCTGGTCGAGCTACAGCGCAACTGAGATCACGACGGGCAACACCGACAAGAAGTTCGTCGGCACCGGCCCGTTCACGTATGGCGCCGGCAAGGGAACGTCACAGACGTTGCAGTGGAACAGGCGCGACGGCTGGTGGGCGACCAAGGCGGTCGGGATGAGGATGCCGATGAAGTACATCGTCGACATCCACAACACGGCCAACACGGCATCGCTGCAGAACTTCCTGCAGAACAAGATCGACCTGAGCAACAACTTCTTCCCGGGCATCGACAAGCAGATCGGCGGCAAGGTCCGCACGTACTACCCGAAGGCCCCGTACATGCTCTCCGCCAACACGGCCTGGCTGGTGCCGAACACGACGAAGAAGCCGCTGGACGACAAGGTGTTCCGCCGGGCGCTGGCCACCGCGATCAACATCGACCAGATCGTCAAGGCCGACTACGGGAACATCGTCGCCAAGGCGGATCCGACCGGCCTGCTGCCGACGTGGGGCCGCTGGATCGACAAGCCGCAGTCCAAGAAGCTCGGGTTCACCTACAACATCGCGAGGGCGAAGGCGCTCCTGGCGGGTGCCGGCTACAAGGACACCAACGGTGACGGCTTCGTCGAGAACAAGGACGGGTCGTCGATCAACCTGCGGATCATCGTCCCGAACGGGTGGTCGGACTGGCAGACCGCGATCCAGATCATCGCCAACAGCACGAAGGCCGCCGGAATCAAGCTGACGCCGGCGTACCCCGACTTCAACGGGCTGGTCGAAGAGCGCAACTCCGGCAAGTTCGACCTCGTGATCAACAACGAGAAGCAGCTCGGCAACACGCCGTACACCTACTACGACTACCTCTTCCACCTGCCGATCGCCGATGATCAGACGTTCGCCAACTTCGCGCGATTCACGGCTTCGGGCCCGAAGCCGTGGGCGTTGACCCTCGCGTTGAACAAGGTGCCGACGTCGAACGTGGCGAAGGCGAAGAAGATCCACTCGCAGATCCAGAAGTACATCCTCGAGGAGCTGCCCGCGATTCCGCTTTGGTACAACGGGCTGTGGGCGCAGTACAACACGAGCGTCTGGACCAACTTCTCCAGCGCGTCGGGTGCGGGGCTGCAGACCACGCCCGCGATGTGGAACGGCTACCTCAACATGACGGGCATCGAGGCGCTCGCCAGGTTGAAGAAAAAGTAGTAACACCAGCAAATGACCGCTGACCTGTCGGGCCGCTGCGATTTCCGCAGCGGCCCGCGGTCGGTCTGACCGATGTACCGATACCTCGCCCGCAAGAGCCTCATCTACCTCCTCACCTTCTTCGTGGCGGTGACGATCGACTGGGCGATCCCGCGCCTGATGCCGGGCGACCCGATCGCGGGCCTGCTCTCGCGCCTGCAGGCAGACTCGACTGCCGCGCCGGAGCTCCACGGGTACTTCACCGAGTCGTTCGGGCTCGACCAGCCGCTGTGGCAGCAGTACGTGAACTTCTGGCGTGGGTTGCTCCAGGGCGACCTCGGCCCCAGCATCGCCTACGTCGGCTCGTCGGTGAGCGACCTGATCCTGCAGGCGGTGCCGTACACGCTCGCGATCCTCGTCCCGGCGATCGTGCTCAGCTACATCGCCGGCAATCGTGTCGGCGCCATGGCCGCACGGCGGAAGGTGCTCGACAACACCGTTCTGCCGGTCGGGTACATCCTCACGGCGACGCCATACATGTGGCTGTCGCTCGTGCTCGCCTACTTTCTCGCCGCCCAGTTCCAGATCTTCCCCGTCTCGGGTGCCTACGACTTCTCACTGCAGCCGGCCTGGACCTTCGAGTTCGCACGGAGCTTCGCAGTGCACTGGTTCCTGCCGTTCCTGTCGCTGTTCCTCGTCGCCTTCGGCGGCTGGGCGATCGGGATGCGAAACCTGATCATCTACGAGCTGGAAGCCGACTACGCCAACTACCTCCAGTCGCTCGGGGCACCGAGCCGGCTCGTGCGGGGGTACGCGTACAAGAACGCGCGGTTGCCGCAGATGTCCGGCCTCGCGCTCGCCCTGGGCGCAGTCGTCGGCGGCGCTCTGGTCACCGAGATCGTCTTCGGCTACCCCGGCGTCGGCTCGCTGATCCTGACCTCGATCCAGGTCCGCGACTACTTCCTGCTCCAGGGGCTCTTCCTCTTCATCATCATCGGCGTCCTGATCGCCAACTTCGTCGTCGACATCGCGTACGTGATCGTCGATCCGAGGACGCGAATGGGAATCCAGGGGTCGTAGGTGACCACCGTCGCGACGCCCGGCACCGCCCAGCTCGATCCCGAGGTCGTCGAGTCCGCGGAGCTGCCGCCGCAACACAGAGGCGGCGAAGCGCTGTACTTCGCGTTTCGCAACAAGAAGCTCGTCTTCGGGCTCGGCATCGTGCTCTTCTTCCTCGCGTTCGCGCTCGTCGGGCCATGGTTGACCGATGCCGATCCGTTCGACTTCGGGTATCCGACGGGCGCGCCACCGTCCTCCGATCGTTGGTTCGGCACCACGGCTCCCGGCCAGGACGTCTTCGCCCAGTTCGTCCACGGGCTCCGGGCGAGCTTTCTCGTCGGAGCGCTGGCGGGCTGCGTCGCGACCGGGATCGCGATGCTGATCGGCTTCACCTGCGGCTACCGCGGCGGTGTCATCGACGAGGCGCTGAGCATGCTGACGAACGTCGTGCTCGTGATCCCGACGCTGGCCGTCCTGATCATCGTCTCCGCCTATCTCAGCATCCAGAGCCTCGTCTCCGAAGCGGTGCTGATCGGGCTCACGTCGTGGCCGTGGGCCGCCCGGGCGATCCGGGCCCAGACCTTCTCGCTCGCCTCGCGCGACTTCGTCAGCATGGCGCGCCTCTCCGGCGCGCGTAGCTCGCGGATCATCGTCAAGGAGATCGCGCCGAACATGAGCTCGTACCTCTTCCTCACGTTCATCCTCCTCTTCGGAGGCGCGATCCTGACCGCCGCGACCCTCGACTTTCTCGGGCTCGGCCCCTCGAACGCGATGTCGCTCGGACTGATGATGAACACCGCGGTCGCGAACAGCGCCCTTCAGCTAGGGATGTGGTGGTGGTTCATCGTCCCGGGCCTCGGGATCATGGCCGTCGTCGGCGGCCTCTACGTCATGAATGTCGGTCTCGACGAGGTCTTCAACCCGAAGCTGCGTGAGATGTGAGCCTCGCGGTCGACAACCTGCGCGGTGTACTACCGCACGACGAAGGGCGACGTCCGCGCGCTCGACGGAGTCACCTTCCAGGTCGCGGACGGCGAGATCATGGGCATTGCCGGCGAGTCGGGCTGCGGGAAGACGACGCTCGGCAAGAGCCTGATCCGGCTCGACGGCCGCATGCGGTATCTGGAGGGAACGGTCGCGCTCGACGGCGTCGAGCTGCCGATCGACGACACGCGGGCGATGAACGACTTCCGCTTCCGGAAGGTGTCGATCGTGCCGCAGTACGCGATGAGCGCGCTCAACCCGACCCGGAAGATCGGCACGATGATCTCCGAGCTGCTCGACTCGCGCGGCGTCAGCTACGACGACACGCTGCCGGAGCTGAGCCGTCGTCTTCGCCTGGTCGGCCTCTCCGACGACGTGCTGAAGCGCGTATCCGATCGAGCTTTCCGGCGGGATGAAGCAGCGCGTCGTGATGGTGCTCTCGACGCTGCTCGACCCGTCGCTCCTGATCGCGGACGAGATCACCTCGGCGCTCGATGTCTCGACCCAGCGAGCCGTCGCAGAGATGCTCGTCGAGTTCCGCGACCGCTCGTTCGTGAAGAGCACGATCGTGATCACGCACGACCTCTCGATCCTCTACCAGATCGCCGACACGATCCTGATCATGTACGCCGGCAAGCTGGTCGAGAAGGCGTCGGCGGCGGAGATCACCGAAGACCCGCGGCATCCGTACACGCGGCTGCTGCTCGGCTCGCTCCCCGAGGTCGGAGTGCGCTTCACAGAGCGCCGCCTGAAGGGCATTCCCGGTCGGCCTCCGTCGCTGCTCAACCCGCCCACCGGGTGCAGGTTCCGCGCCAGGTGCCCGCTCGCCTTCGAGAAGTGCGTCGAGGAGCCGCCGTTCGTCGAGGTCGCGCCCGGGCGGCTCGCCGCTTGCTGGAAAGCGTCCGCCTGATGCTCAAGCTCGACCACGTCACGAAGGTCTTCACGAGCGGTATGTTCGGTGGTGCCGCGGTCACGGCGGTCTCGGACGTGACGTTCGAGATCAAGCCCGGCGAGGTCGTCTCCCTGATCGGCGAGAGCGGCAGCGGCAAGACCACGGTCGGCCGCATGATCCTGCGCTTGACGGAGGTCACGGACGGGACGATCACGTTCGAAGGGAAGGATGTGACGGCGCTCGGCGGCCGTCGGCCTCCGCGGCTACTACCAGCACGTCCAGGGCGTCTTTCAGGACCCCTTCAGCTCGTACAACCCCGTGTTCAGGGTCGACCGCGTGTTCGAGATGATCCGGTCGATCTACCTCGGTGGGCTCAGCCGAGCGGCGTGGCGGGCGAAGTTGCGAAACCTCACTCGAAGCGGTTGGGCTCGAGCCGGCGGACGTGCTCGGCAAGTATCCCCACCAGCTGAGCGGTGGGCAGCTCCAGCGGCTGCTGATCGCGCGGGCGCTGTTGCTCGAGATCCGGTTCCTGGTCGCCGACGAGATCATCAGCATGCTCGACGCCTCCACCCGGATCGACGTGCTGAACCTCCTGGGAGACCTGAAGGAGCGCGGCCTCGGCGTCCTGTTCGTCACGCACGACCTCTCGCTCGGCCACTACATCAGCGACCAGACCGTGATCCTGCGCCGTGGAGTCGTCGTCGAGCGGGGCGAGACGGCGAAGGTCTTCGGCGATCCAAGGCACGCGTACACGAGGATGCTCATGGCGTCGGTGCCGCAGTTGGACCACAAGTGGACGTCCAACGGTGGTCCGCAACCCGCGGCCGAGGTGGAGCCTGCCGGCGACCTCGTCGAGGTCGAGGTCGAGCCCGGCCACTGGGTCGCGGCGCCGAAGTAGCTAGAGCTTGCGGATCGAGTCGCCGCGGCGGACCGTGCCCGGCTCGACGACTTTCGCGTTGATTCCGCGCAGGTTGAGGTGGCGGTGCGCTTTCGTGTTCACGAACCGGTGTGCGTCGTTGCCGAAGCGCGCGCTGAACTTGACGCAGCCGTCGTGGGGCGCGGCCGATCACCTCGATCACAGCCGTGCCCAGCGAGAGCCGGGTGCCCGCCGGGAGGTTCGCCTCCGAGATGTCGAAGTCGACGTAGAACTGGTCGCCGGCGAGCGCCCAGCGCTCCCGGTCGCCGGCCGCGACGAGGTCGACCGCGGCGGGCGTTCGGCGAAGGTCAGCTGCGCGCCGGGTTCGACGAGCCGTCGGGCGTGCTCTTGCTGCCGCGGGCCGTACCAGGTCGTCGCCGACGAGGCCCCGCTCGAGGTCGAGGCCCGGCTTCCTCGAGCAGCTCGCGCTCGTCCACGACCGGACGCCGCACGATCAGCTCCACCGTGCCCACGTCGGCAGGCGAGCGCCGGATCTCGGCGAGACCCGCCTCGAGCTGCTCGGTGCCCAGGTGCGCGACGACGCGTTCCTCGGAGGTGGCCATGACGTTGTTCTATCAGACGCTTGACTTTGCCCATAAAACCTGGGTATAGAGGCGGTCGCGTTCGCAGGGACCGGTCCGTTCTTCCAGGGAGGGCACACCGTGGCGCGTCGCATCAGGCTTTCGTTCTCGTTGATCCTCGCGGCGCTTGCCGTCGCGCTCATCGGCTCGTCCACCGCCTCGGCGGCGATCGGGCCGCCGTGGTGCGGCACACCGATCCCGGACGCTCGTCGGCGCGTATCCCGACGGATCGGATCCGTCCCATCCTGTCGGCAGCTACCCGCACATCCCCTGGTACGCGATCGGCTGCACGCTCGACGCGATCGCCGCGCAGAGCAACGGCCGGCTGACGGTCGAGGTGATCGGCCAGTCCGCGCTCGGCCGGGACATGTACCTCGCGACGATCAACGCGCTCGACACGAAGCACCAGAAGCAGAGCTTCAAGAACTGGCAGAAGTTCCGCAAGCTCGCGCTCACGGAGCCCGAGCAGGCGCAGATCGGGCTGTGGAGCATGCACGACAAGATCAAGGTGCCGCTCTACATCCAGGCCGGGATCCACGGCAACGAGTCGGAGGGGATCGACGCCTCGCTCCAGATCATCGAGCGGCTCGCGACGACGCCCTACGGCACCGATCCCGAGGTCGACACGATCCTCGACAACGCGGTCGTGCTCTTCAACGTGATCCAGAACCCGGACGGCCACATCGCGAACGCGCGCGCGAACGGGAACAACTTCGACCTCAACCGCGACTTCCTGACCCAGTCGCAGTCCGAGACGAAGGCGTCGGTCGCGATCATGCAGGAGTGGCTGCCGCCCGAGATGCTCGATCTGCACGGCTACGTGACGCCGACCTTGATCGAGGCGACGACGAAGCCGCACAACCCGAGCATCGAGTACGACCTCTGGCTGAAGTGGAACCAGGCGCGCATCGACGCCAACGAGGCCGCGATGAACGCGATCGGGCTGGCCGTCACGCGCCCGATCAACGACTGGTGCCCGAACGGCGACCTCCCGCCGGCCTCGACCGGCCTCTGCGCCGGCGGCATCCAGCCCGGGCCCGCCGTCGCCGAGGGCTGGGACGACTGGGGGCCGTTCTACACCCCGATGTACTCCCAGCACATCGGCCTCAACGGCTCCACGGTCGAGATGTGCAACTCGACGGGTACGGCCTGCGGCCTCCCCGGGCTCGACGACGCATCCGCGCGGCCGCGTCGGCGCACGAGACGGCGCAGTACAACATCGTCTGGTCGACGCTCCTCTACGACGTCGCGAACCGCTACGACCTCACCTGGGACCAGGCCGAGATCTACATCCGCGGCGAGGAGAACGCGGCCCGGCCGCCGTGCTGCCCGCCGCCGTTCGACGTCGCCAACAACTGGATGACCGAGTATCCCGAGGCGCACGTGATCCCGGTCGGGGCAGGCCAGCGCAGCGACGCCGAGGCGAACCGCCTCGTCGAGTGGCTGCTGGACAACGGCATCGAGGTGCGGGCAGAGCGACTGCCGACTTCACGTGGGGCACGCAGACGTTCGAGAAGGGGTCGTACGTCGTCTAGATGACGCAGCCGCGTCGTGGCCTCGCGAACACGGCCCTCGGGATCGGCGACGACATCTCGAACTCGATCACGCAGTTGTACGCGCCGCCCGGGGCCTGGAGCCACGGCTACCTGTGGGGCGCCGACATCGTCACGATCCCGACGGAACGCCGACTTCCACATCCGCAACGGCGCGAAGATCAAGAAGCCGGCGCGCCTGACCGGCGGCGTCGACCGCGGCAAGGCGGACCGGTACGTCCTCGAGATCGACTCGCCGACGGCCGTCCGAGCGCTGAACGAGCTCGTCGGGTCGGGCGTGGCGGCGCAGATCGCGCTCGCGCCGTTCCCGGGCTCGGCAGGAACGCTCCCGGCCGGCAGCGCTGTCTTCGCGGCCGACGACGCGACGAAGGCGAACGCTCGACTGCGCTCGGAAAGGACAAGGGACTGCACTTCAAGCCGGCTCTGGCCGCGTCGCTCCCTGCGCTCGACCCGGTCGACCACGCACCCCGGATCGCCGTGCTGACGGCTGCGGTCAACCAGGACGTGCTGGTCGCTTCGGAACCTCGGCTTCACCGCCGATCCCGATCTCGACCGCGACGATCAACACGGCCCTCACGGATCCGCTCGAGAGCTACGACGTCGTCTTCAACACAGGCAACTGGCCGTCGGCGGCGAACCCGCTCGCGCGGGCTCGGCTGACCGCCTTCTTCGCGCGCGGCGGCGGGTATCTCGGCGCAGGCGCGAACGGCGGCAACTTCCTGACCACCGGCGGCCGAGCTCGTCGGCCTCACCGCGCTCACGCGCGGCGGCAACGGCCGGAGCGGGATCCTCTACTGGGAGAACAGCCTCGGGGCCGCGAGCCCGATCGTCGGTGCCTATCCCGCGAGCGACACGCTGATCGCCGATCCGCCGACCTGGTTCACGACGTTGCCGACGACGCTCGCCGCCGACGGCCGCCTGCCGGCCACCGGCATCCTCGCCGCCGGGCTGTGGCTGATGGATCCGCAGTCGGCGTCCGCGCCGGGGTCGGCGGTGATCGCGCACGGCACGAACGCGGCAGGCACCGCACGCGTGACGCTGTTCGCCAACAACCCGCTCTATCGCGCCGATCCCGAGCGCGAGTGGCCGAGCCTGGGCGCAGCGGCCTACTGGGTCGACCAGTAGCACAGGGGCTGCGGGGGAGGGGCTTGCGTCCTTCCCCCGCAGCGCATTAGTCGCCCGTGAGCGCTGCGTGAGTGCCACGGTGCATCGTCATCGTCGTCGCAATCACGACGAAGGAGACGACGATGACAACGAAGATGTGGAGCCGTGCGGCCCGGCTCGTGTGTGCGGTGGGGTCGGCCGCGATCGCGCTCGCCGCGCCCGCCGCGGGGAGCGCCGCCGACGCCGTTCCGTACTCGCTCCAGGCCGGCGTGCTCACGGGCCCGCAGGGCGGTGTGCTCAGGCTCGAGGTGGATGCCGAGGCGCCTGCCCCGGCCGTCGAGACGCTGAAGCACGTCCACGTTCTGGTGAACGGGGTGATGATTCGCGTGCTGAAGGACGTCGCCGCGCCGGAAGGCGTCGCCGAGATCGAGCTCGGGCCGGTCGCCCGCGGCGCGACGGTGAGTGCCAAGGTGCACGTCCGGGACGCGACGTCGCAGGGACTCGTCCAGCTGCGCCGCGCCGCGATTGCCCGGCTGCGGCCGGATCTCGTCGTCGCGGCCGTCCACGCGCCGCCGCAGACGCTCTCGACCCGGCCGGTCGACGTCGTCGCGGACGTCTCCGAGCTGAACGGCGACGTCGGTGCGACGGCGACGCTGACGCTGATGCTCGGGCCGACGCCGCTCGCCGAGCCGAAGACGGTGACGGTGCCGAAGGGCGGCAGCGTCTCGTCGACCTTCGAGGGCGTGAAGCTGGAGACGGCGATGTCCGCCGAGCTGACCGTGCTGATCGACGGTGCCGCGCCGTTCGAGACCGACGCGACGAACAACGCGCGCACGCGGACCGTCGAGGTCACCGAGCACGAGCTCGTCCGCTCGAACGTGCTCGTTCCAGGCGCTCGGCGGCTACGGCGCGCAGTTCAACAACCACGTCTACGCCCCGATCACACCCGGCCCGCCGGCGACCGGCTACCCGACTTCGAGGCCAAGGCGAAGGCGCTCCAGCCGCAGATCGTCCGGATTTTCTACAACGACAACTGGGACGAAGGAGCGGCGCAGCCCGGACCGGGTCGGTGAACTCGCCTCGTTCGTCGAAGACCGTCCGGCTCGCGCAGGAGGCTGGCGCGACGATCAACATCACGCTACCAGGCCTCGAACGAACGCGAGGTCGACACCCGGTCGCGGTCATGGCGCGGTTCGCCGACGTGCTCGAGGACCTGGTCGCGGTCACGGGCCTGACGAACGTGCGCTGGGCGGCGGTCGGGAACGAGCCGAACTCCGGCGGATCGCGCGTGTCGCTCGCGGAGTACGAGGCGCTCTACCGGGCGCTCGACGCGCAGCTCGTCGAGCGCGGGCTTCGCGACGCACATCCGGCTGATGGGCGGCGACCTCGTGGAGAACGCCGGGCGGCGTGCGCAGCGCTACGTCTGGTTCCAGTACATCGCCGCGAACATGAACGACGTCCTCGACGCGTACTCGGTGCACATGTACTGGGACTACTGGACACGCGCCGTTCTTCATGGAGTACGCGGCTCAAGGACGTGCGCCAGATCGTGACCGAGGAGCTCCCGCCGAGGCGCGGAAGCCGACGTACATCATGGAGTTCGGCATCCGCGGCATCGCGGCGTTCGCCGGCAAGCCGACGATCGCGAGTCCGGCTACTGGGAGCGACGGCACCGGAGATCTGGCGCGGACGAACATCGCCGCTTCCAGCAGCTCTGGTTCGATCTCGCGCTCGGCCCAGCTCGGCTTCACGGGGTCGGCCAAGTGGGACGCCTACTGGGGCAAGTACGACGCGGACGTACAACTCCCTCTACGCGATGATCGGGCCCGCCGACCGAGGGGTGGCCGCTGTTCCCGGCGTACCACGCGACTGCGCCTACTGCTCCAGACGACGCAGCAGGGCTGGCAGGTGCTGCAGGTCGCGCCGTGGGACGAAACGACGACTGGATGCTCGGCAGAGCCCGACCAGCCGGAGAAGGAGATCGCCGCCTACGCCGACGACGGCGGACACCTGACGCTGATGGGCCTCGACTCGCACGGGCGCGACCTGAACGCCGTTTCCGCAGACCCGGCTCCGGCATACAGCATCGGCGGCCTGCCCGCGAGCACGAGCTTCAACCTCGCGCTCTGGAACGCCGCCGGCGACGGGCAGAGCTCGCTCGCCGGCACGACGTCACGACGAACGCCGCCGGCGTCGCGCGCTTCGAGGTGCCGCTGCACGCGGCGTTCTCGCTGACGACGGTGCCGCGTACCGCCCTGGGACGCGCGGCCTGGATCACGCGCTTGCGGCCGATGAAGATCGCCCAGCCAAGCTCCGCCCGCTGCTTCCGGAGGTAGTCGTCTCGAGAAGCGTAACGTGCTGTTCGCGGATCTCCGCCGCGTCCCGGTGCTCGGGGTTTGCCGTGAGCCACTCCTCGAGCGCGCGCCAGTGGAGGCTCTCGTAGCGGTCCCAGTCGTCCTCGGAGGCGGCGATCAGGCCGGTGAGGGCGAGGCCAGCGGACTGGAATCGCTCGACGGTCGCCGCGAGGTCGACGAAGCCGTCTGCCTCGGCGCCCGCCTCGTGCCAGAACGGCTCGCCGATCGCCACGAAGCCGCCGGCCCGCACCGCCGGCACCAGCGCGTTCGCGGCATCGCCGATGTGGCCCCAGACGAAGCTCGCTCCGAGGCAGAGCGCGGCGTCCCAGGCGTCTCGGGCTCGAGCGGGTAGGCGGCGGCGTCGGCCGTCTCGATCGACACCAGGCCGCCGAGCCCGCGCTCCGCGACCCGCGCGCGCGCCGCCTCTGCGAACTGCGGGCGCAGCTCGACGCCCTGGATCCGGCAGCCGAACGCCTCCGCGAGCACGATCGCCGGCCCCGCCTTCCCGCACGCGAGATCGAGCACTCGGCTCGAGCCGTCGAGGCGCAGGTACTCGCCGAGGAGCCGGATCTTCTCGGCGCTCGTCGGATCCTGGATCTCGTGGTCGCGCTCGGCGACCTCCCACGACCAGGTCACGAGGCGCTCTCGTCGGCGAGCTCGAGCAGCTTCGTCACGGTGCGCCAGTTGCGGTTCGTCCCCGCGCCGCTCACGCCCGTCTTCGCGAGGAGCTTCGCGAGCGGCGAGCCGCTGAGATCCGCCCGGATGCCACGAGTAGACCTCGCGGCCGCTCACGGCGACTTGCTCGGGCGCGACGTCCAGGGCGCTGAGCTCGCGCACTACCTTCGCTGCGGGCTTTGCCCGGAGGAAAGTGACGAGGTAGCGCGAGGGGTCCTTCGCTACATCGCCGAGCGGGTTGCGGGCGACGACGCGGGCGAGCTCGGCGCGGGTGCGCACGATCACCTCCACCTCGAATCCGAGCCCGGCCTCGAGCTCCCGCTCGAGCTTCTTCGCCAGGCGGTCGGCCGAGACGCTGCTGGTCAGCACGACGTTGCCGCTCTGGAGGTGCGTCCGCACGTCTTCGTAGCCGTGGCCTTCCAGGAGCTTGCGTAGGTCAACCATCGCGACACGGCGTCGGCTGGCGAGGTTGATGCCGCGGAGCAGGACGATCCGCCGTTTGCGAAGCAGGAGCCATCACGGGGAGATGCTACGACGCCTCCGCGTCCACCAGAAGATGCCGCCGGCAAGCACGAGGGCGACGAGCGGTGCGATCAGGATCGGGTTGAAGCTGCTCTGCGGCGGTGGCTGGTAGTCGAGGCTGCCCCGGATCGCCAATCGCTGACCGCCGATGGTGCCGGGGACGTTCCAGTCGAAGACGTGATGCGGCTCGTCCTTCGCTTGGCGCACCTTCGGCGGGTCGATCGTGCTCATCCAGTGGATCCGGTGGTCGTGCCAGTCGTAGGAGTTCCCTCGCGAGACCCGCTCCCAGCGTGGCGTGGCGGCCTTCGACGCGGAGGCGGGCACGTCGACGCCGCCGTAGCGTTCCTCGTTCAGATAGGTGGCGGGCGAGTTCGCGTTGCGGAAGACGCCGCCGTCGGCGCCGAAGCGGAGATACGGCTCGCCTTCGTAGCCCTGGATCACGAGCTCGCGGCCCGTGTCGTTGCGGAGGTCGAGCTGGTCGTCCCCCTGCAGCACCTGCACCGTGAGGCCGTCGAGCCTGGGAGCGATCGCCTTCACGGCCGAGGTGTAGCCGCGCACTGCCCCGTCGCCGTGCCCCACCGCAGCGGGGCAGGCGACGAGAGCAGCGAGGAGTGCAGCCGCGAGGAGGCGGAGGCTCACGCCGCCCTCGGCTTCCGGAAGAGCACGAGCCCGAGCGCGGCGAGACCGGCTACGAGACCGGCGATCCCGAACCCGAGTGCGAGCCCGTCCAGGTCCGAGTCATCTTCCTCGGTTGCCTCCGAGGCAGTGGTCTCCGCCGGAGCGGACGCAGCCGTCTCCACGACCTTCGCCGTCAGGGTGACCCGGGGCGCAGGCTCGTCGGCGTCGGGCGCGCCGATCCAGCGGACGACCTCGCCGTTTGAGTACGTCTGCGTCGCCGGGAATACAAGCGTCGTCTGCGCGGCCGGAACTTTCGCGCTCATCCCGAACTCGTCGAACTCGCCAGGGGCGATCTTGCCGCCTTCCCAGGTGACGGTTGCGACACGTTCCGTCTGCGTCTCACCGAACAGCTCGACGGGCGGGTTGAGCTTCTCCATCGTGACCGTCCGCTTCCAGCCCGGTTTCGGCTGAAAGCTGACGAAGAAGAGACCCTTCGGCAGGCGCATCGCGACCTTGGTGGTGTCCGCATTCGGCCGCTCGGTCGGGACACGAATCGCGAAGCGGGAGAAACTGTCCGCCGGCACGGTATTGGGATTGACGGTGACGTGGGCGCTCGCAGCCGGAGCCGCGAGTAGTGCTCCTGCGAGCACGAGCAAGATCTTCTTCATGAGTCGGATTCCTTTCTGATTGGGACCGAGACAGTCGCCGTCGCTGAGTCGAACTCGCCACGGCGAACCTCGACACGCAGCTGCCAGTCGCCCGCCAGCGCCAGCTGGGCCCCGTGGACGAGGAAGTGGCCCGGGCCGGCCTGGTGCGCTTCCAGGCGGAGCGGGCCGATCTGGCGGCTGGCGAGCGTCGCCGAGACCGTTGCCTCGTCGACGTCGGTCGGCTGTCCCGAGGAGTTGGTCAGGTAGAGGTGGATCTGGTTGCGACCCGCCGTCGCCGGGTCGACCACGAGGTTCAGTTCGAGGTCGCCGAGCTGAGCGGTCGTCGCATACGGCCCGCGCGGTGCGACCTCGGCTCGTGCCGGGGGCTCCGAAACGAGCACAGCCGTGACACTGACGATCGCCACCATCAGCGCGAGCTCTGCCGCCGCAGTGCGGAGAAAGCGCGTGCGTTCCGTTGCGGTGGCAAGCCGTTCACGCAGGCGCGGTACCGCGCGACGGTTGTTGTAGAGGCCGAGCGCGAGCAGCGGCAGGACGAGCGTGATCTTGACGAGCAGGAGTTGGCCGTACGTCGTTTCCCAGAGCCCGCGCAGCGCGCGGACCTGCAGATAGGCGCTGACCGTGCCGCTGGCGATCAACCACGAGACCGCGACGACGGCGATACCCGAGAAGCGAGGCACGGCGCTGACGCGCGAGCTCCCACCGCTCGGTGCCGGCCCAGAGGAGGGCGAGCACGAGAGCGGCGAGCCCGCCGACCCAGACTGCCGCGGCCGTGACGTGCGCGACGTCGGTGACCAGCGCGATTCCGCCCGAGACACTGGCGTGCCCGGAGAGCGATGGCGTCAGCAGCAGCAGCGCCGCGGGAGCGAGGCGCCAGGCTCCTCGCAGCGCGTGAGAAGCAGGATCGCGCCGACGATCGCCAGCCCGGCCTGGGCGGGCCAGACCTCGCCGAAGCGAGTCCCGAGCACAGACGAGATCACGTCCCAACTGAAGTGCCTCTCCGAGTCCGAAGCCGCCCGCCTTCGCCCCTGTGAGGACGATCCCGGCGAGCGCGACCACGGCGAGCCCACCGGCGGCCGCCGCGAGCACGAGCGACAGCTTCGTCCGTGTGTCAGTCGGGCGCCCGCTCGAGACCGACGACCAGCATCAGCGTCCCGCCGCCCACGAGCAGGAGGAGCAGGAAGTCGAGAGCTCGGACGATCGAGAACGCGACCGTCACCGAGCCCGGCGTACCACTCTCGAGCACCTCCGCGGCGACGCCCTCCGGGTTCGCACCGGGGGCGCCGACGTGGAAGACGAACGCACCCGAGACGGGATGCCCATCCGCCGACACCGCCCGCCACGTCGCGGTGTAGGTACCGCGAGCGAGGCCGCGTTCGAGCTGGATCCGGGCTTCCTTCTCGCTCGGCTGCTCGACCTTCCCGACGTCGACACGGCGAGCCTGCGCGTCATAGACACGGATGGCGCCGAACGCCGTCTCGACCGGCTCGTCGAACCGCAGCAGCACGAACGCCGGGCTCTGTTCGAGCACCGCGTCGTTCGCCGGCTCAGTTGTGATCAGCCGCGCGTGCGCACCCGCCGCCGGCACCATCGCGAGCGCCACCAGGGCGGCGATCGCGACGAGCACCAGCCGGCACGAACGACGGCTCGGATGATCGTCCATCTCTCCTCGCTTCGATCAGCGGCCGAGCTCGGCCGCTCCTGCTCGACTAGGCGAGAAGCGGAGGACCGCGGCCGGCGTAGCCGCGGGCGAGGACTGGCTCGGGCGGAAGATCCACCGACAGCCAGGACAGGAATGTGAGCGCAATGCCACGGGGGCGCGGAAGGCGAGCAGCTCTGATCGCCCGCGCGACGCGCTGTGCGGCGGTCGCCAGCGCGAAGGCGATCGCGGCCGCGAGGAGCGCGAACGGCACCTGCGTCGCCAATCCGAGCAGGAACGGCGCGGACACGACGAGCTCCCAGTGCAGATGTCCGTCGTGCAGATACCGCTCGATCAGCTCCTGCAGCACGAAGGCGGCAGGCGCAAGCGTTGCGACGAGCTTGATCTGCGTCCCGCCGGTCCTGTCGCGCCCGCCGAAAGCAGCGAGCGCGTGTGCGACGAGCCCGAGCGCGGCGAGTGCGACGCAGAGCGCGATCACGAGCGGCGCGTACGGCCAGGTAGCCGTGGCCGCTCGAGGCGAGCACGTTCGCGCGTTCATGCGCATCCGGGACCGCCGCCCGGTAGCCGACCGAATGGCCGGCAAGTGTTCCGACCACCGTCAGCGGGATCGCAACCAGCCACGGAAGCTGACGCTTCATGTGCGCATCGTGGCACACCTGGCGTCAGTTGAGCGTCAAGTTTCCGTTAGCCCGCGGGAAAGGGCCGGACAAACTGGGGTAGGTTCTGCGGCGTGGACCTGACGGCGACGAAGCGGCTGCGGCTCTTTTCCGGCCGCTCGCACCCGCACCTCGCGAAGGCGATCGCCGCGAAACTGGGGACCGAGGTCGGTGGGATCCAGCTCGAGACGTTCGCCGACGGCGACGCCTACTGTCGCTACACCGAGTCCGTCCGTGGCGCCGACGTCTTTCTCGTTCAGACGGCCGTCGCGCCGGTCGACGTCCACCTGGTCGAGCTGATGATGATGATCGACGCCGCCCGGCTTGCCTCCGCGAAGCGGATCACGGCGGTCATTCCCCGGTTCTTCTACGCCCGCCAGGACCGGAAGTCAGCCCCGCGCGAGCCGATCACAGCCCGGATGGTCGCGGACATGATCGAGAACGCCGGCGCCGACCGCGTCCTGACCATGGACCTTCACGCCGGCCAGGTTCAGGGGTTCTTCGAGATCCCGGTGGATCACATGACCGCGCTGCCGATGTTCGCGGACCGGTTCCGCGAAATCGCAGCCGGCCGCGAAGCGGTCGTCGTCGCGCCGGCCACAACGCGTGCGAAGCAGGGATCGTGGCTGGCGGAGATGTTGCGCGCCGAGCTCGCGATCATGAACGACGACCCCGGTACCGGCGGCCGCGGGATGACGATTCTCGGCGAGGTCGAGGGGAAGATCGCCCTGGTGCTCGAGAACGGGATCGGCAGCGGTCAATGGTTCGCGCGCGCCGCGGAAGAGCTGATGGAGATGGGAACGGCGTCGGTGTATGCCTGTGCAACCCATGCGGCGTCGACGGCGGGGGCGGCCGACCGACTGGCTCGGAGTCCGCTCGCGGGCCTCCTGGTCACGGACACCGTCCCGATCCACGAGTCGCTTGCGTCAGCGCGGCTCGAGATCCTGTCGGTGGCCGGGCTGCTGGCAGACACGATCGCGAGCGTGTTCCACAACGAGTCCGTCTCCGCGATCTTCGTCGGCGACAACCAGCTCTTCTAGCGCGCACAGACCGTCCGCGAGTCGCGGGCGTTAAGCGGACGTCAAGACTGCGACCGTCGCCATAGAGCTTCCATCAAGGGTCGTTGTAGCGACGACTGGCAGCGCTATACCGAAGACGTGCTCGACGTTCTCTTCCTCGCTGTCGTGATTGCGTTCTTCGCGCTGGCCGCCCTCTACGTGAGGGGCTGCGCGCGAATCATCGAGCCCTCGGAGGAGGGGCGGTGACCGTCGGGGACGTCTTCCTGCTCGTCCTCGTCGTCGCGCTGCTCGGCTACCTGCTGTGGGCGCTGCTCGCGCCGGAGCGCCTCGGATGAAGACCGCGCTCGAGATGTTCTTCGTCGGCGCGGCCGTCGTCGGCGTCGTGAGCGCAGCGGTTCTCGTTGCGACCGCGATGCGCGGCCTCTTCCATCGGCACCACCACGCGTGAGCGGCGCTTCCTGGCTCCAGGTCGTCGTGCTCGTCGCGCTGGTGCTCGCCGGCACGCGGCTGCTCGGCCCGTACCTCGCGCGCGTCTACGGCGACGGGCCCGCGCCCGGCGACCGTGTCTTCGGCCCGGTCGAGCGGCTGCTCTACCGGCTCGGCGGGATCGACCCGCGGCGCGAGCAGCCGTGGACGCTCTACGCGCTCTCGCTGCTCGCGTTCAGCGCCGTCTCCGTCGTCGGCCTCTATTTCCTCCAGCGCCTGCAGGGCGAGCTGCCGCTGAACCCGACAGACGTCGGCGCGGTGCCGGCCGACGCTCGCGTTCAACACCGCGGTCAGCTTCGTCACGAACACGAACTGGCAGAACTACGGCGGCGAGTCGACGATGAGCCACCTGACCCAGATGGTCGGGCTGACGGTGCAGAACTTCGTCTCGGCCGCCGTCGGGATCGCCGTCGCGGTCGCGCTGATCCGCGGGCTGACCCGCCGGCGCAGCGAGACGATCGGGAACTTCTGGGTCGACCTCGTCGCGGACGACGACTCGCGTGCTGCTGCCCCTGTCCGTCGTCGTCGCGCTGTTGCTCGCGAGCCAGGGCGTCGTGCAGTCGGTGCGCGGTCCCGTCGAGGCGCAGACGGTTGAGGGCGCGACGCAGGCGATCTACCGCGGTCCGGTCGCGAGCCAGGAGGCGATCAAGGAGCTGGGTACGAACGGCGGCGGGATCGTCAACGCCAACTCGGCGCACCCGTTCGAGAACCCGACCGGCTTCACGAACCTCATCGAGATGCTGTCGCTCCTGCTGATCCCGTTCGCGCTCACGTACGCGTTCGGCCGCATGGTCGGCAACCAGCGCCAGGGTTGGGCGATCTTCGCGGCGATGTTCACGCTCTGGCTCGGCTCGGCCGCGATCGCGACCTACTTCGAGGTCGAAGGGAACCCGCGCATCGACGCGGCCGCGGCGAACATGGAGGGGAAGGAGGTGCGCTTCGGCGCGCCCGCGTCCGCGCTCTTCGCCGCCTCGACCACGGGGACGTCGACGGGCGCGGTCAACGCCGCCCACGACAGCTTCACTCCCGGCGGCGGCGCGGTGCCGCTCGTGAACATGATGCTCGGCGAGGTCTCGCCGGGCGGCGTCGGCGCGGGCCTCTACGGGATGCTCGTCTTCGTCCTGCTCTCCGTGTTCATCGCCGGGCTGATGGTCGGACGGACGCCGGAGTTCCTCGGGAAGAAGATCCAGGCGGCGGAGATGAAGCTCGTCGTGCTGTACCTGCTCGCCACACCGCTGCTCGTGCTCGCGTTCAGCGCGATCTCGCTCGTGCTCGAGACGGGCACGGCGTCGATCCTCAACCCGGGCCCGCACGGCCTCTCGGAGGTGCTGTACGCCTTCACCTCGGCGTCGAACAACAACGGCTCCGCGTTCGGCGGGCTGACCGGGAACACCGACTGGTACAACACGACGCTCGGCCTGGCGATGCTCGGCGGCCGCTTCCTGCTGATCGTGCCGCTGCTCGCGATCGCCGGCTCGCTGGCGCGCAAGCAGCCCGTGCCCGCCGACCGCCGGCACGTTCCCGACCGCATCGCCTCTCTTCGTCTCCCTGCTCGTCGCGCGTCGTGATCATCGTCGTCGGGCTGACGTACTTCCCCGTCCTCGCCCTCGGGCCGATCGTGGAGCAGCTCGGACTATGACGCGCACAGCGACCTCCATCCTCGAGCCGGCGATCCTCCGCCGGGCGGTGACCGACAGCCTCCGCAAGCTCGACCCGCGCCGGATGGCGCGGAACCCGGTGATGTTCATCGTCGAGGTCGGCAGCGTCCTCGTCACCGGCATCGCGATCGCCGATCCGAGCGTCTTCGCGTGGCTGATCGCGGTCTGGCTCTGGTTCACCGTCCTCTTCGCCAACTTCGCGGAGGCGGTGGCGGAGGGCCGAGGCAAGGCGCAGGCCGAGGCGCTGCGGCGGACACGCGCCGAGACGATCGCCCACCGGCGGCGTCCCGACGGCTCGCTCGAGGAGGTCGCGTCGAGCGCTCTGGCCGCGGGCGACGTCGTCGTGGTCTCGGCGGGCGAGGTGATCCCGGCCGACGGCGAGGTGATCGAAGGGATCGCCAGCATCGACGAGTCCGCGATCACCGGCGAGTCCGCGCCGGTCATCCGCGAGTCGGGCGGCGACCGTTCGGCGGTGACCGGCGGCACGCGCGTGCTCTCGGACCAGATCGTCGTCCGCGTGACGCAGCGGCCCGGCGAGAGCTTCCTCGACCGGATGATCGCGCTCGTCGAGGGCTCTTCGCGGCAGAAGACGCCGAACGAGATCGCGCTCGACATCCTGCTCGTCGGGCTGACCGCGATCTTCCTGCTCGCGGTCGTGACGCTGCAGCCGTTCGCGATCTACTCCGGCGACCGGCAGGACACGATCGTGCTCGTCGCGCTGCTCGTCTGCCTGATCCCGACCACGATCGGCGCGCTGCTCTCCGCGATCGGGATCGCCGGGATGGACCGGCTCGTGCGCCGCAACGTGCTCGCGCTCTCGGGGCGTGCGGTCGAAGCCGCCGGCGACTGCTCGACGCTCCTGCTCGACAAGACCGGCACGATCACGCTCGGCAACCGGCAGGCCGCCGAGTTCCTGCCGCTGCCGGGCGTGCTCGAGCGCGAGCTCGCCGACGCCGCGCAGCTCGCGAGCCTCGCCGACGAGACGCCCGAGGGCCGCTCGATCGTCGTCCTCGCCAAGGAGCGCTTCCAGATCAGAGAGCGCGAGCTCGCCGGCGCGACGCTGGTCCCGTTCACCGCGCAGACGCGGATGAGCGGCGTCGACATGCCCGGCCGCTCGATCCGGAAGGGCGCCGCGGACGCGATCAGGCGCTGGGTCGGCTCCGAGGATGGGAACGAAGCCGCGCTCGCGACGCTGGTCGACGGGGTCGCGCTCAGCGGCGGCACGCCGCTCGTCGTGGCCGAGAACGGCCATGCGCTCGGCGTCGTCCACCTCAAGGACGTGGTCAAGGAGGGTCTGCGCGAGCGCTTCGACGAGCTGCGGGCGATGGGGATCCGCACCGTGATGATCACCGGCGACAACCCGCTGACCGCGAAGGCGATCGCCGACGAGGCCGGGGTGGACGACTTCCTCGCCGAGGCGACGCCCGAGGACAAGATGGCGCTGATCAAGCGCGAGCAGGCCGGCGGCAACCTCGTTGCCATGACCGGCGACGGCACGAACGACGCGCCCGCGCTGGCGCAGGCCGACGTCGGCGTGGCGATGAACACCGGCACCCAGGCGGCGCGCGAGGCCGGGAACATGGTCGACCTCGACTCGAATCCGACGAAGCTGATCGAGATCGTCGAGATCGGCAAGCAGCTCCTGATCACGCGCGGCTCGCTGACGACGTTCTCGATCGCGAACGACGTCGCGAAGTACTTCGCGATCATCCCCGCGATGTTCGCGGGCACGTTCCCGGTGCTCGACGACATCAACATCATGCGTCTCGACACCCCCGAGTCGGCGATCCTGAGCGCGGTCGTCTTCAACGCGCTCGTGATCGTCGCGCTGATCCCGCTCGCGCTCCGCGGCGTCCGCTTCCGCGCCGCCTCGGCCGCCGCCGTCCTGCGCCGCAACCTGCTCGTCTACGGCCTCGGCGGCCTCGTCGTGCCCTTCGTCGGGATCAAGCTGATCGACGTCGTCGTCTCCGGGCTGGGGATCGTCTGATGCGCCGGCAGCTCGTCCCCGCGCTCGTCCTGTTCCTCGCGTTCACCGTGCTGACCGGGATCGTCTATCCGCTCGTGGTCACCGGCGTCTCTCAGGTCGCGTTCCCCTCGCGGGCGGACGGGTCGCTGATCGAGCGTGACGGCCGCGTCGTCGGCTCGCGCCTGATCGGGCAGCAGTTCGAGGGCGCGCGCTACTTCCAGCCGCGGCCCTCGGCGGCGGGCGACGGCTACGACGCGATGTCGAGCTCCGCCTCGAACCTCGGGCCGACGAACCAGGACCTCCTCGACGCCGTCGAGGAGCGGCGGGCCGCGTACCGGCAGGCGAACGACGCCGACGCCCCAGTCGACGCACTCACCGCCTCCGCCTCCGGCCTCGACCCGCACATCTCTCCCGAGAACGCGCGCGCTCCAGGCGCCCCGCGTCGCCGAGGAGCGGGGCCTGCCGCTCGACGACGTCCTCGCGCTCGTCGAGGAGCACACGGACGGCCGCTCGCTCGGATTCCTCGGCGAGCCGGGCGTGAACGTGCTCGAGCTCAACCTCGCGCTCGACCGGCAGGCGTAGCCTTAGCGCATGGCGCGCGGGCAACTTCGCCTCTACCTCGGCGCCGCGCCCGGCGTCGGCAAGACGTACTCGATGCTGAACGAGGGCCGGCGCCGCGCCGAGCGCGGTGAGGATGTCGTCGTCGGCGTCTTCGAGACACACGGCCGACGGCCACGGCCGAGCAGGTCGGCGAGCTCGAGGTGCTGCCGCGCAAGCGCGTCCAGTACCGCGACTCGGAGTTCGAGGAGATGGATCTCGACGCGCTGCTCGAGCGGCGGCCGGAGATCGCGCTCGTCGACGAGTTGGCTCACACCAATGTCCCCGGCTCGCGCAACGAGAAGCGCTGGCAGGACGTCGAGGAGCTCCTCGACGCGGGTATCGATGTCATCTCGACGCTCAACATCCAGCACCTCGAGTCGCTGAACGACGTCGTCGAGCAGATCACCGGCGTCAAGCAGCGCGAGACGATTCCGGACGAGGTCGTGCGGCGCGCGGACCAGCTCCAGCTCGTCGACCTCGCCGTCGAGACGATCCGCGCGCGGCTCGCCCGTGGCGACATCTATCCCGCCGAGCGGATCGACGCAGCCCTCGGCAACTACTTCCGGCCCGGCAACCTCGGCGCGCTCCGGGAGCTCGCTCTGCTCTGGATCGCCGACCGGGTCGAGGAAGGCCTGGAGGCGTACCGGGCGCGGCACGGGATCGAGCAGCCCTGGGAGACACGCGAGCGCGTGCTCGTCGCGCTGACCGGCTCGCCCGACGGTGAGCGTCTGATCCGGCGGGCAGCACGAATGGCCCAGCGCGCGAACGGCGAGCTCGTCGCAGTCCACGTCATCCCTCAGGATGGGCTCGCCTCGGGACCCGCGGCTCTCCTCGAGCAGCAGGGGAGACTCGTCGAGCAACTCGGCGGCACGTACCGCGAAGTCGCCGGCTCCGACATCGGCCAGGCGCTGATCGAGGCGGCGCGGGCGCTGAACGCGACCCAGATCGTGCTCGGCGCGACGCGACGGTCGCGCTGGCGCGAGCTGACGCAGGGGTCGGTGATCAGCCGTGTCATCCGCGACTCGGGCATCGGCCTCGACGTGCACGTCATCAGTCGCGAGCCAGGCGCAGCGGCGACCGAGCCACCTCGCGCCAAGTACCGGCCTCGCGGCTTGCCGAGGAGAAGGGTGACCGCCGGCTTTCTGCTCGCCGCGGTGGGGCTGCCGGTGCTCACCTGGGTGCTCAGCCACTTGCGTGAGCACGTGGGTCTGCCGAGCGTGCTCCTTCTCTTTCTCCTGTTCGTCACCGGCGTCTCCGCGGTCGGCGGCGTCTGGCCGGCGCTCGCGACTGCCGTTGCGGGCTTTCTGCTGGTGAACTGGTACTTCACGCCGCCGCTCTACACGTTCACGATCGGCGAGGGCGAGAACGTCCTTGCGCTCGTCGTCTTCCTGGCGGTCGCCGGTCTGGTCAGCGCGTTCGTGGCGCTCGCTTCGCGCCGCGCCGCCGAAGGCACGCGTGCCCGTGCCGAAGCCGAGGCTCTCTCTCGGCTCGCGGGCTCG
This sequence comes from uncultured Gaiellaceae bacterium, assembly GCA_963752405.1. Classification (GTDB taxonomy): domain Bacteria; phylum Actinomycetota; class Thermoleophilia; order Gaiellales; family Gaiellaceae; genus Gaiellasilicea. The sequence continues at coordinate 188,356 of CAVVYB010000018.1, forward strand.
TCATCGGTCGAAGCACTGCTCGAGAGCCTGCGCCGCGCGCTCGGATTCGACGCCGCGGGCGTCCTGCACCGGGACGGCGTCGGATGGCGGCTCGAGACCGGCGAGCGGTCCGGCACCGACCGCACCGAGCGAAGCGACGGCCACAGTTGACATCGACGCGAACCACGTGCTCGTCATCGTCGGCTCCGCAGCTCCAGCTGACGCCGACCAGCCGATACTGAACGCCTATGCGCGTGAGCTCGCAGCGTCGCTCCAGATCGAGGAGCTCGAGGCCGAGGCGTCAACTGCCGGCAGCCTTGCCGCTGCGAACGAGCTTCGGACGGCGCTTCTCTCAGCGGTCTCCCACGACCTCCGGACGCCTCTTGCCGCAATCAAGGCGTCCGTGACGAGCCTCCTTCAACGCGACGTCGACTGGACCGAGGCCGCACAGCACGAGTTCCTCGCGACGATCCACGAGGAGACGGACCGCCTCGACGCCCTCGTCGGCAACCTTCTCGACATGAGCCGCCTCCAGACCGGCGCCCTCGAGCTCGACCCGCAGCCGATCAGCCTCGACGAGGTACTCCCTGCCGTCGTGCGCAGCCTCGGCGACCGCGGCTCGGACGTGATTCTCGACCTTCCCGAGGACGTGCCGCCCGTGATCGCCGACGCAGGATTGCTCGAGCGCGCGCTCGCCAACATCGTCGCGAACGCGGCGGCCTACTCACCCGCCGCGACGCCCCCGCGGATCGCTGCCGGCGCCGTGGACGGTGGCGTCGACGTCCGGATCATCGATCGCGGCCCCGGTGTTCCGACCGCCGAACGCGACCGGATGTTCGTCCCCTTCCAGCGCCTAGGTGACTCGAGCCCTCGTGAAGGCGTGGGACTCGGCCTCGCGGTCGCGAGAGGGTTCGTCGAGGCGATGAAAGGCTCGATCGAAGTCGAGGACACGCCCGGCGGCGGGCTCACCGTGATCGTTCGGTTGAGGGCCGCGGAGTGACCAGGATCCTCGTCGTCGACGACGAGCCGCAGATCCTTCGTGCGCTCAACACAAACCTTCGTGCTCGCGGCTACGACGTCGACCTCGCGCCCACGGGCGAGAAGGCGCTCGAGCTCGCTGCACGCAAGCATCCGGATCTCGTGATCCTCGACCTGGGCCTGCCTGGGATCGACGGCGTCGAGGTGATCCGTGGGCTCCGCGGCTGGACGAGTGTCCCCGTCGTCGTCCTCTCCGTCCGCGAGCGCGAAGCCGACAAGGTGGCCGCCCTCGACGCCGGCGCAGACGACTACGTCACCAAGCCGTTCGGGATGGACGAGTTGCTCGCGCGGCTCCGCGCTGCCTTGCGACGGGCGGCACCCGCCGAGGAGGAAGCAATCGTGGAGACGGCCGACTTCACGGTCGATCTCGCCGACAAGCGCGTGACTCGCAATGGGACCGAAGTACGCCTGACCCCGACGGAATGGCAGATCGTCGAGCTGCTCGTCCGCAACCCCGGCAAGCTGGTCACACAGCGTCAGCTGCTGCAGGACGTGTGGGGGCCGCAGTATGAAAGCGAGACCAACTATCTCCGCGTCTATCTCGCCCAGATCAGGCGCAAGCTCGAGCCCAACCCCGCCCGGCCGCGCTACTTCCTCACCGAGCCTCGGATGGGGTACCGCTTCATGGGGGAGGGGATCGCCTAGCTCAGCGGCGCGCAGTGCCGAGAATGTACGGCGCCGATGTGATCGTGAGCAGGGACGAGGAGTGGAAGCCCCGTTCGAATCTGACGATCTCGAATCCCGCCGCTCCGATCGCCGCTGAGGTATCCCGCGTCGTCTCGCAGCCGCCGAGCGCCCGCGTCCAGAAGAGCTTGTCGGTGGCGCGCTGCAGCGCTCGGAACACGGCGTTACCCGAGCGAACATGCTCCCAGAAGCGGAGCTCCCCGCCGGGTTTCAGGACGCGCCGCAATTCGTGGAGCGCGGCGGCGGGGTCGCGGACACTGCAGAGAATCCCCATCAGGACAGCCGCGTCGAACTCGCCGTCCGCCGCCGGAAGCTTCTCCGCAGTGCCGCCGACGACCTCGATCGGAATCGCGGCGTCGCGCGCCCGCTCCGCCGCGGCCGCGCGCGCGTTGCCGTCGGGCTCGACGGCGAGTAGGCGCTCCACGTCCGGCGGGTAGTGCTCGAACGAGCGCCCGTCTCCACTTCCGACTTCGAGCACGCTCCCGTGCAGGTCTGCGAGCACGTGCCGCCGCAGCTTCCGCGCCTCCTGGTCGGGACGGCGCTGCTCCCGCCGCTCGAGGTACCGCGCGAACCGCGACTGCTGCGGGCCGTAGAGCGGGGGCATCTCACCCACGCTGACTACTTCGCGCCGCGCTCGATCAGCTCGACCCGGTAGCCGTCACGCTCCCGCATGCCTAGCAGAGCGTATCGACGGCAGGCCTCGCCGAGGCGAGGCGTACGGCTACACGACGTCAACGTACGAGACCTCGATCGCGTTGTTTCCGTAGCCGAGTCGGTTCCAGGGCGGGACGTCGGGTTGAACGTTGCCGGCGGCGTCGGTTGCACGTGCGCGCAGGCTGTGGCGTCCGACGCCGGTTGCCTCCCAGTCGAGGGACCAGTCCTGCCACTGAGACGGGTCTTTCGGGGGCTCGAGTTTCGCTGAATGCCACTCGCCTTCGCCGGTGAAGCTGATGTCGACTGCGGTCACTGGCCCTGTGCCGGACCAGGCCTTTCCGCGCACGGTGACGGTGCCGGCAGGGATGATCGTGCCGGGCGCCGGGTCGGTGATGCGGGCGCGGACGCGCATCAGATCGACGGGCTCGTGTGGACGATCGGGCCACTCGTAGATGTAGTGGCCGGTCTGGAACTCACCGGAGTACGGTTCCGTGAGTACGTCGATCCGCTTCAGCCACTTGACGGAGGCGACGGCGTACCAGTCGGGCACGATCAGCCGGAACGGGGCACCGTGGTCGGCGGTCAGTGGTTCGCCGTTCATTTCGTAGGCGATCAGGATCTCCGCTGCTGGATCGGAGGCGTGCTCGATCGCGAGCGAACGCACGAAGGCCAGGTCGTCGCGGTTGGTCTCGGGCAGAACGGGCTCGAGGTGGTACGGACCGTGGTCGGCACCTTCGAAGAGCACCTCGACGCCGTCCGCCGTGGGCTGCGCCTGCTCGAGGATATCGCGGAGGAGGGCGCCCGTCCAGCGGGCGGTTGAGACGGCGTAGTCGCCCCAGGGCTCGCCGACCGGCAGGGGTCGTGTCGCCGAGTCGTCCGTTACCGGCGCACTCGAGCGTCACCGCCCGCTCGATCGCCGGCAGCCGGCGCAGGTCGTCGAGCGTCAGCGTGACCGGGTTCGCAATAGCGCCGCCGATTTCGAGACTGCCGTCGTGGGTCGGCACGGCGAAGTTGCTCCGGACGTAGTGGAGCGCGACCGGCGTGATCTCATCCGCGAGTGCCTCCGGCGGCGCTTCCGCGTTGTACGGGGCCGGGTTGATCATCTTGAGCGCGGCGCGCTCTCGCTCGAGGTTGTCTGCCACTGCCATGTCTCAGCCTCCTCGCCGATGACGACGCATTAGTAGTCAGAGTCCTGGAAGGTCGGGTCGCGGCCGTCGTTGAAGGCGCCGATTCCCTCGATGCGGTCGGGATGGACGGCCGAGCGCCAGTGGGCCGACATCATGATCGCGATCGCCTGCTCGATCGGCTGTCCGTCGCCCATGCGCACAGCGCCCTTGACCGCCTGTACCGCCGTCGGCGAGTTGCTCGCGATCTTCGCCGCGATCCGGTGCGCCGCGTCCATCAGTTCGCCCTGGGGATGGAGCTCGTTGACCATCCCGAGCCGGTGGGCTTCCTGCGCGGTGATCGGGTCGCCGGTCATCAGCATCTGGAGCGCCTTGCCGGGTGGGAGCACACGAGGCAGGAAGACCGGCGAGCCGCCACCCGCAGAGAGGCCGATCATCGCTTCGGGCTGGCCGAAGGTGGCGTTGTCGGACGCGATGATGAAGTCGGTGCTCTGAGCCAGCTCGGAGCCGCCGCCGTACGCGATCCCGTTGACGGCGGCGAAGACCGGCTTGCGCATCTGCCGCATCGTGTAGAGGGTGCGGTCGAAGTCCTGGCGCTGGCGCAGCCAGCCTTCCTTCGTCATGCTCTTGCGCTGGCGCAGGTCGCTGCCGACGGAGAACGCGCGATCACCCGCACCCGTCAGGATCACGACGCGGACGGCAGGACGGACGGCAATCGACTCCAGGATCTCGGTCAGTCGGGCGCCCATCTCGGTCGTGATTGCGTTGTCCGCGTGCGGCCGGTTCAGCGTGATCACCGCCACACGCTCATCGGGGCCGTACTCGACGAGGACCGGCTCGTCGGGCTCGGCCGCATCGGCCGGAGGCGCGGCGAAGTCGAGTGCTTTCCAACGGTCTGTGCTTGACTTGGCTGCCACGTCCGTCCTCCCTCGATGCGTGCCTGTCAGGTGTCCAGTTCAGCGAGCCAGCGCATCGCGCGCAGCCCCGGGGCGAAGCAGTACTCACCGCCGCGAGTGACCACGAACGGCGGCAGGGTCTGCAGTCGGCGGCGGATCGGCCGCTGCGGGATCGTGAACATCCCAGAGCCGTCATGCGGCCCGACGAGCGGGTCGCTCTCGCTCGGAGCGCCGATGAAGATGCCGTCGTTCAGCCACTGCGTCTTTACGAACTCGAACTGCCGCTTCGGATGCGCGCCAGCGAAGACGAAGATGATGCCCCGGTCGGCGCCGTCGTCCTCCAGCACCCCTTCGGGGAGCATCGGGCCGTAGCTCGTGCCACGCCGGATCATCCGATGGAGGCGAACGTCGACACTGCCTTCGTGGTCGAGTGCATCGCGCGGGTTCGCTCGTCGTGCGTGCGCGCCTGCCGGACACTTGAACCCGCGCAGATCGTCCTTGTAGAGGAAGTCGTTGTTCCGCTCCGGATCCGCGCCGAGCTCGGGATCGTCCTGCTCGGGGGAGAGCGCCAGCGGCGCGCCGCTCTGCCAGCGGCCGACCATCTTCGCGCCGAGCAGCGCCTCCTCTTCGCGGCTCGCCGCCTTCTCGCGCAAATAGGTCCGGTATGCGGCGACGCGGGTGTGCAGCTTGCGGAAAACGACGTAGGTGCCGTTCCGGCCGAGCACTTCCGGCCTTGGCATCGGCGGCAGGCTCCCGGTCTCGTCCGGGTAGCCGAGGATGATCTCGCCCGCCTTGAGCGGCGCCTCGCCGGGGTTCGAGCCAGGGATGCCGCTGCCCTCGACAGCTGGCTGCCCGATCCCGTCCTTGAAGCCGAAGCTCGTGCGTCCGGTCGGCAGCTGGTAGCAGTCCTGACGCCAGATCACCTCGATCCCAGAGAGCGTCTCGTAAGTCTTGCGCGCGCGGTCGAGCACCGCATCGAGCCGCGCTTTGTCAGGCGACAACGCGGCGAGCGCGATGTGGACGTCGGCTGTCCCGAGCGGCGTTTCCCAGTTGGCCGGGCCGCTCTCGCCGACATCACCCAGCTCGGCTGCCCGCGCGGCCATCCCCTGCCGGAACTCCGGCGCGAAACTGTCCAACGAGTCCTGCGGCACACCAAGCGCCTTCAAGCCCTGGTAGGTGAAGGCAGCAGTGATCCAGGCGTCCTGGGCTGGATCGGCGGTGGGCCGGCCCGAATCAACGACTGAGATCAGCCGGCGCACCAGCTCGCGGCCGGCCTTGCGGTCGTCCACGCGAATCAGCAGGTACGTGCCCACGTACGGGCTGGGCCGTTCGTGCAGGGCACCGCTCTGGATGTCGTCGAGCTCCAGGCTGACGCTCTCGCCGGAGATCGCATTCTCCGCGGGAGCAGCCACCTAGTGGTGGTGCTCAGGCTGCTCAGGAGGATCCGGGTTCGCCGGCGCGAGATAGGGGAAGGTGCGCTCGGCGGGCCTGGTGGACTGATCGACCCCGTCGCGGATTGTCGGCCCGTTGCCTGCGTTCACGATCAGCGTGAAGAACCTGTCCATGACGTCATCGTTGAGCGAGCGCCCACCACAGGTCTCGTGCGGACGACCCTCGCCGGCAGCGCGCTCGATCTCGAGGAAGGACCCCTGCTCGACGTAGGGCTTGCCGACGTCGACGACGAGGTAGTCGGCGAGCACGAACTCGGTCAGCGGGTGCGCTCCCTTCCCGTCGGGCGGCCAGTCGGTCTTGCCGTCGAGACCGTCCCAGAAGGCGAGGTTGGCATCAAGCCGCGCCCTGTAAGCGCCCTCGTAGCCGTCCGCGAGCTGGAACGCGTCTTCCATGTTGTAGAGATCGCGGATCTCGAGGTCGCGGTTGACGGGATCAAACTGCTTCGGCGCCAGCAGCATGTTCTTCACTTCGGGCCTGCCGACACGCTCGATCCGGACGTTGAACCTGCCGCGGGTCAGCGTCTCAGCGACCACGCCAACGAGCTGCACGCCAGCGAGCAGCTGCGCGCAGTCGACCTCGACCACGAGCGAGAGGACGTTCTTGCCGTCCATGTAGATGGCGCCGGACTCGGTGAAGGCGAGCTCGCCGGTCGCGATCGTCTTCAGCGCCGCCGGTGCGTCCAGGATGAACGGATCCCAGCGCGGCCCTGCGAAGACGCGGACGCCGTGACCCGAGCCGCCCTTCTCGTCGTTCACACCGAAACTGACGACGTCGCCGGCGGGCGTCGTCAGCGTGCCTTCCTGCCCGTGCGCACCGTTGGCTGCCGAGGGATCGGAGAACACGCAGTCGAACGTGAACTCCGGCTCACCGAGGGCGAACGGCGTCGGATCGGTGACGGCTCGCGGCGTGAGCGGGCGCAGGCGGAGGCGATAGACGAGGCCGTCCGAGAGGAGCGCGGACGGGGGAGCAAACGGGAGCGTGTTCATCACCAGCACGAGCTGACCCGGCCGCTCAGGACTCGGGAACGCGTAGACATCGGTGATGTCAGCGATCGGGTCGGCGAGCGCCCGCGGCCCTGAGATGTGATCCGACACTGTCCCTCCGCCGGCTTAGTCGGCGGCTTCGTCGAGCAGCGGCTTCAACGCCGGGTGCTGCAGCGCCTCTGCAGCGTCCGGATCGTCGAGCACCCGTTGGAACGCCGTGTTCACGCGCTCCGCCTTCCGGATCTCCTTCACGGTGCCGCCGTAGTTGCGGGCGTACGCCGCGGCGCTCACCTGAGCGCCGAGGACGAACGACTTTACGGCCGCGACGTCAGGAAGCCCGTCGTAGCCGTCGACGTGCTTGAAGATGACGTCGAAGAGCGCCAATGTCGGCCCCGACGTGAAGAAGTCCTCCATATAGGAGTCCCACGGGCCGTCGAAGCTCGTTGCGAACAGCAGTCGCGTGTCGTCGTCGAACAGCACGAACCTGGCCTCGTGAATCGTGGCGATCGCCATGTTGTGCTCTCCGGGCCGGTAGCCCGGTGTGTCCTGGAGGTCGCGCAACGCCTCTCGCAGGGCAGACGCTTTGCCCTCCTTGACGCGGAAGAACAAGCTGAACTCACTCGTGGAACCGACATTCGCGCCTGGTCGGGCCGTCGCAGGTGCGGTCACCATTTCTCCTTCCCTCCAGACTCGTCTAGGTCGGCCATGAGCGGCCACTGGAACTGTCTCATCGCCGGGATCGATCCTCATCACCCCATCGGAACGATTGAAGACTCCTTCATACCCTTTGGGCCTGGCTCACCGGGGTTCAGGATGGCGGTCGTTTTTCGATCAATTCGCAACGGTATCCATCGGGATCTCGCACGAACGCGATGAACGAGCCGCCTTCGCTCACCTGGTACTTCGGCCGCTCGGGCTCGATGCCCTGGGTCGCCAGCTCCGCGAGTGCGCCGTCCATGTCGTCGACCGTGATCGCGATGTGGCCGTAGCCCGTGCCGATCTCGTACGAGTCGACGCCGAAGTTGTGCGTCAGCTCGAGCCGCTCGCCGTCGCCTGGCAAGCCCAAGAAGTAGTTCATTGCCTCCTCGCGAATCGGCAGTTCGCGACGCTTCTCGAAGCCAAGCGCCTCGTAGAAAGCGATGGATTTTTCCGGATCAGTGACGCGGTAGCAGGTGTGGATGAGCTCCATTGCGTGCGATCCTCCGCTCGTCGTGGTGATTTCGACGGAAGAATATGCGGAGCGGCGCGACCGGCTCGGCGCAGCGCGATGGCACGTCCTGCGCGGTGCCATAGGATCGCGCCGTGCCGTTCACGCTCAGGAACATCAAGGATGATCTGGAGGACCTCGGGTCCAGGTTCGACGGCGCGCCGGACCTGGAGTTCCGCTTGGCGACCGAGGCGCTCGAGCTCGAGAAATCCGGCCTGAGCTACCAGCGCGTCCCGCCCGGCTATCGCTTTCCGTACGGCCACACGCACAAGAAGCAAGAGGAGGTGTACGTGGTCGTGCGCGGGAGCGGGCGGATGAAGGTCGACGACGAGATCGTCGAGCTCAAGGAATGGGACGCGGTGCGCGTCCCGCCCGGTACGTGGCGAGGCTACGAGGCCGGGCCGGAGGGCCTCGAGATCCTCGTCATCGGCGCGCCCAGTCTCGGCGACGCTCGGCGCGAAGACGTCGATGGCCAGCGCGACTGGTGGGCTGACTAGCAGCTCTACTAGCCGAAGGTGACGACGAGCTTCTGGATCTCGTCGTCGCGTGGCGTCAACAGCATCTCGCCTGCCTGCCGGCCCTCGTCGCGCAGCCAGGCGTAGCGGGCGACGACGACGCCGTCCCGCTCCTCGGAGCCGAGGATCTCGATCTCGTCGTCGGGCGGCTGCTCGCGGTACGCAGCGTCGATCGCGTCGCGGCCGACGAACGGTCCGACCGGGACGCCTTCGAAGTGCAGCTCGGCGTCGTCGGCAAACCCCGCGACCATCGGGGCGAAGTCGCCGCTGCGGACTCCCTGGTTGAAGCGCTCCACGTGCTGCTCGAGCAGGCTCACGCCGGGAGGCTAACGCCGGTCGCATGCCTTGCCAAGTGGATTTAGCAGTGCTAAACAGACGATGGATGAGACGCCTACTACTACTGCTCGTGCTCTTCGCCTCCGTGGCCGCCTCGACGGCGAACGGCGGCGCCGACCGCGTCCGCTACTCGTGCGCCAAGGGAGCGGACGCGAGCTTCCGCGCGGCCGACGGGACGAAGCTCATCGGCCACCTCTTCGGCAGCGGGCGAACCGTGGTGATCCTCGGTCACCAATCGCAGGGCAGCCTGTGCGAGTGGGTCGCGTACGCACGCAGGCTCGCGCGACTCGGCTACACGGCCTTCGCGATCGACTTCCGCGGCCACGGCCTCTCGCAAGCGCGGGCGGGAGCGGCCGGAAACCGGCTCGCGAGCGACCTCGACGCCGCCGCGAAGCTCGTCCGGAAGCAGGGGAAGCGAAAGGTCTTCTTCGTCGGGGCGTCGATGGGCGGGATCGCGTCGCTCGTCGCCGGCGCGAACGTGAAGCCCGCGGTCGACGGTGTCGTCAGCGTCTCGGCCCCGGCCAGGTTCATGGGGATGAACGCGACGGCGAGCGCCCCGAGGCTACGTGTTCCGGTGCTCTACCTCGCCGCTGAAGGCGACGACAACGGCGGCTACGACTTCTCGGACGACGCCCGCGAGATGTACGCGGCGACGGCGGCGGCTGACAAGCAGCTCCAGATCCTGGCCGGAAGTCAGCACGGTGTCGCTCTCGTCGCCGGGTCGGCGCGGGCGAGGGCGCTGGTCGAGGGCTTCCTCAGGAAGCATTGAGACCCCGGACGCGGCGAGCCGCGTCCGGGGTTGTGCCGCCCACCAAGCCGGGTGCAGCGGCCGCCTGATCGAGCCGGTCCGCTACGCGACGGAGGGACCGCGCGAGAAGCCTGCGGACCGGGCTCGGACGGGCGTTTCTGCCGGCGGCCGCGGACTCCAGGAGTTGCTGGTGCCGGTCGGCCGTGAGCTGGTGATGTACGTCGGGGGAGTCGAGCATGTGCCGCTCCAATCGCGTTCGAGATTCTTGATCTGTTCGAAATTTATCGAACACACTACGCCTTGTCAAGCGCCCTACTGTCGACTACGCTACGTGCGTTAGATGGCTATCGAACGAGACAAGCGCTCCCCGGTCCTCGATCTCTCAGCCCCGGCGGCGGTCGACGTCGAGTTCGACGTCTCCGAGGCGGCGGAAGTCCTGATGAGCATCTGCGCCGTCAGCGACCGGGACGACCACGACACATTCGACCTTGGCGAAGAGTGGCTGAAGGCGCGGCTCGCAACCGTGCCGAGCGATCTCCGCGAGACGGTGGACACGCTGATGCTCGGGAAGCTCAAGCTGGCGGCGCACCTGCTCGGGGTCGTGCTCGAGACGCCGAAGCCACGCACGTTCGCGTCGTTCCTCGAGCGCCTGCAGGGCATCGACGCGCTCGAGCTCAAGCTGCACCTGTTCGGCTCGTACGGCAGTCTCGGCACGCATCTCTCGGCGCCGGACGTGATCGAGCGCGCGGCGCGGGGCGACTCCGAAGCGAAGGAAGAGTTGCTCGCCTCGCTCGTCGAATACTCGGAGAAGTACGAGTCGGTCCGGACGCTGCTCGAAGCGGACGGAGAGGACATCAAGGCGCGCCTGCTCGAGCTGCTCCCGCGCTGGTACGAGCAGGTCTTCCTGCCCTACGAGCCGGAGTGGCGTGAGGCGGCCGAACGCGACGCGGGCTCGAAGCGGGAGCTGGCGCGCTCCCACTCGCCCACCCAGCTGGCGGAGCTTGCGACACGCGGCTACCAGTACGCGCCGACGCCGGGCATCCGCGCGTTGGCGTTCTTCCCGAGCTGGTGGATGCGCCCGTGGGTGATCCTCTGGGAGCACAAGGGAACGAAGATCTTCTGCTACCCGATCGCCGCGCCTGCCGAGGAGGGCGCCTCACCGGCCGAGGTGGCCCGTGTCTACAAGGCGCTCGGGGACGAGGGCCGGCTGAAGTTGCTGCGCCGCCTGAGCGATGGCGCCCTGACATTCGGGAGACGCGGCGGTAGAGCTCGGCGTGGCGAAGTCGACGGCGCACCACCACCTCGCGATCCTGCGTCAAGCGGGCTTCGTGACGGTGCGCGACGAGCGACGAGAACGTCTACAGCCTCCGCGACGACCTGCGCCGCAGGCGGGCGATCTGCTGTCGGCCTACCTCGGCTGCTTCGAGATCCTCCTCGAGGATCGCGTAAAGCACCCCGTCGACCCAGCCGTCACCCTGGCGGTACGCCTTTCGCTTGACCCCTTCGCGGCTGTAGCCGGATCGCTCGGCGTGGCGCTGGGCGCGCTCGTTGAAGCCGTAGATCTCGAGCTCGATCCGGTGGAAGCCAAGCTCGCGGATCAGATGGTGCTGTAGAAGACGTGCAGCGTCGTCGGCGAGCCGGCGGCCGCGGAAGTCGGGATGGATCGCTATGCCGCTGGCGTGCGCGATCCGGCTGCGGACGTTCGTTTGCTCCCAGACCATCGCGCCGGCGCGGTGCCCATCCAGCTCGATGACCAGCAGGGCGCCGTCCTCCGGGTCGCGTTCGAGGTGCTCGGCGATTCCTTCCCGCTCATACCGGCGGCCGGTGGCCAGGAACGGGCGGACGGCCTCGTCGGTGTAGAGGTCGGTGAGGAAGTCGAGGTCGTCCCGCTCGGCGCGACGGAGTGAGACGGTCATGGCCGGGCGGGGACGGTCGTGCGCCGCGGCAGGCGGACGGCGCCGGAGGCGAGCGCGACCCCGCCGAGGATCAGCGCCAGCCCGATGAGCGTCGCGGCGGTGATCTTCTCGTCCAGGATCGTCGCACCGTAGAGAAGCGCGAAGCCGGGCATCAGGTAGGTGACGAGCGAGAGCCGGGCGGAGCCGTGGAGCGCGAGCATCCGATAGAGGATGAGCTGTGCAAACGCCGTGCCGAGCAGGCTCAGCGCCAGGATCGACCCAATCGCCTCCCAGCTGAGGGCGGCGTCGGGCAGCTGGAAGAGTGCGAGCGGCAGCAGGATCAGGCCGCCCATCAGCATCGAGCCTGCGGCGAGCACCGGGCCGGTGGTGCCGGAGACCGCGAGCTGGCCGTACACGCCGGCGCTCGCGTAGGAGAGCGAGGAGAGGACGACCGCGAGCGCGCCGGCGATCGCCAGCCAGCCGCCGCTGGGATGGATCCCGGTGACGACGGCGACGCCGACGATCCCGATGCCGAGCCCGAGCGCGCGCGTGCCGTTCAGCCGCTCATGCGGTAAGAACCTCAGCGCGATCAGCGCGTTGAAGATCGGAACCGACGCCTGCACGACGGCGGCGAGGCCGGAGTCGATGTGCTGCTCGCCCCAGGCGATCAGCCAGAACGGAACGGCGGCGTTGAGGGCTCCGAGGACCAGGAAGTGGCGCCTTGCGGGGCGTATCTCGGCCCGCGTGCGCTCCCAGCCGAAGCGCCAGACCACGTACGTGATCAGCACCGCCGCCGCGAGGAGCGTGCGCATCGCCATCATCGGCGCAGGTGCGATCTCGTCGACCGCGACCTTGATGAAGAGGTAGGACGCTCCCCAGATCGCCGCGAGGAGGACCAGCATCGGCGCGTAGCGGTTCACCTCTTCACGCTACCCGTACCGAGCGCGACGCCCGCGAGCACGAGCGCGAGGCCCGCGATGCTGAGCGCGGTCACCTCCTCGTCGAGGAAGACGGCGCCGTAGACGAGCGCGAGCGACGGCACGAGGTACGTCACGAGCACGGCCTTCGACGCGCCGGCGCCGGCGATCAGCCCGAAGTAGAGGAGGTACGCCACACCGGTAGCGGCGACGCCGAGGTAGAGCACGGAGACGAGCGCCTCCCAGCCGAGCGAGCTTGCCTGTGCAACCCCGAACGGCAGCACGAAGAGCGGTCGCCCAGACGAGCGTCCCAAGCGCGACGAGCGATGACGGCAGGCCGGGGAAGCGACGGCCCGCATAGAGGCCGCCGAGTCCGTAGCAGGCGGACGCGGCGACCACGGCGAGGCCGCCGACGACGGCTCGCTCGCCGCCCGAGAGCTCGAAGCCGACGAGCAGGACGACGCCGCCGAAGCCGAGGACGACGCCGGCGAGACGCATTCCCGGTCACGCGCTGGCTCTGGTCGTAGCGCGACTGCGAACAGCGCCGTGAAGAGCGGGGCAGAGGCGTTGAGGATGGCGGCGAGCCCGGAGTCGATGTACTGCTGGCCCCAGGCGATCAGGAAGAACGGGACCGCGGTGTTGACGAGGCCGAGGAGCGCGAGCGGCCAGGCGTACGGAAGCAGCGCGCCGAAGTCGCGGCCCGTCGCCTTGATGTAGACGGCGAGCGCAAGCGCACCCGAGCCCATGCGGAGCAGGATCAGCGTCGAGGGTGCGAGATCGCGCAAGCGCGATCTCGATGAACATGAACGACGACCCCCAGATCGCAGCGAGCGCAGCCAGCATCAGAAGGTGCCGCCGGCTCATGCCAGGTGAAAACGCGGCGACTGCCGTCGTGCTTCCCGACTACACTGTCTTACCTGACCGAGGTCGTCGATCAGCCGCTGCACTCTCTTCCCGTTCACCGCGCCCTCGGTCTGACCGACGGGGAGCTCGCGCGCATCGTCGAGCTGCTCGAGCGCGACCCGAATCACTTCGAGCTGGCGGTCTTCTCGCTCCTCTGGTCGGAGCACTGCGGCTACAAGCACTCGGCCCTCCTGTTGAAGCGGCTTCCCTCTACGGGTAAACGCGTCTTGCAGGGCCCAGGTGAGAATGCGGGCGTGCTCGATCTCGGAGACGGCGAGGCCGTCTGCTTCAAGGTCGAGAGCCACAACCACCCGTCGGCGGTCGAGCCCTTCCAGGGAGCTGCGACCGGGGTCGGCGGGATCCTCCGCGACATCATCGCGATGGGCGCGCGCCCGATCGCGTTGCTCGACGGGCTCCGGTTCGCCGACGGCGATCCTCGTTTCGACCGCGCGGTCGCCGGCATCGGCGCGTACGGGAACTCGGTCGGAGTGCCGACCGTCGGGGGCGAGGCCGTCTTCGACGACACATACCGTGACAACGTGCTCGTCAACGCGATGTGCGTCGGGCTCCTGCCCGCCGACCGGGTCACGCGGGCCGCAGCGACCGGGCCGGGGAACCTCGTCGTCCTCTACGGGGCGACCACCGGGCGCGACGGGATCGGCGGCGCCTCGGTGCTCGCGAGCCAGGAGCTCGGCGAGGACGACGCCGACAAGCGTCCCACCGTTCAGGTCGGTGACCCCTTCACGGGCAAGAAGCTGATCGAGGTCTCGGTCGAGCTCGTCGAGTCCGGTCTGGTCGAGTCGCTCCAGGATTGCGGCGCCGCGGGGCTTGCCTCGTCCCTCTCGGAGATGGCGCGCGACTGCGGGATCGATCTCCGGCTCGACCAGGTGCCGCTGCGCGAGGACGGCGATGGAGCCCTGGGAGGTGATGATCAGCGAGAGCCAGGAGCGGATGGTCGCGGTCGTCCGTCCGCAGATGCTCGACGCGGTCCTCGCGGTCTGCGAGCGGTGGGAGCTGCACAACGCCGTCATCGGCGAGGTCACCGACACCGGCCTCCTGCGCGCGCTCTGGGAAGACGACGTCGTGGGCGAGATCCCCGCCCGCCTGCTCACCGACGAGTGCCCGCGCTACACGATCGAGCCGACAGCCGCGCGCCGAGCCAGGTAACACGTCTGTTACTTGGCATGCCCGAGGCGCCGGGGAACCCCGATGCGCTGATGGAGCTGCTCGGGTCGCCCAACATTCGCAGCAGAGCATGGATCTACCGCCGCTACGACCATCTCGTCGGCTCCCGCACCGTGCGCCGGCCGGGCCTGGACGCCGCCGTGCTGCGGCTTCGACCCGGCTACCGCGGGCTCGCCGTCTCGCTCGACGGGCAGAGCCGCATGGGACGCCTCTGGCCGCGTACGGGCGGGGCGCTCGCCGTGCTCGAGGCGGCGCGAAACGTCGCCTGCACCGGGGCCGAGCCGATCGGGCTGACGGACTGTCTCAACTTCGGCAACCCGGAGAAGGGTGAGATCGCGTGGGAGCTCGCCGAGTCGATCGAGGGGATGGCGGAGGCGTGCGAGGCGCTGCGCATCCCGATCGTCTCGGGCAACGTCTCGCTCTACAACGAGACCGACGGCCGCGCCATCGACCCGACCCCCGTCGTCGGCTGCGTCGGGCTGCTCGAAGACGTGCGGTCGGTGCCCGGAGCGTGGCGCGAGGGCGACGTGATCCTGCTCGCCGGAGCCTCGCCGGTCGCGCTGTCGGGCTCGGAGTATCAGGCGCGCTGGGGCCAGGTCGGCGGTCGCCCTGCGCGGCTCGATCTTGCGGCCGAGGCGTCGCTCGTCGAGTTCCTCTGGCGTGCCGCGTCCCAGTGCTCGCTCGTCCACGACGTCTCCCACGGGGGCCTCGCCGTCGCGCTGGCCGAGGCCGCGATCCACTCGCAGCTCGGCGCGGAGCTGACGCTTCCGGACGACCCGCGCGCCTGGTTCGGCGAGGGCGGCGGACAGGCCGTGCTGGCCTGCGCGCCCGAGGTCGTCGAGAGGCTCGGCGGCGTGCCGATCCGGCGGCTCGGCGTCGTCGGCGGCGAGCAGCCTGCTCGGGTTCTACCGTCGACGAGCTGCGGGAGGCCTGCAACTAATGTGCGGCGTCTTCGGCATCCGTTCGGCCGAGCGCGACGTGGCCCGGCTCTCGTACTTCGCCCTCTTCGCGCTCCAGCACCGAGGCCAGGAGGCCGCCGGGATCGCCGTCTCCGACCGCGGCCGGCTGACGGTGCTGCGCGACATGGGTCTCGTCGCGCAGGTCTTCGACGAGGGGAACCTGCAGGCGCTACCCGGCGAGGTCGCGATCGGCCACACGCGCTATTCGACGACCGGGGCGAACGCCTGGGCCAACGTGCAGCCGCTCGTCCAGCATGGCCGCGCCAGGACGGTGGCGCTCGCCCACAACGGCAACCTGACGAACACGACGGACTTCCGCGATGCCCTCTCGGCCGACGGAATCGCGCTTGGGGCGACCTCCGACACCGAGGCGATCGCGGGCCTGATCGCCCACGATCCGTCGCCGCTCCCGCTCGCCGTCGCGCAGGCGATGGCCAGGCTCGAAGGTGCGTACTCCATCGTCGCGCTCTCCGAGGGGAAGCTCGTCGGCTTCCGCGACCCGCACGGGATTCGGCCGCTCGCCATCGGCCGGCTGACGAATGCGGAGGGCGGGATCGACTGGGTGCTCGCGTCCGAGACCTGCGCGCTCGACCTGATCGGAGCGGTCGTACGAGCGCGACGTCCGTCCCGGCGAAGTCGTGGTCATCGACGAGGACGGCCTCAGCTCGACCCAGGCACTGCCGGAGGGTACGGCAGGCGCTCTGCATCTTCGAGCACGTCTACTTCGCCCGCCCCGACTCGACGCTCGCGGGCTCCGAGGTGCACGGTGTTCGAGTCCGGATGGGTGAGCGGCTCGCGGCCGAGGCGCCGGCCGAGGCCGACCTGGTGATGCCGATTCCCGACTCGGGCACGCCTGCCGCGGTCGGCTTCTCGCGGGCGTCCGGGATCCCGTACAGCGAGGGGCTGGTCAAGAACCGCTACGTCGGCCGGACGTTCATCCAGCCCGACGAAGCCCTGCGTCGGCAGGGGATCAAGATGAAGTTCAACCCGCTCGCCGAGGTGGCGGGAAAGCGGCTCGTGATCGTCGACGACACGATCGTGCGCGGCAGCACGACCCACCAGCTCGTGGCGATGCTCATCGACGCCGGCGCGGCCGAGGTGCACGTGCGCATCTCCTCGCCGCCGATCGTCTCGCCCTGCTTCTACGGGATCGACATGGCCGATGAGGAGCAGCTTGCCGCCGCGCACCGTTCGGTCGAGCAGATGCGCGAGCTGATCGGCGCCACCTCGCTCCACTACCTCTCGCCCGAGGGCATGCAGGCCGCGACGAGGCTGCCGGAGGCTTCGGTCTGCCGCGCCTGCTTCACCCGCGACTACCCGACGCGGGTTCCGGAGAGCCGGAACCTCGCCAAGCTGCGCTTCGAGCCCGCAGCGCGCTGAATGCGGTCGATTCCGTGAACGCGGGCCGGGCGGAGCTGATGAAGATCGGCGCCCGCACTGTCTCGACGGGGATCCGCAAGGCGCCGGTCGAACGGGGACATATCGGGACGCTTGGCCTCGTCGGTGACGTTGTCGCGGACGAGGAGAACCACGGCGGCCTCGATCAGGCGATCTACCTCTACAGCTCCGAGGACTACACCTGGTGGGGCGGCGAGCTCGGGGGCGTGCCCGAGCCCGGCACGTTCGGCGAGAACCTGACCCTGTCGAGCTTCGGTCCGGAGCCGGTTCGGATCGGCGACCGCTACCGGGTCGGGAAGGCGCTGCTCGAGGTGACGGCGCCGCGCATTCCCTGCGCGGTCTTCGCGACGCGGATGGGCGAGCCGGACTGGGTGAAGCGCTTCGCCGACGCGCGCAGGCCCGGGCTCTACGTCCGCGTGCTCGAGCCCGGCGCGGTTGCCGCCGGGGACGCGGTCGATCGCCTTGAAGGTGGGACTGGCCATCCGTCCGTCGTCGACCTGATGGACGTCTGGTACGACACCGAGCCCGAGCCGGCGCTGCTCGAGCGGCTCCTCGAGTCACCGCTCGCGGAGCGAGCGCGTCCCAACGTCGAGAGAAAGCTCGCGCGGGTGCTCGCCGGCCGCTAGTGACGTTCAGGCGACAGGACGCTCGCCCAGCGCGAGGGGATGGACGTTGTGCCGGTGCTGCGTACGATCCGAAGCGTGGCACCGCATAACGTCGAGGACGGCCAGCGGATCGAGATCGCGCGCATGCAGCAGCTGCTCGCCGAGCGCGACTAGGGCTCGGCGAGGAACGCCTCCAGACGCCCTGCCTCGTCCTCGATCTCGCGCTGCGCCGCGGCTGAAAGAGGCTCGAACGGCTCCAGCACGACACGGCCGTCGTCGACGCGCCAGATCCCGGCGACGAATCCGTCGACCAGGAACGTCTGCGCGACGTCGCCGTTCACCTTGATCACCGTCTTCCGGTAGGCCTCCGGGAGCACGCGCGTGCGGTCGGCCCACGCGAGCAGGACGTTGTCCCACTTCGGCAGGAAGCGTACGGGCGCCGGGGTCTCGCCGTCCGGCAGCGGCGCTCGTGGGACGTCGAGGAGCTCGCGGCCCTGCTCGTCGCGGAAGCGGCGCAGCGGCTCGAGCAGCTCCAGCGCAGCGTCGATCTCGGCCACGCGGATCATGCTCCAGGCCCCGATGTCGCGGCGCGTCGAAGGGCCGAAGGCCGCGAGGTAGCGGCGGAAGATCTCGGCGCGCGCCTCGACCGGGACGTGCGCCTCCGGTTCGTCGATTGCGACAAACCGTTGCTCGTTGCGCGGCTGCCAGAGGGCCGTCTCGTGGTGATGGACGATGTAGCGCTGCGAGGCGCGCCGTCTGCCAGGCGCGGCGCGCATCGACGCCGGCGAGGCCGTACTCGCTCTCCAGGTGGGCGAGCGCCTCCGCCGACGTGACGGGTCCCTCCGCTGCGAGCGCGCGCACCGATGGGGCGAGCTGCTTCGCCCGTTTCGTCTCCCAGGGGAAGCGTCTCGCTCACGCCGCCCGGAGGAGCGCATAGTCGCGCCGCGTGACGAGGTGCAGCGTCTGCCGCGTCGCCGTCGCCCTGACGATCGCGGACTGCCGGAGCAGTCGCTCGAGCGACCCGCGCCGGAACCCCGTCGTGCGCGTCCAGATACCGACGTACGGAGCCTGCGGCGACTGCGCCTGCATCCCGACGAGGCGCTCGATCACCGCCGTTGGCGAGAGTCGCGTGCGCTGGAGGAGGAGCTGCCGCGCGAGTGTCGCGCGGTTCAGCTCGCGTAGCGTGAGGACTCGTTCGGCCACAGGCCCGAGGCACTCTAATCCGCCGACGGAGCGGCGAATCCGGTCGCGCGGATCGTTCGTAGTCCCGAGGGACATTGCCGCCGATGCTTTCAGGGGACAGTCGCGAACGCTGGCCCAAGCGAGCGTCACGCGGCTGGCAGCTGGCGGTCCCCGTGGAAGACCGCTTCGACGTTGTTTCCGTCCGGGTCAATGACGAACGCTGCGTAATACCCGGCGTGGTAATGCGGGCGAAGACCCGGCGCGCCGTTGTCGCGGCCGCCGGCTTCGACAGCGGCGCGATGGAACTTGTCAACGGTGGCTCGGTCGGCTGCAGCGAAGGCCACATGAACCGGAGCGGCCGGGGGTTCCCCTTCCCCGATCCAGAAATCTCCACCGCCCTCGATGGCGAACCCAGGCCCCTGCGAGCTCTCCACTACCTTCACTCCGAACGGCTCGAGGGCCTGCTCGTAGAAGGTGCGGCTGCGTCTCACGTCACGGACCCGCAGGGCCAAGTGGTCGATGAGGGGAAGCGTACGATAGCGACACGCCCTCTATCCTAGAGCGCGATCTCCGGGGAACATTCCTGAACGCTGGGGTTGGCGGGCGTGCCGCCGGCGCTATTTCGCGTATTGCAGGGCCCCGGTCTGCATCGTCATCTTCCAGCCGGCCGCGGTGTACGCGTAGACCTTGCAGGTCCTGCCGAGCCAGTGGTTGCTCTCATCGCCTGTCGATCTCTCGCGCCAGAGGGTGTCGATGTCGACCACGGCTATCGCGCCGTCGCCTTCGGCTGAGACCTCCACCTTCGCGGTCGAGCGCACATTTCTGAGTAGCTCGTAGCGGCGGAAGAAGTCCTCGTAGGAATCTCGCCAGCGCGTCTCGTCGAAGCGACCCATCACGAGCCGCCAATCGACGGGATCGATGGACGTGTAGGTGCGGGGCCACGGCCAAACCATGTCTGGGTGGAAGACCGAGAGCAGGAGATCGACGTCCTGTGTATCCCACGCCTGTGCTTCGCGACCAACGATCTCGCGAATCCCTGCCGCGCCGCCCTCCATCGGATTACTCTCGCGAACCAAGTTGCTCGACGCAATGGCGGCCGGTCATGGGACATTCCCGGACGCCGGCGCAGGCGACGGTACGGGCCTGTCTTCGGTGCGCTGCGGCACTCCGTCGGAACGCCGCAGCGCACCCGAGAGAGCTACGGCCGTTCGGCCCACGGGAGTTCGTCCCAGTGTTTTGGACGCTGAACGTCCCATCGGCCTCGGCGCGCAGGTTCGGACATATCGACTTCAGTTCCGGCGTCGTAGCGGAGCGCCGTCTCGGATCGGCGGGACACCAGTTCGAGATCGTCGCTCCGGTTTCCCGTGGCGAGGATGACGCATGGCCCTGTCTCCGTTGCGACGAATGCGTGCGAGGTCATCGGCGGGCAATGCACGAAGTCCCATGTCCGCAGGTGCCGTTCCTGGTCTTCGATGATGAGCGTGCACTCGCCCATCAAGATGAGGAAGTCCTCTTGCACCGACTCTGCGTGGTAGAGAGCCGATGGTTTCCCCGGCGGCACGACGCGGATTGTGAACCCGGCGTGTGGCTTTTCGTATTCGGTTAGGTCGGGTCGACCCTGCAACACGACATTGTCGGACTCGAAGATGCAGACGCCGCCATAGCAATCGTTGTTGGTCCAGGCGGCGTCAGCGGTGTTGACGATGAACCATCCCGGTGTGACTGGGGCCAGCCCCGAGGTAAGACGTTCAAGGCGTGCTTCAGCGATCACGGTTTCCTCCTAGTTGATCTCGTTATCAGCCGCCGATGCACGTCACCGACCGCCGGCGCGTGTCAGCAGCCCGGCCTCCGGGTCGCGCGATGTGCGCCCGAAGGACATGGACAAGGTGGGATCAACTAAGCCGGAAACGCCACGGTTGCGAGTCTAGCCGCTCGCCCTCTCGTCGGATGTTGTTCGTTAACGTCTACCGCGCCGCGTAGTCGAGCTCGAGGAACTCGCTCACCTCGGACAGCCAGCGCTCTTGCACGAAGCTGACATGGTCGGGGTGCGCGTTGTAGCGTTCGTATGCGGCCCGGTCGGCGAACTCCATCGAGATCCCAAAGCGATAGCCGTTTTTCGGGCTGACCTCGGCCAGGAGCTCGAACGCTTCGACCTCGGGAATCGCCGCGAGTCGCTCCGCCGCCCCGAGGAAGTCACGTTCGCTCTCCGATCCGGCCGGATGGACGAGCGTGAAGACGACGGTGTGCCGGATGCGCTGCGCGTCCATTGTGAGCAGACTACTTTCGCAGCCGCTGTCGGCAGTGTCTCTAGAGGTCGAGCTCGAACCAGACGCAGTTCTCGCCGTCGTGGACGACGCCCCAGCGGTCGGCGATCGCGTCCAGGAAGGCAAGACCGCGCCCCGACTCGGCATCCTGGCCCGGCATCGGCACGCGGCCTTCCGTGAAGCCGGGGCCGTGGTCTCCCACCTCGGCGCGGACCTGGGTCATCACCGAGCTCGAGCGAGAGACGGACGCGCGCGTCGCCGGTTCGCCCGTACTTGACAGCGTTCGTGAACAGCTCGCTGACCAGGAGGCGCACGGCGAAACGCGCGTCCGGATGCGGAGTCGAGCAGTCTCGAGCCGGTCGACGGCGGCACGTGCCTCTGCGACGGCCTTGTCGACCGCAGGCAAATACAGCTCGAGTCCGGCGGCCATGCCGCACGCTTTACCCAGCCTGCGAAATCTCTATCGGTTTAGAGTCGGATTCGTGCAATCGCGCGAGCAGCAGGTGGCCGAAAACGAGGTGCGGTTCCGCGCCCTGAACGAGCGGCTCCGGGAACGGGCCGGCGCGTGGGATGGGAGCGAGGGGGAGCTCAAACTCGTCTGCGAGTGCGGCGACGAGGATTGCACGGTCGCAATCGAGCTGAGTGTGCGCGAATACGAGGCTGTGAGGGCGGTCGAGACGCAATTCATCGTCGTCACGAGGCCATGAGCGCGCTCGAGGTCGAGGACGTTGTTGGCGAGGAAGAAAACTGGCTGATAGTGCGAAAACGAGGCGAAGCGGCTGAGATTGCGGCCGGGACCGATCCTCGGTCCTAAACTTTCGGGGGTCGTATCCGTCCGGTTCGTTGCCGATCATTCACACATGCGGATCGTGATACGCCACGACGATGCGGGTCAGTGGTGGTGGGCCGCGGTCGGCGAGGGCGGCGGCACGGCGGCCATCTCGACGCTCTACGCGAGCCGAACCGATTGCCTGCGTGCGGTCGCAGAGCTGAAGGTCGAGGGACCGGCGGCGGCGGTCACCTTCGAGGAGCCTTACGCGGCCAACCCGGGTACGTGGACGATCTCCAGCTTGATCCCGTCCGGGTCGTAGAAGAAAACCGCGTAGTAGCCGGGTATGTAGCTGTACTCGCCCGGCGGTGACTCGATCGTCGCGCCCGTCGAGACAAGCCACTCGTGCCGCTCGTCGACGACCGAGCGCGAGACGGCCTCGAGCGCCAGGTGGTGCAGCCCGACCTGGTAGCGGTCGACGCCGCCGAGACGTTGTTCCTGTTCCGACTGTGCCTGGCGGAGCCCGATCGCGCAGCCCGGGCCGGCGAGGTACCAGATCGTCTCGCCGCGCTCGCCCTCGACCTCCCCGATGCGGTGGTAGCCGAGGGGCGCCAGCAGCTCGCGGTAGAACGGCAGGCTGCGCTCGATCGACGAGACGACCAGGTCGACGTGGTGAACGCCGTTGGAACGCACAGAAGGTTCGTGTTCAGCGTCGGCCGGCCAGCTCCTGCGCCCGGCCGTAACGGACGGCCCGCTGCACCGCGCGCGGGTCGAGGCCGCGCTCGAGCAGTTCCTGCCTCAGCTCGCCCTCCTGCGCCAGGCGCAGAAAGAGCCACGCGAGCGCGACGAGCGTGACGATCGAGCCTTCGATCATCATCACGGCGCCCGCCAGACCCTGATCCTGGAGCGGCGAGATTCCCCACAGCTCGTCGCCGCGCGCATAGACGCCGTAGAAGACCGCGCCGGACCAGACGAAGACATTTCCAAGCACCGTTTCGACGACGCGGACACAGGCGATGTAGGCGAGCTTCGGGCCGGTGCCGAACCACTCGGGCGCCGGGAGCGTCTCGAGCACCGGCAACCACATGATCAGCCCGGCCGTGAAGAAGCAGATGTGCTCGAGGGCGTGGACAGACGAGTGCCGGACGGCTGCCTCGTAGAGGAACGGCAGGTGCCAGAGATAGAGATTCGCCGCCCAGATTGGTAGCGCGACGACCGGGTTCGCGAGCACGCGCAGACGCTCGACGGTCCGAAACGCGAGCAGCGGCCGCAGCATCGGCCCCGAGAGGCCCGCGAGGATGAAGAGCGGTGCGAGGTCGCCGATCAGGACGTGCTGCAGCATGTGGAAGCTGAAGAGCTCCTTCTCGCCGATCGCGGCGATGGGGGAGGCGAACGCGGCCAGAAGCAGCACGATCCCCAGCGCGAAAAGGAAGATCCGGTAGCGGGCCATGGGCGTCCCGCGGCGGCGCAGCGTCCGAGCCCGCATCGCATACGCGAGCGCTGCGAGCAGGACGGGAGCGAGCTGCAGCGGATCGAGAGTCCAGTCGGTCAACACACGTCCACTCTAGGATCAGGCCGGTGAAGCTGTTCCACTACCACCTCGTCACGAGCCGCGTGCGCCAGGTGGAGGCGCGCTACGTCGGCAAGCTCGCGTTCGCGCTCGTTGCCCGGCACGGCCGGATCGGCGAGGAGTATCAGTCGTTCGAGGCCGGGATCTCGTGGGAGGACCTCGACAAGATGGGGTTCAAACTGCGGCTCTCGGAGCTCGAACGCGGAGCGGTGAACGTCGTCGTCCAGCCCGGCCAGTGGGAGTTGCCGCGGGTCGACCACTTCGGGCTCGCACTCGACGAGGAGGAGTTCGCCGACCTGATCGACCGCGCCGTCGAGCGTGAGCTGCGGATTCAGTCCCACGGCGGCCGGCGCACCTTCATCGCGACGAACGCCGGTTTCCGGCTCGAAGTGCACCCGCCGCGCGAGTGGCTCGACGAGCTGCTCGGGGCGAGCAAAGAGCTGATGCTGGGCGAGCTCCATCTGCTCGCGGACAACCCTGATGCGAAGGCTGCCGTGCTCGCCGAGTTGCTCGATACCGAGCGGGACGGCACGAACGTGTACGTCGGGGACTCGATTGTCCGCTTCCTTCCCGGCGGGCCGCAAGGGCGCCCGCAGCTCCAGGCCGAGCTGCTCATCTGATCACCCGTCGCAGTGCAACCGCCGTCTCGGCCGTCGCCGCGAGGTCTCCGTCGGCGGAGCTCGACCGGAGCTCGCGGAGAAGCGTATCGACGCGCGCAACGCCGACCTTGTCGAGCCCAGGCGCGACTCGGTCGCGGATCCACTCGAGCGTCGCGATGTCGCCGGCGACGGCGGACGGGTCGTCGCGGCGCGCGTCCACGACCACCTGCCGCAACCAGAGCTCGAACCGGCGTCGGTCGATCTCGGCGACTGGCCGGTACTGGAGCTGTAGGTCGAGCCCTGCCTGGGTGGCCTGTAGTGCCGCGTGAGCGGCCTTTACAGCGCTCCGACCGGAGATCGAGCGGGCGAGACCGGCGAGGGCGGTACTCGTCGGCTTGACGAGCCTCGGAGGCACGTTCCCCGTCCGGCGGTACGCCTGCCAGGCCTCGGTCATCTTCGTCTCCACCGCCCCGACGCGCCTCCAGTCTCCGGCCAACGCCAGCTCATAAGCCCGATCCGCGCCCGCAGAAAACGCCGTGAGCGCCGTGGGCACTCGCCCGCTGCGCGCGTTCGTCGGCACAGCAAGAGCAAGCGCTTCGACGTCAAGCCCCGAGCCGGTGAAGAACTCGCCATAGCCGGGCGCGAACTCCTTGCGCTCTCTCGTGCCATCGTCGTGGAGCTCCTCCACCGTGATCGCGCCGTGCACCGGTCCGCGTGGGCCGTCGACCGTCTGGCCGACCGCCTTCACCGTGACTTCCTCGAAGACGAGGCCGGCAATGTTCTCCGGCCGGTAGATGTCACCTGGTTTGGGCTTGGCGGGCATGATCAGCGCCGCAGGGCCGTCCTGGCCGGCGAACCAGGTGCCGCCGGTGTCGGCGATGACGCCGTCCTGGTAGTTGAAGACGTCCTCTCCGAAGTACCAGACGGAGCCTTGGTCGTCCTGCGCATAGAGGTCGAGTGCGACCTCTTCGATGCGACCGTCGCTGTAGGCGAGGTACTGGGAGACGAGCACCTCGACGCACTGCCGGTCCAGTCCACTCCATGATCCTGGTTTGCGGCAGCAGGGTCGTCTCCGTCCTGAACGGCTTCCCGTCGACCTGTCCGTTTAGAACCGCCGAGTGCAGCCTGGCAATCGGGAAGAGCGGATTCGTCACTCGGGTTGGGTTCGAGAACCGCGGTGCGATGAGATCGACGCGCTCGCTGTTCGCTGCGATTGGCAGGTTGCCGAGTCCCGCCGCCGCGAGCTGAGCCGCTGTTGGTTGGATCACCCTGCGGGAGGCGCTTCGGTCACAGGCACCGGCGGTCGACGAATCGCGGGCGGGTCTGTTGCCGTCTCCGGCGGCGACCAGCGTGGCGCCCGCGAGAGTCATGACCGCCACGACGCCCGCCGCGGCCAGAACCGCCGTTCGCGTTCTTCCGGTCGCTCGCTCGCTCGACATCGATCCTCCTTGGCGGTGCGTTGTGGTGTGCGAGGCGCACGCTATGAGTCGCTGATGAGAGAGCCATGAGCCGCTGACCGTGGGAGGTCGTAGAGTTGAGCCGTGAGCGAAGACCGGACGTACGCTGCCGCCGGGGTCTCGCTCGCAACCGCCGAAGGGATCGTCGAGCGGCTGCGAGCAGCCGCCGAGTCCACCGGCGCGCAAGGCTTCGGCGCCTTCGCGGGACTCCACCCCCTCGACGACCGTCGCCTGCTCGCCGCCTCCACGGATTCGATCGGGACAAAGCCGATGCTGGCGCGACTGCGCGGAGCCCTGCGCGCGTGCGGCGCCGACATGGCGGCGCACTGCATCAACGACGTGATCACCTGCGGCGCCGACCCGCTGATCCTGCTCGACTATGTCGCTGCGAACCGCATCGATCTCGAACAAGTCGCAGAGCTCGTCGAGGGCGCCGCCGAGGTCTGTCGGGCTGCAGGGGTGGCGCTGATCGGCGGCGAGACCGCCGAGCTACCTGGTGTCTATCGCGAGGACGAGCTCGACTTCGCAGCCACGTGCGTCGGCATCGTCGAGCGCGATCGGCTCATCGACGGCTCGGCTGTGCGCGCGGGCGACTACGTGATCGGTCTGCCCTCGGCCGGCATCCACGCGAACGGATTCACGCTCGTCCGGTCGGTGCTCGAGATCGAGGACTACGACGGGCCGGACCTGCTGGCGGCGACGAAGCTCTACCTGGACGATGTCCGGCGACTGCGGGAGACGGCCCACGCGTTCGCCCACATCACGGGCGGCGGGATCGAAGGCAATCTGAGCCGCGTCGTCCCGGCTGGCCTTCGAGCCGAGCTCGACTGGGAGGCCTGGGAGCGGCCGCCGGTGTTCTCCTGGCTCGCCGGCCACGTCGAGGAGGACGAGGCGCGCCGGGTGTTCAACCTCGGCATCGGCTACTGCGCGGTTCTGCCGGAGCCGGGCGACGATCTCGTGATCGGAAGGATCGTCGAGGCATGATCGGCGTGCTCGTCAGTGGAGAGGGTACGAACCTGCAGGCGCTGGTCGACGCGGGACTCCCGGTCCGGGCCGTCGCCTCGAACCGGGCCGGTGCGCGCGCTCTCGCGCGGGCAGAGCGGGCTGGTATCGCCGCCGAGGTCTTCGAGCTCGACTCCTATCGCTCCCGGGCCGAGCGCGACGAGGCGATGGGCGCCTGGCTGGCGGCGCAAGGAGTCGAACTCGTTGTCTGTGCCGGTTACATGCAGCTTCTGACCACGGTCTTTCTCGACCGCTACCCGGGACGGATCGTCAACGTGCATCCGTCGCTGCTGCCGGAGTTTCCGGGCGCGCGCGCCATCGACGATGCGCTCGCGGCCGGTGTGGAGACGACCGGGGTGACTGTGCACCTCGTCGACGAGGGTTTGGATACTGGGGACGTGATCCGGCAAGAGCCGCTGCCCGTCGAGCCGCGCGAGACGCTCATCGAGCGGATCCACGCAATCGAGCACCGGTTGTTGCCCGAGGTGGTGAAAGAGCTATGCGTGCACTGATTTCTGTCTGGGACAAGACCGGGCTCGACGGCTTCGTCAAGGGCCTCGACACGCTCGGCTGGGAGCTCGTCGCCAGCGGCGGGACAGCCGCCTACATCGAGGAGCTCGGGCTCGGAGTGACGCCCGTCGAGAGCGTGACCGAGTTTCCGGAGATGCTCGGTGGGCGCGTGAAGACCCTCCATCCACACATCCACGCCGGCATCCTGGCGCGGCGGGAGGTGGCCGGCGACCTGGCCGCGCTCGACGCACACGGGATCCCAACTTTCGATCTCGTCTGCGTGAACCTGTATCCGTTCGAGCAGGTCGCGCGCGAGCACGGCGTCCGGGAGGAGGAGGCCGTGGAGATGATCGACGTCGGCGGGCCGTCGATGCTTCGTGGCGCCGCCAAGAACTTTGCGCACGTCGCGCCGGTGTGCCGGCCCGCCGACTACGAGCTCGTGCTCGGCGAGCTACGGGAGACGGGCGAGGTCTCGCACGACACGCGTCGTCGCCTGGCGGCGACGGCGTTCGCCACCTCGGCGTCGTACGAGGCGGCGATCGCAAGCTGGTTCGCGGGACGCGAGGCATTTCCGCCCGTCTTCGTGCCCGTGTTCGAGAAGGCCATGGACCTCGCCTATGGCGAGAACCCCCATCAGGGCGCCGCGTACTACTCGGAGCGCGGTGCGCGGACGCACCTGCTGGCGCGCGTCGAGCAGCTGCACGGCCGCGAGCTCTCGTTCAACAACCTCAACGACCTGAACGCAGCACGTCTGGCCGTCCGCGAGTTCACGCTGCCGGCGTGCGTGATCGTCAAGCACGCGAACCCGTGCGGAGTCGCGGTCGGTGCGTCGATCGAGGAGGCCTACGACAGCGCCCTCGCGGCCGACCCGATCTCTGCGTACGGCGGCGTCGTCGTCCTCAACCGGGCGGTCAGCGCTGATCTGGGCGAGCGGCTCGCCGAGCAGTTCGTCGAGGTGCTGTTCGCGCCCGGCTACGACGAGGTGGCGCTCGAGGCCCTCATCCAGAAGCAGTCGATTCGCATTCTCAACGACCTCGAGCGGCGCTCGACCGAGGCGTCGGAGCGCGACTACAAGCGCGTTCTCGGTGGTCTGCTCGTCCAGGACCGCGACTGGGACGTCGCCGACCGCGAGGGAATGGAAGTCGTGGCCGGGCAGCCCTCGGAAGCAACGTGGGGAGATCTGCTCTTCGCCTGGCGCGTGTGCAAGCACGTGTCGTCGAACGCGATCGTGATCGCCAGGGACCTGCAGACGATCGGGATCGGGGCGGGTCAGATGAGTCGGGTCGACGCCGTCCGGATCGCCGTCGAGAAGGCGAACGAGCTGGGCCACTCGCTCGACGGCGCCGTGCTCGCCTCAGATGCGTTCTTCCCCTTCCCCGACGGGCCGAGACTCGCTCTCGATGCCGGGGTGTCCGCGCTGATCCAGCCAGGCGGTTCGAAGCGGGACTCGGACGTGGTCGCCGCAGTGGAGAGTGCCGGCGCCTCGATGGTCTTCACCGGGCGCCGGCACTTCCGCCACTGATTCGAGCTGCGCTACGCGCCGGGGGCCTCGCCATCGCCCTGCGGGCTGGAGGGTGGTGGCGGAGTCGGGGCGATCGGCTCGCTGGGCGCCGCGGGTGAGGTCGACGCAGTCTCCCCGTAGCGGAGCCAGGCACCGTAGGCCACGCCGGCGGCGAGCAGGACGCCGATGTAGCTCCAGATCGTGGAGTAGTCGTCGATCAGGTTCTTGAGCAGCGCGAAGACGAAGATGAGCGCGCCGAGACCGACAATGATCGAGCCTTCCGGAAGCTCGGTCGGCAGCTTCACGTCGAAGACGCGTGCGATGACCCAGGCCAGTAGCACGAGCAGCGCGAGGCCCATGATGACGCCCCAGAAGCCGCTCCACGCGTTCTGGCCGGCCGAGATCGGGCCGAGGTCGATGCTCTGCCAGTCCAGGAACATGTCGATCAGAAGCAGCACTCCCGCCCCTACGAGGAGTTGAGTTCCACGCGAGAGTGTGGAGATATTGGGCATCGGTCGTTCGTCCTTTCGTTCAGATTGCTTTGGGGACGTTGTTCAAGCTGGACTTTCCAACGCCTGCACGCAAGTTGCAAGGGGATCTAGTGCGGCTCAGCAATCGGGCGGCCCGTGACGAGCGCCTCCTGGAGTGCCGGCGCCAGCTCCGCGTACTCCGCGTCTGGTTGGACGCCGAGCGCGTCGAGGGTCTTGCTGAAGAAACAGCGCGCCGCCGCCGCGGCGACGATGTCGAAGATCTCGGCATCGGACAGGCCGAGCTGCCGTAGCTCGCCGATGTCGTCGGAAGACACCGAGGTCGCGTCCTTCACGAGCTTGCGCGCGAGCCGCATCGCAGCGGCCTCCACGGGCGTGATCGGCGCGGAGTCGGGGTCCAGGGCCAGCGTGAGCAGCTCGGCCTCCGAGACGTGACGTTCGAGGAGCACCTGACCGTGGGCCAGCGCGCAGTAGCTCGAGCGCAGGCTGCCGGCCGCGGCCAGCGTCACGAGCTCGTACCGCCGCTCGTCCATCTCCGCCGTGACCGCGCCGAGGAGCTGCTGCCACGCGTCGTACACGGCAGGCCGGTGGGCGAAGACGCTTCTCATGTTTCTCTGAGGTCCGTCGCCGATGTCTTCGATCGACTCGATGAACGCCACAGAAGCCCCTTTCGGCGATTGCGCTGGCGGTAGGCTTGCGCCGGTCATGGCCCGCGCGTACCCGACCCTACTCGACCTCATCGGCGAGACAGCCATCGTCCGCCTCGATCGAATCGGCCGCGACGTCCAGCCGACGCTGCTCGCGAAACTCGAGTACCTGAACCCCGGCGGCTCCAACAAGGACCGGATCGGGATGGCGATGATCGAGGCCGCGGAGCGCGAGGGAAAGCTCAAGCCGGGTGGGACGATCGTCGAGCCGACCTCCGGCAATACCGGCGTCGGGCTGGCGATCGCCGCAGCCGCCCGCGGCTACCGCTGCATCTTCGTCATGCCGGACAAGATGAGCCAGGAGAAGATCGCGATGCTGCGCGCCTACGGCGCCGAGGTCGTGATCACGCCGACGGCCGTCGAGCACGACTCGCCCGAGAGCTACTACTCGGTGTCCGACCGTCTCGCCGAGGAGATTCCGGGCGGCTACAAGCCCGACCAGTACTCGAACATGTCGAATCCGGAGGCGCACTACAAGACGACCGGCCCCGAGATCTGGGAACAGACCGGAGGCGAGATCGACGCGGTTGTCATCTCCGTCGGCACCGGCGGCACGATCTCCGGCGCCGGGCGCTACTTGAAGGAGCAGAACCCGGACCTCCTGATCGTCGGCGCCGATCCGGAGGGCTCGATCTACACCTCCGAGGACACCCACCCGTATCTCGTCGAGGGGATCGGCAAGGACACGTGGCCGGTGACGATGTCGCGGGACGTGGTCGACCGCTGGGTGCGCGTCTCGGATCGCGACTCGTTCGTGACCGCGCGGCGGCTGGCGCGGGAGGAGGGAATTCTCGCGGGCGGGTCTGCGGGGACGACGATCTGGGCAGCGCTGGAAGTCGCGAAGGATCTCGGGTCGGACGCGACGATCCTCACGCTGCTTCCCGACTCCGGCCGGTCGTACCTCTCGAAGTTCTACGACGACAACTGGATGCTCCAGTACGGCTTCCTCGAGCGCCGCACGCCGACGCCCACGATCGACCAAGTGCTTCGCTTCAAACGCGGCGAGGAGCACGAGGTGCCGGATCTGGTCACGATCGAGTCGCACGCGAAGGTCGGCCAGGCGATCGAGCTGATGCAGCGCTACTCGATCTCGCAACTCCCGGTCGTGCGCGACGGCGACACGGACTCACTCGCGGACGTCGTCGGCTCGCTGCAGGAGCGGGGCGTCCTCGACCGCGTCTTCAAGAACCCGGACGCGCTGAACGAGGACGTGGCGGCGTTGATGCAGCCACCGCTTGCGACGGTAGACGTCGGCGATTCGCTCGATCAGGTCTTCGCCGACCTCTCGGGCCCGAACGCGGCGGTCGTCGTCGCGGCGGCAGGCCGGCCGACGGCGATCCTGACGCGGTCCGATCTCCTGGACTACCTCGCGCATCAGCGCTCGCAGGTGAACGGGGCGTAACTGTGCTCCGGCTCTACGACTTCGCTGCCTCCGCCAACTGTTACAAGGTGCGCCTCCTTGCGGCCCAGCTCGGTCTCGAGCTCGAACGAGTACCGGTCGACCTGTTCGCGGGCGAGTCGCAGACACCGGAGCACATGGCGCGGAACCCAGCCGGGCGGACGCCGGTGCTCGAGCTCGAGTCCGGGGAGCATCTCGCCGAGTCGGGTGCCATCCTTCTCTACCTGGCCGAGGGAACGTCGCTCCTTCCGGCCGACAAGCTCGGCCGAGCGCGCGCCGCGCAGTGGCTCTTCTTCGAGCAGAACCTGCTCGAGCCGAACATCGGGACCGGCCGCTTCTGGATCCTCACCGGCCGGGCGGAAGGGCACGAGGCGCTCGTCGCGCGCTGGCAGAAGGTCGGCAGGCACTCGCTCGACGTCCTCGAGCGGCAGCTCGCGGCGAGCCCATTTCTGCTTGGCGCCGACTACTCCGTCGCGGACATCGGCCTCTACGCCTACACCCACGTCGCCGGCGACGCCGGCATCGAGCTCGCGAACTATCCCGCGGTGGAGGCGTGGCTCGAGCGGGTCGAGGCGCAGCCGGGCTTCATGAACGACCTCGAGCCGTACCCGACGACCGCCGGTGCGGGCGGTCGGTCCAGCCCACGGCTAGGAGGGTGCGGATGCGCGCCGCCTGGTCGAGCCGCGTTTCGCTCGGGCTACCGCGAGCTGGCTTCGACTGGCACGCGCGGGGCGCTTAGAGCTCTCCTGCCGCACGGCGACGAAGACCGAGCCGACGATCAGCGCGGCGCCGAGGCCGGTGGTCAGCGTGATCTGCTCGTCCAGTAGGACAGCGCCGAGCAGGATCGCGACGAGCGGATTCACGTACTGGTGCGTGACCACCTTCGAGATCGGTGCGTTCCCGAGCAGCCAGGCGTACGCGGTGAAGCCGATCAGGGTGCCTGCGATGCCGAGGTAGAGCCAGGCTGCGATGGACTCCAGGCTGAAGGCGCCAGGATCGATGTTCCCGACCTCGCCGGTGGCGGTCCCGAGCACGAGCAGGAAGAGCGCAGCGCACAACATCTCCCACGTCGTCGCAACGAAGCCGTCCTCCGGTAGCGGCAGGCGGTGGGCGAAGAACGAGCCGAGCGACCACGAGACGGTCGCACCGACCATCAGCGCGAGGCCGATCGCGCTGGAGGAGCCGTCGATGCCGGGGAACACGATCAGGGCGAGCCCCGCGAGACCGACGAGCACGCTCAGCTTCGTGGCGAGCGCGACCCGCTCGCGTGCCAGGGTGCGCAGCAGGATCACCTGCAGCGGCACCGAGCCGACGATCATCGCGGCCGTGCTCGAGTCGATTCGCGTTTCGGCGAGCGTCACGACCCCCACGCCGAGCCCGAGCAGCGCGAGGCCGAGCAGCGCCGAGGATGCGAGCTCCCGGCGCGTGACCCGGAGGCTCCGGCCGAGCAGCGTCAGGATCAACGCCAGCAGCACGCCCGCGAGCAGGAAGCGCAAGCCGGCGGAGAGGAACGCGGGCAGCGTCCGCACGGAGATCTTGATCGCGACGTACGTCGAGCCCCAGACGAGGTACACGGTCCAGAGGGCGAGGAGGAACTTCCAGCGAGCGGCCATGTCTAACGCAACGCCCGCGCGTGGCGACTGATTCCACTAATGGGGAATGAAGCTCGCCTCGTGGCCGCGGCGGTTCGCCAGCTCGAGCTCCTCGCGCGTGAGGGCGCCGATTCGCTCGAGCAGCTCCAGCTCGTCGCGGAGGTGGGTGTGCATCATCTCCGGCCCGTCGGTCGCGATCGTGAAGGCGACGCCGTGCTCGACGAAGGTCCGGAAGGTGTCGCGAACCGCGTCCTCGTTGGCGAGAGCCTTCGTGAGCAGGTTGGAGGTGGGGCAGATCTCGAGCACGGTGCCGGCCTCCCGCAGCTGTCGCATGAGCTCGGGGTCGCGCGCCGCGAGGATGCCGTGACCGATCCGCTCCGGCCGCAGGTGCTCGATCACCTCGCCCAGCTCCTCCGCGCCCGTCTCGCCCTCCTCGCCGACGTGGATCGTGACGCCGAGGCCGGCCTCACGCGCCGTCTCGACCATCGGCTTGATCTGCGTGTAGTCGTACCGGCCGCCGCCGGGACGAGGCCCGGCGATGTCCACTCCCACCACGCCGCGCGAGGCCCAGCGGATCGCCTTCTCGACGACGATTTCGTTCTGCCGCGGCGCGAAGGTGCGGTCCATCATCAGGATCAGCCCGCACCGCACCTGCGGGTACTCGAGACGGGCTACGTCGAGGCCTCGGACGGCCGCGAGGATGATGTGGTCGAGATCCCGCTCGCCGCCGCGGTTGCGCTTCATCGGGTTGAAGCGGAGCTCGAGCGTCGTGATCCGCTGCGAGCGGTATGCGCCCCCGATCGCCGCATGCACCGAGCGCTCGACCGCGAGCGGGGAGGACTGGATCAGCTCGGTCCAGTGGTAGATCCGGTCGAGCGCGTCGAGGTTCGCGACGCCGCGCGGGTCGGAGACCGTGACGAGCGCGTCGAACTCCCAGTAGTCCTTGACCGGAAGCGCGATTCCCTGTTCGTGCGCCAGCGACCAGAGGATCTCGGACGCGACGGAGCCGCCGAGGTGGGTGTGGAGCTCGGCGAGGCCCTCGTCGAACATCGGACCGAGTGTATTCACAGGACGAAACGGCGAGTTGGCGCTACCCTGGGCGCGTCCGCAGGCGAGCGGAGATGGGGAGGGGTCCAGATCGTGGTTCGCCACTTGATCGGAGTGCTGGCAATCGTTGCCGCCGTCTACGCGAGCGGCGCCGCTGCGGCGACCACGAGCAGCGACTCCGCCGGCACCGTTCTCCTCGACGGCGCGAAGACGTTCCCGATCGTGCTTGCGAAGGGGCCGGAGCCGGGAACGACGACTCCGGGCGGTAGAGATGCGCTGGCAGAGGTCGCCTCCGCGGGAGCGACATACCTCAAGATCGGTCCGGCGACCGTGGCCTGGACAGCCGCGGACATCGAGGACGCGAAGGAGCAGAACCGAGCAGCGGCGGCCAACGGCCTCCACACCTGGGTCAACCTGAGCACGGTCGCCCGGGCGACGGCCGGCTCAGCGCAGGACGCGCTGCTCGAGCAGGTCGTGACCCAGCTCGAGAGCGACTCCGGCGGCCCCGCGATCGGGATGTGGAAGGGCGCCGACGAGCCCTTGTGGAGCGGGATTGTTCCCAGCGCGCTCCAATTCG
Organism: uncultured Gaiellaceae bacterium; assembly: GCA_963752405.1. Taxonomy (GTDB): domain Bacteria; phylum Actinomycetota; class Thermoleophilia; order Gaiellales; family Gaiellaceae; genus Gaiellasilicea. The sequence continues at coordinate 222,498 of CAVVYB010000018.1, forward strand.
CCTACTGCCGCGCCACCGGCCGCGGAACCGCGAGCTGGTGCGGCGGTGAGCCGGTGCTCGACTCGGAGCACGCCTGGGTGACGATTCAGGCCCCACGCGGCAACGCGCAGCAGCTCGCTCAATACACGCCCGTCACGGACATCCACGGCGTCGACGTCTACCCGGTGACGCTCGCCGCCTCGGCACCGAACCTCCACGATGTCGGCACGTGGACGAACACGATCGCGTCCGTCACGCCGAGCCGTGCGGTGTGGACGACGCTGCAGGTCTGCGCGAGCGGGAGCTACGACTCGAGCGGCAACTTCAGGCTGCCGACGTTCGCGCAGGAGCGCTACATGCTCTACGACGCGATCCTCAACGGCGCCCGCAGCATTGCCTTCTACGGGGGCAACAACCCGAATTGCTGGACCGCCAGCGACACGCCAGTACGGCTGGAACTGGAGCTTCTGGAGCTCCGTGCTGAAGCCGCTCCTCGGCGAGATCAACTCGCTGAGCCCGCTGGCGCCGGCACTCGTGAATCCGGCCACGACCCAGACGTTGACGGCAAACGATGCGACGACGCAGGCGATCAGCCGGCAAGGCAACGCCGGGGATCTCTGGGTCATCGCGGCCCGCCACGGCCCGGGCACGGCACGCGTGACGATCGGCTCGCTCCCCGCGACGGTCTCGACCGGGACGGTCTACACCGAGGGGCGGTCGATCGCCGTCTCGAACGGCTCGTTCACGGACGACTTCGCCCAGTGGGGCGTCCACGTCTACCACTTCGTCCCGGATGCACCTCCGCCACCGCCTCCGCCGCCTCCCGCGACCCAACCGCCCTCCTCCGGCGGAGGTGGCGGCGGTGGCGCTGACCTCGTCACGACCTGGGCCGCTCCCGCGGGGAGCGTCAAGGTTGGCGACCGTCTCGACCTTACGCTCACCGTGGCGAACAAGGGCGGTCTCGCGGAGGGTGTCGCTGTCACGGTCTCGCCGTCCGCGAACATCACCATCTCGGGCTCGGCGTCCGATCGTGGCCCCGGCTGCGTTGCCGGCCCACCCTTCGTCTGCGACCTCGACTTCCTCGGCCCACCCGGCACGGTTCGTCTTGCAGTCACCGTGACCGGCCCGGGGCCGGTCGTGATCACTGCCTCCGCACGTGCGCGCCAGGCCGACGCGAACCCTGCGGACAACGACGCGACGTTGAGGATCGAGGCTGCCGCGCTCTCGCCGTCACCCCCGTCGGGCACCGCGAAGGGTGTACAGCGGACGGTCCGCAGGGGCACCGCCAGGCGGGACACACTCCGCGGCACGAACGGGCCGGACAGCCTGTTCGGGCTCGCCGGCCGCGACGTCCTCTACGCCTTGAGCGGCCCTGACACGCTCGTGGGCGGTACCGGCGCCGATCGTCTCTTCGCGGGTGCCGGAAACGACACGATCCTTGCCCGCGACCGTGCCCGGGACACGATCGTGTGTGGTGCCGGCCGGGACGTCGTTCAGGCCGACCCCACTGATCGCGTTGCCCGCGACTGCGAACGCGTCACCCGCGTGCGTCGATAGCGGCGGCGAGGAAGCCGCGAAGCGCCGGGATGATCTCGGGGTCGATCGTGTGCGGGACGAGGGACTCGTGGTAGGCGACGTCGGCACCGGCGGCGACGAGCTCGTCGCGTGCCGCTTGGCCCCAGTCGACGGGGATCACCGGGTCGAGAGCGCCGTGGGCGATCGCCACCGGATAGCCGTCCAGGTCCGAGACGTCGATCTCGAGCCCCTCGACGTTCGGGATGAAGCCGGAGAGGGCGATGATCGCCAGGGGGCGCTTCGCCGGCCCACGACCGAGGCTGAGCGCCCAGGTCATCGCCGTTCCCTGTGAGAAGCCTCCCAGCACGATCGGCTGAGGAAGCCCGTCAAGGAGCTCGCCGAGCGCGACGAAGCTCGGCCAGAAGGTCTCGGGCTCCGGAGTCGGAATGCCGCCGAGCCGGTACCAGTGGGCACCTCCCGGCGGCAGCGCAAGCGGCCCGCGTGGAGTGACGCCGTGCAACCGGCGCTCGGGGTCGAGCGCGTCGAGGAGCGGGTGCAGGTCGTATTCGTCCGCGCCGCGCCCGTGCAGGAGTACGAGCGATCCCTGCGGCTCGCCCGCAGCGGGCCGCTCCAGAACCTGCAGCGTCATGCGCGGGGGTTCGGCAGCGGCGTCAGCGCGGGCTCGATCTGCTCGCGCAGATGCTCGAACGCCGGCGGCAGCGACAGGCGCTCACCGAGGTGCTCGGGATCCTCGTCGGTCGCGAATCCAGGCCCGAGCGTCGCGAGCTCGAACAGGATCCCGTTCGGCTCGCGGAAGTAGATCGACTTGAAGTAGAAGCGGTCGATCACCGGCGTCGGCCGAAAGCCCGCCTCGGCAACCCGCTCCTGCCAGGCATCCTGCTCGTCCATGTTCGTCGCCCACGCGACGTGGTGGACCGTGCCCGCGCCAGGGATGCCCCGGCCTTCCGGCGCTGTGTCGTAGGCGTAGAAGCCGCCGCGCCGGTCGCCGCGGGCCTCCCAGGTGTGGTCGCCATCGAGCTTGAAGCCGAGCGTGTCCTCCAGCATGCCGCTGCTCCGCCCGGGGTCGACCGCGTAGGCCCGAACGCCGGCGAACCCCCGGAGTGCGTGTTCCTCGGGGATCTCGGGATGCTTCGCCGAGAGCGGCTGATCGTCGGTCTTGTCGACGGCGAATTCGTGCCGTACTCCCTCCGGATCCTCGAAGGAGAGGCTCTCGCCGGAGCGCGTGACGTTCCCGGCCTCACCCTCGAGACGCTGCTCCCAGAAGTCGAGCGAATCCTCCGAGCCGACCCGCCAGACGATCGTGTGCACCATGCCGGGGCCTGCCTTGCCGCGCGCGGCACCGGGATACTCGAAGAACGTGATGTCCGAGCCGGCGCTCCCCTTCTCGTCGGCGTAGAAGAGGTGGTAGACGGTCGGGTCGTCCTGATTGACGGTCTTCTTGACCAGCCGGAGCCCCAGCACGCGCGTGTAGAAGTCCACGTTCCGCGGTGCGTCGCCGGTGATCAGCGTCACGTGATGGACTCCCTCGAGGCGCACAGGTGCATTGTGCAGGCGCGCATAGACTCCGTGCGTAGATGAAGGTGGGCATCGTCGTCCCGTTTTCGTGGTCCTTCTGGGGCGCCGTGGTAGAGCACGCGGAGCTCCAGGCGGCCGCGCTCCGCGACCTCGGACACGAGGTCCGGCTGATCATGGGCAACGATCCGCCAGGTCAGTTCACCCGCGCGCTCCACCCGCGGGTCGGCCGGCACGGAGAGCCGCCGCCCGAGGTGATCCCGATCGGACGCTCGGTGATCGTGCCCGCGAACGGCTCGCTGCCGAACATCATTCTCAGCCCCCGGTCGATCCTCCGCATGCGGCGCGTGCTCAGGAATGCGGATTTCGACCTGCTGCATCTGCACGAGCCGATGACCCCGACGCCCTGCATCGCGGCGCTCGCGTTCTGGGACGGCCCGATGGTCGGTACGCACCATGCGAGCGGCGAGCTCGGCTGGATGCGGCTCGCGACACCGGTCTGGGGCTTCCTGGAAGAACGGCTCGATCGGCGGATCGCGGTCTCCGAGCAGGCGCGCGCCTCGGCGCAGCGATGGCTGCCGGGCGAGTACGAGATCGTTCCGAACGGCGTGCTGATCCCGGACGGGATCGAGTCGGGCGGCCGGGAGCACCGCGTGGTGTTCGCCGGCCGGCACGAGTCGAGGAAGGGGCTGCACGTGTTGTTGCGCGCCTGGCCCGCCGTCCGCAAGCGCACGGGCGCGAGGCTGCGCATCGCCGGCGCCGACCCGCTCGCCGTGCGGCTTCTGCTCACGCGCCTGCGGGTCCCTGACGACGGCATCGACGTGTTGGGCTTCCTCAGCCAGGAAGACCTGACCGCCGAGCTCGCCTCGGCCAAGGCACTCGTCGCGCCGTCGCTCGGCGGCGAGAGCTTCGGGATGGTTCTGACGCGCGCCTTCGCTTGCGCCGCGCCGGTGGTCGCCTCGGATATCCCCGGGTACCGTGACGTGATGACGCCGGAGACCTCCGTCGCCGTCCCACCGGACGATGCGGGCGCGCTCGCCGAAGCAGTCGCGGCCCTGCTCGAGGACGAGTCCCGGCGGGAAACGCTCGGCGCCGCCGCCAGGCAGCTCGCGATCGACCGGTACTCCTGGTCGGACATCGCCCGTCGCCTGGTGACGATCTACGAGTCAGCCCGTGGCGTCGACAAGCAGGTCGCTGCGTGAGATACGTCCCGCGCAGTCCCTGGTTCCGGGCCGCGCTCGTGTTCCCCTCCCTCGTTGCAGTCGTCGCCCTCCTCTGGTGGCGCGGCCCCGATTGGGGGCTCGTCGCCCGCGCGTTCAATCTCGTCGACTGGGCGTGGATCGTGTTCGCGATCGGTCTCAACCTGCTGTCGGTGCTGGCGCGGTCGCTCGCCTGGCGACTGACGATCGACCAGGCGCTCGACCCGCCGCGGCCGCGTTTCGACCAGGTCTTCTCGGCCTTCTCGATCGGGCTGCTGGCGAACGCGGTGCTGCCGGGCCGGATCGGGGAGCTCGCGCGCGTCGCCGTCCTGCGACGTCACCTCCCGCACGGGCCTGGGACGACCGGCACTCTCGTCGGCACGGTCTTCGCGCACCGGCTCTTCGACCTCTTTCCGGCGCTCCTGCTCGTGGCGTACGTCTTCTCGACCGCGAAGATCCCGCACTGGGCGGTAACGAGCCTGATCATCGTGTTGGTGCTCGGTGTCCTGCTCTTCGCCCTCGGCGTTGCCGGTGCGAAGCGGAGACACCGGCGGCCCAGTCTCGAAGGCGCGCGGCCGCTGCGGCGGCTTCTCGTGATGGCCCGCCAGGGCCTCGCGGTGCTCCGCTCGCCGCTTCCGGCTGCAGGGGCGATCCTCCTGCAGACCGCGGGCTGGGTCCTGCAGCTGTTCGCCGTCTATGTGTCGATGCGCGCCTTCAACATCCACGCGCCGCTGCCGGCGGCCGGGCTCGTGCTGCTGCTGATGAACGTCGCGACGATCTTCCCGTTGTGGCCCGGAAACTTCGGCCTGCTCCAGGCGGCCGTTGCCCTGCCGCTCGTCCGGTACGGAGTCTCCTACTCGACCGGATTCGCGTACGGAATCATCCTTCAGTTCGTCGAGATGTCCGTCGGCGTCGGCGTCGGCCTGATCTTCCTCGCGCGCGAGGGCCTCTCGTTCGCGATGCTGCGCCGCATGCCGGATGCGAGCGAGGAACTTCGAGACGTGGACGAGGACGAGGAGGAGCAGCGCCCGGAGGCCGCTCGTGCGCGCGCTGGCGTGTCCGGCTAGCCTCAAGGGCGTCCTCTCGGCTGCCGCTGCCGCAGCCGCGCTCGCGGCGGGGCTTCGCGACGGTGGGGCGGAAGCCGATGAGCTCCCGGTCGCCGACGGCGGTGAGGGAACGGCGGAGGCGCTGTGGCTCGCGCTCGGCGGCGAGTGGCTCGAGGCCGAGGTTCACGATGCGTTCGGCCGCCCGCGGCGGGCACGTTGGCTCCGCCTTCCGGACGGTACGGCGGTCGTCGAGGCTGCGGCCGCAGTGCCGCTCGATCCACGCCGGCTCGACCCGCTCGAAGCATCCAGCCGCGGCTTCGGAGAGCTCGTCCTTGCCGTGCTCGACGATCGGCCGGCGGCGCTGCTGCTCGCGCTCGGCGGGACAGCGACGATGGACGCGGGAGTCGGCTTTCTCGAGCTCGTCCAGGACCTCCGTGTCCCGGCCAGGGTCGCCTGCGACGTAACGGCCACGCTCGGCGAGGCGCCGCGCCTGTTCGGGCCGCAGAAGGGCGCCGGACCGGACGGAGATCGCCGAGCTCGAGCGGCGCTTCGCCGAGTTTCCCGACTCCGGTCCCGGAGGTGGTGCCGCCGGCGGGCTCGGCGCCGCGCTCGCGTCGCTCGGCGCGATCCTCACACCCGGCGCATCGCTCGTGCTCGACGCCGTCGGCTTCGAGCCCGGTGCCTACGACCTCGTCGTCACCGGCGAGGGGCGTGTCGACTCGACGACGCTGTTGGGGAAGGCGCCGGGCGAGGTCGTCCGGCGGTCGCTCGAGGCGGGCACGCGCTGCGTGGTCTTTGGCGGCCTGGTTGCCGAGCCGCTGCCGGACGTCGAGACCGTCGCCCTATCGGGCGACCCGGACCGTGCGCACGACGACCTCGTCGCGCTGGGCAGGCGTCTCGTCTAGGCGGACTGGGACGACTGCCGTGCGTCGGCTTCGCGCAGCTTGTGCGCGAGCGCCTGGACGAGCTTCCACGCGATGCGGGAGTCGGTCTCGACGATCGGGCGGAACTCCCAGAACGTCATCGCGTAGGTCTTCATGTCCGTGTCGGCGGTGACGGTTGCCGTGCGCGCGCCCTCGTCGATCAGCGCGATCTCGCCGAAGTAGTCGCCGGGGCCGAGCGTGGCCCGGTCCTCGCCGTGCACGGTGACCTTCGCGTTTCCCTCGCCGATGATGAAGAAGCCGGCGCCGCCCTGACCTTCGCCCGCGATCGTGTCGCCGGCGGAGTAGTTCCGCTCCTTGAACGAGTCGGCGATCCGCTCGAGGTCGCGCTTCTCCAGGCCCGAGAACAGGGGCACTCTGGCAATCGTCTCGGTCGAAGGGCGGGCCATCGCGCGATTCTATCCCGCGTCGTCACCCGGCGAAAGCGGTGCCGCCTCCGCGGCGCGCTGCGCCAGCTCCTCGATCTTCCCCTCGGCGGTCTCCAGACGGGCAAGACAGAAGCGGAGCAGCTCCTCGCCGCGCTCCCAGAGCTTGATCGCCTCGTCGAGGCCGGCGTTGCCTCGCTCGAGCCGCTCGACGATCTGCTCCAGCTCTTGCTGCGCCGATCTCGAAGGTCGAGCTCGGTCACTGCCGCACGTCCTCGACGCGGGCGCCGAAGCCGCCCTCGGCCAGCTCGACGTCCACGCGGGTGCCCTGTGCCAGCCCTTCGGTGTCCCGCAGGACCGAGTCGCCGGCCCGCACGATCGCATAGCCCCGGCTGAGCGTCGCCCGCGGAGAGAGCGCTGCAAGCTGGCCGGCCGCGCGCTCGACCGTGGAGCGCCGTCGCTCGACGAGGAGCGCAGGTCCTCGACGCAGCCGGTCACGGAGGAGCGAGAGCCGAGCCCGGTCTCGATCGAGCGTGCTGCGCGCGCCGCGCTCCAGGGCCGATCGGGTACGCGTGAGCCCCTCCTGCTCGCGCACGATCATCCGGCGGACACTCCGCTCCAGCGAGCTGCCTGCGCGGGTGAGCTCGACCCGCAGGGCTTCGAGATCCGGCACGACGAGCTTGCCGGCCGCCGTCGGCGTCGACGCGCGCACGTCAGCGGCGAGGTCGCAGAGCGGCGTGTCCTGCTCGTGCCCGACCGCCGACACCACCGGGACCGGGCACGCGGCGACGGCGCGAACCACGCTCTCGTCGCTGAAAGGCAGCAGGTCGTCGAAGCTGCCTCCGCCTCGCGTCAGGATCACGACGTCGATGCCCGGCTCACGGCCGATCGACCGCAGCGCCTCGACGATGCCCGTCGCCGCCCGCGGTCCCTGCACCAGGGTCTCCGCGACGAGGATGCGCGCGGGCGGAAAGCGCGTGTGGATCGTCGTGATCACGTCGCGGCGCGCGGCGGCGTCGCTGCCCGTGACGAGCCCGATCCGGCGCGGGAAGCGCGGCAACGGGCGCTTGCGCGCCGCGTCGAAGAGCCCTTCGTCCGCGAGCGTCTGCTTCAGCCGCTCGATCGCAGCGAGATGTGCGCCGAGCCCGAAGCGCTCGAGCGAGAGAGCGCGCAGCCTGAACTCGCCTTTCGCGGCGAAGAGCTCGGGACGCCCGAGCACATGGATCCGCTCGCCGTCGACGATGTCGAGCTTCAGCGCATCGAACGTCCGCCTCGGGATCGAGGCGGGCAGGCAGGCGCCGTCGGCTGGATCCTTGAGCGTGAAGAAGACACTGCCCCAGCGATCCGGACCGGCGAAGCTCGGTCATCTCGCCTTCGATCCACAGCGTCGGCAGCCGCTGGAGCCAGTCGGCGACGCCGCGGTTGAAGCTCGCGACGGTGTAGACCTTCCGGTCGCCGTAGAGGAGTGGTTCGACCTTCATCCACGCCGAGCCTAGATGATGGATCCCGTGACGGAAGCCGTCCCGCCGCTCGGTCTGGCGCGCTACCGCGCTCTCTTCCACGTTCCGCACGTCAGGCGGCTCGTCCTGAGCGGACTACTTGCGCGGCTGCCGATGGGGATGATCGGGCTGGCCCTGTTGCTGCTCGTGCGCGAGAACGGCGGCAGCTATTCGGCGGCGGGCGCGGTCTCGGGCGCCTACTTCGTGGCGACCGCGGTCGGAGCGCCGATCGCGGGCCGCCTCGTCGACCGGCGCGGCCAGACGCGGATCCTGCTTCCCCGGGCGCTCATCTTTCCGGCTCTCCTGTTCGGGCGTCTGCGCGCTCGCGCTGCTCGACGCGCCGCTCGCGGCGATCGCCGTCTGTGCCGGGGCGGCAGGCGCCCTGATGCCGCCGGTCGGTGCGTCGCTGCGCGCGCTGTGGCCGCGGATGTTCGTCGACGCGGAGCTGCGTGCCGCCGCGTACGCGATCGAAGCGTCGCTGCAGGAGATCACCTTCATCGTCGGCCCTCTACTCGTCGCGCTGCTCACCGCCGCCGTCTCGCCTGTTCTCGCTCTCGGCGTCGCGGCGGTGATCGGCGGTGTCGGCACGACGCTCATCGCGCTCGCCCCTCCGGTCCGCGCGTGGCGTCCGGACGAGAGGCATGCGGGGTCGATCCTGGGCGCGCTCGAGTCGCGCGGCGTGATGACCATCATCAGCCTCTCCGTGTGTCTCGGCGTCGGGTTCGGCGCGACCGAGGTCGGGTTCCCCGCCTTCGCCGAGGATCACGGTGGCGCCGAGCTCGGAAGCATTCCCCTGGCGCTCTTCGCGTGCGGGAGCCTCGTCGGCGGGCTCCTCGCCGGTGCGCACGTGACCGTGTCGCCCGTGCGCATGTTGCGTTTCTCCTCGCTGTTGCTCGTTGTTGGCATCTCGCTGCCGCTGCTTGGGTGGTCGCTGCCGAGCATGGCGGTGCTCGCATTTCTCGCCGGCGTGCCGATCGCGCCGGTCGTGATGTCCGCGTACGGGCTGATCGACGCGGTCGCCAAGCGCGGCACCGCGGCGGAGGCGTTCGCGTGGATCACGACCGCGGTGTTCGTCGGGTTCTCGGCCGGGATGGCGCTCGGCGGGGCGCTGATCGATGCCTTCGGCGTCCGTGCGTCGTTCGGGTTCGCGGTCGCGGCGATGTCCGCCGGCGCGATCCTCGTAGCACTCGGGCCGGGGCTCGAGGAAGCTTAGGGCCGCCCTACAGCAGAATCTCGGCGGCGGTGCGGGGGTCGCAGCCCTGGGAGACGAGCTCGACCGCTTCGTGCAGGTCGGCGTCGAGCGCGGCGGCGAGCTTCTCGGCGAGCGGCAGCGGATAACCGGCCTCGATCAGGACGTGCAGGCGCCAGGACTCAACTTTGGCCCGCTCGCTGTGCCGGTCGATCAGCTCTGTTGCATCGGTCATCGGTCGCGTGTTCGTGCTGGAGGAGACGTTCCCTGCGCACGGTTGTTAGACGAAACCGTCAGACCTGACGCATGCGTGACGCCTCGTCCACGCGGCGCGCGAGCTCCGCGAGCCGCTCGGCGAGCGCAGCGCGCTCGGCCTCGGCCTCCGCGACGAAGGCGCCGAGCGTGCGTCGCAGGTCCGAGTCCGCGGCCGCGATGCGTTCCGCGAACGACGCTGCGAGGTCGTCCTGCTGCCGCTCGAAGGCGGCCTGCGACTGCCGCTGTCGGGCTTCGAGCCGCTGCTGGCCGGCATCGCCGATCTGCGAGAGCCGCTCGGCGAAGAGCGTGTCCGCCTGGCGCACGAACATGTCGACCGCGCGGTCGAGCTCGCGTGAGAGCCGAACCGCCGCCTCTTCACGTGCGGCGCGCATGGTCGACTCGAACTGCACGCCCGCCGCCTCGGCGTAGCGCTCGGCCTCGCGGGCGATCACGCGCTGCAGTTGCTCGACCTGGCGTCGCTCGATGTCCGCGAACGACATCTCGATCCGGCTCGCCGCCTCGGTCTCGCCTCGCTCGACTTGCTCCATCAGAGCCTGTTCGCGCCGCCGCAGCCGGTCGGCGATCTCCTCGATCACGCGCCGCCGCTCGGCGGTATGCGCCTCGATCTCCTCCAGCGCCTCGGAGACGGCGGACTGCGCCGAGCGCTCGAGCTCCTCGCGCAGGCGGACCACGGACGCGCGTTGCTCGTCCGAGGTCGCGACGAGCTCGGATGCCTCTGTCTCGATCCGTGCTTCCGCGTCTGCGATCAGCTGCTTCTGGCGCTGCTCGAGCCGTCGCAGGTCCGTCTCGAGGCTCTGCTGCGCGCGGTCGAGATCGTCTCCCCACGTCCGCAGCCGCTCGTCGACACGGCGCGCCGCGACCGAGAGCGCCTCGGCGAGCTCCACGCCGGCGGCGCGTTCGCGCTCGGCGAACTCGCGACGGCGCTCGTCGGCGATCTTCCGCTCCTCCTCGACGAGCGACGAGAGCGCGTCCGCCCGCATCCTGGCGAGGCGCGACTTCAGCTCTTCCGCCGCCGAGGTCGTCTCCTCGGCGACCAGCGCCTGCAGGCGTGCGAGCGCCTCGTCGGTGGGATCGCGGCGGCGCGCGCGTGCCTGCACGATCGCGAGCAGCGCCAGCGCGAACGCCAGCACAGCCAGGGCGAGTGCAACCCGTTCGACCACGGTCGCATCGTAGTCCGGCCCTACGATGCCGCGATGGCGCTCGCCGACGAGCTCGAGCGGATCGCTGCGCTCACCGGTGCGAATGCGGTTCTCGCTGCGGAGGCACATCCCGGCGACAGGATCTACGTCTGCTCCTTCGAGGAGGCCGATGGAGGACGCACCTGGCTCGCCTACGACGGCAACGGCGAGCCGGTCGACGAGCGATTGCGGGTTCGGGACGCGGTCTCGATCATCGCGCTGTGCGAGCTCGCGGCGGAGACGGCGGCAGGCGGCGACCTCGACGAGCTGCGGTCGCAGCTGGCGGCGCTGCGCGTCACCGAGAATCCTCCCGGGATCGAAGAGGCCGAGGAGGCCTCGCTCGAGCTTCAGCACGTGCTCGGCGCGCCGCCGACGCTCGCGACGCCGGCCCGGCTCGACGAGATCGGCAGTGCGACGCGGAAGCTCGAGGTCGCGCTCGGGAGCGCGATGCACGGCTCGCCGTTCGCCGAGGCGATGAAGGGTGCGGGCGACGTGATCGAGGCCCTCTTCGGCGAAGTCGAGCGCGCTTACAGGATCGACCTCCGGTAGCCTTGAGGCATGGAAGGCGGCAGCTTTGGCTTCCCGTTCGGCGGTGATCCCGAGGATCTGCTCCGAGGCATCCAGGAGTTCGCCGCCCAGCAGGCCGAGTCGGTGCAGGAGGCGCAGCGCGAGCAGTTCGCGACGCTGACGTTGAACACCGCGGTCGAGCTGACCTCGGCCGCGCTGAAGCAGGTGCAGCCGAGCGGCAGCATCGACGAGCAGGCGGTCGCGCTGCGCGACGCCATGCGCGTGCTCTTCCCCGAGGCCGTCGCCCTGGTCTCGGCAGCCCGCCAGGGCTTCATGCGCGAATCGCGCTGACGCCCCTGGCCGGTGGCTCCCGGCGGGCGGAGCCCGCCTCCGCCGACCTCGCGTCTGCGCACGGGCTCTCCGGTCTGGCCACGGCCTATCCCCTCCCGCCATAGCCCGCGCCGTGCCTGTTCGACCGCGTGGTCGTCGACGCTGCTCCCGGCCGTCCGCAGACGGGTCGTGCAGAAGCTCTCGGCGCGGTACATCGCCGGGTCCACGCTCGACGACGCACGCCGGGTGGTCGCCGCAGCTGAATGCGGACGGCAAGCTCGCGACCGTCGACGTCCTGGGCGAGGAGGTCTCTGACGAGACCGAGGCTGCGGCGATCGCCGCAGAGTACGTTGCGGCGCTCGAGGCCTTCGAGCGGGACGACCTCGACGCGAACGTCAGCATCAAGCCGACCGGGCTCGGCCTGAAGCTCGGCTACGAGCTCTGCAAGAGAAACGTCGAGGCGGTGATCGCCGCGGCGGAGCCGACGAACCGCTTCGTGCGGATCGACATGGAGGACTCGTCCACGACCGACGACACCCTACGGCTCTTCCGCGAGCTGCGCGACGAGGGCCACGGGCGCGTCGGTCCGGTCCTCCAGGCGTCGCTCAAGCGAACGGTCGCGGACGCCGCCACGCTCGCCGGGGCGAGCGTCAGGCTCTGCAAGGGGATCTACATCGAGCCCGAGTCGATCCAGTTTCGCGACGACCAGGACGTGAGGGCCAGCTTCGTCCAGACACTCGAGACGCTCCTGGACGGCGATTGCTACGCCGCGATCGCGACACACGACGAGTGGCTCGTCGACCAGGCGCTCCGCATCCTGCGCGAACGGGGCGTCCAGCACGGATCGCTACGAGTTCCAGATGCTGCTCGGGGTGCGGCCCGAGCTGGGCGATCGAATCGTCGCCGACGGCCATCGGCTCCGGATCTACGTGCCCTACGGCCGCCAGTGGTACGAGTACTCGCTCCGGCGGCTGCAGGAGAACCCGAAGATCGCCGGCTACGTGGCCGGCGATCTGGGACGTTCGCTGTTTCGGAGACGCTAGTTGCGTTACGGAGGCGGCGGACCGGGAGCGACGTCGATCCTCTTCGACCACGGTCGTCTGCGGCGGCGCGGCGCCGCCGACGCGGCGGATCGGGCCGCCTTCGACGTAGCCGCGCGGCGTTGGAACCCGCCCCAGCTCGACCAGAAGATGATCGAGAGGACGAGGCCCAGCAGGCCGACGATCAGGAGGATGACGCCGATCGTGTTGATGTCGATGCCCTCGGCTTCCGCCGTGACCGCCCACGTCAGGATGGCGCCGACGGCGATCAAGAGGATGCTGACTGAGATTCCCATCCGCCCGTCGTCCCCGCTGAATGCGCTTTCTAAGCTTCGGGCTTCTCGGCCGCCAGCACGAGGTGGCCCGGCACCTTCGGGTCCTTGCCCGGCCACTCCTCGAGCCCGCGCAACGCAAGCCCGGCGCCGGCGACCGCAGTGACGATCTCGCCCAGCACGGGTCGCGCGAAGTAGTCGTCCCGCCAGCGCCCGAACGCGTCGAGGCACGCTCCCGCGGGGTGCTCGTCGTGGAGCAGCAGCACGCCGCCGCTCCGCAGCGCCGCGGCGACGCCCGCGGCCCAGGCGTTGACGTCCCGGAGGCGCGCGAGCGAGCCGTAGCCGAGGTAGACGAGATCCCAGCGGCCGAGCAGGAGCTCCGGCGGCAGCGCGTGCACGTCGGCGTGCACCCAGGGCAGCTCCGGCAATCGCCGCCGTGCGGCATCGATCGCGCGCCTCGTCGTCGTCGACGCCGGTGACGAGGGCTCCGAGCTCGGTCAGGTCGAGCGACTCGCGCCCGCTGCCGCAGAAGAGATGGAGAACGCGGCTGCCCTTCGCACCGTGGAGCCGCTCCCGGATCCGATCGGGCATCCCGGGCGTCGCGAGCACGTTCTCTGCGGTGCGGTGGGCGTCGTCGAACGCTCGGCGGTTGTGGTCGGTCGGCTCCATCTAGGCCCTCAAGCGAGAAGCCGCCGTCGACGATCAGGGTCTGGCCGCGGATCATCTCCGCCTCGTCCGAGCAGAGGAAGGTGACGGCCTCCGCGATGTCCTCGGGCTTGACGAGCCGTCCTGCGGGGTTCTTCTTGCCCATGCGGAGCATCTCCTTGCGGTTCGGGAAGTGGTCGAGCGCGCCGGTGTCGACCACTCCTCCCGACACGGCGTTGGCGCGGATCCCGAGCGGCCCGAGCTCCACGGCGAGGTACCGGATCAGCGCCTCGAGCGCGGCCTTGGAGGTGCCGACGAGCGTGTAGTTCTCGAGCACCCGCTGCGCGCCGAGGCTCGAGATGCCGATGATCGACGCGCCGGGCAGCATCTGTGGCGCGACGACCCGGGTGAGGGCGAGCAGCGCGCGGGTATTCGCGTTGAGCGTCCAGTCCCAGTGCTTGTCCTCCGTCTCCAGCGCCGGCCGGATCACTCCCGTCGCCGCATTGTGGACGAGCACGTCGAGCGCCCCGAGCAGCGCGACTTCCTCGAGCACCCGGCTCGAGGAGATGTTCCCGCGGATCAGGATCGGCTCGGCTCCCAGAGCCTCCAGCTCCTCGGCGGTCTTCTCGGCCGCCGCGTCGGAGCGCATGTACCCGATCGCCACCCGCGTGGCTCCGAGACCCGCGAAGCGGAGCGCGATCGCCTTTCCGATCCCCCGCGAACCCCCCGTCACGAGAACGGAGGCACCGGTAAATGTCATGACCGCTTTGGCAGCGGCTCGTACGCCGGCGCAGAGCTCGGCAACTGCTCCCAGCCGATGCGCGTGCGCGGTTCCTTCTCGCCGCCTTCGGCCCTCGAGGACGCGTGCCCGAGGGCGTCGAGCAGCTGCATCTTCTCCTCGCCGTAGCGGCGGACCGGATGGTCGGCGGGCAGGTCCTCGATCAGCTCGCGGACGCGCGCGCGCAGCTGGTAGGCGAAGTGCGGCGTCGCAGGTCCGACGAGGGCGTCGATGTCGCGGATCGAAGGCTCTGCCATCTGCCGAAGCGTAACGCGTCTGGACGGGAGCGAAGCGACCCTTCAGGGGTCTTGCGCGGGCACGGGCTTTGCCCGTGTCCTTGCGCGGCAAAGATTAGTGTCGAGGCCGAATGCGTCGTCCGCTCACCGTCGAATGGATGTTGCTGACGACCATCGTCCTCTGGTCGCTGAACCTCACGGTCACGCGCTACATCCTCACGCACGGGTTCCAGCCCACTCGCGTACGCCACCGTGCGCTACGGCGCTGCGGCACTGATCTTCGTCGGGATCGCCCTCGTCGCCGAGCGGTCGCTGCGGTTGCGGCGCGCCGACCTCGGGCTCGTCGCGCTGGCGGCGCTGTGCCTCTGGCTGAACCAGCTGTCGTTCGTCTACGCGCTCGAGAAGACGAGCGCCTCGACGATCGCCCTGATCCTCGGCGCGACGCCGATCTTCGCGGCGCTGATCGGGATCGCGTTCGGGCTGGAGCGGCTGTCGCGGAAGTTCTGGCTCGCGGCTGCAATCTCGTTCGCCGGCGTCGGTCTCGTCGCGGCCGGCTCGCCTGCCGGCTTCTCCGGCGACCTGCGCGGCAACCTGCTCGGAATCGCGACGGCGGCGACGTGGGCGGCTACTCGGTCGCGATCGCGCCGCTGATGGAGCGCTACACGGCGTCGCGGATCAGCGCGGTCGTGCTGTCGCTCGGCTGGGTGCTGATCGCTCTCGTCGGCTTCCCGCAGGCCGCGGACCAGGACTACGGCGTGGGCTGGGAGGTGTGGCTGCTGCTCGCCTTCGCGACGGTCGGGCCGCTCGTGGTGACGAACGTGCTCTGGTTCCGGTCGCTGCACAAGATCGGCGCATCGCGCGCGACGCTCGTCGCGAACCTGCAGCCGTTCGTGGCCGCGGTCTTCGCGCTCGTCCTGCTCTCCGAGCGGATGACGCTGCTGCAGGTGCTGGGCGGCATCCTGATCGGCGGCGGCATCCTGACCGCCCGGCGACGCCCGCCTCGTCACGGCCTCCGAGTAAGATCCGCCCCGTGTCTGAGCGCGACTTCATGCCCCTCGACGGGTGGGATCACCTCGAGCTGTGGGTCGGCAACGCCAAGCAGGCGGCCTATTGGTACGAGCACGCCCTCGGGTTCGAGCGGGTGGCGTACGCGGGTCCCGAGACGGGTGTCCGGGATCGGGCGTCATACGTGCTCGAGCAGGGCGAGATCCGCCTCGTGCTCACGAGCGGGGTTCGTGCCGACAGCGACGTCGGCCGTTTTGCGGCGAAGCATGGCGACGCGGCGAAGGACGTCGCCCTCCAGGTTCCGGACGCTGCTCACGCCTACCGGGAGGCCGTGCAGCGGGGAGCCCGCGGGATCGCCGAGCCGGAGTGGTTCGAGGACGAGCACGGCCGCGTCGAGCTCGCGACGATCGGGACCTACGGCGAGAACGTGCACACGTTCGTCAATCGATCCGAGTACAACGGCCCGTACCTCCCCGGCTACGTCTCGCTCTCGCCGAACGGGCACCGCGGCCAGGGCGCCGGGCTGATCGCCGTCGACCACGTCGTCGGCAACGTCGAGCTCGGGCAGATGAACCGCTGGGTGGAGTTCTACGAGAGCGTGTTCGGGATGACGAACATCGTCCACTTCGGCGACGACCAGATCCAGACCGAGTACTCGGCGCTGATGAGCAAGGTGATGGCGGATGGGTCGGGCAAGATCAAGTTCCCGATCAACGAGCCGGCCGAGGGGAAGCGCAAGAGCCAGATCGACGAGTACCTCGAGTTCAACGAGGGCCCCGGCGTGCAGCACATCGCCCTGCAGTCGCAGAGCATCGTTCAGACGATTGAAGCGCTGAAGGACCGCGGCGTGCTCTTCCTCGACACGCCGGAGACGTACTACGACGAGGTCGAGGGCCGCGTCGGCGAGATCGCCGAGGACTACGCCGACCTGAAGCGGCTGAGGATCCTCGCCGACCGCGACGAGGACGGCTATCTCCTGCAGATCTTCACGAAGACGGCGCAGGATCGGCCGACGCTCTTCTTCGAGGTGATCGAGCGGCACGGCGCGACGACCTTCGGCGAGGGCAACTTCAAGGCCCTCTTCGAGTCGATCGAGCGCGAACAGGCTCTCCGCGGCAGATCCTCTCGAATCCTAATGACGCCGCCAGCGCCGAACCGCGCTCGTCTCGATCGGCGCGGCGGCGGTGCTCGCCGCACTCAAGCTCGGCGCAGGTCTCGTCAGCGGCAGCCTCGGGCTCGTCTCGGAGGCGCTGCACTCGGGGACCGACCTCGTCGCCGCACTGCTGACGTTCTTCGCGATCGGCGTCTCCGGCCGGCCCGCCGACGAAGGGCACCAGTACGGGCACGGGAAGGCCGAGCACCTCGCCGCGCTGGCGGAGGCGACCGTGCTCGCGCTCGTCAGCGTCGCCGTCGCGGCGCTCGCGGTCACGCGGCTCACGGGGACGACAAGCCACTCGGTCGAGACCGCGTGGTGGCTCTTCCTCGTCGTGGCGGTCGTGCTCGCGATCGATCTCTCCCGCACCGTCATCTCGCTGCGCACGGCGCGCCGCTATGGCAGTGAGGCGCTGCGCTCGAACGCGATCCACTTCGCCAGCGACTTCGCGGGAACGCTCGCAGTGCTTGCGGGCCTCGCCGCCGCTGCGGCCGGCTACCCGGGAGGCGACTCGATCGCGGCGCTGTTCGTCGCCGGTCTCGTGCTCCTCGCCGCCGGCCGGCTGATCCGACGGAACGTCGACGTCCTGATGGACCAGGCGCCGGCGGAAGCCGAGGCGGCGGCCCGTGCTGCGATTGCGGCCATCGAGCCGCCGATCTCACTCTCCAGGCTTCGTCTCCGCCAGGCCGCCGGGCGCACGTTCGCGGACGTCGTGATCGCCGTGCCGCCCGGGGCCGCCGTCGGTCAGGGCCATGCGGTCGCGGACCGGGTCGAAGCGGAGCTCGAAGAGGCGCTACCCGGCAGCGATGTCGTCGTCCACGTCGAGCCGGGAGCCAACGAGGTTGCGCTGCGGGACCGCGCGCTCGCAGCCGCGATGTCCGTCCCGCGAGTTCGCGAGATCCATAATCTCAGCATCGTCTCGCTCGGAGGTGACGTCGAGCTGTCTCTGCATCTGAAACGGGTGCGCGAGATCCACAACCCAGATCGTCTCGCTGGAGGCGCGTCGAGTGTCCTCCACTGAAGCTGCCCGGCGACCTGCCGCTCGACCAGGCCCACGAGATTGCGGAAGAGGTCGAGCAGGCGATCATCGACTCCGTCCCCGAGATCGCCTCGGTGCAGACCCACCTCGAGCCGCTCGCCGAGGTAGGAGCCGGCGAGCTCGTCGAGGCAGCCGAGATCGAGGCCGCGGCCGAGCGCGCCGCCGGTGGTCCCGTGCGCGAGCTGCGGCTTCTTCGCACGGAGAAAGGGGTCGTCGCGTTCATCACGCTCGGCCTCGATCCGGCCACCTCGCTCGCCGATGCCCACTCCTGGGCGAGCGAGGTCGAGGAGCGGTTGCGCCGAGCCAGACCCGACGTCGCCGACGTGATCGTGCACACAGAGCCCTAGTGGGATGAGGTTGTGCATGTTCACCCCGGCCGGTCAGGAGCTCGAGCGCGGCTGGCCGGGCCGGATCGAAGGCGACACCGTCGTGCAGCTCGCGGCGCAGACGCTGCAGTCCTTCTTCACGGGCGGCTCGGCGGCGCGCGAGCACGCCGAGTACAGCCTCGACGACGTACTGCTGCGGGCGCCGGTGCTCGAGCCGCCTGCAGTGCGTCTCTTCGAGGACGCGAGCAGCTTCTCGTTCGCGAACCCGAGCGCGATCCGCTCGCCAGGAGCACTCATCACGCGGCCCGCGGGACGGCTCGACGTCGCGACCCGGCTCGCGGCGGTCATCGGCCTGGACGGTGCGATCGGCGGCTGGACCGGGCTCGCCGAGTGGCGCGCGCCCGAGCTCGCGTCACCCAAGGATCATGACTTCGCGCTCCTGCTCGGCCCGGTGGTCGACACCGAGGTCACCGACGACTTCGACTGGGAGGCTGCGCGCGCTCTCGCGGAGCTGAACACACGCCTGCGCCCGGGCGACCTGCTCGCCGCGCCGCCGCTCGACGTTGCAGGAAAACGTCCCGAGCGGGCTGCTGGAGCTGACGATCCCCGGCGTCGGCGTGCTCGCCGCGAACGTTCCGTAGTAGCGAGTCACTCCGGCTCTCCGGGGGTATCCTCGGGCCATGCCCTTCTACCAGCGACTCGGCGACGTTCCACGGAAGCGCCACATTCAGTTCCGCGACAACGGCACGCTCCTCACCGAGGAGGTGATGGGGCTCGAGGGCTTCACCGGCAACGAATCGATCCTCTACCACCTCCAGTCGCCGTGCCGCGTGCAGGAGATCGGCGAGTTCGAGCCGATCGTGCGCGACGAGTGGTTGCCGGACACCCACCAGCACCGGCTGATGCACACCAAGGGCGTCGAGCCGGGCGGCGACGAGGTCACCGGCCGCCGGCTCCTGATGTGGAACGCGGACGTCGAGATCTCGCTCTGCCGGCCCACGGAGCAGATGGAGTACTTCTTCCGGAACGGCGAAGGGGACGAGGTGATCTTCGTCCACGAAGGCTCGGGGACGCTCGAGACGATCTTCGGCGAGCTCCCCTACAAGGAGGGCGACTACGTCGTCATCCCGCGCGGAACCACGTACCGCTTCCGGCCGGAGGGTGAGCAGCGGTACCTGATCTTCGAAACGCCCGGCCTGATCGAGATCCCGCGGCGCTACCGGAACCAATACGGCCAGATCATGGAGGGGGCGCCGTACTACCACCGGGACATCCATCCGCCCACGGAGCTGAACACGCACCGGGAGCGCGGCGAGTTCCCGATCAAGGTTCGCGTCCGCGACGGGTACCAGACGTACCTGCTCGACTACCACCCGTTCGACGTCGTCGGCTGGGACGGCTATCTCTACCCGTGGACGTTCTCGATCCACGACTTCGAGCCGATCACGGGCCGCATCCACCAGCCACCGCCGTCGCACCAGACCTTCGCCGGTCGCAACTTCGTGATCTGCTCGTTCTGCCCGCGCAAGCTCGACTTCGACCCGCTGGCGATTCCGATCCCGTACCACCATTCGAATCTGCAGAGCGAGGAGATGATCTATTACGTCTCCGGCAACTTCGGCTCGCGCAAGGGCGTGGACGTCGGCTCGATCACGCTGCATCCCTCGGGCCTGCCGCACGGTCCGCATCCTGGGCTCGCCGAGAAGTCGATCGGGCTGCACGAGACGGGCGAGCTCGCGGTGATGTGCGACACGTTCAACCCGCTGAAGCTCTCCAAGCTCGCGGCCGAGCTCGACGACGGCAAGTACGCGCTCTCCTGGTACGACACCGGCGACGAGGCTCCCTCGGACGCGGGCCTCACCTCGCACCTCTGAGCGGCGGGCAGCGACGGACGTGGCGAATCGTCAACCGCGCAGGCGGGGTCTGACCCCGACGGCTCGCTTGACGCTGGGACCCGTCCCGAGCGGGCGCGGATGAGGCTCGTCGTCGACTGGGACGGGACGGTCACCGTCCGAGACTCGCTCGTGCAGGTGATCCACGAGTTCGGCGACCCGGCCCTGCTCGCGGAGCTCGAGCCGCGCGTCGGCGTCGACCTGACGCTGCACGAGGAGATCGCGCAGGAGTTCCTGGCGGTCACGACGCCGCTCGAGGAGGTCGCCCGGTGGGTGGTGAGGCACGTCGAGGTTCGCCCCGGGTTACGCGAGCTCGCCGAGCTCGAGCCCGTGGTGATCTCGGCCGGCTTCCACGAGCTGATCGAGCCCGTGCTGGCACGCGAGCGGGTGGAGCTGGAGGTGCTGGCGAACCGGCTCGACGCGCGGTCCGACGGCTGGGTCGTCCAGTTCCGTGACGAGGCAGCCTGCGCGACCTGCGGCGAGCCGTGCAAGCGCGGGAGCCTCGCCGGCGAGCCGTACATCTACGTCGGCGACGGCTACTCGGACCGCTGCGCAGCCCTCGCCGCGGAGCGGATCTTCGCCCGCGACTCCCTTGCGACCCACCTCGACCACCTGAGTGTCGCGTACGAGCCGTTCTACGACTTGCACGACGTCGCCAACGCGCTGACGTAGAGGCACGCCGATACTAGGTCGGTGAACCCACACCACGACGGCTCCGACGCCTACGTGCTCGACCGCCCCGACGAGCTAGGCGGGAGCGCGACTGTGCGACTGCGGGTTCCGCACGGAACTCAGGTCGACGACGTCGCTCTGCGCGCCGTCCGTGACGGCGAGCCGCGCGTCGTCCGCGCCGAGGTCGACGAGGAGACGGAGACCGACACCTGGTACCGCGCAACGTTCACCGTCGACAACCCGACGACGCGGTATCGCTGGCTCCTCGCCGGCGGCAGCGTCGGGTATGCCTGGGTCAACGGTCTCGGCCTGATCCCGTACGACGTGGCGGACGCGGACGACTTCGTCCTCACGACCGATCCGGGCGGGCCGGAGTGGCACCTCGGCTCCGTCGTCTACGAGATCTTCCCCGATCGCTTCGCCTCCAGCGGGAGCGCGGTTAGCGACCCTGCGTGGGCCGTTCGACGCAACTGGGACGAGCCCCCGACGGGCCGAGGAAAGGAGACACGGTTCGAGCTGTACGGCGGCGACCTCGGCGGGATCGAGGCCCGGCTCGATCACGTCGAGAAGCTCGGCGCCAACGTGCTCTACCTGACGCCGTTCTTCCCGGCCGGCAGCACGCACCGCTACGACGCGAGCTCGTTCGAGCACGTCGACCCACTGCTCGGAGGAGACGAGGCGCTCGGCTCGCTCGTCCGGGCCGCGCACGCGCGCGGAATGAGAATGGTGGGCGACCTGACGCTGAACCACAGCGGTGCCGGCCACGAGTGGTTCGCGAGCGAGCCCGACTTCTACTACTTCGACGAGAAGCTTCCGGGCGGCTACGCGTCGTGGCTCGGCGTCGGCTCGCTGCCGAAGCTGAACTGGGGCTCGGCGCTGCTCCGCGAGCGCATGCAGGAGGTCGCGAAGCGCTGGCTCGACCTCGGGCTCGACGGCTGGCGGATCGACGTCGCGAACATGACCGGCCGCCATCGCGATTCGGACTTCGCCCAGGAGGCGGCGCAGGCAATCCGCAGCGTGCTCAGGCCCGAGCACTTGCTGATCGCCGAGCATGGGCACGACTTCCGCGACGACCTCGCGGGCGGCGGCTGGCACGGGACGATGAACTACGCCGGCTTCCTCCGGCCCACGTGGGAGTGGCTTCGCGGCGACGAGCTTCCCGAGGAGCTCCGTCACCACTTCTGGGGCACCCCCGTCGGGCTGCCACGCCTCGGCGGGCAGGCGGTGACGACCACCATGAGGATTTTCCGCGCCGGCGTCCCGTGGCAGTCGATCCTCCATTCCTGGAACCTGCTCGACAGCCATGACACGGCTCGCTTCCGGTCGGTTGCCGGCTCGCGTGAGCTTCAGGAGGTCGGGATCGGAATCCAGATGACGATGCCCGGCGTGCCGATGGTCTTTGCCGGCGACGAGCTCGGGCTCGAGGGCTTCTGGGGCGAGGACGCACGGCGCACGATGCCGTGGGACACGCCCGAGAGCTGGGACGCCGAGCTCTTCGCGAGCTACGCCCGCCTGATCGCGTTTCGTCGCACGAGTGATGCGCTCGCGCGCGGCGGGCTCCGCCAGATCTCGATCGGCGAGGACGCGGTGGTCTATCTGCGGGAGTCCGGTGACGAGCGCCTCCTCTGCCTTGCGGCGCGAGCCGATCACGAGCCCGTGCAGGTGTCGCTCGCAGCGCTCGGCTGCCGCGCGCTCGAGACCGTGCTCGGCGGTGACGCGGCTTGCGCTGCCGGGATCGCGACGCTGCCGGGCGATGGCCCGGCGTTCCACCTCTGGCAGCTGGATCGCTGACGTCGGCGTCGCCCCTCGTTCGAGGTACCCCCCGCAAACTCTCATTACGACTCGCTGACCGAATCCGTACCGGGGTCCGGCGGGTTCCACACGGCTTCCGCCCTCACTGCGTCTCGAGGCAAGCAAATCGACCCAGGAGGGAAGCGCATGACCAGCTTCAAGTTGATCGTTGCGGCGGCTCTCGTCGCGCTCCTCGTGCCCGTTGCGGCGGTGGCGAAGGATGCGAACGTGAGCGGCCCGGCGAAGCTCGTCGGGAAAGGCTTCTTCGGCGGCGAGTTCACAATGGCGGCAACAGAGAATCAGCGCCCGATGCGGATCGCGGCACGCGCCGGCTACGTCGGAATCCTCGACCTCGGCGGCGACCTGAAGGTGCGCTGCACGGGCAAGGGCCGCGTCACCCGGAAGACGACCGAGCAAGGCACCGTGTATCTCTGTGCGGGACCGGGCGGCGTGGCTGTCGTTCTCGGCAGTCACTTCACGCTCCGGGGCCATGCGCTGGCGTATCACGTCCTGATCCCGGCCGGTGTGCGTGGGACGTTCCACGGGCGGTTCGTCCGGTGCCGCGCGGCCGACGCCGGCTGTGGCCAGGAGCGGCCGGCGCGCGAGCGCGGCGAGCCGAAGGCCGAGCGGGGCAAGCCTGGGACCGAGAAGCCGGCGCCTGTCGACGAGGACGAGGAGCTTCCGACCCTCAGCGAGCTCGCGGAGATGCTCGCCGGAAAGTAGAGCTAGCCGAGCCCTGCTTCGCGCAGCGGCCTCCGCGCCCAGGCGAATCGGTCGCGGTACCACCCTTCGAACGGATGGAGGGTGGTGCCGTTTCCGGACGAGTGGACGAACCAGCCGCTGCCGAGGTAGATGCCGGCATGGTCGACCTGGGCGGGCTTGGACTTCGGGCCGTTTGCGCCCTGGAAGATCACGTCGCCCGGCTGAAGGTTCTCCACGTTTTTGATCCGCTGAGCCGGCGGCACCTCGCCCGACATCTCGAACGTCGTGCGGCCGCGAAGGACGGTCGCGAGCGCGGAGGCACCTGCGAACGGCTCGAGCTTGAACACCCGCCAGATGAACCCGGAGCAGTCGAAGCCGCCGGGCGCCTGCTTCCCGAGCTGTTGCTGCGGCGCTTCGGAGGTCCCACCCCAGACATACGGGTAGCCGACGAACGAGACCGCGCGCGTGAGCACCTGGCGCTGGAGCTCGCTCAGCTCCGGCAGGAACAGCTCCTCGGTCGCAGAGCGGATCGAGTCCTGCTCCCAGCCGGAGAAGTCGAGAAGGCGGGCCAGCGAGTACGCGGTCTCGGCGCGAGTTGCCGGATCGTTCAGGCCGAGCTCGAGCATGTCTTGCGCGGCGGGATGGTTCAGGCGGAGGCCGAGCAGGCGCGCGATCGTCTCGGAGCCGGCACCCGCCTTGGGCCGGAGGCCGGCGTCGCGGAGCGCGGCTGTGATCGAACGGGCGGCATCCCCGAGCCCGAGAAAGCCGACGAGTGCCGCGTCGAGCTCGCGGATCGTGACCGCGCGGCCCGGCACGACGACCCGATAGCTGTACTCGACCGGCTCCTCACTCGAGAGTGACAAGGTCTCGAGGGCGGCGCCGAGCGCGCGCTGCGTCAGCGGTCGCTGTGGCTTGAATCCGGCGACGGTGTCGGCGAGGAGGCCCGCCTCCACGACCGTCTTGATCTGAGGCTCGGCCCACGAGCGGTCGGCCCCGGACGCGGCGGCAGGCAGCGCGAAAGCGCAGAGAGCGATGGCGGCGAGGCGACGCACGAGGCGTCTATCGGCACAGCCCTCATTCGACTTGAAAGCATGAGCCGATGCTCGTTCGCCTTCCCCAGCCTTACGACTTCGACGTCTCCATCGCCCGCTTCGAGGTCTACGGCCGCGACCGGGCAACCCTCTGGCGGGACGGCGGTATCCATCGCTTCGTCGCAGGGCGAGAGGTCCGGATCGAAGCTGCTCCCGGCGGTGTCGACGTCACGCCGCACGACGAGACGATCGAGGCGGAGCTGCTCCATTTCCTCGGCCTGCCCTTCGATCTCGACGGCTTCTACGCCTGGGCGGAGGGGGACGAGATCCTCGGCCGCCTCGCGACCGGGCTCGCCGGCTTCCGCCCGCCGCTACAGGTCAACCCGTTCGAGGCACTCGTCACCTCGATCACCGCGCAGCAGGTCTCGCTCCAGTCAGCGGCGGCGATCAGGAGCCGGTTCATCGAGCGCTTCGGCGTCGCCGGCGTTCACGCCCACGCCTTCCCCGAGCGCGAGCGCGTCGCACGCGCGACGGAGGACGAGCTGATCGGCGTCGGCTTCTCGACCCGCAAGGCGGAGTACGTCATCGGCCTCGCCCGCAGCGACCTCGACCTGGACGAGCTCGCGTCGCTGCCGGACGAGGAGGTGACCGCCCGGCTCGTCGCGCTGCGCGGGCTCGGGGAGTGGACGGCGGACTGGTTCCTCGCCCGCCACCTCGCGAGGGCGCACGCGTGGCCGGCCGGCGATCTGGGACTGCGCAAGGCGGTCACCGCGTTCTATGGTGACGTGCCCGACGTTCGTACCTTCGCCTCAAACTTCCACCCCTTCGAGAACCTGAGCGCTCACTATCTCCTGACCGGACTCCGCCTCTTTCCACCCTCATGACGATCCGCCACGGCACAGACGACGACCTCGAAGCCGTTCAGCGGCTCTGGGAGCTGTGGCAGTCCGACAGCCCGGCCCCACCGCCGTGGGCCGACGCCAGCTGGGATGCGAACCGCGCCGAGTTCGAACGCGCCCTGGCGGCGAACGCGCTCTTCCTCGCCGAGGAGGACGGCGAGGTGTTCGGCTTCGTCTCGTCCTGGCTCGAGGAGCACGTCGGCCGGATCGGTGACCTCTACGTCGTCAAGAGCGGCCGCCGCGAGGGAGCTGGGCGCGCGCTCGTCGAGGCCGTGATCGAGAACCTGCGAGCCCGAGGCGCCACGCACCTCATTCTGAGCGCGAACCTGGAGGCGCTCCCGTTCTACGAGAAGCTCGGCTTCCGCGAGGACTCGCGCAACCTCGTCCTGCCGCTCGAGGTCCGCGCTGTGGGCGGCGGCCGCTCGTTCGGCTCGATCCACATCCAGACAGATGACATCGGCGCGATCGAGCGAGCGATCCGCCAGTTCGTGCCGCGGCTGCCGGGCGGCTCGAACGGCAGCATCGTTGCGCCGCCGCGCAACGGCTGGATCGCTGTCTACGACGACGTCTGCGACCGGGACCCGTCAATGCTGCGCCGGCTGGCCCGCGAGCTCTCCGAGCGAACCGGCGCGGTCGTCCTGGCGCGTGGGGGTCGAGCACGAGCAGGTCGTCCGCTTCATCCTGTTCGAAGCCGGTCGTATCGTCGACGAGTATCTCTCCGTTCCCGAGCACTATGGCGCGTTGCCGCCCGGCGACGTGATCGCTCTCGCTGCGAATCCACGCGTCGTAGCGAGGCTCACGGGCGCCGATCCGGCCGAGGTCCGCGCCGTGGCCCGTACGGCCCAGTCCCCCGAGGCGCTGCCGCCGCCGCAGGAGCTTCTTGCCGGCATCGCCGGTGCGATCGGACTCGAGGGCGCCGAGCACGGCTGGGCCGATGCTCCGAAGATCCCGAATGCGGTCGCGGTGGACAGGCAGTGATCACGCTCTTCGACGCGGCGCGCTGCCCGTACTGTGCGCGAGTCCGGATCGTGCTCGCGGAGAAGGACGTTCCCTACGACCCGGTCGAGATCGACCTCACCGACCGGCCCGCCTGGCTGTTCGAGAAGAACCCGGTCGGGAAGGTTCCCGTGCTGGAGGAGGACGGCTGGGTGCTGCCGGAGTCGGCGGTGATCGCGGAGTTTCTGAACGAGCGCTACCCGGAGCCGCCGCTATGGCCGGCCGATCCGGGCGAGCGCGCAGCCGCCCGGCTGATCGTCTTCCGGTTCGAGGACTTCTCCAAGCCGTACTACGCGTTCCGGCGCGGCGAGGAGGGAGCGCTGGCGCGGTTCGAGGAGGAGCTCGGCTTCCTCGACGTCCTGCTGCAGAGCACACCGTGGCTCTCCGGCCGGGCGTTCGGGCTCGCCGATGTCGCCTTCCTGCCGTGGCTCCTCCGCGCACGCGACATGCTCGGCCTCTCACTCGAGCCGTGGCCCGCGCTCTCCGGGTGGCTCGACCGCGCCTGCGCACGCCCGTCGGTTGCGGCGGAGCGCGATCTCGTGGCGGCGCTGTGACTGTGGACGTGACCACGGAGGAGGTCGCGCGCCGCCTCGGCGAGGAGGGCCTCGTCGTCCTCGACGTCCGCAGCACGCACGAGTACACGGGCGAGACGGTCGCACCGTGCGATCCGCGGCCGGGGCGGATCCCCGGCGCACGGCACCTCGACGTGCAGGAGTTGATGACGCTGACGCAGGAGCAGATCCGGGAGCGCCTCGGTCCGGCCGAGGACGTCGAGCTCGTGGCCTACTGCCACTCCGGCTCCCGCTCCGAGCTCGCGACGGAGATCCTCCGGGCCGCGGGCTACCGCGCCTCGAACTACCGCGGCTCGTGGCACGAGTGGTCGCGGGACGAGTCGCTGCCGGCGGAAACCGGCTAGGCCGCAGCGAGAAAGGCGCGACAGAGGCCGCGGCCGAGCTCGTTCCAGCCGGCGATCCGCTCGCGTGTCGCACGCCGCAGGCCGTCCGCGTCGGCGACGTCCGCCGGATCCTCCGTGAGCCATTCCTCGACCTGCTCCGCCCGCACCTCGGGGTGGAACTGGACGCCCCACGCGTTCTCGACCCGGTAGGCCTGGGTGCAGACCGCGCTGCGGGCCAGCTCGACCGCGCCGTCGGGGAGCGTGTGCGTGTAGTGATGCCACTGGAAGGCGTCGAACCGGTCGGGCAACGCGCCCGCGACGGGGTCGTCCGCCGCGGCGGGCGTGCACTCGACCGGAAACCAGCCGACCTCTGACTCCGCCGAGCGGAAGACCTCCGCTCCTGCCGCCCGGGCGACGAGCTGGGAGCCGAGGCAGATGCCGAGCAGCGGGGTGCCGCGGTCGAGCAGGCCCTCGAGCCAGCGCAGCTCCGTCGTCAGCCAGCCGTGGCGCTCGTCCTCGTCGGGATGCATCGCACCGCCGAGGACGATCACGGCATCGGCACCCTCCGGCGCCCGGCCGCCGAGCTGGACCGGCCACTCGACGAGCTCGTGCCCCGCCGCCTGCACGGCATCTCCGAACACGCCGGGGCCGACGCTCGGGCCGTGCGTCAGTGCAAGTACACGCACGGCCCGAGCGCTCCCGCTACTTCTTCGGCTTCGCCGGGATGACGACGCGGACCGTGTTGCTGGTCATCCCGACCGCGGCCCGGATCGCCGAGAGGCACGTGACGCCGAACGTCGGGGTGCACTGTGTCGTGCCCCCGGCGATCGCGCCGCGCGACCTTCAGGAAGAGGATCTGACGCTTCGCCTTGCGCGTGACCTTCAACGTGCCGGAGAACGTCGCACCGGACTTCTTGAGCGTGACGGAGCCGGTGGTCGCGGCGGCAACCGGGCCGCGGAAGAGCCGCAGCGTCACCGGGGTACCGGCCGGCGTGAGTGCGGCACCGCGGACGGCAACCGTCGCCACGGTCTTCGTGAGCTTCAGCGTCGGCCGGGTGAGCTTGACGGAGCGGGGGAACGGGACCACCGACTGCGCCTCGACCGTGCCCGCCGCGTTCGGCGTGCCCTGACCTGGGTTGTACGGCGTCGCGAGCACCCGCCAGCGCGCCTCCTGCGGTGCCGGGGCTCGAGTAGATGTTGTTCACCTTGAAGTCGACCTTCGTCAGCTTGAACCCGAACGTCGCGCGACCGGGCGTTCCGACCGGGACGTCCGGCGGCGGCAGGCACGCCTGGATCGATGCCGATGCGAACGCGTTCGCGGGCGGGGCGGTCACGGCGTCGACGAAGACCGGCAGCTCGAGCGTCTGACCGGCCGCCTGCAGGATCAGGACCCAGTACGTCGTGTGCGTCGCGGTGCCCGTGCACTGCGGTCGCGGCCGCTGCGATCGGAACCTGCGTCGTCCCTGAGAGGTACGTGCCGCTGGCGGCCCGCACCTGCACCGTGCCGGTCAGCGGCAGGAGAGCACCGCCGAGATCGGCCGCGGTTCCCTGCGCGGTGACAGTGCCGATCGTCTGGCCGGCCGGCTGGGTCAGGGTCGCCGAGTACTCCTTCGGCGTGTAGAAGGTCAGCTTGGCGGTCGGATCGTCCGTCGCGGCCTGCGAGAAGTTGATCGTGACGCTGGCGACTGGACTTCGCGTCGGCCACGCCGAGCTGCGGTGACGCGTACGCAGCGAGCGCGGTGCCGGCGCTCGAGAGCGCGAACGCGCCGACGAGGACGAGCACGATCGTGCGGATGGTCTTGTTCATCGGTTCGGTTCCCCCCACGTGGTGAATGACGGAAGGCAAGTTACCCGCGCGCGTCGAGGAGCGAGCTCGCCTTCACCCACTGCCGGTTGTCGAACCGGTAGAGGTAGACCTTGTCGAGCGGGAAGTAGCGGGTTCTCGACGTCTTCAGCGCGATCCCGGGCAGCAGGAAGGGATTGTTCGAAAGGTTGAGGGTCTGCGCGGCCCGGAGGAGGCTGGCGCGCGTGGGGTTCTTGCCCGCTCGCTCGAGCGTCTCGACCATCGTCCACGCGACGGTCATCCCGTACCAGTTGTAGACGTCGCTCGGCTTCCCGCTCGGCAGGTAGCGCTTCATGATCGAGCGATAGAGCTTGAGGGCCGGATCCTTCGCCCAGATCGGGTCGTTCGGGTTTTTCACGAACGCCACGGAGAGCGCGCCCTTCGTCAGCTGCGGGGCGTTCAGGCGCGCGATCGCCATGATGTTCGGCTCGATCGAGACGGAGGCGACGTAGACCTGCGGCTTCCAGCCCAGCCGGTTGGCGGCGGCAAAGCCCTGGATCGCGAACTTCGGCGTCGCGAAGAGCATGAACGTGTCGGCACCCGCGGCTTTCAGACCGGCGATCTGCGAGGCGACGTCGGTGTCGGTGTACTCGTAGCTCGCCTTCGCGACGATCTGAGGGCCCTTGCCCGCGATCGCGCGCTCGAGGCCTCTCGTCATGTCCTTCCCGAGATCGTCGTTCTGGAAGAGGATGCCGATCTTCGCGCCCTTGCGGGTCTTGGCGAGATGGCGGCCGTAGACGGCGCCCTCGCCGACGTAGCTCTGGAGGAAGCCCATCGTCCACGGGTAGCGAGAGGGCTGGGACGTCGCCTGCGCACCGTCGCCGACGAAGAGTTGCGGCACCTTGCGCTGGTTCAGGTACGGCTGGATCGCCTTGTTGTTCTCGGTGCCGACGGAGTTGAAGATCGCGAAGACCTTGTCCTGCTCGACGAGTCTCCGTGTCAGCTGGACGGTGTTCACGGGGTTGTAGGCGTCGTCGTAGAAGCGGTAGTCGATCGTTCGCCCGTGCACGCCGCCCTTGGCGTTCACGTAGGCGAAGTACGCCTTCGCGCCGGGACCGACGGCGCCGAACGCCGACGCTTCGCCGGAGAGCGGGACGGTGCCGCCGATAAGGATCTTCTTCGCGGTGACGCCGGGATCGGCCGTCGCGGCCGCGCCCGCGGTCGACGCGAGTACGAGTGCGAGGAGGAGGGCGACTCGCTTCATCCGGAGACGGGTTTCGCGAGGGTGGAGAGCTTGAGCGTGATCGGCCCGATCGTCGCCGATCCGGAGCCCGGGAAGCCCAGGTAGGCGAACTGTCCGGCAGGCGACGATGCGCCGATGCTCACTCGGAGGCGTGCGCCCCGCGGGACGTAGACGCAGTAGTTCGCAAGCGTGATGCGGTTGACGCCGGCCTTCGGGCGCAGCCCGCCCTGGGCGACGACCTTCGGCCCGGCGAGGACGCTGACGACGAGCCGCGGGTAGCTCGCGAGCTTGGGCACGGTCACGGTCGCCGTGCCGCCGCCCCAGGTCTCGAGGGCGCCACGCAACGGCGGAGTCTGGCGGATCGCGACGGAGTCGCCGCGGAGCACGGAGCGCCCTGCGAGCGTGAACGTCTGCGTCCGCGTCTTCGGCAGGCCCGCGAGCTTCGTCTTCTTGCCGTTCTGCGATCCGATCGTCACCTGCGGCTTGAGGTCGGTGGCGGCACCCTTCAGGTGCGCGTCGAACCAGGCGCGTCCTTCCGAGAGCACGAAGGCGATGTCCGGGCCGGGGAACGTCGAGGGAGGGTGGCCGAAGGTGCCGACGTAGAGCCGCTTCGGTCCCGCCAGCCGCGCATAGGCCCGTGTCGCCTGCGAGATGTCGAACGCGAAGTCGACTCGGCCCTGAAAGAGGTACACCGGTGTCCTGATCGAGCCGACCTTCGGCAGCGCCGAGCGCTCGGCGGCCAACTGCCTGATCGCGGCGGGGTCCGTGCTCTGCACGGCCGCGTCCCGAAGGCTCGCTGATCAGGGGCGAGCGGGCGGCGACGGAGGCGGCGAAGCCGCGCGACGATGCCCGAGCGGGCGAGGTTCTGCGGCCAGAGCGCGTCGTAGAGCGACGTCCACGTCTCGACCACTTCAGCCGCCGCGAAGGGAACTCCCGCGGCGAGCGCGTTCCAGATCTGGCCGCCGCCGTAGGAGATGCCCCAGGCGCCGATCTTCGAATCGCTCACGTCGGGGCGGCCGGCGAAGGCGTTGCGGATTGCCCTCAGGTCGGCGACTTCGCGCGGCCCGGCGAGCGTGACGTCCCCGCCGGATCCGCCGTGGCCGCGGGCGTCATAGGCCAGGACCGAGTAGTCGGCGTCCGCGAAGCTCGTCGCGATCGACTCAACGGTGCCGCGGTTCCCGCCGAGGCCGTGCAGGACGACCACGCCGGGCCAACCCCCGGCGGCGCGGCGCCGTCGGGCGTGTAGCGCGTGAACGCGATCGAGACGCCGTCTTCCATCGTCTGCAGCCCGTCTTCCTTCGTGAACGCGGAGGCCGGCGCGGCGAGGGCGAGTGCGCCGAGCGCGACGAGGAGCAGGCGGCGAAACACGGACGGCACGGTAGCCGACCCATCGCCTCCCTACAATCCCGCGCATGGACGAGCGGCCGATCGGCGTGTTCGACTCGGGCGTGGGAGGTCTGACGGTGCTGCACGAGTGCCTCGTCACGCTTCCGCACGAGGACTTCGTCTACCTCGGCGACGGTGCCCGGCTCCCGTACGGCCCGCGCGCCGCTCGGAGAGCTGCGCCGCTTCGCCCGCGAGATCGGCCTGTTCCTCGAGGCGCAGGGGGTCAAGCTGGTCGTCGTCGCCTGCAACTCGGCGACCGCCGCCGCGCTGCCCGAGCTCCAGACCGAGCTTCGAGTGCCGGTGGTCGGTGTGATCGCGCCGGAAGCGCACGCGGCAGTCCAGGCCACGCGCAACCGCCGGATCGGGCTGCTCGCCACTCAGGCGACCGTCTCGAGCGGCCGCTACGAGGAGCTCGTGCGCGCCCTCGATGCGGGAGCCGCCGTGCTCTCGGTCGCCTGCCCGCGCCTCGTGCCGCTGATCGAGGGCGACGACCCGTTCGCCGAGGAGACGGCCGCCGCGGTGCGCGAGTACGCCGCCCCGCTGAAGGAGGCCGGGGTCGACACCGTCATCCTCGGCTGCACGCACTACCCGCTGATCCGTCCCATCCTGCAGCGGGTCTTCGGCCGCGAGGTGACGCTCGTCTTCTCGGCCGAGGAGACGGCGCGCGAGGTGGCGGAGACCCTGACGCGGAAGCAGATCGAAAACGGTCCGGCCCGCGAAGGCACGTACCGCTTCCTGACGACGGGTGACGTGGACGGGTTCCGCGCGATGGGCCGTCGCTTCCTGCAGCTCCCGATCGAGGACGTCGAGCACGTGGAGATAGCGACCCTCGAGGCGGCGGCCGCATGACGAAGCAGCGGCCGAGGGCGGGGGAACCAGCTGGTTCCCCGTTGAGCGCGCCGATGCGAGCTCGGCGGCACGCGCAGGGGCTCGTGGGGAAACCGGGTTTCCCCCACGCGACCGAGCCAAGGCGAGCATGACGGCGCGCCGACGGCTGGACGACGAGCTCTGCCGCTCGGCTGATGGTGGCTGAGACGCGACGGCTCGGTCCTACTCCAGGGCAGACGCGTCGCAGGAGGTCAGGGCGTGCCGCGCTGGCTTCACCGCTCCGGCCGCGGCTGGATGACCGCCGAGTACTCGCTCCTTCCGGCCTCGACCGGCGAGCGCGTGGCCCGCGAGGCGGCGAAGGGCAAGCAGGGCGGCCGCACCGTCGAGATCCAGCGGCTGATCGGGCGAGCGCTGCGCTCGGTCTGCGACTTCAATGCGCTCGGCGAGCGGACGTTGTGGCTCGACTGCGACGTGATCCAGGCGGACGGCGGGACCCGCTGCGCGGCGATCTCGGGCGCCTACGTGGCCGCCCACCGCGCTCTCGACCGCTTCGGGCTCTCGAAGGCGCTCACGGGTCAGATCGCCGCCGTGTCTGTCGGCGTCGTCGAGGGTGAACCGATCCTCGATCTCGACTACTCGGAGGACTCCGCCGCCGAGACCGACATGAACGTCGTGATGACCGCGGACGGCCGCCTGGTCGAGGTGCAGGCGACTGCGGAGCGTGAGCCGTTCACGCGCGACGAGCTCGACGGCCTGCTCGACCTCGCGGGCGGTGGAATCGAGGAGATCATGGTCGCGCAGGACGACGCGGTCGCGATGGAACGTGCCTGATCTCTCGACCACCGAGGCGCTGCTGCGGCTGCTGCTCGCCGCCGGGCTCGGCGGCGCGATCGGGCTCGAGCGTGAGCTGCGCGACCACGAGGCGGGCTTCCGGACGCACCTGCTCGTCTCGCTCGGATCCTGTGCCTTCACGCTCGTCTCCGCCTACGGCTGGACCGACTGGACGTTCTCGACCGAGCAGGGAGTCGTCTTCGACCCGACGCGGATCGCCGCGCAGATCGTGACCGGGATCGGCTTCCTCGGCGCCGGCGCGATCATCGTGCGCGGGATCAACGTCCGCGGCCTGACGACTGCGGCGACGCTCTGGGTCGTGGCGGCGATCGGGATGGCGGCCGGCACCGGCTACTACGTGGTTGGGATCGGCGCGGCGGTGCTCGTCCTCGTCTCGCTCGGCCCGCTCAAGTTCGTCAGCGCACGCTTCATCTCGCGCGTGCGGCCGGAGGAGGCCGAGCTCGCGATCGCGCTCAAGCCCGAGGGCGACGGGGCGCGGGTGCTGGCCCGGATCGAGGAGCTGGGCGGCATCGTGAACACCGTCGAGTTCGGGGACGACCGCACGATGGACGTCGTCCTGCGGGCGTCACGACGGTCGGAGTCGGCGCGCGTCGCCGAGCTGCTCGCGAAGCTCGAGGGCGTCGAGCGCGTGCAGTGGCGGCCCGTAGAGCCGCGCCGGGCGCAGCTCGCGTCGGGCAACGCGCACAAGCTCGACGAGCTGCGGGCGGCACTGCCCGGCTGGGAGATCGAGTTGCTCGCGCGCGGACCGATTTCCGGCCGAGGACGGCGAGACGTACTACGAGAACGCGCGTGGCAAGGCCCGCTTCGGGCGCGAGGTGGGGGAACCGGGCGCCTGGATCCTCGGCGAGGACTCCGGGATCGAGGCGGTGGCGCTCGGCGGCCGGCCGGGCATCGAGTCGGCGCGGTGGGCCGAGGACGGGGTCGCGCAGCTTCTGGCCGAGCTCGACGGTGCAGCCGATCGCCGCGCCCGCTACGTCTGCGAGCTCGTTGCGCTGTCGCCGGACGGCCGCGAGCTTCGGGGCACCGGCATCCTCGAGGGGACGGTCGCGAACGAGCGCCGCGGGAGCGAGGGTTTCGGCTACGACCCGATCTTCATGCCGGCCGGCGAGGAGCGGACGGTCGCCGAGCTCGGAAACGCCTGGAAGAGCTCCAACTCCCACCGCGCCCGCGCCGCAGCGGCGTCGCTCCGGTCCGGCTCAGGCGAGGCCGACGATCTCTTCCTCGTCCCGCCGGGCGTGCCACCAGTTGATCTCGGCGCCGAAGATGATCACGTTCGCCATCACGTAGAGCCAGACCAGGAGCAGGACCGAGGCTCCGAGCGCGCGGACCGCGACCACCTCGCTCGAGAACCGGACGAAGAGCGGCAGCGCCTGGAAGGTCACCTGCAGCAGCACCGCCGCGAGCGCAGCGCCCGGCCACACCTCCCCGAGCGTCAGGTAGATGTTCGTCAGCCGCTCGTACGCCGCGACGAGGAAGACGAACACCGCCGCGGTCGAGACGATGACGGAGATGGCGTACGCGACGATGCCGTTGCCGACGAATCCCGGCGCGAAGCGATTCAGCAGGTCGTAGCCGACGGAGCCCACGAAGAGCGCGGTGACGAGGATCATCAGTGACCCCGCCATGAACAACGAGGCCAGGAACTTGCCGCGCAGGAACGGGCGGTTGGGACGTCGATAGACGATGTTGAACGCCGACTCGAGCACGCTGAAGAGGGACAGCGAGGTCCAGAGCAGGAAGACGAGTCCGATCACGCCGAGCGTCGTCGCGTTGCTCGTGATCGCCTTTACGACCTGCACGATGTCGTTGATCCCCTGCGACGGGAAGAGGCGCTGGAGCTCCTTCACCAGGTAGCTCGACTCCTCGGCGCGGCCGGTGTAGCCGAGGATCGCCAGCGCGAGGAAGATCAGCGAGACCGACGAGAGTAGGCCGAAGTAGGCGATCATCGCGGCGAGGTGGGGTCCCCGGTCGGCGTAGAACTTCGCCAGGGGTTGCTTCAGCGGTCTCCGCACGCCCGCAGTATCGTCTCGGCTGTGGATGCCGCGACCGCCCTCGCCGACCTGACCGAGATCTCGACCCAGGTCGAGGTCGCAGTCCTGCTCGACGAGTCGGGTGCGGTGCTCGCGGCGGCACCTGACGACTCCACGCGCAGCGAGCGGCTCGCGCGGACGGCCGTCGACCTGCTCGCCGCCGCGGGCGAGCGCTCCGAGAGCTCGGGCCGCACGCTCACGCAGCTCGAGGCGGCGCTCCGCGAAGGAAGCGTCTTCGTCGCCCGCGATGACGGTCGCAGCATCGTCGCGGTCACAGGCGCCTCGCCCACCTCAGGCCTCGTCTTCTACGACCTCAGGGCCTGCCTGCGGACGCTGGCGGAGGCCGAGAAGAAGCCGCACAAGAAGCCCAGAGTCCGCCGGCCGAAGGAGACGCCCGATGCGTAAGCTCCTCGCGCTGCTCGTCCTCGTCGTCGGGCCGCTCCTCTACTTCGTGCGCCGCCGCGTCCCGTCCCGCGAGCGCGTTCATCTCTACTACGACGACGGCTCGATGGTCACGCTCGAGCCCAGCGCGCCCGAGGCCGAGCGTCTGCTCACGCTGGCCCGCGCGGCGCTGTAGATGGGCGAGACGGACGAGCTCGGCGAGCAGCTGCGCCGGCACGCGCTGCTCGAGGGAGACTTCCTGCTCCGCTCGGGCAAGCGCTCGAGCTACTACCTCGACAAGTACCGCTTCGAGACGCTGCCCGAGCTGCTCGGCCCGCTCGGAGAGCGGCTCGCCGCGGCCGTCCGCGAGTACGAGCCGGACGCCGTTCGCCTCGCCGGTCCGGCGCTCGGGGCCGTGGCGCTGGCCGCTGCAGCCTCGCTCTCGTCCGGGCTCCCGTTCGTGATCGTCCGCGACGCGCCAAAGGAATACGGGACGGCCAACCGGCTCGAGGGGCTCTTCGAGGAAGGAGAGCTCGTCTGCCTGATCGAGGACGTCGTCACGTCCGGCGGAGCGCTTGCAGAAGCCGTTGGCGCGCTCAGAGAAGCCGGCTGGTGGTCAGAAACGCGGTCTGCGTCGTCGATCGCGAGGAGGGTGGCGCGGACGCGCTGGCCAGGCTCGGCGTGCGCCTGCGGTCACTCTACCGAGCAGGAGAACTCGTGCCGGCGGCAAAAACCGCCGCAAACCGCATGGTTGAGCCGTAAACGGTTGAGCCGTCCGATTCGGCTGTTAGGGTGCGCCGGCGGGTTTTGAAACGTCCCACGAACAGGAGGAGTGGCAAAGTGACGAAACAGGAGTTTGTTGACGCGGTGGCGTCGAGGGCGAATCTATCCCGCCGCGATGCAGGCGCTGCGGTGGAGGCGGTTCTCGACACCGTCACCGACGCGCTGAGAAGGCGTGACACGATCACGTTCACGGGATTCGGCAAGTTCTCGACGAGTGATCGCGCCGCGCGCGAGGGCGTCAATCCGCGCAATCCAACCCAGAAGGTTCACATCCCAGCTGCGACCGTCCCGAAGTTCTCGGCCGGAAGCCAGCTGAAGGCGGCCGTCAAGGGCGGATAGCCCCGGCCGCTCCTCCGAGACCTCGAGGGCCGCACGCGTCGATCAGACGGTGCGGCCCTCACTGTGTTTGCAGGCAGGTCTTGCAGGCGAACATATGTTCGCCTAGGCTCTCTGCATGCAGCTCTCGTTCGACGCCGCCGATCGTCTTGTCGAGCTCGTCGAGGCGCAACACGGGCCTGTGCCGGCCGAGGACGCGGCCCGCACGCTCTACTCGCTGCGCCATGTTCCGGCGGGGCTGGCGCGGTCGCTGCTCGCGGACGTCGTCGAAGGGGATGCGCGGCTCAGCTGGCGCGGAGCGAACGTCGGGCTCGCCGACGCGCCGGGGACGGCGCTGCCGCTCGAGTCCGCGACCTACGTCGTCGTCGATCTCGAGACGACGGGGCTGTCGCCCGGCACGCTCGTCGATCTGCGAGATCGGCGCGGTGCGCGTGCGCGGGCTCGAGCTCGAGGAGCGGTTCGAGACGCTCGTCAACCCGCGCCGGCCGCTGCCGGCTGCGATCGCGGCTCTGACCGGGATCGATCCGCGCGAGCTTCGCGGCGCGCCGCCGGTCGAGCTGGCGGTGCGCCGGTTCCTCGAGTTCGCCGGCGACGCCGTGCTCGTCGCCCACAACGCGCGGTTCGACATCGGCTTTCTCGACCGCGAGGTCGAGCGGCTGACGGGCAGGCGAATCGCCGCCCAGGTCGTCGACACCGTCTGGCTGGCGCGGAGAGTGCTTGCCGGCCGGATCCAGCGCGTCGGGCTCGCGTCGCTCGCGCACTTCTTCGGCACGTCGACGCGGCCCTGTCACCGGGCGCTCGCCGATGCAGAGGCGACGGCGGAGATCCTGCTCGCGCTGATCGGTCTCGCGCAGGAGCGCGGCGCGACGACCGTCGCCGAGCTTGCCGACCTCGCGGCGCCTCGCGCCCGCCGGCTTGCGGGGAAGCGCTCACTCGTCGCGGGAGCGCCGCAGCGGCCGGGGGTCTACCTCTTCCGCGACCGCAACGAGCAGGTGCTCTACGTCGGACGCGCCCGCGACCTCCGCGCCAGGCTGCGCTCCTACTTCAGGACCGAGCGGCAGCGGCCGGCGGTCGAGGCCGCGCTCGGGGCGCTCGAGCGAGTCGAGTGGCGGGTGCTCGGCTCCGAGCTCGAGGCCGCGCTGGAGGAGCTCCGGCTCCTGCGCGAGCTGCGGCCGCCGGCGAACGCTCGCAGCACCCGGCCCGACCGCCACGTGTACCTCCGCCGGCGAGGGGCCGGCTGGTGCGTAACCGACACGCCCGGCCCGCACGGGCCGCTCAAGAGCCGTGGCCGAGCCCGTCTCGCCGCTCGGGCGCTCGACGGCTGGGAGGGCGAGCCCGCCGACGCACTGCCTGCGCTTCGCGCGAAGCTGACGCGTCTTTCACGCGATCTCCGCTTCGAGGACGCCGCGCGCCTGCGCGACCGGATCGCTGCGCTGGCCGAGGTCGCGGGCACGCTCGCCGAGCTGGAGCGGCTTCGCGCCCTGGAGCTCTGCCTGCTGGTGCCCGCGGTGGAGGAGGGCTTTCTACGCG
Organism: uncultured Gaiellaceae bacterium; assembly: GCA_963752405.1. Classification (GTDB taxonomy): domain Bacteria; phylum Actinomycetota; class Thermoleophilia; order Gaiellales; family Gaiellaceae; genus Gaiellasilicea. The sequence continues at coordinate 260,579 of CAVVYB010000018.1, forward strand.
CGTTCTTCGTCTCGGGCGGGCGTGTCGCCGCTGCGCGAACGCTCCTCGCGGGAGCCGCGGGACGCGTCGAGACGGAGGCGGGTCTCGCCGTCGTCGCCCGTGCGGAGGCGTCGATCGCTGCCCGCGGACATGGACGAGCTGCTCCTGATCGGCTCCTTCCTGCGCCGGCCGCCGCCCGAGCTGCGGATCGTGCCACTCGCGAATCTCCGACGCGCCGCGTAGCCTTGCAACCATGGCGACTGTGGCCACCTCGACGTTCGCCGACCGGCTCGGCGAAGCGGTCGAGCGCAAGCGCAGCCAGCTCGTCGTCGGACTGGACCCGCGCCTCGACCTGCTGCCGGTAGAGCTCCGCGGGGAGGCCGTGCTCGGCCGAGCGGAAGCCGCGAACGCGTATGCGCGCTTCTGCTGCGGCATCGTCGATGCGGTCGGGCGGTACGTCGTCGCCGTCAAGCCCCAGACGGCCTTCTTCGAGGCACTTGGCGCCGACGGTTTCGCGGCGCTGGAGCGCGTCTGCGCCTACGCCCGCGCTGCCGGGCTGCTCGTGATTGCGGACGGCAAGCGGGGAGACATCGGCTCGACCGCGCGCGCGTATGCCGCTGCGTATCTCGAGCCCCGTGGCGAGGAGCCGGCACTCGCGGATGCGCTCACCGTCAACACGTATCTCGGCGGCGACTCGGTCGAGCCGTTCCTGCAGGCATGTCGCCTGCACGGAGCGGGGATCTTCTGTCTCGTGCGTACCTCGAACGCGGGCGCAGGCGACGTGCAGGAGCTCACGCTCTCCGACGGCCGCCGGGTATGGCAGCACGTTGCCGAGCTCGTCGAGGAGTGGGGCGCGGATCTCGTCGGCGAGCGCGGCCTCTCGAGCGTCGGAGCCGTCGTCGGCGCGACCGTCCCGCGGGCCGTCGCCGAGGCCAGGAAGCTCCTGCCCCAGTCCGTGTTGCTGCTGCCGGGCGTCGGCGCACAGGGCGCTACCCCGGCCGATGTCGCGCGGGCCTTCACGAGCGGGCCCGCGAGTGCGCTCGTAACCGCCTCGCGCTCCGTCATCTTTGCCTACCGCTCCGGAAACGAGGACTGGCGCTCGGCCGCAGGCGCCGAAGCGGCGCGCCTGCGGTCCGAGATCTGGTCGGTCTCGGGCTGGTGATGCGCGGCCGCTCCACACTCGCGCGATATGCGGCGCCCGCCGCCTTCCTCCTTGCCGCGACGATCGCGGTGCTGATCGTTCGCGCCGCGCTGACGGACGAGGACGCGGCCACGACGCCGCCTGCAGCGACGACGGTGCCGACGACGACCGCCAACCCCAGCGACACGGGACCGGGCACGACGACGACCCCCGCGGACGCGCAGTTCTACGAGATCCAGGCCGGCGACACGCTCGCGGACGTGGCCGAGCAGTACGACACCACGGTCGAGGAGCTGCTGGTGCTCAACCCCGACGTCGATCCCGTCGCGCTGACAATAGGTCAGCGCATACGCGTCAAGTAGAGTCCGCGCCGCCGTGAAGCGGGTCGCCTTCCTCCTGGCTCTTGCGACGACGCTTGCCCTTGCCGTCGTTGCCGCCGCCGCACCGCCGCCGGTCGACGCCGAGGCGTACGTCGTCCAGAACTCCGGGACCGGTGAGGTGCTGGCGTCGCAGAACGAGCGTGAGCGCTTGCCGATGGCCTCGATCACGAAGCTGATGACGGCGATCGTCGCGCTCGAGCACGCGTCCCTCGACGACGTCGCCACGATCTCCTCGTTCACCGCCTCGATCGGCGAGTCGACGATCAATCTCCGTCCGGGCGAGCGAGTGACCGTGGGCGAGCTGATCCGGGCGGCGCTGATCCAGAGCGCGAACGACGCCGCCACCGCGATCGCCGCTTTCGTCGGACGGGGCTCGGTCTCCCGGTTCGTCGAGCTGATGAATGCTCGCGCGCGGGAGCTCGGCCTGACCGACACCCACTTCTCCAACCCGGACGGACTCGACGCGCCCGATCACTACTCGAGCGCCCGCGACGTCACGAAGCTGGCGCGTGTCGCAATGAACAAGCCCTTCATCCGCCAGACGGTCCGGCTCGTCGAGGCCGAGGCGGCGGGCAGGCGCCTGCACACGTGGAACGACCTGCTCTCGACCTTCCCGAGCCTGATCGGCGTCAAGACCGGCCATACGAACGGCGCAGGCTGGTCGGAGGTCGCTGCCGCGCGCCGTGGCGGTGTGACGATCTACGCGACCCTGCTCGGGGGCTCGACCCGCGAAGGGCGGAACGCCGATCTCACGGGACTGCTCGCGTGGGGACTGGCGCGCTATCGAACGGTGTGGGCGATCGACGGGGACCGGACCTACGGCACGGTGCGAACGGCTTACGGGAAGCCTGAGGTCCGAGCGTCGCCGCCAAGCCGGCGCTACGCGTGATCCACGTCGAGCGGCCGCTGGTCGAGCGCGTCGTCCTTCCCGTCGAGGCGGCGTTGCCGGTGCGAAAAGGGCAGCGCCTGGGCGAGGTGCAGGTGCTCGACCGCGGCGCCGTCATCGCACGCTCGCCGCTCGTGGCTGCGAGCGACGTCGATCTCCCAGGCCCCCTCGGACGCGTAGGGTTCTACGCGGGACGAACTCTCCACCACCTAGGGGGGCTCTTGGGATGATCGTCACCGTGACGTTGAACGCAGCGCTCGACCGCACGCTGACCGTGCCGCACTTCCAGATGGGTCAGCGCCACCGGGCCAGTCAGGTGCTGACGCTTGCCGGCGGCAAGGGGATCAACGTCGCCCGCGCCCTGAAGCGCCTCGAGGTGCCCGTCGTCGCGACCGGGCTGGCCGGTGGCCGCACCGGTACGCGAATCGTCGAGGAGCTGACGGCCGAGGCGATCCTCAACGACTTCGTGCGGATCGGGGAGGAGTCTCGTACGTCCACCGCCGTCGTCGACCCGACCGAGAGCTCGTACACGGAGATCAACGAGTGGGGGCCGAAGGTCACGACCGAAGAGCTCGAGGTGCTGCTCGAGAAGCTGCACTACCTCTCGCGCGGCGCGGACTTCGTCGTCTTCGCCGGTTCGCTGCCCCGCGGCGTGGAGGAGAGCTTCTACGCCGAGGCGGTGCGCGACCTGAACCGCCGCGGCGTCCAGGTCGTGCTCGACACCGAGGGCGAGCCGCTCCGGCTGGGCACCGAGGCCGAGCCGTTCCTCATCTCGCCGAACCAGCGGGAGGCGGAGCACGTCGTCGGGCAGGAACTGGAGGACGAGGAGGACTTCCTGATGGCGCTCGACTCGATCACCGAGCTCGGAGCGCGCAACGTCCACATCACGCTCGAGTCAGGGTGCTACGCCCTCTTCCGCGAGGACCGCCAGGTCAAGCGGTTCAAGGCGATCGCTCCGACCGTCGAGGCGGTTTCGACCGTCGGCGCCGGCGACGTCCTGCTCGCTCAGTTCATCACCGCGCGGCTCGCCGGCAAGACCGCGGAGGAGGCGCTGCGGCTCGGCGTCGCCGCAGGCGCCGCGTCGACGCTCGAGGTCGGGGCGGGCCGCTTCGACCCGCGCGAGGCCGGCCGCCTGATCGCAGGGGTCGAGGTCGTCGAGCTCGCACCGGTCGGGTAACCCCCGTCCAGACCGGCTGTTATTCTGGCCGCTTGGAAGGGCAGGAGCTTTCGTACGACGAGAAGTTTGGCCGTGAAGGCCTCACCTTCGACGATGTCCTGCTCGTTCCCGCCGAGTCGTCCGTGCTGCCGAACGACGTGCGCACCGCGACGCGGCTGACCCGGACGATCGCGCTCGAGATCCCGATCGTCAGCGCCGCGATGGACACGGTCACCGAAGCCCGGCTGGCGATCGCGCTCGCGCGCGAGGGCGGGATCGGCATCCTCCACCGCAACCTCTCGATCGCCGACCAGGTCGCGGAGGTGGACAAGGTCAAGCGCTCCGAGTCGGGGATGATCGTCGAGCCCGTCACACTCCGGCCGGACGACTCCGTCGCCGAGGCGCTGGCGTTGATGGAGCGCTACCGGATCTCAGGCGTCCCGATCACGGACGACACCGGTGTGCTCGTCGGGATCCTGACGAACCGCGATCTCCGCTTCGAGTCGAACACCGCTCAGCCCGTCTCCGCGCTGATGACCGCGACCAACCTCGTCACGGCACCCGTCGGGACGACGCTCGAAGAGGCGAACCAGATCCTGCACAAGCACAAGATCGAGAAGCTGCCGGTGGTCGACGCCGACGGGAGGCTCAAGGGCCTGATCACCGTCAAGGACATCCGGAAGCGGATCGAGTTTCCGCTCGCCACGAAGGACGAGCAGGGCCGCCTGCGCGTCGGCGCCGCCGTCGGGGTCGGGCCGGATGCCTTCGAGCGCGCCGGTGCGCTGATCGACGCAGAGGTCGACGTGCTCGTCGTCGACACGGCGCACGGCCACTCGATCTCGGTGATCGAGATGGTGCGGCGGATCAAGTCGGAATGGGACGTGCAGGTGATCGCGGGCAACATCGCAACCGCCGAAGCGGCGGAGGCGTTGATCGACGCGGGTGCCGACGCGATCAAGTGCGGGATCGGGCCCGGGTCGATCTGCACGACTCGCGTCGTGGCCGGGGTCGGCGTACCGCAGATCACGGCGGTGTTCGAGTGCGCGGAGTACGCGCTCCGGCACGGGGTGCCGGTGATCGCAGACGGTGGCATGACGTCGTCCGGCGACATCGCCAAGGCGATCGCGGCCGGCGCCGACACCGTGATGCTCGGGTCGATGCTGGCCGGTACCGACGAGAGCCCGGGCGATGTGATCCTCTTCCAGGGCGAGCGCTTCAAGGAGTACCGCGGCATGGGCTCGCTCGGCGCGATGAAGGCTCGCTCCTTTTCCAAGGACCGCTACTTCCAGGGCGACGTCGAGGACGTCGACAAGCTGGTCCCGGAGGGGATCGAAGGCCGCGTCCCGTACAAGGGCCCCGTGCAGCAGATCCTCTACCAGCTCGTCGGCGGGCTCCGGCAGGCGATGGGCTACTGCGGCGCGCCGACAGTCGAGGCGCTCAAGCTCGAGGCGCGCTTCGTCCGCATCACCGGCGCAGGCTTGCTCGAGAGCCATCCGCACGACGTGACGATCACGAAGGACTCGCCGAACTACCGGCGCCAGTGAAGGGCACCTGATGGGCACCGTGCATCCGCTTCCGGCCCCGGACGCCGCGGCCGAGGAGCGTCCGGTGCTCGTGCTCGACCTGGGGGGCCAGTACGCGCAGCTGATCGCGCGCCGCGTCCGCGATGCCAGGGTGTACTCCGAGCTCGTACCCCACACGCTGACGGCGGCCGAGGTCCGGCGGCGCAACCCGATCGCCATGATCCTCTCCGGCGGCCCCGCGTCCGTCTACGCGGAGGGCGCGCCGCGGGTGGACGAGGAGCTCTTCGAGCTCGGCATCCCTACGCTCGGCATCTGCTACGGCGCTCAGCTGATGGCGCTCGAGCTCGGCGGCGAAGTCGCACGAACAGGCATCTCGGAGTTCGGGAAAACGGACCTCGACGACGGCTCGGGTGCGCTCTTCAGCGGGTTGCCGCCGCAGCAGACCGTGTGGATGAGCCATCGCGACACCGTCACCGCACCCCCGCTCGGCGCCACGATCACGGGACGATCCGCCTCGACGCCCGTTGCCGCCTTCGAGGATCCGGCCAGGAGGCTCTACGGCGTCCAGTTCCACCCGGAGGTCGTCCACACGCCGTACGGGCAGGACGTCCTGAAGAACTTCCTCTACGGGATCGCGGATGCGCCGCCCGCCTGGACGCCGGCCGCCGTGATCGAGGAGCAGGTGGAGCGGATCCGGGCCCAGGTCGGCTCGGCGCGCGTCCTGTGTGCGCTCTCCGGCGGCGTCGACTCTGCTGTCGCCGCGCTGCTCGTCCACAAGGCGGTCGGCGATCAGCTCACGTGCGTCTTCGTCGACCACGGCTTCATGCGCTCGAACGAGGCCGAGCAGGTGGCGGAGACGTTCGGCGGCCACTTCCAGGTCCCGCTCGTGCATGTCCAGGCGCAGGACCGCTTCCTCGCGCGGCTCGAGGGGATCGCCGAGCCGGAGGAGAAGCGCCACCGGATCGGCGAGGAGTTCATCCGCGTCTTCGAGGAAGAGGCGTCCAAGCTCGGCGACGTCAAGTTCCTCGTCCAGGGAACGCTCTACTCGGACGTGATCGAGTCGGGCGGGACCGACGGCGTCGCCGCGAAGATCAAGTCGCACCACAACGTCGGCGGGCTGCCCGAGGACATGGCGATGGAGCTCGTCGAGCCGCTCCGGCTCCTCTTCAAGGACGAGGTGCGCCGCGTCGGCGAGGAGCTCGGGATGCCGGAGCGCATGGTGTGGCGGCAGCCGTTCCCCGGGCCTGGGCTCGCGATCCGGATCATCGGCGAGGTGACGCCCGAGCGGCTCGAGATCCTCCGCGGGGCGGACTCCATCCTCCAGGAGGAGGTGCGCCGCGCCGGCCTGTACCGCGACCTCTGGCAGAGCTTCGCCGTGCTGCCCGCGATCAAGTCGGTCGGCGTCCAGGGAGACGAGCGCACCTACGCCTACCCGATCGTGATCCGCGCCGTCACCTCCGAGGACGCGATGACCGCCGACTGGGCGCGCCTGCCCTACGACCTGCTCGAGACGATCTCGAGCCGGATCATCAACGAGATCCCCGGCGTGAACCGCGTCGCACTCGACATCAGCTCGAAGCCACCTTCGACGATCGAGTGGGAGTGAGGCTACCCTGCGGGCTGTCGTGGCCCGGATCCTCCTCGGTCTACTCACGCTCGTTGTGCTCGCCTCGCCGGCATCGGCGCTCGCGAGCGAGCACCTCGGCGATCGCGACGTCGAGTTCCTCTCGCTGAAGGTCAACGCGCGCGGCGAAGCGCTCGTCAGCTATCGGAGGGCAGATGGCGCGCGGCGCGACGTGCTGATCTGGGGCGCCGTGAACGCACACGCGCCCGACGCGGACCGGCCTCAGGTCAGCTTTCGCTACGACTACAGCGGCGGCTGGAAGTCACACGGCACCGCCCAGTACGCCCGCACGTTCAAGGACACATGCCGCCGGTACGACGGTCCGCCCCTGATCCTCCGCGTCGCCGCGTGCAAGGCGCCCGACGGCTCGTACTGGGCATTGCAGAGCTGGCGGCGGCTGGCGCCGATGCGCGGTTTTGCGCCGTTCCGCGCCGAGCAGGACGCCTTTGAGCTGCACGTCTCGCACTGGTCGGGGCCACTGCCGTTGCTCGAGGTCTCTCCCAACTGGACGTACGGGGGCACGCTGCAAGGGCTGTTCGGCCGGCTCACGTACCGCGACGAGGCAGTGCACGGGTTCCGCACACCCTCCTCGACGCGACGCGATCCGTACGCGCGTTTCGTCTACATCGACACCTTCAACTCCGTGTACGGCCCCGGCTGGAAGCGCGACACCGGGATCGTCACGCACCCGCGAAACGGGGCCTTCTGTTACAGCTTCGTCGCGCAGGCACCGCCGCCGGGCTACCCGTCGAGCGAGCCGCGCGGTCCCGGCAATGGCGAGCGGCACCGGGTGAGGGTCATGGGCCCGGGCGTGACGCCGATCGTGCGAGTGGGAGGGCGAAGGACTGCGGCCGTTACAGCGCTGCCGTCGGACCGCGAGGTTCAACCGGCGTCTTCGACCGGCTGGTCGGGTCCGAGAGACAAGCTCTGCGCGCCTGAGCGCTAGAGAACCGCAAACCCTTCGAGCCCCTCCGGCTCCTCGCTGACGACGTCGACCCAGTCCACACGCGCCCCGCGTGGCCCCTCCCGCGCGAAGTCGACCAGCCGCTCGACGGCGTCCCGCTCGCCCTCGAACACCGCCTCGACGGTCCCGTCGGGCAGGTTCCGTGCCCAGCCGCTGACACCGGCCGTCTGGGCGCGGCGACGCGTCGTCTCGCGAAAGAAGACGCCCTGAACATGACCCTGCACGACGACTCGGCGGCGCTGCACGTGCTTAGGCTAGTGCGATGGAGAGCTTCGTCGAGCGACTTGCGGCGGCGAAGATCGGCGAGACCTTCAACCAGTACACCGGCTCCCAGCTCCGCCGCGATCGCCTCGCGGCCTATCTGGCCGAGAGGAGCGGCGCGCAACTCCTCCTCGTCGCCGAGGCGCCCGGCTACCGCGGGACGCGCATCTCGGGCATTCCGCTGACCTCCGAGCGCCAGCTCACCGGCACCGGACCTGCGGAGGCGACCGCAACGATCGTCCAGACGGTGCTCGCAGAGCTCGGAATCGAGAGCGACGTCCTCCTCTGGAATGTCGTGCCCACGCACCCGGGCACCGAGAGCTCGAATCGACCGCCGACGCGCGCCGAGATCGAAGCGGGCGCGCCGTTTCTCGCGGAGCTCTCGGAGGGTCGGCGCACGATCGCGATCGGCAGGGTCGCGCACGCGACCCTCGGGGGGCCGTACGTCCGCCATCCCTCACGCGGCGGCGCAGCAGCGTTTCGTGCCGGACTGGCCGCGGCCATCGTCTAGGCTCGGCTCGTGGACGAGTTCCCGATCCGCAGGAACGTCGTCCTGCTGGCAGCCACCCTGACGTGCCTCTCCGGCATGGTGCAGCTGGCGGTCGCCGTCGCGACCGTCACGCTCGTCCTCGTCACGGGCGTCGAGGGGATCCTGGGCCTCGGGCCGGCGATCTTCCTCATCGCCGCGGCGCTGGCTGCGTTGCCCGCCGGCAGGCTGATGGACCAGGTCGGCCGGATCCCCGTCCTCGCGGGGGGCTGCGTCGCGGGCATCGTCGGCTGCGTCGTCACCGCGCTCGGCTGCGAGGTCGAGTCCGCCACGATCGTCGTCACGGGCTTCGCGCTCGTCGGCGTCGCGCAGGGCACGGTGCTGCTTGCACGCACGGCGGCCGCAGACATGTTCCCGCCCGCCCGGCGGGCGCGCGGGATCTCGTTCGTGCTCTTCGGGGCGCTCTTCGGCGCCGCGCTCGGGCCGCTCGTCTTCCGGCCGCTGTTCGCCGGCAAGGAGCTGGACACCGACGCTCTTGTCATCCCCTGGCTCGCCGCCGGCGGGATTATGGCGGTCGGCCTGCTGCTCGTCCTCTGCGTCCGGCCGGATCCGCGCACGATCGCGCAGGCGATGCAAGCGGCCGAGAGCGACGACGTACCGGCGCCGGCCGCTCCGCTTCGCGAGATCATTCGCCGCCCGGGCGTCGTCTCCGCCCTGATCGCTGCGGTGGCGAGCTTCGCCGGGATGGTCTCCGTGATGAACCTCACCGGCTACCTCGTGATCGACCACGGCCACCACCAGAGCGACGTCTTCACGGTGATCAGCCTGCACATCGTGGGCATGTACGCGCTCGTGCTCGTGATCGGCGAGCTCGTCGACCGGGTCGGGCGCAAGCCCTGCCAGGTGGGCGGCCTGCTCGTGATGGGACTCTCGATCCTCGGCCTGGCGTGGTTCGACAGCGTTCTCTGGACGTCGGTGTCACTGTTCGGGCTCGGGCTGGGCTGGAACGTCTCGTACGTCGCGGCTGCGACCGAGCTCGCGGATCGCGCGCTGCCGTCGGAGCGAGGCAAGCTGATCGGCTTCTCGGATCTGCTCTCGACCTTCGCCGCGGCGGCGCTCGTCCTGCTCGGCGGGCTGACCTACACCGAGGTCGGAATCGAGGCTCTGGCGTTCGGCGCGACGGCCCTCGTGGTCCTGCCGGCGGTCTGGATTCTGGTACGATCCGCCGCCGGCGCACCCGATGTGCGCCCTCTTTCTGTGAAATGAAGACACTGATTTGAAGACATACAGCGCAAAGCCAGGCGAGGTCTCACGGGACTGGTACGTCGTCGATGCCGAGGGCAAGACGCTCGGCCGGCTCGCGACCCAGATCGCAGACACGCTCCGCGGCAAGAACAAGGCGGTCTACACGCCGCACGTGGACACGGGCGACTTCGTGGTCGTCGTCAACGCCGAGAAGATCGCCGTGACCGGCCAGAAGCTCGACCAGAAGCTCTACCACCGACACTCCGGATTCCCGGGCGGCCTCCGCACGCGTACTCTGCGGGAGCAACTCGAGCGTCGGCCGACAGAAGTGCTGCGCAAGGCGGTCAAGGGGATGCTTCCGCGCAACCGCCTCGCGCGCCAGCAGATCAACAAGCTCAAGATCTACGCCGGCCCCGTGCACCCGCATGAGGCGCAGGCCCCGAAGACGTTGGAGGTCAGGTAGTGGCACAGCAGGCGCAATACCTCGGTACCGGCAAGCGCAAGACCTCGGTCGCGCGCGTGATCCTGCGACCCGGCGACGGGAAGACGTGGTTCAACGGCCGTACGCTCGAGGACTACTTCCCACGCATGACTCACCGGATGCTGGCGCTCGCACCGCTGAAGACCGCCGGCGTCGAAGGGACGTTCGACCTTCGCGTCCGGGTTCATGGCGGGGGTCCGTCGGGTCAGGCTGGGGCGGTGCGTCACGGGATCGCCCGCGCGCTCGTCGAGGCCGATCCGGAGCTGCGGATCCCGCTCAAGCGCGAGGGCTACCTGACACGGGACGCGCGCCAGGTCGAGCGCAAGAAGGCCGGACTGCACAAGGCCCGCAAAGCTCCCCAGTTCTCGAAGCGCTAACTCTCCCTTGCGCGTAACTCGCGTTCCTGGCGCGCACCTCGCGGTGCGCTGCCGGAGGGGACAGTGCTTGAGCACGGCCCCGGAGAGCAGCGTGCCGCGAGGGGCGCGAGCCGTGGCGGAGCCGGGCTCCGCCCGGCGGGAGCCACGGCGGCCAGGGACGTGAGGCGGTTCTTCGGCACGGACGGGGTCCGAGGTGTTTTCGGCGAGGACCTGACCGTGGAGCTCGTGGAGCAGCTTGGGAAGGCGTCGACACTCTGGTCCGGTCGCGGCCGCGTCTTCGTCGGCCGCGACACCCGCGGCTCGGGGCCTGTGCTCGAGGAGGCGTTCGCACGCGGTGTCGTTGCCGCAGGCGGCAACGCGGTTCTCGGCGGCGTGCTGCCGACGCCCGCCGTCGCCCTGCTCGCTCTCGACCTGGGCGTCGTGATCACCGCCTCGCACAACCCACCGGAGTACAACGGCGTCAAGTTCTTCAACAGCGACGGAAACAAGCTCACGGACTTCGTCGAGGAGGCGATGGAGGCGCTCCTGGACGCTCCTGCGCACGGCGGCGGTTCGATCGACCGCGTGAGCGTCGCCGAGGACAGCTACCTGGAACATGTGGTCGAGCGCTTCGGCACCGATCTGACCGGGCTCCGGATCGCCGTCGACTGCGCGAACGGCGCGTACTCGGGGATCGCTCCGGAGGCATTCGAGAGCCTCGGCGCCGAAGTCACCGCGGTAGCGGCGTCGCCGAACGGTGAGAACATCAACGAGGGCTGCGGCGCCACCGATCTGTCTTTGCTCCAGGCGACCATCCGCGCGGGCGGCCACGACCTCGGCATCGCGTTCGACGGCGACGGCGACCGCATGCTCGCTGTGGACGGTGACGGGAACCCGGTCGACGGTGACCAGATCCTCGCCGTCCTCGCCCTTCATCTCGGCGTCGACGTCGTCGCCGTGACGGTGATGACGAACCTCGGGTTCCACCGCTTGATGGAGGAACACGGGATTCGCGTTGTGACCACGAACGTCGGCGACCGGTACGTGCTCGAGGCGCTTCGGAGCGAACACGCAGTCCTCGGCGGCGAGCAGTCAGGGCACGTGATCTACCTGCGCGACCACGTCACGGGAGACGGCCTTGCCGCCGCGCTCCTGCTGTGCGGCGCGATCCAGGGGACGACCCTCGCCAAGGCCGTGGCCGTGATGCCGCGATACGCCCAGGTGAAGGAGAACGTGCGCCTCGCACGCCCCGAGGTTCCCGCGGCGGTGCTTGCGGAGGCGGAGCGAATCAATGCCGAGCTGGCCGGAACTGGGCGTGTCCTGGTGCGCGCATCGGGCACCGAGCCCCTGATTCGCGTGCTGGCAGAAGCCGAATCCGAGGAGAAAGCGCGGGAGCTCTGTGGTAGGATCGCCTCCCTTGTTCAGAGGGAGCTCGGCTAGTCCGCGACGCTGCGGAAATGGGGATTTTGCAGCGAGGAGTGTGCCGGGCTCTTATGCGTTCTCGGGAGTTTTTTGCAGTTCAGATTCGGAAAAGGGGGGCTTGAATGTGCGGAATCATCGGATACGTCGGACCGCGGGAGTGCAAGCCCCTCCTGCTCCAAGGTCTAGAGCGTCTCGAGTACCGCGGCTACGACTCGGCGGGAATCGCACTCCGTGAGGAGGGTGGGCTCGAGTACGTTCGCGCAGTCGGGAACCTTCAGAACCTGAAGGAAGCCGCGGGCCCGAACGGGTCGACCGCGACCCACGGGCTCGGACACACGCGCTGGGCGACACACGGCGGCGTCACCGAGGCGAACGCACACCCGCTGGCGGGCTGTGACGGCGCCAAGCTCTCGATCGTCCTCAACGGGATCGTCGAGAACTACCGCGAGCTCCGCGACGGCCTGCTGGCCGAAGGCCACACATTCGTTTCCGAGACCGACGCCGAGACGGTGACGCATCTGATCGAGCGCCATTACGACGGCGATCTCGCTGAGGCCGTCCGGCGTACGTACAGCGAGCTCGAAGGGCACTTCACGTTCGTCGTCATCCACCACGACCATCCCGACGTGCTCGTCGCAGCGCGCCACCAGACGCCGCTCGTCGTCGGGATCGGCAAGGGCGAGATGTTCCTCGCCTCGAACGCCGCAGCCTTCCTGCGCGAGACGCGCCGCGTCGTCTTCCCCGACGACGGCGACATCGTGGAGATCACTCCTGCCGGCGCGGTCTACACGCGTGCAGACGGAACGGTTGTCGAGCACGATCCGGTCGAGCTCGACTGGGACGAGGAGGGCGCCGAGAAGGGCGGCTACGAGACGTTCATGCTCAAGGAGATCTACGAGCAGGCCGAAGCCGTCGCCGAGACGATCGGCGACCGCGTCCGGCACGGAACGCTCGTTCTCGAGGGTCTCGGCCACTCCGAGGACGAGCTGCGGGAGCTGCGCCGGATCGTGATTCTCGCCTGCGGCACCGCCTACCACGCCGGCGTCGTCGGGCGTTACGTGATCGAGGAGTGGGCGCGCATTCCGGTCGAGCCGGACATCGCGTCCGAGTGGATCTACCGCAACCCGGTGATCGACAAGGACACGCTCGTAATCGGGATCTCCCAGTCCGGTGAGACCCGCGACACGATCGAGGCGATGAAGCTCGCCCGGAAGCTGGGCGCCAGGACGGTCGCGATCACGAACATGATGGGCTCGCAGATCACGCGGGAGGTCGACTCCGTCCTCTACACGCGCTGCGGGCTCGAGGTGGGCGTCGCAGCGTCGAAGACCTTCACAGCGCAGGTTTCCCTGCTCTACCTGGTCGCGCTGAAGCTGGCACAGCTCCGGGAGACGATGCCGGCCGGCGAGATCTCGTTCATCCTGGACAAGGTCTACGAGCTGCCGAAGAAGATCGACCAATTCCTGGACGGCGACCATCCGATCGAGGAGATCGCGCAGCGCTTCTACGACAAGCCGTTCTTCTTCTACCTCGGCCGTCACATCGGCCTGCCGGTCGCGCTCGAGGGCGCCCTGAAGCTGAAGGAGATCAGCTACATCCCGACCGAGGCCTACTCGGCCGGCGAGATGAAGCACGGGCCGATCGCGCTGCTCGACGAGGACACACCGGTCGTCGTCGTGGCGACCGACATCCACGTCTACGACAAGCTCGTCTCCAACATCCAGGAAGTGCGTGCGCGCGGTGCCCATGTAATCGCGATCGCCACCGATGGGAACGAGGACATCCAGCACCACGCGGACGACGTGATCTACGTGCCGAAGACACCGAACTTCCTGCAGGCCGTGCTCGGGATCATCCCCTTGCAGCTGCTCGCCTACCGGATCGCGCGCCTGCGCGAGCTGAACGTCGACCAGCCGCGGAACCTCGCGAAGACCGTCACAGTCGAATGAGCGACCGGCAACACCGCGTGCTCGCGGAGAGCCGTTGGTACCCGTAGCTATGGCTTCGAGCAGTCGCCCCGCCCGACCGGAGCCGAGCGGGGCGGGTTGCCGTCAACGCCGTCGAATCTTCGCGCCTAGTCGTTGCCGTCGCCGTTGAACCAGACGAGGCTCTTGCCAGCACCGCGGCCCTTCACCGTGTTCAGTTCGAACACCTCTGCGGTCGCGATGCTGAGGCCTCGCGGCTTGGGCTTGCGGGTCACGACGATCGACCCGTCGTAGTCGAGCAGCTCAAGGGTCTGCGACGGCGGCTTCTTTGGGGTACCCGCCGAGGCGACGGGCGCTGCCGAAACGACGAGCGCGACGATGGCGGCGAGGATGATGGCGCGGATCAGGATGGCCGTCGCTGCGTGAAGCTCTTCCTGCTCGCTCTGCTGGTTGATGCCGGTCATGCTTCCCTCCCTTTGGTTGATGTCCTTGCCCCTAGGACACCGGGAAGGGGCTGCGTATTCCCGCGAGCGGGACAGGTCCCACGCCGCTAGGCGGCTAGTAGAAGTCCGGATCTTCCTCGACGACTGGATCGTGGCGGTCGACCATGCCGTAGCGCATCAACGTCCAGAGCAAGAGCGTGACGAGCGGCGGTAGGAGCAGAAGGACCGGATTGACGAGAGCCAGCGCGAACCAGAGAAACGGCACAGTTGCGTAGGCACTCCAGCGGAGCAGTCGATCGTCGCGGACGCGAGCGACCATCTGCTCGTCAGGCGACGGTCTTGCGCCGCCGCAGGCGGGCGAGCTCGTCGTTCGCGTCGTGGGCTGACCCGGTACCGGGCACGCTGTCGTACAGCGATTGAGCGGCTGCGAGGATCGTGGCGGCGCGGCCTGCGAGGTTCGCCTCCCGAAGCGCCAGCTGGTACTCGCGCTCCTCGAGCGCCGCTTCGCGCGCTGCGATCGGATCGGGGGGCGGTGCGGTGAACAGTGGCTCGATCGGCTGCTGGACCGGCTCGGCGATCGGCTCGAGCACGTGCTCGACCTTCGCGATAGCGACGTCCAGCTCCGTCAGCTCGGGCTCGTCGAGACCGAGATGCGCGCGGAGGCCGGTGCCAAAATCTTCTACGGAAGCGTCGTTCATGTGTATCCCTAGACGCCATAGGACTCAACAACTTGCGCGAGTAGGACCCGTCGATGTGCGCGGTAGGTCCCGTCGACGTGCGCGCTACGCTCTGCGCCGATGGAGGCGCCCGCCCACAGGATGCCCCCGAGCAGCATTTCGCGCGTGCGCGTAACGCGCGTGCCCGGTGGGGAGGACGGCGACGTCGTCGCCGTCGAGGAGCCGCTCGAGATCAGGATCGGCGGCGTGCCGGTAGCCGTCACCATGCGGACTCCCGGGCACGACGAGGAGCTCGCACTCGGGTTCTGCCTCTCCGAAGGCCTCTCGCCGCTCAGCGCCCGCGTCCCGGACGACCTCGCGGCCAACGCGATCGAGGTCGACGCACCCGACGCGGACGTCGGCGGCGCTGCAGCGGAGCTTCTACACCTCCTCGTCGTGCGGTGTGTGCGGCAAGGGAGCCCTCGAAGCGGTGGCCGTCGAGGCGTCGCGAGTCGAGAGCGAGCTGACGGTCCCGGCGTCGCTCGTCTCCTCGCTGCCCGGAGCGGCTCCGCACCGGGCAGGCGGCATTCGAGGTGACGGGCGGCCTGCACGCCACCGGCCTCTTCTCGGCCGCGGGCGAGCTGCTCTGCATTCGCGAGGACGTCGGCCGGCACAACGCCCTCGACAAGGTGATCGGTCGCGCCTTCCTCGACGACCGGCTCCCGTTGTCCGGCGCCGATCCTCTGCGTCAGCGGCCGGCTCTCGTTCGAGCTCGTCCAGAAAGCAGCGGTGGCAGGGTGCCCGCTGCTCGTCGCCGTCGGCGCCCCGTCGTCGCTCGCGATCGAGCTCGCGGCCGACCGCGGGATCACGCTCTGCGGCTTCGTTCGCGGCGGCTCGCTCAACATCTACACGGAGCCTTGGCGGATCGAGCTCTAACCGGCGTCCTGCTCGTCGGCGGAGCATCGTCGAGATTCGGGTCGCCGAAGGCGCTCGCCCGCTTACGGGGGGAGACCCTGGCGGAGCGGGCGTGGCGGACGCTCGGCGAGGCCTGTGAAGAACGGATCGCGGTCGGCAAGGGCGATCTCGCGCTTCCTTTCGAGGTGCTCGTCGAGCCGGCCGAGCCGCAGGCACCGATCGCCGGCGTCGTCGCGGGCCTTCGTGCTGCGGCGCACGAGACCGCCGTCTTCCTCCCGGTCGACTGCCCGCTCGTGACCCCGCAGCTTCTGCGTGAGCTCGGCGAGCACGCGGCCGTTCCCCAAACGGGCCCGCTTCCCGGTGCGTACTCGAAGCAGGACCTGCCCGAGCTCGAGCGACGGCTGTCGACCGGTGACTACACGCTGCGCGGCGTCAACCTGCGAGTTCGGGACGTGGACGTGCGGCTCCTTGCAGACGTGGACTCGCCGGCCGCGCTCTCAGCGGTCGAAGAGCACCTCGCCGCTCTCGACGACCACCTCGCCTGACTCCGTCCCGACCACGAGCCGTCCGTCCCGCGCGATCATCTGTGCCGTCCCGGCGACTCCGTCGACCGTGACGCGGCGGCCGCGGAGGAAGTCGCGCGCGCCGAGGTCGTCGTAGAGCGCGTCGAGCCCGCCATCCCGCCATGCGTCGTAGCGGAGCTCGAGCTCGAGCAGCAAGTCGGCGAGGATCGGTGCTCGCTCGTACTCGCGGCCGGTCACGGACCGGAGCGAGCCGGCAACCGCCTTCGTCTCCGTCGGTAGCTCGCCCGGCACCTGATTCACGTTCAGCCCGATCCCCAGCACGACCGCGCCGTCCTTTAGCTCTGCGAGCCCGCCTGCGACCTTGCGCCGGTCGAGCATGACGTCGTTCGGCCACTTGATCTGCGCGGCGAGCCCGGTCGCGCGCTCGACGACGACAGCCGTGGCGACGCCGGCGACGAGTGTCAGCTCTGCCGCACGCCGTTCCGGCGGCGGGCGGAGCAGCACCGAGACCAGGATCGAGCTGCCGGCGGGCGCCTCCCAGGTGCGGCCCATGCGGCCCCGTCCGGCCGTCTGTTCATCGGTGACCGCCACTGCGCCCTCGGGCTGGGACGAGTCGAGCATGCGCTGCGTCGTCTCGCACGAGACCAGGTAGAGATACGGCCGTCCGAAGCGGCCACGAACGAGAGGCTCGAAGAACGCGGCCTCGAGCGGCTTCAGACGCGCTCCAGCCGGACGGCGGAGACCTTGTACTCCGGCGTTCCGATCAGCGGGTCGCCGACGTCGTGCGTGAGTAGGTTCACCTTCGCCTCGGAGAAGTGGAGCGCCATCCAGACGAGCCCGGGATAGACACGCTCGGAGAGCTGCGCGCGCGCTTGGATGTCGCCACGGCGGGACACGAGGCGCACCCACTCGCCGTCGGCCACGCCGAGCGCCGACGCATCCTCCGGTGCGATCTCGAAGAACGGCTCCACCTGCTTGTCCTTGATGCCGCTTTCACGCATGGTCATCGTCCCCGAGTTGTAGTGGTACAGCGTTCTCCCCGTTGACAACACGAAAGGATAGTCGGAGTCCGGCTCCTCGATCGGCGGCTGGTACTCGACGGGATGGAACTTCCCCTTGCCGGACGGAAGCGAGGGATGGCCCTCGTGCAGGAACTTCGTTCCCGGATGGTCTCGTGAGGGGCACGGCCACTGCATTCCGTCCTGCTCGATCCGGTCGTACCGGATCCCGAACCAATTCGGCGAGAGGTCGGCGAGCTCGTCCCAGACCGACTCCGCGTCCGGGTACTCCGGCCAGTCGCAGCCGAGGGCGCGCGCCAGTGAGATCACGATCTCGCGATCCCCCCGCGCGTTGCCGGGGCACGGAATCGCCGCGCGCACGCGGTTGATCCGCCGCTCGGTGTTCGTGAACGTGCCGTCCTTCTCGGCGAAGCTCGACGCGGGGAAGACGACATTCGCATGCTTGGCCGAGGTCTCGTTCAGGAACAGATCCTGGGCAACGACGAACTCGAGCTTCGCCAGCCCTTCCTCCACGTGCGCTGCGTTCGGCTCGGTCTGCGCCGGGTTCTCGCCGATCAGGTAGAGCGCCTTGATCCGCCCGTCGTGGAGGCCGGACATCATCTGGTCGAGGCGGTAGCCGGCCCGCTCGGGCAGGTCGGCACCCCAGGCCGTGGCGAACTTCTCGCGCACGTCCGGATCGTCCCAGGGCTGGTAGCCGGGAAGGTAGTGCGGGTTCGCGCCCGAGTCGTTGAGGCCCTGCACGTTGTTCTGGCCGCGGAGCGCATTCAGCCCGGTCGACTCGTAGCCGAGGTGGCCGGTCATCAGAACGAGGTTCGCGAGCGACCAGATGTTGTCGACGCCGCAGGCGTGCTCCGTGATCCCGAGCGTGTAGAAGATCGCCGCGTGCCGCTCGGTCGCATACTCGCGCGCGGTCGCGCGGATCGCATCGGCGGAGACGCCTGTGACCCGCTCGGCCTCCTCGGGCGTGTAGCGCGAGACGACCTCGCGCACCGACTCGAAGTCCTCGCAGTTCGCCGCGATGTACGCGTCGTCCTGGAGTCCCTCCTCGAGGATCACGTGCATGATCGCGTTCAGCAGCCAGACGTCCGAGCCCGGTCGCAGCTGCAGGTGGCGCTTCGCGAGCTTCGTCAGCCAGATCGCGCGCGGGTCGGCGACGACGAGCGTGGCGCCGTTCCGCACCGCCTTCTTGATCCGCAGCGCCAGCACCGGATGCGCCTCGGTCGTGTTCGAGCCGATCACGAGCATGAAGCGGCAGTTCTCGATCTCCGGGATCGAGTTGGTGGTTGCGCCTCTGCCGAGCGACCTGACCAGGCCGTAAAGGGTCGGAGCGTGTCAGGTGGCCTCGCACGAGTGGACGGAGTGGGTCTTGAGGCCCGTCCTGGCGAGCTTCTGGATCAGGTAGTTCTCCTCGTTCGTCAGCCGCGCGGAGGCGAGTACGCCGACTGACTGGGGCGAATGGCGTTCCATCAC
This sequence comes from uncultured Gaiellaceae bacterium, assembly GCA_963752405.1. GTDB lineage: Bacteria > Actinomycetota > Thermoleophilia > Gaiellales > Gaiellaceae > Gaiellasilicea. Next base: position 279,436 of record CAVVYB010000018.1, read on the forward strand.
CCCCTTCAGGCCGTCGGCGGCGACCTGGAGCGCGTGCTCCCAGGTCGTCGGTTGCAGCTCCCCGTTCTCGCCGCGGACGAGCGGCTCGGTCAGCCGGTCCGGGTGGTGAACGAAGTTGAAGGCGAAGCGGCCTTTGACGCAGAGGTTGCCGTCGTTCGAGACGTACTCGGGCTTCGAGGTCACCTTCACGATCCGCTTCGTCTCGGGGTCAACGTTCAGGTCGACCTGGCAGCCGACGCCGCAGAACGTGCACGTCGTCTTCGTCTGCTCGAGCGCCCGCTCCTCGAGGGCTGATCCATTAGGACCCGTGCCCTCCAGGAACTTCTCGTAGATCGCGCCGGTCGGGCAGGTCGAGAGGCAGCCGCCGCACAGCTCGCACTCGGTGTCGAGCCACGACTTCCCCCAGGTCGGGACGATCCGCGCTTCCGGGCCGCGGCCCTCCAGCGACAGCGCCGAGCACTGCATCACCTCCTGCGTGTACCGGACGCAGCGGTTGCAGAGGATGCAAGTGTCCGGCTCGTAGCCCATCAGCCGGTTGCGGTCCTCGTACGGCTCCCGCTTGGCGTCGGGAAGGATCAGCGGTGCCTCCGCGCCCATCTCCTCGGCCAGGTCGATCAGCTCGTTCGGACGCCCGCCGGGGTCCTCGTTCAGATGCTCGGACAACAGCATCTCGGTCAGCGTCTTCCGGAGCTGCGGCACGTTCGAGTTGGTTGAGACGACCATCCCCTCGGTCACGCGGGTCGCGCAGGCGGGGAGCGGACGCGGCGCGCCCTCGACCCCGACGACGCACATCCGGCAGCCGCCGTACGGCTCGAGCTTGTCGTCGTGGCAGAGCGTCGGGATGAAGACGCCGTTCCGCGCGGCGGCGTGCACGAGCAGCTCGCCGTGGCCTGCGGTCGCACGTTTCCCGTCGAGCGTGAACTCGATCATGCGGGCATCTTCTCGAACAGCTCGGGCCAGTGCGCGAAAGCGTTCCGTACCGGGATCGGCGCTCCCTGCCCGAGGCCGCAGATCGAGGTCACGGCCATCGCCTCCAGCCACTCGTCGACCTGGTGCCTCGGCATCGGCGCGCGTCCGTGCTCCAGCTCCTCGCAGACGTGATGAAGGGCGCGGTTCCCGATCCGGCACGGAGTGCACTTCTGGCACGACTCCTCGGCGAAGAACCGAAGCGTCTCCGCGAGCAGGCGGAGCGGGGAGTAGGAGCTCGGGAACACCTGCACGCCGGCCGAGCCGACGCCGCAACCCCACTCGGCGAGCGCCTCGCGCGTGAGCGGAACGTCGAACGCGGCGGGAGGGAGGATCCCGCTGGCTGCACCGCCGGGCACGATCGCGCTCGGCTCGGCGGTCAGGCCCCCCGCGTAGCCGTCGATCAGGTTCTGAAGCGTGATGTCGAGCGGCGCCTCGTAGCAACCCGGCTTCGCGACGGCTCCGGTCACCGACCAGAGACGGGCGGGCGTCCAGGCGCCCCGGAGGATGAGTGCGACGTGCGCGAGCGTCTCGACGTTGTTGATCAGCGTCGGCAGGCCGAGGTACCCGGACTGGCTCGGGAACGGCGGCTTCAGCCGCGGCATTCCACGCCGGCCCTCCATCGACTCCAGCATCGCCGTCTCCTCGCCGCAGATGTACGCGCCCGCGCCGACGACGAGCTCGACCGGAACGCCGCGCGCTGCAATCGCGTCCTGCAGGCACGCGCGAGCGGTGCCGTACTCCTCGCGGAGGTAGATGTAGGCCCGGTCCGTCTCGCAGAAGCGCATCGCTGCGACCAGCCCTTCGAGCATGAGCTGCGGACGCAGCTCCATCACGTAGCGATCCTTGATCGTCCCGGGCTCTCCCTCGTCCGCGTTCACGATCACGACGCGTGGACCGGGCTCGCTCCTCACGGCATCCCACTTCCGCCACGTCGGGAAGCCTGCACCTCCCATGCCGGTCAATCCGGAGGCCTCGAGGCCCTCGAGCACTTCCTCCGGGGTCAGTTCCTCCGGCGCCCGGATCTCGTCGGGCTCGAGCAGGAAGCCGTTGGTGGAGTGCGTGACGCCGCCGACGACCTCGTCGCCGTGCAGGACGACGGGCGCAAGGTCGCAGTGCCCGAGGCACGGAACTTCGATTGCGTTCTCGGTGAGCAAGCTGCGCGACCCAGCGCAGTCGCACACCGGCCCGGTGCAGACGCGCACCGCGTCGACGGGAACCTGGAGGAACGAGTAGAACGAGACGACCTCGTGCACGTCGCCGTGGCGCAGGTTCATCCGGTCGGCGAGTGCGTCGGAGAGCTCGGGCGTGATCGGCCCAACCTCGCGGCGGATGCGACCGAGGTTGTCTAGCAGCCGCGTGCGCTCGGGCGGCAGCTCCTCGAGCAAGGCGGCGAGATGGAGCACGTCCACGCTCCGAGTCTAGAACGCTCAGTCGGCGGGCGGACGGCGCAGCTTCTTCGTCCGCGAGCGCCGCTTCTTCGTTTCGAGCCGCCGTTCGCGTGCGGCCTTCGTCGGCTTCGTGGCGACGCGGCGACGTTCGACCTTCAAGGCCCGTTGCAGCTGCTCGACGAGCCGCTCGATCGCCAGCTCGCGGTTTCGCAGCTGGCTGCGCTCGTCCTGGGCGATCGCGCGCAGCGTCGGTCCAGCCTTGGCGAGCACGCGCCGTTTCTGCGCAGTCGAGAGGGCCGAGGACGACTCGACATCGAAGATCGCCTCCACACGTGTCTCGGACGTGTTCGCGTGCTGGCCGCCGGGGCCGCTCGAGCGCGAGAAGCGGAGCTCGACCTCCGAGAGCGGTAGTACGACCGAACGCGTCACGCGCATAGACTCACCGGGCATGGCCGCCATTCTGCTCGACGTCGACGGCGTCCTCCATGTCTCCGGCGAGCCGATCCCCGGTGCGGTCGACGCGATCGAACGCCTGCGCGGGGATGGGCACCGGCTGCGGTTCGTCACCAACAACACGACGCGCTCGCGCGCGACCCTGGTCGAGGAGCTGCGCGCGATGGGGCTCGCGCTCGAGGACGACGAGCTGCAGACGACGCCGACGGCGGCAGCGCTGGAGCTCGGAGGGCGGCGCGTCTACGCGCTCGTGATGTCCGCGATCGTTCCCGACCTCGCCGGAATCGAGCTCGTCGGCGAAGGCGCAGACGCTGTTCTCGTCGGCGGTTGCGACGAGACGACGGAGCCGAATCAGGTCTTCAGCCATATGAATCTCGCCCGTGCGTTCTCCGAGATCGAGGCCGGCGCCGACCTGTTCTGCCTGCACAAGAACCCGTGGTGGCAGACGAGGCGGGGCCCAGTGCTGGACGGCGGCGCCTTCGTTGCGGCGCTCGAGTACGCGACGGGAGTCGACGCGACCGTCATTGGCAAGCCGAGCGCCTCAGCCTTCGCGGCTGCGCTCGCCGCGCTCGATGCGGAGCCGGAGCTGACCTGGATGGTCACCGACGATCTCGACCAGGACGTGCGCGGCGCACAGCTCTTCGGAATGAAGACGCTGCTCGTCCGGACGGGCAAGTTCCGCCCCGAGGCGCTCGAGCGCTCGAGCACCGTTCCCGATGCTGTGCTCAGCTCGATCGCGAACGTGCCGGATTGGATCAACCGCGCGTTGTGACAAGGGTCGGGATCGACCTGATCGAGATCGCGCGGGTGCGTCGCTCGCTCGACCGGTACGCGGGGTTCAAGGATCGCTGCTTCACGCCGGCCGAGCAGGCGTACTGCGATTCGCGAAAGAATCCGGCCGAGAGCTACGCCGGGCGCTTCGCCGGCAAGGAGGCCGTCGGGAAGGCACTCGGGTTCGGCGTCGCCAGGGCGTTCGCCTGGAAGGACATCGAGATCGCCGGCCGGCCGAAGCCGTCCGTGCGGCTCTCGGGGAACGTCGCCACGTGGGCCGAGCGCGTGGGAGCGGGCGCGATCGACCTGTCGATGACGCATTCGCGGGAGCTCGCTTCCGCAGTCGCAGTCGTCACGGATGCTTGAGCCCCTCTACACCGCGGCCGAGATGCGCGCGGCCGAGGAACGGTATCCCGGCTACCCGGCGACCGCGCCTGAGCTGATGGAGCGGGCCGGTGCTGCGGTTGCCCGCGAGGTGCTGCAGCTCTTCCCCAATGCGCACCGGGTCGCGGTGGTCTGCGGCGGCGGTGCGAACGGAGGCGACGGGCGGATCGCCGCGCGGATTCTGCGGGACGAGGGCCTCGACGCCGTCGAAACGACTGCGGTCGAGCAGGCCGATGTGATCGTCGATGCGCTCTTCGGCACCGGCTTCCACGGCGAGCCGCGCGCAGACGCGGCGGCGACGATCCAGCGGATCAATGCCGCAGCGGCACCGGTCGTCTCCGTCGACGTGCCTTCAGGTGTCGACGCGTCGACCGGTGAGGTTGCGGGTGAGGCGGTCCGGGCGACGATCACCGTGACGTTCCACGGTCTCAAGGTTGGGCTTGCAGTCTCACCTGGTCGCTTTCACACCGGCGAGGCAGTCGTCGCCGACATCGGGCTCGAGCTTTCCGGGACGGACTTGAAGCTCGTCACGCCCGACGTTCTCTCGCTCGTGCCGCGCAAGCGACCCGAGGACAACAAGTACAGCGCCGGCTCGGTGCTCGTCGTCGGCGGCGCTCCCGGCATGACGGGCGCGGTTTGTCTGACAGCCGCTGCCGCCTTCCGCGCCGATGCCGGCTACGTCACGGTCGCGGTGCCCGAGCAGTCACTGACGGTGGTCGAGGTGCGGCTCCTGGAGCCGGTGAAGGTGACCTGGCCCGACGCGCTCAGCGCTTCGGCGAAGGCGGGCGGCGATTGCGATCGGCCCGGGGCTCGGACGCACGGCGGAGGCGATGGGCCTGCGTGACGAGCTGCTCGCCGCCGCCGAGGTGCCGGTCGTGCTCGACGCTGACGCCCTGCACGGGCTCGAGCCGGGTGACTGGGGTGGCCGGGCGGTGCTGACGCCCCATGCCGGTGAGCTGGCGCGGCTTCTCGACGAGGACTCCGAGTGGGTAACCGCGCACCGGCTGGAGGCGGCGACCCGCGGGGCGGAGCGCTTCGGCTGCATTTGCCTCCTGAAGGGAGCCGACACGATCATCGCCGCTCCCGACGAGGGGGCGCTCGTCTGCGTCGTCGACGCGCCGGGGCTTGCGACCGCAGGTACCGGCGACGTGCTCACCGGCATCCTCGCGGCCTTCCTCGCCAAGGGTGTGGAGCCGCGCTTCGCCGCCGCGGCAGCTGCGACCGCTCATGGCCTCGCCGCGCGCAACGCCGGCCGCCAGGTTGGCCTGATCGCGAGCGACCTGATCGCAGCGCTCCCGTCCGTGCTCGCCTGAGCACGTGGACGTCGTCACAGGCGCCTTCTCGTTCACGGGCCGGGCGATCGCCGACGAGCTGCTCGACCGAGGACGGACTGTACGGACGCTGACCCGCCGCGACGCCCCCGGCGACCCGCTCGCGGCGCGAATCGACCGCGCGGAGCTCCAGTTCCGTGACGAAGAGGCGCTCCGCCGCGCGCTCGACGGGGTCGACACCCTCTACAACACCTACTGGGTCCGGTTCCCGCACGGCGCGACGACGTTCGGGCGCGCTGTCGAGAACACGCGCGTGCTCCTGCGCGCGGCGAGCGCCGCCGGGGCTCGCGCGTCGTCCATCTCAGCGTCACGAATCCGTCGCTTGCTTCTCCTCTGCCGTACTTCCGCGGCAAGGCTGAGGTCGAGCGGGACGTCGCCGACTCCGGTCTCCCGTACGCAATCGTGCGCCCGACGCTCGTCTTCGGGCCGCGCGACATCCTCGTGAACAACATCGCGTGGGGTCTTCGCCGCAGCCCGGTCTTCCCGATCGCGGGGGACGGGGGCTACCGCGTGCAGCCCGTCTCGGTCGAGGACACGGCAACGATCTGCGTCGATGCCGCCGCCGGCGAGGAGAACGTCGTCCTCGACGCCGCCGGTCCGGAGACGATCTCCTACGAGGAGCTCGTGCGGCTGGTCGCCGCGGCCGTCGGCTCGAAGGCGCGGATCGTGCACTGGCCGGCCCGCGTCGTGCTCGCCCTGGCGCGCGTGACAGGCGCCGTCCGTCGTGACGTCCTGCTCACCGCTGAGGAGCTCGCAGGCCTGCGCGCGAGCCTGCTCGTCTCCGACCTGCCGCCGCTCGGGCGCGCGAGCTTCAGCTCCTGGGTCGCAGCGAACGGCGAGTCGCTCGGCCGCGGCTACGTCTCGGAGCTCGCGCGCAACTTCCGTCCGTACGATCCGCTCTGATGAGATCCGAGCTGACGATCGACCTCGGCGCCATCCGGCGCAACGCGACCACGCTTCGGCGCGTGCTCGAGGGTGCCGAGCTGTGGGCGGTGGTCAAGGCGGACGGGTACGGCCACGGCGCCGCGGACGTGGGCAGTGCGGCGCTCGGGGCTGGAGCGACCGCGCTCTGCGTGGCGACCGTGCCGGAAGGGCTCGCGCTCCGGCAGGCGCTCGGCACCGTGCGTGTCCTGGTGCTCGGGCCGGCGACGAGCCGCGAGATCGCCGAGGCACGCGACGCGGGCCTGGAGCTCGTGATCGCCGACGGTGAGGTCCCCGAGGGCGTGCGCGTCCACCTCAAGCTCGATACCGGCATGGGCCGCTGGGGGATCTCCGAGCTGGACGTGCCCGGTCGCGAGGTCGTCGGGCTGATGAGTCACCTCGCCTCTGCGGATTCCGACACCGAGTTCACCGAGCAGCAGGTCGACCGGTTCAGGGAAGCCACGGCGCTCTATCCGCACCTGACGCGCCACATCGCGAACAGCGCTGGCGCACTCGCCTATCCCGAAGCCCGCTTCGACGCGGCACGCTGCGGCATCGCGCTCTACGGCATCTCTCCCTTCGGCACCGACCCGGCCGAGGACGGGCTCGAGCCGGCGCTCCGCTGGGACTCCGAGCTCGCCCAGGTCAAGCTCCTACAGCCCGGCGAGTCGACCGGATACGGCCGACGCTGGATAGCGAGACAGCCGACGTGGATCGGGATCGTCCCGGTCGGGTACGCGGACGGCTTCCGGCGCGGCCTGACCGGGACGGAGGTGCGCGTCGCGGGCGAGCCGCGCCCGGTGATCGGGACGATCTCGATGGACTCGTTCGCGGTCGAGCTCGACCGGCAGCTGCCGGTGGGAGCCCCCGTGACGCTGCTCGGCCACGGCGTCATGGCGGAAGCACACGCGCTCGTCGCCGACACGATCGCCTACGAGATCGTGACGGGTATCCGGACCGATCCGCTCCGCACGCGCCGCACGGTCGTCGACTCCTAGGACGGGTTGGCCCGCTTGTAGCCCTGGCGGGCCACCAGACGAGCGGAGAGCCCGGGCAGCAGCGCCTGGATGAGCGAGAAGAGCCGGTACCACCGCGGCACGAAGAGCTCACGCTTGCCGGACTCCACGGCGTTCACAATCCGTTCCGCGACGAGCTCGGGCTTGATGATCATCCGGCGGAAGAAGGCGCTCGTCAGCACGGAGCGCTGAGGGAAGCCCTCGGTCTCCACGAAGCCGGGGAGGACGGTGTGCACGCGCACGTCGCGCGCGGCGAGGAGCCCGGTGAGCGAGCGGGAGAACGCTAGCTGGGCGTGCTTCGAGGACGCGTACGGCCCGGCCGGAGCGAACGCGACCACTCCGGCGACCGAGACCACATTGACGACGTGCGAGCCCGCCTGCAGTCCGGGCTCGAAGGCCCGAACGCACCAGACGCCGCCGAGATAGTTCGTGCGCAGGACCGCCTCGATCCGTTCCGGGTCGAGCGAGAAAAAGCTCCCACGGCCGGGGATGCCGGCGTTGTTCACGAGCAGGTCGATGCGCGGGTGCCGCTCCAGGATTGCCGCAGCGGCCCGGTCGACCTGCTCCCGGTCGGAGACGTCGCAGAGCTCGAACTCGCCGCCGAGCTCGAACGCGAGCGGCTCGAGCCGCTCCTGCCGACGGGCGAGGAGCACGCAATACCAGCCACGCGCGACGAGCTCGCGCGCCGTTGCCTCTCCGATGCCGCTCGACGCGCCGGTGACGACGGCCGTCTTCACGAGCGCGACCCTACTTGCAGACGCGCACGACGCGCTGGCTCTCGGCCTTGCGACCCTTCGCGTCGGTGACGATCGCGCGCAGCGTGTGCTTCCCCTTGGCAGCGCCGCCGCGCTTCCACACCACGGAGTAGAGGCCGGCGGTTCCACGCTTCACCGTCGCGATCGGCTTGCTCCCGTTGAGGAAGCGCACAGAACGCAGGACAGCGGTCGAGGAGGCGAGCACGAGGAGCTGCGTCTGTGCCGCCGCGCACTCGCTCGGCTCGGGGGTGACCCACGTGATCGCCGGGCCGTTCACGACGGTGATGTTGCCGGAGGCGAACGCCGTGTTCGGGAGCAGCTCGTCGCCGACCGAGTCCACGTTCTTCGACTCCTGGAAGTCCGCGGCGGAGGCTGAGAGCAGGCGTTTCCCGGCACGGAGCGCCGGCGCCTCGCGGGGCAGCGGGAAGATCGCGATCCCGGTGAGCGGGTCGTACGCCGCCGCGCCGATCAGCGCCTGGCCGTAGCCGATCACGAGCGAGAACGGGTCGACCCCGGCGCCGAGATCGAGCACTCGCAGCGCGAGCGTCGGCCGGCCGGCTGCGACCCGGCTCGTGATCAGGCCGAGGAGCGGCGGCTGCACGTCGTTCACCCAGGCCCGGAGGAGGTACTGGCCGCCGAGCGAGCGTCCCGTGAACTGGTCGCGGCCCGAGTCGACCGAGACGTAGTACGCCTTCGAGCGCGGGAAGACCGTCGCCGCGGCGCCGATGTCGAGCGGGAAATCGAGTGTCAGGTTGTTGACGTTGACGGGAGTGCCCGCGTACCCCTGGACGTCGTTCTCGTCCGCCGAGCCGAGCATCCACGGGTGAACCAGCGAGCCGGGCGTGGAGAAGATCACGGCGGCGCCGACGTTCACGGCAGGCTCGTCGATCCGGATCCGGTACAGCGTCTCCGCGCCGTCCTCGTTCACCGGCGCGCCGACGTAGTTCGCCGCGGGGCCGAAGGCGGCGGCGGGATAGCGGTACGCCGAGGCACGCGAAACACCCTTGCGCGTATCGCCCGTCTGGATCTGCTGCAGCGGCAGAATCGGGGCCTGCTGGAGACCCGGCCGGGTGACGAGCATCGCGTAGGGCACCTTGCGGACGATGTCGCCGCGGTGCAGCAGGAGGAAGCCGTAGGCCTCACCGGTGCCTGCGTTCGCGGCTGCGCGCGCGGTGATGGGCACCTGCAGGTCGCCGCCCGGAGCGATCGTGATCGTGCTGGGGACGTTGATCTGGACCCCGGTCGGATGCGATTGCGGCTTCAGCTCGACCGTCCACGTCCCGGCCCCATCGCCTCCATCGATCACGCCGAGGAGCAGCGACTTCGACACGGCACCGCGGCTCACGTTCAGGTCTGCGAAGGAGAGCGACACCGGATCCGTGAAGAGCTTCGGGTCATTCGCGGCGACGACGTTGATCAGTCCGGCGCCGGCGGTGAGCACTGGCGCCTCGACCGTGCGTGCGGTATCCGCCCAGGCGGTCACGGCAGTCGACACGAGCGCCGACTTGACCTGACCGGGGCTCCAGCCTGGATGCCGCTGCCGCAGCAGGGCGGCAGCGCCGGCGACATGCGGGGCGGCCATGCTCGTCCCGTCGAAGACGGCGAAGGGCCCGCCGAAATTCTTGAGCGTGGCCGAGAGGATCTGAGCGCCCGGAGCGCCGACGTCCGGCTTCAGTTGGTGCCCGAAGGCCGTCAGCCCGCCGGACGAGAAGCTGGTGACGATGCCGCTGCGGCTGGTGTCGAGCTCCTGCGGATCCCGGCCGATCCGGATCGCCGTGCGCCCGCCGCGACTCGCGAGATACGAGCGCAGCGCGGAGCCGTCGAAGTCGGCGATCATCCCGCCGGGGACGACGAGCTGAATCGGCACGCCGTTGGCCTCGCCCGGCCGGTTGTCGACGAGGACGATTCCGATCCCGCCGGCAGTACGCACGCGGGCGGCTTTCAGCGCGAACGTGCAGTTGCCCCGCGAGACAAGAGCGATCGCGCCGGTCAGCGAGCCCGCGGGGAGCGGAGTCGTGCCGCCGTCGAGGTTCCCGGGCGGGCCGCAGAGGTCACGCGGCACCGGGGCGCTGTTCGTGCCCATGATCGTGCCGACGTCCACCAGCTGCTGGTCGCCGTTCGCCCAGGCGGCCGGCGTCGCCAGTCCGGCGGTGCGGACGAACGGGACGTGGGTGAGCGCGGCGGCAGCTCCGGGCGCGGTGACGCTGAGCGCCGGTCCGTAGACGTGTGAGTTCGAGAGCGCGGCGACCGAGATCGCGTCCGGCGCGGTTCCGGGCGAGCCCGCCGAGCCGAGGCCGTAGTCGTCGCGGTCGTTGCCGGCGGAGATCACAGGGACGACGCCGGCGGCGGCGACGTTCCGGACCGCCTCGATGATCGCATCGCTCGCGGGATCGACCTGCGGGCCGCCGCCCGAGAAGTTGATCACGTCCATGCCGTCGCGAACCGCGGCCTCGAACGCAGCGACGATCTCGGGCGTGTTGCCCACGTGACCGACGGGCGTGGGGACGTTGAAGACCCGGTAGCTGCCGATCTGCGCACGCGGCGCCACACCGGACAGACCGGGCGTCTCGGGATGGTCCGCGCCTGCCGGTGCGGTCGTGCCGGCATTGCCGGCTGCGATTCCCGCGACGTGGGTTCCGTGGAAGGAGGCCTCCGGGTCGAGCGCCAGCCGCGTCTTGTCGTCCGCGCCGACGCCGACGAAGGAGCGCGCCACGATCACCTTCGGCGTCGTCCACTTCTTGCCGCCCTTCGGGAACCCCGCCGGGTAGCTGAAACCCTCCGGCGCGAAGAATCTGTTCGCAGGATCCACGCCGTCGTCGACGACCGCGATCTTCACTCCTTCTCCGCCGGCTCCGCCCATGCCGCCCGCGGCCCCGGCGCCGATCAAACCTGGACTGCGGTCGAGCGCGAGCGTGTAGCGGTAGCTCGCATAGAGCTTGCGCGCGAACGAGAGCTTGGCCGCCCGCGCCAGCTCGGTCGCAGGTAGCTCGACGGCCATGCCGTTGAGCAAGATCGTGTAGTTCCGCCGGACTGTCGCCTCCGGAATCGCTCGCTTCAGCGTCGCCGTGGCGGCACTCTGCGCACGCTGGAGCTTCGCGACATACGCCTTCGAGGCCAGGCTCGAGGTGTTCAGGCGACTGCTCGAGCTCGTGCCGGCGAGTGTGCGCGAGTAGGCGGCGAGCGGCGGGTCGGCGAGCGTGAGGATGACCGTGATCCGGCCGCGCTCGATGAGCGGTCGGCACGGTGATCGTCCCGGCCCGCACGCGCGGGATCTCGACCTCGCCGTGGCGGCGTTCGATCGGCTGGAGAGCAGCGGCTGCGGTAGCCGTGAGCATGAGCGCCACGAGGAGCGCGATCGGTCCAACGAGGCGACGCACGGATCGCAGAGTAGCCGCCATTTCGCGGGCCTGTCATAAACTCGGCGCCGTGGGCAGATTCGACGGCAAGCGCGCGCTCGTTCTCGGCGTCGCGAACAAGAGATCGATCGCGTGGGCGATCGCCCGCCGGCTCGCCGCCGAGGGCGCGGAGCTTGCATTCACGTTCCAGGGCGAGCGGATCGAGGGGAACGTGCGCGAGCTGGCGTCGTCGGTCGGCTCGACGCTCGTGACCCCGTGCGACGTGCGCGCGGACGAGGACATCGAGCGCGTCTTCAAGGAGACCGCCGACGCATGGGACGGGAAGCTCGACCTCCTCGTCCACTCGGTCGCGTTCGCCGCCGCCGAGGATCTCGAAGGGCGGTTCACGGACACGCCTCGAGACCGCTTCTGGATGGCGGTCGACATCAGCGCCTACTCGCTCGTCGCCGCCGCGCGCGCAGCCGAGCCGCTGATGACCGCCGCCGGCGGCGGCTCGATCGTGACGATGACCTATCTCGGAGGTGAGCGCGCCGTTCCCCACTACAACGTGATGGGCGTCGCGAAGGCGACGCTCGACGCCTCCGTCAAGTACCTCGCCTGGGATCTCGGCGAGAAGGAGATCCGGGTGAACGCGATCTCGGCCGGGCCGGTGCGCACGCTCGCCGCGCGCTCGATCGCCGGGTTCACGGAGATGGAGTCGATGTTCGTCGAGCGCGCGCCGCTGCGCCGCCACATCGACGCCGACGACGTCGCGGCGGCCTCCGCCTACCTGCTCTCGGACGAAGCGAAGAACGTCACCGGGACGACGCTCTACGTCGACTCGGGGTACCACTCGATGGGTATGTAAAGGAGTACCACGATCACCGAGACGCTCGACTCTGCGCTGAAGGAACGGCTCCGCGCCGTCGTCCAGGATGAGCCCGTGACGGAGGCGGGGCTGCGGAAGCTTGCCGAGGAGGGCCGGGCGTGCGAGCTCATTCTGGGCGGCCAGCTCCAGCACTCGGAGGAGCGGCTCGAGGCGCTCTCGTCCGACCCGTCGAGCTCGCTCGTCGACATTGCGGCCGCGTTGCGCGAGGTGAACGAGCTCCGCCCTGACCTCGACGAGCTCGAGACGCTGCTCGCCGAGCTGGAGGGACGGGCGCGCGAGTTCAGGGCGCGCTGGGCGTCCTCACCGGGCGCGTTCCAGTAGTCAGACGGTGAGCTCGACCCGATTGCCGTCGGGGTCGCACACGACGCTCTCGTAGTAGCCGTCGCCGGTGCGGCGCGGACCGTCGAGGATCGAATAGCCATCGGAGCGAAGCAGGTCGGTCAAGTCGTCGACGGCGTCCTCGGAGCCGAGCGCGAAGGCAACGTGGGCCCAGCCGAGGCGCTGCTGATCGCGCGCAGTTCGCTCCGCGACGGCCGGCATCTGCATCAGCTCGAGCCGGACGCCGCCTCCCACATCGAGAAAGTACGAACGGAACCCCGTTGCCTTGTTCTCGTACCGCTCTCCCGCGCGGCCTCCGAAGTACCGCTCGTAGAAGGCGCGCAGGCGCTCGAGGTCGTCGGTCCAGATCGCAACGTGCTCGATCACGGGACGATCGTAAGCTCGCGCGGCACGCCGTCGCGGTACTCGACGATCACACTCACGCCGAGTTCCTTCGCTCGCCTCGGCAGCTCGCGCGCGACCCGGAACGCCGCCGGCGGCGCTGCCGTCGAGTACCCGAGCGGCCGCTCGCGCGGAGCCTGCATCGCGTAGTAGAGGTAGACGCTGCCGGCGTACGCGTCCGGTGGCAGAACGGGCAGCTCGAGTAGCCGCCCGGGCGGCGCAGTCGCCACGCGGTCGTAGACGGCGTTCCCTTCGTCGGCGTTCAGCGGGTCGTACAGCGGTACCCAGAGGTCGGCGACGACGAGCAGCAGCGCAACCCCTCCGACGAGGCGAGAGCGAGCTTGTGTTTCTGTAACACAAGCGATCGCGACCGCCGCGAGCGCGGCCAGGCAAAGGCACGCGATGGGCAGCATGCGCTCCGGCACTCGGGTCGCATGCAGGGGCGTATTCCGCCAGAGCAAGCCGTAGCCGGGCAGATTCTCGCCCAGCGCGAGCAGGCACGGAACGACCGTTCCGAGCCCGAAGACGAGCGCGAGCCGGCGCGAGGAGGAGATTGTGTTTCTGAAACACAAGCACCCCAGACCGGCGATCGCGACCAGCGGCAGCAGCCAGCCGAGGTAGATGAAGCGCTCGAACTCATCCGGGTTGCGGGTCACGAAGTCGCTGAGGGTGGCCGAGTAGCGCCCGACTTCCGAGAAGGGCCGCTCGGCCGCGTCGCGCAGCGACAGCGCCCAGACGACCACACCCCCGGCGACGCCGGCGCCCGCGGCGACCCCTCCGAGCCAAGGCCGCCCCCGTGCGACCGCATAGGCGAGCACGAAGGGAATCGCACCGAGCGCGAGGTGCACCTGGCCTGAGAGCGGGATGGAGGCTAGTGCCGCCGCCGCAAGCCAGCCCAGACGCCGCTCGACTCCGTAGAGCGCGAGCGGGAGGAGCATCGAGATCGGACCGAGCAGGTGGCCGGTCGACTGGGCGACGCGGTAGGGAGCGAGTGTGAACGCGAGGCCGCCGACGAGCGCCGCGGCGAGCGGGAGGCCGAGTGCGCGCAGCCAGAGCGCGGTCAATCCCCCGGCGCCGACGTACGTCAGGAGGACGAAGAGGTTCCAGCCGACGACGGTGCCGAACAACGCCTGGAGTGGGCCGAAGACGGCCGCGAAAGGCCAGCCGGCGAAGTTCACACGAGGCTCGATCTCCGGCTGGAAGCTGTACGGGTCGAGCCACGGCGCTTCGCCGCGTACCAGTTGGTGGCCCGGCAGCCAGAGGTTGTAGGCGGTCTGAAGGTGATCACCCGGCGTAACTCGCCCCACGCGCGGTGCGCCGTAGCCGAGGAACCGATCGGTCTCGAAGACGGCAGGCGAGGTGGCGAGCAGCCCGGCGCCGAGGTAGAGGGCGGCAGCTAGTCCGGCAACGCCTGCGCGGCTGCGAGCAGCTCGTCGAAGTCGGGCACCTCCGAGTCCTCGTACCGCCACGATCCGAGCACCGTACCGTCCTTCCCCACCAGGAATGCGCTCCGCCTCGGCACGCCTTTCATCCACCGGTAGACGCGTGAAGCGCCGAGCTGTTTCGCGAGCGAGCCGTTCCAGTCCGACAGCAGCGGCACGTCGACGTCGAGCGACTGCTTCCAGGCCCGGTGCGACCAGTGCGAGTCGCGGGAGACGCCGAAGACGCGTACGCCGGCGACGAGGAACTCGTCGCTCCTGTCACGCAGGAGTTTCAGCTCCTGGGTTCACGTGGGCGACCAGTCGAAGAGGTAGAAGAGGAGCAGGACTGGTCCGTCCTCGAGCAGCTCCTCGAGCTCGGCCTCGCTGCCGTTGTCCAGCCAGAACACAGGTCGAATCTACTCGTGGACGATCAGGGCGCGCAGCACCAGCCACTGATCGTCGGGAACGACTGGGAGCGGAATTGAGCCGACACGTTGGAGACGGCCCTGATCTGCCGGCCATCGACCGTGCGGACGAAGACGAGCTGGTCGGCCTCCGGCCAACCCGCGGCGAGCCAGCGCCCATCCGGCGACCGCACGGGCGTGTCGACGTCGGCTGATGCACCGAGCACTCTGCGCACCGCGGCCGCTTCGTTCTCCGCGAGCAGGCCCGGCGCATTCCGCCGCAGCACCGCACCCGTGTCCGTGTTCACCACGCGAACGGTTCCGTCTGCGCGTGCGTACGCGAGCACGTGAGCGGCACCCGGTCTCCACAGAGGCGCTTGCGCCGGCACCGGACGATCGAGCACTCGGTCGCCCTTGCCGTCGCCGCCGACGACGCGTAGCTCGTTTCCCGTGATGTACGCGATCCGTGTGTCCGTCCGCGTGCCGCCCCAGCGCGGGAAGCGGACGTTCGGCCGGGCCAGCGACCAGCGCACGTCTCCCTCCGGCGTCAGCGCGACGAGCTCGTTTGGGCGAGACGCGACAACGAATCTGCCGAACGGCGACCACGACGCCTCGCGATACGGGCCGAGCAGCCGCTTCGAGCCGTCCTGCTCGACGACCCAGGCGCCCGAGTCCGCGGTAACGAGCAGCCGACCCGGTGCGGGCAGGGAGAAGAGCGCCGGCTCCGCCTTCTCGACCCCGACGACCTCGCGGATCTCGTCGAGCACCGCCCGCCCGGGCGGGCTCAGGAGCCCGGCGACCAGGACGAGTGCCACGGCGACAGCCGCGAGCGGCTTCCACGAACGGCGTTGTGGCTGCGGCTCGCGCTCGGCGAACGCGGCGCGTACGACGGCCAGCGAACGCTCCCGCGCCGCGTGCTCGTCCGGGATCTCGACTCGCTCGAGTGCCTTCCTCACACCGTCTCCTTGAGGGAGTCGAGCCCGCGTCGCAGGCGTGAATTGACGGTCCCGCGCGGGAGGCCGAGCAGCTCCGAGATCTCGCCCGGTGTGTACTCCAGGAGGTGGCGGAGCACGATCACCGCTCGATGCTCGGGCGGCAGCGCGGCGAGTGCCGCGAGGAGCGACCCATCGAGCGAGCCGGGTTGCTCGGGTGCGGCAACGATGTCCAGCAGCTCGCTCTCATGGCGCAGCGTCCGCGCCCGCGTCCAGTCGATCGCACGGTTGACGACGATCCGGTGCAGCCACGGCCCGAACGGGCGGCCGCGGTCGAAGTGATCGAGGTTGCGGATGGCAGCGAGAAACGACTCCTGCGCGATGTCCTCGGCGGCGGCGGAGTCGTGCACGACGAGAAAGGCCGCGCGGTAGGCCCTGGGCCAGTGCAGCCGGAAGAGCGCCTCGATTCCCGAAGCGGACCCTCGCTGCGCCGCGCGCACGGAGGCGCGCTCCTCGCGGCCGGCGGCCATCCGCTGACTGTACGGCGGTCGTGGCGCGAGAGGTCCGTCATGTACCGACGATGAAGCAGGCGTCGTGGGAGGAGCGTGCGATCCGGAGCTCCTCGAGCGGCGCGCCGCGCGGGCTGAAGGTGCACAACGTGCCCTGGGACAACGACGGTGTCAGGATCCAGCGCCAGCCGTGCTGGACGTTGTACGAGCCGGAGGGCACCGGCGCGGAGCGGAGCAGTCGCCCGTCGAGTGCGTGGACCCGAAGCATCGCGTCGTCCCCGCTCGTGACGAACGCACGGTCGCCCATGAACGTGACGTGCTGGGGCGGGGCGTCAGCCGAGAGCGTGCGGATGACCTCGCCGGTGCGGGCGTCGTAGATCGCGATGCGGCCGCGGTCGCCGGATGTCACCCAGACGCGGCGGCCACCTGGGCGTGAAGCCCACGTCGTGGGCGAGGAACGGGGGCCTGATTGTGGTCACCGGCCGTGGGCGACGCGGGTCCGAGAGTGAGAGGACGGCAAGACGCTCCGCGTTGCTTCCGAGTGCGGTCCAGAGCCGCGTGCCGCCCCGGTCGATGCCCAGGTGCCGGCACGGCCCTGGGACGGAGACGCGTCCGACCACCCGGCGCCCACTGATCTCGACGACGACGATCTCCTGCCGGCCGGAGTCCGTCACGTACGCGAGCCGGCGGTCAGGGGAGACGGCGGTATAGCGCGGCGCGCCGAGCGCACCGACGATCGGATGCACACGCAAGTCCGGGTCGACCAGGGTCAGTCGCCCGCTTGCCGTGTGCGCCACGAGCGCTCCGACCACACCGATGCTCTCGATGCTTCGAGGGTCCGACGGTGTGCGCAGACGCCGGTACACCTTGCCCGAGTCGACGTTGACGGCGACGATGCTCGACTCGAGATCGGCCGTGACGAGCGCGAGCGGCGTGCCTCCCGACGCCCCGGCAAGCGCCGGTGCTGCGCGCAGGAGAAGCGGGGTCGCGGCAGCTGCCAGGAATCTCCTTCGGTCCATGCCCTGTCTACGTCGAGCGGCGGCGCAGAGGTCCGGGACTCCAATAGGTCTCGCAGCCGTACAGGTGCCAGCTACCCGAAGGAGGAAACCCATGCGCCGCCTCTTCCTGCTCGCCGTCCTACTGCTTGTTCCGGCGGCGCACGCGGCGACCGGCCCGACGAACGGTTGTCCCGCGCCGTGCAGCGGCCAGGTCTCCAGCCCTGACGGACTGAGATTCCTCTACGTGCAGCCGGCCGGCGTCGGCGGCAAGGTCGAAGCCTATGACCCTGAGACGGGTGAGCACGTCTTCTCGTTGCCGCCCGGGACCACCTCGGCCGACGGGATCTCGCATCTGGTTGCGGAGCCGCGCGGGCGCGACACCGTCGTGTCCAGCTATCGCGTCGCCGACTCGACCACTGCGAGCTGGCTGGTCGTTCCCGGCCGCTGGCAGCTCGCAGGCGTCTCGCCGAATGGCCGTTTCGCCGCCCTCGCCCGGCAGCCGGCGGACAAGCGGCGGACGGACGTCGTCGTCGTGAACATGGCTGCTCGCCGCGTCGCCCACCGGCTCGAGCTGCGCGGCGACTTCGAGGTCGAGACCGTCTCGCGCGACGGCAAGCGCCTCTTCCTGATCGAGCACCTGCCGGGGGCCGGCCCGCCGCGCTACCTCGTGAGGCTGTTCGATCTCTCGCACGAGAGGCTCGCGTCGAAGCCTCTGCGCGGCAAGGGAGAGCCCAGCGTCATGGCCGGGCTTGCCTGGAGCGGCGTCGGCTCGCCGGACGGCCGCTGGCTGCTGACGCTCTACCTGAACACGGGTCGCAAGCTCGCGTTCGTCCACGCCCTCGACCTCGTGCGCAGCTCACCGCTCTGCATCTTCCTTCCTTCAAACGGGGCGTCCGGCGCTCTCAAGCGCTACGGGCTGACGCTCTCGCCGGACGGTCGCCGGCTCTACGCGACGAACGCTGCGCTCGGCGCTGTGACCGAGATCGACCTTGCGACCCGGAAGGTCGTCCGCAGCACACGCTTTGCCGCGACACGGAAGCTCAACGGCCCCGGCTCGCTCACTGGAACGATCTCGCGGAACGGGCGCACGCTCTACTTCAGCCCGGGACGTGACCTCTGGGCCTACGACACCGCCTACGGGATCGTGCGGGGCCCGTACCGGACCGGCGGAGCGATCGACGGCTTCGGATTCTCTCTCGGCGACCGCCGCGTCCACGCGCTTCGCGCCGACGGCCGCCTGCTCACCTACGACGCGGCGACGGGCGAAAAGGTCGCCTGAAACGGGACCCAGAAGCGCGTGAGAGACGTACAGGAGACGACGACACCGCCGAAGGAGGCCGACCATGCTCAAGCTGATCGCATTCGCACTCATCCCGTTCGCGCTCGTGGCAGGCAACGCCACCGCGGCAAAGGGTGGCCCGACGCCCGGCGTCTCGGTCGGCTGGGACGGCGCCGTGGACGCGGCGAGCGGCGTTCGCTACGTAGCGCTGCCCGCCGCGAAGACGACCACGGTCGCCGCCGTACGCACCAGCGACGGACGCGTGCTCCGGTTCGCGACGATCAAAGGCACGTTCGGGATTCCGTTCGTCGCGTTCGACGGCACGACCGAGGGAATCTCGAGCGACGGCAAGACGCTCGTGCTCGCGGATCTGGGAACGAAGCCGAGTGAGACGCGCTTCGCCGTCCTGAGCACGGCGACCCTCCGCCTCCGGAAGGCGTTCGACGCTCCCCGGCCTCTGGGCCTACGACGCGTTGTCGCCGGACGGGCGGACGCTCTACGCGACCCAGTACTTCGGTACCGCTGCGAACGCGCGCTACAACGTCCGCTCGGTCAGCCTCGTCACCGGCAAGCCGGTCGGCGGAGCGCTCGTCGACAGGCGCGAGCCCGACGAGGAGATGAACGGCTCGCCGTACGCGCGCGCTCGAAGCGCCGACGGGGCCTGGGCGTACACCCTCTACGCAAAGCCGAACGGGACCGGGTTCGTCCATGCGCTCGATACCGCCAAGCGGCGCGCTTTCTGCGTCGACCTGCCGTGGCACACGAGCTTCGCGCGCGTCGCTGCGGTGCGGCTCTCGCTCGCCGAAGGCGGCCGCGACGCTCGAGCTCGCGAAGCCAGGCGGGAACCGGCTCGCGGTCGTCAACACCACGACCTTCAAGGTGACGGCGTATGCGAAGCCGTAACCCCTAGGGGGCAGACGGATCGGCTTCGGTCGCCTTCGCGATCTCCTCGACGACCTCCGCGATGTCGCGGTTGGCGTTGAAGACCCGCAGCTGGCGATCGGAGCCGTTCCCGCGCGAGAGGATCTCGCCGATCCCCTCGAGCTCCCGCTCGGAGCCGAGCTCCCGCGCGTGCGGCGTGATCTCCTTCAGCGTCCGGCGAATCAGCTGTGCGACCGGGATCCGGTTCCTGGCGCCGGTGGCGAGATCCATCACCGGTGCCTCGAGCCCGTAGCGCGCCGACAGCCACTTGTTCTCGGTCGTCAGGATCCGGTGGTACGAGGGGATCGGCTCGCCGCTGTCGTACTGCTCCGAGAGCTGCTTGACGAGCGCCTGGCAGTACGCGGCGAGCGCGACCGCGTCCTCGACGCGCGTGATCGCGTCGCAGATCCGGATCTCGACCGTGCCGAGCCTCGGATGCAGCCGGATGTCCCACCAGATGTGGGTGTAGTCCGCGATGCAACCCGTCCGCTCGAGCTGGCCGACCACCTCGGCGTAGTCGGCGTAGTCGCGGAACCGCGGCGGCGGCCCAGAGCGCGGGAACGCGGCGAAGACCATCTGACGGCTGGACGCGAGGCCCGTCGGCTCGCCGCGCCAGAACGGCGAGGACGCGGACAGCGCAAGCAGCGGGCCGAGCTGGGGGAGAAGGCCGTTCACGACCTGGATCGCCTTCTCGGGATCGTCGACCGCGACGTGGACGTGCATGCCGAAGATGAGCTCGCGACGGGCGATGTACTGGAGCTGGTCGACCAGATTCCGGTAGCGGTCGCGCGCCGTGATCCGCTGGCGCTCGAAGAGGCTGAACGGATGCGTGCCGGCGGAGCCGACGCGCATCCCCTTCTCCCGCCCGACCTGGCTCACGTACGCCCGTAGCTTCAACAGCTCGCGCTGGACATCGCCCGCGTTCCGGCAGACGGGCGTTGCGATCTCGAGCACGGACTGCATCAGCTCGGCGTTGATCCGCGGCTCGAGCTCGTGGCCGGAGATCGCCTGCAGCACGGTGTCGATGTGCTGGACGAGGTCGAACGTCTCGCCGTCCAGGAGCATGTACTCCTCCTCGACGCCGAGCGTGTAGGGGTCGGACTCGCCGAACTTGTGGTCGAGCACGCTCCCGCCCTGGACTGCGCCCTTGCCCGTGATCGAGTTCGGATAGATCTGCTTCATCCGGCAGCTGGAGCACTGCCTCAGCCTCGATCTCGACGCGCCAGCGAGGGTCGAGCAGTGCCTTGATCACGATCGCCGTCGACGCGGGCCGGATGTCGGCGAAGACCTCGCCGTGGGCGCGGGCGATCTCCGGCCAGTCGTCGGCATCGGACGATGAACATCCGCGTCCGGACGACGTCCTCGAATCCGGCGCCGGCCCGTTCGAGCGCTTCGCGCACGATCTCGAGGCAGAGCCGCATCTGGTCGTAGGCGCCGTCCGGCGGATCACCCTCCTTCGGGATCGGCGCGGTTCCCGCGACATGGACGTTCCGGCCCGACTGACGACCGCGCGCGAGTAGCCGACGACAGGCTCCATCGGCGAGTGCCCCGGGATGAGGCGGCGCTCCACGCGGCTAGTATCGCGCGCCTTGGAGGCGCTTCGCCAGATCGAGTCGTGGCCCGCAGATCACACCGCGGCCGGCGTGGCGACCGCAGACGGGCTCGTCGCCGAGCAGGGCGACGCCGAACACCGGTTCGGCTGGGGCTCGGTGACGAAGCCGCTCGTCGCCTACGCGACCCTGATCGCGGCCGAGGAGGGCGCGATCGACCTGGACGAACCGGCCGGACCCGACGGCTCGACGGTCAGACATCTGCTCGCGCATGCATCGGGTCTCGCCTGGGATTCGCCGCAGCCGCTCGCGCGCCCCGGCGAGCGCCGCGATCTACTCGAACACCGGCTACGTCGCGCTTGCGGCACACCTCGAGGCACGCACGGAGATTCCCTTCCCGACGTATCTGGACGAGGCTGTCCTGTCGCCGCTCGGGCTCGAAGCGACGCTCGAGGGTGACGCCGCCGGCGGGATGGTCGGAAACCTCCGGGACATGCTCCGGTTCGGCCGCGAAGCCCTGGCGCCGACGCTGATCGCAGCCGAGACGCTCGCCGAAGCGACCTCGGTCCAGTTCCCGGGCCTGGACGGCGTGCTGCCGGGCTTCGGCCGCCAGACTCCGAACGACTGGGGGCTCGGCTTCGAGCTTCGCGACGCCAAGTCGCCGCACTGGACGGGCTCGCTGAACTCGGCCCGAACGTATGGGCACTTCGGCTCCAGGCCCGGGACGGCGACGTTCCTCTGGATCGACCCGGAGCGTCAGCTCGTCTGCGCGGCGTTGGCCGACGTGTCGTTCGGACCTTGGGCAGCGGCTGCGTGGCCTGCCCTCTCCGACGCGATCCTCAGCGAAGGAACTCGAGCAGCAACTCGTTGAGCTCGTCCGGCCGCTCGAGACTCGGCAGGTGCCCGGCACCCTCGATCGTCGCCAGGCGCGCGCCCGGGATCTCGGCAGCGAGCTTCTCGGCGATCGACTTGATGTCGTCGAGGTCCTCGGTGCCGACGACGACGAGCGTCGGGGCGCCGATCACGCCGAGCCGCGTCTCGGCCGGCGCGTCCGGCCAGACGGCCTTGACCTTGCCTTCCACGGGCAGTTGCTGCTCGTACGAGCGGAGGGTCATCGCCTCCGTCAGCTCGCGCACCTCGGGTGCGGCGTCGGCGGCGAGCCACATCCGCGCCTGCTGCGCGGCGGCGGCCGCAAGGTCGCCGCGCTCGATCGCCTCCTCTTCCTCCGCAAAGCCGGCCTCCGCCGATTCCGACCAGCTCCAGGATCCGAGGCCCGCGCCGATCAGGACGAGCCGGTCGACGAGGTCGGGCCGAGCGGCCGCGAGCTCGATCGCGATGCGGCCGCCGAAGGAGCAGCCGACGACAGCTGCCGGACCCGTTGACGAGCGAGGCGGCGTGGTCGACGTAGTCGATCGTCCCCGGCTCCAGCGGAGCGTCGCCGAAGCCGGGAAGGTCGGAAGCGATCGGCCGGTGGCCCGCAGCCTCGAGCGCTTCGATCTGCGGCTCCCACATCCGGCGGTCGGCGATGCCGGCGTGGAGGAGCAGGACGTCACTCATCGGCAACTCACTCATCGGCAAATAGGGGCCGGAGCAGCTCGTCGAAGGTCTCCTGGTCGCAGCTCGCCACGACGGCGGGCGTGACCGCCTGCACGGAAGCCGTCCGCGGGAATTCCCATCGCCAGCGCGACCTCGCCGAAGGAATCGCCCGGCCGCAGCAGCCGCCGCTCACCGAGCTCCTCCTGTGTCACGTTCAGCAGCCCGGAGAGCACGATGTAGAAGCGGTCGCCCGGTTCGCCCTGGCGGACGACTGTCGCTCCGGGCTGGACGTCCTCGCGCTGGAGCCGGTCAGCGAGCTGCGCAAGGCGCTCGCCGGGCAGGCCGGCGAGGAGCCCGACGCGGGTCAGCTCGTGCACGGTGGCGGGGACGTGTCGTGGACTCACGGGGATACCGTAGCCCCGATGGGGATCCTCGATGGCTGGCGCTTTTGCCCTCTCTGTTCGGGACCGCTCCGGCACGAGTCCGGACACGCCGTCTGCGAGCAGTGCGGTGCACCGGTTTACGCGAACCCGATCCCGGGCTCGCAGGCTGTCGTCGAGCGTGACGGCCACGTTCTGCTCGGCCGCCGCGCGCACGACCCGTCTGCGGGGCTCTGGGATCTTCCCGGCGGATTCGTCGACGAGTACGAGCATCCGCTCGACGCTCTTCACCGGGAGCTGAGGGAGGAAACAGGTCTCGACCTGGAGGTCACGGAGTTCCTCGGCATCTGGATGCAGGCCTACGACGGCCGGAACGTGCTCTGCCTCACCTGGCTCGGAACTCCCGTGAGTGGCGAGGAGCGGGCCGGCGACGATCTCGTCGAGCTGCGCTGGTTCGGGCCGGACGAGCTGCCCGGCGCGGACGAGCTCGCGTTCGAGACCTACGTCGAGATCCTCTCACTCTGGCGCGCTCGGCACGAGCACGCGTAGGGCGCCCGGCTCGATCCGGAACTGGAGCGGCGTCTCGAGCTCGGCGGGCTCGCCGTCGATTGCGGCTCTGAGCCGAGGGAGAGCGCCGCCGATCTCGAGCTCGGTGCAGGTTCGCTCGTCCCACGTGATGCGCCGGAACCCGTGCGGGATGTAGAGGTGCAGCATCCCCTCGTCGATTCGCTCACGTTCGCCGAGCGAGAGCAGGTCGAGGTTGTAGTCGTTGTTCGCGACGAGGACGAGCCGGGCACGCACAGGCTCGCCGTCGATCGTGAACCGCTGCTGGCGGCGCCGGTCCTTCACGGTCAGCGCCAGCGCACGCAGGCGGGCGAGTGCTTCGCGACGGCGGCGGCCGTGCTCACGCCGGTGTACGAGCCGCGCGTAGAGGCCGAGCGAGACGTTGTTCAGAAAGAGTCGGTCTCCGACTCTGCCCACGTCGATCCGTCGTTCTTCTCCGTCGAAGGCCGCGAGCGCGCCGATCGGATCGCCGCGGTCGAGGCCGAGGTCCCGCGCGAAGTGGTTGCGGGTCCCGAACGGGATGCAGACGAACGGAATGTCCTGCTCGATCGCCACCTCGGCAACCGCCGCGAGCGAGCCGTCCCCGCCCGCCATCCCCAGCACGTCAGCGTTTGCGCCTCGTGCGACCTCCTGCAAGTCGTCTCCCTCCGCGAGGAGATGCACGTCGATGCCTCGCTCACGCGCGGCGTCCTGGAGCTCGTCGGGGCCGGGAGAGCCGGTCCCCGAGCGCGGATTGAGGATGAGGAATCGCTGCATCGAGTGAGGCCCTGTCGACCCGGAAGATAGGCCGTTCGGCCCATGTACCCGCGAACACGGAAGCCGATCATTTCGACCAGATGAGCGAGCGCGGCCTCCATAACATTGCGGACGACCTTTCCGAGACCTGGGTCGAGGATTGGGCGGCCGTCGGCCTGAACGAGATCGAGGCGCTGTTGGCGAAGCACGCAGCGTTTCTCGGCTATCTCGAAACTGCCGGCGAGTAGCAACGTCCACCGCCCGGCGGGTCCCCGCCGGCGCGTTTGCGGCCGCGCCGGCGAGGAAACTCCCGGCGTAAGTGAAGCTCGAGTACCTCTACCGCGGCTTTCCCGGCCACCCGCTGCACCCACCGCTGACCGACGCGACGATCGGGACGTACTCGTTCGCGACGATCGCGGCCGTCCTGAGCAAGGTCGGGATCGCGGAGCAGGAGGCCGCTGAGGCTTGGACGATCGCGCTGATCGTGGGACTGATCCTCAGCGGTCCCACCGCGATCACGGGCTTCGTGGACTGGCTGCGGATCGAGCGCAGTACGCCGCTCTGGCGCACCGCTACCGCGCACATGATCGCGATGCTTGTCGCCACCGCGTTCTTCCTCGTCGCAATCGGCGCGGGCTACAGCGACGGCATGGACGGGGCCGTCAGTGACGGCGCCTTCATTCTCACGCTGATCGGGTTCTTCGTCCTGACCGTCGGCGGCTGGCTCGGCGGCGCGATCGTCTTCACTACGGAATGCGCGTGCTGAGCCTGGTCGAGGAACCGGCGCACCGAGCGGTGTCGCCGGTTCCCAAACCAGAAGAAGAAGCCGCGGAGAAGTAGCGGCTGGCTATTCGGCCGTGAGGCCGAGGCTGCGCTCGAGCGAGCCCTTCGGCTGCGCACCGATCGCGGTCGCTGCCGGCTCGCCGTCCTTGAAGAGGACGATCGTCGGGATCGAGACGATCCCGTAGCGCTCTGCGAGCGCGCGCTCCTCGTCGATGTTGACCTTCACGAGCTTGACCTCGCCGTTGCGCTCCTCGACGATCTTGTCGAGCACGGGCGCGACGGCGTGGCACGGGCCGCACCATTCGGCCCAGAAGTCCACGATCACCGGCGTCTCGCTCTGGAGCACTTCCTGCGTGAACGTGTCTTCCTTGACTGCAGTTGCCATTTCAGTGGTTCCTTTCGGTGGTTAGGAGGCGGTTACCCGCGCTCACCTATTGAAAACGACAGAGCCAGGCGGACTGTTCCCTAGAATCGGCGCATGTTCGCACCCCTGCCGGACAAGCCCGATCATCCCACGCTCGAGCTCGAGGTCCTCGATCTGTGGGAGCGCGAGCAGACGTTCGAGCGGCTCCGCGATCAGAACCGCCGCGGGCCGACGTTCAGCTTCATCGACGGCCCGATCACGGCGAACGGCTCGATGGGCGTGCACCATGCGTGGGGCCGGACGCTGAAAGATGTCTTCCAGCGCTACAAGGGCCTACGCGGACACCACCAGCGCTACCAGAACGGCTTCGACTGCCAGGGCCTCTGGATCGAGGTCGGCGTCGAACGCCAGCTGGGCCTGAACTCCAAGCGTGAGATCGAGGAGTTCGGCCTTGCCGAGTTTGCGCGCCGTTGCCGCGAGGTCGTCGTCCAATCGTCGGCGGACATCACCCAGGGCTCGAAGCGGCTCGGCCAGTGGATGGACTGGGGCCGGGACTACTTCACGTTCAGCGACACGAACATCGAATACGTCTGGCGCTTCCTCGCGCGCGTCCACGAGCGCGGCTGGCTCTACCTCGGCCACCGCTCGACAGAGTGGTGCCCTCGCTGCGGCACGTCGCTCTCCCAGCACGAGCTCTCACTCTCGGGCGTCTACCAGGACCGCGCCGACCCGTCTCTGTTCGTCCGGTTCCCACTGCTCGACCGGCAGCACGAGTCGCTCGTGATCTGGACGACGACTCCCTGGACGCTGCCGGCGAACGTTGCGGCCGCGGTCAAGCCTGACGCCGAGTACGGCCGGCGCGGACAACGGTGAGTGGGTTGCTCGGACCCGGTACCCGGACGAGGAGTTCATGGAGCTGAAGCGCGGCGAAGAGCTCGTCGGCTGGCGCTACTCGGGCCCGTTCGACGAGCTCGGGCCCGGCGCGGAGGTGGAGCATCGCGTGATCCCGTGGGAGGAGGTCTCGCTCGACGAGGGAACCGGGATCGTCCATATCGCGCCCGGCGCCGGGCAAGAGGACTTCGAGCTCGGTCAGATCCACGACTTGCCGGTATTGATGCCCGTTGACGAAGCCGGCCGCTTCTTCGACACGTACGGCTGGCTGCACGGGCTCTCGACGGTCGAGGCCGCCGACCAGATCATCGGCTGGCTCGGGGAACACAGCTTCCTGGTCGAGGCGGGGCTGTACGAGCACCGCTATCCGCACTGCTGGCGCTGTGACACGCCGCTCATCTGGCGCGTCACCGACGACTGGCTGATCGGAGTGGACGAGCTGCGCCCGCAGCTGCTCGAGGCGAACCAGGACGTCGCATGGACGCCCGCCTACATGGGCAAGCGCATGGACGACTGGCTGCGGAACATGGGCGACTGGAACATCTCCCGCCGCCGCTACTACGGGCTGCCGCTGCCTTTCTACCCGTGCGAGTGCGGGCACCTGAACGTGATCGGCTCGAAGGCCGAGCTGGAGGCGCGTGCCGTCAGCGGGCTCGACCAACTGGAGGAGCTCCGCCGCCCCTGGATCGACGAGGTGCCGATCACGTGCGAGCAGTGCGGTGCCGAGGTGCGCCGGATCCCCGAGGTCGGCGATGTCTGGCTCGACGCGGGCATCGTCCCCTTCTCGACGCTGGGCTGGGAGAACCCGACGTTCGTTCCGGAGGGCTACGCGACGGGTGCGGCCAAGGGCCTGACGAACGCCAACCTCCACGACCATGCCTACTGGGAGCAGTGGTTCCCCGCCGACTGGGTTTCCGAGATGCGTGAGCAGATCCGGCTCTGGTTCTACTCGCAGCACTTCATGTCGGTCGCGCTCACCGGGCGGGCGCCGTACCGGCAGGTGCTCGGCTACGAGAAGATGCTCGACGAAAGCGGCCGCGAGATGCACAAGTCGTGGGGGAACGCGATCGAGGCCGGCGAGGCGTTCGAGCGGATGGGCGCCGACGTGATGCGCTGGCAATACTGCGCCCAGCCGCCGAACCAGAACCTGCTCTTCGGCTTCGGTCCCGGCCGCGAGATTCAGCGCAAGCTGCTCACGCTCTGGAACTCCGTCAAGTTCTTCGTCGACTACGCGAACATCGACGCCTTCCAGCCGGCGTGGGGCGACCCGCCCAAGGAGGACGAGCTGCGACCCCTCGACCGGTGGCTGATCGACCGTTCGAACGCGCTCGTCCGTGACGCGACGACTGCCTACGAGTCCTTCCTCACCGTCGACGTGATCCGGGCCTACGAGGAGTTCCTCGACGATCTCTCCAACTGGTACATCCGCCGTTCGCGACGTCGTTTCTGGGAGGGCGATCGTGTCGCGCTCCACGTGCTCTGGTACGCGCTCGTGCAGTCTCTCCGGGTCGTCGCGCCGATGATGCCGTTCCTCGCCGAGCATCTCTGGCAAGTCCTCGTTCGCAACGTGGACGGGAAGCCGCCGCCGTCGGTGCATCTCGCGGGTTGGCCGGAGGCGGCTCTGCCCGACCAGAACCTGCTCGCCGAGGTCGCGGAGGTTCGGCGCGTCGTCGGCCTCGGCCACCAGGTGCGGGCGGCCTCGCGTCTGAAGCTGCGGCAGCCTCTGCGGCGGCTCGTGGTCGAGGGCGCCCCGCTCGCCCGGGAGCATGCCGACGAGTTGCGGGAGGAGTTGCGCATCAAGGAAGTGGAGTTCGGCCCGGTCGAGGCGATGGAGCTGCACGTGAAGCCGCATCTGCCTGTGCTCGGCCCGAAGCTCGGCAAGGAGCTTGGACCGGTGCGGGCCGCCCTGGCCGCGGGTGACTTCGAGGCCCTCGAGGACGGTGGCTTCCGTGTCCTCGGCCACGACCTCGCTCCCGACGAGGTCCTCGTCGAGCGTTCCGGCAAGGAAGGCTGGGCGGTCGCCTCGGAGCAGGGCGTCACCGTGGCGCTCGACACGACGCTCGACGCCGAGCTGGAGCTCGAGGGGCGTGTTTACGACCTGATTCACACTCTGAACGGGATGCGCAAGGAGCAGGGGCTCGAGCTGACGGACCGGATCACGGTGACGTTGCCGCAGGCGGACGCCGACCTGATCGAGCAGCACGCGGAGTGGATCAAGCGCGAGGTGCTCGCAGTCTCGCTCGAGACAGACGGCGTCGCCGAGCCGCAGATCGCCAAGGTCACACACCAGCGGCGCCGCGTCGACCGCTGACCATTCGTCAACCGCGCAGACGGGGTCAGACCCCGCTCGTCCGGCTGACGAATAGACAGGGCCTGGGCAGCCATCTTGCGCCGTCGGCGGCAGCGACGGACGATCGGCCCGTGGGCCAGCGGGACGAGTGGGAACAGGCGTGGCACGAGATCGGCCGCCGGATCGAGCTGCCTCTGCAGGGGTTGCGCGAGGTAACAGAGCTCCGCCGGACGCTCGAACGCGTCGAGCGCGAGCTCGTCGCGTCCGCTCGACGCAACTGGTCGAGCTGGGAGGAGATCGGCGGCGCGCTTGGGATCAGCCGCCAGGCTGCGCACGCGCGGCATGGTCCTTTCGTCAAGCGCAAAGGCGGGTCCTGG
Organism: uncultured Gaiellaceae bacterium; assembly: GCA_963752405.1. Taxonomy (GTDB): domain Bacteria; phylum Actinomycetota; class Thermoleophilia; order Gaiellales; family Gaiellaceae; genus Gaiellasilicea. The sequence goes on from CAVVYB010000018.1 coordinate 308,302, forward strand.
CCCCGTTCGTCCGGTTGACGGGCGGCCGCGTCCGGGATTGCCCCGCCGCCACACGGGTATTACGCTCCCCACGAGGAGGCGCGATGAACGCGTGCAAGCAATGCGGTGGGTCGATCGGCGAGGCATTCCGGTACTGCCCGTGGTGCGCCGCGCCGCAGCGCGCGAAGCTCGTCGAGTTCTTCACCGGCACGGGCGGCGAGGCCGGCAAGGCACTGCGCGTCTCGCGGTACACCGACGAGGGACACGTTCGTTTCAGCGTCTGGGACGAGAGTGGAGTTGCAGAGGCTGCGGTCTCGATCGACGACCAGGAGGCGCAGCGGCTCGCCGCGTTTCTCGGCGTGCGCGAGCGTCTGGGCTCGCTGCTCGACCGGCTGCGTGCCTAGCTTCGAGCTAGCGCTGTGTCTCGGCGAGCACGAGCTCGCGGCGCAGCTCGACCGGCAGGCGGAAGGTGACGTCCTCGTTCACCATCCTGAACGGCTCGATTCGCTCCACGCCGCGCGCGCGAAACCAGTCGCAGACCCGGTTGACCAGTTTCTCGGGCGCGGACGCACCCGATGTCACGCCGACCGTCGTGACGCCGTCCAGCCACGTCTCGTCGATCTCCGTCTCGTCGTCGATCAGGTGCGACGCGACCCCGCCGGCCCGGGCGACGTCGACGAGGCGGTTCGAGTTCGACGAGTTGCGCGAGCCGATCACGAGCAGCAGGTCGACCTCGGCGAGCAGCTCCTTGACCGCCCACTGCCGGTTGGAGGTCGCGTAACAGATGTCTTCCTTCTTCGGCGCGTAGATCGCGGGGAAACGCCGCCGGAGGACGGCGATGATCTCGAAAGTCTCGTCGACCGAAAGCGTGGTCTGCGTGATGTAGGCGACCCTGGCGTCCGCCGGGAGCTCGAGCGCCTCGGCTTCGGCGACGTCCTGCACCAGGACCGTGGCGTCGGGCGCCTCGCCCATCGTCCCGACGACCTCCTCGTGGCCCGCGTGGCCGATCAGGATCACGGTGTAGCCGTCGGCGGCATACCGCCGGGCTTGCACGTGCACCTTGGTGACGAGCGGGCACGTCGCATCGATCACGTTGTGGCCGAGGCTCGCGGATGCGGCGTTCACCGAGGGTGCGACGCCGTGTGCCGAGTAGACGATCGTCGCGCCCTTCGGCGCCTCCTCCTCGGAGTCGACGAAGATCGCCCCACGCATCTCGAGATCGCGGACGACGTGGATGTTGTGGACGATCTGCTTGCGGACGTACACGGGCGGTCCGTAGTGCTCGAGCGCGAGCTCGACCGTTTCGACGGCGCGTTCGACCCCAGCGCAATAGCCGCGGGGCGACGCGAGGAGGACACGCTCGACCATCGTGAGGATCGTAGCGTCGCTGGTTCGGACTGGGACCCGGACGTCCGGAAACAGGCCCTGCCGCGTCGGGGGGTCGCCGCGACAGGACCCATTTCCAATGCCATCCACGCAAGCGCGGATCGCATCGCCCAGTAGTGCCACGCTAATCCTCACGGGAGCCCGTTCCAATAGGCCGGACGGCCCATCTTTCAAAGCGAGGTGGCTAGCTCTATCATCGGGGGCGCCCAGTGAACGCAGAGACCCAGGCGGTGCTGTTCAATGCGGTGCCGTTGCTCATTCTCGCGGCGCTCTATCTGGCCGCGGGCTTGGTGGTGACCCCGGCACTGTGGCGGGAGCGTGGGCACGCGCACGGGATCGGCTTTGCGACAGCGTTGATCTTCCCGTGCGTCGGCCTCGCCGCAGCTGTCGCGGGCGTCACAACGCTGGTCACCCGCGACGCAGTCGCAGGCCAGCCGCTGATCGCCCTGCTCGGCATCGTGCTTGCGGGCCTGCCGCTCGTCGCCGTCGCGCGCAACTGGCGCGACCTCGGCCTGCTGGTGACGGGGACGCTCGAAGGCGCGCACGAGCCCGAAGCGAAGGCGTCACGCCGCGACCGCGAGATCGCAGGAGTCGGCCGCCTCTCGCATCAGCTGCTCGACGCCGACCGGCCGGCCGCGATCGCGCGGGTTCTCCTGGATGAGTTGACCGGGCTCTTCGAGCTGGATGTCGCGAACCTCGCGATCGTCGAGGACGACGGGCGGCGAGCAACCATCATCTCCGCGCGGGAGGGCGGCGAGGACAACGAGCAGCTGCTCGGCCAGTCGGTCTCGCTGAGCGAGGAGGTCTCCGGCATCAGCACGGTCGTTCGCGAAGGCGGCCGCGTTCGCGGTGTACGACGCCGAGAGCTCGTCGATCGTGAACAAGCGGCTGAATAACATCGCGCACGTCAAGAGCTGCGCCTTTGTTCCGGTGCGGGCTCGCGGCGACGTGATCGGCGTCGTCTTCGCCGCGGTTCGTCGTCCTCGGCTCTTCGACCTCGACGAGCTCGTCCTGATGGAGACGCTCGCCTCCGAGGCCGGTCTCGCGCTCGAGCGGTCGCGCTCGGCGGATGCGGTCGCGGACGCACTCGAGCGGGAACGTCTGATCGCGCGGATCTCACGTGCCGTCCGGTCGCGCCGTGATCTCGACGAGCTGCTCCACGTCGCGGTCCAGGAGACGGCGAATGCCGCACACGTGGAGCGTTGCTTCATCCGCCTCGGCGAACCGGGCGAGCCGACGCCGGTGCTGGCGGAGTGGGCGGCGCCGGGCATCGGCCCTCTCGGCGACGCGAGCCGCCTGCCCGGGGTGAACCTGTCGGCCCGCGAGCGCCGCACAGTCGCGGTGGGTGATGTGCTTCAGGCCCCCGAGCTGGACGACCCGACCCTCGGCGACGTCGGCGAGCTGACGCAGCGGAGCGTCCGCGCCGTGCTGGCAACCCCGATCGTCGCGTTCGATCGGGTGATCGGGGTGCTGGGCCTGCACAGGGCAAAGCCGGGAAGCTGGACACGATCCGAGATCTCGCTCGCCGAGGCCGTTGCTCTGGAGGCCGCGATCGCCATCGACACGAGCCGGCTGCTCCACGAGAGCGATCGCAGGCTCGCCGAGCAGCAGGCGCTTCTCAAGGCCGGCGAGGCGCTGACGAGCGATCTCCGCGTCGACGTCGGTGATCGACCGGCTCGTCGACGAGATGCGCTCGCTGGTGAACGGCGACGCGGCCGACTGCTGGACGTTCGCGCCGGACGGGAGTGAGCTGGTCTGTCGGGCCGTGGTCGGGCTCCCCGACGTCGGAGGTCGGCCGCCGGATCCCCGCGGCCGGCACGGTCGGCGAGGCGATCGCCACCGGCAGGCCGGTCCTCCGCCGTAACTTTGCCGCGACCGAGCAGCCGCCGCCGTCGGCGAACTACGCGATCTTCGAAGAGGTGATGGACGCTCCGATCCTGTCGTTCGGGGAGACGCTCGGCGTCCTGGGAGTCTGCTCGCTCGAGCCGGATCGCTTCGACGAGTCGGACGTCCGGCTGATCGAAGGCTTCGCGAGCCTGGCGTCGGTGGCGCTGCGCAACGCCGAGGCGTTCGAGGAGAGCACGCGCCAGACGCAGGTCGAGCGCGGTTTCTACCGGATCGCGTCGGTGTTGAGCGAGCCGTTGTCTGCAGAAGCAACACTCGACGCCGTCGCCCAGGCGGCGGCGGAGGCGCTCGGCGGCGAGTCCGCCGCCGTGCTGCGCTCCGGCGGGGACGACCTGGAGCTTGCCGGCGCCCACAGTCTCGACCCGGTCTCTCGACCTATCTGAAGGCCGGAGGCCGGTGCCCTGACGGCACAGGCTCGTGCCGGGAAGGTGCTCGCGCTCACGCCGGCTCAGCGACGACAGTCGCTTCGCCTCCGGGCTGGCGAAAGCGGCCGGGACGGCAGGTTGCGACTCGCTGCTCGCGATTCCTCTCGTCCAGCCGCCGGTGCGGGCTTCGCGCTGGTGATCGTTTTCTTCCGCGGCGAGACCGTGTTCGGGGACGAGCAGCTCGAGCTCGCGGGTCACGTCGCGGGTGCAGCCCGCGGCGCGCTCGAGCGGAGCGAGCTGTACGAGAGCGAGCGGCGTGCCCGTTCGCTTGCGCAGCGGCTGGCGCGGGCCGGCGTCGAGCTCGCCGGTGAGCTCGACCCGGACAACCTGCTCGACGTCGCCGTACGCTCTGCCGTCGAGCTGCTCGAGGCCGGCGGCGCCTCGATTCGGCTGCTCGAGGGCGACGAGGTCGTCGGGCGCGCGGCTTCCGGCGAGGGGGAACGTGAGTCGATCGGGGCGCGAACGCCGTCGACCGCCTGGCTCGTCGGCGACATCGTGCAGACGCGCGCGACACGCGCGATCGCCGACGTGCGGGACGACGCTCGGATCGGGGATGCGGACGCGATGCTCGCCGCCGGCTACGCCGCGTACCTCGGCGTTCCGATGGTCGGCCCGGACGGGTCGGTGCAGGGCATCCTGGCCGTCTATGCCGAGCGGCCGCGAGCCTGGCGGCCGGAGGAGGAAGAGGTCCTGCTCGCGCTCGCGGCAACCGCGACCAGCGCGCGCATGAATGCCGAGCTCTACCAGGGCGTCAGCCAGGAGCAGCAGCGGAGCGAGGCGATCCTCGCCAACGTCGCCGACGGCATCGTCGCCGTCGATCGCGAGGGGATGGTCGTCCTCTGGAATCCGGCCGCCGAGCGGGTGACCGGCGTCCAGCAGAGCGACGCGCTCGGGCGCACGCCGACGGAGGCGCTCGGACGTCCGCTGGAGGGCGCGGAGGGCGTGTCCGGCGGCAGCCGGCTCGTGCCGATCCGGCGCGGCGGCGAGGAAGTGTGGCTCTCGCTCAGCGAGGCCGTGATGACCGACCCGACCGGCGCCGTCGCCGGCCGGATCTACGCCTTCCGCGACATCTCCGCCGAGCGGAGCGTCGAGCAGATGAAGTCGGACTTCGTCTCCACCGTCTCGCACGAGCTGCGCACGCCGCTCACTTCGATCTACGGCTTCGCCGAGACGCTGCTCCGCGAGGACGTTCACTTCGGCGAGGAGGAGCGGGCGACGTTCCTGCGCTACATCGCGTCGGAGTCCGAGCGGCTGACGTCGATCGTCGACCGGCTGCTCTCGGTTGCTCAGCTGGACACCGGCGACATGGCGGTGCAGATCGCGGAAACGGACGTCGCGGCTGTCGTGAGCGAAGCCGTGCGCTCGGCCGAGAGCCAGGACGGGCAGGACGCCCATCGCTTCGTGGTTGCGCTCGAGGACGCGCCGCTCGCCGCCGAGGCGGACGGCGACAAGCTCGGCCAGGTCCTCGCCCATCTGCTCGACAACGCGATCCGATACTCGCCGGCCGGCGGCACCGTGACCGTGGCTGCGCGTCGCAAGGCCGACGCGGTCGAGGTGAGCGTGGAGGACGAGGGAGTCGGCATCCCGCACGCAGAGCAGGAGCGAATCTTCCGCAAGTTCTACCGCGGCGATGCCGCCGCGGGAGCGGTGGGCGCAGGCGCCACCGGGCTCGGCCTGTTCCTCGCCGAAGGCCTGGTCACCGCGATGGGTGGCAGGATCTGGGTCGACTCGGACGAAGGTCGCGGCTCGACATTCGTCCTCGAGCTCCGCGTCGCCGAGAGTGAGACATGACAGATTCGGGTAAGGGACGAAGTTAGGGCATGACACGGGTTCTGGTTATCGACGATGAGGCGCCGATCCGGCTGCTCTGCCGGGTCAACCTGGAGGCCGAGGGCATGTCGGTGCTCGAGGCCGGCGATGGGCCTTCGGGGCTCGCGAAGGCGAGCGAGCGAACAGCCGGACGTGATCCTGCTCGACGTGATGATGCCCGGGCTCGACGGCTGGGGCGTCGCCGAGGCGCTGCTCGAGAACGAGCAGACCGTGGGGATCCCGATCATCTTTCTGACCGCCCGGGCCGAGTTCCGCGACCGCGCGCGCGGCCTCGACATCGGCGGGGTCGACTACATCACGAAGCCGTTCAACCCGGTCGAGCTGGCGCCGCTCGTTCGTGCCCTGCTCGAGCGGCTCGAGCGCGGCGAGCGCGACGAGCTCAGGCGCGAGAAGCTCACCGAGCTCCGCTCGCTGATGGCCGAGACCTAACGCCCCGCGAAGTCGGCTGTGACGACGGTCGCGCCGCGGTGGCCGAGGAAGCGGCCGCTCAGGGCGCCGATGCCGATGCGGTTCCAGCCGGGACGAAGCAGGTTCGCGCGGTGCCCCGGGCTCGCCATCCAGCGACTGACGATGCTGCGAGCCGACGCCAGGCGACCGGTTCCCCAGGCGAGGTTCTCGCCGAACGCCGGTCCGCGGACGCCGTGGCGCACGAGCCGGTCCGCGAAGGACCCGTGCTCGAAGACGTTGGTGCGGAGCAGCGTGCTCGAGTGAGCGCGAGCAGCCTCCATCAGCTGCGGGTCGACCTGGAGCGGGCGCAGGTTGTGCGCTTCGCGGACCTCGTTCACGGTGTCGATCAGAGACTGCTCGACCTGGCTCTGGGTCGTGGCGGCATGGCTGGCTGGCGCGAGCGACGAGGCGAGAAACGCCAGGGTCACGCCACAGGCGACACCAATATGCTTGGAGAGCTCTGTCAGGACGGCGGGATGCGGGTCGTGGAACGGGGGCTTGGTTCTCTCGACCGAGCGCTAAACCCTACGCAAAATCCAAAAAGCCTGCAAGTAAGGGTATTCAGCGAGACGTCTGGGCGATCAGGATCGCTGCCAGCACGACTGAGCCGCCGATCAGCTGGGCCGTGCCAAACGACTCGCCGAGCCAGAGGAAAGCGACGACGCTCGCGGCCACAGGCTCGAGCGTCGCGATGATCCCGACCCTCGTCGCGGAGATATGGCGGAGCGCCGCCGCGACGAGCAGGAACGTGATCATCGTTCCCGCGACGACGACGTAGAGCATCAGCAGCCACACCGGCAGCGCGAACCGCTCGAGGTGGCCGAGGAGCGAGACGCTGTCGTCGAGCCGCTCGGTGGGAAAACGCCAGATCGGATGCACCACGGCCCAGAACAGCGCCGCGAAGAGAAAGCCGTAGGCGGTCAGCGACGCCGGATCGCGCCAGCGAACCGCGTGCTCTGCCATCAGCACGTAGATCGCGTACGCGACTGCCGCGCACAGCGCCGCGATGACTCCAAGCCCGTCGAGCGAGAGGCCGCTCCAGAACTCGACGACGAGCGAGAGACCGACCACCGCCAGGACGAGCGCCAGCCAGAGCCGGCGCCGGATCGACTCCTTGTAGACCGCCCAGGCCCAGAGCGCGATCAGGATCGGTCCGAGGTACTCGAGCAGGAGCGCGATCCCGATCGGCAGCCTCCCGATCGAGACGAAGTAGAGCCACTGCACGAGTGCGACGCCTGCGATCCCGAACACGACCAGATAGGGAGCTCACGTCGCGTGAGGCGGAGTGATTCGCGTCGGGTGAACGCGAGCAGCAGAGCGAAGCCGAGGAACGCTCCGGTCGCGCGCACCTGCGTCAGCTCGAGCGAGGAGATCCCCGACTGGAGCACGACCTTGGAGACGGTGCCGTTCAGCGCGAAGAGGAGCGCAGCCGTGATCACCATCGCATAGCCGAGGGCGGGCCGCCGCTCGCGCCCGGGCTCGCCCGGGATATAGGCCACGTCGGCCATGCGCCGCGACGCTACCAGCGCGATACGGCTCTACACTGGGGCGATCGGGGCGTGGCGCAGCCTGGTAGCGCGCTCGCTTTGGGAGCGAGAAGTCGCCGGTTCGAATCCGGCCGCCCCGACTGCCGACGCAGCGCTGCGGCTCTCAATTCGGCCGCGCTCCGGGCGATGACGAGGACGACACGTCATCTACCGGGAGCCCCATGATCCGGAACAAGACCATTCCTGCACTCGTGCTGCTGTTGAGCCTTGCCGCGATCGGCTCGATCACGGTGCTCCAGGAGCGCGCGGGCGACGGTCGCGACGCGCAGCTGAAGCTCGCGACACTCAAGAGCGAGCTCACGCAACTGCAGAGCGCGCCGTTCAAGGCCAGCGCTCGCACGGGAGGCTCGCCCGAGTTTGCCCGCAAGCCGATGGACGACGGCAAGAAGAAGGTCGCTGCGATCCTCGTCGAACTGAGGCGCAGTTCCCCGGTGCCGGCCCTGGGCGAGATTCCAGGTCCACTCCGTGCCGACTACGCGGCGCTCGACGAGATCTACGCGATCGGTGCTTCGGGTGCCGACTACGGCCAGCGCGCAGATCACCTGGCGGGCCTCTCGGCGCAGCACATGATCGGTATTGCGGCCTCCCTCGACGAGGCGAGCCGCGAGTACGACCGGCGTGCGTCGGCTGCCGATTCCCGCGCCACGATGGGGTCTGCAGTCGCGATCTCTCTGCTCGCGCTGGCATTCGCGTTCCTCTACCGACGAGCCTCGCTCGCCCGCGCCGTCGCCGAGCGCCTCGCCCGTGAGAACGCGCGCATGGCCGCTACCAGCCACGAGGAAGCACGCACCGACGCTCTGACGGGGCTTCCCAACCGGCGTGCGCTGATCGACGACCTCGATGCCCAACTGGCGAACGCCGGCGGCAAGCGCAGCGTTGTGCTCGCACTCTTCGACCTCGACGGCTTCAAGCAGTACAACGATACGTTCGGCCATCCGGCGGGCGACGCGCTTCTCGCCCGCCTCGGCGAGCGCCTGGCGACCGCCGTGGACGGAATCGGCAACGCCTACCGGATGGGCGGTGACGAGTTCTGCGTCCTGGCCCCGGTCGAGCCGGCCCGCGCCGAAACCGTCGTCGCGCTCGCCGCAGCCGCGCTGACCGATACCGGGGACGCGTTCTCCATCGGCTGTTCGCACGGCATGGCACTCGTGCCGTCGGAGGCGTTCTCCCTGTCGACGCGCTGCGCATCGCCGATCAGCGCATGTACGAGCAGAAGTCGACCCCGCTGGCGGCGAGCCGTCAGAGCACCGATGTTCTGCTCAAGGTTCTCAGCGAGCGCGACACTGGGCTGCGCAACCACCTCAGCAGCGTGGCCGGACTGGCCGAGCGGATCGCCGAGCGGCTCGGCTCGCCGAGCACGAGATCAAGCAGATCTCACTCGCGGCCAAGCTCCACGACATCGGCAAGACCGCGATCCCGGACGAGATCCTCAACAAGCCCGGCCCGCTCGACCAGGACGAGTGGGAGTTCATGCGCCGCCACACGGTGATCGGCGAGCGCATCATCCTCGCAGCGCCATCGCTCGCCCCGAGCGCCGGCCTCGTGCGCTCGAGCCACGAGCGCTTCGACGGCACCGGCTATCCCGACGCATTGAACGGCGGCGCGATCCCGCTCGGCGCCAGCATCATCGCGGTCTGCGATGCCTTCGACGCGATGGTGTCGAAGCGCCCGTACCGCGCCGCGATGTCGACCGGCGACGCAGTCGTCGAGCTACGCCGTTGCGCGGGCACGCAATTCGATCCAGCGGTCGTCGAGGCGTTCTGCGCAGTGGCGGAAGAAACCGACACCGCAGGGAAGGTCGCCTAGGAGGGTTTGGCGGAATGTCGCTCGTCGCTGGGGTGCGATGCTCGTTCCGAGGCAAGGACGCAGGGAGCGCCGATAGCGGTTGCTATCGGTGCGACTGAGGACGCGGCCTGGGACGAGCGGCGCGGCCCAGCGGCTGAGCCGATATTTCGCCAAACCCTCTAAGACCCTTCGCGGCGGTCGCTGCCCGAGCGGCGCTCGCTCCCCGAACGGCGCTCCTCACTGACGGGCGGAAGGCCGAGACGTTCTCGGCGCTCGTCGCCCGTGCGGCGGTCGGAGTCCGACCGGCGGTCGTCGGGGTCCTTCGCGGCGCCCGAGCCGGAGCCGAACAGGGATCGCAGCCGGCGGCGAATGTCCATGCTCGTGACATTCGTTCTCATGTCACGGCGTCCTGCTCGGCGAAGAAGCGGCTGACGTACACCGCGAAGACGGCGAAGAAGACCACCGTCTCGGTCAGCGACATCATCACACCGGCGATCTGCTGGTCGACCAGCGGGTCGAGGCCCCAGAGCCCGGGGCTCTCGACGTAGAAGTCGTAGAGCGGCTCCGGCACGAGAGCCAGCACGAGTCCGATCGGGCTCGCGAGTGCGAACGCGGCGAAGACGTAGGCAGCTTTCGCGCCCGACGAGAGCCGCGAGTGGACGACCGGCCACCAGAGCAGCACGCCCGTCGCGAAGTAGAGCGCGTGCTCCAGGTGCAGGAGGGAATGCGGGTGTCGCAGTGCGGTGTCGTAGAGCCACGGCACGTGCCAGACGGCGTAGTTGACAAGCCACAGCGCAAGCGCAGGCAACGGCGGCACGTGCGGCGCGACCGCTGCGAGCGCGGGGGGGATGGACAGGACGAAGAGCAACGGTGCCCATTCCGCGAGGACGACGTTCTGGACGAGGTGCAGCACGAGCAGGTAGTTCAGCGCGATCGTCTCGATCGGCGTGACCGTGACAGCGAGCACCAGCAGCATCGCGCCGACGAAGCACGCGATCCGCCAGCGGGGTGCGGGATACCGGCGCAGCGCCCACAAGTAGCCGATCGCGAGGGCCGGAACGACGGTGAGCGCTTCCGGGTTCCACGACCACTCGTACGGATCCACGGCGGCTACGCTACGTCACCCGTGCCGGTGTAGCTCAATGGTAGAGCCCTAGCCTTCCAAGCTAGTTACGCGGGTTCGATTCCCGCCACCGGCTCTGCGGCTAAACAAGCCGAAACCGCTCCAGACTAGGCTCGTCAACGCGGGGACGCAATGGGGCGAACTCCAGGACGGCGGCCCGCTTGGTGCTCGCCCCGTTTCCTTAGCATCGCAGGTTGCGCTGTCATTTGACACCCGAAATCGGCAAGGATTCGGGCGGCCGTGATTGACAGGGTGCCGGCCTGGCCGCCGGCCGACACCCCGAGCCGCAGGGGCGTACCGGTGCCGTTGGCCCTCGCCAACGTCATCGTCGGTTACGCCACGTCTGTGCTCGTCGAGAGCGTACGCCCGTTCTGGGCATCTTGCAACGTTCAGCACAAGCCCTGGGCCTTCCGGTGCAAGCCCGACAAGACGCCCGTATGCATCCTGCAGGTCACCCCGCGTGCTCGAGCGGCGAGCCGGTAGGGTCGAGGCGTGACCGCACCGATCGTGCTGGTACCCGGGTTCTGGCTCGGCGCGTGGGCGTGGGACGACGTCGCCGCCGCGTTGCGGACCGACGGCCACGACGTCGCCGCGGCGACATGCCCGGTCTCGAGTCGGCCGACGCCGACCGATCCGCGATCACCATGGGCGGACCACGTCGTCGCGATCTGCGATGCGGTCAGCGCGGCGGGGGCTCCGGTCGTGCTCGCCGTGCACAGCGGGACCGGGTTCGCGGGCTACGCCGCGAGCGACCGGGTTCCGGAGTGGATTGCGGCCATGGTCTACGTCGACTCCGCCCCTGGGATCGGAGCGATGGATCCTGAGTTCGACGCCGTCGAGATGCCGTGCCCCCGCAGGAGAAGCTCGCGGAGGAAGAGAACCTCGAGGGCTCAGCGAAGAGCAGCTCGAGACCTTTCGAAGAGCGGGCGGTTCCGCAACCGGGTGGCGTCCTGCGCGAGGGCGTGGAGCTGACGAACGACGCGCGACGCGACATCCCGAGCACCATCATCTGCACGGGGTTCCCGTCCCAGCAGGTGAAGGCGTACGCCGAGGAGCACAACCCGGCCTGGCTCGGGGGGCTCGCCGAACTCCGCGACATCACGTGGATCGACCTGCCGACGAGCCACTGGCCGATGTGGTCGCGCCCGCGGGAGCTCGCCGAGATCATCGGGGACATCGCGAAGGCTCACCCAGCCTAAGCAGGCAGAGCTAGACAGCGGTTCGGGAAGGCCGTCCGGCGAGGACGGCTTCCACGGCGCGTGCGAGGTCTGCCATGCCGAACGGCTTCTGGATGAAGTGGGCCTCACCCTCGTGGCCGTTGTCGATCAGGTCTCTCGGATGGCCCGACATGAAGAGCACCGGCAGGTGGTCGAGCTCGGCCGCGAGCTCGAGGCCACTCAGGCCGGGCATGTCCAGATCGGTCACCAGGAGGTCGATTCGCATGCCGGGCAGTGCGAGCTGCAGCGCCTCGCGGCCGTTCGCCGCCGTCAGCACGGTGTAGCCCATCCGGTCCAGGATCCGAGAAGCGAAGTTCCGCACAGCCTCATTGTCGTCGGCGAGCAGGATGGTCGCGCCGGGTCCGGCCTCAGCAGCGCCGGCGAGCCGCGCCTTGGCGCGCCGAGCCTCTTGTCGGTGGCGGGCAGGTAGATGGTGATCGTCGTGCCGGCGCCCAGCTCGCTCTGGACGTCGATGTGTCCGTCGCTCTTGCTCACGATCGCCCAGACCGTCGCGAGGCCCAGGCCGGTGCCCGCGCCCTCGTCCTTCGTCGTGAAGAAGGGGTCGAACATCCGCTTCTGCGTCTCCTCGCTCATGCCGAGTCCCGTGTCCGAGACCGCGATGACGACCCAGGAGCCCTGCTCTTCGCCCGTGTCGTACGGCCCGACGTCCGAGTACGAGGTGCGAATCGTCAGCTTGCCGCCGGTCGGCATGGCGTCTCGAGCGTTCAGCGCCAGGTTGACGATCACCTGGCCGAGCTGGCCCGGGTCCGCTTCGACGCACGGTACGTCCGGCTTGAGGTCGACCTTCGACCGTGATCTTCTCGCCGATGAGCTGGTCGAGGAGGCTCACGACGCCCGAGACCGCAGCGTTGGGATCGACGACCGTCGGCTGCAGCACCTGCTCGCGACTGAACGAGAGCAGCTGGCGCGTCAGCAGCGTCGCACGATCGGTGGCTGCGATCGCCTCGCCGAGGTCGTCGTACGCCGGCTCACCCGGGTCGAGCGATACTGCGCCAGCTCCGTGAAGCCGCGGATCGCCGAGCAGGAGGTTGTTGAAGTCGTGCGCGATGCCGCCGGCGAGCTGTCCGACCGCCTCCATCTTCTGCGCCTGGAGGAGGCGCTCGCTCTGTGCCGCCGCCTGCCGTTGCGTCCGCCGGAGCAGGGCGAGTGTGAGCGCGAACGCAGCGTAGACGGCGAGCATGAGTGCAGCGAGCCGACGAGCGTGTATCGCTTCGTCCTCTCGGCAGACGCGCTGAACCTCTCCGCGGCCGGGGCGAGCTCGCGCCGGATCTCAGTGAAGACCACGAAGGCCTCGTCGGCGATCTCGTTCGACTTGATCTCGTGGCCGGCTTCGACCTCACGAACCTGTCGTTCGAGGATCGCCGTGTTCTCCAGCTGGAGTGCCAGCAGCCCGCTCAGATCGGAGTCGATGTCGGCGAGCTCGAGCATGTCCGCATGCACGCGGGCGGACTCCGCTGCCAAGGCGGCCCGCACCTCGTCGTCCGGAACATTTGCGGCCTCCGGATCCGCATCCCAGGGGAGGTTCTGCACCAGCGAGAGACGCGACTCGATCTGCGAGACGAGCAGCTGCGCCTGCTTCTGGCGGTCGCCGGAACGGTCGAGGGCGAGGATCGCGCCGAGCACGGCGAGAACGAGCACGAGCCCGCCCACGTGCATGAGCACCGCGAGCCCGGTCCGGTTCCGCGTTGGTTGGCCGAGGACATTGCCGTCGTCTATCGGCCGCACTCAACCGCTTGTGAGCAAGGCACCCGAGGATCTAGCGCCGTCCGCGGCGAGGCCTATCCTCGCGTCGATGCTGGAGGAGCGCCTGGTGTACTTCCCGGCCGCGCACGGTCCTCGTCGTGCTCGGGATCATCGTCGCTGCGTATCTGCTGCTCGCACATCGTCCAGGCCGCGCAGGGGATCCTGATCTGGATCTTCGTCGCGATCTTCCTCGCGCTCGCGCTCAATCCGGCCGTCGAGCGCGCTGCAGCAACGCGGGATCCGGCGTCGCGGCGTGGCCGTTTCGATCGTCTTCATCGGGGCGATCCTTGCGATCGCGGCCCTTGCTGCGACCGTCGTCCCCACGATCGTCTCGCAGGTCAACGACTTCATCGACGCGGTACCGGGGTACGTCGAGGAACTGACCCGAGGAGAGGGCCGGCTCGGCTTCTTGGAGCGCGAGTACCAGATCACGGAGCGCGTGCGTGAAGCGCTCGCCGAGGGGGGCGCGACGCGGGTCCTCGGCCTCTCCGGCACAGCGCTCGCGGTCACCAAGGGCGTGATCACCGCCGTCATCGCGACCGTCACGATTACCTTCCTGACCCTCTTCATGCTGCTCGAGGGGCCGGCCTGGATGGAACGCCTCTACGGCCTCCTGCCCGAGGAGAAGCAACCACGCTGGCGCGCAATCGGACAGGACATCTACCGGACGATCGGCGGTTACGTGACGGGCAACCTCGCGATCAGCCTGATCGCGGGCGTCGTTTCGACGGTGGTGTTGGTGATCGTCGGAGTTCCATATGCGGTCGCGCTCGGGCTCCTCGTCGCGATCCTCGACCTGATCCCCCTCGCCGGGGCGACGATCGCCGCGATCATCGTCACGACCGTGGCGTTCCTGGACTCGCCGACATCGGGGATCGTGTCCTGATCTTCTTCGTCGTCTACCAGCAGCTCGAGAACCACGTCCTCCAGCCCGTCGTCTACGGGCGGACCGTGCGGCTCTCGCCGCTCGCGGTGCTGGTCGCAGTCCTGATCGGCGCCGAGCTCGCCGGCGTCCTCGGCGCGCTTGCCGCCATTCCGGTCGCCGGCACTGTCCAGGTGGTCCTCGTCGACTGGCTCAAGCACCGGCGCGCGCGGGGCGGTCCAGATCCGACCCCGACGACAATCTAGCTCCGACGTCTAACGATTTCGCGTAGGAAAATTCCTCAATCTGGTGATGTGGGGCTGGAGTTGAACGGTCGATGGCGAGCAGGTGGGACGTCGGCTCTTCGCTCTTGTAGCTATCTGCGCGCTTGCGCTCCTCGCCGTGGGCGCCATGGGCGCGACCGCCGCGGGCAAGCCCGCGCGCACCTGGCCGCCGCCGACCAGCTCGAGAGCGGCGTTCTCGCCGAGCTGAATGCGATCCGCCGCGCACACGGGCTCGTTCCCGTCCGCCTTTCCCGCCACCTCTCCGCTGCAGCCGACGTCGCACTCGCGCTCCATGGGCAGGTTCGGGTACTTCGAGCACGAGTCGCGTGACGGCTCGGCATTCTGGAAGCGCGTCCAGCGCTACTACGGCGCCGGTAGCTACGGCACGTGGTCGGTGGGCGAGAACCTGTTGTGGTCGAGCGGCGGGGTCGACGCCTCTCATGCGCTCGCGCTCTGGATGAAGAGCCCCGGCCACCGGGCCAACATCCTGACTCCCCGCTGGCGCGAAGTCGGGCTCTCCGCTGTCAGCGTCGCCGGCGCCCCGGGCGTCTTCGGCGGCCGCGACGTGGTCATCATCACCTCAGACTTCGGCGTTCGCTCCTAACCACAACCGGCGTTACGCTGTCCGCGAGCGCCCGTAGCTCAGAGGACAGAGCGACGGACTTCTAATCCGTTGGTCGCAGGTTCGAATCCTGCCGGGCGACCTCACCACGGCCAGGCGGCTCCCGCCTGGGCGGAGCCCGGCTCCGCCGCCTTCGCGCCCCTGCGGCGCTCCAGCCGGGAGTCCGTGCTAAGCACTGTCCACCCGGCTCGCACCACCAGGGACGCGCCGGAGGGCCGAGGCCTCGGCGTTAGGCCGCTGAGTGCAGACCGTCGGGATCGTCAGCCCGGGTGCGATGGGGAGCGCGGTCGGCGCCGCTTATCTCACCGCCGGGAAACGCGTCATCACGACGGTGGCGGGGCGGAGCGCCCGCACAGCCGGACTCGCGGAGCAGGCGGGACTCGAGCTCGTGCCGGATCTCGACTGCGGTCGTCGGCGAGTCCGAGCTCGTGCTCTCGATCGTCCCGCCCAGCGAGGCAGGCGCGATCGCCGGGGCGATCGCCGCGGCAGCCGGCCGAACCGGCTCTCGTCCGCTCGTCGCAGACTGGAACGCGGTGTCGCCGGCGACCGTGCGAGAGCTCGAGAGGTGCTCGCGGCGGCGGGCCTCGAGCTGGTCGACGGCTCGATCTCCGGCGGCCCACCGCGTTCCGACTACGCACGCGTGTCTATCTCTCCGGCAGGTCTGCGGCTG
The DNA here is from genome assembly GCA_963752405.1 of uncultured Gaiellaceae bacterium. Taxonomy (GTDB): domain Bacteria; phylum Actinomycetota; class Thermoleophilia; order Gaiellales; family Gaiellaceae; genus Gaiellasilicea. Next base: position 324,148 of record CAVVYB010000018.1, read on the forward strand.
CGCTCGCAACTGCCGCGCCGCCCTGGATCGACGCGCGGCAGCGTCGGCGACACGGTCGGCCTCGCCTCCGCCGTGAAGATGTGCACGGCGTCGATGTACAAGGGCTTGAACGCGCTGCTTGCCCATGCGCTCCTGACCGCCCACGCGCACGGTGTTCTGCCGCAGGTGCTCGATGACCTCGGCGACTCGTTCCCGAAGCAGATCGACCGCGCGGCGCGCCTGCTCGCGGTGTCGGCACGAAGGCCGACCGCTACGTCGGCGAGATGCGGGAGATCGCCGCGACACAGGCGTCGCCGGCCTCACGCCCGCGCTCTTCGAGGCGATGGCCGAGGTGTACGAGGGCATCGCGCGGAGCTCGATCGCCGCGGAGGCACCGGAGGCGATTCCGTCCGAACCCAAGCCTCGAAGACGTCCTCGCTGCGATCGCTCCCCGCTGAGCCCGGGCCGTACCGTCCGCCGCGGCTGCGACAGTGCGGGCGAGAGGACTCGAACCTCCAAGGGCCGAAGCCCACCGGGACCTAAACCCGGCGCGTCTGCCAGTTCCGCCACACCCGCGCAGCCCAAGAATAGGGCGGAGCCGGGAATCGCTCGACGATTAGCCGAAAGTCTAGTTTTGCAAACCAGCCGTATCCAATTTTCAAATCGTGAGGTTTACTGCCAGATAATGCGTGGGAGCTGCGGGTGGGACCGCGGTCACCCAGGTGGGGTTTCGAAACTAAGGGAGAACAAAGGTGAATCTGCGGCTTCTACTAGCGCTGGCCTGCGCGATGACGTTGGCCGGCTGGCTCGCCTCTAGTGCGCTCGCGCATCATGCTGAGATTCGAGCAAGCGTCGACTGCCAGGGCACAGTGACCTACACGGCAGAGGCGTGGAACGACAACAACATCACGACCTCTGCGCGCACGAACCCGAACGTCGGGGTCTGGGCCTCGTACGACGGCGGCGCGACGTACACCCAGGTGGGAAGCGGCCGCTTCGGCAGCGACAACGATTTCCAGTTCTCCGGGACGTTCTCGATCGGAAGCAATTCGTCCGTGAGGTTGAAGGTCCAGGCGATCGCCAACTGGGGAAACGGGACGGGTCCCGGGGACGCCCGGTACACGACGGTGACAAAGAGCGGCGACTGCACCGCCGCCTCCGCCTCCGCCTCCGCCGCCTCCGCCTCCGCCTCCGCCGCCGCCGCCGCCTCCGCCTCCGCCGGTGACGCCTCCGCCTCCGCCGCGTCGTCCCGCCCGCCGTGATCCCGCCGCCGGCGGTCTCGCTCGTGAAGACGGAGCGGGTCGGCACACGGGCGCATTCGTTCGCGGCCCGGTGCGCGGCAAGGTCGGCCAGCGCGTCGACTACCGCCTGACCGTGACGAACACGGGCACCGTAGCATCAAGGCCACCGTCACGGATCCAGGCTGCGACGCCGGGACGCTCAGGCCGGTCGGTGCGCACTGCTCAAGCCCGGCGCGTCCTTCACGTTCACCTGCTCGCACGTGCTGAGGGCTAGTGACGGCAGCAAGTATGTGAACGTCGGCGTCACAACCGCGACCGCGACAACGGCGCTCAGGTCACGGCAACGAGCCGCGTCGTCGCCCAGGTCGTCGCCGCTGAGGTGCTCGGCACGCAGAAGACCGTCAAGAAGAAGGCGAAGCCGAAGCCCAAGGTCAAGAAGGTGACAAGAAGGCGAAGCCCGCAAAGCCGGTCATCGCCGGAGCTTCCTTCACCGGATGAGGATCGCGCCGGCCACCTCGCGTGGCGGCGCTCACTCGCAGCGGCGGCCGCAGTCATTGCGGCCGCCGCTTCCTGCGACCGCGTCCGCTGCCGCTCCGCCTGAGAGCGTCGTCGCGGAGGCGAAGGTGCGTGTCGTCGCCGTCTACCGCACGCCGACCGCCAAGCGGCCGTTCCTCCGGCTCTCGAACCCCACTCGCCACGGCGGCCCGCTCGTCTTGCTCGTCAAGGAGCGCCGGCCGGGCTGGGAGAAGGTCTACCTCCCGGTCCGGCCCAACGGCTCGACCGGCTGGATCCAGGACGCCCACGTCACGCTCGCGCTCAACCCCTACCGGATCGGCGTGTCCCTCGGAGGTCACACGATCACGGTCTGGAACGGCGCGAAGCGGATCCTCCATGAGCCGGCCGGAGTGGGGCGGTCGATCGTGCCGACGCCCGCGGGAACCTACTTCCTGGCCGAGCTGCTGGCGCAGCCGAATCCAAACGGCGCCTACGGGCCGTACGCCTTCGGTCTCTCGGCGCACTCGAACGTCCTCTACAGCTTCGGCGGCGGTGCCGGGCAGATCGGCCTCCACGGCACCAACAACCCGGCGTCGCTCGGCACGAACGCAAGTCATGGGTGTATCCGCATCAGCAACGCGGGAATTACCAGGCTCGCACGGATTCTGCCGCTCGGCACACCGGTGAGGATCGGCTACTAGCGAAGAGAATGGCCCCGGGAGGAATCGAACCTCCGCGCGCAGGTTCGAAGCCTGCCGCTCTATCCACTGAGCTACGGGGCCCTGTCGCGCGTATGGCGGCCAGTATGCCCCACGGCTCGTAGCTATCCTTTGCACCGCGAGGTGGCGGTAGCTCAGTTGGTAGAGCCCCGGGTTGTGGTCCCGGTGGTCGCGGGTTCGAGTCCCGTTCGCCACCCCTCTTCCCACCGTCTTGCCCGTCGGTCAGACTCCTCTCTCCGCACTAGTCGAGAGAGAGGAACTACGACATGGCCCAGCAGATCCAGATCGCCGGTGCCGGCGCGACTGCCAAGGTCCGCAGCCCGGTCGCGGTGGCGATCTTCAGCATCATCACGCTCGGGATCTATCTGGTGTTCTGGTGGTACTTCATCAACCGGGAGATGGCCGACTACGGCCGCGCACTCGGCACCGACGAGCTCGGGGACAGCCCAGGCAAGTCCACCCTCGCACTCTTTCCCGGCGCCCTCCTGATCGTGCCCGCGATCTGGACGACGGTGACCACCTTCAAGCGCGTGCAGGCGGCGCAGCGGCTGAGCAGCCAGACGCCGATCAACGGCTGGCTCGGTCTGGTCCTGTACATCGTGATCTCGCCGGCGATGTACGCCTACATGCAGAGCGGGCTCAACGGCGCCTGGAAGACCCAGGCCGCCGATGCGGGGGCGGAGCCGGCAGCCGTCTAGGAATCGAGGATCGGCGCGCTGCGGCGGATCCTCGCCGCGGCGCGCTCGAGCCCTTCCTCGTCGAAGAGGTACGGCACGCAGTTCGCGATCTCGTGCACGGGACCGTCGAGCTCGTCCGATCCCGACGCGGCGTTGACCGCGTAGCGGACGGGGATCTCGTGGCACACGACGAGGATCCGTTGCTCGGAGCGTGCGAGTAGGCGCTCGTACGCGAGGGCGTAACGCCGTGCGGCGTCGTCGAGGCTCTCGCCACCCGGGAAAGCGTCGGCGCGCGTATGTGCTCGCTTCCACGCCCGGTAGTCCTCGATCGTCCTGCCTTCGAGGTCGCCGATGTAGACGTCGTCCAGAAGCGGCTCGACCTCGAGCGGCACGTCTCGTCCCGCCAGTGCGATCTCGCTGTCCCGCGCGTGCGGCCGAAGCGCGTGTGAATGCAGAGATCGAGCGCGATCCCAGCGAGCTCGGCGCCGAGGCGGGCCGACTCCGCTTCGCCCTGCGAGGTCAGCTTCACCGGCACGTCCGGGTTGCCGTTCACATGGTGTGTGACGTTCAGCTCCGACTGACCGTGACGGGTGAGAACGAACAGCTGCACATGGCTAGCCTACGTCTGCCCTGAACGTTCTCTTTCTCTGCATCGGTAACGCCGGACGCTCGCAGATGGCGCATGCCTTCCTCGAGCATCTCGGTGGGCACGAGGTTCGCTCGGCCGGCAGCCGAGCCGCGCACCGCGTTCGATCCCGAGGTCGTCGAGGCGATGCGCGAGCGCGGCTACGACCTCTCTGATCGCGTGCCGCGACAACTGCAGCCGGACGCCGATGCAGCCTGGGCAGACGTGGTCGTCACGATGGGCTGCGGCGACGTCTGCCCCGTCCTGCCGGGCAAGAGCTACACGGACTGGAACCTCGAGGATCCGGCGGGGAAGTCGATCGAGCGGGTGCGGGAGCTACGCGACGAGATCGAGCGACGAGTCGCCGACCTCGCCCGAGAGCTCGACTCCACTCGCACTACCTCTGCTTGAATGGCCTGATGGAGGCGCAGCTCGAGGAGCTCGGCAGCGACACCGTCCGCCTGACGGTGGACGTGCCGGCACACGACGTCCACCACGCGATCGAGCACGCCACCTCCGATCTTGCCTCGTCGGTCAAGATCCCGGGCTTCCGTCCGGGGAAGGTGCCGAGGCCGGTCCTCGTGCAGCGGCTCGGCAAGGAGCGGATCTACGCCGAGGCCGTCGACAGCCACATCTCCGGCTGGTTCTGGAACGCCGCCGCGCGCGCCCGCATCCGGCCGATCGCGCCGCCGGAGTTCGAGTACGAGCTGCCGACGGACGACGACGCGGGTTGGCAGTTCAAGGCGACCGTGCCTGTCCAGCCGAAGGTCGAGGTCGTCGACTGGACCGGGCTCGAGGTCGGGCGGCCGGAGGCGGAGGTTCCGGAGGAGCTCGTCGCGCAGCAGCTCGAAGCGCTGCGTGAGTCGGTCGCCGAGCTGGTCCCGGCCGAAGACCGGCCCGCCCAGGAGGGCGACACGCTCGTCGTCGACATCGTCTCGCCCGCCGGCGAGGCCCAGCGTGACACGGTTGTCGAGCTCGGTGCCGGCAGGCTCGTCGAGGAGGTCGAGTCGGCACTCGTCGGCGCCTCGGCGGGGGAGACGAAGACGGTTCCCTACGAGCTGGCAGACGACTCGACCGCATCGGTCGAGATCACGGTGAAGGAGATCAAGGGGAAGGTGCTGCCGGAGCTCGACGACGAGCTCGCCCGTTCCGCCAGCGAGTTCGACACGATCGGCGAGCTGCGCGCGGACATCGAGCAGCGGCTGCGCGAGCACATCGAGGCCGAGATCGAGGACGCGTTTCGCGCGAACGCGGTCGACGCACTCGTGACGGCGTCGAAGGTCGCGCCGGCAGGCCCGCTCGTCGAGTCGCGCACTCGCGAGCTACTGACCGGTTTCATCCGCTCGCTCGAGCGGCGGGGAATTGCGCCCGAGACGTATCTGCAGCTCACGGGCCGCACGGCCGAGGAGCTGACCTCGTCGATGCAGCTCGAGGCGGCGTTGTCGGTGGCGCGCGAGCTCGCGCTCGAGGCCGTTGCCGACAAGCTCGGGCTAGAGGTCTCCGACGAAGAGGTGAGGGCGCTCGTGCGCGAACAGGCTGAAGCAGCGGGCGAAGATGCCGACAACGTGATCGAGGATCTGTGGAACCACGGCCGGCACGAGGATCTGCGCGAGGACCTGAGACTGCGCGCGGCGCTCGACCGGGTGGCGGCCGAGGTGAAGCCGATCCCGATCGAACAGGCGCAGGCGCGCGATGCGATCTGGACGCCCGACAAGGAAAAGCCCGAGACCGAGACGAAGTTGTGGACCCCCGTTAGCAAGGAGACTGCATGAGCCCGTTGATCCCGATGGTGATCGAGCAGACATCGCGCGGCGAGCGATCGTTCGACATCTACTCCCGCTTGCTGAACGAGCGGATCGTCTTTCTCGGCACCCCGGTCGACGACCAGATCGCGAACCTGATCGTGGCGCAGCTCCTGCACCTCGAGTCCGAGGATCCGGACAAGGACATCTCGATCTACATCAACTCGCCGGGCGGCTCGGTCTACGCCGGGCTCGCGATCTACGACACGATGCAGTTCGTCAAGCCGGACGTGCAGACGACGTGCATCGGGATCGCGATGAGCATGGGCGCGCTACTTCTGGCCGGCGGTGCGGCAGGGAAGCGATTCGCGCTGCCGAATGCCAAGATCCTGATCCACCAGGTGTCCGGCGGCTTCCAGGGGCAGGCGACCGACATCGAGATCGCGGCGCGCGAAACGATTGCGCTCAAGCGACGGCTCGAGGAGATCATCGCGCATCACAGTGGGCAGGACATCGAAAAGGTTTCGAAGGACATGGAGCGCGACTACTTCCTCACGTCGCAAGAAGCTGACGAGTACGGAATCATTGATCGTGTAATCACGCATCGCTGAGAAAGTCTCTACCTAACCTGACCTAGCCGTTTCGACGAATCCGAGGTACAAGAAGACAATGGCCCGCGCATCTGAAGGCAATGAGCAGCTCCTCTGCAGCTTCTGCGGCAAGAGCCAGCGACAGGTCAAGAAGCTGATTGCGGGCCCCGGGGTCTACATCTGCGACGAGTGCATCGATCTCTGCAACGAGATCATCGACGAGGAGCTGACGACCCCGACGCAGCTCGACCTCGACAACCTGCCGCGCCCGCTCGACATCTACTCCGTGCTGAACGACTACGTCGTCTCGCAGGAGGAAGCGAAGCGGACGCTCGCCGTCGCGGTCTACAACCACTACAAGCGTGTCCGCATGGGCCAGGAGGAAGGCGACGTCGAGCTGCAGAAGTCGAACATCCTCCTGCTTGGCCCGACCGGGTGCGGGAAGACGCTGCTGGCGCAGACGCTGGCGCGAATCCTGAACGTGCCGTTCGCGATCGCCGACGCGACAGCGCTCACCGAGGCCGGCTACGTCGGCGAGGACGTCGAGAACATCCTGCTGAAGCTGATCCAGGCCGCGGACTTCGACATCAAGAAGGCCGAGACCGGGATCATCTACATCGACGAGGTCGACAAGATCGCGCGCAAGGCGGACAACCCGTCGATCACGCGCGACGTGTCCGGCGAGGGCGTGCAGCAGGCGCTCCTGAAGATCCTCGAGGGGACGGTGGCCTCGGTGCCGCCGCAGGGCGGGCGCAAGCACCCGCACCAGGAGTTCCTCTCGATCGACACGACGAACATCCTCTTCATCTGCGGCGGCGCGTTCGCCGGGCTGGACAAGATCATCGGCAGGCGGATCGGCAAGAACTCGGTCGGCTTCGGCGCCGACGTGCGCTCCAAGAACTCCGAGGAGAGCGCCGAGCTGCTCTCGGACGTGATGCCCGAGGATCTGCTCAGCTTCGGCCTGATCCCGGAGTTCATCGGCCGGCTGCCCGTGATCTCGGCCGTGCACCAGTTGCGCCGCGACGACCTCGTCCAGATCCTGACCGAGCCCAAGAACGCGCTCACCCGCCAGTACCAGCGATTCTTCGGCTACGACTCGATCGAGCTCGAGTTCCGTGACGACGCGCTCTGGGAGATCGCCGACAAGGCGCTCCTGCGCGAGACCGGCGCCCGCGGACTTCGCTCGATCATCGAGAACGCGCTGCTCGACGTGATGTTCGAGCTGCCGAGCCGCAAGGACGTCTCCAAGTGCGTGATCACGAAGGAGACGATCTCCAAGGGCCTGAAGCCCACGCTCGTCACGAGCGCCGACGGCATCGACGACTCGCCCGCGCTCGCCGAAGAGTCGGCCTAGCCCCGCTCGTCCAGCGTTCTCGGCCGTCGGCCCGCAACAGCGGCGTCCGGCCTGCGCCAGAGACCGACGCTGACCTCGACGCCTCGCACCGTCGGCCGCACATGAGGCCGATACGTCTTGTCGACGGCGCGCCGGATCAGCTCGGCCACCGGCAGACCGGTGCGGCTCGCTTCGTCGTTGAGGGCTCTGTGCTGCCGCGTCGTCAGGAGAACGTGGAATCGCTGACTCATGGTGATGCATGTGTACCCATGCATCACCTCGGTCGTTCGATCACGAATGAGTGCCGGTTCTGCAACAGCTTCCCGGTAGGGTCAGCGCATGGCCGACACCGATGCCGCCGATCCGCGCGTGGTCGCCGAGAAGGGGCTCCAACTCTCCGGGATGGACTACATCCAGGCGATCTTCGCCGGCGAGCTGCCGCCGCCGCCGATCGCCGAGCTGATGGGTTTTCATGGCGTCTCGGCCGAGCCTGGGCGGGCCGTCTTCGAGATGGAGCCGGGGCCGCAGCACTACAACCCGATCGGCTCCGTGCACGGCGGCGTGGCGCTGACGCTCCTCGACTCTGCGATGGGGTGCGCGGTGCACACGTTGCTCGAGCCGGGCGTCGGCTACACGACGCTCGAGGTCAAGACGAACTTCGTCCGCCCGATCAAGGCCGACACGGGCGTCATCCGCTGCGAAGGGATCGTGATCCACAAGGGCTCGCGCGTCGTGACCGCGGAGGGGAAGATCACGGACGCGGGCGGGAAGCTCCTCGCGCACGGGACGACGACCTGCCTGATCTTCCGGTGAGGCCGTGAGCTTCACGACGCGCCCGGAACTGCGCGGCACGTTCGGGATGGTCGCCTCGACGCACTGGCTCGCGTCCGCCGCCGGGATGGCCGTCCTCGAACGCGGCGGCAACGCCTTCGATGCCGCCGTCGCGACCGGTTTCACGCTGCAGGTCGTCGAGCCGCACCTGAACGGCCCCGGCGGCGAGGTGCCGGCGCTCCTCTGGCCGGTCGAGAAGGGTGAGCCGATCGCGCTCTGCGGCCAGGGCGTCGCGCCTGCGGCCGCGACGATCGATCGCTACCGCGAGCTCGGGCACGACCTCGTCCCCGGGAACGGGCGTCCTCGCGGCCTGCGTGCCGGGCGCGTTCGGCGGCTGGCTGCTCCTGCTCGAGCAGTTCGGGACGTGGCGGCTCGAGGACGTGCTCTCGTTCGCGATCGGCTATGCCGAGGAGGGGTTCCCGTTCGTGGCGGGGATCCGCGCGACGATCGAGCGCACCGAGGAGCTCCTGCTCGAGTGGCCCGGCTCGCGCGAGCTGTACCTGCCGCCGCCCGAGGTCGGCACGCTCTTCCGGAATCCCTGCGCTCGCGGCGACCTATCGCCGCATCCTGGACGAGTCCCGTGGCGGCTCGCGCGAGGAGGAGATCGAGAAGGCCAGACGCGCGTACTACGAGGGCTTCGTCGCCGAGGAGATCGATCGCTTCGTCGCCGCCGAGGGCGGCCTCCTGACCGGAGACGACATGGCTCGCTGGCGGGCGTCGCTCGAGCCGGTCGCATCGCTCGAGTACGGCGGCCTCACCGTCTGCAAGACGCTGCCATGGGCTGCCGGGCCGGTCGGGTTGCAGCAGCTCGCGCTGCTCGACGGCTTCGACCTCGCCGAGCTCTCGCCGGCCGAGCTCGTCCACGTCGTGACGGAGTGCGCAAAGCTCGCCTTCGCCGACCGCGACGCGCTCTACGGCGATGCCGAGGTGCCGCTCGAGACGCTGCTCTCACCCGAGTACAACGCGAAGCGCCGCGCGCTGATCGGCGAGGACGCGTCGTCCGACTACACGCCCGGGATGGGGAGGCTGCCGACCGTCGTCGGCGCCGCAGTCACGCCGGGCGCCGGCGAGCCGACGCGCGGCGACACGGTTCACCTCGACGTTGTTGACAAATGGGGCAACATGATCTCGTCGACACCGAGCGGAGGCTGGCTGCACAGCTCGCCCGTGATCCCGACGCTCGGGTGGCCGCTCGGGACGCGCGCGCAGATGTTCTGGCTCGAGGAGGGGCTGCCGTCGTCGCTGCGGCCCGGCGCGCGGCCGCGGACGACGCTCTGTCCCGGCCTCGCGCTCCGCGACGGGAAGCCGTATCTCGCGTGGGGGACACCCGGCGGCGACCAGCAGGAGCAGTGGGCGCTTCATGTCTTCCTGCGCCACGTCGACCTGGGAGCGAACTTGCAGGAGGCGATCGACGCACCCGACTTCCACACCGACCACCTGATCTCGTCGTTCTATCCCCGCGGCTTCGCCCGCCGCTCGGTCACCGTCGAGTCGCGCTTCGGCGACGAGGTCGTCGAAGACCTCCGCCGCCGCGGGCACGACGTCGAGGTATCGGCCCCGTGGACGCTCGGCCGCGTCACGGCGGTGGCGCGTGAGGAGGACGGCCTGCTGAAAGCCGGCGCGAACCCTCGCGGGATGCAGGGCTACGCGGTCGGCCGGTAACCTGCCCGAATGGCCGAGCGAGTCTGTCCTGTCGACTCCACCGAGTTGCGTCGCCTCGATCGCAGCGGCGTGCAGGTCGACGCCTGCCCGACCTGCCGCGGTATCTGGCTCGACCGTGGCGAGTTGGACAAGATCCTGGAGCAGGAGAGCGCGGGGATGGAGGACTTCGAGCGCGAGATCCGCGGACCGAGTCAGGGCGAACGAGACCGGGAGTCGAGCAGCCACGATGGCGGCAGGCGGCTACGGCAAAAAGAAGAAGCGCAGCAGCATCCTCGGCGAGTTCCTCGACTTCGGCTAGACCGTCCGCAACGCAGAAGCCGTCCGGTCGCTTCGCCATCCTCGGCGCGTGAACTCACCGCGTCACCTAAGGTGCTGCTCCGCCGGAAGCCGCCGCATCCGCACAACGTCCTTCGCCGCCGGCTGCTCGAGGCGCTCGTGCTCGTCGCGATCGTCGACGCGGTCGGGACGTTCCTGATGTGGCTCTTCGAGAACGACGTGAGTCGCAGCGCGATCCACAACCTCTGGGACGCGTTCTTCTTCTCGACCGTGCAGCTGCTGACCGTCTCGTCGCAGATGCCGAACCCGGTGACGACGGGCGGGCGGATCGTCGACATCGTCCTCGAGGTGACGGCGCTCTTCCTCGTCTCGGGCATCGCCGGCGTCTTCGCGTCGTTCTTCCTCGACCTCGGCGCGAAGCAGCAGGCCAGCTAGGCGGTCTTCGGATCGCCTCGTCGCGCACGGCGCGCATGTCCCGCGCGCGCGACGCGCTCGCCGCACTCAGGGCACGCGAGGTGCGGCATCACGACGGCGCCGCAGTGCTTGTGCTGCAAGCGTCATCGCCTCGCCGTCGAGGTGGCGTGCGCCCCAGTCCATGATCGTCAGCAGCACCGGGTAGAGGTCGAGGCCCCGGTCGGTGAGGCGGTACTCGTAGCGCTGCGGCCGCTCCTGGTAGAGCTCGCGCTCCAGGATCTCCGTGGGCGACGAGCGTGTTCAGGCGGTCGCTGAGGATGTTCCGCGCCATGCCCGTGTGCCGCTGCAGCTGCTCGAAGCGGCGGACGCCGAGGAACGCCTCGCGGAGGACGAGCAGCGTCCACCGCTCGCCGATCACGGCGAGCGTGTTGCCCACCGCACAGTTGTCTCGGCGTCCAGTCGCTATTCAGCATCCGCACATAGTTGCATTTTGCAACCCACTCGTCTAGAGTGGGTAGTGAAAAGCAACTGACACTGCAGAAGGGAGACAGTGGCGATGACCCGCACCCGCACGATCACCTGGCACGACCCCGCCGAAGCCGCCGTGCTGTCCCAGGGGCTGACGCGGGCTCGAGATCCTCCACCGCATCTCCTCCGGCTTGATCCCGGCGACCGCCCGCGGCCGAGCTGGTCGGCTTCGCTCCGACCTACGTCATGCCGGGGCGAGTCGTGTTCGCGTACGAGCCGCGCGAGGAGCACTACAACACGCTCGGCGCCGTGCACGGCGGGATCCTCACGACCGTCCTCGACACGGTGATGGGCTGCGCCATCCATTCGAAGCTCGACGTCGGCATCGCGCCGATCACGATCGAGCTGAAGACGAGCTTCGTCCATCCCGTGACGCTCGCGTCCGGGATCCTTCGCGCCGAGGGAACCGTCGTCCATCCCGGCTCGCGCGTCGCCACGGCGGAAGCCGGCTCGAGGGCGAGGACGGAACGCTCTACGCGCACGCGTCATCGACCTGGCTGATCTACGACATCGCGGAGAAGCTGGCGAAGAAGGAGCCGATCGCGCGCATAACCAGCCGACTCGCCGCTCCCTACAATGCGGCGATGGAGCCGCTCTACAAGCCGGACGGTGTCGAGGCGCGCTGGCAGCGCACCTGGGAGGACGAGGGCCTTTATCGCGCCGGCGCCGGCAAGCGCCGCGACGAGACGTTCGTGATCTGCGTGCCGCCGCCGAACGTCACGGGCGCACTGCACATGGGCCACGCGTTGAACGGCTCGATCCAGGACGTCCTGATTCGCTGGCACCGGATGCAGGGCTTCGACACGCTCTGGCAGCCGGGCTACGACCACGCCGGCATCTCGACCCAGAACGTCGTCGAGAAGCAGCTTGCGAAGGAGGGAACCTCGCGCAAGGAGCTCGGCCGCGAGGCCTTCGTCGAGCGCGTCTGGCGCCACCTCGAGGAGACCGGCCGCATGATCATCGGGCAGTTCCGCAGCCTCGGCGCCTCACTCGACTACGAGCGCGAGCGGTTCACGATGGACGACGCGTACATCGAGGCCGTGATGCGCTTCTTCGTCCATCTCTGGGACCGCGGCTGGCTCTACCGCGCGAACAGGATCGTCAACTGGTGCCCGTTCCACGAGACGGCCATCTCCGACCTCGAGGTCGCGCACGAGGACATGGACGACACGCTGACCTACGCGCGCTACCCGTTCGTGGACGGCTCCGGGCACCTCACGATCGCGACCGTCCGTCCGGCCACGATGCTCGCCGACGTCGCCGTCGCCGTTCATCCCGACGACGAGCGCTATCCGGGATGCGGTCGGCAAGGAGGTCCTCGTCCCGTACGTCGAGCGCCGTCGTGCCGGTGATCGCGGACGAGCGCGTCGAGCCGGAGTTCGGGACGGGCGCGCTGAAGGTCACGCCGGGCCACGACCCGATGGACTTCGAGATCGGCCGCGACCACGGTCTCCCGACGATCACCGTGATCGGCCTCGACGGGCGCATGAACGAGAACGCGGGCGACCTCGCCGGGAAGACGCAGGAGGAAGCCGATCAGGCGATTCTCGCGTGGCTGAAGGAGCACGACCGGCTCGAGAAGCGTGAGCACTACCGGCACGCGGTCGGCACATGCGAGCGCTGCCACACGCGGATCGAGCCGCTCGTCTCGCTGCAGTGGTGGGTGGCGATGGAGGAGCCGCGCAAGCCGGCGCTCGAGGCATTGCGCGAGCGGCGCGTGCGCTACCACCCCGAATCGCAGCACCAGTTCGCGATCCGCTCGCTCGAGGAGATCCCGGACTGGAACATCTCCCGCCAGCTCTGGTGGGGGCATCAGCAGCCGCTCTGGTACTGCCCGGACGGCCACGTCACGTGCGCCTGGCCGCCGCCCGACGCCTGCGCGGAGTGCGGCTCGACCGAGATCGAGCGCGACCCCGACGTCCTCGACACCTGGTTCTCGTCGGCGCTCTGGCCGTACGCGACTCTCGGCTGGCCGGAGCAGACGCCCGAGCTCGAGCGCTACTACCCCGGCGACGTCAACTCGACCGCGCGCGAGATCATCCGCCTCTGGGAGAACCGGATGATCTGGACGGGGCTCGAGCTGATGGGCGACATCCCGTTCACGACGTGATCATCCACTCGACGATCCTCGCCTCGGACGGCCGCCGGATGTCGAAGAGCCTCGGCACCGGCGTCGACCCGCTCGACCTGATCGCGAAGCACGGCGCGGACGCGACCCGCTACGGGCTCCTGAAGATGTCCTCCACCCAGGACGTCCGCTTCACGGAGGGCCCGCTCGAGGAGGGCCGCAAGCTGGCGAACAAGCTCTGGAACGTGTCGCGGCTGCTGCTGCAGGAACGAGTCGAGCCGGAGGCCCGCCCGCGCGAGCTCGAGGAGCGCTGGATCCTCGCTCGGCTCGACGCGACCCAGGCCGAGGTCGAGGCGGCCTGGAGCGCGTTCGAGTTCTCGCCCTCCGTGCAGGCCCTGTACCGCCTCACCTTCGACGACTTCTGCGACTGGTACGCGGAGGCGATCAAGCCGCGGCTCGGCGAGCCCGAGGCGTCGCGCGACGGCGCTCGCGGCGCTCGAGCAGCTGCTGAAGCTCCTGCATCCGGTGATGCCGCACGTGACCGAAGAGATCTGGTCGCAGTTCCACCCTGATACATCTACTGGCCGCCTGATCGTCGCTGCCTGGCCCGAGGCAACGGGCGAGTACGCCGCCGATCTGCAGGCGCTCGATGCGGTGCAGGAGGCGGCCGCAATCTTCCGGCGCAGCGGGGTGGCAGTGCCGCTCGAGGGCGACGAGAAGAGGATCTTCGACGCCGTCGTCCGGCCCGAGCGGTCGAAGGCGAACGGGAACGCAGCGGCTGAGATCGAACGCTTGCGCAGAGAGGTCGAGCGGGGCGAGCGGATGCTCGCCAACGAGAAGTTCGTCGCGAACGCGAAGGCCGAGGTGGTCGAGGCCGAGCGCGACAAGCTCGCCCGCTACCGGCGTGAGCTCGATGCCCTCTCCGGCTGAGAAGCACACCGACTGGCTCGCGAGCCTCAGCCCCTGGCCGAAGGAGTTCGGGCTCGGGCGGATGCGGACGCTGGTCGCGGCGCTCGGCGATCCCCAGCTGGCGTATCCCGCGATCCACGTCGTGGGCACGAACGGGAAGTCGACGGCCACCCGCACGATCGAGGCGCTGCTCCTCGGCGAGGGGCTTGCCACGGGCGCGACCGTCTCGCCGCACGTCCGTTCCTGGGCCGAGCGCATCACGGTCAACGGGAAGGAGGCCGACTTCGAGGCCGCGATCGGACGCGTCCGGCCGGAGGCGGAGGCGCAGGGGGCGACGCAGTTCGAGACGGTCTGCGCCGCCGCCTTCGCGGAGTTCGCCGCGCGCGAGGCCGAGGTCGCGGTGGTCGAGGCGGGTCTCGGCGGCCGGCTCGACGCGACGAACGTCCTTCGCTCGCACGTCGTGCTGCTCACGAACGTCGGGCTCGAGCACACGGACGTGCTCGGCGAGACGCGCGAGGAGATCGCGGCCGAGAAGCTCGCAGTCGTCCAGGAGGGGACGATCGCCGTGCTACCGGACGAGGAGTTCGCGGACCTGGCGGGGCCGAACGTCGTCATCGGCGGCGCGCGCGAGGCGGCGGAGGCGTTCCTCGGGCGTCGCGTCGAGCGCGAGGTACAGGTCACGCTGCCGGGCCGGCTCGAGCGCAACGGCGACGAGGTTCGCGACGGAGCGCACAACGCGGAGGGCGCCGACTGGCTCGCGGCGCACCTCGATCGCTCCGACTACACGCTCGTGGTCTCGATCCTGCGCGACAAGGATGTCGACGCGATGCTCGCCGCGCTGGCCCGCACCGGGCCTCGGCTGGTTGCGACGACGTCGTCGAATACGCGCTCGCTCCCTGCGGACGAGCTCGCGTCGATCGCCGAGCGGCATTTTGCCGAGGTCGAGATCGAGCCGGATCCGGCGGCTGCGCTCGCCCGCGCGCGCAAGCACGGCCCTGTTCTCGTCACCGGATCGCTCTATCTCCTTGCCGATCTGGAGGCCGCATCAAGGAACCAGGCTTAAGATGACGAAGATGCGCGAACGCGTGACTGTGCTCGCGTTCGCGCTCGCGGTCCTCGGCTTCATCGTCGGCTCCGCGTTCGCGATTGGCTACTTGGTGGGAATGCTGCTCTTGTGATCCTTGCCGCAACGACAACCAGCGACGACCTGCTCGGCGGAGTCAACGACTTCTTCGACTCCGGCGCCTGGATGGTCGTCCGCAACCTGTCCATCTTCTTCGTCGCCGTCTTCTGGCTCGCAACCGCCTACTGGGTCTACAAGGACGCGCGCCGGCGGGTGGAGGATCCCTGGCTCGTGGCGATGGCCACGATCCTCGGCCTCGTCCCGCCGTTCATCGGCCCGATCATCTATCTCTTCTTCCGGCCGCCGGAGTACATCGAGGACGTCCGCGAGCGTGAGCTGGAGATCCGCGCGATGGAGGACAGGCTCTCGAAGCGCGACCTGCACTGTCCGGTGTGCCGCGCCGCGGTCGAGGCGACGTTCCTCGTCTGCCCGGTCTGCACGACGCGGCTGAAGCAGGCGTGCGTGAAGTGCAACAGCCCACTCGAGGCGCTCTGGCAGATCTGCCCGCACTGCGCGACGCCGGTCTCGGCCTCGAGCCTGCCCGCGGTCGTCGAGGACACGATCGCCGATTCATGGACTGCTCCCCGGAAGCGCGCGGCAGCCGACGAGTAACATCCGCGGCCGATGGCCGTCGAGCGCACCCTCATTCTGATCAAGCCGGACGCGACGGAACGGGCTCTCGCCGGTGAGATTCTGGCCCGGATCGAGCGCCGCGGCTTCACGATCGTCGGCGGCAAGCTCCTCAGCGTCGGCCGCGACCTCGGCTCCGAGCACTACGCCGAGCACAGCGAGAAGCCCTTCTACGGTGAGCTCGTCGACTTCATCACCTCCGGAACGACGTGGGCGCTCGTGGTCGAAGGGGAGGGCGCGATCGCGACGATGCGGAAGACGATCGGGGCGACGAATCCCGCGGACGCCGAGGCCGGCACGATTCGCGGCGACCTCGCGACGTCGATGCCCAACAATCTGATCCACGGCTCCGATTCGCCCGAGTCGGCGCAGCGCGAGATCTCGCTCTGGTTCGCCGACGATGAGCTCGTCTGACCTCGCGCCCTGGCCGCACTCAGCTCCCGCCGGGCGGAGCCCGGCTCCGCTGAGCGCTCGTGCCGCTGGCGGCACGTGGGGCGCCGTGACGAGGGACGATGAGTTCGTCTGAGCTGCCGGAGTACGCGGTCCGCAACCGCGCGCGCTGGACGAAGTCGAACGCCGAGTTCGTCCACGAGCACGGCGTCCGCGCGTGGCGGCAGGACGAGATCAGCTGGGGCGTGTGGGGGATACCCGATTCGGAGCTGGACGTGCTTCCCGACGTGGCCGGCAAGGATGTGATCGAGCTCGGGTGCGGCACGGCCTACTTCTCGGCCTGGCTGGCGCGACGGGGCGCGCGACCGGTGGGCGTGGACATCACGCCGGCGCAGCTCGAGACCGCGCGGCAGATGCAAGCCGAGACGGGCATCGAGTTCAAGCTCCTCGAGGCCAATGCGGAGGACGTGCCGCTGCCCGACGCCTCGTTCGACCTCGCGCTTTCCGAGTACGGCGCCTCGATCTGGTGCGACGCGTACAAGTGGATCCCGGAGGCAGCTCGCCTGCTGCGGCCGGGCGGTGAGCTCCTCTTTCTGCGCAACTCGACGATCTCGATGCTCTGCGCCGCCCTCGACGGCTGGCACGAGACCCTGCAGAGGCCGCAGCGCGGGCTGCACCGGCTCGACTGGGAGGACGACAACACGACGGAGTTCCAGCTCGGCCACGGCGAACTGTTCAAGCTGCTCCGTGAATCGGGCTTCGACGTGCTCGATCTGGTCGAGCTCTACGCGCCAGACGAGGCGGAGGACACCGCGTACTACCTCTCGAACGCCGAATGGGCGAAGAAGTGGCCATGGGAGGAGATCTGGAAGGCTCGGAAGCGGTGAGCTCGCACGTCGTCCAGCCGCTGCTGCTTGCGTCGACCAGCCCGCAGCGGCGTCTCATCCTCGACCAGCTCGGGATTCCGTACGACGTCCTCGCGCCGACCTACGTGGAGGAGGACCCGCCGAAGGCCAACGCCGTCCGGCTCGTGCGTGAGCACGCGCGCGGCAAGGCCCGCTCGGTCGCGGCGCAGGCCGGCGAACGGCCGGTGCTCGGCGTCGACACCGCCGTCTCGCTGGGCGGCAAGATCTTCGGCAAGCCGGCGAACGCGGCCGAGGCCGAGCAGATGCTCGAGGAGCTCGCCGGCGAGACGCACGTCGTCGTCTCCGGCCTCTGCCTGATCACGCCGGGCTGGGAGCTCGTCGAGCACGACTCGACGCGCGTCAGCTTCAGGGAGCTGACGCCGCGGGAGATCGCCCACCACATGACGCACGGGGAGTGGGAGGGGCGTGCGGGTGGCTACGCCATCCAGGGCCGGGGCGCGGCGCTCGTCGAGGAGATCGAGGGCGACTACCTGAACGTCGTCGGACTGCCCGCGGCCCTGCTGGTCCGCACGCTGGCGGAGCGTTTCGCCGGCGCTTACGGCTTCGGATAGCTGCGGCTCAGGATCGCGTCCCACCCTCGGTCGGGCAGAAGGCGCCGCAGCGTCAGGAACAGCTTCGCTGACGGCGTTACCCGGTACCGGGTGTGCGGCCGCTTCGCCGAGAGCGCGCGCTCGATCGTCCCGGCGACCACGTCGGGCCCGCCCCCGAGCCGGCGGCCGTAGAACCCGTGGTATGCGCCGGCGGTCGCCGCTCCGACGGCTGCGTTGAACCGGCCGTACGGCTCCTCGCCCACGGGAATCGACCCGACCGCCGTCTCCGCGAAGTCCGTTCGAATCAAACCGGGCTCGATCACGACGACGTCGATTCCGAACCCCTGCACCTCGAAGCGAAGCGCGTCGCTGAGCGCTTCGACCGCGTGCTTCGTGGCGTGGTACCAGCCGCCGCCGGGGAACGTGAGGCGTCCGCCCATCGAGCTGACGTTGACGATCCGCCCCCAGCCCTCCCGCCGCATCCCTGGGAGGACGAGCTGTGTCAGGCGGGCGAGACCGAAGACGTTCGTCTCGAACTGGCGTCGTGCGTCCTCGAGCGCGACGCTCTCGACGGCGCCGCTGAGGCTGTAGCCGGCGTTGTTCACGAGCACGCCGACGGCGCCCTCTGCCCGTTCGATCTCCTCGACAGCGGCCTGCATCGAGCTCTCGTCGGTGACGTCGAGGCGCAGCAGCCGGCATCCCGCCGCCTCGAGGCCGGTCATCGACTCGAGCCGGCGGGCGCTCGCGTACACGGTCCAGCCGCCGCGGGCGAGCCGTTCTGCGGTCGCGCGGCCGATCCCGGAGGAGCAGCCCGTGACGAGGACAGCTGCGCGGCTCACAATTCGGAGTCTTTCACGGCTAGACTCGATCACGGGATGGGCATCTTTCGCTCGATGAGCGGCTTTGGCGGCCGCGATATGGCCGTGGACCTCGGGCACTGCAAACACGCTCGTGTACGTGCGGGGCCGCGGCATCGTCCTCAGCGAGCCGTCGGTCGTGGCGATCGACCAGCGCTCGGGCGAGGTGCACGCCGTCGGCGTCGAGGCGAAGCGGATGCTCGGCCGGACGCCGGGCACGATCGCGGCGATCCGCCCGCTCAAGGACGGCGTCATCGCCGACTTCGACGTGACCGAGCAGATGCTCCGCCACTTCATCCAGAAGGTGCACCAGCATCGCTTTGCACACCCGCGCGTCGTCGTCTGCGTCCCGTCGGGCGTGACCGGCGTCGAGAAGCGCGCGGTCGAGGAGGCGACGCTCTCGGCCGGCGCGCGCCAGGCGTACCTGATCGAGGAGCCGATGGCGGCCGCGATCGGCGCCGGCCTTCCGGTCGCCGAGCCGACGGGGAACATGATCGTGGACATCGGCGGCGGCACCACCGAGGTCGCCGTGATCTCGCTCGGCGGGATCGTCGTCTCCCAGAGCCTTCGTGTCGGCGGCGACGAGATGGACGACGCGATCGTCAACCACATCAAGAAGGAGTACAAGCTGCTGATCGGCCAGCAGACCGCCGAGGAGATCAAGCTCGAGGTCGGTTCCGCCTACCGGATGCGCGAGGAAGTGCAGGCCGAGGTGCGCGGCCGCGACATGCTCACCGGCCTGCCCAAGACCGTGATTCTCTCCTCCGAGGAGGTCCGCCACGCGCTCGAGGAGCCGGTGACGCAGATCATCGACGCGATTCGCTCCACGCTCGACAAGACGCCGCCGGAGCTCGCCGCGGACATCATGGATCGCGGCATCGTGCTCGCCGGCGGCGGCGCCCTGCTGCACGGGCTCGACGAGCGGCTTCGCCACGAGACGCAGATGCCGGTCCACCTTGCAGAGAGCCCGCTGACCTGCGTTGCGGTCGGCTCCGGCCGGAGCCTCGAGGAGTTCGAGGCCATCCACCGCAGCGCCCGCGCCCGCCCCCGCCGCAACGGCAGGCGCTACTAAACAGCTTTCGCCACGAACGCCCTCTGGCGTCGTGGCTAGACTGGGGCGCTCGTGGCACGCAACCGCACCGCAAGATCGGCGGTGCTGGGCCTTTCTGTCCGGCGCCCCGCCCCGCGACCGTTCCCTTCCCGCAGCCGCAGCGCCGTCCGGCGCCGCGTCGTGCTGGGGACGCTGGTCCTGCTTTCGCTTGCCCTGATCACGGCGTCGTTCCGTGAGCGCCCCGACGGCCCGCTCCACGATGCCCAGGGCGCGATCGCGGATGCACTGCAGCCGCTCGAAGTCGCGGCCGAGCGCGTCGCGCGTCCCTTCCGCGACGCCTACGGCTGGACGAAGGACCTCTTCAACGCGCGCTCCGAGAATGAGGACCTGAAGGCCGAGAACGAGCGGCTCAGCCAGCTGGTGATCCAGAACGAGTCGGCGCTGCAGGAAAACGTCCGGCTCAAGAGCCTGCTGGGTTACAGGAACTCGCCTGCGTTCCCCCAGCAGTACGACGGCGTCGCCGCCGAGGTGATCTCGCAGCCCTCGCGCGCGTTCGACCAGACGATCGTCGTCTCCGCCGGCTCCGACGACGGCGTCGTCGTCGACGCGCCGGTCGTGACCGCCGATGGGCTCGTCGGCACGGTCACGAGGGTCACGGGGAGCTCGGCCCGCGTGCGCCTGCTCACCGACGAGTCGAGCGCGGTCTCGGCACTCGACCTGCGTACGGGCGCGTCCGGCATCGTCGAGCACGGCCAGTCCGGCGACTCGCTCGTCCTCAGCCGGGTCTCGAAGAAGGAGGTCGTGCACGAGGGCGACGAGATCATCACCGCCGGCTCGCGCTCCGGCGAGCTCGCCTCGCGCTACCCGAAGGGGATCATGATCGGCCGCGTCACGTTCGTCGGCACGCTGAATACCGACCTCTATCTGCAGGTGCTGGTCGTCTCCGACGTTGACTTCTCGGCGCTCGACTCGGTGCTCGTCCTCGTTCCCGACCGCCCGCTGCCGGAGCTGCCGTAGTGACCGACAACCTCGTCCTCGGCGCCATCGTCTTCGTGGCCGCCCTCCTGCAGGTGACGCTCGTCGCGTCCCTCGACGTTGCCGGCGGCGCGGCCGACGTGCTGCTGCTCGCGTTGCTCTCGATCGCCCTGCTGCGGGGGGCTGTCACGGGCGCGGTCGCGGGCTTCTTCGGTGGCTTGCTCGTCGACATCGTGACCCTGGACACGCTCGGCGTAACGGCTCTGCTCTACGCCCTCGCCGGCTACTGGACGGGGCGCTACGGCGAGACCACGGGCCGCGACCGGGCGCACGCGCCGCTGCTTGCCGTCCTCGTCTTCACGGTTGCGATCGCCTTCGCCGGGTTTGGCCTCCACTTCCTGCTCGGGGAGGAGGTCTCCGCGCGGCGTGCGCTCTTCGAGACGCTGCTGCCGAGCGTGGTGCTCAACCTGATCCTCGGCGGCGCGGTGTTCTCGCTCTGTCGTTCCGTGCTGCGCCGGGCGACCCCCGGCGAACGGGCGACCGAGGTGCGGCTGCTTGGCTAGCTCGTTCCCTGAGCGGCGCTCGCCCTCGCGGCGGTTTCTGCCTCCCGACCCGCGGACCTCCGAGCCGTACCGCTTCACACCGCAGCTCGCGCTGCGTCTCGGCGTGCTCGCGGCGATTGCGCTGGCTGTCTTCGCCGTCCTCTTCCTCCGCCTCTGGGCGCTGCAGGTCCTCTCCGGCGACCGCTATCTGAACGCCGCTCAGAGCAACCAGCTGCGCACCGTGCCGGTCGAGGCTCCGCGCGGCTCGATCGTCGATCGCGCCGGCCGGACGATCGTCTCGAACGTCCCCGGCACCGCCGTGCAGATCTGGGCGGCAGACCTGCCGGAGGAGGGCCGCTACGCGATGTTCAAGAAGCTCTCGAAGATCCTGCGCGTGCCGCTGCCGAGGCTGACGAAGGCGCTCGAGAAGAGCAGGAACGACCCGCTGACGCCGATCCTCGTCAAGACGGCCGTGCACGAGGACCAGGTGATGTACCTGAAGGAGCACCGCGACGAGTTCCCCGGCGTCGAGATCGTCGGCACCTATCTGCGCGACTACCGAGTACCGCGCGCTTGCCGCCCAGGTGCTCGGATACGTCGGCGAGATCTCGCCGGACGAGCTGAAGCGCCTGGAGAAGGACGGCTACCGCGGCGGCGAGAAGATCGGCAAGACTGGTGTCGAAGCCTCGTTCGACACCTACCTGCGCGGCACCGCGGGCGCCGCGCAGCTGCGGGTCAACTCGCTCGGAGTCCCGCAGGGGGCGTTCGAGCTCCGCCAGCCCGCGACGCCGGGAAAGACCGTCCGCCTGACGATCGACGTCGGCCTCCAGCGCGCCGCAGAGCGTGCGATCCGCGAGGGGATCGTGCTCGCGCGGGGGCAGGAGGAGTTCAACGCCAACGGCGGCGCGATCGTCGCGCTCGACCCGCGCGACGGCGCCGTGCTCGCGATGGCCTCGAACCCCACCTACAAGCCCTCCGTCTACGTCGGCCGGGTCGACCCGAAGAAGCTCGAGCCGCTCACGGTCGAGAAGGTGGCAAAGCAGCGCAACTATCCGGGCATCAACCGCGCGATCGCCGGCGTCTACCCGCCCGGCTCGACGTTCAAGCCGCTGACGGCGCTCGCGGCGATCTCGGACGAGCTGCTCTCGCCGTACGAGTACATCCAGTGCACGCCGTTCGCCGAGTACGGCCTCGACGAGCATCCGCTTCGACAACTGGAACCCGTTCATGAACGCGCCGATGGCGCTGACGACCGCGCTCTCGCAGTCCTGCGACACGTACTTCTACGACGTCGGCAACCGCTACTACACGCGCGGCGAGCACGAGCGGAAGTACTGGACGGCGATGCAGGCGTGGGCGAGGAAGTTCGGGTTCGGCCAGGCGCCCGGGCTCGACATCGGCGGCGAGGCGACGGGCCTCCTGCCGACGCCCGCCTGGCGCAAGGCGACCTACAAGGGCATCGACCGCGCCTGGAACCCGGGCGACCTGATCCAGATGGCGATCGGGCAGAAGGACATCACCGTCACGCCGTTGCAGATGGCGCGCTTCTACGCAGCGCTCGCGAACGGCGGCAATCTCGTGACGCCGTACATCGTCTCGTCGATCGAGCAGCCGAGCAACGACGGCTCACCGCCCGTGCCGCTGTGACACCTTCCCGGCCAAGCCGGCCCAGCCGATCAAGGTCGACCCGCTCGCGCTCTCCGTCGTCCGTGACGGTCTCTATCAGGCGACGCACGACGCCGAGGGGACGTCTTCCGGGGTCTTCGGCAGCTTCCCGGTGCCGGTCGCCGGCAAGACGGGCACCGCGGAGAAGGTCGTCCCGCTGCCCGGCTATCCGTTCGATCACCTGGAGGACCAGGCCTGGTGGTGCGGCTGGGGCCCGTTCGACGGGAACGAGCACGTGACGACGTCCGGCGGCTGAAGCGCGCGCCGATCGTCGTCTGCGCGGTGATCGAGAACGGCGGCCACGGTGGCGCCGTTGCGGCGCCTGCAGCGCTGAAGCTCTTCGAGTACTGGTTCCAGGAGAAGGCCGGCGTCCAGGCGGTGGTCCCCAGTGATTGATTACGCCTCCTCGGGCGCACGCGCGATCTCCCGCGAGCGGGTCGACTTCGTCAGCTTCGTGCGCCGGCTGGACTGGGTGTTGCTCCTCGCCGTCGGCGCGAATCGTGGCCTACGGGCTCTGGGCCGTCGCGGGGATCACACGCCACGACGTCGCCGGGCAACGAGGACTACTACGTCGTGCGCCAGGCGATTGCCGCCGGACTCGGCTTCGTGGGATTCCTCGTCGTCCTCGCGATCGACCCCGACCGATACCGCCGCGCACAGAAGGCCATCTACGCGGTGACTCTGCTCCTGATGCTGCTCGTCTTCCCACTCGGCGACACGACGCGCGGCTCGAAGCGCTGGATCGAGCTGGGCGGTTTCCAGCTCCAGCCCTCCGAGTTCGGCAAGCTGCTCTTCGTGCTCGCAATCGCGGGCTTCCTCGCTGACCGCGCGCGGAGGATCCACAGCCGCAGGTCGTCCTGCAGACGATCGGCCTCGGGCTCCTGCCGATCCTCCTCGTCTTCAAGCAGCCCGACCTCGGCACCGCGCTCGTCTACTCGGCGGCGGTCGCCGCCTGCCTCTTCGTCGGCGGCATCCGCTGGAGCCACCTCGCCGTGCTCGCCTCGCTCGCGGCGCTCGTGGTCGCCAGCGTCGTCTGGTTCCTGCCCGGCGCCGGGATCGAGGTGCTCGAGCCGTACCAGACCGCCCGCCTGACGGGGTTCACGAACCCCGACAGCGATCCGGCCGGGACGACGTACAACGTCACTCAGTCGATCACGGCGGTCGGCTCGGGCGGACTGAACGGCCGCGGTGTCGAGGGCGCGACGCAGACGCGTCTCGACTACCTGCCCGAGCACCACACCGACTTCGTCTTCGCCGCGCTCGCCGAGCAGCGCGGCTTCTTCGGCGCGGCGCTCCTGCTCGGCCTGTACCTGCTCGTCGTCTGGCGCGGACTGCGCGTGATCGCAGTCGCTCGCGACGCGTTCAGCGCGATCGTGGCGGGCGGGATCGTGATCGCGTTCCTCTTCCAGGTCTTCGTCAACGTGGGGATGACGATGGGAATCGCCCCGGTGACCGGCATTCCGCTCCCGTTCGTCACCGTCGGCGGCTCGTCGATGGTTGCGAACCTGATCGCGATCGGTGTCCTGCAGTCGATCCACGCGCGCGGCCACCAGGGCCGCCGCCGCCCACGCTGATGGCCGCCAAGCTGAACCCATTCTCCGTCTGGGGTCTCGTGAAGGAGTTGCGGAACGCAGCCGAGGAGCACGCGGCCGCTGGTCATCAGCGGCCCGCTCGCCGCACAGCTCGAGAAGGAGCTCTCGCGCGGTGCTGCCCCGGGCGCGGTGCGCGTCGACGGCAGGCCGGAGGATGCGGCTGTGCTCGTGCGGGTGCTCGCAGGGGCTCCGACGCCCGAGGACGAGAAGGTGCTGCGGGCCGCCGAGCGGGCGGACGTCCCGGTCGTCGTCGTGCAGACCGGGACCGAGTTCTTCGACGTCCCGTACGTCCTCGCGACGGAGATCATCATGTGCTCGCCCGGCTCCGGCTTCCCGGTCGAGGAGATCGCCCGCGCGATCGCCGCCCGGATCGCAGATTCCGGCACCGGGCTCGCCGCGAGGCTGCCGGTGATCCGCGAGCCGGTGAGCGAAGCACTGATCGAGAAGTTCTCGCGCCAGAACACGATCGCCGCAGTCGCGATCTTCATCCCGGGCGCCGACTTCCCGGTGTTGACCCTGAACCAGATCCGGCTCGTCCTCCGGCTGGCCTCGGCGCACGGGGTCGAGGTCGACCAGGATCGCTGGCCGGAGGTGCTCGCCACGATCGGCGCCGGGCTTGGCTTCCGTACCGTCGCCCGCCAGCTGCTCGGCGTGGTTCCAGTGGCCGGCTGGCTCGTGAAGGGCACCGTCGCGTACGCAGGCACGCGCGCCGTCGGCGAGGCCGCGCATCGTTATTTCCACTCGGTCTCTCCGCGCAAGACGCGGAAGCCGCGGGAGCGGATCCCGCGTCGCGAAGATCCCTAGGCGACTGCCGTGCCGAAGTGCCCTTCGGGGAATCCTCGAGCAATGTCGTGGGGTCATGGCTGGGAACCCCGGACTGGAGGGAGGCGAAATGGCTGGTTCCGAGCACGCCGAGGAATTGCTGATGATCGAAGAGGCCGACGCCTGGTTCGAGTATCTCGAGTCGACGAGAGCGCAGAACGAGACGCGCTACGCCGAGGTCGAGCCTTGGGCTTGGGCCCGCCTCTCCCAGCGGCTGCGCGCCGTTCGCGCGCGCCGCGCACGGCTTCGCCCCGCAACGGCCGCATAGGCTTCAAGACGCCCGGCGCGCATGCCGCGGTGCTCCGGACACGGCTGCTAGCCTGTCCTCAGGCCATGCCTACGTTTTTCAACACCATACGCAGCGCGCGACCGGCCGCTTCCGCGGCCGTGTTTTTGCGCGCGCTCACTTTAGGAGAAGCATTTGTCACCCTGGTTCCGAAGGAAGCGCAAGGAAACGACCGAACAGCAGGCGCCCGAAGCGCCCGCGCCAGCACCACAGCCGTCACAAGCTGAGCAGCCCACCGCCACGGCCGAGGCCGGAGCGGCAACCGATCCCGCCAAGCGCCGCGACGTCGCGGCAATCGTGGCGGGCGGGGGCGCAAGAAGCCCGGCACCGCTTCGACTGCGACTGCGACCGCCGAGAAGGCGGACGAGAAGCCCGAGCTGAAGCCGCAACCCGCGAAGCGGGAGCGCAAGGCGCCTGAGCGCAGCCAGCGCCAGGAGCGTCGCGCCAACCAGCAGGGCAAACCGCCGCCGCGTGCCGCAGAAGCGCGCGCCGCTGCCGAAGGCGAAGCGGGAGCTCCTGATCTCCGTCGACGTCGGCGAGCAGCGCGTCGCGATCCTCGAGGACGACCGTGTCGCCGAGGTCTACCTCGAGCGTCCGGAGCGTCGCTCGATCGCCGGGAACATCTACCTCGGCACCGTCGACAACGTCCTGCCGGGCATGGAGGCCGCGTTCGTCGAGATCGGCCTCGAGAAGAACGGCTTCCTGTACGTCGACGAGATCGTCGTGCCCGAGCTCGAAGGCAAGCGGCACGGCAAGAAGATCACCGACCTGATCGCCCGCGGCCAGCAGATCATGGTGCAGGCCGTGAAGGACCCGATGAAGACGAAGGGCGCGCGGCTCACGACCGAGATCTCGCTGCCGGGCCGCTTCCTCGTGTTCGTCCCACAGGGCGAGGGGCTCGGCGTCTCGCGCCGGCTCGACGACAACGAGCGCAACCGCCTGAAGGAGATCATCAAGAACCTCGACGCCAAGGAAGGCGGAATCATCGTCCGCACCGCGGCGGAGGGCGCGTCGGCCGAGGACATCGAGCGCGACCTCGTCTTCCTGCAGCGGCTCTGGAAGAACATCCAGGCGAAGGCCAAGACCAGCAAGGCGCCGGCGCTCGTGTACCAGGAGGCCGAGCTGCCGCTCCGGATCGTCCGTGACCTGTTCGCAGGCGACTTCGAGAGCGCGCTCATCGACCACGAGCGCACGTACAAGCGGATCGTCGGCTACCTGAAGAAGACCTCGCCGCACATGCTCGAGCGCGTCCAGCACTACAAGGAGAAGACGCCGCTCTTCGAAGGGACGGGCGTCGACGCCGAGATCCGCTCCACGCTCAACCGGCGCGTCGATCTTCCCTCGGGCGGCTACCTCGTCTTCGACTACGCGGAGGCGTTCACCGTCATCGACGTGAACACCGGCCGCTTCGTCGGCTCCCGCTCGAAGAACTCCACCGGCCGGCTCGAGGACACGATCACCAAGAACAACCTCGAAGCGGTGAAGGAGGTCGTGCGCCAGCTGCGGCTGCGCGACATCGGCGGGATCATCGTCATCGACTTCATCGACATGGCGAACCCGAAGAACCGGGCGACTGTCGAAGAGGCGCTGCGCACCGAGCTCGAGCGCGACCGGACGAAGACCTACGTGGTCGAGATCTCCCCGCTCGGGCTCGTCGAGATGACGCGGCAGAACGTCACCGACGGCCCCCGCGAGATCCTCACCAAGAAGTGCCCAACGTGTGCCGGCGACGGCATCGTCCTCTCGGAGGCCTCGGCCGCACTCGAGGTCGAGCGGCGCCTGCGCACACTCGCCGCCGGGTCACGGGCGCAGGCATTCCGGATCGAGGTGAGCCCGAAGACCGCGTCGCTCCTCCTGGGAGCGGGCGGCAAGCGGCTCGCCGAGATCGAGGAGGCGGCCAAGAAGCGGTTCTTCCTGGTGCCCAAGGAAGGTGTCCACGCCGACCACGCGGCCGTCCTTGCGGAGGGCAAGCTCGTCGACCTGCAGCCCGAGGCTCCGATCGCTGAAGGGGCCCAGGTCGAAGTGAAGCTGGTCGAGGTCGACAAGCACGACGCCGGCTCTGCAGCCGGAAAGCTCGACGGGCTCGACGTCGTCGTCGGCGGAGCCGCGAAGCTCGTCGGCAAGAAGGCCAAGGTGCGCATCGAGCGCGTCCTCGACGGCGTCGCCTACGCCGCGCTGCTCACGACTGCGGCGAAGCCCGCCGAGCCGATCACGTTCGAGAGCGAGGCCGAGAAGCCCACGCGCGCACCGAGCCGGGCGAAGAAGGCCGCCGAGCTCGAGGCCGAAGAGACACAGCCGACGGGAGAGACGGAAGACGCCGAGGCATTGCCTCAGGAGCCGGCCGACGAGCCGGTCGAGCCCGACGTCGGCGAAGTGGAGATCGACGACGAGCCCGAGGACGAGCCGGAGGAGGCGATCGAGGGCGAGACGACCCCCGCAGCCGACGGCACGCCGGTGAAGAAGAAGACGCGGCGCGGCTCGCGCGGCGGCCGCAACCGGAAGAAGAAGCCGGCCGGCGCCGCCGTCGAAGGCGCCGAGGAAGCTCTCGTCGAAGCTGGGGAGGACGCGGACGTCGAGGACGTCGAGGAACCCTCGCCCGCGGCTCCCCGGATCCATGTTCCCGACTTCGAGCTCGGCGGCGACGAGAAGCCTGCGCGGAAGCGGTCGGCGCCGAAGCCGAAGGCCAAGCCCGAGGTCACCGCCACCGAGGACGGCAACGAGCCCGCCGAGGCAGTTGCCGACGCCGACGACACCGAAAGCACGGACGGCGCCGACGCGGCCCCCGTGAAGAAGAAGACGCGCCGTGGGTCGCGCGGCGGACGCAACCGCAAGAAGCCCGCCGCAGCGGGCGCAGCAGCGGTCGGAGCGGCGGTGGTCGCGAGCGAGAACGGCGCCGAGGCGCCGGCCGAGCCCGCCGTCGCCGACGAGCCCGAGAGCCTCTGGCAACGGCGCCGAACCGGCCACCGACGAGTACGTGCCGATGTCGGAATGGCTCGACGACCTGGACGCCTAATCGCTACAATCCATCGGCTCGCGGGCCCCAGGCCCGCGTTCCTACGCTGTAACACCTAACGACTCATGAGCACCTACGCGATCATCTCCGTCGGCGGCAAGCAGTACCGCGTCCGCGAGGGCGAGAAGCTGCTCGTGGACCGGCTGGCGCACGGTGAGGGCAAGTCGTT
This sequence comes from uncultured Gaiellaceae bacterium, assembly GCA_963752405.1. Classification (GTDB taxonomy): domain Bacteria; phylum Actinomycetota; class Thermoleophilia; order Gaiellales; family Gaiellaceae; genus Gaiellasilicea. The sequence goes on from CAVVYB010000018.1 coordinate 352,808, forward strand.
CAGCCCGGCCTGTTCTTCTCGTCGGCGGTGGCGGCGAGACGCACATCTCGCCGACGGACATCACCGTCACGGCCCGCGTGGTCGCGGACGTGAAGGGCGAGAAGATCAGGATCGGCAAGTACCGCCCGAAGAACGGCTACAAGAAGCACACGGGCTTCCGCGCGAGCCTGTCGCAGATCGAGATCGAGTCGATCGGCGGCAAGAAGCGCGCCCCAGCGAAGACAGAGACGAAGGCCGAGACGAAGAGCGACGCAGCTCCGGCCGAGGACCGGGTCAAGGGCATGCCGACCGGCTACGAGGAGCTGACCGTCGCCGCGATCAAGGAGCAGTCCTCCGGGTGGACGCGGCCGATGCTCGAGGCAGCGCTCGAATACGAGCAGGCTCACGGCAAGCGGAAGGGCGCCCTCGCCGCAATCGAGGGTGCGCTCGCAGAGAAGGAGAGCGACTAATGGCTCACAAGAAAGGTCTCGGTTCCTCCCGCAACGGTCGCGACTCGAACGCGAAGCGGCTCGGCGTCAAGATCTTCGGCGGTCAGAAGGTGAAGTCCGGGATGATCCTCGTCCGCCAGCGCGGCACACGGTTCCGCCCCGGCCCCGGCACGGACATCGGCCGTGACGACACGATCTTCGCCGTCCGCGAGGGAACGGTCGAGTTCCGCACGTCCGGCGAGAAGCGCTTCATCTCGGTCGCCGAGAGCCCCGAGCAAGCCGAAGCCAAGTAACAGACTGTTACAAGGCAGATCCTGCTCGGCACCGCGCCGCTCTCCGGCCAAGTAACAGACTGTTACTAAGCTGCCCGCGTGTTTGCAGACCACGCACGCATTCATGTACTCGCCGGCCGCGGCGGCGACGGAGGCCTGAGCTTCCGGCGTGAGAAGCACGTTCCGAAAGGCGGGCCCGACGGCGGCGACGGCGGCCGCGGCGGCGACGTTCTACTCGTCGCGGATCCTGCTCTTCGAGATCTCTCCTCGTTCCGGGCAAAGACGAAGTTCAAGGCGGGCCGCGGCGAGCCCGGACAAGGTGCCCGGAAGCACGGCGCCGACGGCGAGACGGTCGAGCTGGCCGTTCCCGTCGGCACGCAGGCCTACGGTGTCGAGGGCGACCTGATCGCGGACCTCGTTCGGCCGGACTCGCGCGTCGTGCTCGCGCGAGGTGGCAACGGCGGCCGCGGCAACGCGCGCTACGCAACGCCGACCCGGCAGGCGCCGCGCTTCGCCGAGGTTGGGGAGCCGGCGGGCGAGGCAGAGGTCGAGCTCCGGCTGAAGCTGCTGGCCGACGCCGCGATGGCGGGCCTCCCGAACGCCGGCAAGTCCTCGCTGCTTCGCCGCATCTCGAATGCCAAGCCCAAGGTCGCGGACTACCCGTTCACGACGCTTGCGCCCGTGCTGGGCACGGTCGAGTCGCCGGACGGCGCTCAGCTCACCGTCGCCGACGTCCCCGGCTTGATCGAGGGCGCCAGCGAGGGGATCGGGCTCGGGCACGAGTTCCTCGCCCATCTCGAGCGAGCGCGGCTGCTCCTGCACGTGATCGACGCGTCCGAAGAGGACGTCGAGGAGCGCTTTCGCACAATCGACAGCGAGCTCGCGCTCTACGGCGCCGGCCTGGACGAGCGGCCGCAGGCGATCGTGCTGAACAAGATCGACCTGCTGCCCGAGCTTCCCGTGTTCCCGGTCGAGGACGAGCGGATCGTCGGCGTCTTCCCTGTCTCGTGCGCCACCGGCGCGGGAATCGATGCCCTCAAGCTGGCGCTCTTCCGGCTCTGTCCCGCCGCACCCGAGCCGAAGGCGGACGACGCGCCTGCTCTCCCGGAGTTCCTCGAATACCGGCCGCAACCGCCGGCGCGTCGGACGTACCGGATCTACCGCACCGACCGTGGGTTCCGCATCATCGGCGACGCCCCGCAGGGTGAGGAGCTCGAGGCCGTGCTCAAGGCGGCAGGAGCGCGCAAGGGGCACGACGTCGAGATCGGCGAGGAGACGCTCGAGTGGCAATAGGCGTCTTCGGCGGCGCGTTCGACCCGCCGCACAACGGTCACGTCGCGCTCGCCCGCACGGCGATGGAGCGCCTCGGTCTCGAGCGACTGCACGTGACGGTCGTCGTCGCACCCGGCCACAAGGAGACGGTCGCTCCGGCGGAATACCGGCTCGAGCTGGCGAGGCTTGCGTTCGCAGGGCTCGGAACGGTCGAGCCGGAGCTGTACGAGTACACAGTCGACGCGCTCGAGGCAGCCGGCTACGAGGATCCGGTCTTCCTGATCGGCGCCGACGAGCTGGCGGACTTCCCGACCTGGAAGGAGCCGGAGCGCGTGCTCGAGCTGGCGCGGCTCGGGGTCGCGACACGCCCCGGCTACCGGCCCGAGGCGACGTCGCCCAGGATCGAGATCTTCGAGCTCGAGCCGTACCCGGTTTCGTCGTCTGAGATCCGGGAGCGCGTGCGGCGCGGCGAGTCGATCGATGGGCTCGTCCCGGACGCCGTCGCCACGCGGATTGCAGAGCTCGGTCTCTACCGGGACGCCTGACAGCCCCCTTTCGTGGCTACACTGAGTGCTCTGACTTCGATCGATCAAGCACGCCGGATCGCCGCTCTCGCGAGCGAGAAGCTGGCAGAAGACGTCGTCATCCTCGACATGAGACCCGTGTGCGTCTACACGGACTTCTTCGTGCTCGCGACCGGCCGCAACGCGCGCCAGACGAAGGCGATCTTCGACGAGGTGCACTCCCAGCTGAAGCAGGAGGCGAAGCTGCTGCCGCGCGCGGTCGACGGTGCGGCGGAGGCGGAATGGATCATCGCCGACTATCTCGACGTCGTTCTCCACGTCTTCACGCCCGACACGCGTGACTTCTACCGGCTCGAGGATCTCTGGGGCGACGTCCCCGCGGTGGACGTCGAAGCAGCGACGGCCTAGCTACAATCTCCGGATCCCAGGGGCCATAGCTCAGCTGGGAGAGCGTCTGGCTGGCAGCCAGAAGGTCGCCGGTTCGAGCCCGGCTGGCTCCATTGTTTGCGCAAGTCGTAAATCTGCGGAAGCAGATTTACGACGCGCGAAGACCCCTGAAGGGAGCCGCTTCGCGGCTCCGGCGAACCTGTCGAAGTGGCTGCACGCTTCTGTGGAAGTGGCTGTCGGGGCGCCGTTCCGTTTACCCGGGCATTTCTATGAGAGGGTTTGCGTTGTGAACTGGCAAGCGGCGCTGCGGAAGAAGCAGACGCGCTGCTGCGTCCTGTTGGCAAGCGTACGAGGAGGAAGAAGATGACGTTGCAGATCGGCGAAACAGCACCCGATTTCCAGGCTGAGACGACCGAAGGCCCGATCAAGTTCCACGACTGGGTCGGCGACTCGTGGGCCGTGCTGTTCTCGCACCCGCGGGACTTCACCCCGGTGTGCACGACCGAGCTCGGCTACCTGGCGAAGATCAAGCCCGAGTTCGATCGCAGGAATGTCAAGGTCCTCGGCCTCTCCGTCGATCCGGTCGAGAACCACGAGAAGTGGGCCGCCGACATCGAGGAGACGCAAGGCCACGCGCCGAACTATCCGCTGATCGGCGACGCGGACTTCAACGTCTCGAAGCTCTACGGCATGCTTCCCGGCGACACCGCGGGCGACCCGACCCAGCGGACGCCGGCCGACAACCAGACGGTGCGCAACGTGTTCGTCGTCGGCCCGGACAAGAAGATCAAGCTCCTCCTCGCCTACCCGATGACCACGGGCCGCAACTTCGACGAGGTGCTGCGCGTGATCGACTCGCTGCAGATGACCGCCAAGCACAAGGTTGCGACGCCGGTGAACTGGCAACAGGGCGACGACGTGATCATCGCCGGCTCTGTCTCCAACGATGAGGCGAAGGAGACCTATCCAGAGGGCTGGAAGGAACCGAAGCCCTACATCCGGATCGTGCCGCAGCCTCGCTGATCAATAGCCGCGCTGTGAGAGGGTGGTCGGCATGAACCGGCAGATCACGCTCGCAGCGCGGCCCAAGGGGTTCCCGCAGGAGTCCGACTTCGCGCTCGTCGAGTCCGAGATACCCGAGCCCGGGCCGGGGGAGGTGCTCGTCCGCTCGCACTGGCTGTCGCTCGACCCGTACATGCGCGGGCGAATGAGCGAGGCGCGCTCGTATGCGAAGGCGACCCAGGTCGGCGACCCGATGACAGCGCAGGCGGTCGGGGAGGTGACGGAGAGCGGCGATCCGCGCTTCGCGCCGGGGGATCTCGTCGTCGGACAGCTCGGCTGGCAGGACTACGCCGTCGCCCGTGGCGGCGCCCTCCGCAAGCTCGACCCGAGCCACGCTCCGCCGCAGACCGCGCTGCACGTACTCGGCGCGACTGGTCTCACGGCCTACTTCGGCCTCTTTGACGTCGGCAAGCCGAAGCCCGGCGACGCCGTCGTCGTCTCCGCCGCCGCCGGTGCGGTCGGCCAGATCGTCGGACAGCTTGCGAAGATCGCGGGCTGCGGCCCCATCGTCGGCCTGGCCGGATCGCCGGAGAAGGTCAGCGACCTGACGGAGCTGTACGGCTACGACGTGGGGATCGACTACAAGCGGGACGACATCAACGGCATCCTCAAGGAGGCCTGCCCGAACGGCGTCGACGTGTACTTCGACAACGTCGGCGGCGCCGTTTCGGAGACGATCTTCCGGCGGCTCGCCGTCGGCGCGCGCGTTCCGGTCTGCGGGCAGGTCTCGCAGTACAACCTGTCCGAGCCCGAGCTCGCGCCACGGAACCTCGGCTTCCTCGTCGTCTTCCGCGCGCGGCTCGAGGGGTTTCTCATCTACGACTACGCCCATCGCTTCCCCGAAGGCCTCCGCCGCCTCGGCACCTTGCTCGCGGAAGGCAAGCTGCGCTACCGCGAGGACGTGACCGAAGGTCTCGAGAACGCGCCGGCCGCGTTCATGGGCATGCTCCGCGGCGAGAACCGCGGCAAGGCGCTCGTCAAGATCGTCTAGACCAGCCGCGTCCGTCGCGGACACGACGGGGTCTGACCCCTGACATGTCCCGCGCGGACGTGTCGGGGCCAGGACCCGTCACGTCCCGAGCGGACGTCTGCTCAGGTGCCGCTCGCAGCCCACGCCTCGCGCAGCGTGCGGCGGTAGAACAGCCAGAGGACGGTGCCGACGAGCAGGAGCGCCACTTCGTCGAACGGGCCGGGGATCGGCAGCAGCCCGAAGGCGGCGAGGCCGCGCAGCGGCTTCGGGATCCGGCCGTCGCGAGCGAGGAGCTTGACGGCGCGGAGCAGCCGGCGCATCAGGAGACGGGGACGCCGGCCGCCTCGAGCGCGCGACGCAGCATCAGCGCGTTCGCGGGGGCCTGGGCCACCTCGCCCTTCGCCGGGTCGCCCGCAATCTCCTCGGGCTCGATCCCCTCGAGGCCGGTCGAAGGCATCTCGGAGCGGCCGTTGTTGTTGAACATCGCGTACACCGACTCGGTGTCGAGCGCGAGCTCCTTCAGCGGCTCCACCCACTCCTCGAGCTCCTCCTCCGAGTAGAGGTAGTCGAAGCGCTCCGCCGCGCTGCCGGTGCGCTTGTTCCAGGTGCTTGCGTTGCGGCCGTGGAAGCGGACATACGCCGTCTTGCTCGTTCGCGCGACCACCGTGGGAACGAGGTTCTTCGCCTCGGTCTTCGGGGCGTCGACGATCACATACGTGAGCCCACGCGACTCGAGGAACGAAAGCGTCTGCGCGCGATTCTCGTCGTCCAGCCAGCTCCGGTGACGGAACTCGACGAGCAGCTCGTCGCCGGGCAGCTGATCGGCCGCCCACTCGATGTACTCGAGCGAGATCGGCTTGTAGACGATGTACGAAGGAAACTGGAGCAGGATCCCGCCGAGCTTGCCGCGCTCCCGCAGCGGCTCGAGGGCACGGGCGAAGCGGCGAAACACCTCGGCGCGGAGCTCGCGGGGCGGGCGGTCGACGCGACCTTTCTCGTCGACGGGCATCACGTCACGCAGATCCTCCGGCAGACCCTCGAGCTTCACCGGGTGCCGCGTCATCAATCCGAACGCCTTCACGTGCATCGTGAACCCCTCAGGCGTTCGCTCGGCCCAGTTAGCCACGAGCTCGGCATCGGGAAGCCGGTAGTAGGTCGAGTTCGCCTCGACCGTGTCGAATCGCTCCGCGTAGTGCCGAATCCGCGCTTCGCCCGAGCGAACGCCTTTCGGATACCAGACCTTCGTCAGCGTCTCATCCGCCCAGGAACAGGTACCGACGCGGACCGTGGCGCTCATCCCCACGATCGTAGACGCGGGGATGAGCGCATGTCCGTTGGAGCTAGCTCGCGACGAGCGTGAGCGTGCGGTGGAGCACGACTCCGCCGCCGCTGAAGACGTTCGCGTCGATCTGAACGGTGTACGTCTTGCCCTTCACTGGCTTGAAGCCGGCCAGCGCGAACCGTGCGGTGGCGTCCAGCTTGAAGGGCGCGGATGGCTGCGCGCTCTTGACGAGCTTGCTCTTGTCCATCACCCGCACGTTGAAGCCGACGTTCTCGCCGGGCTTCGTGCCGGTGGCGTAGGCCCGGAGCGGCACCGTCACGGTCGGCACGGCCCCACCCTTGACCCTGAAGAGGCCGTTTCGGGCATCGACCGACGCCGCCGCTGAGGTGAACCGCGCCAGCGAGGGCTTCGCGGCGCCGCTGCGGGTGCGAAGGCCGCTCTGCCACAGGCTCGTGGCATGGTCGCGGAAGACGAACCAGATGAACATGTCGACCCGCGGGTCCTTCTTCGCCACGGCGAGTGCCTGGGCGGCGTACGCCGCCTGCTGGGCGCGCGAGACGCCCTTCGGCTCGCCGTCCGACTTGACCTCGTGGCCGTACTCCGTGATCCAGATGCGGACGTTCTTGCGCTTGAACCACGTGTCGAGGGACTTCTCGAAGCGCGGGAAGGCTGAGAGCGTCACGTTCGGCCACTTCACCTTCTGCAACGGCTTCTGGTTCGCCGGCACCGGATACGGGTGCTGCGCCCACGCATCGAACTTGAGCCGTGGGTTGGCGGCGGCGACGAGCTGCGCGAAGCGTCCCGGCGAATGCGTCGCGGACTTGCCCGCGAGCGGCTTGTCACGGCCCGCCGACGAGGTGCTCCCGACCGCGACCTTGGCGGACGAATTGCCGGCCTTGATGCCCGCGTATCCCGCAGCCGCCAGCTTCGCGTAGTTCCGCGGCGCGATCGACTTCCCCTTGGCGTCGAACTGCGGTGCCAGGAAGAGCTGCAGGTTCGACTCGTTCCAGATCGAGAAGAACCGCACGTACGGGTATCCCGGGTAGCGGCCGGAGTAACGCGACGCGACCGCACGCGCGAAGGCCGTGAAATCGCTGAGCCGGGTCGGCATGTAGTTCGGGGTCTTGCCGCCGTTCGCCCACTTGGGCGTCCCCCAGAGCGTGATGATGGCCTCCAGGTCGCGCATCTGTGCGTTGCGCACGAACTCGTCCAGGTCGTTGAAGTTGTAGGCGGGGTCGAACGGATCCGCCGCGTTCGCGGGGCGCTTTGCGGCGATGTTCGGCCACGTGACGAGGGTGCGCACGATGGACGCGTTCGTGCTGCGCACCTGGTTGAGCATTTCGGCGCGCCGGGTCTCGTAACGGAAGTTCGGATCGTCGTGGAAGCCGACGTACATGCGAGGGGCAGCGTTCGCGAGCGTTGGCGTCATCAACGCTACGAAGGCCGCGACGAGGTAGAGCTTCGTCAGACGTTTCACGGGCAATCTCCTTTGTAAATGAGGAACTCCGGCACCCTAGCGAGAGCGTGTGATGGCCGTGTTAGGTCCCGCAGAACCGCTCAGGCAGCGGTTCTAAGCGCTTCGATCTCGCGTGAGACCGCCAGACGCTCGAGCGCAGTGCCTTCGATCTGGCGAACACGCTCTCGTGTAATTCCAAGCCTGCGCCCGATCTCCTCGAGCGACTGTGGCTCTTCGGGGCCGAGTCCGTAGCGAAGGGTGAGGACCGTCTGTTCGCGGTCGGGCAGGTTCGCGAGCGCGCGGTGCAGGGTGCTCTCGGTCAGGCTGACCTCGACCTCTTCCTCGACGCCGCCCTCCGCGACTCCGACGAGATCGCCGATCGACGCGTCATTGTCGTCGCCGACCGGCTTGTCGAGACTGGTCACCGCTCGGGCCGCTTCGCGGACCTCGCGCAGGTGCTTCAGCGAGATCTTCGAGGCCTCGGAGATCTCCTCGTCGGTTGGTGGCCGGCCGAGCTTGGCCATCAGCTCGCGCTCCGCGCGGCCAATCTTCTGCTCGCGGTCGGCGATGTGCACGGGGATCCGAATCGTGCGGGACTTGTTGGCGACGCCGCGCTGCACCGCTTGCCGGATCCACCAGGTCGCGTAGGTCGAGAACTTGTAGCCGCGGCGCCAGTCGAACTTCTCGACGGCGCGGATCAGGCCGATCACGCCCTCCTGGATCAGGTCGAGCAGCGACAGCCCGTGGCCCTGGTACTTCTTCGCGATCGAGACGACGAGGCGCAGGTTCGAGTTGATCATCCTGTTCTTCGCGTTGACGTCGCCGTTCTCGATCTTCTTCGCGAGCTCGACCTCCTCGGCGGCGCTCAGCAGCGCGTAGCGACCCGCCTCGTTCAGGAACAGCTGCAGCGAGTCGGTCGTCGCGGTCGCCAGGTCGCCGTTGATGTACGTCGCGTCGCCGCTGGTCTGCCGGCCGCAGTCGTCGGAGAGGCTGATGCCCCGCTCCTCGAGCTCCGCGTAGAGCGTCTCGAGCTCCTCCTCGTCGAGCTCGAGATCCTGCACGGCTGCGCTGAACTGAGACAGGTTGAGACATCCGGCTTCCTCACCGGCGTCCAGAATCGGCGCGAGGATCTCTCGACTCATGAGCAGCGGTGTTCCCAGAGTAGCGCCGCCGCTAACCCGCTGTCCGAAACGGACATCTGGCGCCGGAATCGGGCACGTGCGATCGTGACGAAGATGGCACGAAGCCGTCACCCCTCTGTTCGAGGCGCGTCTCTACCGTCGGAGATGTCGTCGAACAGGAGGTACAGAGATGCGTCCGATCGCACTCCGTGCGGCAGTGGTCATCTCGATCGCAGTCGCGCTCTCGCCCGCGCCCGCCTCGGCCAAGCCGCCCAGCACGCCGAAACCCCAGGACGCTCGCGAGGCTCAGAGGCTCTTCGAGAGCCCGGGTGGAGCGCGCATCTTGGCGCAGCGCCTTGTCAGCATCGAGGAGGTTGCCGCAGTCGCGTCGGCGACGGAAGGTTTGACCCTCCAGGATGCAATCGCTCGCGTCACCGCGGCGGAGCCAGACGTCGCTTCGGTCGACGCGGCCGCCACGTGCTACTGGGTCGAGTATTCCCACAGCCGCGGTGTGTTCCCGTACCACCGCTGGGTCGTGGGTCAGACCTACTGGTGCTTCAACTACGGCGGCGCCATCACGTACCGCTCGAGCAACACCGCGGCGCGCGTGGACGGCGTGTGCTCCGGCAGCAACGCGCGCGACTGGAAGGTCGCGGGCGGCGCCGGCTACTCGTCGGTCGTCGTGCATCACGAGGCGGACTTCTCGTGCGCCACGCCGTGGTGGTTCCCGCTGAACGACACGCTGTGGATGGAGGCGACCTTCGACTCGTACGGGAATGCGTGGTTGTCGCGGTGGGCTTAGCGTCGTGAAGCGGGACGTTCGCACCGTGATCCTCGTCGTGACCGGGGCGGTCGCGCTGATTGTCGCCGGGTGGATCGTGACGCTCGTCCTCTTCAAGGCCGGCGAGACGTCGAATCCTCCACGAACGTTTCCGGTGACGACCATGCAGGGCTGAGGAGCGTCCCAACTCCTCAGCCCTGCAGTTAGACTCGTTTCGTGATCTGGGAGCTGATCTTCATGCTCGTGATCCTCAAGATCCCGGTTGTCTACCTGTGCGCAGTCGTCTGGTGGGCGATCAGGGCCGAGCCGCTGCCGCCCGAAGGGGCGGCCCGCCTCGTGCCCCTCGCACCGACAGCTCCGCCTGAATGCGGCTGGCGGACACGGCGGGCGCGTGTGCTTCGCCGTGACCCGGTGCCGCGCGGCGGCGGTCGTAGCGGTAGGCCCGTTCGGCTCGCGTCGCGCCAGGCTCTCACGTCGAGCCAGGCTCTCGCGTCGAGCCAGGCTAGGGTGCGCGTGTGAGCGTCGACTACGGGAGCGCCCGGCCCAGCCGCTGGTCGGCGACGGACACGGTCGCAGGACTGCTCGCGTCGCTCTCCATCTTCGCCAGCTGCCTCGGCATGGTCTACCGCCCGGTCCGGATCATCCCGTTCGCGATCCTCGTCGCCCTGATCGCTGCCCGGATGTCCGAGCGGCAGCAGCGGCTCGCGGGCATCGCGGTCGCGATCGGCGTGATCTGCTGGACCGTGGGGATGACGATCGCAGTCGTCACGGAGAATCCCCTCTACTAGCGAATCCCCTTCTAGCCTCGTCGCGGTTGCTACAACACAGTCTGTGAGTGCGCAAGACGTCGACGGCCTGAACTCCGGCTACGCCCGTCTACTGCTCGAGGACTACCTCGAGAACCCCGACGCGGTCCCCGCCGAGTGGCGCGAGCTCTTCGAGAGCGGCGACAGCGAGCTCGTCGCGACGCACCCTGGCCTGCTGCGCCTACTGGAGACGCTCGAGCGCGGTAACGGGCACTCCGTGCCCAAGGCGCCGCCACCGGCACCGCCGGCAGTACCGGCGGCTCGCACCCGCCCCGGCGGCCGCTCCGGAGCCCGAGAGCACGACAGTCGCATCGGCGCCCGCGATCGACGAGACCATGCTCGGCGGCGTCGCTGCCGCAATGGCTCTCGTCAAGGCACACCGGATGCACGGCCACCTCGCGGCGCGCCTCGACCCGCTCGGCTCCGAGCCGCTCGGCGATCCCGCACTCGACGAGACGAGCCTGATCCCGCCGCTGACGCCGGAGCTGCAGGCGCGCATCCCGGCAAAGCTGCTGCGCGTGCACGTCCCCGGCGAGACGCTGAAGGAAGCGCTGCCGGCGCTGCGCGAGGTCTACACCGGCACGATGGCCTACGAGATCGAGCACCTGTCGGATCACGCCGAGCGGGTCTGGCTCAGGCAGGCGATCGAGTCGAGCCGCTACCGGCAGCCGCTGAAGCCGGAAGAGCGCATCCGCCTGCTGCAGGCGCTCGCTCGCGTCGAGGGGTTCGAGCAGTACCTTCGCCGCTCGTTCCTCGGCCAGAAGCAGTTCTCGATCGAGGGCCTGGACACGATGGTGCCGATGCTCGACGAGGCGGTGGAGATCGCCGCCGGCGCGGGAGCGCACGAGATCGTGATCGGAATGGCGCACCGCGGCCGCCTGAACGTGCTCGTGCACACGGTCGGCCTCTCCTACGAGTCGGTTCTCCGCGAGTTCGAAGGCGAGCGGACGATCGACGCGGTCGTCACGAACGACGAAGGAGGCACCGGCGACGTCAAGTACCACCTCTCGGCGACCGGCACGCGCGCGACGAGGTCGGGCGAGGTCACGATCACGCTTGCTCCGAACCCCAGCCACCTCGAGGCGGTCGACCCGGTCGTCGAGGGTTGGACGCGAGCCGAGCAGACCGACCGCTCGACCGGAGGCGGCATCCACGACCCTTCCGTCGCGCTGCCGATCCTGATCCACGGCGACGCGTCGTTCGCCGGCCAGGGTGTCGTGGCCGAGACGCTCAACCTCTCGAGCCTCGACGGCTACACGACCGGCGGCACTCTCCACCTGATCTCGAACAACCAGGTCGGCTTCACCACCGAACCCGAACGAGGGTCGTTCGACCCGCTACTCGAGCGACCTCGCCAAGGGCTTCGACATCCCGATCATCCACGTCAACGCGAACGATCCCGAGGCCGCGATCGCTGCCGATCCGGCTCGCTCTCGCGTACCGGCAGGAGTTCGGGCACGACATCGTCGTCGACCTCATCGGCTACAGGCGCTTCGGGCACAACGAGCAGGACGAGGCCGCGTACACCCAGCCGCTGATGGTCGCGCAGATCGCCGCGCAGCCGACCGCAGGCCAGCTGTACGCCGCACAGCTCGTCGAGGAGGGCGTCCTGACAGCGGAGGAGGCCGAGGCGCTGATCGAGGAGACCCAGAACGAGCTGCGCGCCGCGCACGAGCGCCTGAAGGCATCGATCGCGGAACCGCGAGTGACGAGGGAGGGAAAGATCCCAGCCGACACGGGCGGTGCCGTTCTCACCGCCGTTCCGGCGCGAACGGCTCGAGGCGCTGAACGAGCAGTTGCTCTCGCTGCCGGAGGACTTCGAGGCGAATGCCAAGCTTCTGCAGCAGCTCGAGAAGCGTCGGGAGGCGCTCCGCGAGGGCGGGATCGACTGGGGCCAGGGCGAGGCGCTTGCGTTCGCCAGCCTGCTCACGGAAGGAATTCCGATCCGGCTCACCGGCCAGGACACCGAGCGCGGCACCTTCTCGCACCGTCACGCCGTCCTCCACGATCAGCGCACCGGCGAGACGTTCGCGCCGATCCAGCACCTGCCCGAGGCCGACGCGTCGATGGAGATCTACAACTCGCCGCTCTCCGAGTTCGCCTGCCTCGGGTTCGAGTACGGCTATGCAGTCGCCGCGCCCGACGCGCTCGTCCTGTGGGAGGCCCAGTTCGGCGACTTCGTCAACGGCGCCCAGATCGTCGTCGACCAGTTCCTCGTCGCCGGCCTCTCGAAATGGGGACAGACCTCACGGCTGACGCTGCTCCTGCCCCACGGCTACGAGGGGAACGGGCCGGAGCACTCGAGCGCCAAGCTCGAACGGTTCCTGCAGCTCGCCGCCCAGGAGAACATTCGCGTCGCGAACTGCACCACCGCCGCGCAGTACTTCCACCTCCTGCGCCGCCAGGCTCTCGACGCGACTGCGCGGCCGCTCATCGTGATGACGCCGAAAGGGCTGCTGCGACTGAAGCAGGCGAGCTCGGTCCTCGCCGATTTCTCCGAGGGCAAGTTCGAGCCCGTCCTCGACGATCCGCGCGCCGAGCACGGAGCGGCGACGCAGGCTCGTGCTCTGCTCCGGCAAGCTCTACTACGACATCGACGGCCACGAGGACCGGGCCGAGCGCGACATCCGTTGCGGTGGCGCGGCTCGAGCAGCTCTACCCGTTTCCGGTCGAGCCGGCCGCAGCGCTCACGGCGGGCTACCCGAACCTGCGGGAGATCGTGTGGGCCCAGGAGGAGCCGCAGAACATGGGAGCCTGGCGGACGATCCGTCACCGCCTCGAGGCGGCGGCGCCGGACGACGTCCCGGTGCACTACGTCGGTCGTCCCTGGCGGGCCAGCCCGAGCGAGGGCTACCCGACCGCGCATCGCCTCGAGCAGGACCGGATCGTCCGCGAGGCGCTGGGGACTGCGTAGCCGTTCGTTCTAGCGCGGCCTGCGGCGGGCGGCGAGAATCGCGGCGCCGACCTTCGGGCCGTGAGTTCGCGCAGCCCTCAGCACTTGCTGGCGTTGGGCGGGAGGAAGCCGCCGCCAGAGGTGAAAGGCGGTGAAGGCGATCCCAATCGGACTGGTCGGGCGAAAGCGTGGCATCGATCTATGGTTGCACAACGCCGCGCAGGGGTCGTCGCCGTTACGGAACGACGTCGACCCTCGTGCTGCCCGGCTCCTCGGTCGGCGGCGGCGGCTCCGGTGAGGGCTCGCCCTTCCAGAACTTCGCCTCCTGGACAGTTCCGTCACCCGCACGCTCTGTCTTGCGCAAACGGCGCGGGCGGAGGCGGGGGCGGGGGCGGCGGGCTCGACGACGGGCTCGGTCGGAGGCGGAGAGCCTGCGGTGTTCCTCGTCGGCTCGGGCGCCGGCTCGGGTGCCGGCGTGGGGGTGGGTGCCGGTGCCGGAGTAGGCGTCGGCGTCGGCGTCGGCGTTGGAGCAGGCGTCGGCTTCGGGGTGGGAACGGGCTTCGGGTTCGGCTTGGGCGTCGGCGTTGCGGGCAGTGCCGGGACGCGGTGCGGCCCTCGTCGGCGCGCGGGCGAGCAGGCGCGGGAGTCACGACGCTGACGGGCTGGGCGACGGCGCGGACGTGCTGGCGGCGGCGCCGTTTTGCGCGGCTTCGGCTTGGGGGCCGTCCGGCAAGCTCAGGCGCAGCGGCGGAATGCGAATGACGGTGCCCTTCTGCTCCGGCACCAGCGGGTCGAGACGACTCAGCGAAGCGTGTGGGGGACTCTGCGCCGTCGCCTAGAAGAAGACATCGGCAACGCCAATGCTCCGCCAGCTCCGCCGACTGCGAGCGCTACCGCGAGCGCTCGCACCAAAATCGACCTCATGTTACTTCCCCCCGGTGCCGAAAACACTTCCCAGGGGACTTATCGGCAGGTGATGGGGGAAACTGAAGAGTCACGATGTTGGGTAGCTTCAAGTTTAAGCTGGTCGGGACGTTTTTGGCACTTTCTGTGCTGCCGTTGGCGGCCGCGTTCTGGGGCTTCAGCCAGGTCGCCGAACGGAGTGTGACGACAAGTGCGGACGACCGCCTCGCCGCAGGGGTCACCGCTGCTTGGCCGCGTTCGAGGATGAGCGGCGGAATGTCGAACGGGCGGCGGAGCGACCCTCGGCAGTACGACGGCGTTCCAGACGGCCGTCGCGCGTGACGACCGTGCCGCGATCGCGAAGCCTTCTCGCACGGTATCCGGCGCTCCGCGTCGAGACGTCCGGTGGTACCACGATCGGGCTTGTACCGCCGTTGGCTGCCGAGACAACGGTTTCGCTCGTCGGGCCCGGCAACCGCTCGGCGACCATCGTCGCCGCCGTGCCCCTCGATGACTCGCTGGCCCGCAAGCTGCACGCGCGCTCAGGTCTGACTGCTCCGGACGAGCTGGCGATCGTGCGGCCGAACGGCCGGATCAGCGCCGCGTCCACGGCGACCCTCGGCGGCACGATCGACGTGACGCCGGGTCGTGTGACGACGGCGACGATCGGGGAGTCCAGCTTCCGCGCGCTCGGAGCTCGATTCGTCCCCGAGAGCGGCGTCCAGCTCGCCGCCCTCACGCCGTCGTCCGCGATCGCGTCCGAGAAGCGAAACCTGATCGGCCGGCTGCTGCTCGGCCTCGTCGGCTCGCTCCTCCTGATCGCGGTCGTCGCCTACGTCGCCGGCCGTTCGATCGTCGGCTCGCTCGGGCGCCTGGCAGACGCCGCCAACTCCATCGCGGCGGGTCGACTGCGCGAGCGGGTGCCGATCAAGGGGCGCGACGAGTTTGCGGAGCTCGGCCGGGCATTCAACAAGATGGCCGCCCAGCTCGAGGCGCGGATGGACGAGCTCGAGAAGGAGCGACGCCGGCTGCGCGAAGCGAACGCCCGCTTCGGGGACGCGCTGGCGGCAACCCTCGACGCGGACCAGCTCCGCCGCGTGATCGTCGAATCGGCAGTCGAGGCCACCCATGCCGACGGAGGTGTCGTCATCGCTGAGGACGGCTCGTTCGTCGAGACCGGCGACGTCGGTGCCGGCGGCGCCCGCCTGGACTTCGAGCTCAGAGCGGGACTGCGGAGCTTCGGCCGCCTGCTTCTCGTCGGCGAGGAGTTCGACGTCGAGGAGCGGATGATCGCCGCTTCGCTCGCCGGGCAGGCGGTCGTGGCGCTCGAGAATGCGCGGCTCCACCAGATGGTCGAGCGGCAGGCGCTGGTCGACGGCCTCACGGGGCTCGCAAACCGGCGCCAGGCGGACGCATCCCTCGCAACCGAGCTCACCCGAGCCGAGCGTCTGGGAGGCCCGGTGGGGCTCATCCTCGCCGACGTCGACGACTTCAAGCTGGTCAACGATCGTCACGGGCACCCGACCGGGGACATCGTTCTGCGCGACATTGCGCAGGCGCTGCACGAAACCGTCCGTGAGATCGACACGGCGGCACGGTGGGGAGGAGAGGAGTTCGCGGTGATCCTGCCCGGGACTGACCTCATGGGTGCCGCCCAGGTCGCCGAGCGCGTTCGCCAAACGCTCAGCGAGCGTGGACTCGTCTCCGCCGAAGGCGTGCCGCTGCACGTCACCGCCAGCTTTGGCGTCGCCGCGTCCGAACCCACGACGACGATGTCCGAGCTCGTCGAAGCGGCCGACGAGGCGCTGTACCGGGCCAAGCGCGCGGGGAAGAATCGCGTTTACGCCGGCACCGAACAGGTAACCCAGATGTAGCAGAATCGTGTCGGAGCAGGAGATTTTCCGGATCCTGCGCTACAATCCCGCCCCAGCACCACCGAAGTTGTCGACCACGGAGGCCCCTATGGCAGTTGAGACGCCCTCGCTTTTCGCACGTGTCATCCAGGATCACCTCGAGCTGAAGCGCCGCAACTCAGAGCTCGAAGGCGCGATGCCGATCAACGGCTATCGCATTGACGATCCGTTCGACAACCACCCCCTGTTCAAGACCGAGGAGCAGGCCCGGCTGGAAGAAACCATGGACGGCGAGGAGTCGGCCGTGTCCGTTGAGGCCGCCGCGCTCCTCTGGCCCGGCGAGGAATCCCTCGAGCACGTCACGGTAGAGTCGTCCAACGGCGACCGCGAAGAGACTACGGGTCTCTGGTCGAAGTCACGCGACTTCGACTGGGGCGACTAGCCACTCGCTGCCGCAGCTTCTGTCGCGAGCCTGAGGTCTGCGACAAACGGCGCTTGCTCGCGCTCTCGTTTCGCATCCAGTTCGGCTTCCGCTGAATCCGCCGCTTCCACGTGGGCACCCTCCGTACCCCGCTGGAAGACCTTCACTCGCGCGGGGGATCGCTCGAAGCGGGTACCGCAGCCGATACAGCGAGCTACTGCTTGCGTAACAGGAGGGAACAAACGTGCTGCGGAAAGTCTTTCTGATTGGAATCTTCACGCTCGTGGTCGCCGTGCCTGCACAGGCGAATCAGGGCAAGGTACTGCGGATCTCTGGGCCCATCGTCAGGGCATCTGCCCAGGCTGTGTCGGTCGAGAATCGCGTCGGCGACGCAATGCTGACGTGCACAGTTCCGGCCCGCCTCGCCGAAAAGGTCGCTGCGTTGAAGGTCGGCGACAAGGTGCGCATGGTCTGCGTTCGTCACAAGGGACGCCGCGCCGAGCTGCGCATGATCGGCCGCCTCGGCGAGAAGGCCGAGAAGGCGCGCGAGAAGAAGGACGAGAAGGCCGAGGAGAAGAAGGCGGACGAGAAGCGTGGCGAGAAGCAAATGGCTTCCGGCCAGGTCGCCGAGCTCGCGCTGGGCGTGATCGTCGTCCAGTCGGACACCGGCAGCCTCGCATGCAAGGTCCCGGCTGAGAAGCAGGCGAAGGTTGCCGGCCTCGAAGTCGGAGACAAGGTGAAGATCTACTGCCTCGCCGGCGTCCTCGTCGGCATCGAGCGCGCCCCGACGACAGACGAGCGCAAGGCGGGCGAGGAGCACAGGACTCTACGGGCGGATCACCGCGCTCTCGCGGGAGTCCGTGACCGTCCAGGGTGAGGCCGGCACGCTCACCTGCACACCGCCCGTGTCGGTGGCGGAGAAGATCGTCGGCCGCTTCGCCGTCGGCGATAGCGTCAAGATGATGTGCCGCGGCTCCGAGCTCACGTACCTCGAGAAGCAGGCCTAGGCAAACGGCTTACGCTGCCGGCGTCTCCTCTGAGAGAGCCGGCAGCGAGTCGTCCACGAGCTTGTGGGCGAGGCGCCGGAACGGGCCGTCCTGTGCCATCAGCTCGCGCTCCGTGCCGCGCTGAGTGATGCGGCCGTGCTCGAGCACCAGGATCTCGTCGGCACGCCGAACGGTTGCGAGACGGTGCGCGATGATGATCGACGTCCGCCCGGAAAGCAGGCGGTCGAACGCTCGCTCGATCAGGATCTCGGTCGGCCGGTCGATGTTCGAGGTCGCTTCGTCGAGGATCAGGATGCGAGGGTCGGCGAGTAGCGCCCTCGCGATCGAGATCAGCTGCCGCTCGCCGGTGGAGAGGCCGGCGCCGCCCTCGCGCACGACGTGGTCGAGCCCGTGTTCGAGCCTGGCGGCGACCCGGTCGACTCCGACCGCGGCCGCCGTCTCTCGCACCTCCTCGTCGGAGGCGTCGGGCTTCGCGAAGCGGATGTTGTCGGCGATCGTGCCGCTGAAGAGGAAGGGATCCTGGAGGACGACGCCGAGCTGGCGCCGGTAGCCAACGAGCTCGACGTCGCGCAGGTCCGTGCCGTCCACCCGCACGGCGCCCTCGTCCGGGTCGTAGAAGCGCGCGATCAGCTTCGCGGTCGTGGACTTGCCGCCGCCCGACTCGCCCACCAGGGCGAGGCAGCCACCCGGCGCCACCGAGATGTCGATCGCGTGCAGCACCGGCTCCTCGCCGTAGGCGAACGTGACGTGGTCGAGCTCGAGCCGGCCGTCGATTCGGCCGAGCGGCCGCGCGTCCTTGCGGTCGGCAACGTCGATCTCGGCGTCGAGCACGGAGCTGATCTTGTCCATCGCAGCACTTGCCGCCTGCACCTGGCCGTAGAGCTCGGACAGCTCCTGGAGCGGCTGGAACACGAGCGCCAGTAGTCCGACCGCGGCGACGAGCGTGCCGATCTGCATCGACCCCGAACCGATGAACTGGGCGGCGGCGTAGATGACCGAGGCAGTCGCGATCGCTCCCAGCAGCTCGATTGCGGGGAAGAAGACGGAGTAGATCTTCTGCACGCGGACGTTCGCCACACGGTTCTCCTGGTTGAGCCCGTCGAACTCGGCCTGGAACGCGCGCTCGCGGTTGAACGCCTGGACGACCGCCATGCCGGCGACCGACTCGGCGAGCTGCGCGGTCACGATCGCGATCCGGGTCCGCACCTCTGACGCCGCCTCGTGCGAGACGCGCTGGAACCAGCGCGTGACCACGATCCCCGGGGGAAGCACGCAGAGGGCTACGAGCCCGAGCCGCCCGTCGAGCAGGAACAGCCCGCAGACTGCCGCGATCAGCGTCAGCGTGTTGACGACGAGCGTCGTCAAGCCCTGGTTGAGCACATCCGAGAGCGCGTCGATGTCGCTCGTCAGCCGCGAGATGATCCAGCCCGCCTTCTGCTGCGAGAAGTAGCGGAGCGAGAGCGAGGTCAGATGCTGGAAGAGGTCGCGGCGGAGCTCGAGCACGATCCGCTGCCCGACGTCGGCGAGCCCGAGCCACGTCAGCGTGCCGAGAACCCACGCGGCGGCGTTGACCCCGATGTATCCGAGCACGGCGAGCAGCAGGTGGTGCTCATCGTCCTTCTCGATGCCGTTGTTGATCGCGTCCTGGACGAAATGCCAGCCGACGACCGGTGCCGCGGCAGAGAGCGCGGCGAGCAGGGCGATGAGAGCCAGGCGACCTTTCCGCTCGGCGGCGTAGGGGACAAGGCGCGAGAGCCCGGTGTGGTGCTTACGCGGCAACGGACTCGTCTCCGAAGAGCGCGGTGAAAAGCCCGCCCGCCGCGAGCAGCTCGGCCGGCCGCCCCTGCTCCACGACGCGACCGTCCTCGATCACAACGGCGCGGTCGGCGACACCGATCGTCGAGAGCCGCTGGGTTGCGACCAGCACCGTGCGGCCCGCAACAGCGGGGCGGAGATTCTCGACGAGCAGCCGCTCGGTCTGAGTGTCGACCGCCGACATCGGGTCGTCGAGCACGAGGACGCGCGCGCCCGCGAGCAGCGCCCGGGCGAGCGCGACCCGCTGTCGCTGGCCGCCGGAGAGGTTGACGCCGCGCTCACCGATCAGCGTGTCGTAGCCCTCCGGCAGGTCGTCGACGAAAGCCGAAACGCCGGCGGCGTCGCACGCCGCGAGCACGTCATCCCAGTCCGCGTCGGGTCTTGCGGAGAGCAGGTTGTCACGCAGGAGCACGGAGAAGAGGACGGGCTTCTGGGTCACGATCGCGACCGCGTTCCGCAGATCCGCCACCGGCACGTCGCGCGTATCGATCCCGCCGACCAGGACCCGTCCTCCAGTCGGGTCGTAGAAGCGGGGCAGCAGGTTGAGCAGCGTTGTCTTCCCCGATCCGGTCGGGCCGCAGACGGCGACGATCTCCCCGGGCTCGACGGCCAGATCGACCCCGCGCAGGACCTCGGACTCCGTGCCGTACGCGAAGCGGACCTCCTCGAAACGCACCGGGAGCGCTCCAGCCGGCAGCTGCTTCGGGTCCGTCGGCTCCGGTAACGGCTGGATGCCCTCGAGCCACGCGAAGCTGCGCCCGGCCGAGGCGACCGCGCGCTGACCGAGGTTGATGATCCAGCCGATCGCCTCGAGCGGCCACACGAGCTGCAGCAGCAGGGTGATGAAGAGCATGAACTCGCCGATCGTCAGCGTGCCGGCGATCACTTCGCGGCCACCCAGCAGGAGCACCGCGGCGATCCCCAGTGTGGGGAGGAAGAGCAGGCCGGGGAGGAAGTACGCCTCGACGGTCGCCTGGCGCATCGTCTCGTGGCGCACCGCCTCGGCCCGGCCGAGGAAGCGCGTGCGGACGTCCGCCTCGCGTCCGAACGCCTGCACCATCTCGATCCCGACGACGGCCTCGTCCGTCGCCTCGGTCAGGTGGCCCTTCTTCGCCTGGACGAGCCGCGAGATCGGGAAGAGCCGGTGGGCGAAGACCCAGGTGAGGACGGCGATCGCCGGCATCGCAAGCGCCGAGAAGAGCGCGAGCCGCGCGTTCACGGTCAGGAGCACGGCACCTGCGGCGATGATCATCATCGCGCTCTGCATCCCCTGGACGACGCCCCAGCCGATGAAATAGCGCACGGGGTAGATGTCGTTCGTGGCGCGTGAGATCACCTCTCCCGTCGCGTGCCGGTCGAAGAACGCACGCGGATAGCTGAGGTAGGCGTGGTAGAGCATCCCGCGCAGGCGCGCCTCGACGGCGATCCCGACCCGGGCCGTCGCGAACCGGCGCGAGAAGTTGACGAAGAAGCGTAGGACGGCGAGCGCGAGAATCGCGCCGAGGTACGGGAGCAGGCGCTCGTGCTCTGGGCCGACGATCGCCTGGTCGACGACGCGCTGGATCAGGATCGCGATCGTGATCGAGAGCCCGGTATTCGCGAGCGCGAACGCCAGGCCGAGTGCGACCAGGCGGCGCTGTTCCCACCAGAGGGGGAAGAGTCGGCGCAAGGTCGGCCAGAGGGCAAGATCAGGTGGATCGACGTGGTTCATGCGTTGCTTCCCCTGTGGCGGCCAGCGAGGGCTGCCACGGGCGCGCCCTGTTCGGGCAACGCGGGGCAAGAGCCTGACGATACCAGCGGGCCTGCAGGGCATGAATGGCTTAACCGCGCCGCCCATGCCCCTGATGCCACCTTGACACACACAAGATGTCAGTAATGACTTGACAAGACATCATCGTGATGTCATAGTGCAGCCATGGAGATGGCACATCACATCCACGCGATCCAGGAGGACCTCGCGGCGGCAGCATCGCTCGCCACCGACGAGCCCACCGTGGAGGCCGGCCGCCGGCTCACTCAGGCGCTCGGCTCCTCGCTGCACCTGCGTCTGCTCGACGTCGTCAGCGAGGCCGCGCTTGCCCTCTCGGGCTCGGTGCCCGGCCGGATCGAGGTCCGCCTCGCCGGTCGCGACCCGGAGCTCGTGTACATCGAAGAGGAGGAGGAGCCGGAGCGCGCGCAGGCTACGAGCGCCGACGACGCCTTCTCCGCCCGTATCACCCTGCGCCTGCCCGAAGGGTTGAAAGCGCAGCTCGAGGTCGCCGCCAATCTCGAAGGCACCTCGGTCAATGCCTGGATCGTGCGCGCGCTTCAGCGCGGGCTCGAGCCTCGCACCCGTTCTGTTCGTACCGGCCGGCGTCTGTCCGGCTACGCGGACAGCTAGGAAAGGAGAAGCACGTGTCCCGTCTTCACCCGATCCCCTACGGTGCCGGAGTCCTGCTGGTTCCGGACTGGTGCTGTCCCCCCGAGCCGCACGGCCGCGTCGTCAAGCCCGCGCGGAAGTTGAAGGAGTCCCGCCGTGCAGGTATTTGACAGCCCCGGCAAGACGCGCCTTCGCGTCAAGAACGCCGCCGGCCTGATCTCGGTCGATCCGAGCGAGACCGGCCGCACCACGGTCGAGCTCGAGGCGCTCCGCGACGACGACGCCACCCGTGAGGCAATCGAGCGGGCGACCGTCGAGATGAACGGCAACGAGATCTCGATCGAGATCGGCGTCGGCGGCAAGGGCTTCGGCGTCGGCCCGGCCTGGATCACTTTCGGTCGCACTCCCCAGGTCGGCATCCGCATCCGCTGCCCCGAAGGCACCGACCTCGAGTGCGCGACGGCGTCCGCCGACGTCGATGACCAGCGGCCGGCTCGGCAACGTGGAGTTGAAGACGGCCTCCGGCGACATCACCGTCGAGCATGTCGCCGGGTTCCGCGTCCAGTCGGCAAGCGGCGACGTCCGTGGCGTGACGGTCGACGGCGAAGCACGTATTCAGACGGTCTCCGGTGACGTCCGACTCGGCACGGTCACCGGCCCGGTCACGGCGACGCTCGTCTCGGGCGACTTCGCGATCGACGCTGCTCTGATTGACCTTTCCGCCAAGACGGTCTCGGGCGATCAGCGCATCGGCGCGATTCAGGAGGGGCAGATCAGCGTCCAGTCGGTCTCGGGCGACGTCCGCATCGGCGTCCGCCCGGGACGCGCCTCCGGATCGACGCCAACTCGACGAGCGGTGACGTCAGCTCCGAGCTCGATGTCAAGGAAGCGCCGTCAGAGGGATCCACTCGAACCGAGGCGCGGCTGGCCGGCGAAGACCGTCAGCGGCGACATCGAGATCACCCGGGCCGCAGCCGTCTCTGCCTAGATGAGACGGCCAGGCGGGCTGTGGCGGCACCGCGACTTCCTGTCGCTCTGGGGCTCGCAGACGATCAGCCAGTTCGGGTCGCAGGTCACGTTCCTGGCGCTGCCGCTCGTCGCGATCCTCGTACTCGAGGAGAGCACTTTCCGGGTCGCGGCGCTGACCACGGTCGAGTTCCTGCCGTTCCTCCTCTTCGCGCTGCCGGCCGGAGTCTGGGTCGACCGGCTGCGGCGGCGTCCGATCCTGATCCTCGGCGATCTCGGACGCGCGTTGGCGCTGGCCACGATCCCGATCGCGCACTGGCTGGGCGTACTCACGATCTGGCAGCTCTACGCCGTTGCGTTCGTGCACGGGATCGGGACGGTCTTCTACGACGTCGCGTACCAGTCCTACCTGCCCTCCCTCGTCGGGCGGGACCAGGTGGTCGAGGGCAACTCGAAGCTCGAGGTGAGCCGAGCGGCCGCCAATATCGGCGGGCCTGGCATCGCTGGCGGTCTCGTCGCGGCGCTGACGGCTCCGGTTGCGATCCTCGTCGATGCGATCAGCTTCCTCTCGTCGGCCGTGCTGCTCTGCGTGATCAAGAAGACCGAGGAGACGCCGCCGCGCGACGAGCGGCGCTCGATGAAAGCGGAGCTCGGCGAGGGGCTGCGATATGTCTTCACCCACCGCTACCAGCGCGGCATCGTTGGCGCGGTCGCCCTCTCGAACTTCTTCGGCAACATCGTCTTCTCGATCCTGCTCGTGTTCGCGGTCCGCGAGCTTGGACTCTCGGCCGGCACGATCGGTGTCGTGTTTGCTGTCGGCAATCTCGGCACGCTCGTGGCAGCGCTGACGGCGCGGCGGATCAGCGACCGCCTGGGCGTCGGCAGAACCATCGTCCTCGCCACTCTCGTCTTCGGGCCAGGCTCGCTCCTGATCGCGCTTACGCCGAAGGACCTCGCGATCCCGCTGATCACGCTCAGCATGATGCTCATCGGCTTCGGCGGCATCCTCTTCAACGTCACCATGATCAGCCTGATCCAGGCGATCACGCCTGACCGGATCCTCGGGCGCGCGAACGCCTCGCGGCGGTTCGTCGTCTGGGGCGTGATTCCGTTCGGGGGCCTCGTCGGCGGCGTGCTCGGCACCTCGATCGGGCTGCGGGAGACGATGGTGATCGGCGCGCTCGGCGGCGTGCTCGCCGTCGTGCCGATCCTGTTGTCGCCCGTTCGCTCGGTCGGGAAGATGTCCGAGGTCGACATTCAGTCCGAGCCGATCGCCTCCGCCAGTAGCGCACCGGCGTAGCTCTGCCAGGCGAGGTCCGGCTGCGCACGCAGCTGCGCGAGCGCCTCGCTCACCGCGGCCAGCCCTGCCGAGGCGGCAGCGAGGCGGGCAAGCGAGTCCTCGAGCTGGTCACGCGCGCCGGGCTCGTCGAGGTCTTCCGCGACCGCCGTCACCGCGCGTCCGTCGAGCTCGAGCTCGCGGCGCGGGTCACCGCCGGCCGCGAGCAGCAGCTCGGCGCGGCGAACGGTCGCCTTCACCTCGTCCGGGTCGAGGTCGACCTCCTGGCCTGCGAGCCAGGCGAGGCCGGGCAACAGATTGTCGCCCGGCCCCGCCTCGAGGAGCTCCAGCAGCTCACGCATGCCGGAACCCTGGCTCACGGGATGTAGGCCAGATCCTCCGGCGGTGCGCCGACCATCGGCGTTTCGAAGAGCGGCCCCGGGCCGTCTGGATCGACGACGACCGCACCGCTGGAGGCGAAGAACTGCGCGATCTGATCCTGCGCTGCGAGTGCCACGACGCCGGCGCTGGGCGTCGACAGACCGGGCAGTCTGGTCAGGAACGTGTGCGGGTTCTTCGGGAACGTCGGATCGGCCGCGAAGGCGAGGTCGTTCCGGAACAGGGTCGTCCGGTCCTCCAGCCCGCCGGCGCGGATGATCGCCGAGGTCGTCGGGTTCGGCACGGTCGCGTCTGTGCGGGCGTACTGCAGGATGATCGATTTCGCCGGCACGCCCGACAGCGGCTGCGCACGCAGGTGCACGGCGTACGCAGCCGGGTTCCCCGCCTGTGACGTCCACTCCGTCCACTCGAGCAACTGTTGGATCGCGGACGCCCCCGGGACCGTGTCGACCAGCGGCGGCAGGTTCCGCAGCGGCATGTTCTCGTTGAAGGCGAATCCCGGCAGGTTGATCAGCGGCGGCGTGCGGTTGATCAGGCTGAGCGTCACGAGCCCGCGGAACGACGGGCTCAGCCGGGCGATCTCGACGATCGCGCCGCCCGGGACGTTCGGGACGCCGAGGCGGACGTTCGGCTCCACGGCGAGGAACTTCGTGCCGTAGATGCCGCCGAACGACTGGCCGAAGTAGGAGATCCTCGATGGGTCGAGATCGCGGGTGCCGTTCCCGTCGACGTCCATCCCGACCTCGAGCTCGCGGACGAGCTGCATCAGGTCGATCACCGTCTGCCGCAGGCCGTCGCGGCTCCCGATCAGCGTCTGCGGCGGCGTCGCATTGATGCCGTCGGTGCTGCCGAACTGGCCGTTGCCGTCCAGGTCGACCTCGCGGCCGCCTGCGGGGAGCACCACAGGGCCGCCCGTCGTGCGGTTCACGATCAGCGTTCCGAGCGGGCCGCCGCCGTGGCCGACGACGTTGATCGCGATCGTCGCGATACCCCGCCGCGCCATCGAGCCGGCGACGACGAACGGGCTCCCGTTCTTGTTGTCCGTGAACCCGTGGCCGTAGATCGCCACCGGCCACCCGCCCGCCGGTGCGGTCCCCGCCGGGAGGAAGAGGTTGAAGTAGAGACGGTTCGTCGCCCTGTACCGCCGGCACGCCGGACCG
The DNA here is from genome assembly GCA_963752405.1 of uncultured Gaiellaceae bacterium. GTDB lineage: Bacteria > Actinomycetota > Thermoleophilia > Gaiellales > Gaiellaceae > Gaiellasilicea. Next base: position 378,221 of record CAVVYB010000018.1, read on the forward strand.
GCTGCCGACCGGCGGGATCACCTTCGACGGGGTCTGGTAGTCCGGCGAGTCGAACGCCCCGAAGGCGATCGAGCCGACTCCGGCGAGGAACGGCGTCCCGGTCGGCGACACTGCGAAGCCGGGGGCGGTCGTCGTCTGCCGCGAGAACAGGATCGACGTCACGTCCGCGGCCGGGAACACCGTCCGCTCGCCGCCGGCGCCGAGCACGAAGTTCGCGGCCGACGGGGTGGACGCCTTGATCTGGCGGCGCACCTTCTCCAGCAATGACGTGGCGCTCTGGGTCGTGAAGATGGTCGCGACGGCGATGTCGGAGAGATGAGCTTGCCCGGGAGCCCGCGGACGAGGTGGGACATGGCGCGTGCATGTGCGGGCGGAAGCACGCCGACTGGATCCGCTTTCCGGTGGCGTCGCGGACGTCGGTCGTGACGACGAGGACGTAGATCGTGTGCTGGCGCAGGAGCTGGTCGGACTCGACGTGCAGCGTGTTGGTCGCCACTTCCCACGTGATCTGGTTGATCCCGGTGACCTTGAAGTCGGGCACGCTGAACAGGAAGACGTTCGAGCTGTTGACGCTCGCCGGATCGATCGGGCCGGTGAACGGGATCGAGATCCGCGGCTGCATGTTGAAGCCGTCGAGCGTGTTGAGGACGTCGATGTCGGCGCAGTCGGACGGGCGCACGGCGCAGTCCGGCTTCGGCAGCTTCACGCGAAGACCGGTGTTCTGCGACCAGTCGAACGTCGTCCAGCGATTACTGGGGAACGGGCCGCCCTCGGGGCTCGACAGGTCGAAGCGAGGCTGAACACCCGCTGCGTGTGCCAGCGAAGGCAGTGCAAGGATTGCGAGGAACATGAGGAGCGCGAGAAACAGCGCTCGGCGGGACGAGGCCATCAGAGTCTCCCCTCTCTGTCGATGAGCCGGCGGGCGAGGCTACCACGGAGGCTCCCCTCGAAGCTATGCGGTCAAACGACGAGCGGTTCGCTCCCACGTGAGCGCTCGAACCAGTCCGACCAGCTGCCGTCGTAGGCGCGCGCCTCGGCGCCGCCGACCTCGACGATCCGGTCGACGATGCGGTCGAGGAAATAGCGGTCGTGCGAGATCACGCAGACGGTGCCGTCGAACTCCTCGAGGGCCGCTTCGAGCGCCTCGACCGAGTCGATGTCGAGGTGGTTCGTCGGCTCGTCGAGCACGAGGAGATTCGGCCGCTGCAGCATCAGGAGCAGCAGTTGCAGGCGCGTCCGCTCACCGCCCGAGAGGAGCTTGTTCGCCCGCCGCACCTGCTCGTACGGGAACAGGAACTTCATCAGCAGCGCGACGGCCTCGCCCTCGGAGCAGCGATGCGCGAGCCGGACCGTGTCCAGCGGGCTCGATTCGGGATCGAGCGTCTCCTGGTCCTGCGCGAGGTAGCCGGTCCGGATCGACGGGCCGACCCAGACCTCGCCCGCGGTCGGCTCGAGCTCACCCACGACGGTCTTCAGAAGCACGCTCTTGCCGGCGCCGTTCGCGCCGACGAAGCCGACTCGCTCGCCGTGCATGACGGTCAGCTCGACGTCTGCGAGCACGACGTCCTCGCCGAACTGCATGCCCACGTGGCGCAGCTCGAAGACGCGCTGGCCACCCCGCTCGTGCGGGTGCAGGCGGAGCGCGATCTTGCGCCGCTCGAGCACAGGGCGCTCGATCTTCTCCATCCGGTCGATCTGGCGTTGCTTGTTCCGGGCCTGCTTGATGTGGCGCTCGTCGACGACCCGGTGCGCCCAGTCCTTGAACCGCCGGATCGCTGCCTCGAGCCGCTCGATCTCCTTCTGCTGCGTCACGTACTGCTGCTGCTGCCGCTGCAGCTCGAGCTCCCGGGCAAGCGTGTACGCGGAGTAGTTGCCCGGCCACATGCGGATCCGGCCGCCGTGGAGCTCGGCGATCTGACTGACCGTTTCGTCGAGCAGGTACCGGTCGTGCGAGACGGCGACGACGGCTCCGTCGAAGGAGGAGATGAGGCGCTCCAGCAGCGAGCGGCCGACCGCGTCGAGGTGCGCTTCGGGCTCGTCGAGCAGGAGGACGTCGGGGTCCTGGGCGAGGCAGGCCGCGAGTGCGATCAGCTTCCGCTGGCCGCCCGACAGGGCGTTCGTCGGCAACGTCAGGTCGGCCTCTTCGAGCCCGAGGTCGAGCAGCGTCGCCCGCGCGCGGCCGTCGATGCTCGGCCCGCCGGCTTCCTCCCAGCGCTCGACGAGCTCCTCCTGGCGACGAAGGACGCGTGACATCTTGTCGAGATCGGCCGCGAGCTCAGGCGAGGCCAGCTGGTCGGAGATCCGGTGCAGCTCGCGGTCGAGCTCGTCGAGGTCGGGCCGTGCCGCGCGGACGGTCTCGAGCGCGTTCCGCTCGTCCCCGAGCGGATGCTGTGGCAGGAACGAGGTGATGATCCCGCGCCGGCGGACGGAGGTTCCCGCGTCCGGCTCCTCGAGCCCGGCGATGAGCCTGAGCATGGTCGACTTGCCGGAGCCGTTCGCGCCGATCACGCCGACGCGGGCGCGCGGCTCGATCGCGAAGTCGAGGCCGTCGAGCACGGTTCGGCTGCCGAACGACTTGCGGACGGCGTTCAGGCTGACCAATGCCACGGAACTAGCCGCTGCGGACGACGGAGAGCACGTACTCGTCCTTGCCCTCGCGCAGCGCATCGGCGAGCCGGGCGTCGCCGGAGATCCCGGTCCGGGCGGCAAGCACCTCGTACAGCCGGTCGTCGCTCAGACCGGCATTGCGGCCTGCCTCGACGAGACGCGCGATCACCGGCAGCGGCTTCCCGTCCGGTGCGAACTGCCAGGCCGGATAGAGGTAGTCCTGCCCACCCGGGCGCCGGACGCCCAGCAGCTCACCGGACCGGCGCATTGCATCGAGCCGGTGTGTGCCGACCCCGAGCCGCGTCGACAGCCACGAGCCCGAGAGCGATTCCTCCGCCAGCTTCACGTCCATGACCGAACTATGCCGTGGCGAGACGCTCGCGTCGATTGCGCCGGTCGCCGAGGGCCCAGCGAATGCCCTGGATCGTCCAGCCGCCGACTGCGAGGAGGATCAGCCCGAGTGCGAGGAGAGCGATGAGGAGTGTGCGCTTCATGGAGAGCACGCTACGCTGCCGCCGCGACGGCGGCATCGGCCGCGACGCCGATTCGGGGTCATCCTCGAGGCGGATCTTTCGCCTGCTGTCTATGCTGGAGTGCGTGCCGGGACATTGGGAGCTGATCGCGTTGGTATTCGTCCTTCTGCTCCTGTTCGGCTCGAAGCAGATCCCGCAGATCGCGCGGCAGCTCGGACGCGGACTGCGCGAGGTCAAGGAGACGGTCGGCGACATCGACCCGCGCGAGGACATCAAGCGCACGATGGATACGAAGCCGCTCGAGGCGCCGGACGACGAGTCGAGCGCCGAGCGCTAGTCCGCCGCGTTCGCCGCTGACGAGTGCGTGCAGGCTCTCGTGCTCTTCGCGGCAGGCCGGGCAACCCTGAAGGTGGGCGCGCAGGCCCGGGGAGTGCGGCATCCACGTCGGCGCCGGCCAGTTCGAGCTCGACGTACCGGTCGAGCTGGTCGAAGCAGGCGTCGCAGCCGACTTCGGGCTCGGCGGGGCCGAGGAGGCGGCCTCAGCGTCTCTTTCAAGTCGGGGCGCTCGGTCACTTCGTCTCCTCCAGGAAGGATCCAACAGAGAGGCCACATTCGTCCAGGTGACGGCGGAGCTTCCGCCGCGCGTCGTGGAGCGTCTTGTAGAGCGCGCCGCGATTGCTGCCGAGGCGCTCGGCGAGGACGTCGATCGGCACGCCGTTCAGGGCGAGCGCGATGAGCACACGACGCTGGTGCGGCGTCAGCACGTCCTCGATCGCGCGTTGCAGCGTCGCGAGGAGCTCGCTCTGCTCCGCCTCCAGGTCCGGGCGCGAGCCCGGTACTCGAGAAGAGCGACCAGGTCTCCGGCTCGAGCGGCACCTCGCGACCCTGCCATGCGCGCTTCCGCAGCTTCACGGCTGCCTCGAGCAGCGCGAACTTGTAGACCCAGGTCGTGAAGCGGCTGGCGCCGCGGAAGTCGTCGAGCCGCCTGAGCACGCTCATCAGTGCATCGTCGGCGGCCTCGAGCGCGATGTCGTCGAGCTCGTCGCCGCGCAGGTGCGGCAGCGTCGGCCGCCGGCGGGCGACCTCGAAGCGGGCTGCGCGCAGCAGCAGGGCGTGCAGCCGTGCGACCGCGGCGTCCTTGGTCGCTCCATCCGCACGAAGCTCGTCGAGCCAGCGGCGCGACTCCTCGTCGAGCGTGGGGTACTCGAGGACTTCGAGCTGGTTGGACGGTCGGTTCCACTGACCGGACCATAGGCTCAACCAGCGCGAGTTGCATCAGACGGTGTGACCGTGCGAGACGGCAAGCGATGCAAACGCGCTGAAGAAGGCGATCAGCATGGTCAGTCCCAGCGGGATCGGGGCGTACCGGTGAACCGTCAGACGACGTCGCTGGAGCAGATGCATCGCAGCGACCAGTCCGACCAGCTCGACGGCCTTGGTGAAGAGCGCGAGCCCGTCGATTGCTTCCGGGTCGGGATGGAGCAGAGGCACCCCGGTGGTCACGGCGAGGCCGTAACTCAGCAGCAGCCCGCCGAAGAGAGCCGCGGCCGCGCGAGCGCGGCAGCGCTGACGACCCGCGTCAGCGCGACGGCGACTGCGACCAGGAGTGCGGCCGCAAGCGCAAAGCCCGCGCCGGCCGCGGCGCCTTCCGCCAGATGACCGGGATGAGTGCGGCGTGGATGCCGGCGCTGATCGCGCAGGCGACGATGACGAGGTCGCGCTCGATCGCGGCAGGCGTGATCACTTGACGATCACCTCACCGTCCATGTCCCGGCTGTGCAGCGTGCAGACGTACTTGTAGGTGCCGGGCTTGTCGAACGTGATCGAGACGCTCTTGCCGCGCTCCACCTTGTGGTCCTCCTGCCCGTCGACCTGCACCGTGTGGGTGAAGTTGTCGTCGTTCGTCCAGGTGACGCTCGAGCCGGCGTCGACCTCGATCTTCTCGGGATCGAAGCGATAGCTCTTGGCCATCGTCACCTCCGTCGTCGCGACCGGAGCGAGTCGCCGGAGCCGCCGCAACCCGCCGCGACCCCGAGCAGGGCCGCGGCGAGCAGGGCGACAGGGAGAGCCCGTTGCATCAGCGGCTTGACTCGAGCGCGGGCCGGCGAGCGTCGGCGACCTGCCAGACGGCGGCTGCGAAGACGAGCACGAACGCGACCAGGTCGAAGACCTCGGCGATCGTGTGCGCGAACAGGAACACGGTCCAGTCGAGGTGGTAGGTCATGTAGGTCAGCTCGGCCACGGCGAAGAGCGAGAACGCCGTTCCGAGCAGCGAGAGCTCGCGCTTGAACGCCAGCCACGCGAAGCCGGCGCCGAGCGCGAACGCCGCGATGTGCACGACCATGAAGAACGCGGTCGGCAGCTCGTTGATCCAATCGCCCCAGGGCATCCTTTCCTCCTTGTCAGGGGTGTCGGAGCGATTGGTGTCGCCGAGGCGCGAGTTCTTACGTCAACGGCGCGGCGTTCTTGCTCTGGCCGCCCACGCCGAGCGAGCGCGGCGCAGCACGAAGCCCGGCCGAGTGGCCGGGCTTCGTTGTCTCGGCGAGAGGGTCTCTAGCGGAGGCGCGCGACGAAGTGGCGCTGACTCTCGGTCGCTTGCTGCCGCTGCGATTGCGCCGGCGGGGTCGGCACGCCGGGGAACAGATCGTCGCCGATCGTGGGGATGAACTGCGGCGGAACACGAACGTGCGTCGCCTGCTCGTAGTCGTACGCAAAGCCGAGCAGCTGCGGTTCGGCCCAGCGGCCGCCGATGAAGGTGATCCCGACCGGCAGTCCCTCGATGTAGCCGGCGGGCACGGTGATGTCGGCGTAGCCCGACACGCAGCCGGCGACGACGAGCCCACGAAGAAGTGCGAAGCGGCCGTTGAGATCGCCCTCGTCCGGGTTAGCAGTACGTCGGCCAGGCCGGACCGTTCGTCAGTGCGATGATCGCGTCGAGGTCGTCGTCGGCCATGAGGTCGTCGATCGCGGCCTGAACCGGCGGCGTGACGCGGCACGAAACTGGGCGCAACCGCGTCGCGCCCGTTGGTCGCCTCGGCGAGCTCGAAGACGAGATCGTTCCAGGGACCCTCGAGGTTGGGATGGGCCTGGTTGAACTCGATCAGCTCGGCCAGGGTCTGCGGATACGGCTGGCGGGTCACCGGGTTCGTCCCGTCGACGTAGGTGTCGAGATACGTCGCGATGTCCGTCTTGAACTCGCACAGGAGCGCGCGGGAACTCGCCGGCGGTCGCCGACAGGTCGATGTCGGTCCCATCGATCACGCGTCGCGCCTTCGTGCCTCGAGCGCGTCGCTCGAAGTCGTCGAGGATCCGCTCGACGGCCGGGCCCACAGCGCCGGGTGTAGGTGCCGGCGCGCCAGACGTCGATGCGCGCGCTCGCAAGCGCGTCGTCGTCGAGGAACTGGGTGTAGTCGGTGGAGGCGTGGCCGCCCTGCGCGGCGGTCGCAGCGTCGATCGGGTCGACGCCGGTCGCAGCGCCGAGGAGACCGCGGCGTCGGTCACGTTGCGGGCCAACGGGCCGGCCGTGTCCTGGTCGGCGCTGATCGGGATGACGCCTGCGCGGCTCCACAACCCGAGTGTCGGCTTGATCCCGGCCACGCCGTTGGCGCCGGAGGGGCAGACGATCGAGCCGTCCGTCTCCGTGGCGACGGCCGCGACCGCGAGATCAGCGCCCGCGACGACGCCGGACCCGGAGCTCGAGCCGCACGGGTTGCGATCGAGGACGTAGGGCATGTTCGTCTGGCCACCGATGCCGCTCCAGCCGCTCGACGAAGGCCCGGAACGGAAGTTGGCCCACTCGGACAGGTTGGCCTTGCCGATGATGATCGCGCCGGCGGCTTTGAGCTTCTTTGCGATGAAGGCGTCGCGGGGCCTGCTGCCGGCGAGTGCCCAGGAGCCGGCCGTCGTCGGCATGCCGGTGGTGTTGACATTCACGCGCCGACCCTACCGCGCGATTCGGCGCGGCGCCCAACGAGCCGGGCGCCGCGCCTCACGTCCTTGGGTTGCTATCCCTCCACCGTGAACGACTGCACGAGGGCCGCGCTCGAGCTGTCGCCGGCGTAGACATCGATCTGGCCCGGCTCCACGACGAGCCTGCCGCGGTCGTCGTAGAAGCCGAAGTCGCTCCTGTCGAGCGTGAACGTCACCCTTCGCGTCTCGCCCGGGTTCAGGGTCACGCGCTCGAACCCCCGCAGCCGGCGGACAGGCTGCGAGATGCTGGCCACCGGGTCGTGGATGTAGAGCTGGACGACGTCGTCACCCTTGCGGCTGCCCGTGTTCTTCACGCTCACCGAGGCAGTGAGGCTGCGGTGGCGCGACACGGTCGAGGAGCTCAGCTGCAGGTTCGAGACCTCGAACGTCGTGTAGCTGAGCCCGTAGCCGAACTCGAAGAGCGGCGAGCAGCTCGGGATGTCGCGGTGGCGCGAATTCCACTTCACGTCCGGGTTGCACGGCCTTCCGGCCGGCTCGTGGTTGTAGTAGATCGGCACCTGGCCGAGCCGCCGCGGGAACGACACAGGCAGCTTCCCGCCCGGATTCACCTTGCCGAACAGGACATCGGCGACCGCATTGCCTGCCTGCACGCCCGGGAACCAGGCCTCGAGGAGTGCGGGCATATCGTCGACCACGTCCTCCAGCGCGAGCGGGCGGCCGGTGAACAGAACGACGACGTACGGCTTCCCGGTCGCCTTGATCGCCCGGATCAGCTCTTCCTGCCGGCCGGGAAGGTCGAGCGTGCTGCGCGCTGCGGCCTCGCCGCTCATCTCGCGCGTCTCGCCGAGGGCGAGCACGACCTGGTCCGCCGCCTGGGCGGCGGCAACCGCCGCGGCAAAGCCGGCATCGGAGCCGCAGCCTTCGGGATCCGTGTGCGGCGGCTCGGTGTTCGAGAGCTTGCAGCCCTCGGCGTAGGTCGCGCCGGGGCTCTGCGTGTTGATGCCGTCGAAGACGGTCACGACATCGCTGTCGCGGCCGACACCCCACCACGGACCGAGCATGTCGTGCTGGTTCCTGGCGAGAGGGCCGATCACCGCTGTCTTCTTGGCCGGATTGAGCGGCAGGATCCCGCCCTTGTTCTGGAGCAGCACCATCGAGCGGCCCGCCGCCTTGCGCGCGGCCGCTACCGCGTCGGGCCGCAGCATCTGCGCCTCGGCCTGTGCAGGCGTGAACGGTGCGTACGGATGCTCGAACAGGCCGGCGCGGAACTTGACGCGCAGGATCCTGCGCACCGCGTCGTCGACCCGCTTCATCGAGATCCGGCGTTCCTGCAGCAGCTGCGCACCGAAGTCGCGGATCAGCGTGCTCGTCATCTCGGAGTCCACGCCGGAGTTGAGCGCGAGCGCTGCGGCACCCGGTCCGTCGGCGGCGACTCCGTGCCCGCATTCGCCGGCGTCGGGTGTCTTCGGCGGGCAGGCTCGCATCTCGGCCACGGCGGTCCAGTCGCTCTCGACGAACCCGTCGAAGTCCCATTCGTCCTTCAGGATCTCGTTCATCAGCTCGTCGTGGCCACAGCCCGGCACGCCGTTGATCGCGTTGAACGAGCACATGACCGTGTCCGCGCCGGCATCGATCGCGGCCTTGAAGGGCGGCAGGTAGAAGTTCCAGAGCCGCTGGACGGACATGTCCGTCGTGTTGTAATCGCGGCCGCTCTCGGGCTGGCCATACGCCGCGAAGTGCTTCGGGCTCGCAACGAGCTTGTCGGGCGCGCTGTAGTCCGACCCTTGAATCGCCTTGACTCGCGCTGCCGCGAGCACCGAGTTCAGGTAGGGATCCTCGCCGGCGGCCTCGGCGATCCGGCCCCAGCGCGGTTCGTGGGAAACGTCGATCATCGGGGCGTAGGTCTGCTTGAGCCCGACGACTGCCGACTCGCGGGCGCCGTACTTGTGGTCGTCGGACGCCACCTGCGGATCGAAGCTCGCTCCTGTGGCGAGCGGGATCGGGAAGACCGTCCGGAACCCGTGGATCGTGTCGAAGGCAAAGAGGATTGGGATCTTGAGCCGCGACTCCTCGACGGCCATGCGCTGGAGGTCTCTGATCCTCTGTGGGTCGGTCACGCTCAGGACCGAGCCGAGACCCTTGCGCACGCCGTCGTCGGTGACGAGGAAGTCCGGCAGGAGCTGGATCTGCTGCAGCTTCTCCTCGGTCGTCATCTTCGCAAGCAGCGAGTTGACGCGCGACTCGATGCCGTGATCGGCTGGGTGCCGTGTGGGCTGGAGTGCCTGCTCGTCGCTCGGTTGCGTCGCGGCGACGACGCCCCCGGCGATCGCCGCACCGAGCGCCAGAATCGACACTGCGAGCCAAAGCCTGGGCCTGAACCTCGACATGGGTAGTCCCCTTCCCCGTAGTCGGACTGGATACGGGCGAGCCGTTACCCCCGCTGTGCCGAGTGAAACGTGGCCGACGTAAGGGCGGGAACCAGGCCTTCGACAGGCCGAGCCCGGGAGCGAAGCGACCCTTCAGGGGTCTTCGCGTCACGGAATCTGCTGCCGCAGATTCCTGACTGCGGATAGTGGAGCGTGCCGGGATCGAACCGGCGACCTCCGCGTTGCAAACGCGGCGCTCTCCCATCTGAGCTAACGCCCCAGTCGAGGGCCAGTGTAGAGGAGCGGGGCGCCGGTCGAACCCGGCGCCCCGCTTTAGCTCTTACGCGCCGACGCGGAAGCGGAAGTACGTGACCGCGTCCGCCGCGGCGGGAAGACGCAGCGTCAGCCGGCGGCACTGCCCGGCCCAGCTGCCGTCCGTCTTCCAGTTCAGGTGGAACGAGTCGCCGGTTCGCGTCAGCTTCGACGTGTCGGCGACGATGGGCGTCGAGCCCTCGGCCGCGAGGGTCGTGCAGTTGACCTGCTGCGAGTCGATCGCCGTCGGCGGCGCGCCGCTGATGGTGAACTTGAGCGGCACGAACGAGCCCGCCTTGGCCGCGGTCACCCTTGCGGTGCCGACCGGCGGGGCGAATCCGCCGAAGGTGGCCGCGGTGCAGGCGGCGGGGAGGTCGAATGCCTCGACGCCGTCAGTGCGGTTGTTCGAGCTGCCCTGGCTCGCCGAGAAGCCCAGTCCACGCTTGGCGAAGCCACGCCAGATCTCGCACGTGTTGGCGCCGCCGGTGAGGGCGATGTCGGCGGTGAGGATGGCGTCCCGGCCGTCGACGAAACCGGGCGAGCACGGCTGGAACTTCATCCCGTCGATCACGAGCTGGATCGCGAGGTTGTTCCCGCCGGTCGACCAGTCGTCGTAGACGTTCGGGTTGAAGCCGTACCGGTCGACGAGGTTCCAGTACATCTCCCATAACATCGAGTTCCAGACGTAGCCGATGCCATGCGGCAGGCTGATGTTGACCGCATCGGCAACGGATGCGTACGTGGACGGGTTGACCGTCTTGTCGGTCGTGTACGGAGTCGGCCGGATCCCGTTGCCGGTGTTCGGCTGGAAGCTGACGTACGTGCCCACTCCGCGCGTGGTGGTGGGCCGGTCGGAGGTACTCGCCGTCAAGACGAGGCCGACGAAGTCGCTCCAGCCTTCGCCCATCTGCTCGGCATTGCCGAGGCAGTTGACGCGGAGCCGGCCGCCGGTGAGGCGGTTGGAGATGCCGTGGCCGTACTCGTGCCCGATCACACCGGCATCGAGGTCGGAGTCACGGTTCACTGCGCCGCCGGTGCCGTCCGAGATCGTCGCGTTGAAGGGCGCCGCCGGCACGAACAGCTGGTAGTCCGACTGGCTGACCATCACCGACGGGATCTGCGCCTGCCGGAACTCGTTGCCGGTCCCGCTCATGCCGGTTGGCGGGCCGGGAATGTTGTTTCCGACAATCACAGCGGCGGCGCCGCCGTTCTGCCCGTTGATGATCTTCAGCGTGAAGTTGCAGGCGCCACGCTGCACGAGCGCGATCGCCCCCGCCGGCACCGTGTAGGCCTGGCAGCCATCGTCGAGCGTGCCCGTCGGTGTCGTGACGCCGACGGTGCTGCCGTCGTTGACGGCGACGACCTGACCGCTGATCGGCCCCGTCGTCGCGAGGCTTTGCCCGAACCCGGCCATTGGCCCGAAGTACGTCCCCGCGATCGCCGACGGCGGCGAGATCACGATCGGGTTCGGCTGCGTCGAGCGCCACTCGAACATCTGCATCCGCGGGCGGGAAGTCCCATTCGCGTTCCCGTTGTCCGCCGGCGTGTTGAAGTTGGCGTTGTTGCCCCCGCTGCCGTCCTGCGCCTCCGCGCGGACCTCGTCGAGGCCGCCCGGCGCACCGGTGTAGTTCTTGTTCTGGAAGTTGCCGGACGCCTCATCGAAGCCGTAGCCGTTGAAGACGTCGTGGACGATGTTGTTCCAGTAGAAGAGGTTGGTCACGAACGCCGGGATCGACGCGCTCGGTGCTGCGCTCAGGTCGAGCGGGAAGTCGAAGAGGAGCCCGGCGCCGCCGTCCGGGCTGCTGCCCGGGTCGGCGAGGTTGTTGTCGTTGCGGTCCTCGTAGGCGTGGGTGTTGTTGCCGCGCGTGATCGTGAACTCCGCGCCTGCGACGCCGTCGGTGTCGTGCCAGCCGAACGGTGAGGCGGACGGGTCGGCCGCGTTCTCCACGAGCGCGCGGTCGCCGTCGAGCGGGCTGCCGAAGGGCATCGGATAGACGCGGTACTTCGCCCCGTCCGTCGCCGCGAACTGCGCGAGCTGCGAGGCCGTGCCGCTCGCGGTCGAGACGGCGCTGGCGGAAGCCGCGGCGTCGTCGTGGACGACCATGTCGTGTTTGGCGAGGAGGACGCCTGAGTCGGCGTCGACGAGAGCGTTCCACGAGTGTTGGCCACTGGTCTCGTCGATCTCGATCTGCCAGGCGAGCCGCACTCCCGAGCCGGTGGGTGACCACACGAGCTTGGCGTCGATCGGCTTCGACGAGACGCCGCCGTCGGAGACGGTCGTCTCCTCGTCCGCGCCGCCGTCGCGGTCGATCACCTTCAGCTCCTCGGTGGGGCGGAGACCGAGGGCGGTCGCCGCGGACTCCGCGGCCTCCGTCGCGTCGGTCGTCTCCTCGGCATCGCCGCGGATCGCGGCTGTGAGGCCGGGGACGAACCGGCTCGCAGCGCTCAGCACCTTGCCGTTGCGAGCCACGTTGACGGTCATGAGGCCGTTGAAGACCTCGATTCCTTCGTGCGTCTGCACGAGATAGACGTGGGTGACGCCGGTGTGAGCGTCGGTGGTAGTGGTGTCGACCTGCATCTGCGCGACGTCCGAGCCGGTCAGCCCGAGCTCCTGCGCGTGTGTCCGCGCGTGGTCGCGCGCGACCGCTGCGGCGTCGGTGCCCGTGTCCGACAAGGCGCCGGACGCGGCCACGAGACAGGCGAGCGCGGCGGCGGTGAGTGCGCGGGCGAATGCCCTGCGAGCAATCATCGAACCCTCCTCGTTGGTCTTCCCCCTAGGGTCAACCGGGGCTGAACGGCGGCCCCGGCTGTGATCGGCGGGAGTTTCTCACAAAGGGTCTTTGCAGCGCTAGTGCAGGGGCTGCTCGCCCTGCTTGGGGCGCAGGCCGCGCTCCTGGAGGGCACGTAGGCCGGCACTGAAGGTCTGGGGCTCGGCCTCGCGCTTGCGGCCGCCCTGCTCGAGGCGGCGGATGCGGGCCTCGAGCCCTTCCAGGTCGCTGCTCGGCGGCGCCTCCTTCGCGGCCAGCGTACGCTCGCGCGCGGCGAGCGCTGCGTCCCGCTCGGCCAGGTCGTCGCTGCGCTTGGCGAGCTCGGCATGGGTGCGCGCGAAGGCGAGCTCGGCCTGACGGAGCTCTGCGAGCTTCGCGTCGAGCTTTGCCTCGAGCTCGTCGCGCTCGTTCGTTTCGGCCGGCTCGGGAGCTTGTGTTGCTTCAACGCTTGCCTGCTCCCGCGCCTCGATCGCGGCCTCGCGCTCGGCCAGCCTGTGCTCTCTCTCGGTCAGGTCGCCGGAACGCGCGTCGAGCTCGCCTGCAGTCGTTTCGAGCTCGGCCACACGCTGCTCGAGCTCGGACTCGCGAGCGGCGAGCGCTTCCTCTCGCTCGTCGAGCTCCCGCGTGCGGGGCTCGACCTCCGGGACGGCCTCGGGAGCGACGGGAGCTTGTGTTGTTTCAACGCTGACTCCCTTCGCTGCCGCCGCCTCGCGGGCGGCCAGCGCGGACTCGCGTGCGTCCAGCTCGGCTCGGCGCTCGTCGAGGGCGCTTCGCGCCTCTTTGGCCTCGGCGAGCTTGAGCCGCACCGACTCGAGCCGCGAGCCGCGGCCCTCCGCGGCGGTGAGCTTCTGCTCTCGCTTCTCGACGCGCGCAAGCGCCTCGGCCAACTCGTGCTCGCGCTGCTGGACGGCCACGACACGCTCGGAGACGGTTCGCTTCAGTGTCTCCAGCTCGGTAGACGCCTCGGCGCGCTGTCGCCGCAGGGCTTCACGCTCCGACTCGATATCGGAGGGTTCCTCGTTTCGATCGAGCAACCCCTTCAGGCCCATGGTGGGCCCGATGGTACTTCAGCTAGGCCGCGCGCTCCAGGCGCTCTTCCTGGCGGGCGCGGCGCACGATGTCGTCGCGCTCACCGAAGCGGATGCGGGCGCGTTCGGCACGGTGCTCGTCCCACAGCGTGACGAGCTGCTCGTCGATGTGCTTGATCTCGTCCACGATCGCCTGCTGCCGGCCGTAGGAGAGGTCCTGCCACAGCTCTCCACGCACCTCGCTCAGGCGCTCGATTTCTGCATGAATCTCTGGAATCGTTCGCATGCTTCTTCAAACGAGCAGCACGCCGTCCTGATTCCAGAGCGGAAACGGCTGAACGAAAACACAACAATCACTCGTAGCCGAGGTCTGAGATCCGGTCCTCTTCGAAGCCGAAGTAGTGGGCGAGCTCGTGCAGGACCGTGATCCTGATCTGTTCCTCGAGCTCCGCCGGGTCGGGAAAGTCCTCCTCGAGCGGCCGCTGGTAGATCGAGATCTTGGCGGGCATGTACTCCGGCTGGTCGAAGAGGCCGTAGAGGTCAGGCTCCTCGCGATTCTGCGGCTCGATCACGACCGCGACGTTCTCGAGCCCGCGTGCGAGCTCCGGCGGCAGCGAGTCGAGCGCGGCGAGTACGTGTTCTTCGAAGGTCATCGTCAGTACACCGGGGCGAGTGGTCGGCGTTTCTGGAAGAGCTTGACAGTGACCATGCCAAAGACGAAGCCGCCGATGTGGGCGAAGAACGCGACGCCGCCGCCCGCTTGCGGGGAGGCGAGCGACGTACTGCCTTCGAGCAGCTGGAATCCGAACCAGATGCCGAGGAAGAGCACGGCTGGGACCTCGCGCAGGATGAAGACGATGATGGTCAGCACCTTGGCGTGCGGCAGCAGCACGATGTAACCGCCGAGCACCGCCGAGACGGCCCCACTGGCACCGATGTTCGGGATTGTTGCCTCGAAGTCGCTTGCGAACATCAGGGTCACAAAGGTCTGGGTCGCCGTCGCCGCGTAGCCGCCGAGAAGGTAAAAGAAGAGGTACCGGATCGTGCCCAGCGCGTCCTCGACGTTGTTGCCGAAGATCCAGAGGAAGAGCATGTTGCCGAGCAGGTGTGCCCAGCTGCCGTGCATGAAGATTGCTGTGAACGAGGTCAGAAGCCAGCCGTGCCCGACCTGGGCGCAAGAGCCCTCGACCTCGCACGGCTGGAAGGCCAGGGAGATGACTGAGCCCTCCAGGTCGGGGAGCTGGTAGGCCACCCAAACGAGGACATTCACCGCGATCAACGCGATCGTGACGAGCGGGAACGACCGCGTCGGCACGTTGTCGCGGAGCGGCAGCACGCGGCGATGGTATCCCGTTAGAGTCGGGCGCATGGCTCCGTTTCCGGACGGCCTCAACGAGCAGGTCGGGCACGAGTTCGGCGCGTCGCAGCAGTACGTCGCGATCGCCGTCTACTACGACGCCCTCACGCTCCCGAGGCTCGCGGCGCACTTCTACCGGCAGGCGGTGGAGGAGCGAAACCACGCCATGATGATCGTCCAGTACCTGCTGGACGCCGACGAGCCCATCACGATCCCGGGGATCGAGGCGCCGCAGACCGAGTTTGCGGACGTCGTCGAGCCCGTCCGGCTTGCCCTCGAGCAGGAGAAGCGCGTGACCGAGCAGATCTCCGATCTGGCGAAGCTCGCGCGGACGGAAGGCGACCTCGTCGGCGAGCAGTTCCTGCACTGGTTCCTGCAGGAGCAGCGCGAGGAGATCTCCTCGATGGCCGCCCTGCTCACGGTCGTCGAGCGCTCGCGTGACAACGTGATGCTGATCGAGGACTTCCTGGCGCGCGAGGTTGTCGGTGACGAAGGCGCCGACGCCGGTGCACCTCCGGCCGCAGGCGGCGCGCTCTAAGCGGGAGTGGGGATCGCCGAGCGGACCTGCTCCGCGACGGATTCCATCTCGACCGCTGCGCCCGTCACGTCTTTCAACAGCTCGTCGGCGTTCGGCTGCTGGCCGAGCTCCCACAGCTCTTTCAGGAGCAAGCCCGCCTCACGGCGGCGGAACCAATCGTTGCCGAACTCTTCTCGCATGAAGGTCGTCATCTGCGCCGAGAAGGCCCACGCGCGGAGGTACGACGTGACGTAGTAGCTCGAGTCGATGTCGGAGAGGTAGTCAGTCGGGCTCGGCTCGACCTTGAGCGCGTCGCCGAGGATCTCGACGTAGCGGCTCTCCATCTGCGTCGGGTCGGGCGCGGCGTGGAACTCGATCTCGTAGATGAGCTTGGCGCAGTAGCGGCGGACGTAGAACAGAAGCTGCACCGCACCCTCCGCCGCGAAGGTCTCCGGCCGCGGAAAGTCGAGCATGCTCGAGAGCCACGCGCGGTCGTCGATCAGGTGGTCGAAGAGCATCGCCCAGCCTTCGGTGACCGCGTTGTCGCCGAGCCGCTTCTCCTCCATCTTCAGGTCGGGGCTGGTGAAGGCGAAGTGCTCGGTGTGCCCGGCCTCGTGGAAGAGCGCGTACCAGTCGTCCGGGCCGCCCTGTGGCTGGATCACCAGCATCACCTTGCCGGGGATCTCGATCGGCGCGCAGAACGCGCGCGGGCTCTTCGTCGGCCGCTCCTCCACGTCGAGGTGGACGTTGTCCTGAGCATCGAGGTCGATGCCGAGATTCGAGAGCGTGCCGCGCAGCGCCGGGACCATTCGGTCCGCCGGGAAGGCGGCGTCCCAGGTGGAGCCGCGGAAGAAGCGCCGCACGTCGTAGCGCTCCGCCTCGGCGAGCCCGATGCCGACGCGCTCGCGCAGGACACGGTCCATCGACTCCTCGTAGAGCCGCTCGGTGGAGTCGAGAAACGCGCGGCACTGCGACGCGAGCCCCTCGAGGTCGTACTGGAAGCGATCGCGATAGAGGTTGAAGTAGGTGGGCGCGCCGAGCTCCGGGACCGCGCGCTGAGTCAGATGCGCGGCTTCGAGGTAGAGCGGGTTCAGGTGCTCCTCGGTCAGATCGTTCCGCGCAGCTTCGAGCCGTGCCCGCGAGTCCCGGTCGGCGGTGTTCGCGATCGTCGGCGGCAGCATCCGGTAGCCGACCGCCTCGCCGTCGTGCTGCGTCTCGAGCTTCGTCTCCAGCTCCGCGATCTTCTCGGCGTGCTCGCGCGTGAGCTCGCCGAGGTAGCCCTCGCAGCCGAAGCGGAAGAGCTCCAGGTTCGTGCGGCCGTCGACCGTCTCGCCGAGCCGTTTGATCGTCTCGAGGTCGATGAGATCGGCGTGGCGCTCGTAGATCGCGCGCAGCTCGAAGTCGGGCTTCAAGCCCGCGTAGTGGAGGTAGTACTCCTCGTCGAGCTCGGCGATGAAGCGGTCGGCGCCGGTGCGATAGCCGTCGAGCTCGCGGTCACTGAACGTTGACTCGCTCACGCGGCCTAGGATACGCGCCGTGCAGGAGTTGAGAGTGAAAACCGAGCGCCGGAGCCAGCTCGTCGACATCACGCGGCAAGTAGAGGCGGCGCTCGGCGAGCTCAACGGCGCGACGGCGGCTCTCGTCTATGTCCCGCATACAACCGCGGGCGTCACGATCAACGAGCACGCCGATCCTGCCGTCGCGCGCGACTTCGAGGCGGCGCTCGAGCGGATCGTCTCCGAGGACTGGCCGTGGCAGCACATCGAAGAGGGAGAGGAGAACGCGCCGACGCACATCCGCGCGGCGTTCATGGGCTCCGACGTGCTCGTGCCGGTTCGCGACGGCCGCCTCGCGCTAGGGACCTGGCAAGGGATCTTCCTCTGCGAGTTCGACGGCCCCCGCGAGCGGTCCGTGTACGTGACTGCTCTGTCGTGATCGAGGTCACGCACCTCACGAAACGGTACGGCAACGTCCTCGCCGTCGACGATCTCTCGTTCCGCGCCGAGCCCGGACGGGTCACCGGCTTCCTCGGCCCGAACGGCGCAGGCAAGACGACGACCCTGCGTGCACTCGTTGCGCTTCTCCACGCGACGAGCGGCGACGCGACGATCCTCGGGCGCCACTATGCGGAGCTCGACGACCCCGTCCGCACGGTCGGCGCGATCCTCGAGGCGAACGCGTTCCACCCGGGCCGGACCGGCCGCAACCATCTGCGTACGATCGCGGCGGCGGGCGGCATCGACGACGCGCGTGTCGATGAGGCGCTGGAACTCGTCGACCTCACGGAGGCTGCGAACCGGCGCGCGAAGGGCTACTCGCTCGGGATGAAGCAGCGCCTCTCGCTCGCCGGCGCGCTGCTGGGCGACCCGCAGGTGCTCGTGCTGGACGAGCCGGCGAACGGGCTCGATCCTCAGGGCATCCGCTGGCTGCGCGACCTGCTCCGCTCGCTCGCGCGCGAGGGGCGCACGGTGCTCGTCTCCAGCCACGTTCTCACCGAGATGGCGCAGCTGGCCGACGACGTCGTGATCATCGCCAAGGGCCGGCTGATCAAGCAGGCGCCGATGGCCGAGGTCCTGGCGGCCGGCAGCGGGCGCGGGACGCGGGTTCGCACGCCGGACCGCGACCGGCTCGCGGCGGCGCTCGTACGTGCCGGGACCGATGCTCAACCCCTGGGCGACGACGGGCTCGCCGTCGATGCTCCTCCGGCGACGGTGGGTGAGGTCGCCGCCGCCGAGCGAATCGTCCTCCACGAGCTCGTGGCCGACGCGGAATCGCTCGAGGACGTCTTTCTCGAGCTCACAGAGGGGGCGAGCACGCCCGCGTGAGGCTTCTGGCGTCAGAGCTCGTGAAGCTGCGGACCATCCGCACGTCGTACGTCCTGCTGCTCGGGACGGTTCTGCTCAGCGCCGGCGCGGCGGCTGGCTTCGTGGGCTCGGGCTCGGTCGACCGGGACGACTCCGACCCTGCGCTCTCGCTCGGCCAAGCAGCGAGCTTCGGGACCGTGTTCGTGACCGTGCTCGGGATTCTGCTCGTCACGAACGAGTACCGGCACGGCACGATCATGACCACCTTTCTCGCAGAGCCGCACCGCGTCCGCGTCCTGTTCGCGAAGCTCGTGTCCGCGGCGATCGTCGGCCTCGTGTTCGCCCTGAGTGCGGTCACTGCTGCGGCCGCAGTGGCACTGCCGTGGCTTGCGGGGCGAGGGGAGTCGCTGCAGCTGGACGATCAGGCTCTCGAGGGCGTCGGCCGGGTGTTGCTCGCGTTCATCCTGACGGCCGTGCTCGCTGCTGCAGTGGGCGCGATCGTCCAGAGCCAGGTCGGCGCGCTCGTCGGCTGGTTCATCTGGATCCTGGTCGTCGAGTCGGTGATCACCGTACTCTCGGGCCTGCTGCTGACGGAGGTCGGCGAGCCGGATCCGGTCTCCAAGTTCCTCCCAGGGTCGTCGCTCGGCGGCATAGTCGGTGGCGAGGGCAACGAGTTCGTGCTCAACGGCGGTGGTGCGGTGCTGCTTGCGCTCGGCTACGTGAGCGTGTTCTCCGCACTCGCCGCTGTCGTGATCACCCGCCGCGACCCGTAGCTACCCGTAGCTACCCTCACTCCGTGGCCGCGCCGGTGAAGATGGACGAGGAGGTCGAGCTCCGGGTCGACTCGCTCGCCTACGGCGGGAACGGTGTCGCCCGGCTGAACGGGTTCGTCGTCTTCGTTCGCAAAGGGTTGCCGGGTGATCGAGTCCGGGCCCGGGTGACGAAGGTGAAGCGCGGTTTCGCAGAGGCGCTCGCGACCGACGTTCTCGAGCCGTCGCCGCACCGCATCGACGCGCCGTGCGCTCACTACCCCGTCTGTGGCGGCTGTCGCTTTCAGGATCTCGACTACGCCGTCCAGGCCGCGGCGAAGGAAGACCAGGTCCGCGACGCCCTCAAGCGGATCGGCGGGATTGCGGAGCCGCCCCTGGAGCCGATCCTGCCGGCCGAATCGCCGTTCTTCTACCGCAACAAGATGGAGTACTCCTTCACCCAGACGCCTGACGGGCCTACGCTCGGCTTCCACAAGGCGGGCCGCTGGGACGAGGTGCTCGAGATCGAGAAGTGCTGGCTGACGACCGACCTCGGCAACTCGATCCGGAACGCCGTCCGCGACTGGGCACGCGAGGAGAACCTCGTCGCGTACGACCAGACCGAGCACACCGGCTACCTCCGCCATCTCGTCGTCCGCGAGGGCCGGAATACCGGTCAGGCGCTCGTCGTGCTCGTCACTGCGCCGGGAGAGAAGTTCGAGCGCGGCTACTTCGTCGAGGTACTCAACCGCTTCCCCGAGGTGCGCTCGATCCACTGGGCGGTGAACGACACGCCGTCCGAGGTGACGAACCTTCCCTCGACGCTCCTCTGGGGCGAGGACGCGATCGAGGAGCAGCTGCTCGGGCTGCGCTTCCGCGTCCGCCCGAATGCCTTTCTGCAGACGAACACGGAGATGGCGGAGAAGCTGTACGAAATCGCGATCGAGTACGCCGCGCTGACGGGAACCGAAACGGTCTACGACCTTTATTGCGGAACCGGCACGATCGGGATCTCGATGGCGCGGAACGCGCTGAGTGTCTGGGGTGTCGAAATCTCGGAGGAGTCGGTCGCATGCGCGCTCGAGAACCTCGAGCTGAACTCGATCGGCAACGCGGCGTTCTTCGCAGGCAACGTCGGTCAGTCGCTCGAGGATCTCGCCGAGCGGGCCGGCCAGCCCGACGTGGTCGTCGTCGACCCGCCGCGCGCCGGCCTGGCGGGGAAAGCACTGAAGCGGTCGGGCGCGCTCGGCGCGGAGCGGATCGTCTACGTCTCGTGCAACCCGACGACGCTCGCGTCAGACGTGAAGGTGCTGCGCGCGGAGCACGGCTACGAGCTCGCGCGCGTGCGGCCTGTCGACATGTTCCCGCACACACCGCACGTCGAGGCGGTCGCGCTCCTCACGCGCACCTGACGCGAGCTAGCGCCAGATCGCGCCGAGCCGGTCGGCGTGCCCCGCCGGGACCGGCTGCGCCTTCCCCGCCGAGTAGCGGGCTGCCGTCCAGGCTCCGACGGCGGCGTCGAGCAGGTCCGCTTCGGGGATTCCCCGCACAGCGCCCGGCAGCTTGATCCCTGCGTCGGCGAGGATTTCCCGCCGTCGTTCGAGGCCGTCGGGTGTGTGCTTCGACTCGAACACGTGCGCCCCGGAGAGCTCGCAGAACGAGACCTCGGGGTGCATCTCGATCACGCGCTCGTCGACCTCCGCCAGTTCGTGCACCTCGAGGATCTTCTTGCCGAGCGCGAACGCCTGCTGGGAGAGCCCCTTGCCGGTGACCGTCCGCGTGATCTCGTTCGCCTCCGAGAACGTGCGTGCTTCGAGGGCTGCGCGGGGAGGAGTCGGAAAGACGCTGCTCGCACGGCTGCCGCCCACGAAGGCTCGGGCCGCTGCATCGGCCGGCCGCGCACCGAGCCCGGGCGGGTCGATTGGAATGTCGACCGCGATCACCTGGGCCCGCAGCGACAGGACCTCGGCGAACGTGACATGCGTCGAGACCTCGACGTCTCCGCTGGGGTCGAGCGAGACAGCCACCCAGCCCTTGCGGTAGCCGTCGACACCGGCCACGAGCACGCTCGCCTCGACCTGCGGGCTCGGGCTCGGCGCTTGCGGCGTCGCAGGATCGAGACGCGGTGCCGGCACGGAGTTGCGGAAGCCGAGCAGCACGACCCGCGCGAGCGCGACGTTCATCGCCTCGGGACTGTCGAGCGGCACCTCGGCGACTGCCTTTCCGTCCGCGTTCCTGAGCACGACGGTGCCGGACTTCGTTCCGTCCGCAGCATGGTTGAACTCGAGCGACAGATCGAGCTGCGCGTCGTGGAGCGCCCGCCTGATCGGCTCGTCGAGGTCGTCGCGCATGGCGGAACGCTATGTCATCTAGCTGCGTTCGCGCCTGAGCCGCTCCACCTTTGCCTCGTCCGCGGCGAGTTGCTCGGGGTGGACGTTGCTGAGTGGAATCGGGCTCGGCTCGCGCGGCTCGACCACGAGCCCGTTCGGGAGGTCGTGCACGAGCGCCTCACCGGCGTCGGCGCCGCCGATCGTGAGACGGCAGAGGATCTCCGCCCCCGGCGCATCCGCTTTCTCGACCGGGAAGCGATCCTCGGTTCGGACCGGTTCGATTGTCGCCGTGACCGGCGGGTGCTCGCGCGTCAGCAGCACGATCTTCGCGGGCATCCGCTCGATCACGTCCGCCCCGAGGTCGTAGACACCCGCCCGGCTGTAGATGTGGACGGGAGCGCGCCCGCGGCGCCGCAGCGCGTGCCAGAGCAGGTCGGCGTTGGCGAGCAGGAACCCGAAGGCGATCGCGGGGAGGGCCGGCAGGCCGCGGTCGAGCTTCACGGAGAGAATGAGCGTGCACGCGATCAGGCCGCTCATCGCCAACCAGGTCCAGCCGGTCCGGAGCCCGAACCGCCGCGCCGCCGCGGTGAACAGGGCGAAGAAGAGGATGTCCGGTGGCCCGAGGTTCGCCGTGGCGTTCCCTCCGGGCACGCGGAAGGCGATCGAGACGTGCTCGAAGATGCTCTCGTGGTCGCTCGTGATCTTCCCGGTCGGCCCGAAGAAGACGGACCAGATGTCGACCCACGGAATGATGATTGCAACCAGTGCCGCCCAGGCGACATTCTCGAAGTACGAGAGGAACCAGAAGCCGAGCAGAACGAGCGCGAACAGCTTCGCCAGGTTGAAGATGACGTCGAGGTCGGCGAACCCCGCGACAACTGCGACCACGACCAGCGCAAGTGCGATCGGCAACAGCCCCGGCCGGAACGCGATCGGCAGCAGCACGAGCACCACCGTGAACGTCGCCGGGATCAGAACGAGCGCGATGAAGAGGATGTCCGGCCAGAGGCCGCCGCTCCACAGACGGTTGGCGGCGGCCGTGTACGCCGCGATCATCGCCGTCAGGCCCGCGAGTGCGAGTGCCCGGCGCGGGCCGCCTAGTACGGCGGCAACTCTTGCCACCACGGACCGAGCGCCTTGAAGGCGTTCCAGAACGCCGTCTTCGCCGGCGCCTCGTCGAGCGCGGCGTCGATGTCCGGGACAACCAGTGCCTCGACGGTCGCGGTGAAGCGCTGAAGACCCTCGGTCGCCGGGTCGACTGGATCCGAGAGCGGGAACTTGAGTGCATTCGCGAACTCGACCGTCGGCTCGCCCATCAGCACCAGGAGCTTCGGCTGGACGATGTGCAGCTCCTGCGTTAGCCACGGCCTGGCTTCCTCCGGGTCCTGGCCGGCGAACTTGAGGCAGTTCGTTCCGTACACCGACATCGGGTCGACCCGCAGGCGCTGCAGCGACTTCAGCAGGGCCTGGCCGGCCCGCCCGTAGAACGCAACGCCCTCCTGCACCTCGGAGGGCTTCGGCTCGTACTTGAGCAGGAAGACGTCTGCGAGCGGGTGCCCGGAACCGAGCACGGGGACGTGCGTCTCGTCACCTGCGCGGCCGATCTCGTCGCCGAGCTCGTTGATCTCGGAGATCGCCTTCTTCAGGTAACGCTGGTAGATCTCATCGGTAGGCACAGCGGTCACGCGCGCCCCTCGCCGGCGCCGGCTCCCGCCCGGCAGAGCCGGGCTCCGCCGGCGCCTGACGCCGCTCGCAGCACCCGGCTCTCCGGGGCCGTACTACACGTACTGTCCCCTCCGGCCGGGCACTGCGAGCGACGCCCGAGGAACGCGCGAGCGGATTGGGTTGACGGAAGGCGTCTCACGAGAGTCCTGTCTCGGTTCTCTCCTAGCGCACCTTTTCCTTGACTTGCGCCACCCACTTGAGGCTCTGGAGGTAGGCGAGCGACTTTGGCCGGCGCAGTACCTCGGCCGTGCGCACCGAGAGGAGGAACTCCTCCGGCCCGTCGAAAGCGCGCATCCGCAACGCGCCGGTGCCCACTCCCTGCAGCACGTGCGCGTCCGACCCCGCACCGGCGGGCAGGCCGTACTTCCGTGCGAAACGGGCTGCTTCGTCGTTGTAGCCCTCGAAGAGCAGCCGCGCGTTGTAGACCTCGAGGACGTCGATTTCGTGCAGGTGCCGGTGCACGGTGGCCGGGAACGGGATCGCATGCATCCGGTCGAACGGATGGGGGAGGTAGACGACGCCCTCCTGCTCGCGGATCGCGGCGACCGTCTCGGCGAACGACATGCCCCGGGGGATCTCCTCGCGCAGGAAGAGCCCGATCACCTCACCCTGGTCGTCCGTCTTCACCTCCTCGCCGGGAATCACGATCAGGTCGCGCCCACGCGACTTCGCAACCGCTTCCTGGGCGCCGCCGAACACGTTGTGGTCTGTGATCGCGATTGCCCCGAGCCCTTCCCCTTCGGCGTGGTCGAGCAGCTCGTCCACCTCGATCGAGCAGTCGTGCGACCACGTCGTGTGCATGTGCAGGTCGGCGACGATCCAGGGCCGGTCGGCGAGAGGATCGGCGTCGCGCTTGCGAGTGCGACGCCTACCGCCGAGGCCGCGATACATCTCGTCGAGATCGTTCGCCACCGCGGCGAAGCTCTGCTCCTCGGCACGGACGCGCGCTTCCCGGCCGCGGCGCTCGCGCAACGCGTCGTCCTCGACGAGCCGGGCTACCGCTGCCGCCGCGAGCTCGGGCTGATCGAAGACACCCGGAGGATCGGCAAGCACTGCCCCGGCGGCCGCTGCCTCGAGTCGGAGCCGGGCCGAGCCGGTCGGGGCGGGCACGACGATCGCTGCCTCGGCAAGGATGGCGGCCCGGGCCTGAGGCCGGCGCCCGGAGCGGATGTGCACCCGGTCCCGCAGCACGAGTGGGATTCCAGGCCGGGTCGACAGCGGCTTCGTCCGGACAAGCACGGCGTCCCACCCCGGCAAGTCGCGCAACGAGCGGAGCGCAGCGCGCGCGACGGGCAGAGAGCCGGAGTGGAGCTCGATCGCGACGAGCTTTCGCTTCTTGCCGGGCTTGAACAACTCGGTGTCGACTCCGGGAGAGACGATGCGGTAGTCGCCGGGAAACCGCTCGGCTGCTGCCGTGGCCGTCGTCTGAGAGGTAGCGAGGAGGGCGTCGATGCGAGCGAGCAGCTTCTCTCTCAGCGCTCGCCGCGGCGGATAGCCGAGCCGCTCGGGCGAGAAGAACGTGGCGACACCGAGCGCCTCCGAGTCGCGCAGCGCGAGGTACGAGATGCTCGGCAGTCCAGGCTCGAAGCCGTGGACGACGTCGAAGCTCCCCTGCTGGAGCGCGAGGTGGAGGTTCGCGCGGACGCCGACGGGGACACCCAACGTCGAGCGGCGCGAGACGGGCACGGCCGCGCCGATGGCGATCACGTCGGCGGCCTCGCCCCGAGCCAGTGCGCGCCGGCCGGCGATCAAGTCCGCCGTGCGGGCGGAGGGAGCGAGCACGGTGACCGAGTGGCCGAGTGCTCTCAGCTCCTTCGCGATCCCAGCGACATGCTCGTTGACATCGTGCGGCTGTGACCACCCGAAGGGGCTCACAAGGCAAATCCTCACCGAGCGAGTGTAGATGCTTGATGCCACGACTTCGTGCGCTCGGATGCGCGATCTGGCTGTCTGGGCCGCTCCCGGGTCGGCTGAGCGGCCTGTCGGCCGCCCATCCGACCCGTCCGCTTCGCGCGCTCAGTCCGGCACCGATGCCACCAGCATCGGCACCGGCCTGATCCCGCACCCCAGAGCAGCCAGCTCGCGCCCCGAGACGGACGACCTCATGGCATCAACCATCTAGTTAGAGTCGACCGATGAAGATCCGCGCCGCGGTGCTGGAGGAGTTCGGCGCACCGCTGACGGTGCAGGAGCTCGACCTTGCCGAGCCGAAGGCGGGCGAGGTGCTCGTCCGGCTCGTCGCGTGCGGCGTCTGTCACACCGACCTCTACACGGCCTCCGGCGCCGATCCGTCCGGCTACGCGCCGACGGTGCTCGGCCACGAGGGCGCGGGGGTTGTCGAGCGCCTCGGCGAAGGCGTCACCTCGCTCGAGCCGGGCGACCACGTCGTTACGCTCTTCTCGCCCCAGTGCCGGGAGTGCATCCATTGCCGCAGCACGCGCACGAACCTCTGCCTCGCGATCCGCGACGAGCAGGGCAAGGGCCACCTCCCGGACGGGACGACGCGCCTCTCGAGAGACGGCGAAGAGATCCGCCACTTCATGGGGACGTCGACGTTCGCGGAGTACACGGTGATGCCCGAGATCGCGCTGGCGAAGATCAACAAGGAGGCGCCGCTCGACCGCGCGTGCCTCTTCGCGTGTGGGCTCTCGACCGGGATCGGGGCGGCGATGAAGACCGCGGCGGTCGAGCCGGGCTCGACCTGCGTCGTCTTCGGTGCGGGAATGGTCGGTCTCGGCGCGGTCGCCGGCTGCCGGCTCCAGGGCGCGGAGCGGATCATCTGCGTCGACCTCTCGAGCGACCGGCTCGAGCTCGCGAAGGGGCAGGGTGCGACCGAGACGATGATCGGCGGCCCAGACGTGGTCGACGAGATCCTCGAGCTGACGGGAGGCTTCGGAGCCGACTACACCTTCGAGGCAACGGGCAACGTCGCGGTCATGCGCCAGGCTGTCGAGTCGGCCCGGATGGGGTGGGGGCTCTGCACAGTCGCGGGCGTGGCAGGCAAGGGCGAGACACTCGAGGTCGTGCCGCGCTACCTGATCACCGGCCGGCGCGTTGCGGGTTCCTCGTTCGGCGGGATCAAGGGCCGCGACGAGGTGCCGAAGCTTGTCGAGCTCTGGCTTGAAGGCAAGCTCGACGTCGATCCGTTCCTCTCGCACACGCTCACGCTCGACGACGTGAACCGCGGCTTCGAGCTGATGCACGCGCAGGACGGCATCCGGAGCGTGATCTCCTTCTTGTAGCGGTTCCGTCTGGCCTTCGTTAGCCTCGCGGCGTCGTCTTGTGAAAGGAGGAACCATGTGCCTTCCCGGCACGATCGAGACGGTTCGCGAACGGGTCGAGCAGGAGGGTCTGCCAAAACTCGACCGCCGGAAGGTGCTGCTCGGCGCGGCAGGCGCCGCGCTCGCGACAGCCCTTCCCGCGGGGGCCCAAACCTCGACGAGACAGGTCTCGACGAAGTCGAAGAACCGGCTGCAGGATCTGACGCATGTTCTGCGCAAGGAGTTTCCGCTCTTCCTCGGCACCACCATCCCCACCGAGCGCGACGTGATCGTGACGGTGCCCGCCAACGGCTTCTACGCGCAGCGGTGGGCGTTCTGGGAGCACATCGGCACGCATCTCGACGCGCCCGCGCACTTCATCGTCGGCGGTCGCGAATCACCCGAGCTCACGCTCGAGGAGCTCGTGCGGCCGCTCGTCGTGGTCGACATCTCCAAGCGAGTCCGGCGGGATCCGGACGCGATGGTGCTGCCGTCCGACCTCACCGACTTCGAGCGGCACCACGGGCGAATTCCCCGCGGCGCCGTCGTCGCCATGAGCTCGGGCTGGGATTCCCGCGTGGGCGACACCGACGCCTACCTGAACGTCGGTTCGGACGGCAAGCAGCACTTCCCGGGGTTCGGCAAGGACGCCGTCGAGTGGCTGATCGCCAGGCGGGACATCGCTGCGATCGGGGTCGACACGCTCAGCCTCGACCCCGGTGAGGCCGCGAGCTTCGACGCGCACGTCACGATCCTCAGCGCGAACCGCTACGGGATCGAGAACCTCGCGAACCTTGGCCGCGTGCCAGCACGGGGGGCGACGATCTTCGTCGGCATCGTCCCGTGGGAGCACGGGTCTGGCGGGCCTGCACGGGTCTGGGCCCAATGGTGAGCTGCCGGCGGTGAGCTGACTCGCCGGGCGCCGGCTCGAAAGCCGGCGCCCGGCAACCCCTGAATCCCTCAACTCCGGGGCCATGCAGCCGATTTCCGGGGCAACCATGCGTCGCGGGCTCCACACATCGGCTTGGCCTCGGGCTACGGTCGCGCTCCTTCATGCGCGGACGCGGTTCTGGGCTGTGCTCGTCCTGGGTCGCGTTCTCGATCATCGATCATCGCGTTAGAGTCAACGCGACAGCTCTCCGACGAAAGGAGACACGGTGACGAGCACGGAAACCGGCGTCGGCATCGAGGCGAGGTCGCCGGCGATCTACGAGCTGGTCGAGGAGGGATCCGCGGTCGAGCGGGTCGCGACCGGCTTCACGTTCACCGAGGGCCCGATCTGGCATCCCGACGGCTACCTCCTGTTCTCCGACATGCCCGGCGACGTCCGGCGCAAGTACACGCCGGGCACAGGAGCCGAGGACGTGATGCGTCCCGCCTTCAAGTGCAACGGCATGACGCTCGACGCGAACCTCGACCTGCTCGTCTGCGAGCACGTGACGAGCGGGCTCTGGCGCGAGCGGCGCGACGGGTCGCGCGAGGTACTCGCCTATCACTACGAGGGGAAGTACCTGAACAGCCCGAACGACGTCTGCGTTCGCTCGGACGGAACGATCTACTTCTCCGACCCGTGGTACGGACGCATGCCCGGCTTCGGAATCGAGCGCGGGCGAGAGCTGGGCTGGCAGGGCGTCTTCCGGATTCCGCCCGGCGGCGGCCCGGAGGAGGTCGAGCTCGTCGTCGACAAGGACGAGTTCGAGATGCCGAACGGCCTCTGCTTCTCGCCCGACGAGTCGCTGCTGTACATCAACGACACGCCCCGGGCGCACATCAAGGTGTTCGACGTCGGCGAGGACGGGTCGATCTCGAACGGTCGCCTGTTCTTCGAGGGCGTCGGCTCCGGCGTGATCGAGGAAGGCATCCCGGACGGGATGAAGTGCGACGAGCAGGGCAACATCTGGGTCACCGGCCCGGCCGGGATCTGGATCATCTCCGCCGCCGGTGAGCACCTGGGCGTGATCAAGGTGCCGGAGAACACGGGCAACCTGACCTGGGGCGGCGACGATTGGCGCACCGTCTTCATCCCGAGCTCGACCTCCCTCTACACGATCCGCGCCAAGGTCGGCCCGCGCCGCGAGCCGTATATGCGCTAGGAGGAGCAGATGAACGAGGAGGCACTGACCCTGGATCCGGCGCGCTGCGTGCTGATCATCCAGGACATGCAGAACGACGTGATGATGGACGGCGGCGCCTGGGCAGAGACAGGTGCCCCGGAGCACGCGAAGGAGCAGAACGTCGTCGAGAACATCAAGGCGCTGGCCGAGACGTGCCGCAGCAAGGGCATCCCCGTGTTCCACGTCTGGTACATCGTCGAGGAGGGAGCACCCGGACTGAAGCTCAACGCCGGTCTCTTCCAGGGCGTCAAGGAGACCGGGGGACTGGTGCGCGGCTCCTGGGGTGCGGCGCCGGCCGAAGGGCTCGAGCCGCAGGAAGGCGACCTCGTCGTCGAGAAGATGCGCATGAACGCGTGGGAGGGGACGAGGCTCGAGAGCTTGCTCAAGGGACTCGGCCGCGACACGGTCATCGTCACCGGTGCGTGGACGAACATGTCGGTGGAGCACACGGCTCGCACAGGCGCCGACAAGGGCTACTACATGGTCGTTCCCGAGGACGGTTGCTCGACGATGAACGCCGACTGGCACAACGCGTCGATCAACTTCGCGCTGCAGAACGTCTCGACCGTGACGACGTGCGGCGCCGTGACCGAGGCGCTCAGCGGGGTTCCTGCGGCGGTCTGACGGAAGCGGGAGAAGGGTCCGGCGCCGGCCGGACCCTTCGCTCCTGCGGCGCCAGCCGCTCGATTATCGTTCGCCCATGACGGTCGTCGAGCTTCCGCTGCTGCGCCGGCAGGCATATCTCGACGGAAGGTGGGTCGACTCCGACTCCGGCGAGACGTTCCCGGTCGTCAATCCGGCCACCGGCGAGGTGATCGCGGACGTGCCGCGGCTGGGTGCGGCCGAGACCCGCCGCGCGCTCGAGGCCGCTGGGCGCGCGTACCCCGAGTGGCGGTCGCGCACCGCGAAGAGCCGAGCCGGCATCCTTCGTCGCCTCGCCGACCTGATGCTGGACCACCAGGAGGATCTTGCGCGCCTGCTCGTCACCGAACAGGGGAAGCCGCTCGCCGAGGCGCGAACCGAGATCGAGTACGCCGCCTCGTTCTACGAGTGGTTCGGCGAGGAGGCGAAGCGAGCGTACGGCGACACGATCCCGACCCCGAGCGCCGACCGGCGCATCCTCGTCCTCAAGCAGCCGGTCGGGGTGACCGCGGGCATCACGCCCTGGAACTTCCCGGCGGCGATGCCCACGCGGAAGACGGCGCCGGCGCTCGCCGCGGGCTGCACGATGGTCCTGAAGCCGGCCGAGCAGACGCCGCTGACGGCGCTCGCCGTCGCGGCGCTCGCCGACGAGGCGGGCCTGCCCGCGGGCGTGCTCTCCGTGGTGACCGGCGCCGCCGCGGACGCGCCCGCGATCGGCGCGGAGATGACCTCGAACCCACTCGTGCGCAAGCTCGGCTTCACCGGCTCGACCGAGGTCGGCAAGCTGCTCATGCAGCAGTGCTCGGCACAGCTGAAGCAGGTCTCGCTCGAGCTCGGCGGCAACGCGCCCTTCATCGTCTTCGACGACGCCGATCTGGACGCAGCCGTTGCCGGGCGCCACGCTCTGCAAGTTCCGCAACTCGGGCCAGACCTGCATCAGCGCCAACCGCGTCCTCGTCCAGGACGGTGTCTACGACGACTTCGTCGAGCGCTTCACGACCGCGGCAGCCGCACTGACCGTCGCCGATGGCTTCACGCCCGGAGTCGACGTCGGGCCGCTGATCGACGAGCCTGCGGTCGCAAAGGTCGAGCGCGCACGTGAAGGACGCAGTCGACCGCGGCGCCGAGCTGATGCTCGGAGGAAGCCGTCTCGAGGGCCAGTTCTTCCAGCCGACGGTACTGACGGGTGTCCCGGACGACGCGGCGATGAGCTGCGAAGAGACGTTCGGCCCGGTCGCCGGAATCGCACGCTTCACAGACGAAGAGGAGGCCGTGCGCGTCGCCAACGACACGCCGTACGGCCTGGCGGCGTACTTCTACGCGCAGTCGAACGCGCGGACGTGGCGCGTGTCGGAGGCGCTCGAGTACGGCATCGTCGGGATCAACACCGGCTTCATCTCCACCGAGGTCGCGCCCTTCGGCGGGATGAAGGAGTCAGGCATGGGCCGCGAAGGCTCGAAGTACGGCCTGGACGAGTGGCTCGAGCTGAAGTATCTGGCGGTCGGAGGCGTCGACGCGCCGTGATCGTCGAGCAGCGCGACTACCACGTGTACACCGGCAAGCTGCCGGAGCTCCTCAGCCTGTACGAGAGCGAGGGGATCCCGTTGCAGCAGGAGATTCTCGGCGGCCTGGTCGGCGTCTTCACGACCGACGTCGGCGCGCTCTCCACGTACACGACGCTCTGGCGGTACGACTCGTACGCCGAGCGGGAGGAGAAGCGGGCGCGCCTGCAGGCGGACAGCCGCTGGCAGGACTTCCTGCGCCGGGTGCAGCCGCTGATGCACACGCAGCAGAACCGGATCCTGGTGCCGACATCCTTCTCGCCGCTGCGGTGATGGGACAGCTGGACGGCAAGGTCGCGATCGTCACGGGTGCGGCCCAGGGGATCGGGCGCGCGATCGCGGACGGGCTCGCACGCGAGGGAGCCCGGATCGTCGTCGTCGATCTCGAGCGGGCTGACGAGACCGCGGCGAGCTTCTCCGATGGTGTTGCGATCACTGCCGACGTCTCCTCGGAGGAGGACACCGCCAGGATGGCGCGGGAGGCGCTCGAGCAATGCGGCTCGATCGACATCCTCGTCAACAACGCCGGTCTCTACGCCTCGCTCGCGATGCGCCCGTTTACCGACATCCCGCTCGAGGAGTGGCGGCGCGTGATGGACGTCAACGTCGCGTCGATGTTTCTCGCCTGCCGTGCGGTCGTGCCGGCGATGCGCGAGCGGGGTGGAGGCAAGATCGTGAACATCTCGTCGGGCACGCCGTTCCGCGGCGTTCCGTTCCTGCTCCACTACGTCACGAGCAAGGGCGCGATCGTCGCGCTCACCCGCGCGCTCGCACGGGAGCTGGGAAAGGACGAGATCCACGTGAACTGCGTCGCGCCCGGCTTCACGATGTCGGACGGCGTCAAGGCCCAGCCCGAGGTGATCGAGGCGTTGCAGGGACCGTCGGTGGCGGCCCGCACGATTCAGCGCGATCAGCTGCCCGAGGACGTCGTCGGTGCCGTCGTCTTCCTCTGCACGCCTGCGGCCGGCTTCATCACCGGGCAGACGATGGTGATCGACGGCGGGCAGTACTTCCATTGAGGTTCACGCTCCACGAGCATCCGGCCGGAGTCGAGACCCAGGCTGGGCTGCGCGTCGTCTACGACCTCGAGCGAAACGAGGCATCGTTCGGACCGGCTCGTGTCAGCGGCCACGCCCTCGTCTGGGAGCTCGGCGGTGACGCTGCGGGCGCGGCGCTCGCCGCGGAGGTGGAGCTCGATCCCGCGGTCGGGTGGGTCGTCCGCTGCGACCGGATCGACTTCCCGCCCGGCGGCGTCGCACACCGCCACGTCCATCCAGGGCCTGGAATCCGGCGGCTGCTCCACGGCGAGCTGACGATCGACGCGGAGGGGAGCGAGCGATCGATGGGTCCGGGCGACGCCTGGTTCGAGGGGCCGGAGTATCCCGTTCTCGCCACGGCCTCGGCGACCGAGGACACGGCCTTTGTCCGCGTGCTGCTGCTCCCGCGCGAGTGGGCGGGGAAGCGGACGATCCGCTACCTCGACCCCGCCGACGACGCCAAGCCGAAGCTGCAGCGAGCGACCGTCCTCCTCGAGGAACCGCTCGAGCTGTGAGAAACGGCGGGCGCATCCTCGTCGACCAGCTCGAGCTGAACGGGGTCGACCTCGCGTTTTGCCTGCCGGGCGAGAGCTTCCTGCCCGTGCTCGACGCGCTTCACGACTCGTCGATCCGGCTCGTCTCCTGCCGGCACGAGCAGGGAGCCGCGAACGCCGCCGAGGCGTACGGCAAGCTCACAGGCCGGCCCGGGATCTGCCTCGTCACCCGCGGACCGGGGGCGACCCAGGCGGCCGTCGGGGTGCATACCGCGAGGCAGGATTCCACGCCGCTGATCCTGCTCGTCGGGCACGTGCCGCGGGCGTTCCAGGGACGCGACGCCTGGCAGGAGATCGACTACGCCCGCTCGTTCAGCGGCTTCGCCAAGGCGGCGTGGCACGCCGATCGCGCGGATCGCCTGCCCGAGCACCTGGAGCGCGCCTTCTCGCTCGCGCTCTCCGGACGGCCCGGGCCGGTGGTGCTCGCGCTCCCCGAGGACGTCCTCCTCGAGGAGGCGGACATCGCGGACGCGGCATCCGTTCGCCCTCCCCGCTCGTCGCCGAGCGACGAGGACCTGACACGCCTGCGCGAGCTGCTGGCGGCGGCCGAGCGCCCGTTGGTGATCGTCGGCGAGGGCGGCTGGACGCGCGAGACGGGGCAGGACGTGCTCGCCTTCTGCGAGGCGAACGAACTGCCCGTCGCGTGCGCCTTCCGCTGCCAGGACTTCGTCGACAACCGGTCCCGCTCGTACGCCGGCGTCCTAGGCGTCGCGATGGACGACCGGCTGGCGACGCGGCTCCAAGAGGCCGACCTCGTCCTCGCGCTCGGCGGCCGGCTGGGAGAGGTGCCGACCCGCCGCTACACGCTCCTCGAGGTGCCTCGCCCGCGGCAGACGCTCGTCCACGCCCACCCCGACCCGGGCGAGCTCGGCTTCGTCTACCGCCCCGACCTGCCGATCGCCTGCGACCTGCCCGAGCTTGCCGCCGCGTTGCGTCAGCTGGAGCCGGTCGAGCCGCGCTGGCTGGAGTGGACGCATGCGGCCCGCGCGGACTACGAGGCGAATCTCCGGCACGAGCCCATGGAGGGGCCGGTCGACCTCGGAGAGATCATGGCGTTTCTGCGCAGGCGGCTGCCCGGCGACGCGGTCCAGACCTGCGGAGCGGGCAACTTCACCGTCTGGGCGCACCGGTTCGCCGAGTTCACGGAGTACGGCACGCAGGTCTGTCCGCGCAGCGGCTCGATGGGCTACGGCGTCGCCGCGGCGATCGCGGCGAAGCTTGTCCACCCCGACCGGATCGCCCTCTGCTTCACAGGCGACGGCGACTTCGTGATGAGCTCGCCGGAGTTCGCCACCGCCGTGCAGTACGGGCTGCCGATCATCGTCGTCCTCGTCAACAACGGGATGTACGGGACGATCCGGATGCACCAGGAGCGGCAGTTCCCTGGTCGCGTGATCGGCACGGACCTCGTCAACCCGGACTTCCCCGCGCTGGCGCAGGCCTACGGTGGCTTCGGGGAGCGGGTCGAGCGGACGGCGGACTTCGAGGCTGCGTTCGAGCGGGCTCTCGGTTCCGGGCTACCGGCGCTGCTCGAGCTGCCGGTCGACCCCGAGCGGATCAGTCCGCGGGTCAGGCTCAGCGAGCTGCAGGCGGCGGCGAGATGACCCGGCGTGAGATCAGGGCCGATGGGCTGGCCGAGCCGATCTCGCACTACACGGATGCCGTGGTTGCGGGCGAGCTGCTCTTCGTCTCCGGCCTGGTGGGCGTCGACCGGCACGGGGCACTCGTGGGCGGCGAGGACGTCGCGGCGCAGACGCGGCAGGTGTTCGCCAACATGCGTGTAGTGCTCGACGAGGCGGGCTGCCGCTTCGAGGACGTCGTCAAGGTGACGGTGTACCTCACGGACATCGACGACCGCCCGAAGATCAACCCGGTGCGGCAGGAGGTCTTCGGCGATGCCCGGCCGGCGAGCACGCTCGTCGAGGTCTCGCGGCTCGCCGTGCCCGGTGCGAAGGTCGAGATCGAGGCCGTCGCCCGGATCCCCACGCGGTAACGGGCCGCTGCCGCAGCGCCCGGAACGCGTCGAGCACGGCGCGTGGATCGCGCTTGTGGCGTTTCGCTGCGAGAGTCAGCGGCTCGTGAAAGGCGCCGCCGCAGTGGGCGCACGGGAGAGGGATCGTCCGACATGAGCGTGCGGCGCGCGCCGTCGGGGAACATGCGCAACAGCTCGAGGATCGTGGTCGAGCCACGGATCTCGTCCACGCGGCCGACGCGGCGATGTCGGCGCCGCGCGCCGCTCCGACACCGCGTATCGGAGAGCTGGGTCGGTGCGAGCGCACCTCCTGCGGTAAGCGCAGCGGGTCGGCCTCCATGCGCACATGTTGCGCGGCAGCTGGTAGCGCGCGAACGGCAGCACCAGCACCTTGGCGTCGGCTGCCGTGCCGCTCCATTGCCTCGGCGAACGCCTCGTCAAGCGAGGTGGTCGCATCCATGCCGATGTCGGCCGCCATCTCGAGGTTCTCCTCGAGCGTGACGAGCTTCAGGTGCTTGCGCGTCATCACCTCGTAGATCGGCACCCAGATGCAGCCGGCCCACATCTGGATCGCCCGCGCGTGGATGTCCTTCAGCACGCGCTGGTAGTTCTCCGGCGTGGGCGGCATGTACGGCTTCATCAGGTCCATCAGCGCGAGGCCGGGGAAGTCGCCGATCGCCGTCGAGACACCGGGCGAGGGGCTAGCAGTAGATGATCGTGCCGCCGTCCTGGAGCACGAAGTCCGCCGACATGCAGCCCCAGCCCGTATGGAAGAAGAGGTGGTCGGTGGGCGCGAAGACGCCGCAGATCGCGATGTCGGCCTGCGTCGCCCGGGTGCTCGTACGCGTAGATCGCGTTGAAGCGCTCGATAGCCTGCCGGTGCGCCTCGCGGGTGCGAGCCGAAGATCGCACTCGAGCACGCGACCGCGCGTGTCGAGGAGCGACGTTCATCGTGCACGTCGAGGCCGCACATCGTCGCCACCTCGTCGATGTCCGAGCGCATCGGCCCGGCGTAGGCGCCGTAGTGCGTCTGCGGCGAGGGGACGAAGGCACAGTGGTTCGACTCGATCGTCTCGTCGGAGACGACGCCCGGCAGGATGAGCTTGCCGCCGCCGCCCGCGCCCCAGTGGTTCGACTGCGCCTGGCCGATCGTGATCTTTACGTCGCACCGCGCGACCTCCTTGTGCAGCCACACGGGTGTGCCGCGCGAGGAGACGCCGACGTAAGTCGTACATCGTCCGCGTTGCGCGGGTCGTTCTGGAAGAACGCGATCCCGAGCCGCTCCATGCGCGTCGAGGTTCTCACGTGCCGATCTTCTGCTCGATGTCGGACTCCGACATCGGGAAGACCTTGCCGTTCGCGCAGACGACGACCGCGTCGTATACCGGCGGCCTCGATCGCGTCGAACACGGGTGGCAGCAGCTTCGACGGCGGCGTCGGCCGGAACTGGTTGTCGATGATCACGCAAGCTCGGCGCTTGCCGGCGAGGACGCTCGGCGAAGCGCGGCCCGGCGACGGGTGACTCGAGCGCGGCTCGCGCCGCAGCGGTCGCGTCGGCCACCGGGTCGGGCTCGTCCGGGTAGATCGGCGGCGAGCGAGGTTGGCCTGCGGAATCTCGAGCTCGAGCGTGTCCGGGTAGACCTTCTCGTCGTCGCCCGAGGCGCCGATCGTCAGCGGGTCCAGCGATTCGTACGGAATCACGGCGCGATATGCGTCCGCCATCGGTTCCTCCTTTGGGGCGGGCCTCGAGCGGCAGGCTACGATGCCGCGAGCCGACGGACGTCAGGCGGCACGCAGCAATGCCGTCTGGACCATCGATTATCGAGCAGCACGACGTTGAAAGTCCCCTGACAGCTTGGTACGTTCGCCCGCGGGTGAGCGAGCGAGGACGTCTCTGGGATCTGCGGGTGCTGCCGAAGCTGGCCGCCGCGGTCCTGGTCCTCTTCGCGGTTCTCTACGTGCTCGTGATCTCGAACCCGCCGCCTGCCGACGGGAGCTTCGGGGACTGGCGGACGACCACGTACGGCTCGGCGCTCGACGACCCGGGCTCTTTCCTTCTGATCCTGCTCGACGCGCTCACGTTCGCGGGCTCCTGTTCATCGTCGCGAGCGGCTTCTCGCTCATCTTCGGCCTGATGCGGGTCGTGAACATGGCCCACGGGTCGTTCTACCTCCTCGCGGGCTACATCGCCTACGAGGTCCAGCAGAAGATGACGGGGCAGGGGGGCTTCGCGATCGCCGGTGTCGACGTCTCGACCTGGGAGTGGGTGCTGCCGGTACTCGTCGCCGCCGCGATCGTCGCCGTGGTCGGCGTCGTCGTCCAGCAGACGCTGCTCCGCTGGAACCAGGGTCAGGACCTGCGTCAGGCGCTGCTCACGATCGCGGTCTCCGTGATCGTCGCCGACCAGGTGATCGCCCACTTCCCGAGGTCGGGAGCCGTCCAGGTCGGTGGCGGCAACGCCGTCAGCCTGACGTGGCCCGGCTGGACCGAGCGCCGAATCGACCTGCAGGTCTGGAACATCGACTACTCGCTCGCCCGCCTCGTGATGCTCGCGCTCGGCGTCGCCGTCGGGGTCGCCCTCTGGCTCTGGCTGTACCGGACGAGGACGGGAAAGGTCATCCGCGCCGGCGTCGACGACCCGCAGATGACCTCGGCGCTCGGGATCAACATCCAGAAGACGTTCGCGATCGCCTTCGCCGATCGGCGCGGCGCTGGCGGCGCTCGGCGCGGCCGTCGGGAGCTCGCAGGGCAACGTCGCCTCGGGTCAGGACGCCCAGTGGCTGCTGAACGCGCTCGTCGTCGTGATCGTCGGCGGGATGGGATCGCTGCTGGGCGCGGCGGCGGGCGCCCTGCTCTATGCGCTCGTGCTGACGTTCTCCGCCGCGTACCTGCCGATCACGAGCGACAACTGCTGCTCGCAGTACTCGATCGTGCTCACGTTCGTGCTGATCGCGATCGTGCTCGCGTTCCGCCCGCAAGGGCCTCTTCGGGAGGGCCGGATGAGGGCCAGGCGCGACCCGAAGGCGCACCGTCGAGCGCGTGATCGGCGTCGTCGATGCTCGTCCTCTTCGCGCTCGGGCCGGCGCTCTTCAACGACTACTGGGTGAGCGCGATCCTCACCCAGATGTTCATCTTCGGGATCGCCGCGGCGAGCCTGATCTTCCTGTCGGCGTACGGCGGCATGACCTCGCTCGCGCAGACGGCGCTGATGGGCATCTCCGCCTATCTGCTCGGGAACATGGTCACGAAGGGCGGGGCGGGCGGCGAGTCCAAGGGCTTGACGCTGGGCTGGGACCCGACGGTCGCGCTCGTGCTCGCGCTCGTCATCACGACGCTGATCGGGTTGATCTTCGGCCTCGTCGCCGCACGCAGTCTCGGCATCTACTTCCTGATGCTGACGCTGACCTACGGCGTGATCGCGAATTACTTCTTCGGCCAGGTGACGCAGTTCGGCGGGTTCTCGCCGATCGCCGGCGTCAATCGATACACGCCCGGGTGGGTCGGAGACATCGTCGGCCACCCGGACAAGCTCTACTACATCGCGTTCGGGGCCTCGATCGTCGTCTACCTGCATGATCAGGTACCTCGTGCGGACTCCGTTCGGGCTCTCGCTGCAGGGCGTGCGCGACGACCCCGTCCGCATGAGCTCGCTCGGCTACAACGTGCCGCTGCACCGGGCGCTCGCCTTCGGCTTCGCGTCCTTCGTCGCCGCCGTCTCGGGAGTCCTCTTCATCTGGTGGGAGGGGCAGATCGCACCGGGCAACATCGGCCTGGCCGCCACGATCGAGCTGCTCGTGATCGCGGTGATCGGCGGCCTCACCCGGATCGAGGGCGCCTGGCTCGGCGCCTTCGCGTTCATCGTCATCAACAACTACGTCCGCGACGTCGAGCTGCCCGTCGTCGGCGGCAGCTTCAACACCATCATCGGCCTCGATCTTTCTCGTCATCGTCATCGTCTCTCCGGACGGGCTCATGGGTCTTTGGGACCGCCTCTGGCGTTCCCTGGGAAGGCGCGGCGGCGGCACGCCGGCAGCCGCCTCCGTGACTCGCCAGGCTGCTCCGGAGGCGAGCTCTCCGTGAAAGGGGGTCCTGGCTAGCCAACGAACCGCTGCTTCGTTCGTCACACCCCACAGACGTCGACTCCAAAACGCAAAGGGAGGGCACAATGAGGAAACTGCGTAGCTGGAAGCTCCTGCTTCCGCTCGCTGCGCTCGCAGTCGTCGCCACGGTCTGGGTCTCGGGCGCGTTCGCCGCATCCCAGTCCCACACGATCAGGGTCGCGATCATGACCGACTGCAAGGGCGCATTCGGCTTCGGGTACGAGCTCGACATCGGCGGCGCGCAGGCCGCGTTCGCTCAGTACGCGAACGGCAAGGTCAAGAACAAGAACAAGCCGTCGGCAGGCATGACGGGGATCACGGTCAGAGGCCACAAGGTCCAGATCGTCGGCTACGGCTGCGGCGACGACACGGTCCCGACCGCAGGCAAGGAGACGCGGCGGCTGATGGAGCAGCTGAAGGCGGACGTCATGATCGGCCCGCTCTCGGGCGACGAAGCCGTGTCGGTCGCGAACTACGCCAAGTCGCACCTGACGAAGACGTTCATCATCGGAACGGCGGGCTCGCAGGATCCGACCCTGCAGCTCGCAGTGAAGAACGTGTTCCGCTACCACGGCGACGGTGCGCAGTGGAACGCCGGCCTCGGCGAGATCCTCTACAAGAAGCTGGGGTGGCGTAAGGCCGCGATCATCATGGACGACTACAGCTTCGGCTGGACGTCGGGTGCCGGGATCATCGCGGACTTCTGCGCGATCGGCGGGCAGATCACGAAGCGCGTGTTCCCGCCGCTCAACACGACGGACTACGCGCCGTTCGTGCGGCAGCTGCCGCGCCCGGGAACCGTTGACGGCTACATGTGGGTGGTCGGCGGAACCGGGACGGCCTCGAGCCTGAAGGCGTTCGAGCAGGCCTACGGTGCGATCGACCCGAAGCAGCACGCGGGGAACCTGTTCTTCGCGTTCCTCGGCGCCGACAAGGTCGTCGGTCCGAAGGTCGTCGGGACGTACGTCGGTGGGTTCGGCACCGGTCCCGGCCTCAAGACTCGGCAGGCGAAGGCCTACGAGACGATCATGAAGACGTGGTACCCGAAGCTGCCGGCAGCCGACGGCTTCGTCTACAACTACTACAACGCCGCCTGGGCGCTGATCCGCGCCCTGCAGTCCAGCGACGGACAGGTGGGCGCGGCATTGCAGAGCAGGATGCCAAAGACCAACAGGTCGGGCTACGAGGTCTCCGACGCCGGGATCGTCAAGCTCGACACCCGTCGCCAGGCCATTCAGGACCAGTACCCCCTGCAGGTCGTCAAGAACCCCGACGGCTCGATCGGCACCAAGATCGTCGGCTTCGTGCCGAACGTCGATCAGTCGTTCGGCGGCCTGTTCAAGCCCTCGAGCCCCGCGCCCGGTCGCTCGCAGCCCAAGTGCGTGAAGAAGGCGCTGCCGTGGCAGGGCAAGATCCGCGAGGTGACGAACGGCGTCATCACGACCAAGGTCATCAAGTAGGACATGACAGAGGCTCCGACCGCCGTTCCGAACGCTGTGCCGACTCTCCGCTTGCGGGGAGTCGGCCGGCGCTTCGGCGGTCTGCTCGCCGTGAGTGACGTCGATCTCGACGTCGCCCACGGCGAGCGTCGGGCCATCCTCGGCCCGAACGGAGCCGGCAAGACCACCCTTTTCAACGTCGTCTCGGGAGACCTGGCCGCGTCCTCCGGCAGCGTCGAGCTCTTCGGCGAGGACGTGACGACGCTGCCCCCGAGAAAGCGTACGAAGCGGCGGCTGGCGCGCACCTACCAGCAGTCCCGCATGCTCCTCGGCATCAGCGTCGAGGACAGCATCTACCTCTCAGCGCTCGGGGTCGGCGCCGGCCACTTGCGGCCCGTGACGCTGCCCCGGAAGGACGAGGCGCTTCGCGAACGGGCACGCGCGGCCGCCAAGCGGGCCGCGATCGACCACCGGCTCTACGAGCTCGTTGGCAACCTCTCTCACGGCGAGCACCGGCAGGTCTCGATCGCGATGGCGCTCGCGTCGGAGCCGAAGCTGCTGATGCTCGACGAGCCCGCCTCCGGCCTCTCCCGCGGCGAGCGCCAGCTCCTCACCGAGCTGCTGCTGGGGCTCGATCCGGAGATCACTCTGGTGCTGATCGAGCACGACATGGACGTCGCGCTCACGGTCGCCGAGCGGGTGACGATGATGCACAACGGTCGCGTCATCGTCGAAGGCACCCCGGACGAGATCCGGGGCAACACCCTCGTCCACGATCTCTATCTGGGCCGGCACCACCAACGCGATGAGTGAGGTCCTGCTCCGCGTCGAGGACCTTCGCGCCTTCTACGGCAGCGCCCAGGTCCTCCAGGGCGTCAGCTTCTCGATGGGTCAGGAGTCGATCGCGATCGTCGGTCGCAACGGCATGGGCAAGTCGACTCTGTGTGCCGCGATCATGGGTTTCTCACCCCCGCACGCGACCGGTTCCGTGCAGTTCGAGGGGAAGGAGCTGATGGGCAGAGCCCTCGTACAAGAGGGCCCGCGCGGGGCTTGGCTACGTTCCACAGGGCAGACGTCTCTTTCCCTCACTCACGGTCGACGAGCACCTCCTGATCGCCGCCAGAAAGGCCGAGGGCGGGTGGACCGCCGAGCGTGTCTACGAGCTCTTTCCGCGGCTGGCCGAGCGCAAGCGGAACGGTGGCGCGGAGCTTTCGGGCGGCGAGCAGCAGATGCTGGCGATCGGGCGCGCGCTTCTCGGCAATCCGCGGCTCCTGATCATGGACGAGCCCTCCGAGGGCCTCGCGCCTGCAATCGTGGACATGATGGTCGAGGCGTTCAAGCAGCTGGAAGAGGACGGTCTCGCGATCCTGCTGATCGAACAGAAGCTCGACGTCGCGACCTCGCTCGCCGAGCGCCAGCTGGTGATGGTCGGCGGCGAGATCGCGCTCGAGACCACCGCCGCGGAGCTCGAGCGTGACACCGAGATGCAGCGACGATTCCTCGGCGTCGAGCCCGTGGCTCACGCGTGAGGGCTGCCCGGGCGCTCCTCGCCCTCGGCACGGCGCTTCTGCTCGCGGCGTGCGGCGGCTCGGACGAGGCGGATCCCGATCTCGCCTTCGTCAGCACACGCGACGGTGACTACGCGATCTACGCGATGAATACGACCGAGGGCGGGGAGCACCGGCTCACGGATGCTCAGGGCGATCCCTCGACGCCCGCGCGGCCTGCTTTTCCAGACCGACCCAGCGTGGTCACCGGACGGCAGCACGATCGCGTTCGCGAGCACGCGGAGTGGGACCTTCGATCTCTATGCGATGAACCGCGACGGAAGCGGCACCCGTCGCCTGACGTCGACGAAGGAGGATGACGCCCAGCCCAGCTGGTCGCCGGACGGCGACCGGATCGCCTTCGCGCGAGGCGCTTCGAGCCGGCTCTTCGTGATGAACGCAGACGGCTCCGGCGCGCGCCGCGTGACCGACGAGGAGGTCGAGGAAAGCGAGCCAGCGTGGTCGCCGGACGGACGCTCGATCGCCTACGTGCGGAGAAGCCCCGGCACGAGCGTCCGGGAGCTCTGGCTGGTGCGCCCGGACGGTTCGGAGCGGCAGAGCCTGACGAAGCTCGGCGGCGTGTCGCAGGGACCGGCGTGGTCGCCGGACGGAAAGCGGCTCGCATTCTCCGCGAACGTGGGGAACAACCGTTTCGACATCTACACGATCGGCCTGGACGGTCAGGACCCGCAGCTCGTGACCTCGCGCGACGACTCGTTCGAGCCGTCCTGGTCGCCCGACGGCAAGACGATCGTCTTCGCGGAAGCCGGGGCGCTCGTCGCGATCGACGTGGAGAACGGCGAGGAGCAGCGGCTCACGGATCCCGACAACAACGACTCGAGCCCGGCGTGGGCGCCGCCGGCCGAAGAAGCGGCCGGCTGACGCGGTCTAGAACGTGCCGTAGCGCTCGTAGGCCGCCAGTGGCGGCAAGCCGTCGCGGACGGCCGCGCGGATCTCGTTCTCGGTCGCAGCTTTCGCTTCCGCCTCGGCGAGGACGCTCTCGGCGATTGCGTGTGGCACGACCACGACGCCGTCGTCGTCGCCGACGACCCAGTCGCCCGGCTCGATCCGGACCCGTCCGATCGTCACCGGCACCTGAGTCGCTTCCAGCTCCCACCGCCACGTCGAGTCCTCCGGCGTCACGTAGCGGGAGAAGACGGGGAAGCCCTCGTCGAGGATGAAGCGGACGTCCCGGCAGCCGCCGTCGAGGACGCAGCCCGCGACGCCCCGGGCCTTCAGCGAGGTCACCGAGAGCTCGCCCAGGTGCGCGGAGACGTCCTGCGCGCACGCGTAGACGGCCACGTGGCCCTGCGGGACGTCACCGAGCATTCGCAGCACCTTCCGCAGCGCTTCGTCGTGGTCGGCGGTCTCCGCCGGCCGGCCCTGGACGGTGTAGGCAGGCCCTGCGAGCCGCAGGCCGGGCGCGAGCGGCCTGATCGAGGGCGGGAGCGTCTGGTCGCGATGCCCGCGCGTGTCGAGGACGTCGGCGATCGCGGCGCTGTAGATCGCCTCGAAGCGGTCCTTCACGGCACCGGAATCCCGAGATCGGGTGGGCGGTCGTCGCCGCGCCCTTCGACGAGCTCCGGTGCCTGCTCCTGCAGCAGGCGGAGCACGAGCTCGGCGCGGCGGACGCGCTCCCGGCCGAGCTTCGTCGCCACGTCCTGGAGGTGAAGGCCGGCCGGATAGATGTTCGGCGCGTTGCGGATCCCGAGCTTCACGTACATCGGGGCGGCGGCGCGAATCATCGCGGGCACCTCGTAGAAGCGCACGAAGCCGCCCTGGTCGTCCGGCACCTCCACGTAGACGTCGAGCGGCGCCGAGCACGCTGCCCGCAGCTCGCCGAGCTCGGCCGGCGAGAGATCCGTGGAGACGTTGATCGTCGACGCGCCGAGCCCCTCGAGTGCCTGTGCCGTCGGCGGGTTTGCGCAGGGCAGCAGCACCGAGGTCTTGAGGACGAGCGTCTCGGGCAGGTCGCCGTTCTGCTTCATTCGGCCGAGTGTCGCCAGCACGCCTGCGTCCGCCACGAGCACCGAGCGAATGCCGAGCCCGACGGCGCGTCGCGCCTCAGCGACTGACCAGTCGACGCCGGCCTGCCCACGCGCCACGCCGGCGACAGCATTGGTTGCGAACGACTGACCACCCGCATCCCAGGCGCCGCGTGGGCCGAGGAAGAGCGAGACCTCGACGCCGTGCTCTGCCCCGAGCGACGCCATCTCCGAGATCTCCGCGTCGGTCAGCATCATCACACCCGAGCCCTGCGAGACCCGGCGCACCGGCACGTCGCGGGCCCCTGCCTCCTCGAGCACGGCCCGCAGAACCTCGGGCCCTTCGACCGAAGGGATTTCGATCCGGTACCTCAGGCCGTCCGCAAAGCGTGCGTCGCTCATCGATCCCACCGTCGCGTGATCATCCCAGGTTGACGCGAGACAATCGAGCATCGATGATCGGCCGCGGCTCATGAGCATCGCGCGAACCGTTCTCCGTGAGCAGGTCAAGGACGTTCTCCTCGAACGGATCCTGCGCGGGGAGCTCGAGCCGGGAGAGCGCCTGGTCGAGACCCGGCTGGCGCGCGAGCTGGGCACGAGCCAGGCGCCCGTGCGCGAGGCGCTCCGCGATCTCGAGCTCCTGCGCCTCGTCGAATCGGAGCCGTTTCGTGGCTCGCGCGTGCGCGCCGTCGACGACTCGCAGCTGCTGCCGGTGTTTCCCGTCCGGGCGGCGCTCGAGGAGCTCGCCGCCGGCGAGGCGGCCCGAAACGCCAGCGACGTGGGCGCACTCGACCGCGAGCTCGAGTCGATGAGGGAGGCTGCTGCCGCCGCCGACTGGCGCACGCAGATCGCGCACGACGTCGCGTTCCACCGGACGATGGTCGAGCTGGCGGGCAACGAACCGCTGCTGCAGTCGTGGCTCGTGCTCGGGGTCGAGGTCTCGACCGCGTTCGCGACCTACCAGACCTTGTGGGATCAGACCGAGCTCGCCGAGTTCCACGTGCCGATCGTCGAGGCGATCCGGGCCGGCGACTCCAGGCGCGCCGGTGCGGAGGCGCGCAAGCACGTTCGGCGGACCGAGCGGGTCGTGACGGCAGCGGATTCGAGCTGCCCTCAGGCCAGCGGCGCGTCCTGGTAGACCGTGACCGTCTCCGTGTAGAACTCGATCGCGGCACGGCCCTGCTCGTGCGGGCCCCAGCCGGACTCCTTGACGCCGCCGAAGGGGACGTGGACGTCGGCGCCCGGCGGTCTGCGAGTTGACGTGGATGATCCCGGCGCCGATCTCCTCGCTGAACCGCTGCACGACGTGGAGGTCACGCGTGAAGATGGCGGCCGAGAGGCCGAAGCGGACGGCGTTCGCCCGCGTGATCGCCTCGTCGAACGTGGCGAAGCGATAGAGCGAGGCGACCGGCCCGAAGACCTCCTCGCAGGCGAGCTCGGCGTCGTCGGCGAGCCCCTCGAAGAGCGTCGGCGCGATCAGATAGCCGTCGCCGTCTGCACGCTCGCCGCCGGCGAGCAGGGTTCCGTCGCCGCCGGCACGCTCGATCGCGGCCAGGACGTCCTCCATCGCACTCTCGTTCACCACGGGCCCGACCTCGACGTCCGGATCGGCGGGGTCGCCGACCTTGCCGGCCGCCATGCGCGCGAGCAGCCGCTCCCGGAAGTCGTCGTAGACGGCGTCCTGAACGAGGATCCGGCGCGTCGCCGTG
The DNA here is from genome assembly GCA_963752405.1 of uncultured Gaiellaceae bacterium. GTDB lineage: Bacteria > Actinomycetota > Thermoleophilia > Gaiellales > Gaiellaceae > Gaiellasilicea. The sequence goes on from CAVVYB010000018.1 coordinate 423,108, forward strand.
CACTTCTGCCCCGCCGACCAGAAGGCGCCGGCGTAGGCGGCCTCGACAGCGCGGTCGAGCTCGGCGTCGGCCATCACGACGAGCGGATTCTGGCCGCCGAGCTCCAGCTGCACGCGGCAGTTGCGGGCGGTCGCCTCGTCGCGCACCGCGCGGCCGACCGGCACGGAGCCGGTGAACGAGATCGCGCGCACGTCCGGATGTCGGACGAGCTCTGCCCCGACCTTCGAGCCTGCGCCGGTGAGAACGTTGAGGACGCCCGCAGGCAGCCCCGCCTCGGCGAACGCTTCCGCGACGTGGAGGCCGGTGCGCGGCGCCTCGTAACCGAGCTTCAACACGACCGTGTTCCCGTGGATGAGCGCCGGAGCGAGCTTCCAGACGGGAATCGCGATCGGGAAGTTCCAGGGTGTGATCAGCGCGACGACGCCGAGGGGCCGGCGGAGCGTGTAGAGCCGCTGGCTCGGCACCGAGGGTGCGTAGACCTCGCCGATCGGCCGCCAGGCCTCGCCCGCGGCGAAGCGGAGGATGGTGGCGGCGCGCATGGCCTCCATGCGCGCCTCGCGCAGCGGCTTGCCCATCTCGGCCGTCATGTCCTGCGCGATCTGCTCCGCGCGGGCCTCGATCGCCGTGGCTGCCTTGTCGAAGTAGGCGGCTCGCTGCGCGGGCGGGAGCGCCGCCCAGGCCGGAACGCGCCTGACCCGCCGCTTCGACCGCCGCGCGGCCGTCCGCAGCGTCCGAGGCCGGATAGACGCCGGTCACCTGCGACGGGCGCCACGGGCTCCGCTTCTCATAGCTCTCGCCGCTCGCGCTCTCGCGCCATTCGCCGCCGACGTAGTTCTTCGCCGGCGTTCCGGTGAGCGTGTCAGACATGAACGAGGCTCCTTTCGACGATGCTGGCGGCGGAGACGACGGGGTTCGCGAGGATGCCGATCCCGGGCACGTCGATCTCGACGAGCTGTCCCGGCTCGAGCGTGAAGTCGTCGGGTGGGACGAGCCCGGTCCCGGTGAGCAGCACGCTGCCGGGCGGGACCGGGTTCTCGCGCAGCAGGAAGGTGACGAGGTCCGGGAACGTTCTCTTCATGCGCGCCGTCGACGTCTCGCCCGCAAAGAGCTCCTGTCCCGTCTCGGAGAGGATGCGCATCCGGATCTCGAACGGCTCGGCGCCGAGGGGGGAGAGAACGGCCGGCCCGAGCGCACAGGCGCCGGCGTAGACCTTCGCCTGGGGCAGGTAGAGCGGATTCGCACCTTCGATCTCCCGGGAAGAGACGTCGTTGCCGATCGTGACGCCGACGATCTCGCCACCGGCGCCGATGACCAGGCCGACTTCCGGCTCGGGGACGTTCCAGGACGAGTCCGAGCGAATGCCGATGGGCTCGCCGGGACCGACGGTGCGGCGGCAGCCGGCATCCTTGAGGAAGAGCTCGGGCCGCTCGGCGTCGTAGACGAGCGTGTACACGTCCTGGGCGGCGCTCTCCTCGACGCGCGCATCCCGCGAGCGCTCGTACGTGACGCCCGCGCACCAGACCTCCGGCGGATCGAGGGGGCGGAGCAGCCTGTACGGCTCGGGCAGCGTCAGCCGGTCGGCGTCGAGCGGCTCGATCCGGCCGCTGAGCTCGGCGTGGACGACGCCGTCCTCGACCGTTGCGTCCTCGGCGCCGTTGGGGCCACTCAGTCGCACTCGGCGCATTAGTGGCCTCCTCCAGAAAATCGATTATCGTTGACGTCGCCCATCGCTTCAGCAGCAAGCCTAAAGCCTCGTCGCCCATGAGCTTCGATCCGATCCGCGACTACCCGCTCGGCAGCCGCCGACCAGACCTCGTGTCGACGCTCGGCGGCACTCCACTCGCCGAGGTGACGCTCGAGGCAGTGCGGGCAGGGCGGATCTCGGCACGCGATGCGAGGGCAACCCCGGAGACCCTGCGGCGGCAGGCGGCGGTCGCGAGCGCCGCGGGACGGGAGCCGCTCGCCGAGAGCCTGGAGCGGGCGGCAGAGCTGGCGCTGGTCTCGGACGGCGAGCTGCTCGAGATCTACACGGCGCTCCGCCCGGGCCGGTCGACCGCGGCGCAGCTGGAGCGCTGGGCTGTCCGCCTCGACGGGTACGCGGCAGTGCGCACAGCGGCATTCGTGCGCGAGGCCGCAGCCGTGTACGAGCAGCGAGGGCTGCTCGCAGGTGCGTAGCCGGCGCTTCGAAGCGCGCGAGCGGCGGGAGCTCAATCGCGAGCTGCTCGTGTCGCCGCATCCCGAGCTGGGCCTCGTGGCGGCCGATGGGCCGCTCGATCCGGAGCCGGAACTGCTCGTCGAGGACGGCGTCGTCGTGCGCCTGGACGGCCGCGCAGCGCCCGATTTCGACGTCATCGACCGCTTCGTCGTCGCGCACGGACTCGACCTCGATGTCGCCCGCGAGGCGATGGCGCTCGACGACCTCGTGCTCGCACGGATGCTCGTCGACGTCGACGTGCCGCGCCCGGAGCTCGTCCGCCTCGCGCGCGGCTTGACCCCGGCGAAGCTTGCCCGCGTGATCGGGCTGCTCGATCCGGTCGAGCTGATGCTCGCGCTCAAGAAGCTGCGCGCGCGGCGGGTACCAGCGAACCAGGCGCACGTCACGAACCTGAAGGAGAGCCCAGCGCTCCTGGCAGCCGACGCGGCCGAGGGGGCGCGGCGAGGCTTCGCGGAGATCGAGACGACCGTGGGCGTTGCGCGCTACGCGCCCCTGAACGCAATCTCGCTCCTGATCGGCGCGCAGACGGGCCGGCCGGGCGTGATGACTCAGTGCGCCGTCGAGGAGCGCCGCAACCTCGAGCTGGCGATCCGCGGCCTCGTCACGTACGCCGAGACGCTGTCCGTCTACGGGACCGAGCCAGTCTTCGTCGACGGCGACGACACGCCGTGGTCGAAGGCGTTCCTCGGCGCGGCCTACGCCTCGCGGGGCGTCAAGGTGCGTTTCACCTCGGGCACGGGCTCCGAGGCCCTAATGGGCCACGCGCAGGGCCTCTCGATGCTCTACCTGGAGGCGCGGTGCCTTGCCGCCGCGCGCGCTGCCGGCTCGCAGGGCGTCCAGAACGGGTCGATCTCCTGCGTCGCGCTCGTACTCTCGGTACCGGGCGGTACGCGGGCGATCCTCGGCGAGAACGTCCTCGCGGCGTGGCTCGACCTCGAGGTCGCCTCCGGCAACGACGCGATCGCCTCGCACTCCGAGATCCGCAAGACGGCGAAGCTGATGGGCCAGTTCCTCCCCGGCACCGACTTCGTCACCTCCGGCTACTCCGTGATGCCGCGCCACGACAACACGTTCGGCGGCGGGAACTTCGACGCCGACGACATCGACGAGTGGCTCACGATCCAGCGCGACTGGCAGGTCGACGCCGGGATCGAGCCGGTGGCCGAGGACGAGGTGCTTCGGGTGCGCGAGTCGGCGGCACGTGCGGTGCAGGCGGTCTTCGCGGAGCTCGGCCTCCCGCCGGTCTCGGATGCCGAGGTCGAAGCTGCGACCGTCGGCTACGACTCGACCGAGATGCCGGACCGGGACCGAGCCGCCGACGTCGAGGCGGCCGACGACTTCCTCGCTCGTGGTGTTTCCGGGCTCGACGTCGCGCTCGCGCTCGACCGGCGCGGCTTCGGCGAGGTCGCGGAGGCGATCGTCTCGATGCAGCGCCAGCGGATCTCGGCCGACTACCTGCAGACCGCGGCGGTGATCGACGCCGACGGCCTCGTCCATTCGGCCGTGAACGATCCGAACGTCTACAGCGGCCCCGGCACCGGCTACCGGCTCGAAGGCGAGCGGTGGCGACTGCTCCAGTCGCTGCCGAACGTCGTCGACCCGGCCGAGCTGCTCGGCAGCGAAGCCGACGCGGAGCCCGTCGTGCTCGAAGGCGAGGACGCGGCGAAGGGAGCCGATCCGGCGGAGGTCGTCGTCGCGGTCGGCCCCGCATTCGCCGACACGATCAGACAGACGATCGCCGACCAGAGCCACCGAGACGTGCTCGACGCGATCTGCGAGGGAATCCGCGACGTCGGCGCCAAGCCGCGCCTGGTGCGCATTCGCCGCACTGCCGACGTCGCCTTCATCGCGCATGCCGGCGCGCAGCTCTCCGGCTCCAGTGTCGCGCTCGGGATCCAGTCCAAGGGCACCGCGGTGATCCACCGTGCCGACCTCGAGCCGCTCGACAACCTCGAGCTCTTCGGCATGTCGCCGCTCTACACCCTCGCGTCGTATCGCGCCATGGGGCAGAACGCTGCCGGCTATGCGCTCGGGCGCCGCGTCGGTCCCGTGCCGACGGAGCTGGACAACTACGCACGCGCGAAGCTGATCGTCCGCACGACGCTGCTGCACGCGCGGGAGACCCAGGCTGTGCGCCCGGGCGCGGCGGCGGTCGAGCTCGAGCTCGCCGTGCCGGTCGCGTCGAGCTGAGCGCTACGTGCTCGGCTTGCCGCCCTGGCCCCAGTGGCTCGGCGCGATCCCCTGGATGATCACGTGGATGTGCTCCTTGGCCGCGCCGCTCGACTCGTGGAGCGCGTCCGTCAGCGCCTCGATCATCTTCGGCACGGACTCCTCGGTGACGCGGCGGTCGTAGAGCTTGACTTCGATCACGGGCATGGGAGAGCTCCTCTCGTTGGCTGAAACCGATCCTACGGCGGCGGTACGGTAACGAGATGGCCATACGTCTCCAGCACTGCGGGCTCCTCGTCTCGGACGTCGAGCGCTCGCGGAGCTTCTACGGCCAGGCACTCGGCCTCGAGGAGCTGTCGCGACCGTCGAACTTCGCCTTCGCCGGAGCCTGGTTCGCGCTCGGGGACACCGAGATCCACCTGCTCGCGGAGGCGGACACGACCGGTAGGGCCGGCATGCACCCACCCGGCCCAGGCCTTGCGGCCGGACTGGCCACGCACCTCGCGCTCGAGGTCGACGACCTGCCCGCCTGGCAGGAGCGGCTGGGTGCGCACGGCGTGGGTGCCGCCGCCGGCCCGATGCCCCGCGGTGACGGAGTCGACCAGCTCTTCGTCCTCGATCCGGACGGTTACGTCGTCGAGCTGTTCGAGCGGACGGGGCAGGATCAGGCCGACGCGCCCGAACGCTCGCCGATCCGCAGCTGAACTATCTGTCCGCGTGCAGTGAGTCGCCCTGCTCGCCGAGGACGAGATCGCGTTCCGAGTCGGGAACGTGGTCGCGCAGCACGGGCGCGAGCGCTTCGACGAACGTGACGCCCCCGGGTGAGTGGAGCTCGTGCTCGATGCCGCGATTGACGACGACGAGGTCGCCGGCCGAGAGCTCCTTCGTCTCGCCGGCGACGGTCATCGTCAGCGAGCCGTCGACGATCCACATCACCTGCTCCGCCGTCTCGTGCGCGTGCCGAGCCACGGTCGTCCCGGGCTCGTAGGTGACGTGGCAGAGCATCACCTGCTCGCCACCGACGGCACGGAGCCCCACGCCCGGGAAGAGAGGGTGGGGCTCGACGCCGTTCCAGCTTCGGAAGGCCGAGGTCAGGCGGGTACCTCGAACGTGCATGGCGCCGTCGGAGAGCGCGTTCACCGACAGCTCCTCGTCCCAGACGACCTTCTTTCCTTCCCGCCGCGGCCCGCCGCCGTCCTGCTTCGCATCGAGTGCTCGGAGCACCCGCTCGGGCGTGATCGGCAGCTCCGTGACCCAGACGCCGACCGCATCGAAGACGGCCGCTGCGATCGCGGGCGGCTGTGGATTGTTCGCCATCTCGCCGATCCCCTTCGCGCCGTACGGGCCTCCCGCAGACGGGTTCTCGATGATCAGCGTGTCCACCTGCGGCAGGTCTTCCATGCCGGGTGCGAGGTACGAGCCGAACTGCGAGCCACGGTGCTCGACGCTCGGGTAGTACGGGTAGCAGCCCTCCAGCACTCCGAGCCCGAGGCCCTGCATTGCGCCACCCTCGATCTGACCCTCGACGAGAGTCGGGTTGATCGCCTTGCCCACGTCGAAGCACTGGACGAGCCGCGTCACCTTCACCTGGCCGGTCTCGTCGTCGACCTCGACCTCGGCCGCGCAGGCGGCGTACGAGATCGCAGCGTGCGGCGGCAGGTCGACGCGACCCGTCTCGGGATCCACGATCGCGGCGTACGGGTTCAGATGCGCCCCGGTACCGGTGATCAGCTCGCCGTGCGTCCAGGTGGCGGCGACGGCGACGTCGGCAACGGAGATCTGCTTCTGCGGAGCCCCCTTCGCGGTGACCATTCCATCCTCGACCTCGAGGTCGGCCGCGTCGATCTCGAGCTCCTTGCCCGCGATCTCCAGCAGCTTCGCCTTGGCGCTCTCGGCCGCCTTTTTCACGGCCATGCCGGCCACGAACGTGGCCCGCGAGGCGAAGGTGCCGGTACAGACCGGTGACGAGTCGGTGTTCGAGTTGTCGTAGGTGACCCAGTCGTAGGGGACGCCGAGCGTGTCGGCGACGATCTGCGACTGAATCGTCTTCGAGCCGTTCCCGATGTCGGCGGTGCCCGAGAAGACGTCCACTCGCCCATCCGGCTTGATCTTGATCCAGGCCTGCGACGGGTCGCCGTTCTGGTTCATGCCGGTCGGGTATTCGATCGCGGAGATGCCGCGTCCCTGGTGGATTGCCATCAGTGAGCCTCCGGGTTTCCGAGCTGGCCGACGAGGTGCTCGGGCAGCCACGCGCCCGTCCGAAGCTCGCTCGTCGCGGTGCGGTAGTCGGCCGACAGCTCGTGTCCGAGCTCGTCCGCGACCGCCTGGATCGTGGGAACCGTCGACGGATCGGTGTAGGCGATCCCGTTCGGCGACGTGTCACCCTTGCGGTTGGCGTTCTTGAGCCTGATCTCGAACGGGTCGAGGCCGAGCTCCAGCGCGATGCGGCTCATGTGCGTCTCGACTGCGAACGACACGGACGTGACGCCGAACCCTCGCATCGCCGTCGTCGGCACGCGGTTCGTGAAGACGACGTAGCCGTCGAACTCCAGGTTCGGGATCGTGTAGGCGCCGGTGTGGTGGAAGCTGTGCTTCGTCAGCCCGTAGGGCGAGAAGCGGGCGTAGGCGCCCGAGTCGTGCAGCGTCAGCATCTTGCGGCCGAGGATCCAGCCGTCCTTCGTCACCGCGTCCGCGATCTCCATGTGCCACGGTGCCCGCGTCGAGGAGCAGAGGAACTCTTCCTCACGCGTCCAGCGCCACTTCACCGGCCGGCCCGACTTGAGCGCGAGGAGCGCGCAGATCGTGTCCGTCGCGGTGTCCACCTTGCCGCCGAAGCCGCCGCCGACCGTGCCGCCGACGAACTTGAGCTTGTTCAGCGGCACCTGCAGGTGCGCGGCGACCACGCCCATCGAGAAGTAGAGCGCCTGCGTGCAGGAGTAGATCGTCAGGCGGCCGTCGGCCTCGGGCACGACGTGGCACACCTGGGTCTCGATCGGGACGTGCTCGATCGCGGCAGGCCGGTAGACGCCCTGCACGATCGCGTCCGCCTGCTCGAACGCTTCGTCGATCGAGCCCTTGCGGATCTGGCGTCGGTCCATCTCACCTTCGAAGTGCGGATACCAGTTGCCCCAGTGGTGCACCTTGGGCGCGTCCGCGTCGAACGCCTTGCGGACGTCGTAGAGCGCAGGCTTCTCTTTCAGCTCGAGGCCGATCGCCTCGACGGCGGCCTGTGCGGTCTCCTCGTCCTCCGCCGCGACGACCGCGATGGGCTGGCCCTTGTAGCGGACGTCGTCCTTCGCGAGCAGCGGCTCGTCGGCAGGGATGCCGAGGGCCGAGAGGTGGCCGTACTCCAGCAGGGGTACGTCCTTCCACGTGATGACAGCGTGCACGCCCTTCATCGCCTCGGCCTTCGAGAGGTCGAGCCCGGTGATGTCCGCGTGATCCACGGGTGAGCGCAGTGCCTTCGCCCAGAGCGTGCCGGTCGCGCGGATGTCGTCGACGTACATCGTTCGGCCCGTGACGTGGGCGACGCCGTCGTAGCGCGGGAGTCGTGCGCCGACGGCCTTCATGCCGGTGCCCCCGGAATCTCCACCGGCGCCTCGTCACTCGTCTGCGGCAACCAGCGCTGCGTGGCCTCGATCTCGCCGCCTGCCGCGGCTGCGACGGCGTTGATGATCTTGACGTAGCCGGTGCAGCGGCAGACGTGTCCGGCGAGCGCCTTCTGGATCGACTCGCGCTCGGGAGTCCCGCCGGCCTCCAGGTAGCCGTGAGCAGCGAGCACCATGCCGGAGGTGCAGAACCCGCACTGCGCGGCGTAGTGCTCGTGGAACGCCGTCTGGATCGGCGACAGCGCCTCCGGCGAGCCGAGACCCTCGAGCGTGGTGATCTCCGCACCGTCGATCGCGGCGACCGCGACGAGACATGCTCGCCGCGGCGCACCGTCGACGAGGATGGTGCAGGAGCCGCAACCGCCTTGCTGGCAGCCGGCCTTCGGGCTCGTGATCCCGAGCTCCTCGCGGAGCACGTGCAAGAGCGGCGTCAGCGGAGGGGTCTCGAAGGACCGCTCGACACCGTTGACGGTCAGCTTCATCAGACCTCCTCGAGCTGTGTGAGTGCCCGGCGGACGAGCACGGGCAGGATTCGCTTGCGGTACCAGGCCGACGCGAGCGCGTCGTCGGCGAACGTCACGTCCGTCGAGGGCCGCGTCCGCTGCCGCTCCCGGGTCGCTCGCCTTCGCCTCGGCACTCGGCAGCCGGACCGCGTGGCCCGGCACGCCGCTGGCCGCCAGCCGGACCGTGCCGTCTTCGCCGCGCGCCGCCGAGACGGCGAGGGCCGTGTAATCGTGCGTGTGGGGCCGCGTCAGGGGAGCGAAGGCGCCGGCCGAGGGCTCCTCGTACGAGACGTCGAGCAGCAGCCGGTCCTGGCGATGGGGAAGGAAGTCCTCGAGCGGCTCGGTCGTCTCGCCGCCGGCACCTGCCGAACGCACGGTCGCGCCGACCGCGAGGAAGGCACCCTGCAGGTCGCCCCTGGGCGCCTCGGGCCCCTCGCCGGCACACAGGTTGCCGCCGACGGTGCCCTGCGCGCGGATCTCGCTGTCGGCGACGTTCGCTGCGCACGGTCCGATCGGGGCCGACAGCGACTCGAGCTCCGAGACCGGTGGTCGTCGCGCCGATCGTGACGCGGGACCCATCGCGGGTGATCCCGGCGAGCCCGGCGCCGGTCAGCAGCATCGCGCGTTCCGGGCGCAGCCTCCCGCTCGTCAGTTCGGGAACGACGATCGTGCCGCCGCCGATCACCGTCACGCCCGCCTCGAAGAGGGAGATAGCCTCCTCGGGTGACGACGGTTGGAGTACGTCAGGCGCAGTCATTGACCATCCTTCGTTCGGGGTCCCTCGTGTCCGCCGAGTCTAGAACGGTGCCGCCCCGCGAACAAATGAGAATCGATTATTCGCGACTGAACGGCACCGAGGGGTCGAGTAGGCTCCTCCCGTGACCTTCGGCACGATCGACGAGCTCGAGGCGGCCCTGCGTGAGGCGGACTATCTGCCCGATCGCGGCCTCGCTACGGCGCTCTTTCTCTCGCTCGCGCTCGAGAAGCCGGTGCTCCTCGAGGGGGAAGCCGGAGTGGGGAAGACGGAGGCGGCGAAGGCGCTTGCGCGGGCGCTCGGCGCGCGGCTGATCCGGCTGCAGTGCTACGAGGGCCTCGACGTCACCCATGCCGTCTACGAATGGAACTATCCGCGCCAGCTGCTCCACATCCGGGCGGCGCAGGAGGGCACGGTCTCGGAGGACGAGCTCTTCGGGCCCGAGTTCCTGATCCGGCGGCCGCTGCTCGAGGCGATCGACACCGACGAGCAGGTCGTGCTGCTGATCGACGAGGTCGACCGCGCGGACGAGGAATTCGAAGCGTTCCTGCTCGAGGTGCTCTCCGACTTCCAGATCACGATCCCGGAGCTGGGAACGATCAAGGCTCGCCGGAAGCCCGCGGTCGTGCTGACGTCGAACCGCACCCGGGAGCTGCACGACGCTCTCAAGCGGCGTGCCCTCTTCCACTGGATCGGCCATCCCTCGCTGCAGCGAGAGGTCGAGATCGTGCGGCTGCGCGTGCCGGGGATTCCGGAGCGCCTGGCCGAGGAGGCAGCTGCGTTCGTCCGCGGCCTGCGCGGGCTCGACCTCGCGAAGCCGCCGGGCGTGGCCGAGACGATCGACTGGGCGCAGGCGCTCGCCGCCCTCGGCCGCGAGGAGATCGACGCGGAGGTCGTCGAGCAGACGCTCGGCTCGGTGCTCAAGTACCGCGAGGACCTCGAGGCCGTCCGCGACGAGACGCTCGTCGGGCTGATCGACGAGGCCCGCGCCGCGTCAGGCCAGTAGAGCCCATGCCCGGCTCGGCGATCGTTCGTCACGTCGTCACCTTCGGCCGCGTGCTACGAGAAGTAGGCATCGAGGTCGGCCCCGGCCGGGTCGCGGATGCGGTGCGCGGGCTGGGCGCGGTCGATGTCACGAGGCAGGAGGACGTCTACTTCGCGCTCAGGCAGACGCTCGTCTCCCGGCACGACGAACTCGAGCTCTTCGACCGCGCGTTCGTCGCCTGGTTCCTGCGCGGGCCGGTCGCGCCGCTCGTCCGGGAGAAGCAGCGCCGGAAGCTCGCGGACCGGATCGAGGCGACGCTTACCTCCGACGTGGGGGATGACGACTCCGAGGTGGTCGGCGAGCCGACCGAGCGCGGCGCGTCGGCGCACGAGCTCCTGCGTGAAAAGGACTTCGCGGAGATGACGGCCGAGGAGTTCGAACGCGCTCGGCGCCTGCTGCTAGCCATCGCCCGCAGCCGGCCACGGCGAACGTCACGCCGGCGGATTCCCGATCCCCGCGGCGACCGTCTCGACATGCGGAGGCTGATCCGACGTTCGCTGCGGACCGGTGGGGATCCCGTCGACCAGCCGTGGAAGGCTCGCAAGGAGGTCCCGCGAAAGCTCGTCGTCCTCTGCGACGTGTCCGGCTCGATGGACGCGTACGCGCGTGCGCTGCTGCTGTTCCTGCACGCGCTGGTCGGCAGCGGGCGCGGTGTCGAGGCGTTCGGCTTCGGGACGAGACTGACGTGCCTCACCCGCGACCTCGCCACGCGCGATCCGGAGAGCGCGCTCGCCCGGGCCTCGGCGAGTGACGTCGACTGGGGGAGCGGCACTCGGATCGGCGCGTCGCTGAAGGAGTTCAACGACCTCTACGGCCGCCGCGCCCTCTCACGTGGCGCCGTCGTCGTGATCGTCTCGGACGGCTGGGAGCGTGAGGGGCCGGAGCTCGTCGGGCGGGAGATGGCGAGGCTCGCCCGCGCCGCCTACGCAGTCATCTGGGTGAACCCACTCAAGGGCAACCCGCTGTACCAGCCGCTCGCCGGTGGCATGCGGGCCGCCCTGCCCTACGTCGACCGTTTCCTCTCCGGGCACAACCTGCTCAGTCTCGAGGAGCTCGCCGCTGTCGTCGGCGGCATCGAGCGCCGGCACGCCGCCTGATCCGCTTCAGCCGCCTCGGACGACGAGCGTCTCGCCCTCAGGGAACCCCCGGTACAGATGCCTTCGTCGTTGGTCGGCGCGCCCCTGCGAACGCCGAGGCGTCACCAGGTCGTGGGCTTGCTCGGCGTGCGCACCCACACGTCGAAGAACGTGGTCAGGTCCTGGCCGGAGACCTCCTCGAAGACCGCTTCGAAGTCGTCGCTGGTGGCGGTCGAGTCGTCGTAGCGCGTGAGCCATTCCTGGCTGGCCGCAAAGAACGTCTCGTCGCCGACCTTGACCCGGAGGGCGTGCAGCGTCGCCGCGCCCCGGTCGTAGACAGCGCCATGGAAGAGGCCCAACGGGCCCGGGTCCGCGATTGCCAGGCCCCAGAACGGGTCGTCAGTTGGTATCTCTATGACGGCGTCGAAGCTCGCCTGGGCCGAGTCGCCGCCCCTGTTCTCGCTCCACAACCACTCGACGTAGGTGGCCCAGCCCTCGTTGAGCCAGATGTCCGCCCACCGCTCCGGGCTCACGGCGTTGCCGAACCACTGGTGCGCGAGCTCGTGGGCGACGGTGCTCTCCCGTGCCACCCGCGAGTACACGGGCCGGGTCTGCGTCTCGAGCGCGTAGCCGACCGTGTCGTCATCGACGATCGCGCCGGCGGAGTTGAACGGGTACGGCACGAACGTCTCCTCGAGGAAGGCGATCATCTCCGCCTGCAGCTCGAGGCTCGCCTCGGTGGCGGCCGCGTTGGCGGGCGTGAGGTTGTCGTCGATCGCGTCGATAATCGGCAGCCCGCCAGCCGTCTCGGAGAACCGCAGCTCGTAGTCACCGACTGAGGCGGTGCTGAGATAGCTGGCCTGCGGGTCGGGGGCGTCCCAGAACCAGGTCGTCCACCCGCCCTCGGTGACGGGGTCGTGTGCCGGCAGCCCGTTGGCGACCGCGACCTTGCCCTCGGGCACGGTGATCTCGAAGCCGTAGGTCGCCTTGTCGGTCTGGTGGTCGCTGACCGGGTACCAGGTCATCGAGCCCTCGGGCTCGTTCACCACCATGGCGCCATCCCGCATAGTCACCCAGCCGTAGAGGGCGCCCTCGATGTCTTCCGGCCGGGTGGTCGCACCGCCATAGGTGACGGCGACGCGCGCCGTCTGTCCCTGCTTGATCTTGGGGCGGGGCTGGATCGTGACCTCCCAAATGCGGGCCGCGTCGTCCTGCACCTGCCAGTAGGCCGCGCCCTCGACCTCGGCCCCGGCACCGGGCGGCGCCAGCTCGCTGGCCTGCTTCCCGTTGACGGTGATCGCCTGCACGTCCAGGCCACGCAAATCGAGGTTGAATCGGTCCAGGTCCTGCGTGGCCACCAAGTCGATCGTCGCCACACCGCTCAGCTGGCCGACAAGCGGCGCCGGGGCGGGCGCCGGCGGCGTGTAGGTGAGGTCGAGGTCGTAGTGCTGGACGTCGTACCCACCGTTGCCGGCGAACGGGAAGTAGGGATCGCCCGCACCAGGGGCCCCGGCCGTGTACCTCGGCCCCAGGGGATCGCTTTGGGCGGCCGTCGGGCCGGCCGACAGGGCGAGCGCCACCGTGCCCACCAGCGCTGCTGCCAATGTTCCCGACACCTGCCTGCGAACACGCACGACGATCTCCTCTCCCTCGCGTCTACCACGAACCAGACTGACGCCTTGCTGGATGGGTCGGCGCCCGCCGTCGCGGATCCTTTCAAGAAACCGCTTCCAGGTACAGAGCTTCCCTTGGGTCAGTCCACGCGGGAGGGCCTCTAAGAGGCGGTTTCAGAACGAGGTGGAGACGGGGCCGTCGTCCGCCACGAGCGCCCCTGCCGGCGCGAGGACGGCGCCACGACATGCGAAGCGCCGTCCTCGTGAGGCCCCGGGATGCCTCAGGTGGTGGCGGTCGCCTTGGCCTGCTTGCGTGCGTTCTGCGCGATGAACTTCTCCGTCGCCTCGTACGCCTCGTCGTCGACGATCTGCACGGGCGGTGACTTCATCAGGTAGCTCGACGGGCCTTCGAGCGCGCCGGCGATGCCGTTGTTCAGCGCGAGCTTCGCCATCCGGACGGCGTCGATCACGATCCCGGCCGAGTTCGGCGAGTCCCACACCTCGAGCTTGAGCTCGATGTTCAGCGGCACGTCGCCGAAGGAGGTGCCCTCCATACGGATGAACGCCCACTTGCGGTCGGTCAGCCACGGCACGTAGTCGGACGGGCCGACGTGCACGTTGCCCTCGCCCATGTCGTAGTCGAGCATCGAGGTGACGGCGTTCGTCTTCGAGATCTTCTTCGACTCGAGGCGGCTGCGCTCGAGCATGTTGAGGAAGTCCGAGTTGCCGCCGACGTTCAGCTGCATCGTCCGGTCGAGATGGACGCCACGCTCGCGGAAGAGGCTCGTGAGCACGCGGTGCGTGATCGTCGCGCCGACCTGCGACTTGATGTCGTCGCCGATGATCGGCAGGCCCTTCTCCTCGAAGCGCTTCTGCCAGTAGGCCTCGCGCGCGATGAAGACGGGCATGCAGTTGACGAGCGCGACGCCGGCCTCGAGGCACTGCTCGGCGTACCACTTCGCGGCGGCCTCGGAGCCGACCGGCAGATAGCTGACGACAACGTCGGTCTTGGTCTCCCTGAGGATCCCGACGATGTCGTCGGTCTCGCCCGGCGCCTTCGTGACCACCTCGGAGATGTACTGGCCGAGGCCGTCGTGCGTCATGCCGCGGTTGACGGTGATGCCGGTCTTCGGCACGTCCGCGAACTTGATCGTGTCGTTCGGGTGCGCCCACATCGCGTCGGCGAGGTCCTTGCCGACCTTGTCCGCGGTTACGTCGAACGCGGCCGTGAACTCGATGTCGGAGATGTGGTAGCCGCCGAGGTTGACATGCATCAGTCCGGGGACGAACTGGTCGTCGGGCGCATCCTTGTAGTACTGCACGCCCTGCACGAGGGAGTTCGCGCAGTTGCCGACGCCGACGATCGCGACGCGGACTTTGTCCTGTCCGCGTGCCTTGCCGTTGCTCGAGCCGTTCGTGGAAGCCATTGTGTCCTTTCGATTGCCAGATCGATTGCTTGCGAATGGGATCTCGAGTGCGTCGGAGAGAGTGACGAGCACGAGGTCGTTGACGTTCAGCTTGCGGCGCCGCGCTGCGGCCTTGAGCTCGCGGCGGAGCTCGGGCGGCATTCGCAGCACGACGGCACCCGCAGCACCCGGGATCGCCTTGCGGCGGCGGCCGCTGGGGGAGAACGGAACGCCGAAGCGCTCCGAGAGGAGCGCGACGACGACGTCGTTCAGGTTCGACTCGCGGCGAGCGACCTCGCGCACGACCGCCCGCTTGATCGCGGGCGGCATGCGCACGAGGACGCTCGTGCGGTCGGTCGTGGAAGTGCTAGCAGCCAAACTGCTAGCACTATAGCCAACGGACTGCTAGAAGGCGAGCACCGCCCTAGCCGATCGGCTCTCGATCAACGTCAGCGTGCAGACGGCGGTGGTCGTGCCGACGCACCCCGCCGCGTACGTGGAGGACAACGGCGCCTCCCAGCCCACGAAGACGCTGGACGTCGAGGCCGTCAGCGTCACGGCGGTGCCCGGTGCGAACAGGAAGGAGCACGTGGTTCCGACCGTCGTGTTGAAGGTGTTGTCCAGTCCGGCAAGCGTGCAGGACGTCTTCCCGTTCAGGTCGGCGGGGCTCACCGCGACCGTGCCCGTTGCGTTGTCGCCGCAGTACCTCACCGGCTGAAGGAAGCTGTTGCACTGCCAGATGGTGTTCGGGGCAGTCAGCGCCACCTGGAGCGTCACCCTCTCGACGGGGTGGACGCAGGTGATGCTGACCGCGTCCGAGTCGAGCGCGGTCGCGTAGGTCACCTTCGTCACTCCCTGCGTGCCGCCGACGGCGCCGCACGGCGTTCCGTCCAGGCTCGTGAGGGATGCCGCGCCGCCACCGGGCGTCCCCGGAGGCCCTTGCGGGCCGGCCGCGCCCGGCGTGCCAGGCTCGCCCGGCTCGCCCTTCTCGCCCGCGCTCGCCCCGTTCGCCCTTGGCGCCGTCAGCGCCGGCTGCTCCCGCTGCGCCGGTCTCGCCCTTGACCCCGGCCAGGCCGTCGGCGCCGGGGAGCCCGTCCTTGCCGTCGACGCCGTCGGCTGCCGGTCGCTCCGGCCGGCCCGGGGTCGCCTTTCTGCCCCTTCTGGTTCCAGGTGATCTGCGTCTCGTAGGTCGTACAGCGGCTGAGGAGCGAGCCGCTCGGCCCGGCTGGGTCGATCAGCCTGATGGTGCCGGTCGCTTTCAGCTTGCAGGCCGTGTAGAGGCCCGAGTCGGCGGGGATCGTCGCCCAGGCGACGCCGCCTGCCAGGGCTGCGCCGAGCGCGAGCCCGGCGAGCGTGATGCGGGTGCGTGTCCTCATCTTCGTGTCCTTTCGTAGAGGTGGCGTGCCCTCGCGAGAGCGGCTCTGGAGCGAGCCGCCCCGCGAGGACACGCACCTCGACCCTAGGCCTCCCCTGCGCTGCTCGCGCCGGGGGAATCCCTAGGTTTTGCATCTCTACAGCTGGTTCGCGAGGCCGTTCAGCGTCGTCGCCTACGCCTGCGTCAGCCATCAGGCCGCTCTCGCCGGTGGTGCCGGGCCGCCGGCACCACCAGCGAGAACGCGCCGTCTTCGACCCTAGGAGCGCGGCGTCCCGCTCGCGCCGGGGAAAGCCCTAGGCTTGCGGAAGATGCTGTTCGGCCGCGAGGTGGAGTCCGCGACGCTTGCGACGGCGCTCGCCGCCGCGCGAGCCGGTGCTGGGGCGGCGTTCGTGCTCGTAGGCGAGCCTGGCATCGGCAAGACGACGCTCCTGCGGGAGCTCGTCGAGCACGCGGGTGAGATGACGATTCTCGAGACGGCCGGAGTGGAGTCCGAGGCCGATCTCCCCTATGCGGCGCTCATCGACGTGCTGACGCCGGTACTGCACCGTCTCGACGCGCTCCCGGAGGCCCAGGCTGCCGCCTTGTCGGCGGCGCTTGCGCTCGGCCCTCCCGGCGCCTTCGATCGCTTTGCCGTCGGCGTCGCGACGCTCGGGCTCCTCGCTGCCGCCGCCGACGACGGTCCGGCGCTGATCGTGGTCGACGACCTCCAGTGGGTCGACTCGGCGTCCCGCGACGCGCTCTCGTTCGCTTCGCGGCGCCTCGCAGGGGTCCGGGCCGTCTTCGTTGCGGCGCAGAGACCGGGTGCCCCGAGCGATGCCCGGCCTCCAGCTTGTGCCGGTCGGTCCGCTCGACCGCGACGACTCGACCAGGGTGCTCGCAGCGAACGAGGGCCGCATTGCGCCGGACGTGCTGAAGTCGATCCTCGATGCGGCCCGCGGGAACCCGCTCGCGCTCGTCGAGTTGCCCCACTTGCTGACACCGGGCCAGCTCGCCGGGACCGAGGCGCTCGCCAACCTGATCCCGACGGCGAACGGCCTGGAGCGAGCCTTCTCCGCGCGACTCGAGCCGCTGTCTCCGGCGGGTCGTCTGGCGACCGTTGTTGCCGCGGCGGACAGCTCCGGCACAGCCGGTGTCGTGCTGGGCGCGTTCGGGGCGCTGGACCTCACCGAGCGGGATCTCAGCGAGGTGGAGTCGCTCGGTCTGCTGCACATCGACGCCAACCGGCTCGAGTTCCGTCACCCACTCGTTCGCTCCGCCGCCTACCACGGCGCCGAGCCGGCCGAACGGCGCCGCGTGCACGCTGCACTCGCGGACTCGGACGCCGATCCCGATCGGCGTGCCTGGCATCGAGCTGCCGCCACAATCGGCCCCGACGACGTCATCGCGGACGAGCTCGACCTGGCCGGGGCGCGGGCGCTTGCGAGAGGGGCCTTCAGCGCCGGCGCAGCGGCGCTGGAGCGAGCCGCCTCGCTGACGGAGGCGCACGAAGCGCGCGGCGCTCGGCTCTTGCGGGCGGCAAACGCAATGGACGCGGCCGGGAGCCTCGTCCGCAGCCAGGCTCTCGCCCACGACGCGGCAAAGCTGATCGACGACCCGCGCCTGCACGCGGAGCTCGTCATTCTGCTGGGCCGCCTCCGGATGGCGGGGGGCGAGGTGGAAGCGGGGCACGCGATGCTCCTGGACGAGGCCGAGCGGATGAGCGAGCTCGATCCAGCCCTGGCGGCGGCACTGCTCAGCTTCGCCGCGAACCTGCCGTTCTTCCGGCTCGAGGGGCCTGCCGCCGTCGAGCTGACCGAGCGCGCGTGGAATCTTGGCGACCCGACCCGAGCGCGGACCCCGACCGAACGGAACGCGTACGCCCTCGCCAAGACGATGGCCGGTGACGCGGCCGGTCCGGCTACTCCTCGTCGAGCTCGCGCTCGAAGCCGGCAAGGACGTGGAGACGGGGCACCAGATGGGTGCGGCCGTGGGCTGGCCGCTCGTCTGGGTCGAGGAGTACGCCGTCGCCAGGACACTGCTCACCTGGGCCGTCGGGGTGCAGCGGGCGGGTGGTTCGCTGCTCCACCTGCCGCAGTCGCTGATCGAGCTGTCGGAGCTCGACTTCCGAGTCGGCCGCTGGGTGCCGGCCCTCGCTGGAGCCTACGAGGCGATCGCGCTGTTCGAGGAGACCGCCCAGCAGACCGAGCTGGGGTTCGCGCAGGCGACGACGGCCCGGATCGAGGCCGCGCTCGGCCACGACGAGGACTGCCGGCGCCGCGTGCAGTTGGGCTTCGCCGCCGATGCCGCGTCCGGCCTGCTGATGGCCAGCGCCTACGCCGGCGCGGCGCTCGGCTTCCTGGAGCTGGGGCGCAGCGAGCCGGAGTCCGCGATCGCGGCGCTCGAACCGGTGGAGCGCATCGTCCATGAGAGCGGTCTGGGCGAGCCCTGGGTTCTCCAGTGGGCGCCGGACCTGATCGAGGCGTGCAGTCATGCTGGGCGCACTGACCGCGCCGCGGAGGTTCTCGACGCGTTCGAGCTGCAAGCGAAGGCCACGGGCCGCATCTCCGCGCTGGCGGCCGCGGCACGCTGCCGGGGGCTCCTGGCGCCGGACGACGCGTTCGAGCCGCTCTTCGATGTCGCGCTCGAGTTGCACGACCTCGTACCGACGCCGTTCGAGCGCGGCCGGACCGAGCTCGTCTTCGGCGAGCGGCTTCGGCGGACGCAGAAGCGAACGAAGGCGCGCGAGCGGCTGCAGACGGCGCTTCAGACGTTCGAGCGGCTGGGCGCGGAGCCCTGGGCGGAACGCGCCCGCAGCGAGCTGCGCGCTTCGGGCCAGTCCGTGCGGACGCCCGAGCAGCAGGCGGGAGACGCTCTCACGCCGCAGGAGCTGCAGGTCGCCGCGCTCGTCGCAGGTGGCGCGACGAACCGGGAGGCCGCCGCTGCTCTGTTCCTCAGCGTGAAGACGATCGAGTTCCACCTCGGGCACGTCTACCGCAAGCTCGGCATCCGCTCGAGGACCGAGCTCGCACGCGTCGTCGGGTCGACTGTCTAGACGGACGACCGCAGCTCGCGGCGGACGTGCAGGATCCGCTGCAGCACGGTGAACCACGCCGTCACGGCGAGGACGCCGATCGCCCAGGGCAGCACACCCCACGGCGCGAGCGTCAGCCCGGCCGAGATGACGACGACCCGCTCGGCGCGGGAGCCGATGCCGACGTCGCCCTTGATCCCGAGCCCTTCCGCCTTGGCCCGGGCGTAGGGGACGAGGAACGAGCCGCCGATCGCGGCGACGGCGAACGCGAGCGCGAGCTCCTGGCCGTCGCGCATGAAGACCAGCGCGATCGAGCCGAGCATCAGCCCTTCCCCGACGCGGTCGAGCGTCGAGTCGAGGAAGCCGCCGAACGGCGTCTGCTTTCCGCCCGCCCTGGCGAGGGCCCCGTCGAGGATGTCCAGCACCGAGCCGACGACGAACGCGAGCGCACCCGCCCAGAAGAAGAGCACCTCGTGCCGATACTCGAAGTAGACGAGCACGGCGCCCACCGCGCAGAGCGTCACGCCGGCGGCGGTGAGCATGTTCGGCGTCACGCGCGTGCGCGCCAGGCCCGTCATCGAGCGGGCCGCGATCACTCGCGCACCCGCCGTGTAGACGGTCTTGACGCTCATGCCACGGGGTGCGTGCGGAGACGCCGCCACGGGCGGTAGATGACCGCCGCGGCGATTCCGGCGACCGCGATCCCTGCGGCGATGTCGAGCCAGAAGTGGTTGCCCGTCGCCATCACGCTGAACCAGACCCAGACGGGCCAAGCCAGCCAGAGCGCCTTCGCCCAGCGGGAGCGAACGGCGAGCGCCATCACGACCCCGACGATCAGCGCGTCGCACGAGTGAAGGCTCGGCATCGCGGCATAGGGGTTCGCGGAGAACTGGACGAAGCTCGAGTTGTGAGTCAGGGCCGCATGCTGGGCGAGCGTGTCGGCGAAACCGGCCTGCGGGAACATCCTCGGCGGGGCGGTCGGGAAGGTGACGTAGCCGACGAGGCCGATCAGGTTGGCGACGATCAGCGTGTTCCGGAACCGGAAGAAGCGGTCGTGCGCGCGGAAGTAGATGTACAGCAGCGCAACGCCGACGATCGCGAACTGCGACAGCCAGTACGTGTAGGAGGTCGCCTGGACGAGCAGCGACGAGCGCTCGACGAGGTGTTGGAGGGGCAACTCGATCATCGCCCCGAGGCTCCGTTGGAAGTCGATGATCCACTCGCCGTTCGCGAAGGCGCGGCTGACGCTGTGGTCGGCGGCGCCTCGAGCGACCTGGTAGACGGCGTAAAAGCCGATCCAGATCGCGAACTGGAGGCCAAGGTGCGCCCAACCGCGCGGCAGGCGCCGGTTGGCCGTTGCAGAGACGGCGGTCATCGAACGGCGGATTCTACCCCGCGGCGTCGGAGCTACCCGGCCATCCGATCTCCGCGCTCGCGCGTAACTAGGTCTGTAACCGACACGAGGAGGCGGGATGAGCAGGATCGTGCTGGGAATTGTGGTCGGGGCCGCTGCGGCCCTCGTCCTCACCGTAGGCGCGCTTGGAGGCACGGCGGCGCCGGCGCCGCAACGGGTCGCCGTCGGCATGACGGAGTTCAAGTTCACGGTCGCCCCGAAGACTGTCCGGAAGGGCGCCGTGATCACGTTCGCCGTCACGAACAAGGGTGGGATCGCGCACAACTTCAAGATCGCCGCCAAGAAGACGCCCCTGATCGCCGCCGGGAAGCGCGGGACGCTGAAGGTCACCTTCCAGAAGGCCGGCCGCTTCGCCTATCTCTGCACGCTGCCGAGCCACGCGGCCGCAGGGATGAAGGGCGTTCTGATCGTGAAATAAAATCCCGTCCGCCGGACTTGTGTCCAGCCGGCTGGAGGCGTACTCTTGCGGAGCGCCGCCCGCCGCCGCTCGCGCGTCTTTGGCGACGCTCCTGTCCAGTCGTCGAGGGGGAGGGAATGGCCAAGACAGTGAAGCTGACGGTGAACGGCAAGCGCCACACCGTCGAGTCTGCGCCGGACACGCCGCTGCTCTACGTCCTGCGCAACGAGCTCGATCTGCACGGCCCGCGGTTCGGCTGCGGGCTCTCGCAGTGCGGAGCCTGCACCGTGCACGTGGATGGGCAGGCGCTCCGCTCCTGCATCGTGCCCGTCTCGGCCATGGCCGGGAAGAAGGTCACGACGCTCGAGGGGCTCGGTACCGAGAAGGATCCGCACCCGGTCGTGGAGGCGTTCATCGCCGAGCAGGCCGCCCAGTGTGGCTACTGCATCAACGGGATGGTGATGCAGTCGATCGTGTTCCTGAAGAAGAACCCGCGCCCGACCGAGGCGCAGATCAAACAAGCCCTCAACGGCAACATCTGCCGTTGCGGCACGCACTACCGGATTGTCCGAGCAGTCAAGCGCGCCTCGCAGGCGACGGCATAGGGGGAGAGATGACGAATCTGATCGAGACACCCCACTCACGCCGCGACTTCCTCAAGGGCGGTGGCGCGCTCATCGTCGCGTTCAGCACGCCGCTCACGCTCGGCACGGCCCGCGCGAAGGCGGCGACGGGCGCGATCGGTCCGGCGCTCATCGACGCGAACCAGATCGACTCCTGGGTGGTCATCGCGCAGAACGGCAGGGTCACAATCCACACCGGCAAGAGCGAGCTCGGTACCGGTCTGAGGACCGCCCAGATGCAGATCGCCGCCGATGAGCTCGATGTGCCGCTCAGCATGATCGACCTGATCGAGTCGGACACGTGGCTCACGCCCGACCAGGGCACGACGTCCGGCAGCCAGTCGGTGAAGACGAACTTCGCCGGTGGTCTCCGCCGCGGCTGTGCCGAGGCTCGGCAGGCTCTGATCGAGATGGCGTCCAAGAAGCTCGGCGTGCCGGCAAACACGCTCGTCACCCGCGAAGGCGCCGTTGTCAGCTCGGCGGACTCCACGAAGCGGGCGACCTACGCCGAGTTGATCGGTGGGCAGCGGTTCAACCTTCGCTCGACGGGGCGTGCGCCGCTGAAGAAGCCCGCCGAGCTGAAGGTCGTCGGCCGTTCGATCTCGCACGTCGACATCCCGCAGAAAGTGCAGGCCAAGCTGGAGTACATCCAGAACGTCAAGGTGCCCGGAATGCTCCACGGCCGTGTTGTCCGGCCGCCCGGGATCAACGCGAAGCTCGTCAGCGTCAACGGCTTCAAGACGAAGATCCCCGACCTGGTCAAGGTCGTCGTGCAGAAGGACTTCGTCGGCGTCGTCGCCCGCTCCGAGGCGGGTGCGATCAAGGCCGCGAAGGAGCTGAAGGTGACGTGGAACGACCCGGGTGGCGTGCCCGCCACCTACGACGCCCTCTACGCAAAGATGGCGACGCAACCGGCGCAGTCGCGGCTGCTCGTCAATGACGGCAACGTCGACAAGGCGCTCGCGGGCGCGGCGAAGGTGGTCGAGGCCACCTACTACTACCCCTACCAGCTGCACGGCTCGATGGGCCCGTCCTGCGCGATCGCGGACGTGAAGGCGGACGAGGCGACGGTGTGGTCGCCGACGCAAGGCGTCTACCCGCTCCGCTCCGCCGTCGCGAAAGTGCTCGGCTTCCGCGACCAGCAGGTGCACGTGATCTACAAGGAGGGGTCCGGCTGCTACGGCCTCAACGGCGCCGATACGGCCTCGATCGACGCGGCTCTGATGTCGAAGGCGGTCGGGGCACCTGTGCGCGTGCAGTGGATGCGCTCGGACGAGCACATCTGGGAGCACTACGGCACGCCGATGGTGATGAAGCTCAAGGGCGGGCTCGATGCCGACGGCAACCTGATCGCGTGGGACTACGAGAACCTCCAGGCGTCGCGTGGCGGGCGTCCGGGCAACGTTGGCGCGGCGAATCTGCCGACCGGAGCCCTGATCGGGCTCACGCTCCCGCCCACCCGCGCGAGCGCGCCCACGTTCCCGCCGCTCGGTGCGGATACTTCGAACACGGTCGCCGGCTACCTCAAGGACGAGGAAGGCCTCGTCCCCAACGCCCGGGTGATCGCGAAGACGGTCGATTCCCCGTTCTTCACGGGCCCGCTCCGCTCGCCGGCGCGGATCCAGAACTCGTTCGCCAACGAGAGCTTCATCGACGAGCTCGCGGTGGCGGCGGGGGCCGACCCCGTCACGTTCCGGCTCCGCTACGTCGGTGACGAGCGGCTCAGGCACGTGATCGAGGTCGCGGCGAAAGCGGCCGGCTGGGAGCTTCGCAACTCGCCCAAGCCGGCGTCGAAGGGCGACATCGCGACCGGCCGCGGCTTCTCCGCCATGCAGTACGAGGGCATCGACGGCTACGCGGGAACGGTGTGCGAGATCGAGGTGAACAAGAAGACCGGCAAGATCCGCGTCACCCGCGTCGTCGTCTCGCACGACGTCGGGATCATCATCAACCCCCGCGG
This sequence comes from uncultured Gaiellaceae bacterium, assembly GCA_963752405.1. Lineage (GTDB taxonomy): Bacteria > Actinomycetota > Thermoleophilia > Gaiellales > Gaiellaceae > Gaiellasilicea. Next base: position 446,276 of record CAVVYB010000018.1, read on the forward strand.
AATCAAGGCCCAGATCGAGGGGAACGTCGTCCACGGCGTCTCCCGCACGCTCAAGGAGGAGGTCGCGCTGGACGCGAAGACCTCCAAGAGCACGGACTGGGACAGCTACCAGGTGCTCCGGTTCACGGAGCTCCCGGAGGTCAAGATCGCGCTGATCAACCGCCCGAACGCCTCACCGACCGGCTCGGGCGAGAACGCGATGACCGCGATCCCCGCGGCGATCGCGAACGCCCTGTTCGACGCCACGGGCGCCCGCGTGCGCCAGCTGCCGCTCACGCCCGCGCGCGTCAAGGCTGCCATCGCGGCGCTCTAGCGAGAGGTGTGGAGGGGCGGCTCCGGCTGCCCCTCCACTACCACGGGAAGCCGCGCTCCGTGATGGCCTCCTCGACGAGGCCGCGGGCGAGCGAGAGGAACGGACGGTCGTTGGGCGGGTGCGGCGGCATCGGCGCGGCCAGCAGCTGGTCGATGGTCGCGGCCGTCCGCGGCAGGTCGATCTCGACCTCCTCGGCGAGCACGGCCAGGAACCGCCGCATGGCGAGCCGCGCCTCGTCGCCGTCGACAGTCATCCGGCGCGTCAGCCACGTTGCGGCCATGCCGACGACGTCGACGCCCTCGGAGCCCTCCGGCGGGTACGAGGCGACGTAGCGGTAGCCCTCGTCCTTCAGCAGCTCGATGTCGACCGCGAGCGCCGGCACGGCCGCGCGGGCGAGCGCCGGGCCGCGCTCCACGAGCTCCTCCTCGTCCAGCTCCGCCAGCAGCGGCTCGACCTGGGCGAGTTCGCCGCGCACGGCCTCGTGCCGGGCGAGGTACGGAAGCGCGAGCCGGTAGGCGACCGCTCGCGCGAGCTGCTCGTCGCGGGGCGGGTCCTCGGGGAGGACGGCCGCGGCTGCTTCGTCGAGCCGGTCGCGCAGCTCGTCTGCGGGCGCGCGCGCCGCCAGCGTGTCGGCGACCGCGGCGAGGAGCTGCCTCGGCTCGCCGCGCGGCACGTCGACCGTGATCGCGTCCGCGAGCTCGAGGGTGCGCGGATCGGTAAAGGGGGAGAGGGGCTCGAGCTCGTGCTGGTGCTCAGCCACCGATGTAGCTCATCTCCACTTTCGGGAGCGAGACGGTTGCCTCGGAGCGCAGCTCGGAGTAGCGGTCGGTGCGCTTGCCCCAGATCCCGGCGACCACGTCGCTCAGTTCCTCGTCGGATGCGCCCCGGCGAACGAGTGCGCGCAGGTCGTGCCCGCGAATGCCGAAGAGGCAGGTGTAGAGACGGCCCTCCGCCGAGATGCGCGAGCGCGTGCAGTCGCCGCAGAACGGCTGGGTCACCGACGAGATCAGGCCGACCTCGCCACCGCCGTCTGCGTAGCGCCAGCGCTTCGCGACCTCGCCGCGGTAGCCCGGGTCGACGGGCTCCAGCGGAAACTGAGCCGAGATCCGCGCCACGATCTCCGCCGCCGGAACGACGTCGTCGAGCCGCCAGCCGTTGGTCGTGCCGACGTCCATGTACTCGATGAAGCGAAGCGTGTGCCCCGTGCCCCGGAAATGCGCGGCCATCTGGAGAATCGAGTGCTCGTTCAGGCCTCGCTTGATCACCGCGTTCACCTTCACGGGCATCCCCGCAGCGGCCGCTGCGTCGATGCCGTCGAGCACCCGCTGCACCGGGAAGTCCACGTCGTTCATCGCCTGGAACGTCTCGTCGTCGAGCGAGTCCAGGCTGACGGTGACGCGATCGAGCCCGGCCGCGGCAAGCGCTGCGGCCTTCGGGGCGAGCAGCGACGCGTTCGTCGTCAGCGTGAGCTCCGCGCCGAGCGGCGCGAGCAGGGCGATCAGCCGGTCGACGTCCTTCCGAACGAGCGGCTCGCCGCCCGTGAGCCGCAGCTTGTTGACGCCGAGGCCGACGAAGACGCGCGCCACCCGCTCGATCTCCTCGAACGTGAGCAGCTCCTTGCGGTCGAGGAAGCGGTAGTCGCTCCCGAAGACCTCCTTCGGCATGCAGTAGACGCAGCGGAAGTTGCAGCGGTCGGTCACCGAGATCCGGAGGTCGCGGAGCGGCCGGCCGAGGCGGTCCAAGGTCATGGACCTGAGCGTAGCGATGTTCCACTCAGCCGCCTAGAAATCAGGCGTGTGTCCAACCTGTTGGAGTCCGTCTACCGGGGCTGCGGCCGCCTGATCACGACGACCATCCGTGTCGCCTTGTCGGAGAGGTTTACGTGCCGGTGCCCGCTCTCGCCCGAGGTGTAGGCGGCGCTGTCACCCGCCTCGAGCACGATCTCGCGCCCGTCGGCGAACTCGGTACGCACCTTGCCCTCGAGCACGAACGCGAAGACCTCGTTCGTCTGGACGATGAAGTCCTTCATCGCCGCGTTCGGGGGCAGCGTTGTCAGCAGCGCCTGCATCGCGTGCGGCCCTTCCGGCGTGAGAATCTCGACGTCGATCCCCTCCGCCTCGTAGTGCATCGCGCGCCGGTCGTCGGCCCGGACGACGAATGGGTCGGGGTGCCGCGGCTCCGGAACGAGGTCTGCCAGCCGGATGTCGTAGAGCCTTGCGAGACGGCTGAGCCGGCCGACGGTGATATCGCTGCGGCCCGTCTCGATCAGCGAGAGCAGCGAGCGCGAGACGCCCGTCGCCTCAGCCACCTGCGCCAGTGACAGCCCTCGCGCATTGCGCGCTTGACGAAGCGCGACGCCCAGCTCGGCGTCGTGTGGGGTGTCCGTTTCGGGAAGACGTTCGCTCAGTTCGATCACCTCACCCTAGTGCGTTCCCCGGCGTGAAGCACGTCAAATGGAATTCGCGTCCAACCCGCTGGACGGTTCATCTATTGTTTCGACCGAATTGGCTAGAACGGGTGTTTACGAGCTACGAGGAGGGTTTCTTGAGCAACGTTCAGAGGGGGTCTGTGCTTGCGGTCCTGGCGGCGGCCGTCTCGCTCGTCGTCGCGGTATCGGCCTTCGGTGGCGCCGACGCGGCGAGTGCGACGACTGTCAACGTCACGGCCGGCAAGCCGAGTGAGTTCAGGTTCGTCCTCTCGAAGAAGACGATCGTGAAGGGACTCACGACGTTCAAGGTCACGAACAAGGGCACGGTCAACCACGACTTCAAGATCGCCGGCAAGAAGACGTTGCAGATCAAGGCCGGCAAGACGGCCACGCTCAAGGTCACCTTCAAGAAAGCGGGGAAGTTCCCGTTCCTGTGCACGCTCGAGGGACACTCGGTTGCCGGGATGAAGGGGACGCTGACCGTCAAGGCCGCCGCTAGGTAGTTCCGCTTCCGATGAGGTTCGACCGAGGGCGCCGGCGACGGCGCCTTCGTCGATCTAGGAGCTCAACAGGCTGACGACGCCGGACTCTGCGTTCGTCGCGCGTCGCGCGGCGGCGGTCGCCTGGACGATCTCCGCCGCGATCGCGACCGCGACCTCTTCGGGCGAGCGGGCGCCGATTGCAATCCCGATCGGTGCGTGGATGCGCGCGATCTCGGCGTCGCCGACGCCCTCGGCGCGCAGCCGCTCCTCGCGGTCGGCAGTCGTCACCTTGCTGCCCATTGCGCCGATGTATGCGGCGGGGGTGTCGAGCGCGGCGACGATGGCCGGCACGTCGAACTTCTCGTCGTGTGTGAGCACGCAGATCGCGGTCCTCGCGTCGACCGGGGCGCCGCGAAGGAACGTGTCGGGCCAGTCGACGACGAGCTCGTCGGCCTCCGGGAAGCGGGCGGGCGTGACGAACCTGGCGCGGGCGTCGCAGACCGTGACGCGGTATCCCAGGAGCTTGCCGACGCGCGCAAGCGCCGCAGCGTGATCGATGGCGCCGAAGATGTACATCTGTGGTCGCGGCAAGAGCGAGTGCACGAACACCGCTGTGCCGTCGACGTCGGCGAGCGCGCTCTCGCCGCCCGCGAGCAGCCGGGCAACCGGACCGTCCGAGCCGTCGTGGAGCCAGTGCTCGCCGATGCTCTCACCGCTCGCGGTCAGAGCGAGCGCCGCGGGCCGGTCGGACCGGACGGCCTCGTCGAGGGCGGGCACGAGCGTCGTGTCGAGCTCGGCGATCAGGATGCCGACCGTGCCACCGCACGAGAGCCCGACCTCCACCGCTTCGTCGTCGGCGATTCCGTACTCGCGCACGCGGGCCGGGCCGCCGTCCAGCACCTCCTGCGCCTCCCGGATCACGGCGGGCTCGACGCAACCACCTGTGACCGACCCGGCGATCTCGCCCAGGTCGTTGAGGGCGAGTGCGGCGCCCGGGTCGCGGGGTGCGGAGCCGCGACGCTCGACGACGGTCGCCAGCGCGACCCGCCTGCCGTCGGCGTGCCAGCGCGCGAGGGTGGGAAGGATGTCCCGCATGCACCCAACCTAGCCGCTCCGAGCATGGTTCGAAACCGGCTGGAGCAGGGAATACACGAGCTGTAACCGAGGAAAGGGGTCAGACGTGGATTCGGATCGCATCGAGGGCAACCTCAAGGAAGCCGAGGGCAAGATCACCGGCGACGAGGAGCTGGAGAAGGAGGGCCAGGCTCAGGACGCGTGGGGCAAGACGAAGGACAAGGCCGACGACGCCTGGGAGTCCACCAAGGACGCGGCCAAGAGCGCCAAGGAGTCGGTCGACAAGCGGACCTGATCGATCAGCCGTCCTCGGGCTCCGGCAGCTCCCGGAGCCCGAGGATCGGCGACGGTAGGAGCCAGAGGAAGCCCGCGAGCGCGCCCGCCGTCGCGATCCACAGCGTCGGCCGGAGGCCGATCCACGTCCCGAGTGCCCCGCCGGCGAGCGCTCCCAGCGGGACGGACGCCGTAGTTCACGACCGTGTAGGCGCCGGAGACGCGCGAACGCAGCCGGTCCGGGATCACCGCGGCGAAGATCGCGCCGACGCTGATGTCGAGCATCATCACGCCGAGCCCGGAGCCGAATTCCGCGACAAAGAGGCAAGTCAGGACCAGCCAGTGCGGCCCACCGGCAAGCGGGACGAGGAGCAGTGGCGCCGGGAAGACGATGCACCCCACCGCGAACGTCGGGCCGACTCCGATCCTGCCGGCGACTCGACCGGTCACGACTGCGCCGAGAAGACTGCCGACGGCACCGGCTCCGAGCACGAGGCCGAGCGTCCCCGGTTCGATGCCCAGCGACTTGTTCGCGTAGAGGATGAAGAGGGCGAAGAAGACGTAGTTGAAGAAGTTGATCGTCGCCGTGGCACCGAGCGCCGCGCGGACGATCGGATTGCCGAACACCCAGCGCACGCCTGCGACGACATGGCCCTTGCCCGGGGCCTCGGGCGGTGGCTCTTCGGCCTCGACGCTCCGGAGGAAGAGGGCCGACACGACATAGGAGAAGGCGTCCACGACGAGCGTCACGGGCGCCGTGAGGACCTGCACGAGCAGGCCACCGATGCTCGGTCCGGCGACGTACGAGAGAGCGCGGCTTCCGTGCATGATCGAGCCGCCCTCGATCAAGCGGTCGCGTGGAACGAGCGCGACGTAGACCGGCATGTACGCAACCTGGAAGACGACACTCAGCGTCCCCATCAGGAACGCGACGACGAACATGTGCGGGAACGTGAGTGCGTCGAACGCATAGGCCACGGGGATCGAGCCGATCACGAGCGCGCGGCCGAGGTCGGTCGCGATCATGATCCGCCGCTTGCGCTCGCGCTGGTCGGCCCAGGCGCCCGCGTGGAGCGAGAAGAGGAGGTTCGGCGCCAGCTCCGCAGCGACCAGGTAACCCATCTGGGCAGCGCTCGCGTCGAGCGTGAGGACCGCGACGAGCGGCAGGGCGATCAAGCTGACCTGGTCGCCGAGCAGCGAGATCGTCTGGCCGAGCCAGAAACGGCGGAACTGGAGGTTCTCGCGCAGGAGGGACGGCACCACCATCGCGGCGCGCACTGTAGAGAGTCGGAGCGCGATGGAGGCACGCTCGGAGACGGCTCTGCACACACTGCGCATCGCGCCCCTCGCGGTCACCGCCAAGGCAAACCAGCCTTGACGGTGCCCGCGCCAGACGCGCTGCTTGGTGCAGATCCGCCCCGCGCGCACCGCCATCACACTCGGACTCTCTAATGTCGCCCGCGATGCCGCCCCTCATCGCGCTGATCGCCGTCGCCGCCGTCTGGGGTGTGACCTTCGTGCAGGTCAAGGACGCGGTGGCGCTCTATCCGCTCTTCGCGTTCCTCGCCGTTCGGTTTGCGATCGCGTCGCTCGTCCTCGCCGTTCCGGCCGCCGGCCGCATGCGCTCACTGGGTCGCCGTGGTTGGGTCGCTGGAGTTGCGCTCGGCCTGCTGCTCGCGACGGGCTACGGGCTTCAGACCGCAGGGCTCGAGCGGACGACTGTCTCGAGCGCCGGCTTCATCACGGGCCTCTACGTCGTCTTCACACCGCTCCTCGCGCTACTGCTCTTCCGGACGCGGGTGGGCAGAACGGTCTGGATCGGGGTCGCGCTCGCCGTCGTGGGCCTGGCGATGCTCTCGGGCGTCGGTGCGGGCGACCCGGTCGGCGATCTGCTCGTGCTCGCCGGCTCGGCGGCGTACTCGGTCCAGATCGTGCTGATGGAGCGCTACGCGCCGCGCTACGACCCGGTCGCGTTCACGCAGGCGGAGATGGTGGCGGCGTTCGCCGGCTTCGCCGTTGTCGCGGTTGCGCTGGGCCAGGTCGAGCTGCCGCGCGGCTGGACGGTCTGGGGCGCGCTCCTCGTCACCGGCATCTTCGCGAGTGCGCTCGCCTTTCTCGTTCAGACCTGGGCGCAGCAGCGGGCCACCGCGACCCAAACGGCGCTCGCGTTTGCCATGGAGCCGGTCTTCGCCGGGTTCTTCGGCTTCTGGCTCGCGGGAGACCGGCTGGGCGCAGTGGGCTGGGGCGGCTGCGCCCTGATCATGGCCGGGATCGTCATCGCCGAACCGGAGGCGGGAAGGACGTTGCGGCGGCTTGTCGCCCGCTGATCGTCCCCCACTCATCGCCGGGAACGAAGCACCTCGGGCCCTGTTGGGCGCGGGTCGCCGTCGCCAGGCTCGGCGGTGACGCTCAGCACCGGGAACAGGGCAGGGTCGACGGCGGCGGCGAACGTGACCTCTGATCGTCCGTTCTCGTCCGGGTGGAACGTGCCGGCCGAGATGCGGTTCGGCCTCGCCGGCGTGTCCCCTGGCCCGACGAACCAGAGCTCGTAGTAGTCGCCCTTGGCCAGGATCGGCAACTCGTCCGTCCGCAACTGGATCACGCGACCGATCCCGGTCTTCCGCACCTCGACCGTGGCCTCAGCGCCGTTCGGCGAGCTGAGGGCCGTCCGGAGCTCGAGCTCGCCCGCCGGGCCGCTCCCGAGCTGGAGCGCGAGCAACAGGATTGCGGCAGCCGCGGCGAGCGCTCCGGCGCTGAACGCCAACCGGAACCGCCGGCGCGACGGTCGCGGCGCCGGCGCCTGCTCGGTCGCCGCCTGCTCGACCGCGAGGAGCACCTTGCCCTTCAGGCCGGGCGGCGGCGCGTCGACGGTGATGGCGTCGCGCAGGAGGCTCGCTGCCTGCTCGAGCTCGGCCAATTCTCTTCCGTTCGCATCAGTCAATGAGACCGCGCTCCTTCAACTCCGTCGAAAGTGAACGCAGTGCGTGGAGCGTGCGCGTCTTGACCGTTCCGAGCGGGATGCCGAGCCGCTCGGCGACCTGGGTTTGCGTGAGGTCGCCGTGGTACTGGAGCTCGAGCACCTCGCGGTGCGCGGGCGTCAGGGTGTCCAGCGCCTCGCCCACGTCGAGCCGCATCACCACTTCGTCGAACGCGGCTCCGCCGACACCGTCCTCTGTCTCCGGCGCATCGGCCATCGCCGACGGCTCTCTCGAGCTCCTCCGCCACAGATCGACGGCGGCTCGTCGTGCCAGCGTGTAGACGAACGTCCGAACCGACGACCGGCGGGGGTCGTACCGATCCGCCGAGCGCCACAACCGCACGAACGTCTCCTGCACGAGGTCCTCCGCAAGCCAGCGGTCGTGAAGGAGGTGCACGCCGAGCGCGTAGAGGCGCCGTCCGTACAGGTCGTAGAGAGCCGCGAGCGCCTCCTCGCGATCCCCGGTCGCCAGTCGGGCGACGAGCGCCGCTTCGTCGAGCGCCGCTGGGGATGCCGCTTCGGTGCGAGGTAGCACGCGTGAGATCACCGAGGGGTTCGCAGACATTTCCGGTTCGGTTCGACGGGGACGGGCCACCACGCGACCCGTCCCCGCCGGTCTTGCCTCCTACTGGTCCTGCCAGGCCGCGAGCCCGGTCACGACGACGCTGCCGCCGCCGATTCGGCCAAGCTGGCGGGTCTTGCCGGTCGTCACGTCCAGGGTGTACAGCCGTGCGCCGGAACGACCGGATTGCGCGCCGGCGACATAGCCGCGGTTCGCCGTACCGGCGATGTCGAAGCCGACGTCGCTACCGAGGTCGAGCCCCGTCGAGAGCGGGTTCATCAGCGTGCCCGCATTGGCCGGGTTCTGCAGCCACAGGCGGTCTCGCTTGCCCGACGTGTCATAGGCGAACAACATCGTCGCGGCCGGGCGGTTCGCGAAGGCCACGAACGACGAGTTCGTGTACGCGGAGCCGACGACCGTGACGTCAGCCGGCGTCAGCTTCGTGTCGTTCATCAGCAAGCTGCCCGGGTCCGGGTCAAGCCTGAAGTTGTCGTCCGCGTCGCTCGTGATGCGGATCTTGTCCACCGTCGGGTTGAAGTCGAAGCCGATCCGGTCGCCCTGGAGCGCGGTCGGCGTCGTCTCGAACGCCGGGCCCTCGGCGACTGCGATCGCCGTGCTCGGGTTCACGCGGTAGACGACGCGGTCGCTGCCGAGTGCGTACAGGTCGCCGGTCGCCGGACGGAAGTCGATTCCCTTCAGCGAGACGCCCGCGGTGAGGCCGGTGATCGGCTTCGAGCGCACGAGCCACGGTGTGCGCTCGTGAAAGCGGAGCAGATTCCCGGCATTGTCGGTGGCGAACAGCAGCCGCGACTCCTTGCCGAGCACGAAGCTGTGCTTCTTGCCGCCGTCGCCGGCGAGCGCGACGAGCGGGACGAGCAGCGCCGCAAGAACCGCGGCGACGACACTGCGTGTGAGGACGGACATGGCGTGAGCCTCCTTGGAGTTGGATGACGCCACGCGCTTTCGCAGCCGACCCCGCAAACGGTTCAAACCGCCCGCGCCGACGTGCGGCGCCGCGTTGCCCGGGCCTGACCCACTGCCTGCGGCAAAGAGGTCGGGTCACCGAAGGATCTCTGCGCGAGCCCCGAAACCGACCTACACAGCTTCAGGGATCTTGGTGCGTTTCCGATTGCGCCCGGACGAAATCAGATCAGCCAGCTGCCGTCGCGCTGGACGACCTCGCCGTCCAGGCTCAGCTCGCCGCCGGGGCGAAGGTCCTTGACCATGTCCCAGTGCACGGCGCTCTCGTTCTTCCCGCCCGCATACGTGTAGCTCGCGCCCACGGCGAGATGGATGGTCCCGCCGATCTTCTCGTCGAAGAGAACGTTCCGGGTGAAGCGCGTGATCCTCGAGTTGCAGCCGAGCCCGAGCTCGCCCAGACGACGCGAGCCCTCGTCGGTCGCGAGCACCTGCGTCAGAAACTCCTCGCCCTCGTCGGCGCTCGCCTCGACCACCTCGCCCGCGCGGAAGACGAGCCGCGCGCCGACGACGTCGTGACCGAGGTAGACCGCGGGGAACTCGGCAAACGTGATCACGCCCTCGGCGCTGTCCTCCAGAGGGCTGTAGAAGACCTCTCCGTCCGGCATGTTGCGGAAGCCGGCGGAGACGACACCCTCGCGGCCTTCGATCCCGATCGTGAGGTCCGTGCCCTCGCCCACGATGCGGACGGAGGCGCCGCGGTCGAAGCGTGCCTTGATCTCCTCCATCCGGGCTTCCTCGGCGTCCCAGTCGAGCAGGCAGGCGTCGAAGACGAAGTCCGTGTACTCCTCGAGCGTCATTCCCGCCTGCTCGGCCGCGGCGGCTGTCGGGTACTCGGCCACCGCCCAGCGGACGTCGAGGCTGCGAGCGCGCTTGCTCGCCGGCACCATTGCCTGCTGCACGAGCCGGCGGCGTTCGGGATCGAGCTCGGCGCCGGCGTGGACGTCCTCGGGCGCGCGAATCGTGAGCCGCGCATCCTCGTTCTCGATCGCGTAGCGCTCGATCGGTGGCAGCTCGCCGAGAAGCTCGAGCGGCGCCTCGAGCATCCAGTCGAGGTCGACACGGAAGCGATCGGGGCCCCAGTTGATCCGCGGCAGGTAGTAGGCGCCACGCCGGCCGAGAGCCCGGGCGACCTCCGTCACGAGCGGACGGGCGAGCGGCGTGGCCCGGACCGAGACCTGCCAGCGCGGCTGTACGTCGAGGCACCGGTCGACGACCAGCTCGGCAAGCTCTCGGACGCGCGGATCTGTCACGGGCGGCATCCTAGGTGAGCGAATGCTCGAGCGATTCCGTGAATGGAGGATCGACCGGATGACCGACCGCGTCGCACGGCGCCCGCACGGCCGGAAGGCGCGGGAGGTCTACGGTGCGCCCGACGCCCACTCGTTCGCCTGGGAGCCGGTGCTCGCGGCGCTTGCGCTCGGGCCCGCCGATCGCCTCCTCGATGTCGGCTGCGGCGGTGGCGTCTTTCTGCGGCGGGCGCTCGAGACAGGCTGCGACGCGGTGGGGCTCGACCACAGCGCAGACATGGTGGTGCTGGCGCGGGCGACCTCCGGCGTGCACGTGGTGGAGGGCAGGGCGGAGGAGCTGCCCTTCGAGGACGGCGAGTTCACCGCCGTCTCGTGCCTCGTTGCGTTCTTCTTCATGGACGACCCGGTGGGCGTCCTACGCGAGTTCCGGCGCGTGCTCGACCTCGAGCGCGGGCGGCTCGCGATCTTCACGACGCCGCCCGAGGCGAAGGGAACTCCTGCGGCTCCGTACCCGCTCGCGACGCGCGGCCACTTCTACGCCGACGTGCAGCTCGAGGCGTTGCCGTTCGCGGCCGGGTTCGCCGAATCGCGGGTGACGCGAACGGAGATCGGCGCTCAGCTTCTCGTCGCACGGTAGGTTCGCCTGGTGGACGCGGTCGTGCTCGCCCTGGCCTCGGCCGCCCTCTTCGGCTCCATGACGGTTGCGCTTCGCTTCGCACTCGCGCGCGTCCCGGACGCGGAGGCCGGGGCGCTGCTGACGATCGTCGTCGCCCTCGCCGTCACGCTCCCGTTCGCCGCTGTTGGCGACCTCGAGCTGGGCGGTGTCTGGCCGTTCCTGCTCGCAGGCGTGCTCGGTCCGGGCGGGTCGCAGCTGCTCTTCACGCTCGCGGTTCGTGACGCGGGGCCATCCCGCACCTCCGTCACCGTGGGGACGGCGCCGCTCTTCTCGGTCGCGATCGCCCTCGCGCTGCTGGACGAGCCGGCGAAGGCGGGCGTGATCCTCGGCGCGATCTTGATCGTCGTCGGCGGGATCCTGCTCGTCCGCGAGCCCGGCCGGCCGGAGCACGTGAAGTGGATCGGGCTCGGCTTCGCGCTCGCCGCGACGATCATCTTCGCCGTGCGCGACAACCTCGTGCGGCATCTCTCGCTGGACACCGAGGTGGAGCCGGCGCTCGCGGCCGCGGCGACGCTCTCGCCGCGGGCGGACTCACGGTCGCTGTCTGGCTGCTCGTCACGCGGCGACGGCTTCCGCTCGCCGGGCTGCGCGCGTTCGCCCCGGCCGGCCTCTGCTTCGGCCTCTCCTACCTTTGCCTCTTCGAGGCGTATTACCGTGGCCCCGTCTCGGTCGTCTCGCCGCTCGTCGCGACGGAGTCGCTCTGGGGCGTGGGCCTCTCAGCGCTCCTCCTCCGTCGGCACGAGCTCGTCGGCCCGCGCCTCTTCGCCGGCGCCGCCCTCGTGGTGGCGGGCGGAATACTGATCGGGATCTTTCGTTAGATCTGATAGAGTAACGCTCAGATTTTCTGACCTGAGAACTATCAGCGCGAAGGAGACAGACGAGTATGGCAAAGACAATCGGTATCGACCTCGGCACCACGAACAGCTGTATGGCGGTGCTCGAGGGCGGCGAGCCGACCGTGATCCCGAACGCCGAGGGCGGCCGCACGACGCCGTCCGTCGTCGCGTTCACGAAGGACGGTCAGCGGCTCGTCGGGGCGCCCGCGAAGCGCCAGCAGGTGACGAACCCGCAGAACACGATCTTCTCGATCAAGCGCTTCGTCGGCCGCAAGTGGGACGAGGTCTCGGAAGAGATGACCATCGTCCCGTACGAGGTCGCGAAGGGCGAGAACGGGGACGCGCGCGTCAAGGTCGAGGGCAGCGAGTACGCCCCCGAGGAGATCAGCGCGATGATCCTGCAGAAGCTGAAGGCCGACGCCGAGGCGTATCTCGGCGAGCCGGTCGCCGACGCGGTGATCACCGTCCCGGCTTACTTCAACAACGCGCAGCGCGAGGCGACGAAGGACGCGGGCAAGATCGCGGGCCTCAACGTGCTCCGCATCATCAACGAGCCGACCGCGGCAGCGCTCGCGTACGGGCTCGACAAGGAAGGCGCCGACCAGACGATTCTCGTCTTCGACCTCGGCGGCGGCACGTTCGACGTGTCCGTGCTCGAGCTCGGCGAGGGCGTCTTCGAGGTCAAGTCGACGAACGGGGACAACCACCTCGGCGGCGACAACTTCGACAAGGCGGTCGTCGACTGGATGGTCGCCGAGTTCAAGCGCGACCAGGGCATCGACCTGGCCGCGGACAAGATGGCCCTCCAGCGGCTCTACGAGGCCGCCGAGAAGGCCAAGATCGAGCTCTCCTCGACGATGACGACGCAGATCAACCTGCCGTTCGTCACCGCCACCGCCGAGGGCCCGAAGCACCTCGACCTGCAGCTCACCCGGGCCAAGCTCGGTGAGATCACCGCCGACCTGATCGAGCGGACGGTCGGTCCGACGAAGGCCGCGCTCGCCGATGCGGGGCTCGACGCCTCGAAGATCGAGCACGTCGTGCTCGTCGGCGGCATGACCCGCATGCCTGCGGTGCAGGAGAAGGTCAAGGAGCTGCTGGGCAAGGATCCCCACAAGGGCGTCAACCCGGACGAGGTCGTCGCCGTCGGCGCGGCCATCCAGGCCGGCGTTCTCCGCGGCGAGGTCAAGGACGTGCTCCTGCTCGACGTCACTCCTCTTTCCCTCGGGATCGAGACCAAGGGCGGCGTCTTCACGAAGCTGATCGACCGGAACACGACGATCCCGACCCGCAAGGCCGAGACGTTCTCGACCGCCGAGGACAACCAGCCGTCGGTCGAGATCCACGTGCTCCAGGGCGAGACGGAGATGGCGGTCTACAACAAGACGCTCGGCAAGTTCCAGCTCGTCGGCATCGCGCCGGCGCCGCGGGGCATGCCGCAGATCGAGGTCGGGTTCGACATCGACGCGAACGGAATCATCCACGTCACCGCCAAGGACCTCGGTACCGGCAACGAGCAGCAGATCAAGATCGAAGGCGGCTCGGGCCTGTCCGAGGACGAGGTGCAGCGGATGGTCAAGGAGGCCGAGGCGCACGCCGACGAGGCGCACAAGCTGCGCGAGCTCGCAGATGCGCGCAACACGGCGGAGAGCCTCGCCTACCAGACCGAGAACACGCTCAAGGAGCACCGCGACAAGCTCGAGGAGTCCGATGCCTCGACGATCGAGGGTCGGATCATGGAGCTGCGCGGCTCGCTCGAGTCGAGCGACGTGAACGAGATCCGGCAGAAGACGGACGCGCTGAACGAGGCGTCGCGGAAGCTGGCGGATGTGCTGTACGCCCAGTCGACCGCTCAGGCGCAGTCCCAGGCGGCGGGCAACGGCGAGGCGAGCCCCGAGGACGAAGTCGTCGAGGACGCCGACTACGAGGTCATCGACGAGGAGGAAGAGGCGAAGACCTCGTGACCGACCAGCCGCTAGAGCACGACGTTGGCGAGCAGAGCCTCGAGGACGAGGAGCTCGTCGAGGAGACCGTCGAGGAGCCGGAGGCGGAGGAATCCGCCCGGCTCATCTGTAATGCGGCGAAGCGCCGGACGACTCGTATCTACGCCTCGCGGCCGACTTCGACAACTACCGCAAGCGGATGGCCCGCGAGCAGGCCGAGCTGAGCCAGCGCGCGAACGAGCGGCTGCTGAACGAGCTGCTGCCCGTGCTCGACGATCTCGAGCGGGCGCTCGAGGCTGCCGCGGAGCATGAGGAGGCGAAGCTCGAGGAGGGCGTTCGCCTCGTCCATCGCTCGCTGCTCGGGCTCGTCGAGCGCCACGGCCTCACCGAGATCGACACGGAGGGCGCCTTCGACCCGCACGTCCACGAGGCGCTGCTCGCCCAGCCGGCCGATGGTGCCGAGGAGGGGTCGGTTCTCCAGGTGCTGCAGAAGGGCTACCGGCTCGGCGACAAGGTCATCCGCCCGGCCCGGGTGATCGTCGCCGAATGACGAATCTGTACGACACGCTCGGCGTTGCCAAGAACGCCTCGGCCGACGAGATCAAGAAGGCCTATCGCAAGCTCGCGCGCGAGCATCATCCCGACGCGAGCGGAGGCGACGAGGCGCGCTTCAAGGAGATCCAGGGCGCCTACGACGTCCTCTCCGACGAAGAGAAGCGCAAGGCCTACGACGCCTACGGCTCGACCAACGGCCGTGGCCCGATGGGTGGCGGTCCGCAGTTCCAGGATTTCGACCTGAGCGATCTCGGCGATCTCTTCGGCGGCCTCTTCGGAGGCGGCGGTGGCGGCGGTTCGGTCGCCAGCGCAGCCGCAGGCTGCACGATACACCGGAACGCGGCGCCGACCTCCAGACGGACGTGCACGTCTCGTTCGAGGACTCGCTCAAGGGCATCCAGGTGCCGGTGCGCGCGGAGGTCGAGACTGCCTGTCACACGTGCGGCGGCACGGGCGCCGAGCCCGGCACGGCGCCGATCACGTGTCCGCAGTGCGGTGGCCGCGGCGTCGTGTCCGACTCGCAGGGCCTCTTCTCGCTCTCGCATCCCTGCCCGCGCTGTCGTGGCAACGGCACGGTGATCGAGAAGCCGTGCAAGACCTGCCGCGGGAGTGGGCGGGAGCGCGTGCAGAAGACCTTCCAGGTCAAGATCCCGGCCGGCGCGAAGGACGGAACTCGCATCCGCCTCAAGGGGCGAGGCGAGCCGGGCCGCAACGGCGGTCCTGCCGGTGACCTCTGGGTCGTGACGCGCGTCGCCGCCTCACCGGTCTTCGAGCGCCGCGGTTCGGATCTGATCGTCGACGTGCCCGTCAGCTACGCGGACGCAGCACTCGGCGCCAAGCTCGAGGTGCCGACGCCCGACGGCCCGATCTCGCTCAAGGTCCCGGCCGGGTCGCAACCGGGCAAGCTGCTGAAGATCAAGGGCCGCGGTGCGCCGAATCTGAAGGGCGGCGGCAAGGGCGACTTGCTCGCCCGCCTGAAGCTGATCGTCCCCGAGAAGGTCTCGAAGAAGGAGCGCGAGCTGCTCGAGGAGCTGCGGAAGGTGAGCCGCTGATGGACAAGCTGAATCCCCACAACCGGCCCGCTACATGATCTCCGTCGCCGCCGAACTCGTCGGGATGCACCAGCAGACGCTGCGGATGTACGAGTCGAAGGGGCTCGTGCGCCCCGGGCGCACGCCCGGTGGCACGCGGCTCTACTCCGAGGCCGACCTGGAGCGGTTGCGCGTGATCCAGCGCCTGACGACCGAGCTCGGCCTCAACCTCGCGGGCGTCGAGCACGTGCTGCGGCTCGAGGACGAGCTGCGCAAGCAGCGCGCCCGCGCCGAGCGGCTCGAGCGCGAGCTGCGCGAGGAGATCCGGACCGTCCACCGCTCGTACAAGCGGGAGATCGTCCTCTACCAGTCGGAACGACACCCAGCACCGAGGCGTTAGATGGATTTCAACAAGCTGACGATCAAGAGCCAGGAGGCCGTCGCGGCCGCGCAGGAGCTTGCGCGCCGGATCGGCAATCCCGAGCTCTACCCCGAGCACCTGCGTGCTCGCGCTGCTCGACCAGGAGCTGCCGGCGCAGCTCGTGCCCGATCCCGCCGCGTTGCGCGCCGAGACCGAGGCGGCGCTCGCCACGAAGCCCGCGATCCAGGGCGCCTCGCAGCAGCCGCAGGCCGGCGCCGCGTTCTCGCGCGTCCTCGACAAGGCGTCCGACGAGGCGAAGAAGCTGGAGGACGAGTACGTCTCGACCGAGCATCTGCTGCTCGCGCTCGACGTCGTCCCACGCGACGTCCTGCTCGCGAAGATCAAGGAGGTCCGCGGCGGGCAGCGCGTCACGAGCCAGGATCCCGAGGGCAGCTACCAGGCGCTCTCGAAGTTCGGCCGCGACCTGACCGAGGCCGCCGAGCAGGGCAAGCTCGACCCGGTCATCGGCCGCGACGAGGAGATCAGGCGCGTGATCCAGGTCCTCTCGCGCCGCACGAAGAACAATCCCGTCCTGATCGGCGAGCCCGGCGTCGGCAAGACGGCGATCGCCGAGGGTCTCGCGCAGCGGATCGTCGCCGGCGACGTGCCGGAGGGCCTGAAGGGCAAGCGCGTCTGGGCGCTCGACGTCGGCGCGCTCCTCGCCGGGGCGAAGTACCGCGGCGAGTTCGAGGAGCGCCTCAAGGCCGTTCTCGCCGAGATCAAGAACGCCGAGGGCCAGATCATCCTCTTCATCGACGAGGTGCACACGATCGTCGGCGCCGGTGCGGCCGAGGGCGCCGTCGACGCGGCCCAGATGCTGAAGCCGATGCTCGCGCGCGGCGAGCTGCGCACCGTCGGCGCGACGACGCTCGACGAGTACCGAAAGCACATCGAGAAGGACGCCGCCCTCGAGCGCCGCTTCCAGCCCGTCTTCGTCGGCGAGCCGTCGGTCGTGGACACGATCGCGATCCTGCGCGGCCTGAAGGAGAAGTACGAGTCGCACCACCGCGTCCGGATCCGCGACGCGGCGCTCGTCGCCGCGGCCGTGCTCTCCGATCGCTACATCTCCGACCGGCAGCTGCCCGACAAGGCGATCGACCTGATCGACGAGGCTGCGTCGCGCCTGAAGATGGAGATCGACAGCTCACCCGTCGAGCTCGACCAGGCCGACCGCGCCGTGCGACAGCTCGAGATCGAGCTCGCTGCGATGGGCAAGGAGTCGAAGGAGGTGCGCGAGCCCGTCGAGCGCCAGCTCGCAGACGCCAAGGAGCGTCACGCCGGGCTCGCGGGCCGCTGGGCGGAGGAGAAGAGCGCGCTCGACCGGATCGGCGAGATCACGAACCGGATCGACGAGCTGCGCATGGAGGCCGAGCGCGCCGAGCGCGCCGGCGACCTGCAGCGCGTCGCCGAGATCCGCTACGGCGAGCTGCCTGCGCTCGAGAAGGAACTGGAGGAGCGACGAGGCACCGGCAGAGCCGATGGTGAAGGAGGAGGTCGACGAGGACGACATCGCCGCCGTCGTCGGCTCGTGGACCGGGATTCCCGTCTCGCGCCTGCTCGAGGGCGAGACGGAGAAGCTGATCCACATGGAGGAGCGGCTGCACCGGCGGGTGATCGGCCAGTCCGAGGCCGTCGAGGCCGTCTCGAACGCCCTCCGCCGCGCCCGCTCCGGGCTCCAGGATCCCGACCGGCCGATCGGCTCGTTCGTCTTCCTCGGCCCGACCGGCGTCGGCAAGACCGAGCTCGCCCGCGCGCTCGCGGAGTTCATGTTCGACGACGAGCGGGCCATGATCCGGATCGACATGTCCGAGTACCAGGAGCGACACAACGTGTCGCGCCTCGTCGGGGCGCCGCCCGGCTACGTCGGCTACGACGAGGGCGGCCAGCTCACGGAAGCCGTGCGCCGGCGGCCGTACTCCGTCGTCCTGCTCGACGAGATCGAGAAGGCGCACTCCGAGGTCTTCGACGTCCTCCTGCAGGTGCTCGACGACGGGCGCCTCACCGACGGCCAGGGCCGCACGGTCGACTTCCGGAACACGGTCCTGATCATGACCTCCAACATCCGCTCGGCCGAGCAGATGCGGGAGCACTTCCGGCCCGAGTTCCTGAACCGGATCGACGAGATCGTCGTCTTCGAGGCGCTGGACAAGGAGCAGCTCGCCGAGATCGCGGAGCTCCAGCTCGAACGGCTGCGCGCCCGCCTCGCCGAGCGCAAGCTCTCGCTCGAGCTCACCGACGCTGCCAAGGAAGTGCTGGCCGAGGCAGGCTGGGATCCGACCTACGGTGCCCGGCCGCTCAAGCGCGCGCTGCAGCGCCTGGTCGAGAACCCGCTCGCGCAGCGGCTGCTCGAGGGCGAGTTCGCCGAGGGCGAGACGATCCGTGTCGACGCGCAGAACGGCGAGCTCGTCTTCGAGCACGCTGCTTCGCCCGCCGCGGCCGTCGCCTAGCCCGAGCTTGGATTGCCGTGCCGCGAAGCGGACAATGTCCGCATGTCCGCCGCCATCGTCGGCCGGGAGGACGAGCTCACTGCGATCAGGCAGTTCCTGAGCCGGGACGATTGGCCGCGCACGCTTCTGCTCGAAGGTGAGGCGGGGGCGGGGAAGACAACGCTCTGGCAGGACGCGGTCGACTCGGTGCAGGGGCGGTTCCACGTGTTCCTCGCCCGGCCGCTCGAGTCCGAGGCCAAGCTCGCCTACTCGGGTGTCGGCGACCTGCTCGACGGCGTGCACGAGTCCTTCGACGAGTTGCCCGCGCCGCAGGCCGAGGCGCTGCGAGCCGCTCTTCTGCTCGAGACTCCCGGCCCCGGCGGCGTCGATCAGCGCGGGGTGACGCTCGGCTTCGTCGGCGTCCTCCGCACGCTCGCGGCCGCACAGCCCGTGCTCATCGCCGTCGACGACATCCAGTGGCTCGATGGGGCGTCCGCACGGGTGGTGCTCTCAGCTGCGCGGCGGTTGGGCGACGAGCGGGTTGCGTTCCTCCTGGCGCTTCGCGAAACGGAGCGGCTGAGCCTGTCGTTTTCGCCCGAGAGAGTCTTGCCCGCGTTCGACCGGCTTGCGATCGAGGGCCTGAGCCTCCGGGAGCTGCACCAGCTGCTGCAGGAGCGTCTCGGCCTCGTCCTGCCCCTCCCGACGCTCCGGACCGTGCACGAAACGGCGCAAGGCAACCCGTTCTTCGCGCTGGAGCTCGCCCGCGCGCTGGACCAGAGCGGTGCTACCGGCGCGACCGTGCGTGTCCCGGATTCGTTGCACGAGCCGTTGCCGCACGGGTGGGGACCGTGCCGCAGGAGGCACGGACTGCGCTGCTCGCCGCCGCCGCGCTTGCCGATCCCACCCTCGAGCTGATCGGCGCCGTCGCGGGCGATGACAGCGAGTCGGCGCTCGGACCCGCGGTCGAAGCCGAGCTCGTCACGATTGCCGGCGGGCGGGTCCACTTTACGCACCCGCTGCTGGCCGCAGCCGCCTACAGCGCCGCCGGGCCGGCGAAGCGCCGGAGCGTCCACGCAGCGCTCGCGACTCGTGTGCGACCGGAGGAGCGCGCCCGTCACCTTGCCCTTGCTGCCATCGGTCCGGATGAAGACGTTGCCGCTGCGCTGGACGAAGCAGCGAGCCTGGCGCGCGCCCGCGGCGCTCCGAGCGAGGCTGCAGAACTGCTCGAGGCAGCTCGTCGCCTGACCCCGCCGAACTCGGTAGCCGAAGCGCTCCGCCGGGCAATCGACGCCGCGAACCACCACTTCGAGGCGGGCGACGCGCGTCGTGCGCGCACGCTGCTCGACGAGGCCATTCCGGAGCTGCCGACGGGTGCCGAGCGCGCGCGTGCACTCATCATCCTGGCCCGCGTTCGTTCGTACGACGACGACATCCGGGCGGCTGTGGCGCTGCTGGAATCGGCGGTCTCCGAAGGGGCCGGGGAGCCGCTCGTGCAAGGCCGCGCACACGAGATCCTGTCCGGCATCCTCTTTCGCTTGCGCGAGCGGCTCGCAGAGTCGGTCGGGCACGCGCGAGCGGCGCTCGGCATCGCACGTGAGCAGAACGACGAGGAGCTCGCTGCGGCGGCGCTCGGCTCGCTTCTCCTCGCTGAGGCCGCGCTTGGCTCTGCGGACGCGCCGGCGACGTTGGTCGCGGCCGACGCGGTTGCCTCGTCCGGTCGCGGAACAAGGGTGATGGGCGGCGCGGAGTTTCAGGTCGCCGTCGTCAGGATGTGGTGGGAGCAGCTCGACGAAGCGAAGGCCTCGTTCGAGCAGATGCTCGCGGCAGCTGAAGCGATGGGCGACGAGAGCTCGGTGCCCTACATCCAGGTGCTGCTTGCACAGACCGAGTGCCTTCGTGGCCGTTTCTCCGAGGCCGCGGCACACGCCGACGAGGGAGCGCTCCGGGCGGAGCAGGTCGGACAGAAGACGCTGGTTGCCTATGCAACGGCCCTCCGGGCGCTGGCGGACGCTCACCGCGGCAACGAGGCTGCGGCGCGCTCGGCCGCTGCGCAGGCGCTCGCCGTTGCCGGCAGCACCAGCGGCCGGCCGGCCGAGCAGTTTGCGACGGCCGCGCTTGGGCTGCTCGAGCTCTCGCTCGGCCGAAACGCCGAAGCGGCCGTCGTGCTCACGCCGCTCGTCGCGTTCGCACGGGAGCAGGAGATGCTCGAGCCGGGATTGACGCGATTCGTCCCCGATCTCGTCGAAGCACTCGTTGGCTGCGAACGGCTCGACGAGGCCGAGGATCACCTCGATTGGTTCGAGGCGAACGCCGAGCGGCTCGAGCGGCCGTCCGGGCAGGGCGCGGCGGCCCGTTGCCGCGGGCTGCTCGCGGCCGCAAGGGGGGACCGGGCCGGGTCGCTGGTGGCTCTCGAGCGAGCGCTCGGCCACCACGTTCTCGCGCCACTGCCGTTCGACCGGGCTCGGACCCTCCTGGCGCTCGGTACCGCCCGCCGCAGGGCCAACGAGCGGCGGCGGGCACGGTCGACGCTCGAGGAGGCGCGCACGTTGTTCCGCTCGCTGGCTGCTGCGGTCTGGGAACAGCGAGCCGAGGAGGAGCTGGCTCGCATCGGTGGTCGAGCTCCAGCCTCGGGTGCGCTCACGCCGGTCGAGCAGCGTGTCGTCGAGCTGGTCACGGCCGGCCGTACGAACCGGGAGGTCGCAGCTGCGCTCTTCCTCAGCACGCGCACCGTCGAAGGTCACCTCTCCCGTGTCTACGGAAAGCTCGGCGTTCGCTCGCGGGTCGAGCTCGCGCGCAAGCTCGCGGGTCAGGCGGGCAAAGTCACGTAGTTCCACGGTTTTTCGCGCGGCAGTCTTCTCCTAGCGTCGAAGCATCACTCGACGAACCGGATCGAAGGATCCGGAAAGGAGGCGGACAGCATGAAGACTCGGAAGACGCTTGCACTGACCGCGGCGATCCTGACCCTGGGCGTGCCTGTCGCGGCGGCGACTCCGGACGGCTACCAGCCCGACGCGATCGATCGTCATCTCGCCAACATCGCCAACGACGGCCCGGACGGTTTTCAGCCCCAGCTCCACGCAAGTGCCCAGCCGGATGCGGTCGACCGCTATGTCGCCAATGTGCTCAGGCAGGCAGATCTGCCGGACCCGACTGGCCCAAGCGTCCCCGTCGACCGCCCGGACGGTGGCGGCACCAGCTGGCTGACCGGTGCTGTCGGCATGCTCGCCGGCGCCTCGATCGTCCTGCTCGCGTTCGCCGGCGCCTCAGCGCTGCGCGGGCGGGGGCGCCTCATTCTGCGCTAGCCGCGGAGAGACCCGTCCGATTTGACTCCATCTGCAGAGGTACGGCGCCGACCGGTCGGCGCCGTACCCTCAGTTCCATGCTCCCGCCGATCGTGAACAGCGATCCCGGCGACGAGACCAGCGCCGAGTAGCGCGCCGGCCGAGCCGCCTCCGCTAAGGCCAGCGGCCGGGTCCCGCCTCGGCCGGGTCGGCGTGCTCCCACTCGGCGCGGGGAGGCGCGAAGAGATCGAGCACGCTCGCCCCGTCCGGCCCTGCCTCGGCGCGGTGCGGCGTGTTCGACGGGATCTCCCAGGTCTCACCCGGGCCGAGCTCGCGCTCCTCGTCGCCGACGCGGAAGCGGATCGAGCCGCGGAGGACGAGCCCGAGCTGCTCGTGGTCGTGGCTGTGCGTCTCGGCGATCGCGCCCGGCTCGAGCTCGACGACGGCGAGCGTCAGCCGCTCGCCGTGGACGGCGCGCGCAGTGATCCCGTCCCAGACCTTTCGCGGGACGATCGAGCGGACGTCGTCGAAGGCGCTCACTCGACGGGTTCGAAGAATGTCGCGTCGCCGCGCTCCGGCGGCGCGCCGTAGATGAAGAGTCGCAGCTCGTCCCCGTGCCGGTTCGAGAGCTGCAAAGGCGTGCCGGGCTGGACGACCAGCACGCTTCCCTTCGCCAGCTCGTGCTGCTCGACGGCGCCGTCCTCGCCCATGTGGATCGTGAGCGTGCCGTCCATGACGACGAAGACCTCTTCCTGGATCGGGATCGCTGTGGCGGCGCCCGACGGAGCCGGGCGGGTAGCGGAAGAAGTTGGCGCGGGACTGGGTCAGCCCCTCGGACAGCCCAGCGGCTAGGCGCGGATCGTTCTCGCGGCGCGGCTGCCAGTCGAGGTCGGCGGCGTGAAAGACGGTGTAGCCCACGCGGCCATTCTCACACGCAGACGCGTCCCGGGGAGAGGTCGGGACGCGTCCGGCTCTGTTTTAGGCTGGTGAGCGACGCCAGGAAGGGAAGGCGACGTAGCCTCTCACGCTCGGCCCGAGGAAGGGGTGGAGCCGGCGGTGGCGTAGGGTTGTCGCGGCGGTCGCTCGATTCATGTCCTGAGCCTCGCAGCCCGCAGCGCTCCTGCGCCTTCGGCGCGCAGGTGTTCGGGGGTGCGGTCAACCGCACTCTTTGAGCCGTCCTACTTCAGGTGGCGGTCGAACCACTCGAGCAGGAGCTCGAAGCGCTGCACCCGGTGCACCGGATTCCCCGAGCGCGACAGCTCATGGGTCTCGACCGGGAAGCGCACCATCTCGACGTCCTTCTTCAGCAGCCGCAGCGTCGTGAAGAGCTGCTCGGCCTGCTCGATGTTGCAGCGGAGGTCCTGCTCGGAGTGCAGGATCAGGAGCGGCGTCTCGATCTCCTTCGCGTACGTCCACGGCGACATCTGGAGATAGGTGTCGACCTCGTCGTGGACGAAGACGCCGTGGTAGCCCTTGAAGACCCAGCCGATGTCGCTCGAGCCGTACATCGAGACGAAGTTGTTGACGGCGCGCTCGGAGCAAGCCGCCTTGAAGCGGTTGGTGTGGCTCACGATCCAGGAGGTCATGAAGCCGCCGTACGAGCCGCCGAGCACTCCCATCCGGTCCGGGTCGCAGAAGTCGAACTGCTTCACGGCCTCGTCCGGCGACCGCCATCAAGTCCTGGTAGTCGACCGAGCCCCAGCCCGGTCCGAGCTCGCCGGGGCCCATGATCGCGCGGCCCCAATCCTCCGAGTAGCCGGACGAGCCGCGCGGGTTCGAGTAGATCACCGCGTAGCCGCCGCCTGCGTAGACCTGGGTCTCGTCGAAGAACCCGCTCCCGTACTGCGTGAACGGACCGCCGTGGATGTTCAAGAGGACGGGATAGCGCTTGCCCTCCTCGAAGCCGGCCGGACGGGCGATCCACGCGTCCACCTCCGATCCGTCCTCGGAGATCGCGGTGAAGCGCTCAGGCGCGACGAGCTCGCGGCCTTCCGCGAACGGCCGCCCGACGTCCGTCAACTGCTTCTCGCCGACATAGAGCTCGCTCAGGTTCGGGCGCAGTCGAGCCGGTCCGCGCGACCACGCCGTCGCGCGCGTCGAAGCCCGAGAGCACGATCTCGCCGCCGTGGACGAGCTCCGGCTCGCCGCCGTCCGGCGAGACGCGGTAGACGTGGAGGTCGCCGCCGTCCTCGATCCCGAAGACGATCGAGCTCCCGTCCCAGATCGGCTCGCGCAGGTCGGGATAGGGGTCGCAGCTGCCGGTCGAGCGATGCGGTCAGGATGCGCCGGTTCTCGCCGGTCTCGGCATCGACGACCGCGATCTGGGGATGACGCGGGAAGTCGAAGCCGCCGGGCGCCCACTTGACCGCGAGAAGCTTCCCGTCGGGCGAGTAGCTCGGGCCGTAGTAGAAGCTGTCACCCGGGGTCAGCCGCTTCGAATCGCCGCCTTCGGCGGGGACGACGTAGATGTCACCGATCAGCTCGATGTCCCAGTTCGTCGCCTCGCGCCGACGAGAACGCGATGGTCTTCCCGTCGGGCGTCCAGGTCGGCTGCGCGTCCTCGTAGTCGCCGTCGGTGATCTGCTTCGGCCTCGGCTGAGCCATCGGCCGCGACGACGAAGATGTGCCGGCGCCGGTCGCCGGTCCAGCCGACGCTGTCCAGCTTGAACTGAAGCCGCGTGAATCGCCGTGGCGCCCGTTTCTTGTCGTCCTCTTCCTCGTACGCCTCGTCGGGGACGCGCGCGGAGAAGACGAGCTGGGTTCCGTCCGGCGACCATGCCGGCTCCCGACGTCGTCCTTCAGATCGGTCAGGCACTGCGGCTCGCCGCCATCGGCGGGCATCACGTACAGCTGGCGGTGCGCCTTCTCGTCGCCGCGCTTCGAGACGAACGCGAGCCGCGACCCGTCCGGCGACCAGCGCGGCTGCGAGTCGTTCGTCCCCGTGGTGAATCTGCGTGGCGGCTCGGAGCCGTCCGTCTTCGCAAGCCAGATCGACTGGCGATACTCGTTCTCGTCCTTGTCGATCGACCAGACGACATACGCGACGTCGTCACCGCCCGGCCGCAGGCGCGGGTCGGAGACGCCCGTGAGCTCGTAGACGTCCTCGGGCCGCATGCCTCCCACGGGCCGAACTATCTCACGTAGCGTGTACGCGGCCATGCGCGTTCTCGTCGTCGGGTCCGGGGGAGTGGGAGCTGCGGTTGCCGCGGTTGCGCAGCGTCGCGGCTTCTTCGAGCGGATGGTGCTTCGCGGACGTGGACGAGGATCGCGCGCGCGCCGCGCGATCGAGCCGCACGGCGACGAGCGCCTCGGCGCCGCGGCCGTCGACGCGTCCGACGCCGCCGCGATCGCCGAGCTCGCACGGGCCGAACGGGTGGACGCGATCCTCAACGCGGTCGACCCTCGCTTCAACCCACCGATCTTCGCAGGCGGCGTTCGAGGCGGGCTGCACCTACCTCGACATGGCGATGACGCTCTCGAACGCCGAGACGGGCGAGAAGCTCGGCGACGCCCAGTTCGCGCAGGCCTCCCGCTGGGAGGAGGCCGGCCGGCTCGCCCTCGTCGGCATCGGCGTCGAGCCGGGCCTCTCCGACGTCTTCGCCCGCCACGCGCGCGACGAGCTCTTCGCGGAGATCGACACGATCGGGATCCGCGACGGTGCGAGCCTCGAGGTCGAGGGCTACGACTTCGCGCCGACCTTCTCGATCTGGACGACGATCGAGGAGTGCCTCAACCCGCCGGTGATCTGGGAGCGCGACCGCGGCTGGTACACGACCGAGCCGTTCTCCGAGCCCGAGGTCTTCGTCTTCCCTGAGGGGATCGGACCGGTGGAGTGCGTGAACGTCGAGCACGAGGAGGTACTGCTGATCCCGCGCTGGATCGACTGCAACCGCGTCGACTTCAAGTACGGGCTCGGCGAGGAGTTCATCGAGGTGCTGAAGACACTGCACAAGCTCGGGCTCGACTCGACGAAGCCCGTCAAGGTGCGCGGCGTCGAGGTCGCGCCGCGCGACGTCGTCGCCGCTGCGCTCCCCGATCCGGCGACGCTCGGCGACCGGATGCGCGGGAAGACCTGCGCGGGCACGTATGTCACCGGCACCGGCAAGGACGGCCGCCCGCGCCAGACGTACCTCTACCACGTGCTCGACAACGAGCATTCGATGCGGGAGTGGGGGCACCAGGCGGTCGTGCTCCAGACGGCGTTGAACCCGGTCGCCGCGCTCGAGCTGCTCGCGACAGGCGAGTGGCAAGGCGTCGGCGTCCTCGGCCCGGAGGCGTTTCCGCCGCAGCCGTTCCTCGACCTCCTCGCGGAATACGGCGCGCCGCACGCGATCGAGGATCGGTAGGTTTTCGACGTGAGCGCAGTCGCCACCGGTGCCGAGGCCGTCGAGTGGAATCTCTCCGATCTCTACGACGGCCCCGACGATCCCAGGATCGAGTCGGAGCTCGAGGAGACTCTCGCCGCCTCGCAGACGTTCCGTGAGCGCTACCGCGGCAAGCTCGGCGAGCTCACCGCAGCCGAGCTGAACGACGCGGTCGCCGAGGTCGAGCGGATCAGGTCCACGTCGACGCGCGTCGAGACGTATGCCCGCCTCCGGCAGGCGGCCGACAGCTCCGATCAGGCCCGCGGCGCACTCGTCCAGAAGGTGCGGGAGCGGAACACGCAGATCGAGACCGAGCTCCTGTTCTTCGACCTCGAGTGGAGCGCGCTCGACGACGAGACGGCCGAACAGCTGCTCACCGACCCTGCGGTCGACCGTTACGCCTCCGTTCTGCGCTCCGAGCGCCGCTACAAGCCCTACCAGCTCTCGGAGCCCGAGGAGAGGATCTCGGCCGAGAAGAGCGTCACCGGTTCGAGCGCCTGGAGCAGGTTCTTCAACGAGCTCCTCTCCGAGCTCACCGTCTCCCTCGACGGCGAGCAGCTCTCGCTCGACGAGGCGCTTTCACGCCTGCTCCGGCTGACCGACCAGGGCGAGCGCGGTCGCGTCGCCGAGGCCGTGACGCAGACTCTCCGGCCGGGCCTCCGGACACGCGGCTACGTCCTGAACACGATCCTGAACGAACGCGCGATCGAGGATCGCCTCCGCGGCTACGACTCGTGGATCTCCGCCCAGAATCTCTCGAACGAAATCCCGGATGAGGCGACACAGAGCCTCGTCGACGCGATCATGGCGCGCTACGACATTCCTCGGCGCTTCTACGCCCTCAAGGCGCAGCTGCTCGGACTGCCACAGCTGAAGGACTATGACCGCTTCGCGCCGCTCCAGGAGGTCGGCGGCATGATCGCCTGGGACGACGCGCAGGAGCTCGTTCTCGAGGCGTTCACCGACTTCTCGCCGGTGGCAGGTGAGATCATCGGCAACTTCTTCGAGAAGGACTGGATCGACGCCGCCGTGCGGCCGGGGAAGATGCTCGGGGCGTTCTGCGCCACGCTCATCCCGGAGGTTCACCCGTACGTGCTGATGAACTATGCCGGCGAGCGGCGCAGTGTCCTGACGCTCGCCCACGAGCTCGGCCATGGCCTGCACGGCTCGCTCGCGCAGGATCTCGGGCTCCTGAACGCCCGGACGCCGTTGACGCTCGCCGAGACGGCGTCGGTGTTCGGCGAGGCGCTCACGTTCGAGAAGCTGCTGGCGAGGGAGGACGATCCCCGCGCCCGGCTCGATCTGATCGTCGGCCGCATCGATGACGCGATCTCGACCGTCTTCCGTCAGATCGCGCTCAACCGCTTCGAGCACGCGATCCACACGGGGCGCCGCGAGGAGGGTGAGCTGCCGATCGAGCGGATCTCGCAGTTCTGGTCGGCCGAGCAGCGACGGATGCTCGGTGACGCCGTGGAGGTCACGGACAACTACGGGATCTGGTGGAGCTACGTGCCGCACTTCATCGCGGTGCCGGGCTACGTGTACGCGTACTCGTTCGGCTATCTCTTCTCGCTCGCGATTTACCGGCGCTACCTCGAGGAAGGCGATGCGCTTGTGGAGCCGTACCTCGATCTCCTGCGCGCGGGCGGCTCGGCGCCGCCGGCCGAGCTCGCCTCCCGGCTCGGGTTCGACATCGGCGACCCGGACTTCTGGGCGGCCGGCCTCGATGCGATCGGCGCGCTCGTGGACGAGGCAGAGCAGCTCGCCGCCTCGCTCGGCGACGCCAAGTAACAGACTGTTACTTGGCCGGCTCGGGCGTCCTGGTGGTGGCTGCAACCGGGCGAGAGCTCGCGCCGGTCGAGGGAACGCGGACGCTCGTCTGCGGGATCGGGCCAGTCGAGGCGGCCGTCGCGACTGCGAGAGCACTCGCGGAGAAGCGCCCGAGTGCCGTCCTCCACGTCGGAATTGCCGGTGCGCGCGGGCTCGAGCCACTGACGCTCGTGCTCGGCTCCGAGGCTGTCTACTCGCGACGCGGCTGGGCCGCTCGTCGCCGCCCGGGCACTGCCTGACGCCGCCCTTCTCTCTCGCGTCCGTGCCGCCTTTCCCGACGCGAGCGTGCAGCCGATCGGGACGAGCGCCCGCGTCGGTGGCACCCGTGACGTCGACGTCGAGGCGATGGAGGGCTTCGCCGTCCTCCGCGCCTGCGATCTCGCGGGCGTTCCGGCGGTCGAGGTGCGGATCGTCTCGAACGAGATCGGCGAGCCCGACCGGGCGCTCTGGCGGTTCGAGGAAGCATTCGCGGCGCTTGGCGACGTGCTGCCGCGACTCGTCGCGGTAGCGTCCTCCGCGTGAGCAAGAAGGAACTGCCGCCGCCGCTTCCGCCCGAGACCCGCACGGTCGGGCAGCTCGTGGCCGAGACGCTGAAGCTCTACGGGGACAATCTCTGGACATCCCTGGCGCTCGGGATCAGCCTGTCACCGTCATCAACCAGGTCACGGTCGGCCACGAGACGCCCTACCAGGCCTGGTGCTCGCGGCGGGGGCGCCGCTGATGGCCGCGTCCTACACCGGCGCCTCGGTGATCGTCGGCGGCGTGCGGCCCCCGCCGGGAGGACGTGATGCGCGCCATCATCGTCGGCTCGGTCGTCTTCGGGTTCCCGCTGCCTTTCTGCTGCTTCTCTTCGTCCTTCCGGCCGTGGCCTGGCTCGCCCTCGTGGGCCTCGTGGTGCCGGTGCTCGTGCTGGAGCGTCCCGGAATCGGCGCAGCCCTCCGTCGTGCGATCGAGCTGGCGCGCGCCGACTACATCCATGCGCTCGGGTCCCTCGCGACGCTGGCCGTTCTCTTCGGGCTCGTGAAGCTGACCCTCGTGCTCCTGCTCCGCGATCTCGGGGATGCCGGCGAGCGTGCTGCCCTCGGGCTCGGAGATCTCGTGATGTCGCCGATCCTCTTCCTCGGCGGGGCTCTGCTCTATGTCGACCAGGCGGCGCGCGTCTCGCGATAAGCTCGCGCCCCGACCGCGAGAGGAGCGCTCATGCCGACCTACCTGATGCTCACGACGCTGACGCCGCAGGGCGTCCAGACGCTGAAGGCGAACCCGAGTCGGTTGCGCGAGGTGAACCGCGACGTCGAGGAGCTCGGCGCCAAGGTGCTCCACCAGTGGGCGACGCTCGGCGAGTACGACTTCGTGAACATCATCGAGGCAGCCGACGCCGCGACGGTCGCGAAGATCTCACTCGCGCTCGGCGCTCGCGGCAGCGCGAAGCTGCAATCGCTCGAGCTCGTCGACATCGACACCCTGCTAGGCGTTCTCGACAGCTGATTTTCCGCGCAGCGATGAGCATCCGCGGGAGCGGACGCTCATCGCGCGAAGACCCTAAAGGGGCCGCTTCGCGGCCCGTCGCTCAGCGATCGTCGTGCTGATGCCGCTGGCGGAAGCGGTGGACGGCCTTCGACTTCTTCGCCGCCTTCGGCTCGGGCGGCGGCGGCTTCGGATCGTGCTCCTCGAGCCAGCGCGCGGCTTCGTCCTCCGGGTCGACGCCGACTGTGCGCTCGCGCTCGCCCCGTTTCAAGGCGCCGCGGCTGGTGATCGGCCGCTTGTAGCTCACCGAAAGCCGGGCTCGGCGGAGGGGGGCGGGAGTGGGCTCTGCGGCAAGCCCGGCCTCGGGCCGCCGTCGTTGTACTCCTTCGGCGCGACGTCGTTCGGCGCGGCAGCGTGGAACAGCGAGGCGAGGTGCTGGATCTGGCTGCGGCCCGGGCCGAGCTCGAACTGACCGCCCCCGTAGAGCTCGATCCCTCGATCCTTGCAGGCGTCGTAGAAGTCGAAGAGGTTTCGTACCGAGCCGAAGCGCGACGGCTTCGAGTTCAGGCAGCGCGGCTGCCACTCGAGCGCGTCGATGTCCGCGACGGAGTGGATCGGGAAGTCCCAGGTCAGGCGGTCGCGGTGCGGCTCCAGCACCGGCCGCGTCTCGTCCGTGATGCGCGCGTCCTCGAGCCAGGCGTCCGGGAACGCCTCGGCAACGCGGCCGTAGAGGTCGGCCGACGGCGTCGCGTCCACCCATTCCCCGTCGTACAGGCCCTTCAGGTCGACGACGTCCACCACGCCGGTCGCGGCGAGCTCCGCGACGACCTCGTCCGTCCACTTGTCGCTCGCGTCGAGCTTGAAGCGGAGCTCGGGGTAGAGCTCGCGCCACTCGCGGACGGCGCTCTGCGAGACGACGAAGCGCACCGGCTTGGGCTCGCGGCCGACCGCCTCCGCCAGCGAGACCCCCGCCTGGCGCAGCGCGAGGTCGAGCGCAGCGGATTCGAGCCCCCACGGGCGGTAGCCGGGCTGGTCGGCGACGAGGCCGGAGAACGTCTCGAGCGTGTGCGTTCCTGCGAGCGACGGAAGAGCGTCGTCCGTGAACGCGAGCTGGAGGTCACCGTCGTAGCTCACGTCTTCGCCGACGCCCTCCTGCCCAGCTCCGTGCAGGTGGACGACGGTCGTCCGCCGCGTCATGTGCTTCAGGGGAAGAGCGTGCGGCTCCAGCTCGACGCGTTCGATGGTCAGCGGCAGCTCGCGGACTCGGTCAAAGAGCGGCATAGGCGACGGCCACCTCCGCGGCCAGGGCGGCGTTGTCTGCGATCAGGTCGCGGTTGGCGGCGAGCGTACGCCCGCCGGACTCGCGATGAAGATACGAGAGGACGAAAGGTGTCACGGCCTGGCCCATGATGCCCTGCGCGTCGGCGTCGGCGAGGGCCCGCTCGATCAGTGGCTCGACATCGTCGAGGCTGTCCGTCGCCGGCCGGGCGAGCAGGATCGACGTGTGGCGGCCGAGCCGCCAGTGAGCGCGCGCGATCCGCGCCGCCTCTTCGGCACTCTCCACGCGGGCGGATACCGCAGGCCCGCCGTGCGCCTTGTAGAACAGCGGCAGATCGTCGGTGCCGTAGCCGAGCACCGGCACGCCGAGCGTTTCGAGCAGCTCGGCAGTCGCAGGAACGTCCAGGATCGACTTCACGCCCGAGGAGACGATCAGCGCCTCGGTTCGGATCAGCTCGCCGAGGTCGGCGGAGACGTCCGGCGGCGTGGGGAAGCCGCGGTGGACGCCGCCGAGCCCGCCGGTGCCCATGAACCCGATCCCGACGACCCGGCACGCGGCGAGCGTGCCGCCGACGGTCGTTGCGCCGACGACGCCCTGTGCAATTGCCGCCGCGAGGTCGCGGGGACCCACCTTGCGCGCCTCGTCGGTGAAGCGGCCGAGCTCGTCCTCGGTCAGGCCGACGCGTAGCAGCCCGTCCAGAACGCCGATCGTCGCTGGCACGGCGCCCGCCGCGCGCACGCGCCGCTCGCTCTCGAGACCGACCGCGACACCCTCGCCGGGCGGGAACCCGTGCGCGACGAGCGTCGTCTCGAGCGCGACCACCGGCCGTCGATCCGCGAGCGCGTGGCCGACCTCGTCCGAGATCTGGAACAAGTCCATCACGGCATTGAGCCTAGTTTCGCGACGCAGCGTGCTGCGGCAGCGAGCGCGAGCTCGGGCCCGCCGACGAGATAGCCGGCGGCGAGCGCGTCTCCCGCGCCGGTCGTGTCGAGAGCCTCGGCGGGAACGGCGGGGAGCTCCGCACCGGCGAAGCGCGCGCCGAGCGAGCCGCGCTTCAGCACCCACTCGCAGGCTTCCAGCGGCCCGCCGAGGATCCGCTCCTCCTCCTCGTTCGCGAACACGATCGCCGGCCGGAGCGCCTGCAGGCGCTGGCGGAATCGTTCCGGCCCGAAGTCCCGGATTGCGCTCCAGGAAGAGAGGTCGACGCTCACCCGCGGCGCCAGCTCGGCGGCCCGTAGCGCCGTCTCGTCGATCGGCGAGCGCAGGAGCGAGTACCCCGGCAGGTGGAGATGCGTGCAGCCGTCGAGCCAGGCCGGGTCGAGCTCGTCGGCGTGGAACTCGGGCGAGACACCGCGGTCCGAGGCCATCGTCCGCGCGCCGTCCTCCGCCACGAGCGAGACGACCGTGCCGGTGCGGCCGACGACGACCGGCCCCCGGACCTCGACCCCGTAGCGCTCGAGCCCGCGAGCGGCGATCCCGCCGGCCTCGTCGTCCGCACGCTTGCCGACGAAGCGCGCCGGCCCACCGAGCTCGGCCACCCACGCCGCCACGTTCGCGGCCTGGCCGCCGGCGCCGAGTTGCGTGATCGCATCCGCGTCGGCGCCCTCGGCGAGCGGCTGGCGCAGCCGGACGATCACGTCCAGCAGCAGATCGCCGAGCGAGACGATCATGCGTAGCATCGTCCCATGGACCAGGAGCATCGGCGGCGGCGCCCACGATTCCGATCCTTCCTGGTCGGCGCTGCGGTGGGTGCGTCAGCAGCGATTGCCGCCGCGCGCCGGCTGCGTCCGAAGGAGCGCAAGCGCGAGACGCCGGCGGGCCTCGCTGCGTTCGAGGAGGCTCCCTGCTACCGCGAGCTCGTCGAGAGCGAGCGCGAGGCGCCGTAGCCGCGTAGCGCCCGGGCAGCACGCTCGATCGTCGGCAGGTTGATGTCCGCATCGCCGAGGAAGAGCTGCTTTCCGACCAGCATCGCCTGCCCGGCCCGGAGGAGGTAGCGATCCGGTGTCAC
This sequence comes from uncultured Gaiellaceae bacterium, assembly GCA_963752405.1. GTDB lineage: Bacteria > Actinomycetota > Thermoleophilia > Gaiellales > Gaiellaceae > Gaiellasilicea. Next base: position 478,730 of record CAVVYB010000018.1, read on the forward strand.
GACCGGCCGGCGGGTCCGGATGACGAGGAACGGCCCGAACGCTCGCACTTCGAAGGCCCCTTCGGGACGCGGCGAGCGGAGCGGGATCTGCAGGGAGCGGACGAAGTTCGTCGTCTTGCTGGCGTCGAAGACCCAGACGCCGTGGCCGAGCGGCCGCTCGAGATCGAGGAGGTTGTGCAGCGCGAGGTCGGCGTCCGCCCGCGGAAGGGTCACGAGCGGGAAGTCGCCGTTGCGCTCCCAGGCCTGGATGAACAGAGGGTCGTAGCCGAGGAGAACGTCGTTCGGGTGCGTCGTTGCGGCGAGGTACGCCGCAGCGTCCGCGCGGGCCTCCTGGCGCACGGCCGGCTCCCAGTTGAAGAGCTCCGGCGTCTTGTCCGACGCCCAGGCGACCTGCGCGACGACGAGTGCCGCGAGGAGCCGCCGGCGCCCAGACGTGCCCGAGCCTCGCAATGCCGGCCGCGACGGGAAGTGCGACGAAGGGCAGCAGAAAGATCAGATGGCGGGTTTCGGGTGAGCCCGAGCTGCGCGCGAGGACGAGAGCTGCGAGCGGGACGAGCACTGCGCACGCCGTCAGAACCCGCGTCTTCTGCGGGAGGACGGCAAGCCCAGCCGCAGCCGCCACCAGCACCGCGGGCAGGACTGGGAACCCGGCGGTGAAGTCGCCGGCCGCATGCCAGACGTAGCTGACGACGTCGAGGCGCTCACTGCCGCCGCCGCCGACGCCGGCATCGAAGCGGCCGGCGAGCACGAGGTCGGTGAGCCAGAACGGGATGCCGAGCACCGCGACGGCGCCGAAGGCCCAGAGCGCGGAACGCAGCCGGTCGCGATGGGCGACGGCGACGAAGACGCCCTGGGAGGCGAGCACGAGCGCTCCATACGGATGGGTCGCAACGGCGGCCAGGATCGCCAGCACCCAGAGCGCCCAGGCTTTCCACCCACCGCGCTCGACCGCGCGCAGCAGCGCGAGATAGGAGAGTGCGCTGGTGAACAGGAAGAGGCTGTACATCCGCCCGTAGATCCCGTGGAAGAGGAGGTCCAGCTCGCCCCGACGATCACGGTTGCGATCAGCGCCTGAAGACGTCCGCCGAGCCGCGCGAGCAGAAGCGCAATTACCGGGAGGCTGGCGACCGCGAAGATGGCCGACAGCGGCCCGCAGGCCCTCGAGGCCGAGATCGAGGTGTGCCACGGCCCAGGCGAGGAGGAAGTGCAGCGGCGCGCCGCCGCGCTCCTCGAGCACGACCTGGAAGACGTGGTCGAGCGGATGTCGGCCGATGAAGAGCGGTAGGGCCTCGTCCTCGTGCGGGGGCCACGCGAGCAGCTGGTGGTAGAGGAAACCCGCTGCCGAGACGGTGATCGCGGCCACGCCGAGCGGGAACCAGCGGGCCGAAATCCACGCCCGCGCCGCCGCTCCCTCGCGCGCTCCGATCCGTGTTGCCTGTGCGGTATCGCTCATCGTTGCCGTCGATTGTCGCTGCTAGCCTTCGGCGCCATGCCGATCTACGAGTATCGGTGTCCCGACGGGCACACGTTCGAAGTCTTCCAGCGTATGTCCGATTCGCCGTTGGAGAAGTGTGAGATCTGCGGCAAGAGCCCGATCGAGAAGGTGCTCTACCCGGTTTCGGTGCACTTCAAGGGCTCGGGGTTCTACTCGACCGACTACGGGCGCGGCGGGCGCAAGAAGGAGGCGCCGAAGGAGGGCGGCAGCGGTGACTCGAGCCCGTCGGAGAAGAAGCCGGACAGCGGCGAGAAGAAGGCCGCAGCCGCCGACGAGGGTTGGCGGAAGCGCGGCTCGGCGAAGCCGTGCCGCCGACTCCAGCCGCTGCCGAGCCCACGGTGCAGCCGGCGCCGAAGGTCGTTCCGGGCGGAGGAGGCTGTGGCGCCGACCGGCCCGTGAACATCGAGAGCACGGCCGTGTTCTCTTCTCCGCCGATGAGCACGGACTGGCCGCCGAAGGACGAAGGCTCGCCGCCGAGCCGGCAGTGGAGCGCGCGGCCGTCGTTCGCCCGGAACTTGACCCAGCCGAGCTGCATCAGCTGACGGGCCGAGAGGTCGGTCGTGAGCGGCTTGGCGAGATCGTCGCCGATGAACGGAAGGCGAAAGAACGTCCCGGGCCCGGCGAGCTTGCCCGTCATCGCCTCGATCACGGCCTGCTGCCGGTCGGTGCGTGTCAGGTCGTTGTCCGCCGGGTCGAGCTGGTTCTGGCGGATGCGGGAGTAGATCAGGGCGCGCCGGCCGTCCATCTCCTGCTTGCCCTTGCCGAATCGCCAGCCCGGCCACTCCTCGCAGCGCGCATCGGTTGCGTACGGGCAGTCGAACTTGTTCGAGAGGATCGGCTTCGGGACGTCGATCTCGATCCCGCCGATGGCGTCGATCACGGCTTTGAAGTCCTCGAAGTCGATGAGCATCGACGTGGTTCGGCTGCAAGCCAGTGAGCGCGCTGACCGTCTTGAGCGTCAATGCGGGGCCGCCGAGCTGGTAGGCCGCGTTGACCTTGTTCGTCCCGTAGCCCGGGATCTCGACGCGGAGGTCGCGAGGGATCGAGAGATAGGACATGCGGTGGCGGCTCGGGTCGGTTCGAAGGAGCAGAATCGAGTCGGAGCGGCGTGCGTCGGCCAGCTTGTCGCCGTCGGTCCCCAGCAGCAGGATCAGCGAGGGCTTCGAGATCAGCATGCCGTCCTGGGGCGCCAGGTTTGCCGTCGCCGTCTTGGGCAGCCTCGCGTTCGCTTCGTCGACGCCGCCGCGGAACGAGAGGTACCCGAGGACGAACCAGACGATCAGCAGCACGCCGAGGAGGAGTACCGCGAGACCGATCCGCCGGCCCCAGCGGGGGCGGTCGCTTGTCTTCGGACGCTCGCTTTCGGCCTTCGACTGGCGTTCGGGGCGAGGCGCAGTTGGCACCTTTCCCCGGGTCCTGCCGCCCTTGTAGACCCGGTAGGGCTTTTCTCCGTCCGCCATCCGGCCGGGTATGGTAGCCAGCGCGTGTGTAGCCGCCCAACGGGTCATAGGCGTCGATCTCGGCGGCACGAAGATCCTTGCGGGGTCGATCGACGTCGAGGGTCAGGTGGTCGATCGGCACGAGGTGCCGACGCCGACGAGCTCGCAGGAGGAGCTGCTGGAGGCGATCGCGGCGGCCATCGAGCCGCTCGCCGGCAGCGCGGTCGGAGCGATCGGCCTCGGGATTCCATCGGTGCTCGACCGGAGCACCGGCCGCGCGCTCGGCTCGATCAACATCCCGCTCACGGATTTCTCGCTGCACGACCTCCTCGGCGAGCGCTTCGGCATCCCGGTGGCCGTGGAGAACGACGCGAACGTGGCTGCGCTCGCCGAGTGGAAGCTCGGCGCCGGGAGGGGGGCGGAGAACCTCGTGCTGCTCACGCTCGGGACCGGCGTCGGCGGTGGCGTGATCATGGACGGGGCGCTCTACCGCGGCTGGGCCGAGCTGGGTCACGTCGTCGTGGTCGCCGACGGCCCTCCGTGCCAGGGAACCTGTACCGGCCGCGGCCATCTGGAGGCGGTGGCGTCAGGGAATGCCGCCGATCGGGCGGCCGAGAAGCTCTGGGGCGAGGGAGCGAACGCCGAGCTCCTCGTGGGGAGGGCGGAGGAAGGCGATTCCGCCGCGCTCGAGGCGTTGGCCGGGATCGGCCATCTGCTCGGCGCCGCGATCGGTTCGTTCATCAACATCTTCGCGCCGGAGCTCACGATCGTCGGTGGCGGGTTCGGGATCGCGGCGTCCGAGTTCCTGTTGCCCGAGGCCCACGAGGTCGCCCGGCGAGAGGCGCTCGAGCCCGCGCGTGCCGGGATCCGGATCGTCAAGGCCGAGCTCGGGTCCGATGCAGGGTTGATCGGTGCCGGTCTGCTCGCGTTCGAGGCGATCGCTAAGGAGGGCTAGTGCCTCTCGCGGTCTGTGCGACCCCGATCGGCAACCTCGAGGACATCACCCTGCGCGTGCTGGACGAGCTACGGGCGGCCGACGTCGTTCTCTGCGAGGACACGCGGCACACCAAAGGCTTGCTCGAGCGGCACGGGATCAAGGCCAGGCTCCTCAGCTACCACCAGCACAACGAGGCTCAGCGCACGACGGAGCTCCTGCCACGGCTCGAGGCCGGCGAGCGGATCGCGCTCGTGTCGGATGCGGGCCTCCCGGGAGTGAACGATCCCGGCGCGCGGCTGATCGCGGCCGCGCTCGAGGCGGGCGTGCCGGTCACGGTGCTGCCGGGTCCCTCGGCGGTCGAGACGGCGCTCGTTGCGAGCGGTCTCGTCGGCGAGCGATATCAGTTCCTCGGCTACCTACCGCGAGGCGAGAAGGCCCTCGGCGCGCTCTGGTCCGAGCTCCGCACCTGGCCTCATCCCGCCGTCGCGTTCGAGTCCCCGAAGCGGCTTCCGGCGACGCTCGGCTCGCTCGCGGCGGTGCTGCCCGACCGTCCTGTTGCGGTCTGCCGCGAGCTGACGAAGCGGTTCGAGGAGGTCGTGCGCGGCTCCGCCACGGAGGTCGCTGCGCGCTTCCCGGAGCCGCCGAAGGGCGAGCTGACGCTGGTCGTCGGCGCAGCGGAGCGGGAAGGCGGCGCGGTCGCTGCTGACGCTGCGCTGGCGGCGGTCGTCGAGCTCGTCGCGGCCGGCGTGCCTCGCCGCCAGGCGGCTGACGTCGTCGCCCGTCTCGCGCGCATTTCCCGTAACACCCTGTATGCGGAATCGTTGAAAAGCCGCTGATCCGCCCCGCTAGCGTGGCCGGGAGTTGCCCTCCACGACAGCGAAGGCAGGTTCCGAATGCACTTAGAGGCGAGACGTTGGTGGTTCGTCGCGGCGGTGTGCGCCGTCGTCCTTGCGTCCCTGGTTTCGGCGGCGGGTGCGTTCGCCTGGACCTGGCCGGCCGAAGGGCCGGTGCTGCGGCCGTTCTCCGTCGGTTCGGACCCGTACGCGGGAGGCCAGCACCGCGGCGTCGACATCGGAGCTGCGGCCGGCAGCGTTGTGGTCGCACCGGCCACCGGGACCGTCTCCTTCGTCGGCTCTGTGCCCGCTGGCGGCCGCGCGGTCACGATCACAACCGAGGATGGCTACGCCGTGACGGTGCTCCAGCTCGGTGCGACGAGGGTCGAGCGCGGCTCGACCGTCACCGAGGGAGCAGAGGTCGGTGTCGTCGGCGAGAGCAGCGACGCAGTCACGCTGCAGCCGCATGTCCATCTCGGCGTGAGGGTCGCCGCCGACCCGGATGGATACGTCGACCCACTTGGCCTGCTGCCGTCGCAACAGCCGCCGCCGGTCGAGGCTCCGCCGGTCCCGGCGCCTCCGGTCCCAGCGCCTGTGACAAGCCCAGCGCCCGTGACGAGCGCCCCGCCGGCTGCGGCCGCGCCGGAAGCTCCGGCTGAGGCGGCAGCCCCGCCCGATCCGCTGCTCCCGACACGCTCCGAAGCGTCCGGCGATTCGCGGAAGGCGAAACCGTCCGCTCCACCGGCCACCGTCGAGCGGACAGCGCCACGGTCGGTCGCCCGTTCCGCTCGCGCCGCGCGCGTCGCGAAGGCGTCCGGTTCGATCGCGATTCGGACGGCGTCGCCGGTCAGCACGCGGCACGCCACTGTTGCTGCGACACCCGCTCGCGTTGCCCCACGCGCTCGTGGGCGGACATCCACGCCTAAGCGCACGGTCCGGGCGGTGCTGGCAGCGACGCATGCTGCTGGGGATGCCGGGAAGTCGCGGCCCGCTGCACGCGACGCCGTCTTCGACCGCTTTGCCGACGCAGCGGCGCCTCCGCTGGAAAGGTCGAGCGGTGGTGACTCGCCGGACGGCTGGCCCGTGCCGCTGACGATTGCCGCCGCCGTGCTCGTGGTGGGAGCGTGGCTCGGCCGCCGTCGCTACGGCGGCAGCCGAGGAGCACTAGAGGGCGCTCGTATGATGAATCGCCATGAAAACACCGCCTCCACGGCAGAAGATCCTCGTAGCAGTCGCGTGGCCGTATGCGAACGGCCCGCGCCACATCGGCCACGTGGCGGGATTTGGCGTTCCGGCGGACATCTTCGCCCGCTACCACCGGTTGCGCGGAAACGACGTCCTCATGGTCAGCGGGACGGACGAGCACGGCACGCCGGTGATGGTCGCCGCCGATCAGGCCGGCGTCTCGCCGCGTGAGCTCGCCGACCAAAACAACGAGGTCATTCGGGATGACCTGCGCCGGCTCGGGCTCTCCTACGACCTGTTTACGCGGACGACGACGCAGAATCATCATGAAGTCACGCGAGATGTCTTCCGGACCCTGTACGACAAGGGGTTCATTCTCGAGCAGACGACGACGGCCGCGTTCTCCGCCACGACCGGACAGACGCTGCCCGACCGCTACATCGAAGGCACGTGTCCGATTTGCGGCTTTGAATTCGCGCGCGGCGACCAGTGCGACAACTGTGGCAACCAGCTCGATCCGGCGGATCTGATCAACGCTCGGTCCAAGATCGACGGCACTGAACCGGTCTGGCGTGAGACCACGCACCTTTTCCTCGACCTGCCGGCCTTCAAGGAGCAGCTGCGGGAGTGGATCGAGCAGCAGACACATTGGCGCCAGAACGTGCGGCGGTTCTCGCTCGAGCTGGTCAAGGAGCTGAAACCGCGGCCGGTCACGCGTGACCTCGACTGGGGCGTGCGAGTGCCCGTGCCCGGATACGACGAACGCGACGATAAGCGCATCTACGTCTGGATCGATGCAGTTGTCGGCTACTTCTCCGCGGCGGTGGAGTGGGCCAAGAACACCGGTAGCCCGGACGCCTGGCGCGAGTGGTGGCAGAACCCTGACGCGCGCCACTACTACTTCATGGGCAAGGACAACATCGTCTTTCACAGCGTCATCTGGCCCGCGCAGCTGCTCGGCTACGGCGAAGGAGGCGAGATCGGAGCAGGGCGTGGAAAGCTCGAGCTGCCGTTCGACATCGTCAGCAGCGAGTTCCTGACGATGGAGGGCAAGCAGTTCAGCACCAGCCGAGGTGTCGTGATCTACGTCGGAGACTTCCTCAGCCGTTACGACCCTGATCCGCTTCGGTACTTCCTGACCGCGGCAGGACCCGAGACGCAGGACAGCGACTTCACTTGGGCGGAGTTCGTCCGGAGAAACAACGACGAGCTCGTGGCGAACTGGGGCAACCTCGTCAACCGCACGCTGACGAGCGCCTACAAGAACTTCGGCGCTGTGCCCGAGCCCGGGGAGCTGCAGGAGGCCGATCGCGAGGTGATGCGTCAGGTGGAGGGAGGCTTCGAAACCGTCGGCGCGTTGATCGAGCTGGCCAAGTTCAGGGCGGCGCTTGCAGAGACCATGCGCCTCGCGTCGACCGTCAATCAATACGTGAGCGAGCAGGCGCCGTGGGCGACGATGAGCGACGACAAGGAACGCGCGGGCACCGTTCTCTACGCGGTGCTGCGCTCGATCGACAACCTGAAGCTGCTGTTCACGCCGTTCCTCCCTTTCAGCTCGCAGACCCTGCACGAGCTGCTCGGCTACGACGACGTCATCGCCGGACCACTGCGGTTCGAGGAGATCGAGGAAGAGGGCGGTCCGTCGCACGTCGTCCTCACCGGCGACTATCAGATGTGGGTGGGACGCTGGGAGCCGACGGAGCTGCCGGCCGGTCAAGCGCTACGCGAACCGCGGCCGCTCTACACCAAGCTCGATCCCGAGAAGGTCGTCGCTGACGAGCTGGCGCGGATGCAGCGCGCCGCGTGATCGACACCCATGCGCACCTCGATGCGCTCGCGGATCCTGACGGCGCACTCGCAAGGGCTCGCGAGGCCGGCGTGAGCCGCGTGATCACGATTGGCACCGGGATCGCCTCGTGCCGGGCCGCGCTCCAGCTTGCTGCAGCGAACGACGGCGTCTACGCGGCGCTCGGCATCGACCCGCACCAGGCGGCGACTGCAGAGGCGCACCGGATCTCCGACCTACGCGACCTACTCGGCAACGGGCATGCGGTCGCCGTGGGGGAGACCGGGCTCGACTACCACTACGGCGCGGAGACGAAGGACGAGCAGCGGCGGCTCTTCGAGGCCCAACTCGGTCTGGCGCGTGAGCTCGGGCTCCCGGTCGTGATCCACACGCGCGAGGCGAACGACGACACCGAGTCGATGCTTCGCGGGCACGAGGGCACCGTCGTCATGCACTGCTTCTCGGAACCGGATCTCCTTGCGGCGGGGCTCGAGCGTGGCTGGTATTTCTCCTTCGCCGGCAACGTCACTTACCCGCGGGCCGAGGAGTTGCGCGAGGCGGCGGCTGCGGTCCCTGCCGATCGTATTCTGGCTGAGACGGACAGTCCGTACCTCTCGCCGCAGCCCCTTCGCGGCAAGCCGAACGAGCCCGCCCACGTCGTCCACACCGTCGCTGCCCTTGCTGGCGCGCGCGGCGAGGACGTGGAGGAGCTGACCGTCCTGATCGATGCCAACGCGACCGCAGCCTTCGGTCTCGCGTGAGCGTCAGACCGAAGAAGCAGCTCGGCCAGCACTTCCTCTCGGATGGAAACATCCTCGGGGTGATCGGGAGGCTCGCCGAGCTCGGAGACGGCGACGTGGCGCTCGAGATCGGCCCCGGCCTCGGCGTTCTCACTCGCTACCTCGCCGAGCATGTGGCCCACGTCCACGCCGTCGAGCTCGACCGCTCGCTCGAGCCACACCTCGCCGGCGTCGCGTCCGAGCCGAACGTCGACGTGCACTGGGGAGACGCGCTCGCGCTCGACCTCGCAGCCCTCCGCCCGCCACCGACGAAGCTCGTAGCGAATCTGCCCTACAACGTGGCGACGCCGATCGTCGTCGAGAGCCTCGCCGGCTTGCCGAGCCTCGAGCTCTGGTGCGTGATGGTGCAGCGCGAAGTAGCAGACCGTTTCTTCGCCGAGCCGTCGACCAAGGCCTACGGCGCCGTCTCGGTGCTCGTTCGGCTCGCGGCGCGACGCACGGGCTTCCACCCTGTGGCCCGCACCGTCTTCCGGCCGCCGCCGAACGTCGACTCCGCGCTCGTGGCGTTTCGGCGGGTGCCGTTGCCCGAGCGCTTCGACCGAGTGAAGACGCTCGTCGAGGCGTCCTTCGCGCACCGGCGCAAGACGCTGCCGAACTCGGTCGCGCTGGCCGGCCTGGCGCCGCGCGAACAAGCGGCGGCGGCGCTCCACGCGATCGGTCGGCCTCCCGAGATCCGGGCCGAAGCGCTCGAGCCCGCGGAGTTCGTCGCGCTCGCGGAGGCGCTGTGAGGCGGGCGCCGGCCCCCGCGAAGATCAATCTCGCACTGGTGGTCGGTCCCGCGCGCGAGGACGGGAAACATGAGGTGGCGACCGTGCTCCAGCGCGTCGACCTGGGCGACCGCGTCTCGATCGAGCCGGCCGCGACGCTCGCCGTCACCGGCTTCGCGGGTGACACGCTCGTCCGGGAGGCGCTCGGATCGCTGGCTGCAGCGGCGAGTGTCGAGCCGCGGTGGCGCGCGACCATCGCAAAGCGGATTCCGGTCGCAGCGGGCCTCGGCGGCGGCAGCTCCGACGCCGCGACGGCGCTTCGGCTCGCGAACGAAACGCTCGACTCGCCGCTGCCGCCAGACGAGCTGCGTGCGCTCGCCGCCACGCTCGGGGCGGACGTCCCCTTCTTCCTGGCCGACGGCCCACAACTCGGACGCGGCGACGGGTCCGAGCTCGAGGCGGTCGACCTGCCGCAGGACTACTGGATCGTGCTCGCACTCCCGCACGGCGCGACGAAAGAGTCGACCGCAGCCGTCTACGGCCGTTTCGACGACCGCGCCGGGGCCGACGGCTGGAAGACACGCAACGCGACGCTGCAGACCGCACTCGCTGCGGTCAAGAGGCCCCGGGACCTCGCCGCGCTGCCACCGAACGACCTCGCCTCATCTCCGCTCTCGGCTGAGCTCCGCCGGCGCGGCGCCTTCCGCGCCGACGTCAGTGGAGCAGGCCCGGCCGTCTACGGGCTGTTCCATCACCGGCGTCATGCCGGTGCCGCGAAACAGGCCCTCCGGAGCGCTGCCCGCACCTGGCTGACCGTTCCGGTCTGGTACGGCTAGACGGTACGGTTGTGGGGTGGATCCTCCGCTGACGATCGAGCACGGCAGCACCCGATTCGGCCGGGCGATCCGGGTGAATCGCCTCAAGATTGCGCTCGTCGTTGCGCTTGTGGAGGGAGTGCTGGTCCTCGTCGGCAAGATCGACTGGTGGATCGTGGCCCTGCTCGCGGTCGGCGCGGTCGCGCTCTACGTCAGCTGGGGTCGAGAGGCGCGCCGCGAGGAGATCCGGGAGGGAACGTGGATCCTTGCCGTCTCCCAGCTCGCAGTTGTCCTCGTGCCGGTGCTCGCTCTGGTCCTGACGGCGTTCGCGGTGGTCGCCCTCGTGATCTTCGCAATCGTCGCGCTTGTCATCCTCCTGCGCGACCGCCGCTAGGATTTGGGTCTGACAGGTTCTCTGGGGCGTAGCCAAGCGGTAAGGCAGCGGGTTTTGGTCCCGCGATCCCAGGTTCGAATCCTGGCGCCCCAGCCATCTCTCAAAGTCCAGTGACCGACACGACATTCGCAGCTGTGGTGATGGCCGGCGGGCTCGGCACGCGCATGCGCTCGGCCGTGCCCAAGCACCTGCACCCGATTCTCGGCAGACGGATGGTCGACTGGGTGCTGGAGGCCGCTCGGCCTCTCGGCCCGGAGCCGCTCGTGGTGATCGCCTCGCCCGAGAGCCGCGACGCGTTCGGGGACGTCGAGGTCGCGGTTCAGGAGCGGGCGCTCGGGACCGGCGATGCAGTCCGCTCCTCGCGCGCAGTCGTCGGCGACGAGGCCCAGAGCGTGCTCGTACTGTCGGGCGACACGCCGCTTCTGACGACCGAGCTGCTCGAGCAGCTCGTCGAGACGCATCGGCGCGAAGAGGCAGTCGCGACCGTCCTGACCTTCGAGCCGGAGGACGTGCGCTCGTACGGCCGGATCGTCCGCTCCGACGCCGGCACCGTCGAGGCGATCGTGGAGGCCGGAGACGCGACGCCCGAGCAGCTCGAGCTACGAGAGTGCAACTCCTCGATCTACGTCTTCCGGACCGACCTGCTCTGGCCGGCGCTCGACAGGCTCGAGCCGCACAACGCGCAGGGTGAGCTCTACCTGACGGACGCCGTCCGCGATCTCGTGAGCAGCGGGGAGCGCGTGGTGGCACATCTCGCCGCCGACCCCAGGGAGACCGAGGGCGTGAACACCCGCGCCGAGCTCGCCGCTGCCGGGGCAGCCCTTCGCGACCGGATCAACCTCGCGCACATGGACGCCGGCGTGGCGATCTATGACCCCTCCACGACCTGGATCGAGCCCGGCGTCGAGCTCGAGGCCGACGCGATCGTGCATCCGTTCACGGTCCTCCGGGGCTCGACGCGGGTCGCCGCGGGCGCCGAGATCGGCCCGCACGTGGTGGCGATCGACGCCGAGATCGGGCAGCAGGCGCTGGTTGGGCCCTTCTGTTACCTTCGCGCGGGCACGGTCCTCGGGCCCCGTTCGAAAGCCGGCACGTTCGTGGAGATCAAGAAGTCGCGGATCGGAGAGGAGACGAAGGTCCCTCACCTCTCCTACATCGGCGACGCGGAGATCGGAGAGGGAACGAACATCGGCGCAGGAACGATTACGGCGAACTTCCCGCACCGCCCCGGTCAGCCAAAGGGAAAGACGACGATCGGCGACAACGTCCGTGTCGCCGTGGACACTATGCTCGTTGCTCCGGTCACTGTTGGAGACGATGCGTGGACGGCGGCAGGAGCCGTCGTCACCGACGACGTCCCGGCGAATGCGCTCGCAGGCTTCGCCCCCAGGCAAGTCAACAAGGAAGGGCGAGGTGGAAAGCGGAACGATTGAGCAGACGCTGCCGGGCCTCGAGGGGACGAGCGCGACGCCGATCGCCCACCTCGCAGTCGGCCGAGCCGTGTCGTTGACGCCGACGAAGCGGCTCGCCGTCGTCGCAGGCAGCTCGCATCCGGAGCTGGCCGACAAGATCGCCGGGCATCTCGGCGTCGAGCTGACCCGGGTCGAACGGACGACGTTTGCCGACGGCTCGCCGTACTTCCGGTTCGAGGACTCGGTTCGCGGCGCCGACATGTTCATCGTCCAGACCGCGGCGACCCCGATCGCGCAGCACTTGGTCGAGCTCCTGATCATGGTCAACGCCGCGAAGCTCGCTTCCGCCAAGCGGATCACGGCCGTCATCCCCTGGTACTTCTATGCCCGCCAGGACAAGAAGTCGCGACCGCGCGAGCCGATCACCGCGCGCCTCGTCGCCGACCTGCTGGAGACAGCGGGCGTCGACCGGGTGATCACGATGGACTTGCATGCCGGCCAGGTGCAGGGCTTCTTCCGCATTCCGGTCGACCACATGGTCGCCGTGCCGATGTTTGCGCAGCACATCCGCGACTACCTCGGCTCCGAGGTCGAGCGTGTCGCTGTGGCGCCTGACACCGGCCGCGCGAAGCTCGCGGGCAAGTTCGCCGAGATGATCGGCGGCGGGCTCGTCGTTCTCAACAAGGAGCGCCCGGGCCACAACCAGGCGAAGGTGACCGGAGTGATCGGCGACGTGGCCGGCAAGGTGGCGGTGATGACCGACGACATCATCGACACCGCCGGGACGCTGTGCGCAGGCGCCGAAGCGCTGCGCGAAGCCGGCGCGACCCGTGTGATCGCCTGCGCCACGCATGCGCTCTTCAACGACCCGGCGCTCCAGCGAATCGCGGAGAGCGCCTTCGAGCGTGTGATCGTGACCGACACGGTGCCGGTGGACGAGCTGCGCAAACCGGCGAACGTCGAGGTGCTCTCGATCTCCGGCCTGCTCGCGGAGACGATTCAGAACGTCTTCTCGGACGACTCCGTCTCAGCGATCTTCGCCGGCGAGAACCAGCTCTTCTAAGCCAAACCGCTGTCACTTGGTACCGGGGTCAGAGCGCGGCGGCGGCGCAAGGCATCGTGAGCGTCGCCGGCTTCAGGAGTTAGTCGCCGCCGCCCCCGTACAAGTGCTCTGAGTCGCGTGAGTCGGGGGACCAATGGCCCTTCGTCTTGCCGCAGTCGCGGCAACGCTTGTGGGCGAGCCGGCCCTCAACGATGTGTTCCCACTGATGGCCGATTGGCCACCGCCAGAAGCAGCGCCAGCGGGTTCGCCTCACAGGTCGAGTGTACGACGGTCCAAAGAGATTTCAAATCATGAGCGATCGTCTTCTGACCGCGGTCGAGGTTGCCGAGCAGCTGGCGGTGCCGGTGTCGTGGGTGCGTGAGTCGACTCGGTCGGGCTCGATCCCTTGTGTTGAGCTTCGCGGTAACGCCCTCGGCTGACATTAGACTGCGCACGATGCGGCAGGAAGGGCACTGCAACTGTGGTCCCGGGATCAGCTCCCTGACGGCTCCCGTGTTTCTCCGATGACCGACCAGCCGAGAATCGTCCGGCTCGCCAACGGCCAGATCACCATCCGGCGAACACTCGACGGTGTCTGGCAGGTCAGCTACGACCCCGACGAGCGGCCGGCGGACTATCCCGGTCACACGTTCGCCCCAGGCGACCCGGACCTGCCGAACGACTATCCCCGAACGAACGACCCCGACGACCTCGAGGCCTGGGCGCGAAACCGCTGGACGTGAGCGAGCGGCTCTAGCCGGCTGCGCCGGACCACGTCGACGGAAGCTTGTCTTCGCCGTCCGTCTGCTCGAGCAGGCCGAGGCTGTTCGCCTTCGCCGACGCCGCCGTGCGGTTCGGTACGTCCAGCTTCCGGTAGATGTTCGAGAGGTGGAACTTGACCGTCTGCTCGGTCACCCACAGCAGCTTGGCCATCTGTGAGTTCGACGACCCGCTGGCCACGAGCCGCAGAATCTCGAGCTCGCGCTTCGTCAGGCCGTGGCCGTCCTGGGCGGCCAGCCGGACCGGCCGGTCGAGCTCGGCGGCCGGCAACTCGCCCCGGTAGTGGATGCCCTGAGTCTTGGTCACAGCCTGGAGTGCGTGGACGAGATCGGAGGGCTGCACACTCTTGCCGACGAAGCACACCGCACCCGCGGCAAGCACTTCCCGGATCGCGTTGGGGTCGTCCGTTGCCGAGACGACGACCACGCGGACGTCCGGATGCTTATCCGCGAGCTGCGTTACGCACGTCAGCCCGTCCATTCCCGGCATCGCCAGGTCGAGCAAGACCGCATCCGGCTGCCACTTCTCGACCAGGCTCAGCACCTCGTCGCCCGTCCCGCTCGTCCCGACCACCTCGACTCCCGCTGCCTCGAGCGAAAGTTCCAGGGCGGACAGGAATAGCGGGTGATCATCCGCAAGGACCACCCTCGTCATCTCTCGAACCCCTCGTTCTGTTGTGCCGCTATGCCCTTACTCATGCTTATTTGTACCTCACGGGGCGGCACGACAAACAAGTCGGGGCCCGAGCGCAGTCGCGCGGTTGAAGTTTGGAGCACCGGGAACGCCGGGATTCGTGATTCTTCCGACCAAGCTCCTCGGTGCGATCTACATCGCTATCGGCATCTTCCTCGCGGCGAACAAGAACTACTTCCAGAACCTGGACACCGCTAAGCGCGTCCTTTCGGCGCTGCTCGCAATCCTCCTCTGGCCGCTCTTGCTCCTCGGCGTCAACCTGCACATCAAGTGAGCCGCCTCAGGCCGGCTGCGCCTCCCGGCTGGCGGAGCCGGCGTCCGGCGCCGCCTCGCGTCGCTCGCGGCACCCGGCTCTCCGGGTCTGTGCTCACGCACTATCCCATCCGGCCGCGCACCGCGAGCGACGCGCCTGAGACCGCTCACCTAGTAACAGACTGTTACTTGGCGTCCGCTACAATCCGCCGCCGTGGCCGGCGACAGATTTCGTCTCGAAGTGAAGGAACGTGCGCGGCTCGGCTCGCCCGAGTCCCGGCGCCTGCGCAAGCGGGGGTTCGTTCCCGGCGTCCTCTACGGCAAGACGACGGCGCAGGCGTTCGCGGTCGAAGAGCGTGAGCTTCGCTCCGCACTGACAGGCCCGTCCGGGTTGCACGCGGTGCTCGACGTCGTGCTCGAGGGTGAGACCGAGATGCACCCCTCGATCCTGAAGGAGTACCAACGCGACCCGATTCGGGGCCACGTGCGCCACATCGACCTGCAGGAAGTCCGGCTCGACGTCGTGATCCAGGCCACCGTGCAAGTGCACCTGCAAGGCGGCGAGGATGCACCGGGCGTGAAGGAGGGTGGCGTTCTCTCGCAGCCTTCCACCACGCTCAACGTCGAGGCGCTCCCGATGGAAGTCCCCGAGTCGATCGAAGCGGATGTCAGCTCGATGGAGATGGGCGACGCGCTCCGGCTCGAGGACCTCCGACGCTCGAGGGCGTCACGTTCCTGGACGACCCGCGCGAGACCGTGATCGCGACTGTCTCCGCCCCGACCGTCGAGGCCGAGCCCGAGCCCGAGGAGGGCGAGGAGGGCGAGGAAGGCGAGGGCGTCGAGGGCGAGGCAGCCGAGGGCGAGACTGCAGAGGGCGAAGCCCCAGCCGGCGGCGAAGCGGCCGAGTCCGGCTCCGACACGCCCGAGTAGGAAATGCGCCTCTTCGGTCGGGGCGAACGTGCCTCGACGCTCGATCTCCTCGTCGTGGGCCTCGGCAACCCGGGCCGCGAGCACGCTCGCGACCGTCACAACGCAGGCTGGATGGTCGTCGACGAGCTCGCCCGCCGGCACGACGGGTCGTTCCGCTCCAAGTTCTCCGGCCAGCTCGCCGAGATCCGCCTCGGAGACCTCCGGCTCGGCCTGCTGAAGCCTGAGACGTACATGAACCTCTCCGGTAACTCGCTCGGCGCCGCAGCGCGCTTCTACAAGGTGCCGCTCGACTCGATCGCGGTCGTGCACGACGAGGTCGATCTCGACCCGGGCCGGCTGCAGGTCCGGCTTGGTGGAGGGCTCGCGGGCCACAACGGGCTCAGGTCCGTGAAGCAGGCACTTGGCTCGGCCGACTTCGTGCGCACACGCATCGGGGTTGGGCGCCCCGGCCGCGGCGACCGTCGCCCTGTTGCCGACTACGTTCTCTCGCCTTTCGCGCCCGAGGACGACGCCGACGCGCTCGTCGCCCGCGCCGCCGACGCTGTCGAGACGCTTGCACGCGACGGCCTCGAAGAGGCCCAGCGCCGCTACAACTGATGTCCGAGTACGACGAGCTCGTTGAGCGTGCGCGTGCGGACGACGACGTTCTCGGACTGATCCTCACGGGCTCGCGCGGGCGAAACTTCCGGGTCCGCCCGGATTCGGACCACGACGTCCGCCTCGTGCTCCGAGACGACGCCCCCGACACCTACTCGACGCCGCACGGATCGCCGGTCGAGGTGTTCGTGCTGAGCCGCTCCGAGTTCGAGCGAACGGGTCTCCCCGGCTCGGGCAGCGAGTGGGATCGCTACAGCTACGTCCGCTGCGAGCTCGTGCTCGACAAGCTCGACGGAGAGATCTCACGCCTGGTCGACGCCAAGGCGCGCCTGAGCGAGGTCGAAGGGCACGCGCTCGCCGTGGCGGCGCTCGACGACTACGTCAACTCGTACTACCGCTCCGCGCGCAACTACCAGAACGATCTCCCGTTCGAGGCACGGCTCGACGCTGCCGAGTCAGTCGGCCCGCTGCTGACTGTCCTGTTCGCATTTCAGCGTCGAGTACGGCCGTTCAACAAGTTTCTCGGCTGGGAGCTGCAGCTCGAGCCGCTCGGTGACGAGACGTGGTCGCTCGAGACGCTCTTTCCGCGGCTGCAGAGGATCGTCGGCCCGGGCGACCTCGGCGAACAGCAGGGGCTCTTTCGCGATGTCGAGCTGCTCGCCCGCGCCGAGGGGCACGGCGGCGTCATCGACGGCTGGGAGCCCGAAGTCGTCTGGCTGCGCGGCCGGTGACGCTAGGGCGAGCGCACGCCGACGACGCGCGCCTTCCAGGAACCCTTCGGCGCCTTCACCTCGACCGTGTCGCCCACCTTGGCGCCGATCAGCGCGCCGCCGAGAGGCGAGTCCGTCGAGACACCCCCGACGCTCGAGATCTCGACCTCGAAGCGCCCTCCCTGCTCATCCTCGACCTCCACGACCGAGCCGACGCCGACGGTGCCCTCCTCAGCGTGCTCGACGATGACGGCGTTCTCGATCCGGCTGCGCAGGATCGTGATCCGCCGCTCGAGCAGGCCCTGCTCGTTCTTCGCATCGTGGTAGGCGAAGTTCTCGGAGAGGTCGCCGAAGCCGCGTGCCGTCGCGATCGCCTCCACCATCTCGGCGCGCTTGGGGCCTTCGAGCTCGGCGAGCTCGGCTGCGAGCGCGTCGCGCTGCGCGATGGTCATCGATTCGCCGGCACGCTCGGACACCGCCGCATCGTAGACTGAACGGCGGCGGAAACCCGGTTTCCGCCTGTCGTCATGGACCGTCCCGTACTCCACGCGTTCGTCAGAGAGCTGCTCGCGCTCGAGCGGCTGCAGTCGTTCGCGGCCGCATTGCCGGCCAGAGCGCGCGTCTCGGAGCCGGTTCTGCCGCTTCTGCTCGCGACGCTGCATGAGCAGCTCGAGCGCGGTCTGGTCTGTCTGCTGCCGGAGGACGCCGACGCGCGGGACGCGGCGGAGGCGGCGGGATGGTTCATCGGCGCGGAGCGGGTGGCGCTGCTACCGGGGCGCGGTGTCCGCTGGGGCTCCGGGCTCGAGCCGCCGCCGCATCTCGTCGGCGAACGCGCGCGCGCGCTCGACGTGCTGGCGGGCGGCGGGCTCGTCTGCGCCTCGGCGACCGCGCTCGCCGAGGGCGTTCCGCCGCTCGCGGCGCGCGCCGAGCCGGTGCGACTCGACGTCGGGGCCGAGCCTGGCCTCGACGGGCTCGCCGAGTCGCTCGCGCTCGCGGGCTACGAGCGGGTCGATCGGGCCGAGGAGCGCGGCCAGTTCGCAGTGCGCGGTGGGCTCGTCGACGTCTTCCCGACGACCGGCCGCGAGCCGCTCCGCGTCGAGCTCTACGGCGACGAGATCGAGCAGGTGCGAGCGTTCTCGCCGTTCACGCAGCGTGCGCTTCATCCAGTCGAGGGCGCGGTGATCTACCCGGCCGTGGAGCGGCGTGCCGAGTTGACGGAGCCGACGCTCCCGGACGACGACTTCGGTCCGGTCACGCCCGAGATCCCGCGCGATCTCGTGCCGGTGCTCGACCGCATGCCCGACTTCGTCTGGGAGCCGGACGAGGTGCGGCGCGTCTGGACGGAGGAGAGTCTCGAGGAGATCTCG
This sequence comes from uncultured Gaiellaceae bacterium, assembly GCA_963752405.1. Lineage (GTDB taxonomy): Bacteria > Actinomycetota > Thermoleophilia > Gaiellales > Gaiellaceae > Gaiellasilicea. Next base: position 496,904 of record CAVVYB010000018.1, read on the forward strand.
CTCAAGGGCAGCTCCGAGCTCGACCCCTTCCCGCAGGGGCAGCCGTTCTCGTTCGAGGCCCAGCGGCCCGCGATCGCCGCACGCGGGCTCGCCGAGGCCGAGACGGAGCTTTCGGGCTTCGTTCGCGGCGGTAACCGGGTCGTCGTCGCGTTTCCGCACGCGGGTGAGGCACTGCGCACGCAGAACCTCCTCAAGCGTGCCGAGTCGCGGGTGCTCGAAACCGGCGAGGAGCTCCCGGAGCAGCCAGAGCTCCTCTTCGCCGTCGCGGCGGCGCGCCGCGGGTTCGTCTGGCGCGAGCTCGGCCTCGTGCTCTTGCCCGATACGCAGGTCTTTCGCAAGCGACCGCCGCGCGCCGACCGGCGCCTCGGCCGGGCGCTGGCTTCCTTTGCCGACCTGCGGACGGGCGATTTCATCGTCCACGAAGACCACGGCGTCGGGAGGCTGCTCGGCTTCGAGACAAAAGAGGTCGCGGGGGTCACGCGCGACTATCTCTTCCTCGCCTTCCGAGGCGACGACCGCCTCTACGTCCCGCACGAGCAGCTCGGCAAGGTCTCGAAGTACATCGGCGCGGACGCAAGTGCGCCTGCGCTCTCAAAGCTCGGCGGCAAGGCCTGGCAGAACCTGCGGGCCCGTGCCCGCGAATCGGTGCGGGAGCTCGCTACCGAGCTGATTGCCCTGTACGCCCAGCGCCAGCAGGCGCCGGGAGTCGCCTACGACCTGCAGAACGAGTGGCTCGAGCGGCTCGAGACCGAGTTCCCGTATCGCGAGACCGAGGATCAGGCGCGGGCGATCGAGGCGGTCAAGGAAGACCTCGAGGCGCCGCGGCCGATGGACCGGCTCGTCTGCGGGGACGTCGGCTTCGGCAAGACCGAGGTCGCGGTGCGCGCCGCGTTCGCCGCCGCCGTGAACGGGAAGCAGACGCTCTTCCTCTGCCCGACGACGATCCTCGCCGAGCAGCACTGGAACACCTTCAAGGCCCGCTTCCTCGACTTCCCCGTTCGGGTCGAGATGATTTCGCGCTTCCGGCGGCCGGCCGAGGCGAAACAGGTCCTGAAGGACTTCGCAGAGGGCAAGGTGGAGGTTCTGATCGGGACCCACCGGGTGCTCAGCCGCGATGTGATCCCGAAGGATCTCGGGCTCGTGATCCTCGACGAGGAGCAGCGGTTCGGAGTCGCGCAGAAGGAGCTGCTCCGCTCGCTGCGGCTCGAGGTCGACGTGCTGGCGCTCTCTGCGACACCGATCCCGCGCACCCTCCATATGTCGCTCTCCGGATTGCGCGACATCTCGATCATCGAGACGCCCCCCGAGGGCCGGCGCCCGATCCGGACGACCGTGGGCGAGTACGACGAGGAACTGATCAAGACCGCGCTCGAGCGCGAGATCGCCCGCGAGGGCCAGGCGTTCTACCTCCACAACCGTGTCGAGACGATCGAGGAGGCGGCGGAGAAGCTGCAGCAGCTCTGTCCGGGCCTGCGCTTCATCGTCGCGCACGGCCAGATGAGGGAGCGCGAGCTGGAGGAGAAGATGCACGCCTTCCTCCGCGGTGACGCAGACGTGCTCGTCTCGACGACGATTATCGAATCGGGGATCGACATTCCGCAGGCGAACACCCTGATCGTCGAGCGTGCGGACGTCCTCGGCCTCTCCCAGCTCTACCAGATCCGAGGCCGCGTCGGCCGCTCGGACGTGACGGCGCACGCCTACCTGCTCTACCCGGATGCGAGCGAGCTCTCGCCCGAGGCCCGCGCCCGCCTCTCGACGCTCGCCGACCACACGGAGCTCGGCGCCGGCTTCCAGATCGCGATGCGCGACCTCGAGATCCGCGGCGCGGGCGACCTGCTGGGGGCGGAGCAGTCCGGCCACGTCGCCGCGCTCGGCTTCGAGCTCTATGTGGAGATGCTGGCCGAGGCGGTCGCCGAGCTGCAGGGCCAGCGACGCGTGGCCACCAGGCCGGTGCGCGTGGATGCCCGCGTGGATGCCTACGTGCCGGCCACGTATGTCGCGTCCGAGGCGTTGAAGATCGACATCCACCGCCGGCTTGCACTGGCGGAGTCGGATGATGAGTTGCGTGAGCTCCACGCCACGCTCGAGGACCGCTACGGACCGGTGCCGGAGCCGGTCGAGCACCTGTTCGCGATCCAGGAGGCGAAGCTCAAGCTCGCGCAGCTCGGTGCGGACTACCTCGTCTACCGCGGCGGCCGTGCGACCGTCGGACCGCTCGTACTCGGCTCGGCAGAGCTGCGGGCACTGCGCGACGTGACCGACACAGCCGTCTATACGAGCGCGAAGCGAGAGGTCTCGCAGCGCACCGAGGCGCTGGAGGGAGCAATCGGCCTCGTCGATGCTATCGTGGTAGCCCGTCAGGCCGCATGAACGGCGGCCCGCGCTAAACCTGGAGCTTTCTCAACATGAAGATCTCTCGTCTTGCCATCCTTCTCTGTGCGCTCGTTTCGATCGCGCTCGCCGGTTGCGGCGGCGGCGACGACGAGGTGCCGACCGATGCCGTCGCCGTAGTCGATGGCCAGCAGATCGCGAAGACCGACTACAACGCGCTCATCGCCCAGGCGAAGAAGAGCTACACGAATCAGAAGCGCGACTTCCCCAAGGCGGGCTCACAGGAGTTCCAGACCCTCAAGAACCAGGCCGTGCAGTTCCTCGTCCAGCGGGAGCAGTTCGAGCAGGAGGCCGGAAACCTCGACGTCGACGTCACCGAGAAGCAGGTCGCCGCTCGGCTCGCGCAGATCCAGAAGCAGTACTTCGGCGGCGACAAGGCGAAGTACGAGAAGCAGCTGAAGGAGCAAGGCCTCACTAACGAGCAGGTCCGTAACGACATCCAGGCCCAGATCGTCTCCGAGAGGATCTTCGCGAAGGTCACCAAGGACGTGAAGGTGACCGACCAGCAGATCGAGGACTACTACACCAAGAACAAGGCGCAGTACAGCCAACCGGAGAGCCGCGACGTGCGCCACATTCTCGTGAAGACCAAGGTGCAGGCGGATCGCCTCTACGCGCAGCTCAAGGCGGGCGCGGCCTTCGCAGCGCTGGCGAAGAAGTTCTCCGAGGACACGGGCTCGAAGGCGAACGGCGGCAAGCTGACGATCTCGAAGGGTCAGACCGTGGCGCCGTTCGATCAGACCGCCTTCCTGCTGAAGACGAACGAGATCTCGAAGCCGGTGAAGACCGAGTTCGGCTACCACATCATCCAGCCGCTCAGCGATGCCAAGGTGGCGAAGGTCACGCCGCTGAAGGACGTCAAGGAGTCGATCAGCCAGCAGTTGACTCAGACGAAGAAGAACGAGGCGATGACGAAGTGGGTCGACGAGCTGAAGAAGGACTACAAGGACAAGATCAACTACGCAGTCGGCTTCAGTCCGCCGCCGGGCGCCACCGGCACCACCTCCACCAGCGCGAACGGGTAGCTGCTTGCCTCTAGCGGAGGCGCTTGTCGAGCTGCAGGAGCTGACGCGGCGGCTGCGCCGCGACTGCCCGTGGGATCGCGAGCAGACCGCGCTCACGATCGTCCCGCACACGGTCGAGGAGGCCTACGAGGTCGCTGACGCCGCTGCGGGGGGCGAACCGGCCAAGCTGCTCGACGAGCTCGGCGATCTTCTCTTTCAGGTCTATTTCCTGGCCCTGCTGCTCGAGGAGGAGGGGGAAGGCGATCTCGAAGCGGTCGCGCGCGGCGTGCACGCCAAGCTCGTCCGGCGCCACCCGCACGTCTTCGGCGAGGCCGAGGCCAAGACCGCAGGCCGGGTTCGCTCGCGCTGGGAGGAGATCAAGTCCGAGCAGGAGGGTCGCGAGGGGATCTTCCACGACGTGCCCGCGTCGCTCCCGGCGCTTCTGCAGGCCAGGAAGTTGCAGCGCCGCGCCGTCGCCGCCGGCTTCGACTGGCCGGACCTCGACGGCCCGCTCGCGAAGATCCGCGAGGAGCTCGGCGAGCTCGAGGCGGAGGTCGCGCGCGCGGGCGAGCCGAGTCCCGAGACCGAGCCGGATGCTGCCGTCGCGCATGAGGTCGGCGACCTGCTCTTCACGGTGGTCAACCTTGCGCGCCGCCTGAACGTCGATCCCGAGCTGGCGCTCCGGGCGACGAACACCCGCTTCGTCACGCGCGTCGAGCGCGCCGAGGAGCTGGCGGACGCCCAGGGGGAGCGCTGGAGCGAGCTGCCGCTCGAGGAGCAGGACCGCTACTACGACCAGGCAAAGGAGCAACTCGGATGAGCTCGATTTCGCGTGTGCACGGCCGCCAGATCCTCGACTCCCGTGGCAACCCGACGGTCGAGGTCGACGTGCACCTCGAGTCGGGGGCGTTCGGCCGCGCGGCCGTGCCTTCGGGCGCGTCAACAGGCGTGCACGAGGCCGTGGAGCTGCGCGACGGCGGCTCGGCGTGGGGTGGGAAGGGCGTGACGAAGGCGGTCGCGAACGTTGCGGAGATCCAGGGCGAGGTCGCCGGGATGGACCCACGCGACCAGGAGGCGCTCGACCGGAAGCTGATCGAGCTCGACGGCACACCGAACAAGGGCCGGCTCGGCGCGAACGCGATCCTCGGGGTCTCGCTCGCCGTCGCGAAGGCCGCCGCGGCCGAGGCGGGGCAGCCGCTCTACCGCTACCTGGGCGGCGAATCCGCCGCGACCCTGCCCGTGCCGATGCTGAACGTGATCAACGGCGGCGCCCACGCGGACAACTCGATCGAGCTGCAGGAGTTCATGGTCGTCCCGGTGGGTGCGCCCACCTTCGCCGAAGGCCTGCGGATCGGCACCGAGGTCTACCACTCGCTGAAGCGGGTGCTGTCCGAGCGCGGGCTCTCGACGCTCGTCGGCGACGAGGGCGGCTTCGCGCCTGACCTCGAGTCGAGCGAGGCCGCGATCGAAGTGATCCTGGAGGCAGCCGAGCGCGCCGGCCACCGTGACAAGGTCGTGATCGCGCTCGATCCGGCCGCGAGTGAGGTCTTCTCCGACGGCGTCTACCGGTTCGAGGGTCGTCAGAAGACGAGCGCCGAGATGCCGGCTTTCTGGGCCGATCTGACTCAGCGTTACCCGATCGTCTCGATCGAGGACGGTCTCGCGGAGGACGACTGGGACGCGTGGGGGATGCTCACGAGCGAGCTCGGCGATCGCGTCCAGCTCGTCGGTGACGACCTGTTCGTGACGAACCCGGAGCGGCTCCGCCGAGGGATCGAGCGAAGCGTCGCCAACTCGATCCTCGTCAAGGTGAACCAGATCGGGACGCTGACCGAGACGATCGAGGCTGTCCGCCTGGCGCAGGCGAATGGCTACACGGCCGTGATGTCGCACCGCTCCGGCGAGACCGAGGACGCCACGATCGCCGACCTCGCGGTCGCGCTCGGCACCGGGCAGATCAAGACCGGGGCGCCCGCGCGCTCCGACCGCGTCGCCAAGTACAACCAGCTCTTGCGGATCGAAGAAGAGCTCGGAAGCCGGGCCGAGTATCCGGGGTGGAGCGCCTTCCCCCGAGCGCGCCGCTAGCCTGTCCTCGATGGCCGTCGTCCCGCGCCGCACGAAGATCGTCGCCACGATCGGGCCTGCGTCCTCCGAGCCCGAGGTGCTGCTGCCGCTGATGCGGATGATCGACGGCGCGCGGCTCAACTTCTCGCACGGCACGCACGAGGATCACGCCGAGCGCGCGAAAGCCATTCGCGCCGCCCAGGACGAGATCGGGCACCCGGTGGCACTGATCGCAGACCTGCAAGGACCGAAGCTCCGCATCGGCGACCTGAGGGACCCGGTCGAGCTCGTGCGTGGCGGCTCCATCACGATTTCCGGCGAGGACGGGGCGAGAGACGGCGACCTTCCGATCTTGCCGGCGGTGCTCGGCTCCGTCCTGCAGCCGGGGTTCGACATCCTCATCGACGACGGCGCGGTCCGGCTCCGGGTGCTCGACGTCGACCGGGGCCGCGCCAACTGCGAGGTGCTCGTCGGCGGCACGGTCATCTCGCACAAGGGCGTCAACCTGCCCGGCATCCCGCTCCCGATCCCGTCGCTGACGCGGAAGGACATCGACGATCTCCAGTTCGCGCTCGAGCTCGGCTGCGACTTCGTCGCGCTCTCGTTCGTGCGCTCCGCCTCGGATGTGCAGGCGCTCAAGACGCTGATCGAGGCGTCCGGATCGACCGCGCACGTGATCGCGAAGATCGAGAAGGCCGAAGCCGTTGCCGTACTGGACGACATCCTGCGCGAGGCGGACGCGGTGATGGTCGCGCGCGGGGACCTCGGGGTCGAGATGGGCGCAGTCGCGGTGCCGCTCCTCCAGAAGCGGATCATCCTGCGCGCCCTCGAGCGCGGCAAGCCCGTGATCACCGCGACACAGATGCTCGAGTCGATGATCCACGCGCCCGAGCCGACGCGCGCGGAGGCCTCGGACGTCGCGAATGCGATCCTCGACGGGACGAGCGCGATCATGCTCTCCGGCGAGACGGCCGTCGGCGAGTTTCCGACCGAGTCGGTGGCGTTCATGGACCGGATCGCGCGGGCGGTCGAGCCCAGTCTCGACTACCGCCACGAGATCCCGCAGGCGGACGAGAAGCCCACTGTCGGCCAGGCGATGTCGAACGCCGCCTGCGACATCGCGGAAGCACTCGAGGCGAAGGCGATCCTCGTCCCGACCTTCACCGGCCGCACGGCATCGGCCGTCGCGCGCCTGCGGCCGCGCCGCCCGATCATCGGCCTGACTCATCACGGCTACTCGCTGCAGCACATGGCGCTCGAGTGGGGTGTGACGCCGGTGCCCGTGCCCGAGTGCGCCGACGTCGAGGAGCTCTGGGCGACCTCGCTCGCCGCCGCGCGGGACACGGAGATCGTCGAGTCCGGAGACCGCGTCGTGATCACCGCCGGCACCGCGGTGAACATCCCTGGCTCGACCAACGTGATCAAGGTCGACATCGTCTAGAGGAACGGGCCGGCCGTTGCGGAATCGTTCCCCGTGGCCCGCCGAACCTCTCGCTCCTCGAAGCCGGCTCCGCGCAGCAAGCGCCCGCTGAAGCACCGCCTGCGCGGGCGCCGGTCGGCCGTGCTCCTGCGCTGGTGCGTGCTCGGCGCGGCAGCCTTCATCGGCTTTCTCTACTACCAGCCTGTCGCCAGCTACTTCGAGACGCGCTCGTCGCTCGAGGAGCGGGCGGCCGAGGTGCAGCAGTTGCGCGAGGAGCGGAGCCGACTCCAGGCCCGTCTTGCCGACTCGACGACCGTCGCCGCGCTCTCGCGCGAAGCGAGGCGGATGAGCCTCGTGCGGCCGGGCGAGCGACTTTTCATCGTGAAAGGCGTGCAGCAGTGGCGACGTGCCCAGGCCAAGAAGGCGAAGGCTACGATCGGGCGGGATGGATGACCGCGCGCTCGTCGAGCGACAGCTTGGCCGACGGCCCCGCGCGTTCCTCCGTGTAGTCGCCCGCTGCCCGTTCGGGGCGCCTGCAGTGACCGAGCAGGCACCGTACGACGACGGCGGCGACCCGTTTCCGACCACGTACTACCTCACCTGCCCGCAGCTCGTCGCGGCGATCTCCCGGCTCGAGGCCGCAGGCGGAGTCGAGCGCTGGAGCGAGGAAGTGGAGCGCGACCCAGAGCTCGCAACCGACCTCGAGCGGGCGACCGAGGAGCAGCGTGAGATTCGAAAGGGGCTTGCCGCCGGTCGGACCGGCCGCGACGAGGGCACGTCGTTGGAGCTGGGCATCGGCGGCAGCGCGAACCCTCGGCGGCTCAAGTGCCTGCACGCGCACGCCGCCTACGCGCTCGCCAATCCCGGGTACCTGCTGGGTGAGCGAGTGCTCGCCGAGGTCGACCCGCTCTGGCCTCCACAGCGCTGCTGCTCGGATCCTTAGGATCGAACGCGTGCAGGTTTCCGAGGCTGAGATCGAGAGCGCGCGCCGCGACTGGGAAGACGGCTACCGCCGGCTGCTCGAGCAGACGCGCGAGTCGCCTGCCGGCGAGCGCCTGCACGCCCAGGTCGACGCGGTTCTGGCCGAGCTTCGTCGCCGCGTCGGCGGCGTGTTCACGGTGCGGGAGCTCGCGGCGGCGTATGCGGAGGCGGAGCGGTGGAGCCGGACGGCTGTGGCCGAGAACGCACCCGCGCCGGGCTGGCCGCAAACGCTCTCGGTCGTCGAGGCGGCGGCGTTTCATCTCTACGCGCGCGGAGCGCAGGACTACGAGCCGTGAGCACGCGGGAGAGGCGGCCCCGTAAGCGGCCGCCCAACCCACTCTTGAAGCCCGCGCTGGTCGTGCTCGGCCTCGTCATCGCCCTCCTGGTCGGCATCTCGGTCGGACGGGCGCTCGAGGACGGGCCCTCGCCCGGTGGAACGCAGACCAACGTGCGGACGCTCGAGCCGCAACCGCTGCCGCCGGCGGCGCGGACGGTGACCGTCACCGTCACGACGACCGGCTGAGAGACGGTTCAGGGTTTCAGCTAGCTGCAGGTTTGGGTAGTTTCCTTCGGGTGGCTTTTGAAGGGAACAGACCGGTCGCTGACGCGCAGCCCGAATGGCTGACGCTCGGCCAGGCCGCCAAGTATCTCGGCGTTGCCCAGAGCACGATGCGCAAATGGTCCGACCTCGGACGCGTGTCGGCCTTCTACACGCCCGGCGGACACCGGCGCTACCGGCGTTCGGATCTCGACCAGTTCCTGGACCGCTCGGCCGGCCGACCCCGGCGAGCCGCTCTACGCGCGGCCCGCTCGTGCTGATCGTCGACGACGACGAGCGCCTGCGGGAATACGTCCGCGTCAACCTCGAGGCCGAGGGATACTTCGTCCGCGAGGCCGGCGGCGCCGAGGAGGCACTCTCGGCACTCGGCGAGGAGTCCCCGGACCTGATCCTGCTCGACGTGATGATGCCGCAGGTCGACGGCTGGGAGACCCTCCGGCGGATCCAGGAGCACACCGGCGTGGGCGCGATTCCGGTGATCATGTTCTCCGGGCAGGTGGACGAGCGTTCGGCCGGCGACGCGGAGTCGCGTGGCGTCCAGGGCTTCATCGGCAAGCCGTTCGACCCGCGCTCCCTGATCGAGTCGACCAAGCAACAGCTGCCTGTTTAGTCAGCGCAAGATGAGCATCCGCAGGAGCGGATGCTCATCGCGCAAGATCCCTAAAGGGGCCGCAAGCGGCCCGACCTTGCGACACAGAAGCGGCAGGAGATGAGCGCGCTCGATCGATCGATCCAGAGCTGGGTCGTCGACCATCGGATCGGCGCACTCAACTGGTTCTTCGAGGCACTCTCGTACCTCGGCTCGTTCGGGATCGTGTGGCTGGCGATCGCAGTCGCGATCTCCGGGTTCTCGTGGAGTCGTCCCTGGCTCTGGACTCGTGTGGCCGTTGCGATCCTGCTCGCCGAGAGCATCTCGGGTGCGCTGAAGGTCTGGGTGGAGCGGGATCGGCCGCCGGTCTCCCACCCGGTTCCCGAGCCCTTGCTCGAGTCGCCTTCGACCTACTCGTTTCCCTCCGGCCACGCGACGGTGAGCTTCGCGTGCGCGACGGTGCTCGCGCTCGCCGTGCCGCGGCTCCGGGTGCCGCTCTTCGCCCTCGCCGCCCTGATCTCGTTCTCACGCGTGTACGTCGGTGTCCACTACCCCCTCGACGTGATTGCGGGCGCGGTGCTCGGCGTCGGGATCGCTATAGCTCTTCGGAAGCTTGCAGCAGTCCTGCGCCGATCAGAGCCACGGATGCGACGAGGCTGATCCACAGCCCTATGCCTCGGCCCGCGAAGAAGAACTCGTCGGGGATCGAGATCGTCCGAACGAGTACGAGAATCGTGGAGAGCGCACCGAGTCCGATCACGACGAGGCTCTCGGGCACTGCAGCCGGGAGCTCGACCCCCCAGTAGCGAAGCGCGACCACGAGGATCGCGGCCAGGCCGATGAACAGGACGACCTTGCCGATCACGCCAGTGTTCCAGCCGATCACGCTCACGTTGACCCCTTCGCCGGAACCGGAGTACCAGCCGGTGAGCGCGGACAGGGCGAGCACGAGCCCAGCGACCCAGGTGGCACTCTCGCCCAGGCCCCACAGCGATCCGCCGACACGGCGGAGCGCCGCAGGTGGCTCGCCTGCAGGGTCGTAGCTCGGCTCCGTCAGGCGGTCGGGCGTTTCCACGCAGCGCAGTATGGGCATATCGGTCCTGAAAGTCACGCGGGTACCGCGCGGCGCTGGTTGGGGGGTCGTATTCAGATGCAAATCGAGTCGAGACGGTCAGAAGGTCCCGCTGTGTCCGAAGCGTCCGACCCCGTCTTCCTCGCTGCCGGCCGGAAAGCCGAAGGCGAGTTCCGCTGCGCCGAGTGCGGATACGGCGTGAGCGTCCGGACCGTGCTTCCCCAGTGCCCAATGTGTCGCGGCCTGGCCTGGGAGCCGGACGGTCCGTTCGCGCTCCCCACTGCCTGATCCGCCGCCGGCGCACTACACTTTCCGCATGGCCGAGCCTGCGACGCGCACTCCGCCAGGCGACGACGCTCCGCCGTTCGACCCGGTTGCGGTGGATCGGGCCTACTTGCAGGAGCGTGCCCGTCGCCGCGCGCGCAGCGAGCGATCTCGCGCCCGGCGTCGTGCCGGGCTGCGCTTCTGGCTCGTCGTCCTCGTCCTGATCGCCGTCAGCGTGTTCATCACGCTCACGATCTGGCGTGAGGTCGGACGCCTCTTCGGCCTTTAGCGCATGATCGACACTCGCGTCGATGTCGCCGAGGCGCTCGCCGCACTCTCACGGGCCAGCCGCGCTCTCGCTGACGGAGGGGCGCTCGAGTCGATCCTGGCTCAGGTCGCGGAAGCAGCTGTCCACGGCACCGGCGCGGAGATCGCGGTCGTCTGGCTGCCTGAACGGAATGGCTCGCTCGTCGCGCGGCTCGTCAGGGCGTCATCGAGCGCGCTCGCCGCCGAGATCGAAGGGCTTCGCGCGAAGTCGATCGAGACGGCAGCGGAGCTCGTCCGCGCGCTGCTCGACACGGACGCCGTCGGTCTCACCGTTCCGCTCGACCCGCACGGGAGCGCCGGCGCGCTCGGGCTCGCACGCCGCGCCGGGCACGTTCGACCGCGAGGCGACCAGCGTCGCCACACTCGCGGGGGAGCTGGCCTGGCTCGCCACTCGACTGTGTGACGACCGCGCGGTGATGGGACGCGAGGTACGAGGTCCGCTCGACGTGGCGGGTGACGCTCTGGCGGCCGTCGCGGACGACGAGGCGGCGGCGGCACGCCTGGCACGGCTGGCTGCCACCGCGTCAGGGGCGGAGAGTGCGCAGCTCTGGCGGCTTCGCGGCGGCGAGCTGGAGATCGACGGCGCGTACGGCGCAGGAGAGCCCGATCCGAATCTGAGGCGCGTGGCGCAGGCAGTTCTCGACGAGCACCGCTCGATCGCAGTCCAAGGAGACCGCCGGAAAGGAGAGCTCGTCACGCTTCAGCTCGGGGAGCCGCCGCTTGGCGCGCTGCAGCTCCGGTTTGCGCCCGGCCGTGGTCCGGACGAGAGCGGCCTCGCTCGGCTCGCGAGCTTCGCCGTCCGCGCGGCTCACGCGCTCCGATCATCCGAACGCGCGCGCGAAGCCGGCTTCGAGCTCGAGCGGAGCCGCGCGCTTCTCGCCGTCGTGGGCGAAGCGATCGCTCGTCTCTCGCTCTCGCACACCCTCGACACGGCGCTCGAGCGGCTCGGAGACATGCTCGGCACCGACCGCATCGCGGTCTATCTCCGCGAGGACGACGGCCGCATCGCCGTCGCCGCGAGCCAGGGCGTCGACGGGCCGCATGAGGCGGTTGCGGCGGTCTTGCTCGCCGTCGCCCTCGCGTCGCGCCAGGCCGGAGGCGTGGTCGAGGTCGATGACGCCTCGCTGGACGACGCGGCTCGGGCCGGCTCGAGCGCAGGTGAGCGAGTCGGGGATCGACACCGCGCTGGCATTGCCGCTCGTCGTCGGCGACGAGCCCATCGGCCTGCTCGCCGTCTACCCGCGCCAGCCACGCCCGCTGAGCGCCAACGAGCGCGCGCTGCTCGTCGCGCTCGCCGCGCAGCTGGCGGTCGCTGTGCAGAACGCGCGCCTGCACGAGCGGGCGACGGCGCTCGGCCGGGAGCTCGAGGAGGCGCTCGGCTCGGAGCGGGAGGCCGCGAAGCGGCTGAATGCGCAGTTCAAGATCTCGCGCTCGTTCGCGCAGAGTCTCTCGCTCGAGACGACGCTGGACGTGCTCGCGGAGTCGATCGTGACCTTGCTCGGGGTCGACGCGGCCGTGATCCGGATGCCCGACGAGCGCGGGATCGAGCTGATCGCACGGGCCGTGTACGTGAACGACGAGCACGTCGACGCCGCTGCGCGCGCGTTGCTCTCGCGGCCGCAGCAGCTGCCGCGGCGAGAGCTGCTGGCGCTGCTCGAGCGAAGCGAGCCGCTGCTGCTCGACGCCGACCGGGCGGAGGCGCTCGGCGGCGCGCTCGCGCTGCTGGCGCCGTTCCTGCGCAAGGGCTCGAGCGCGGCGATCGTCCCGATCGCCGACACCGGCCGAGCTGCTCGCAACGCTCACGATCGTTTCCTTGCATCCCGGTCGCCCGGTCGCCGGGGAGATCGCCGACACGGCACTCTCGATTGCGGGACAGGCCGCGCTCGCGATCGACAACGCCCGGCTCTATGCGCAGCAGAAGGCGTTCGCCGACACGATGCAGCGCTCGCTCCTGCCGCGTACGCTGCCCCCGAGATTCCCGGCCTCGAGCTCGGCGACGTCTACGAATCTGCGGCGCGGCTCGAGGTCGGCGGCGATGTCTACGACTACCTCACCCTGGGCGACGGGCGGCTGGCGGTCGTGCTCGGGGACGTGACCGGCCACGGGGTCGACGCGACGGCCGACATGGCGATGGCGAAGTACGTCTTCCGGTCGCTCGCCCGCGAGCACGTCGTGCCCGGCGACTTCCTGGCGGCCGCGAACGAGGTCGTCTCCTCCGAGATCGCCTCCGGGACGCTTCATCACGATGGTCGAGCTCGTCATCGACTCCGTGCAAGGGCGAGGTCGCCTGCGCCAGCGGCGGGCATCCGCAGCCGCGTCTCGTCCTTCCCGACGGTACCGTCGAGGGCATCGCCGCGCACGGGCTTGCGCTCGGGATCGACGTGCCGCAGTCGTACGAGACGGTCGCCGCCGCGTTCCCGCCGGGTGCGATCGTCGTCGTCTACACAGACGGCGTCGTCGAGGCGCGGCGCCGCGGCGAGCAGTTCGGGATCGAGCGGCTGGACGCGCTGCTCTCCGAGCACCGAGCGCTGCCGGCGCAGGAGATTGCGGAGACGGCACTCGTCGCGTGCCGGGAATGGGCGGACAACGGCGAGTTGACCGACGACTTCGCGGTGGTCGTGATCAAGCGTCGCAGACGCATGAAGCGCTCCCAGATGGCGTTGACGGCGCTTGTCTTTGGCGCCGGCACCGGCTCGCTGGCGACCGAGATCGCCGCCTCACGGTTGCTCGCGCCCTACTTCGGCTCGTCGACGATCGTCTGGGCGAACCTGATCGGGATCGTGCTCGCCGCGCTCGCCTTCGGCTACTGGCTCGGAGGTCGCCTCGCCGACCGGCGGCCCGAACCGCGCCTGCTCGGCCTGATCGTGCTCGCGGCCGCGGTCTGGGTGGCGATCACACCGTTCATCGCCCGGCCGTTTCTCGATGCCGCGGTCGGCAATCTCGACGACGCTTCCGCGGGTGCCGTGATCGGCTCGTTCTTCGCCGTCCTCCTCCTGTTCGCGCCGGCCGTCGTCGCGCTCGGGATGGTCTCGCCCTTCGCGATCCGCCTCGCGATCACCGACGTCGCGACCGCGGGAGCGGTGGCGGGTCGCTTCTACGCGCTCTCGACCGCCGGCTCGCTCTTCGGCACGTTCGTTCCGGCGCTGATCGCGATCCCGCTCGTGGGGACGCAGCGAACCCTCCTCGGTACGGCAGCGCTGCTCGCGCTCTCCGCGTCGTTCCTCCTCGGGCGCCGTGTGCTCGTCGTCGCCGCCGCACTCGCTGCCCTCGTCGCACTTCCACCCGGCGCGGTGAAAGCGGAGGCTGGGCTGCTGCACGAGGAGGACTCGCTCTACCAGTTCATCCAGGTCGTCGAGCGCCCCGACGGCCACCGCCTCCTCAGGCTCAACGAGGGCGTCGCGGTCCACTCCGTCTGGCGGCAGGACACCGTCCTCACCGGCGGCGTGTGGGATGCGTTCCTGGCGCTGCCGCCGCTGCTCGACCGCCCGCTCCGTTCCGTTGCCATCCTAGGAAACGCGGGCGGCACGGTCGCGCGCGCACTCGGCAAGTTCTATCCCGAGGCCCGCGTGGACGGGGTCGAGCTCGACCCCGCCGTCAGTCGCGTCGGGCGGCGCTGGTTCGGCATGGAGGACAATCCTCGCCTGACCGTGCACGACGCCGACGCGCGGCCGTTCCTTCGACGCACGGACGAGCGCTACGACCTGATCATCGTCGATGCCTACCACCAGCCGTACGTGCCGTTCTACCTCGCGACGCGGGAGTTCTTCCGGCTCGCGCGCGAGCGGCTCGAGCCGGGTGGGATCCTCGCGCTCAACGTTGCGTCGGTGCCCGGCGACGAGAGCCTGCTCGACGGCATCTCCGGGACGCTCACGCACGAATTCGACTCCGTCGCCGTCTGGCCGGCGCTGCGCTTCAACAAGATCCTGATTGCCTTCGACGACGAGTGGGCGCTTCGACCCGAGATCGTGTCGACAGGGCCGGCCGCTCTTCGGCCACTGCGGGAGCTACTCGCGCGTCAGATCCGGCCGGTGACGGAGAGGGCGAAGCGGCCGTGGACCGACGACCGCGCGCCCGTCGAATGGGTCACCGACCGGATGATCATCAAGTACGCGGCCAGCGGCGGCGAGCTCGACGAGGACCTCCTACCGACCGGCGCCATGAAGCTGCTGCAGGGAAGACGGGCCGCTGATCCGCGTCGGGCACCGCGGCGCCGCGGCGCTTGCGCCGGAGAACACGCTTCGTTCGTTCGAGGTGGCGCTCGCCCACGGCGTCAACGCGATCGAGTTCGACGTGCTCGACCTCACGGGCGGCCCGCTCGTGCTCGCCCACTCGAACGACCTGGCCGAGGTCAGCCACGGCGCGGCGGTCGGCACCGTGCGCGACCGCTCGCTCGCCGAGCTGCAAGAGCTCGCGCCACAGCTCCCGACGCTCGACGACGCGCTCGACTTCCTGGCCGAACGAGACGTGGCGCTGCACGTCGACCTGAAGCTGACGACGCGCCTCGACGAGCTGGTGGAGTCTCTCGAGCGGCACGGTCTCGTCGAGCGAGCGGTCGTCAGCTCCTTCAACCGGGAGAGCCTCCGCGCCGTGGCCGTACGCGGCCCGGCGATCAAGATCGGTTTCACCTACCCGGAAGACCGCTACGGCGTCTCGCGGCGTCGTGCGTTTCAGCCGGCGATCCGCCTCGGCACGCTTGCCCTGCGCCGGTCGATCGTCGCGCGCGTGCCGGCGATGATCGAACGCGTCGGCGCCGCGGCGCTGATGCTCCATCACGCAGTCGTGTCGGCAGCAAGCGTCGAGCGCGCGCACGGTCTTGGAGCCGCCGTCTGGGCCTGGACGGTCGACGATCCGGCGGAGCTCGCCCGCCTCGACGCGGCCGGGGTCGACGCAGTCATCACAAATGATCCTCAGCTGTTTGCGCAGGGAGCAGGATCCGCGGAAGCGGATCCTGCTCCGCGCGAAGACCCCTAAAGGGCCGCTTCGCGGCCAAGAGCGAGGTTCTTTGGCGCGTGGCTACACTGCGGCCGTGAGGCGAGGACTCGCATTTACCCTGCTCGTGGCGTGCGCCGCCGCCGGAGTGCTCTCCGCGGTGGTCCTCGCTGCGTCGCCGTCCGCAACCGCGGACACGGGGACGACGACGGGTACGACCACGGCGCCGCCGACGACACGACGACTACGACGACCACGACGACGACCACCACGACGCCCACGACCCCGCGGCCGTCCACGATCGCGGCCGGCGTCACCGTCGGCGGCGAGGTCCTGGTCGGGGGTCTGTCACCCGCTGAGGCCACCGTTGCGGTGAAGGCCTTCTTCGCTCGACCGCTGGTGCTCCGCCTCGGCAAGGTGACGCTGACCGTGACGCCGAAGCAGCTCGGCGCGTCGGCCTACGTCGGCGACGCAGTCAGGCACGCTCGCGTCTTCGCGCCCGGCGCCAACGTGCCGCTGAAAGTGACCGCGCCCCAGCAGCGTCTGGAGCGCTACGCGAAAACACTCGCCAAGCGGTTCGATCGGGTCTCCATCAACTCCGAGCTGCAGCTGCGCAACTCGAAGCCGTTCGTGACGAAGGAGCAGCAGGGCCGGCGCCTTCGCCAGACGCTCGTCGTGCGGGGCCTCTTCCGCAGCCTGAAGACGCACGTGCGCGACCCGATCGCGCTCAAGCAGGACGTGATCAAGCCGCAGTCGACGCGCGCCTCGTTCGGTTCGGTGATCGTGATCCGCCGCGGGCTGAACAAGCTCTTCCTCTACGACGGCATGAAGCTCCGCCGCGACTTCGGTGTCGCCACCGGCCAGTCGAGGTACCCCACGCCGCTCGGGAAGTGGGAGGTCGTTGTCAAGTGGCGCAACCCGTGGTGGTATCCGCCGGCCTCCGACTGGGCGAAGGATGCGGAGCCGATCCCGCCGGGTCCGGGCAACCCCCTCGGCACGCGCTGGATGGGCCTCTCCGCCCCTGCCGTCGGCATTCACGGCACGCCTGATCCTGCCTCGATCGGCTACTCGGTCTCCCACGGCTGCATCCGGATGCGGATCCCCGAGGTCGAGTGGCTCTTCACGCAGGTCGACATCGGCACCCCTGTCTACATCCTGCAATGACCGGGCGGTTGCGTCTCGGCGCGCAGGTCGTGGCCGTGGCGGTCGTGGCGGCGCTCCTGGGGCTGCTTGCCTGGAAGCTCGCCCAGGGGGAGAGCGAAGTCACCTCGGCGCTCAAGCGTGGCGGCACCCCGCAGGCGCCGTCCTGGACGCTCGAACGCCTCAACGGCGAGGGTGACCTGTCGTTTGACTCGCTGCGCGGCAAGACCGTCGTCCTGAATTTCTGGGCTTCGTGGTGCGGCCCGTGTCGCGACGAGATGCCTCTTCTCCAGCAGGGCTCGAAGCGCTGGCAGGGGAAGGACGTCGTCTTCGTCGGCATCGACGCCAAGGACGTGCGCGGCGACGCGCGGAAGTTCCTGGACCGGTATCGCGTCACGTATCAGAACGTCTACGACGGCAAGGGATCGATGATCGGACGCTACGGCGTCACCGGCTACCCCGAGACGTACTTCATCGACAAGACGGGGAAGGTGCGCTACCGGATCGCCGGCCCGGTTCGGGAAGCGGCCGACATCGACGACGGGATCGAGCGCGCGCTGGCCCCGGCGTGAGGGCTCTCGTCCTCGCGGCGGTGGCGCTTGCGCTCGCAGGCCCGGCGGCCGCGAGTGAGCTGAAGCCGACCCCGGCGGAGCTCGAGTCCGAGCTCGTCTGCCCGGTCTGCGAAACGACACTCGACACGTCGGACGCCCCGGCGGCCAGGCGGATGAAGGCGTACATCCGGGCGCGGATCGCTGCCGGGGACACGAAGAGTGAGATCAAGGCGAAGCTCGTCGAGCAGTTCGGGCCGACCGTGCTCGCGGTCCCGCCGCGGAAGGGGTTCGACTGGGTTGCGCTGGCTGCTGCCGATCGCGGGTCTCGCTGCCGGGGCGGTCGTCGTCGGCGTTCTGGCCTGGCGCTGGAGCCGCCGCGGCGACGATCAGGCGCCTCCACCGGACGACCACGAGCCGCTCGATCCTGAGCTCGAGCGGCGCCTCGACGCCGAGCTCGCCAAGTTCGAATGAGTGTCACCTCGGTCCTGGTCGCCTTCGGCGCCGGGTTCGTCTCCTTCCTCGCGCCGTGTGTACTGCCCCTCGTTCCCGGCTATCTCTCCGCGGTATCGTCGGTGGAGGCTGAGCGGCTGGGCGAGCCCGGCGCTGCGCGGCGCGTCGTCGTCTCGAGCCTCCCGTTCGTCGCCGGGCTCGTGACGTTCTTCGTCTTCCTTGGCGCCGGCGCCGCGGCGATCGGTCTCTCGTTCACGCGCAACCAGTTCCTGCTCGAGCAGGTGGCAGGCTTCATCCTGATCGTCTTCGGGCTCGCGTTCATGGGGCTGCTGCCGTGGCCCGACCGCCTGGTCGGGGCGGGTCTCGTCCAGGGCGCGCGTCGGCGTGGGTCGAGCTTTCTGCTCGGCGCGGCGTTCGCCGTCTGCGCCGCGCCGTGCATCACTCCGGTTCTCGGCTCGATCCTCGTTCTCGCGGGCGACTCCGAGACGGTCTGGGAAGGCTCCTTCCTGCTCGGTTTCTACGCGCTCGGGCTTTCGATCCCATTTCTGATCGCCGCCGCGCTCTTCGCCCCCGCGATGGGCGTCTTCCGCCGCGTCCGCGACCACTACGTCGCAATCCAGTTCGTCAGTGGCCTGATCCTCGTCTCGCTCGGCGCGCTCCTCTTCGCCGGGGAGTTCTGGCGGCTGCGCGTCTACGTGAACCGCCTTTTCGAGGCGCTTGGTCTCAGCGGCTAGGCGCGCACCAGTCGCACTGATAAATTCGCGGCTGGTGGCGACCATCCTGCTCGCAGGGGTCGATCTGTTCTTCCGGGGGAAGCTCGAAGCCATGCTGGAGGGGCATCGTCTCATCACGAGCGACAGCGTCCACCCGCCGGATCTCGTGATCGCCGACATCGCTCGCGTCGAGCCCGAAGAGGTCGTGGATTCCTGGCCCGACATTCCCATCCTCGGGTTCACGAATCACACCGACAAGGCGGGGCTCCAGCGCGCGCACACGGCAGGCTTCGACCAGGTCGTCGTGAAGTCTGCACTGGTCGAACGAATGCCCGAGATCGTGGCTGAGTTGACCGCCCCGTCCGTCTAGGCCCGGTCGATACACTCGCCGCCGTGACGTACATCATCGCCGAGCCGTGCATTGACATCAAAGACCGCTCGTGCGTCGACGTCTGCCCGGTCGATTGCATCCACGAGTTCGATCGCATGTTGATCATCGATCCGGAGGAGTGCATCGACTGCGGCGCCTGCGAGCCGGAGTGCCCCGTGGAGGCGATCTTCCCGGAGGACGCGCTCCCGGACAAGTGGGAGCCGTTCGTGGCGATCAACTACGCCTACGACAAGGGTGCTGAGGCGGTCGACCCGCTCGTGCAGAAGTACGCGGACGACAACGACGTCCAGAACCCTCCGCTCGACGGCGGCGAATAAGGCACGGCTGAACGGGTAAGGACCGCCTTCGTTCCGACACGAAGGAGGGGTCATGCCACAGCAAGCCTGGAGCCCGAAGCGCGAGCGGCAGTACGCGCACATCAAGGAAGGCCTGCGCGAGAGCGGCACTTCGGAGGACAAGGCCGAAGAGATCGCCGCGCGGACCGTCAACAAGGAGCGGGCAAGGTCCGGTGAGGCGCGCGAGTCGTCGCGGCTCTCCCGCACAGACATCTCCTCGAGCCGTCGCGGTGGCCTCCGCTCCGGCACACGCCGTGCGAAGGGGCGGACGCGTGACCAGTTGTACGAGGAGGCCAAGGGCCTGAACATCGAGGGTCGCTCGAGGATGAACAAGGCGCAGCTGCAGCGTGCCGTGGACGCGAAGAAGCGCTAAGAGGGCCGACGGCTATCCTCGCAAGATGAATCCGCAGACTCTCGATCACGTTGCCCTCTGGGTCGCAGACCGCCGCCGGATGGCCGAGGCGGCAGTCGAGCGTCTCGGCGTCCGCGTGATCGAGGAGACCGACCGCTTCACGCTGCTCGGGGCCGACGCGCGCCGCGGCAAGCTCACGCTCTTCGACGCAGAGGCACCTCGTGAGCGCGGGCCGCTGGCGCGGATCGGCCTCCGCGTGTCGTCGCTCGACGGCCGCGACGCGACCATCGACCTGGGCGAGGGACTGGAGATCGTGCTTGTCGAAGCCGAAACCGACTCGGAGCTCGACCTCGACCACGTCGCGCTCGTCTCCGCCGATCCGACTGCGGCGGCCAAGCGGTGGCAGGCACTCGGTTTCGCGCCGGTCGGTGATGGGCGGCTGGAGGTCGGCGGCGCGTTCCTCGAGCTCCTCGCGGGCGACCCGGGGGACCCTGAGCGTCCGCTCCTGAACCACATCGGCGTCCTCGTCGACTCGGTCGAGGAGCATCGTGCCGATGCCGAGGACCTCGGCATCGAGATCGACGACCTCGTCGACGCGCCGAACACCGATCGCGCTCTTCGTCTGGGGGCCCGACCGGGTGAAGCTCGAGTACGTCGAGCACAAGCCCTCGTTCTCGCTCACCTGAACGATCTCATCGTCGCCGGTGCCGGCATGGCCGGCCTCGTGGCTGCCGCCCGCGGGCGTGAGCTCGGCGCGTCGCCCATCGTCTTCGAGAAGGGCAGCCGTCCGGGCGGCTCGATGCTGCTCTCCAGCGGCGTGATCTGGCGACATCGAAGCGCCGAGGACTTTCGCCTGGAGTGTCCGGCCGGCGATCCGGCGCTGCAGCGTCGAATCGTCGAGGAGCTCGACGATGCGCTGGACTGGCTCGAATCGCTCGGGGTGACGCCGGTCGTGGGCGAAACCCGCAACCCCCGGACCGTCGGGCGACGCTACGACCCGCGGGAGCTCACCGACGCACTCGTGCGGGCAGCGGGTGACGTACGGCTGGAGGCACCGTTCACGGACGCGCACGTGCTCGCGACCGGTGGATTTGGCGTGCGCCTCGCGCGTGAGCGTGGTCTTCTGGTGCGGGCGGCCCCGTGGAGCGTGGGTGAGGGGCTCGACTACGGGCTCGGGCTTGGAGCGTCGGCGAGCGAAGGGATGGACGAGTTCTACGGCCGCGCGATGCCCGGTGAGGTGCCGGAGGACGCGTTCGTCTCGGCCTCGCAGCTCTATGCCCGTTACGCACTCGTGCTCGACGATGCCGGTGCCGACCTGGGCGACGCGGCCTGGCACGAGAACGACCTCGTCCAGCGCTTCCCGGGCGGCATGGCGTGGTACGTCGTCGACACGGCGGCTCTGGGCCGGCGGACTCCCTATGGCACGGTCGCCGACGCGATCGAGATCGCACGTGCTGCGGGCGGGCGATGTCCGTCCTGCAGAGGAGCTCCCGTTCGCGCTCCCGGCTTCGCCGAAGCTCGTGACGCCTCCGTTCACTGCGGTCCGCGTGTACGCAGCCGTCACGCACACGATCGGCGGCCTCCGGGTGGACGACCGGGCGCGCGTGCTCGATCGCCAGGGGGCGCCCGTCGGAGGTTTGCACGCCGCCGGCGCCGACGCAGGCGGCATCTTCACCGGCGGGTACGGAAGCGGCCTCGCAGCCGCACTCGTCTACGGCCGCATCGCCGCCGAGACCGCGCTCAGCTGACGTCCGTTCCGGACATGTCAGGGGTCAGACCCCGTCGTGTCGCCGGACGCGGCATGGCCCAAGCGGCGGTCTAGGCGAGCTGGGTGAACGCGCAGCGGCGCCGGTCGCCCGGCAGCGGCGACGGGCCGATCTTGCTCACCCGCAGGAGCGTCTCGCCGTTCTCGATCGTCGCCCCGACCGGCGGCGGCTCGCCGTCGCGCTGCTGCAGCGTCCAGCCGGCCGGCGACCAGACGAAGAGCACGTAGCTGGAACCGTGGTGGCCGTTCTCGTCCGTCATCGGCCGGGAATCTTAGTGACTACGGACGACCGGTGTACGAAGGGAACACGACGTGGATGGACGTGCCCTCGGCTCCCTGCTCGACCGAGAAGCGGCCGTTGAGTGTCGAGGCACGTTCGCCGATTGCGTCGAGGGCAGCCGAGCGCCTCTCGCCCGTTCCGTTGTCGGAGACGACCGTCTCGATCTCCCCTTCCGGGGTGTCGTGGATCCGGACCGAGATCTTGGAGGGAGGCCCGCGCCGCACGGCCTGGTTCAGCGACTCGCGGACGATCTGATAGAGCCCGACCTGCTCCTTCTCGCCGAGCTGCGAGGCGAGCTCGACGTCGACCTCGATCCGCACCTTGTGCTCCATCCCGAGCTGGTTCGCCAGCTCCTCCACTGCGGCGCCGAAGCCCCGGTCGCGCAGCACCACCGGCTCGATGTTGAACGAGAGGTCCCGGAGCGAGCGGATCGTCTCGCGGTGGCGCTCGAGTGCCGAGGCCATGATCCCCCGCGCCACTTCGGGCTTGCCCTCGTCGATCGACTGCACGGCTGCGTCGAGCATCAGCGCGATCCCGGCCAGGCTCTGCACTGGGCCGTCGTGGAGGAAGAGCGCGAGTCGGCGCCGCTCGTCCTGCTCGGCCGTGATGATCCGCTCGACGAGGCGCTCGCGCTCGTCGGCGGGAACCTCGTCGGCCATCAGTCGATGATCGCGTCGCGCAAGGCGATGGCGACCGCGTGCGTCCGCGTGTCCGCCTCGAGCTTCGCGAGGATGTGCCGTACGTGGCTCTTGACCGTCTCCTGGCTGATGAAGAGCCGGGCCGCGACATCCGCGTTCGACATTCCGTCGGCGAGCAGCTGCAGGATCTCGCGCTCGCGGGCGGTGAGCATGTCGTTCTGCTCCTTGCCCGTCAGGAACGTCGGCATCAGCGCCGGGTCGACGAAGCTCTCGCCGCCGGCGACCTTCTCGATCGCGCGGAGCAGGGTCGCGTGCGGTGCCTCTTTCAGGATGTAGCCCTTGGCGCCCGACTCGAGGCCCCGGCCGAGCAGCGAGCGCTCGCTGTAGGCGGTGAAGATCAGGACCGCGGTCTCGGGCACTTTCTCCTTGATCTGCTTCGTCGCCTCGAGCCCATCCATCCCGGGCATGCGGACGTCCATGATCACCACCTGGGGTCGGCGCCGCTCGACGAGCGCGACCGCGCCGGCACCATCCGAGGCCTCGCCGATCACGCGAATATGCGGCGCGCGTGAGAGCGAGAGGCGCAGCCCTTCGCGCACGACCTCGTGGTCATCGACGATCAGGCACGTGATCTCTTCTGGCATTGGCGGGAAGTGTATGCCGCAAGTCGGCGCTCAGACGTGCAGCGAGAGCTGAACGGGCTCGGGTGGCGGCACGAGCTTGGTGCTCCTGCGGTCGCGAACGCCGTGCTCGCGGGCGAGATCGCGGACGCGGCTTCGCACCGGCTCGGCCTCGGCGTGGGGGAGATAGGCGCCGCGCGCATAGAGCTGCTCGTACCGCTCGAGCTCCTCGGGCCAGTCCCGGGCAAGTGCCTCGAGGAAGTGCTCCTTCGTCCCCGGGCGCAGGTAGAGCAGGTTTGCCCAGACGCTCGTCGCGCCCGCTGCCCGCACCGCTTTCACGACCTCCGCGAGCTGTTCGGGCCGGTCGGAGAGCCCCGGCAGGATCGGCGCCATGCCGACGCCGGCATCGATCCCGCGCCTCGACCAGCGCGGAGAGAGCCCGGAGCCGCTGGCGCGGAGGTGCGGTGCCGGGCTCGGTCGTTCGCCAGACCTCGGCGTCGAGCGTCGGCACCGAGAACATGACCGAGACCTTCGTCCGCCGCGCCGCCGCCGCCAGCACGTCGACGTCGCGGACGATCAGCGGCCCGCGCGTGATGATCGAGAAAGGCGATGCCGCGCGGCCGAGCACCTCGATGCAGGCCCGCGTCAGCCGGTAGCGCCCCTCGGCCGGCTGGTACGGATCCGTAGCGGCACCGATAGCGATTCCTTCGCCGTTCCACGACGGCCGCGCAAGCTCCCGCGCGAGCACCTCGGCCACGTTCACCTTCACGCGGATCGACCGGCCGTAGCGGTCGTCCGCGGGCCGGTCGGCTCGGAGTTCGAACGCGCGCACGTAACAGAACGTGCAGCGGTGCACGCAGCCGGTGTACGGATTGAGGGACCACCCGAACGGCATCCCCTTCACTCGATTCAGTGCGCTCCGGCAGGGCTCCTCGCGGTATTCGGCCCGCATCGGGCAAGCATACAGAACGTATGTTCGCTGGAGCGAAGCGACACTTCAGGGGTCTTCGCACGTTCGGAATCTGCTTCCGCAGATTCCGAACCTGTGCAAAAAACTATTGGATAGGGCTGTGGACCTTCCCGCTGGGATCCGTCGCATCACGACCCCGTTGCCGACGCGCCCCGGCCACGTCCACTCGTATTTGCTGCCGGGCAAGGACGGCTGGACCCTCGTCGACACGGGGATCGGGCTCCCGGACGCGCAGGAGGTCTGGAAGGCTGCTCTCGACGGCGCCGAGGTGGCCCGGATCTTCGTCACCCACTTCCATCCCGATCACGTGGGTGCGGCCGCCGACGTCGCAGAGCTGACCGGCGCGCCGGTTCACCAGGGCGAGCTCGACTACGCCCAGTGCGAGCTCGTGTGGGCGAACGAGGACTGGCCGACACGGATCGCCGACTGGTTCCTTACCCACGGCGTCCCCTCGGAGATCACGGAGGAGCTGATCGAGTCGGGCTCCATTTACCGACCGTTCATCCGCTACCAGCCAAACCCTCAGCTCGTCGACGACGGTGACCGGCTCGACGGCTGGGAGCTCGTCGCCGCTCCCGGCCACGCCGACGGCCAGCTCTGCCTGCTCTCAGACGACGTTCTCATCTCGGCCGATCATCTGCTCGGACGCATCACACCGACCGTGGGCCTCTGGCCGGAGAGCCGGCTCGATCCGCTCGGCGACTACATCGAGTCGCTGGAGCGGACGATCGAGCTCGCGCCCACCATCGCCCTGCCGGGCCACGGCGATCCGATCGAGGATCCGGTCGGTCGCGCGCGGGAGCTGATCGAGCACCATCGCGAGCGGCTTGCGTTCACCGAGGCCGCCCTCACCGATGCGCCCCGCACCGGCTACGAGCTGTCGTTCGACCTCTTCGGTGCCGATCTCAAGCCCGCCTCTCGCCGTTTTGCGGTCGCCGAGACGCTCTCGCACCTCGAACGACTGGTGATCGAGGAGCGGGCGGAACGGCGCGAGGACGTCGGAGCCGTTACCTATACTGCGCCGCACCGCCTTGGACGACGACCCTCTTAGTACGCGGGCCCCAGAGAGTGGGGCATGAGCGACGCCCTTCGGATCCTCGCGATCTTCCTACTCGTGCTCGGGAACGCGGTGTTCGTCGCGGCCGAGTACGCGCTCGTGACCGCGCGGCGGACACGGCTGGAGCCCGAGGCCGAGGCCGGCAGCCGCCGTGCGCGCGCGGCGCTCGATCTGATGGACCACCCGGTCAAGTTCATCAGCACGGTGCAGATCGGGATCACGGTCTTCGGGATCGCCCTCGGCGCCGTGGGCCAGCCCCTGCTTTCGGGCTACTTCGACCCTTGGCTCTCGAACGGGATCTCCTACGCGCTCGCGTTCCTGATCCTGACCTACCTCAGCGTCGCGCTCGGTGAGCTCGTGCCGAAGGCGGTCGCGCTCCAGAAGGCGGAGTGGATCGCCAAGGGGCTCGCGGTCCCGCTCGGGGTGTTGCAGACCGTGGTGCGGCCGTTCAACTGGCTGTTGAAGGTCTCCGCGAACGCCGTGACTCGACTCTTCGGGGTGACACCTGCGCCCGCCGGCGTGCTCGCCCACACCGAGGAGGACATCCGGCACATCGTGGCCGGGGCCGAGGACGCAGGCGTGATCGCGACCGACGAGGAGGAGATGCTCTACAAGGTCTTCGACTTCGCGGACAAGGAAGTCCACGAGGTCATGGTGCCGCGGCCCGAGGTGGTGGCGATCTCGATCACGCTGCCGACGGAGGAGGCGCTCGCCGCGCTGCTCGAGTCGCCGTACACGCGTTACCCCGTCTATCGCGAGTCGCTCGACGAGATCGCCGGGATCCTCCATGTGCGCGATCTCTTCTCCGCTCTGCACGACCGGGGGATGGCCGAGGTGGAGATCGAGCAGCTTCTGCGTCCGGTGTACATCGTCCCGGAGACGAAGGATCTCGCGGCGCTCCTGGCCGAGTTCCGCAAGCAGAATCAGCATATGGCCGTCGTCGTCGACGAGTACGGCGCCATGCAGGGGATCGTTACGCTCGAAGACCTCCTGGAGGAGATCGTCGGTGAGATCGAGGACGAGTTCGACCTTCCGGACGAGTCGATCGAGAGGCTCGACGACACCCACATCCGAATCGACGGGACGTTCCCGATCGACGACTTCAACGAGCAGTTCGGGACCGAGATCGAGGTCGAGGATTACCACACGATGGCCGGGATGGTCTTCGGTGAGATCGGCCACGCGCCGGAGGTCGGCGACGAGGTGACGGTCGACGGTCTGATGCTGCGGGTCGTCGAGATCGAAGGTTCCCGAATCCAACGCCTCGAGGTGGAGTTTCGCGAGGCACTTCCCGACCCGGAGCCGGTGGAGTAGCGGTGCTTCCGTTCAAGCGTCCGGGCAAGGTGATCTGCGTCGGGCTCAACTACCGCGGCCACGCGGAAGAGCAGGGCGTCAAACTGCCGGAGGCACCGCTCCTGTTCGCGAAGTGGCCGACGGCGCTGACCGGACCGGGCGACCCGATCCTGCTGCCGTCGATCACGACCGAGGTGGACTACGAGGCGGAGCTCGGCGTGCTGATCGGCGCCCGCGTGAAGGGCGTGCGGGTCGAGAACGCGCTCGAAGCCGTGCGCGGCTACCTCTGCGCTAACGACGTGACGGCGCGCGACCTCCAGCGTGCCGACAGGCAGTTCACCCGCTCCAAGTCGCTCGACACCTTCGGGCCGGTCGGCGAGTTCGTGCCTGCCGCCGAGGTGGGCGACCCTCAGAGCCTTGGCATCCGGTGCCTCGTCAACGGCGAGGTGCGGCAGGAGTCGACGACCGCGGACATGATCTTCTCCGTCGCCGAGGTGATCGCGTTCGTGTCCGAGGCGATCACGCTCGAGCCCGGCGATCTCGTGCTGACCGGAACGCCGGAAGGGGTGGGCGTCTTCCGCGACCCTCCCGTCTTCCTGGCCGAAGGGGACGAAGTCGTCGTGGAGATCGACCGGATCGGACGGTTGGTCAATCCCGTTCGCGCGTGACGGTGCATGTGTACCCATGCATCACTGGTCACTCACTGGGCCCCAAAAGGCGTCGAATGCAACCGGATCGCTGGGTAACGCCAACACCTCTGTCACGAGACCGTCACGGATCGTGAACAGGAGTAGCTGGTCGATGTCGATCGACCGGCCTTCTCGCTCGCCGCGCGCTCGGTAGAGGCCGGCGCCGCGGTCGGCGCTGGCGAGTGCGTCGATGAAGGTCGAGCGGTAGGTCCCGTTCGTCAGCTTGGGGAGACGCGCCAGGAAGCGGAAGATCTCGGTGCGGCCCCGATATGTGCCGGACATGACCCCGCTGCCGGGAACGTGCCAGACGGCGTCCTCGGCGAAGCAGTCGCGCAGCGCGAAGCCCTCCTTCTCCGCGAACGCCTTCATGATCCGGCGGACGAGCGCCGCGTTCGCCTGGACGCTCACCTTCCCTCCGACCACCGATCGATCAGGCCGGCGACGTGGTGACGCTGCGCGTCCGTGAAGTCCATTCGCGCGAGCAGGCGGCGCGCCTCCTCCGGGTCGTCGTTCGCGACCGCCGCCTCGAGCCGCTCGCGCCACGGCGTCGGCTCGCGCAGCTGCCGGCGCAGCCAGCGGAGAAGGCTCACGGCGGCCTGGTCGGTCATGGAAATGGCAGGCTATCGCCCATGGACACGTTGCTCGCCATCGCGAGCAGGCGAGAGGTGCGCGACTACGAGCCGCGCGGCGCTGCCCCCGGACGTGGAGGAGCGCATCCTCGACGCTGGGCGCCTCGCCGGAAGCTCGAAGAACCGGCAGCCGTGGCGATTCCACGTCGTCCCGGGCGAGCTTCTCGTCGACGCCGTCTACGAGCCGACAAATCTGCGCGGCTCACCGTTCGTCGTCGCGATCGTGGTCAGCGGCAAGGGGCCTGTCTCGTTCGACGCCGGCCGCGCGGCTCAGAACATGCTGCTCGCGGCCTGGAACGAGGGAGTCGGGGCGTCCCCGAACGGGATCTCCGACGAGCCGGCAGCCCGTGCCGCGCTCGGGCTCGAGGACGAGGAGCGGATCGCGATCGTCCTCTCGTTCGGCTATCCGGCGAAGCCGCGAGACCCGGAGTCGCGCTCCGTGGACGAGTGGAGCGCGCGTGCCAAGCGCCGTCCGCTCCAGGACAGCGTCCGAAGGCGATAATCGAAGCGTGAAGGAGATTCTTCCCGAGATCGAGCGGTGGCAGGAGGCGGGCGAGCAGGTCGTCGTCGCGACCGTGGTCGCAAGCCGCCGGTCGTCACCCCGGCCGGTCGGCTCGAGCCTCGCGATCTCGGGGAGCGGGAAGCTGTGCGGCTCGGTCTCGGGCGGCTGCGTCGAGGGCGACGTGTTCCAGGAGGCGCAGGAAGTCCTGGAGTCCGGCGCGCCGAAGCTGCTCTCGTACGGCATCTCGGACGAGCAAGCCTGGGCCGTCGGCCTCCCCTGCGGGGGCGAGATCGACGTGTTCGTCGAGCGCCTCCCGTGATCGAGCGGCTGCTCGCGCTCCAGCGCGACCGGGGGCCGCGGCGTCGTCCTCACGGTCGTCGAGGGCGAAGGGCTCGGGACGAAGCTCCTCGTCGTCGAGGGCGGCGAGACCGTCGGCGACGGGCCGGCGGAGCTCGGAGCCCACGCGGACGAGCTGATCCGCGGCGCGCGCAACCGGATGCTCGAGCTCGAGGGCAGGAAGGTCTTCGCCGAGGTGTACGGCCCGCCGCCCCGCCTGCTGGTCTACGGCGCGGTCGACACGGCCGAATCGCTCGCCGCGGCGGCGAACCTGCTCGGCTGGACGACCATCGTCGCCGACGCGCGCGCCAAGTTCGCGACGCGCGAGCGGATCCCGAGCGCCGACGAGCTGATCGTCGCCTGGCCGGAGGAGACGTTCGCCCAGGTGGCACCCGACCACGCCACGGCGATCGTGCTCCTCACGCACGACGACAAGTTCGACCTGCCGGCGCTCGAGCTGGCGCTCGCGAGCGATGCGTTCTACATCGGGTCTGATCGGCGGCCGCCGGAACCAGGAGAAGAAGCGCGAGCGGTTGCGCGAGCTGGGCGTGGACGAGGCCGCGATCGAGCGGATCGCAGGCCCGTGCGGGCTCGATATCGGCGCCGATGCCGGCCCCGAGGTGGCGCTCTCGATCCTCGCCGAGGCGATGGCCGTCCGGAACGGCCGTGGCGGCGGGCCGCTCAGGCAGTCGGGCAGCGGATCCACGCCGAGGTGCAGTGAAGACGCGCGCCGCCGTCATGCACGAGCCCGGGCGGCTGGACCTCGAAGAGATCGAGCTCGAGGAGCCGCTGCCGGGCGAGGTCGTCGTGCGGATGAGCGCCGTCGGCGTTTGCGGCACCGACCTGCACTCCTACAAGGGCGAGTGGAACCGACCAACGCCGATCGTGCTCGGCCACGAGGGCGTCGGTGTGATCGAGGCCGGCGACGGGGCGAATGGGTTGCGTGAGGGCCAGCGCGTCGTCCTGTCGTGGGCGCCGGCGTGCGGCGAGTGCGGTCCTTGCCGCCGCGGTCGTCCCGCTGCGTGCGGGCCGCTCTCCTCCGCGATCGGGCGCGGGACGCTGCTCGACGGCCGGACGGGGTTGTCGCTCGACGGTAAGCCTCTGTACCGCGGCACGGCAACCGGTGCGCTCGCCGAGCGGGTCGTCGTCGCGGCCGGCGCGGCGATGCCGCTCGGTGACGACGTGCCGTTCGAGCAGGCCGCACTCCTCGGCTGTGCAGCGCTGACGGGTGTCGGTGCGGTTCTGAACGCCGCCAGGCCGGAGCCGGGATTCACGGCGCTCGTGATCGGCGCCGGCGGCGTCGGCCAGTTCGTCGTCCAGGGGGCCCGGATCGCCGGCGCGACCGAGATCCTCGTCGTCGACCCGGTCGAGGCCCGTCGCAAGCAGGCGCTCGGGCTCGGCGCGACGCGCGCCTGCGCGCCCGACGACGTGCGGGAGGCGATTGCGCGAGCTCGACCGCGAGGGTGTCGACTACGCCTTCGACGCGGTCGGCGCGCCCGCGACGACGAAGGTGGCGCTCCGCTGGACGCGCGCAGGGGGCACGGCGGTCGTCGTCGGCCTGCCTGCGGCCGGCGAGAAGCTCGAGCTCGATCCATTCGAGTTCTCGAACCGGGAGAAGACGCTCACCGGGACGATCTACGGCTCCGAGGATCCGGCGGTCGCTCTGCCTCGCATGCTCGACCTCGTCCGCTCCGGCGAGCTCGACCTGGCGAGCCTCGTCGGGCCGTCGTTCTCGCTCGATCGCGCCGACGAGGCCTTCCAGGCCAGTCTCGCAGGCGAGCCGGGCCGCGTCCTCGTGACCCCGTAACGCCTACTCCGGCAGCGACTCGCGGAGGAAGCGCAGCAGGTTCCCGGAGAGAAAGCCGTCGAGGCGCTCGTCCTCCCAGCCGCGGGCGCGTAACGCCTCCACGAGTGCGTCGTAGTCCTCCGGCCCCGTGAGCCCGTCGATCGTTGCGCCCACGTCGAGGCCGGGTGGGAGCAGGCCGTCGGGCGGCACCGGCTTGGGCATCAGCGCCTGGAGCCGTTTCGTCCAGTCCGACCCGAGGCAG
Source organism: uncultured Gaiellaceae bacterium (assembly GCA_963752405.1). GTDB lineage: Bacteria > Actinomycetota > Thermoleophilia > Gaiellales > Gaiellaceae > Gaiellasilicea. The sequence continues at coordinate 527,266 of CAVVYB010000018.1, forward strand.
ACCCGATCGGGTCCGATCAGGTCGACCGCGTGCTCGAGATGGTCGATCGCCCGTTCGATTGTCGGCCGCGTCGGGTCGATCGCGATCGGGTGCAGCATGAGGCCGAAGATCCCGTCGCGGTCAGCGAGTGCGCGGAGCTGCTCGTCCGTGACGTTGCGTGGATGGTCGTTGACGGCGTGGCAGCCGGCATGCGTGATGCAGACGCGACCCTCGTACGCGTCGAGGCACTCGTCGAAGAGCTTCGGCGACGCATGCGCCAGGTCGAGGACGATCTCGCGCTCCGCGAGCACGGGGAGCAGCGAGCGGCCGAGCCGCGAGAGCCCGGCGTCGTCCGCGGCGCCGTCGGCGAACGGGTTCCGCCGGTTCCAGGTCAGGCCGGCCATCCGCAGGCCCAGCTCCCAGAAGACGTCGGCACCCCAGAGCTCGTAGCCGAACGGCTCGACGCCCTCGAGCGCGAGCATCAGCCCGATCCGCTCGCCGCTCTCGACGAGGTCGAGGTCGGAGCGTGTGCGCACCGCGACCACTCGATCGGCGTTCTCGCGCACCGCGCGGTGGAACGAGGCGGCCTGTCCGAGCGCGTCCCGGAGCGTCCCCTCAGGCTGCCGCTCCAGCTCGACGAAGATCGGACAGATCTGAAGCCCGACGCCGCCGGCCTCGAGAAGCGGCAGCCACGTCTGCGCGAAGACGTTGCTCTCGCCGAGCCGGTGCTCGCGGTGCGCGAGCTCCAGCAGCAGGTCGTTGTGGGCATCGGCGATCAACGGGCTGGCTTATCCTCTCAGTCGCTTACCGCGGCATGGGGATCAATTGACGTCACTCTCGCTGTACGAAGACCTCCTGGCGCCGGGGGAGAAGCTCGAGCTCTCTCCGGGCGGTCGGATCGTGTACGTCGCCTCCGGCGAGCTCGCGACGCTGCATGCGGGCCACGCCGCCTTCGGCGCCGACGAGGCGGTGCTGGAAGCCGGCGCCGACGGCGCGACGGTGCTTCGCTGGGAGCTGACCGAGTGGTCGGTCGACGACGCGAAGCTCTCGGCCCACGTCATGCTCGACCCCTGGGCGGACTACGCGATGCGCTGCGAGCGCGACGGCGGCGCCGCGGCCGGGCCGGGTATCGGCTGCGTGCTCCGGGGCGAGCTGTCGGTCGACGGCGAGCTCGTACAGCCGTTCGGCGCGTTCGTCGAGCCGGCTGAGCTTGCGGGCCACGGCTCGTTCGTGCGCGTCGTGCTCGTCCGCGCTGAGGAGTCGAACGGCGCAGAGGCGCTCGCGCAGGGCTCGATCCACCTTTGAGATCTGCGGGAGGGACGCGCCGACGCGGAGAGAAGGGAGACGGCATGAGATTCGTGCTCGCAGCCGCCGTCGCGCTCGCCCTCGCGGGCTGTGGCTCGGACGACGGAAACGACGCCGCTTCGACCCAGCCGGTGACCGTGACAGAGACGGTGACCCAGACAGAGACCGTCACGGAAGAGCCGGAGGTGACGTGCTCGACTGCAGGGCTTCGCCTGACCCTGCCCGAGCAGGAGTTGCCGGCCGAGGTGGCCGACGTGCGGCAGCGCGTCTTCGACGCCGCGGTCGCCTGCGACTACGACACGCTGGAGCAGATCGCGCTCGAGAAGGGCGCCGGCTTCACGTTCTCCTACGGCGGAGACAGCGATGCGTCCGAGTACTGGCGCGAAGATGGAGGAGGGCGAACTCGGAGATCCCAGCCCCAAGCCGATGCGGGCACTCGCCACGATCCTGACCATGCCCTACACCCGGAACGAGAGCGGCTCCTACGCGTGGCCGACCGCGTATAGCGAGAACCCGACCGACGAGGCATGGCAGGCGCTCGTCGACGCGGGCCTCTACACACAGGAACAGATCGACCTCTTGAAGAAGGGCGGCAGCTACCTCGGCTACCGAACGGCGATCACCCCGGACGGCGACTGGCAATTCTTCGTCGCCGGCGACTAGGCTCGGCGATTAGGCTCACCCGGTGACCTTCCCGCTGCCGACCGGCTCCGGTGCGGTTGTCGTGCCGGCACCCGCTGCAGGCCCGCAGAACTGGGCCGGCGCGCCGAGCGCGGCCTACGACGAGGACGGCTCGATCGTCCTGGCGTATCGGCTTCGCTGGGCTGACGGCCCCACCGACGCGAATGTGATCGCCCGCTCGGCCGACGGTGAGCGCTTCGAGACCGTCGTCACGCTCGACAAGGAGCGCTGGGGCGCAGCGATGGTCGAGCGAACCACGCTCATCCGCCTCGAGGGCGGCGGCTGGCGGCTCTACGTCTGCTGCGCGACGCCGAACACCAAGCACTGGTGGATCGGGGCCCTCGAAGCCCCGACGCTGGAAGACCTCGCGGACGCCGACGTCCGCCCGATCTTCCCAGGCGACGAGACGGTCGGCGTCAAGGATCCCGTGATCCAGCACCGAGACGGCCGCTGGCACGCCTGGATCTGCTGCCACCCGCTCGACGTCGAGGACGAGGAGGACCGGATGACGACGGGCTACGCCACGAGCGCCGACGGCCTCGACTGGGAGTGGCACGGAACCGTGCTCGCGGGGCGCCCCGGTGAGTGGGACGCGCGTGGCGCGCGCCTCACGGCGGTCCTCCCCGACGGGCGGGCCGCCTACGACGGCCGGGCGACCAAGGAGGAGAACTGGTTCGAGCAGATCGGGATCGCCGAGCCGGTCGACGGCGGCTTCGCCGCGACCGGGGAAGCCCTCTTCGACGCGCGGTACCTGGAAGTCCTCCCGCTCCAGGGCGGCGGCTACCGGCTGTTCTATGAGGCCCGGCTCCCGGACGAGAGCCACGAGCTGCGAACGGAGACCGTCCCGCCTACTTGAGGTGCTCGTACGCCGGCAGCGTGAGGAACTCGACGAACTCCTCGCCGAGCGCCACCTGCTCGAAGAGCTCGCGCGCCTCGTCGTAGCCGTCGCCGAGCTTCCCGACCTCCTCCTCGATCGCATCCTCGACGTCCGTGCGCGCGATCTTGGCGTGGTGGAGCCACTGCCAGACCTGCGAGCGCGAGATCTCCGACGTCGCGGCGTCCTCCATCAGGTTGAAGATCGCGACCGCGCCCGACCCCTGCAGCCACGCCGCGAGGTACTGGATCCCCACCGAGACGTTGTTGTGCAGGCCTGCCATCGTGATCTCACCCGGAGTCGAGTCGACGTCGAGCAGGTCGGCCGCCGTCGAGGAGACGTCGTGCCGCTGCCGCTCGAGCTGGTTCGGACGGTCGCCGAGGACGCGGTCGAAGATCTCCATCGCGACCGGCACGAGATCGGGATGCGCGACCCACGTGCCGTCGAAGCCCTGGCCCGCCTCGCGCTCCTTGTCCTCGCGCACCTTCGCCAGCGCCGACCTCGTTCACCTCGGGGTCGCGGCGCGACGGGATGAACGCCGCCATGCCGCCCATCGCGTGCGCGCCGCGGGCGTGGCACGTCTTCACCAGCAGCTCCGTGTACGCGAACATGAACGGCACCGCCATCGTCACCGCCGAGCGGTCGGGGAGCACGAACTCGGGCCGGTGGCCGAGCTTCTTGATCACGCTGAAGATGTAGTCCCAGCGGCCCGCGTTCAGGCCGGACGAGTGCTCGCGCAGCTCGTAGAGGATCTCGTCCATCTCGAAGGCGGCCAGGATCGTCTCGATCAGGACGGTTGCCTTGATCGTGCCGCGCGGCACGCCGAGCTCGTCCTGCGACCAGACGAAGACGTCGTTCCAGAGCCGCGCCTCCAGGTGCGACTCGAGCTTCGGCAGGTAGAAGAAGCGGCCGCCGCGGTCGTGGTTGCGCAGGAAGTAGAGGCCGAAGTCGAACAGGCTGGCCGAGATCGGCGCGCCGTCGACCTCGAAGTGCCGCTCCTCGAGGTGCCAGCCGCGCGGGCGGACGAGCAGCGTCGCCGTCTCGTCGTTCAGCGAGTACTGCTTCTCGCCTGTATCGAGGGTGATCGTTCGTTCGAGCGCGTCCGTGAGGTTCACCTGGCCCTCGATGCAGTTCTGCCAGGTCGGCGAGTTCGAGTCCTCGAAGTCGGCCATGAACATCTTCGGCGCCCGAGTTCAGCGCGTTGATCACCATCTTCCGGTCGACCGGGCCGGTGATCTCGACCCGCCGGTCCTGGATCTCCGCCGGCACGGGCTCGACGCGCCAGTCGCCCTCGCGGACGCTCTTCGTCTCGGGGAGGAAGTCCGGCAGCTCGCCCTCGCGCAGCCTCTCCGCTCGCGCCTGCCGTGCGGCCAGCAACTCGCGCCGCCGCGGTCCGAACTCGCGCTCCAGCCCGTGAGGAACTCGACCGCGTCGTCGGTGAGAACGTCCTGCGTCGTTCGCCATTGCGAGACTCTAGACGCGGCTAGCGGCGCGACGACGAGGAGCTGGTCGGCGGCGACGCCGGTGCGGCGGGTCTCGCTGGCCGTCGGGGAAGCGCACGACGACTTCGCTTGACGCGCGTCGCGTCTCCGAGGCCGAAGTGGACGCGAGGATCCTCGGAGGAGAGGTAGCTGCCGCCGGCGCGCACCTCGCGCACGAGCTTCCGTCCGTCGGGAAGGGTGACGGTGACCCTGGCGCCGGGAGCGAAGGCGCCCAGCTTCGACCTCGAGCCAGTGACCCGAGGCGCCGGTGTTGCGAGCAGGATCAGGCGGCCGTTGATCGAGTTGATCGCGATGTCGACGTCGCCGTCGTTGTCGTAGTCGGCTGCGGCGAGACCGCGGCCGTTGACGCGCTGGCCGGCGGGTAGGCCGACGAGCGAGCCGGCGTCGGCGAACTCCCCCGGACGCCCCTCGCCCGCGAGGTTCTCCAGTACCTGGATCCGCTCGCGCGTCCTTCTCAGGCTCACGAGCGGAATCGAGCCGTTGGCGAGGACGAGGTCGAGGTTGCCGTCGAGGTCGAGATCGGTCCACGACACGCCCCAGCCGGTGTAGTCCGTGCCGAGCGCCGCCGCGAAGTGCGGCCGTGCGTCGACGAACGCGGGCTTTCCCTGCCGCGCGGTCGAGCTGCGATAGACCGCATGCAGCTGTCTGCGCGAGTTCGTCACGAACAGGTCGTCGCGCCCGTCGAGGCTGTAGTCCGCGGCGGCGATTCCCATGCCGGCGTTGGGGTCGTCGACGCCCTCCCGGCGTGCGCGCTCCTCGAGGCGGAATCCGAGGCCGGCCGGGTCGCTTCCTGGCCACGTTCAGGTACAGCCGGTTCGGATCCAGGTCGTTGGCGACGTAGAGGTCGAGCCGGCCGTCCGCGTCGACGTCCGTGAAGATCGCTCCGAGGCCGTGGTCGAGCGTGCGTCGGCCTCGAGGCCGGCGCGCTTTCCGACCTCGCGGAACCGGGAGCGGCCGTTCTCGTCGACGCCCTGGTTGAGGTAGAGGCGGTCTCGGACGCCGGCGTAGTTGCTCGGGAAGCCGCGCCGCGGATGCGGGGATCGGCGCGTTGGTGTCCGCGTAGCCGGCCACGAACAGGTCCGGCAGCCTGTCTCCGTTCACGTCTCCCACCGCCGCGCCGGCGTGCCAGCCCGGGGCATTGATTCCCGCCGCGCGCGCGCCTTCCGTGAAGGTCCCGTCGCCGTGTCCCCAGAGGAGCGCGTCGTATCCGTTCGTGGCGACGTTGTAGCCGGCGGTCGTGACGTAGAGGTCGGCGTGGCCGTCCAGGTTGAAGTCGGCCGTGACGCAGCCGTTGCCGCGGAGCTGCAGGTCGGCGCCCGAGCCGCGGCTCACGTCGACGAACCTCCCGCGCACGTTGTGGAAGAGCGCGCTGCGCGGCAGGCCGCCGCTCTCCGTCCAGCGCACGTAGTCCTCGTCCGCATACGCGTTGACGGCGAACAGGTCGAGCCAGCCGTCGGCGTCGTAGTCGATCCAGCACAGGCCGGCGCCCATCATCGCCTCGGGCTCGTTGTGCACGCCGAACCGGAATGCGCCCTGCGTGAAGTCGAGCCCGACCTGCGCGGCGACGTCCTGCAGCTTCGACCCCGCCCAGAGCCTCGGACCGGTCGAGGGCGTGGCCGGGCCCTCGGCCACCCCCGCCACCCCCCTGACCAGGGTGATCAGATAGCGGCCCTGCTCGAGCGCGAGCTCGAACGTCCGCGTGAGGCGCACCGGCGCGCCGCGCTTGCGTGACGGCCGGCGGGGTTCCCGCGTAGGTCACGAGCTCGACGGTTCCGACGACTCTGGCCACGACCGTCGGTGGCGCCTGGCCCTCCGCGGGCTCCAGGGTGACGCGAACACGGTCGACGCGGTACTGCGGGACGACGACGGAGCGCCCCTTCGCCGCCTGGATCTGCCGCCAGATCGCTGCCAGCCGGACGCCGTTCGCGCCGGCGGTCGCGCGGCCGGGATCGCGGCGACGAAGGGCGTCCGACTCGACCTGGAGATCGGCGACGACGTCCCGTGCGATCTGCTGCGCCGTTCGCTGGTCGATCGGCGCGATGCCCTGCGCCGGCTGGACGGTGACGGCGAGGAGCTCGTTCGTGGCCGGAGCCGGCGGGATCGTCGCCTGCGCGCTGGAGCGGGCAGGCGCTCCGGCGATCACCAGCAGGCTTGATGAACGCCACCGCGCCGGCGAGCGCCGCGGCGCCTGCGGTGCGCTTTGCGACGCCCGCCGCGAGGCCGCCACCGGACCAGCCGCGCGAACGGGCTGCGTCCGCGAGCAGCACGAGCAGCGGCCGTGCGGCGCAGACGAGCGCGAGCGCGGAGAGCACGGCGACCTTGGCCGCGAACTCGGTGGTCTGCGGCGCGATCAGCAACGCCGCGAGTAGCCCGATCGAGACGGCGTACACCCGGCGCGCACCCGTCCGTCGGGGATCGTCTTCGGGTCGGTGATCATGAAGAACAGGAAGACGAGGATCTCGGGCGAGAACGCGAGGACCTGCCAGAAGTACCAATCCGAGACCGGCCCCAGGTGCCAGCGCGCCGTCATCGCGTGGCCGCTCGCCGCGAGCACGGCGATGCCCGCGGCGAAGGTGACCCAGAAGCCGATCGCGATCCCCAGCAGGTGCAGGCGCAGGAGGATCGCGAGCCCACCGGCGACGATGATCGCGATCGCGAGCGCGAGCCACGGCGACATCGGCCCCCACCAGAACTCGAGCGGATCGGCGTGCTCCGGGCCGAGCAGCAGGAAGCAGAGCACGAGGCCGAAGTTCGAGGGGTTGAAGACGTGGCGGCCGCGGAACTGGATCAGGTACTTGGACAGCAGCGACACGGCGGCGGTCGCCCGCGAAGATCCACCAGCCGTGCATGCTCCACCAGTCGCCGTGCTCGGTCCCCGGTACGCGGAGGATGAAGGCGACGCCGTTTCCGGTCAGCAGAGCGCTCGCGGGCCAGAGGATGACGTGCTGGCGCCGGAACGCGATCCCCATCTCGAGCACCGCGCAGGTGAGCAGCGAGACGAGGATCTGAGCGATCGAGAGACGGAAGTCGAACGCCACCTGCCCGAGCACCTGCAGCGAGACGATCACGGCCGCGAGGTGAAGCCGCGGGTCGCGGATGCGACGGCAGCAGGATCGGGTACTGCGTGCCGCGAATCCGCACGGTCGGCTTGCCGGAGACAGGAGCGCGCATCGCCTCATGGTATGCCGTGGCGCCGCGAATTCCCTAGCCACGGAGATGAGCTTGGTCTGGAGAAGTGTCCGGCGAGGTTGTACTGTTGGCCGACGATGATCGAGTTCCATCTCGATCCGCGCTCGGGCGTCGCGCCGTACCTCCAGATCGTGCAGCAGGTCAAGGAGGCGCTCCGGCTCGGCCTGCTCGACGTCGGCGACCAGTTGCCCGACGGTCCGCGAGGTCGTCGCGGACCTGGCGATCAATCCGAACACCGTTGCGAAGGGCTATCGGGAGCTCGAAGCGAGCGGCCTCGTCGAGGCGCGGCCCGGGCCGAGGCACGTTCATCACGAGCACGCTCGCCGCACCCTCGCTGAAGCACCACGAGGCGCTGCGCCACGAGCTCGAGAGCCTGGCTCGAGGCGGCCGAGCGGGCCGGGCTGGACGAGGAGAGCATCCGCGCGGTGATCTCGACGACGCTACGGGAGGCGTTCGTCCGGCGAGTGGCATGACGTCCCCGCTCGTGACGCACGGAGTGGGGAAGCGCTTCCGGCGACGCTGGGCGCTGCGCGACTGCACGTTGACGATCCCCGAGCGGGCGATCGTCGGCCTGGCGGGGCCGAACGGCGCCGGCAAGTCGACGCTCCTCGGCCTGACGGTCGGATTGTTCGCGCCGACGGAGGGCCGGATCGATGTGCTGGGGCGCGATCCGCGGCGCCAGCAGGAGGTGCTCGCCGACGTCGGGTACGTCGCACGGGATGCGCCGCTGTACCGCACGTTCACGGTCCGCGACACGATCGAGTTCGCGCGCGCGACGAATCCGGGCTGGGACGAGTCGATCGCGAGCGAGTTCCTGACGCGACTGTCCGCGGACGACCGCGTCTCGACGCTCTCGGCGGGCGAACGGGCCCGCCTCGCGCTCGCAGTCGCGCTCGGGAAGCGGCCGGCCCTGCTGCTCCTCGACGAGCCGTTCGCGCGGCTCGACCCGCTCGCGGCGCGTGAGTTTCTCCAGCTGCTGATGGACGGCGTCTCGGAGCTCGAGGCCACGGTGGTGATCGCCTCGCACGTGGTCGCCGACATCGAGCGCGTCTCCGACCACATCGTCCTCCTGAGCGAAGGCCACGTCCGGCTCGAGGGAAGCGTCGAGGAGCTGCTCTCGTCGCATCGGCTGCTGACCGGACGCGGCGCGGCCGCTCGGCAGGATCCCCGGCGTCCAGGAGATCGTCCGCGAGCGCCACAGCGGGCGCCAGATGACGCTGCTCGCACGGCTCAACGGCCGCGTCGTCGACCCTTCGTGGTCGGTCGACGAGATCGGGCTCGAGGACCTCCTGCTCGCCTACATGGCGCCCGAGCGCCTGCCCGGCCCGACGGCGCCGGAGAAGGGGCGGCTGCGATGGCATGGGTGACCTGGCGGCAGCATCGCCACCAGCTGCTCATCGGCCTCGCACTGATCGTCGGTCTCGCGCTCGCCGCACTGGTCACCGGGCTGCCGATGCGGACGGCCTACCAGCGGGAAGCGCTCTCCTCCTGCTTGCCGCCGACCGCTCGCTCGGGCTGCGACATCATCGTGCGCCACTTCCAGAGTGAGTTCGGAAGCCGCGTCGACATCGCGCGCTACCTGATTCTTCTGCCGGCGCTCGTCGGGATGTTCGTCGGCGCTCCGCTCCTCGCTCGCGAGCTGGAGCACGGCACACATCGGTTTGCCTGGACGCAGTCCGTGACGCGGCGCCGGTGGCTGCTCTCGAAGACGCTGCTGCTCGCGCTGGCCGTGACGCTGAGCGCGCTCGTCCTGAGCGCGATCGTGACGTGGTGGCGGCAGCCGTTCGACGGCCTCGAGGGCCGCATGAGCCCGAGCGGCTTCGAGATCCAGGGCCTGGTCGTGCCTGCCTACGCCGTGTTCGCTCTCGCTCTCGGCGTGCTCGCCGGCGCCGCGCTTCGGCGCAGCCTGGCGGCGATCTCGCTGACGCTGGTTGCGTTCGTCGCCGTTCGGCTCGCAGTGGCCAACGCTCCTGCGGCCGCGCTACGACGCGCCCGAGCACGAAACGATGGCGGGGCTGGTTCCCGGCGCCCATGCGCGTGACTGGGTGCTGAGCAACTCGCTCGTCGATGCAGTCGGCCGCCACATCTCCGCGGCACGCGAGGACCTCGCCATCCTGCACGCCCAGCAGGCGCGCATCGACCCGCAGGAATACCTGCTCTCGCTCGGCTGGCGCCGCGCCCTCTCCTTCCAGCCTGCCGATCAGTTCTGGACGTTCCAGGCGATCGAAGCGGGGATCTTCTTCGCGCTCGCGGCGGCGCTCCTCGTCGCAACCGTGTGGCTCCTGCAGCGGTCGCCGTCGTGACGCGGACCCGACACTCGCGCTCGACCGGGCGCAGCTGCTCAAATCGCTCGGGGTCGCTGCCGCCGCGATCGGTATACCTGCTGTCGGCGCCGAGGCCGCCGCGGGCTGCAGGGATCCGGCTTCGTGGAGCCCCATCCGCGCTGGCGCTTCGTCCTCGTCAACCACGCGACGACGAACCCGTTCTTCGTTCCGACCCGCTACGGGATCCAGGATGCGTGCAAGCACTACGGCACGACCTACGAGTGGACGGGCTCGACGCGCAGCGACGTGGGCGAGATGGTCAAGGCGATGCGGCGCGCGATCGAGGGCGGCGCCGACGGCATCGCGGTGTCGGTGATCGACCGCAGAGCGTTCAACAAGCCGACGGCCGAGGCTCTGCGCCGCGGCATCCCCGTCGTCTCGTACAACGCCGACGGTGGGGTGGGCAACAAGCGGCTCGCGTACGTCGGCCAGGATCTCTACCAGTCCGGCTTGAAGTTCGGCGCGCGGATCGTCGAGCTCGTCCGCGACGGCGACGTCTTCCTCTTCATCGCGACGCCGGGGCAGCTCAACATCCAGCCTCGTGTCGACGGCGCCCTCGATGCGATCAAGGACTCCGGCAAGCCGATCCGCGTGACCGTCGTCGCGACCGGTCCTGACGTGGCCGCAGGAGCGAGCGCTGATCGAGGCGACGTACCTGAAGCACAAGAGCCTCCGCGGCATGTTCGCCGTCGACGGCGGCTCGACGCAGGGCGTCGCCGACGTGATGCGCAAGCACCGCCTGCGCAAGCGCGGTGTTCGGGCCGGCGGCTACGACCTGCTGCCGAGGACGCTGCGCTCGATCGCGGACGGCCATCTCGACTTCACGATCGACCAGCAGCCGTACCTCCAGGGCTTCCTGCCGATCTTCCAGCTCTTCATGGTCGAAGTACACCGCCGGGCTCGTCGCACCGTCGGACACGAACACCGGCCTGCTGTTCGTCACCCGGCGCAACGTGCGGCCGTACCTGACGACCACCACGCGCTACGAGGGCAGCTCCGCCCTCTCCGAGTACCCGGTCACCTGACGCGGCCCGGCATTGAACTAAATCCCTAGAGGAGTAGTATTACGGCGATCCGGCTCGAGTGGACGACGAGCCGGACCGTAGTGCCGGTGGTGTTAGGATGTCCACAGGTTGACGCGAGTCGAGAACAAGTCTAGTTTTGTGGCGCCCGCGACGGTCGCCGTGGAGCGGTGCGGCACGTGTACGGCGAAGGAGGTGACCCTCGCGGACGAGATCGCAGGGCAGCAGGGTTAGACAGTGGAGGAGCGGGCGAATCGTTGTCGCCATCGCGAGCACCAACCGGGTCCTATTCCGAACGAACATGGAGGGAAAGATTGTGAAGAAAGTCATCGTTGCTCTTGTGATCGGGGCTCTGACGGTGAGCGTCTCCGTCACCTCAGCTATTGCGAAGCCGACCAAGAAGTCGGCGACCGCCGACATCTGCGTCCTGCTGCCGGATCCGAAGTCCTCGGTTCGCTGGGAGACGCAGGACCGGCCGGCGCTCGTGGCGGCGTTCAAGAAGGCGAAGGTCTCGTACGTGATCACCAACGCCGACGGCAGCGCCCAGAAGCAGAAGACGCAGGCCGACCAGTGTCTCGCGAACGGCGCGAAGGTCGTGATCCTGGTCTCGCTCGACAAGGGCTCCTCGATCGCGATCGAGGCCGCCGCCAAGTCGAGGGATGCGAAGGTGATCGAGTACGACCGTCAGGTGATCGGCGGCATCGCCTCGATCTACATCTCGTTCGACGGCAGGGCTGTCGGCGTCCTGCAGGGCAAGGGTGTCGTCTCCGGCCTGAAGGCGAACGGGATGTACAGCAAGAAGCCGGTCGTCGCCGAGCTGCACGGCGGCCAGACCGACAACAACTCGTTCCTCTTCAAGGGCGGCTACGAGTCGGTCCTGAACCCGCTCTACAAGAACGGGACGCTCACGAAGGGCCCGCAGCAGTTCACGCCGGGCTGGGACAACCAGAAGGCGGGCACGATCTTCGAGCAGATGCTCGTCAAGACGAACAACAAGATCGACGCGGTCGCCGCGGCCAACGACGGCCTCGCGAACGCCGTCATCGTCGCTCTGAAGGCCCGCAAGCTGAAGCCGATCCCGCTCAGCGGTCAGGATGCGACCGAGCAGGGCGTCCAGAACATCATCTCCGGCTGGCAGACGATGACGGTCTGGAAGGACACGCGGAAGCTCGCGACGGCGTCGGCGAACGCGGCCGATCGCCCTGGCGAAGGGGCAGCGGCCGAAGCAGACGGGCACGGTGAAGAACGGCGCACGTGATCTGCCCGCCTACATCATCCCGCCGGTGTCGATCACCAAGTCGAACTACAAGCAGCTCTTCAACGGCTACTTGAAGAAGTCGAAGGTCTGCGTCGGCGTCTACAAGCAGTACTGCACCTAGGAAGCGATCGGGTGGGGCCGTCCTCCGGGCGGCCCCACCTTCCTTTGCACTCATGACGACCGCCCCGGCATCGACTCCGCTGCTCGAGCTTCACGGGATCTCGAAGAGCTTCGGCTCGGTGCAGGCGCTCACGGACGTCGAGTTCGAGGTCCGGCCCGGTGAGGTGATGGCCCTCGTCGGCGACAACGGCGCCGGCAAGTCGACGCTGATCAAGTGCGTCGCGGGAATCCACACCGCGGACAGCGGCGAGCGTCGTGTTCGACGGCGAGGTCGTTCACATTCACGGGCCGAAGGACGCGGCAAAGCTCGGGATCGAGGTCGTCTACCAGGATCTCGCCCTCTGCGACAACCTCGACGTCGTCCAGAACATGTACCTCGGCCGCGAGGCCCACGACGTGTTCCAGCGGCTCAAGGAGCCGGTGATGGAGGCCAAGACGGCCGAGACGATGAAGAGCCTCGCGGTGACGACGATCCGCTCGATTCGCCAGCCGGTCGCGACGCTGTCGGGCGGCCAGCGGCAGTCGGTCGCCGTCGCCCGCGCCGTGATGTGGAACTCCCGCCTCGTGATCCTCGACGAGCCGACTGCGGCGCTTGGCGTCGCTCAGACGCAGCAGGTGCTCGAGCTCGTCGAGCGCCTGGCCCACCAGGGGCTCGCCGTCGTGCTGATCTCGCACAACCTCCACGACATCTTTGCGGTCGCGGACCGGATCACCGTCCTGCGGCTCGGACGCAGCATCGCCGTCTACGAGCGCACCGCGACCACCCAGCAGGAGGTCGTGCAGGCGATCACGGCCGGTGTCCCGACGAAGGTGTCCGGCATCCCCTCGACGGACCCGGAGCCGCCGGTATGAGCAACGACGCTGCGGCGCTCCCGCCGGAGCCCGTCTTGCCCGAGACGTTCTTCGGACGGATCCTCGACAACTTCCGCGCCGGGAACCTCGGCAGCTGGCCGGTGCTCGTCGGGCTCGTCGTCATCGTCATCTTCTTCTCGTTCAAGGCTGACAACTTCCTCAGCCCCGGCAACTTCAGCAACATCATCACGCAGATGGCCGGCGTGACGCTGCTCGCCTATGGCGTCGTCTTCGTCCTCCTGATCGGCGAGATCGACCTCTCGATCAGCTACATCAGCGGGATCGCCGGCGTCGTCGTCGCGAAGCTGACTCTCCCGGACGGAAACGAGGTCGCGGGGATCATCGCGATCCTCCTCGCCGTGGCGGTGTGCTCGCTGATCGGCGCCTTCCAGGGCTCGTTCGTGGCCTTCATCGGTGTGCCGGCGTTCGTCGTCACCCTCGCCGGCTACCAGATCTGGCAGGGAGTGATCCAGAAGTCGATCGAGGCCGAGGGCGTGATCGTGATCCAGGACGAAACGGTGAACAACACCGCGAACTACTTCTTCTCGAACAAGGCCGGCTGGATCATCGCGGCGATCGTCTGCGGCATCTACATCGCCAGCGTCGTCAGTACCTTCGTTTCGCATCGGCGTCACGGCGTGCCGGTCCGTGACCCATGGCTGCTCGTGGCGAGAGCGGTCGCAGTGGTCGCGGTGTCGGTCGTCGTGGTCATCATCTCCAACAAGGACCGCGGCGTCCCGTTCGTGCTGCTCCTGATGATCGCGTCGCTGCTCGTGCTGACGTTCGTCGCCAAGCGGACGACCTTCGGCCGGCACGTCTACGCCGTCGGCGGCAACGCCGAGGCGGCCCGTCGCGCCGGCATCAACGTGGCCCGCGTCAGGGTCATCGTCTTCATGATCTCGGGCGCGATGGCCGGGCTCGGCGGCGTCGTCCTCGCCGCGCGCCTCAACAGCGTCGACCTGAACGCGGGCGGCGGCACGCTGCTGATCGACGCGATCGCGGCGGCCGTGATCGGCGGCACGAGCCTCTTCGGCGGCCGCGGCGAGGTCAAGGACGCGCTCTTCGGCGCGCTCGTGATCGCCACGATCGCCAACGGGCTGAACACGCTCAACCTCACCCAGGGCGTGATCTTCATCACCACCGGCTGCATCCTCCTCTTCGCCGTCACGCTGGACACCGTGCTCCGCCGGCGTCAGCGCAAAGCCGGCCGCTGACGAACGCCAAGTAACAGTCTGTTACTTGGCTCGATCGGGCAACGCCGCGGCTCGAAGCCTCCTAGTAACAGTCTGTTACAAGGCTGGCGGTACGGGACGGTGACGCGGCTGCCGCTCTCGCTCGAGCTCACGATCGCGTCGCAGACCTCGGTAGCGCGGTAGCCGTCCTCGAACGTCGCGCCGTAGGGAGCGACGTCGGTGTCGTCGGCGATCGCGCGCAGCAGGTGGTGCACCTCGTGGACGAACGTGTCGCCCCAGCCGATGATGTGCCCCGGCGGCCACCAGAAGTCCCAGAACGGATGGTCGGCTCTCGGAGACGAGCACCGTCTTGAAGCCGCGTGCGCGGTCGCCGTCGGCCCGGAAGACCTGAAGCTCGTTCAGCCGCTCCATGTCGAAGGCGAGCGATCCCTTCGAGCCGTTGATCTCCCACTGGAAGGCGTTGCGCCGGCCGAGGGCGAGCCTCGTCGCCTCGATCGTCCCGACCGCTCCCTGCTCGAACTCGACGGCGGCCTCGAGCGCGTCGTCCACCTGCCGGCCCGGCAGGAACGTTCGCACGAGACCCGAGACGGTCGTGATCTCGCCGACGAGGAAGCGGGCAAGGTCGACGACGTGCGTGCCGAGGTCGCCGAGCGCACCGCTCCCCGCCTCGTCGGCCTGGAAGCGCCAGGTGTCGAGACTCGGGTCGTCGCCCCAGTCCTGGAGGTAGCGGCCGCGGAAGTGCCGGATCTCACCCAGCTCGCCGGCGTCGATCATCTCCCGCGCCAGCCGGACGGCCGGCACGAAGCGGTAGTTGAAGCCGCAGAGATGCTTGACGCCCGTGGCGTCCACGCGCTGCCAGATCTCGTAGCTCTCGTCCGCGTCGCGGCCGAGCGGCTTCTCGCAGAGCACGTGCTTGCCGGCCTCCGCGGCGGCGATCGTCGGCTCGGCATGGAGCGAGTTGGGGCCGCCGTTGTCGAACAGGCCGATTGCCGGGTCGGCGACGATGTCGTGCCAGTCTGTCGTCCAGCGCTCGTAGCCGTACCGGCTGGCCGCATCCGCAACGGCCTCCTCGTTCCGGCCCGCGATCGCCACGAGCTTCGGTACGAGCGGCGGCGGCCACGCGATGTACGGGAGCTTCCGGAACGCGTTCGAATGGGCCTTCCCCATGAAGGCGTAGCCGAGCATCCCGATCCCGATTTCGTTCGGCGTGTTCGTCATCTTCGCGTCGCGTAGTGTGTCACGATGAAGCACGAGCAAGCGTTGGCGATCGTCGAACTGGTGTTGCGGGAGGCTCCCGGGCCGATCTCCGTGTTCGTCTCGGACGGTCACGGCGAGCTGGTCGCCGCCGCGACGATGGACGGCGCCGCGCCCGACACGCGTCTGAACGCGCAGCGGAAGGCCTACACCGCCGCGCGAAGCGACGCGCGCTCGACGCGCGACCTCGCGGAGAAGGTCAAGGACAAGCCGGGCGAGCTGGCGAGCTTCGATCCGTTCTTCACGTTCTTCCAGGGCGGCGTCGCCGCGTTCGACGGCGACCGGCGCGTCGGCGCGGTCGGCGTGAGCGGCCTGTCGGGAGCTGATGACGATGCGCTGGCCCGCACGGGCGCTGGCGCAGGCCGGTCTCGGGGACGGTTCCGCGTTGAGGCTCGGCCTGCTCTCGACCGCGCGTATCAACGACGCGATCCTCAAAGGCGCGCAGGGGACCGATCGCGTCGATGTCGTCGCGGTGGGGAGCCGGGACGCCGCGAAGGCTCAGGCCTACGCCTCCGAGCACCGGCTCGAGCGCTCGCACGGGAGCTACGAAGCGCTGCTCGAGGATCCGGAGGTCGACGCCGTCTACATCTCGCTGCCGAACAGCCTGCACCACGCGTGGACGATGCACGCGCTGGCGGCCGGCAAGCACGTGCTGTGCGAGAAGCCCTACTCGCGGAGCCCGGCCGAGGTCGAGGAGGCGTTCGACGCGGCCGACGCGGCGGGATTGGTGCTGGCCGAGGCGTTCATGTACCGGCACAACCCGCAGACCGCGCTCGCGCGTGAGCTCGTCGAGTCGGGCCGGATCGGCCGGCTGCGCGCGATTCACGCCACGTTCAGCTTTCCCCTCGTCGACCAGACCAACGTCCGCATGATCGCGGACCTCGACGGCGGCGCCCTGATGGACGTCGGTTGCTACTGCGTCAGCGGCTCGAGACTGCTGGCCGGCGAGCCGGAGCGAGTGTTCGGCGAGCAGCTGCTCTCCGAGTCAGGCGTCGACGTGGCCTTCCACGGCACGTTGCGCTTCCCCGGCGACGTGGTCGCGCAGATCGACGCCTCGTTCGTCGCGCAGAATCGGCAGCGGCTCGAGGTCGTTGGGGAAGAGGGCACCCTCGTGCTCGCGACGCCGTGGCGCGTCGACGACCCGGGGATCGTCGTGCGTCGCAGCGACGGGGACGTGCTGATGGACGTGCCGCTCGCCGACTCCTACACCCTCGAGCTCGAGGATCTCGCGGCCGCAGTGGCCGGCGAGCGGGAGCCGCTGCTCGGACGCGCGGACGCGCGCGGCCAGGCCCGCACGATCGACGCGCTCTACCGGTCGGCCGAGGCCGGCGAGCCCGTCACGCTGTAAGAGCAGCTTCCAGGGCGGCGTGGGCGTTCTCGCGCACGGGCACACCGTGGGCGAGGAGGACGAGCTCGATTGGCAGGTCGAGCAGCAGCACGCCCAGCTGATCGCGGAGCGCTGCAGGCGAGACTCCCTCGGCGAGCCACGAGTCGGGACAGACGCGGACGCCGCCTCCGGGCGTGCCGAGCAGGACGTCGCCCGCCGCGAGTGCGCGCTGGGATGGAATCCAGAGCAGTACCTCGGTCGTGTAGTCGGTCTCCTTCGCTTCGACCCCTCCCGGCAGCGCGTCCTCTGAGGTGAACGTGGCTGTGAACTCGACCCGCTCGCGCGCCTTCTCCGCCGCCGCCTCGGGGACCGAGACGCGCGCACCCGGATAGCGGTCGAGGATCGTCTGCGAGCTGCGCGCGTGCCAGTACCCCGTGAGCAGGATCTGCGGCGGCCCGTGGTGCTCGACGTCGCTGTCGAGCGCGTTCCAGAACCGCTCTTCGTCGTCCGCGGGAACGAGCGGATCGATCAGGACGAGAGCGTCTTCCTCGACGAGCGCGTGGCTCGAGACCTCCGGCTGCCACCCGTCAGGCCCGCCCTCTTCAGGCGACCAGTCGGGATGGGTCGCAGTCCACCGCCAGAGGCGCGGCCGGAGCTGCTCGATCTCCATCACGCCACCCTATTTCAGGCCACGACAGCCAGCGGCTCGATCCGGCCGTCGTTGATCGTCCAGCCGGCGAGCGAGTCCGTGCCGAGGGACAGAATCAGGTAGGGCTTCCCCTGCCAGAGGCCGATGTTCTCGACGTCCGTGCGCGACGGGCGCGGCGGCGAGGAGAGGTGAGAGTGGAAGACGGCAAGCTCGTAGCCCTCGTCTTCCAGAAACCACGTCTCCGGCGGCACCTCGAGCTCGAACCGGTACGGGGACTCGGCGGCGTTGCGCCCGCGCACGTACTGCTCTGCGACCCCGTCCTTGGTGATCACGAGCCCGCACGCCTCGTTCGGCGCCTCTTCCTCGGCGTGAGCGCGCAGCTCGGCTCGGATCTCGGCCGGAATCACCACCAGACGGTTCGCTCCATCGACCGCGCCACGTCGTCGGCCTCCCAGAAGTCGGCGGAGAGGTACTTCCAGCCGCCGTCCGCGAGGACGCAGACGACGACGCCCTCGTCGAGCTCGGCTGCCAGCTGGCGTGCCACGTGCGCCACGGCCCCCGCGGAGACGCCGCCGAAGATGCCCTCGGTGTCGAGCAACTGGCGCAAGCCCCGGACCGAGTCCTCGTTCGACACGAGGATCTTCCGGTCGAGCTTCTCGACGTCGAGGATCGGAGGCACGTAGCCGTCCGCGAGCGAGCGCAGGCCCATCACCGCCTCGCCCGGGAGCGGCTCGGCCGCCGCGACGACGACGTCGGGGAAGCTCTCGCGCAGCCGGGCGCCGGTGCCCATCAGCGTGCCGCCGGTGCCGAGGCCGGCGACGAGCACGTCGACGCGGTCGAGCGCCTCCGCGATCTCTGCTCCGGTGCCTTCGTAGTGCGCGCGCGGATTCGCCTCGTTCGCGTACTGGAACGGCATGAACCAGGACGGGTCGCGCTCGGCGAGCTCGAGCGCCAGCCTGACGGCGCCGTTGGAGCCCTGGTCGCCCGGCGAGTCGATGACCTCTGCGCCGAACAGGCGCAGGACGCGGCGGCGCTCGGCGGTCGCGTTCTCGGGCAGCACGCACGTCAGCGGGTAGCCCTTGAGCTTCGCGACGAGCGCGAGCGAGATGCCGGTGTTCCCGCTCGTCGGCTCGAGCAGTCGCCGGCCGGGCTGGAGCTCGCCGGTCGCCTCGGCCGCTTCGATCATCGCCTTCGCGACGCGGTCTTTGATCGAGCCGGTGGGGTTCTGCGCCTCGAGCTTCGCGAAGACGCGAACGGGCCCGGGCGCGAAGCGAGAGAGTTCGACCAGCGGCGTGTCGCCGACGAGGTCGAGGACGCTCGGTGCGAGCGTGTTAGCGCCCACCGGCCATGGCCGGTAGGAGAATCAACGAAGACCCGTTGACGCGAGTCTCGAGTCCATCGAGTGTGCGCACGTCCTCGCCGCCGAGGTACACGTTCACGAACGGCGCGATCGCGCCGCTCTCGAACAACTGCCCCTCGAGCGCGGGATAGCGCCCCGCGACGTCCTCCAGGACCTCGCGCACGGTCTCGCCTTCTCCGATAACCTCGCGCTCGCCGCCGACCTCGGCACGCAATGTGGGTGGGATCCGGACCTTGGTCACGCGTGCACCCCCGCGCAGAACTCGACGTAATCCACGTACTCGGTGATCGTCGGGTGCTCGCCGCAGACGGGGCAGGACGGATCGCGCTTCACGGCGACCTCGTCGAGGGTCGTTCCGAGCGCGTCGAGCAGGAGCAGTCGCCCCTGGAGCGTCTCGCCGATGCCGAGCAGCAGCTTCAGCGCCTCGTTCGCCTGGAAGGAGCCGACGATGCCCGGCAGCACGCCAAGCACGCCCCCCTCCGCGCAGCTCGGAGCGAGCTCGGGCGGAGGCGGGGTGGGGAAGAGGCAGCGATAGCACGGGCCTTCCGGCGGGTTGAACACGGTTGCCTGTCCCTCGAAGCGGTAGATCGAGCCGTGCACCACGGGGATGCGGTGCCAGACCGAGGCGTCGTTGACGAGGTAGCGAGTCGGGAAGTTGTCGGCGCCGTCGACGATCACGTCCCAGCCCTCACCGAGGATCCGCTCGATGTTCTCGGATGTGAGCCGCTCCTCATACGCCTTCACCTCGACGTCCGGGTTGAGCGCCTCGATCGTGCGCTTCGCCGAGAGCACCTTGGCCTCGCCGAGCCGGTCGGTGGAGTGGACGATCTGGCGCTGCAGGTTCGAGTCGTCGACGACGTCCGCGTCGACGATGCCGAGCGTGCCGACGCCCGCGGCGGCGAGGTAGAGCGACGCGGGCGAGCCCAGCCCGCCGGCGCCGATCAGCAGCACGCGCGAGTTCAGCAGCCGCTCCTGGCCGGCCTCGCCGACCTCCGGGATCAGCAGGTGCCGCGAGTAGCGGCGGCGCTGGTCGGGTGTGAGGCTGCTCGGCGTCTCGACCGGATAGCCGTTCCGCTTCCAGTCGGTGAAGCCGCCGATGAGGGAGGTGACGTTCTCGTAGCCGAGCTCGCCGAGCGCCTTCGCGGCGAAGGCGGAACGCGAGCCGCCGGCGCAGTACACGACGAGCTCTGTTGTGCGATCCGGGACGAGCCCTTCGATCCTCGACTCGAGGTTGCCGCGCGGAATGTGGACGGCGCCGGGGACCGCGCCTTCCTCCCATTCGTCCCGCTCGCGGACGTCGACGAAGACCGCCTCGCCGTGACGCTCGCGTGCTTCGGCCGCGCCGACCTCGTCGATCTCTTCCTTCGCGTGCGCAAGCAGCTCTCGATACGTCGCCATCTACGACATAAACGATACGCGCGACGCGGTTCTTCCCGTGCGAGATGATCCCGCGATCCGGATCCTTTTCAGCACGACGCCGCTCGACGGTCACTTCCGGCCGCTGCTTCCGCTCGCTCGCGCACTACAGGCAGCCGGGCACGAGCTGGTGTTCGCCACAGAAGCCTCCTGGCACTCCCATGTTGTTGCGGAAGGCTTCGACGTGCTGCCGGCCGGTCGCCCGCATCAGGAGGCGCTCGCGCACTTCGAAGAGTTCCGTGCGGAGATTCAGGCGCTCCCGGAGGGCGAGCGGCGGCCACACCTCTTCAGACGGATCTTCGCCGAGGGCCACGCGACCTCGAAGCTGCCGGAGCTCCTCGAGGTCGCCCGCGGCTGGCAACCGCAGGCGATCGTGTACGAGAGCGGCGACCTCGCGGCGCCGGCCGTGGCGGCCGCGCTCGAGCTGCGTACCGCCAACCACTCGTTCGGCGTGATGGTTCCGTTCGCGGCCCTGAGGTCTGCGGCCGAGTACATGGCGCCGCTCTGGCGCTCCGTCGGCGTCGAGCCCGACGACAACGCCGGGGCGTTCCGCGGCCTCTACATCGATCTGAGCCCGCCCAGCTTCGCGTGGGAGGAGCCGCTTGGCGACAGCATCCGGCTCGGGCATGTGGCTGCGGCGCCGGGGGACTTGCCGGCCTGGCTGGACGAGCTCGGGCGGCCGCTCGTGTACGTCACCCTCGGCACCGTGTTCAACAAGCCTGAGCTGCTTCGTCGGCTGCTCGACGGGCTCGACGGAACGGTGTCCGCGCTGGTCACGACCGGTCGCAACGTCGATCCCGAGTCGCTCGGCAGTTGGCCGCCGAACGTTCGCGTCGAGCGCTTCGTGCCGCAGGAGCAGGTGTTGCCCCGCTGCGCGGCCGTCGTCGCGCACGCCGGTTCCGGCAGCGTCCGCGGCGCGCTCGCGCACGGCCTCCCCCTCGTCCTCGTGCCGCAGGGAGCGGATCAGTTCGACAACGCTGCGCGCTGCGAGGCCGTAGGGGCCGCGGTCGTGGTGCGGCCGGACGAGTTGACGGCGGCGGCTGTGCGGCTCGCCTTGAAGCGCGTCCTCGACGAGCCGTCGTTCGTCGAATCGGCGCGGAGCGTGCAGGCCGAAATCCAGGCCATGCCTACCCCCGCGGAGGTCGCGTCGCGGTTCGAGATCTACGTCGCTCATGGCTAGGGTGACCGCGTGTCTCCCCGTGCCCGCACAGTCCTGATCGTGGCGGCGCTTGCCGCTGTCGCGGCCGTCGCCGTCGTCGGCGCCGCAGTGCTCACCGCTGACGAGCGTGAAGCGGATTCCGCAGCAACTGTCCCGCCGAAGCCGCGTAAGGGAGCGCCGCCGCTCGAGCTCTCGCTCGGGGTCCGCGACGACGCCGAGGCGCGGGAGCTCCGTCGCGCACTGCAGTTCTACGACTCCGGCCGTCGTGCGCAAGCGCGGACGATCTTCGAACGCTACGACTCGCTCGAGGCGAAGCTCGGCGCGGCCTTTGCGGCCTGGCCCGGGACCGAGGATCGGGTCGAGCAGCTCGGCGCGCTCTACCCGCGCAGCGCACTCGTCCAGCTCCACGTCGGGCTGGCGCGCCTCTGGGCGGGCACCGGCGACGCGGGCGCCGCCTGGCGCGAGGCGCGCGACGTCGAGCCGGACACGCCGTACGCGGTCTTCGCAGATGACCTCCTTCATCCCGACCTTGCGCCAGGCTTGCCGGTGTTCACGCCGAGCTTCCCCTACCGGGTGCGAGGCGGCACGCCTGCGGAACAGCTCGAGGCGCTTCGGGCCGACCGCAGCCGGGAGGGCCTGCTGATCTACGGGATCGCGTTGCAGCGACTCGGCCGGCCGGTCTCCGCGCGTCGCGCGTTCGCGGAAGCGCTTCGCCTGGCGCCGAACGACGTCGACGCGCTGGTCGCCGACGCAGTCGGGCGGTACGAGAAGAGCGATCCGGCCGGTGCGTTCGGCCGTCTCGGCCCGCTCACGAAGAGGTTTCCGGAGTCGGCGAGCGTGCGGTTCCACCTCGGCGTCCTCCTCCTCTGGCAGGGCGACGTGAAGGAGGCAGAGCGTCAGCTACGGCTTGCCCGGGCAGCCGAGCCAGGAAGCCGAATCGCCCGGGAGGCGGACAGGTACCTCCAGGAGCTCGAAAAGGCCGGGACCGGCTGACCCCAAGATAGGTCTAACGGCCTATGGCTTCTGTCAGGAGCTTCTGGCAAGGTTCCACAACTTTGCTACGAAGGTATTGCGGTTTTTACGAATCGCAACTACGGTGAGCGCGATCGGAGGGGGAGCCGAAGTGAGCGCAGGGGGATCCACTAGCACCATCGCAAGCCCGGCATTTGATGTCATGGCTTCGAGCGAGGCAAAGGCGCTGCTGGACAGCGGCAAGCAGGCCGGCAAGCTGATCGCAGACGACATTGCGACCGCGCTGGACGAGCTCGATCTCGACGCGGGTCAGATGGACGAGTTCTACGCGGCACTCGACGAGCTCCAGATCGAGGTCGTGGAGCGCGACGAGCCGGAAGCGGAAGTCGAAGAGGCGCGCGAGGTCTCGACTGACACGCTGCAGCTCTTCCTCAAGGACATCGGCAAGGTGCCGCTGCTGACCGCCGCGCAGGAGGTCGAGCTCGCGAAGCGGATCGAGCGCGGCGAGCACGAGGCGAAGCAGGCGATGGTCGAGGCGAATCTGCGTCTCGTCGTCTCGATCGCCAAGCGCTACCGCAACCAGGGCCTGCCCTTCCTCGACCTGATCCAGGAGGGGACGATCGGCCTCGTCCGCGCCGCCGAGAAGTTCGACTATCGCAAGGGCTTCAAGTTCTCGACGTACGCGACGTGGTGGATTCGCCAGGCCGTCGCCCGGGCGCTCGCCGACAAGGCGCGCACGATCCGGATGCCGGTGCACGTGGTCGAGAAGCTGAACAAGATCGTTCGCACCGAGCGCGCGCTTCGCGCGAAGCTCGGCCGCGACCCGAGTGCGATCGAGATCGGGATCGAGCTCGACCTGCAGCCGGAGGAGATCGACCAGATCCGCAGGAGCGCGCAGACACCCGTCTCGCTCGAGAAGCCTGTCGGCGACGAGGACGAGTCGGAGTTCGGGCACTTCCTCACCGACGAGACTGCGCCGCTGCCGGACGAGATGGCGGAGGAGACGCTGCGCAACGAAGCGCTCCGCTCGATCCTGAAGTCGCTCTCGCACCGCGAGCGGCGTGTGCTCGAGCTGCGCTACGGCCTCGACGGCGAGCAGCCCCGCACGCTCGACGAGGTCGGCCGGGCGTTCAACGTCACCCGCGAGCGGATCCGGCAGATCGAGAACCAGGGTCTGAAGAAGCTCCGCGCTCTGGCGCTCGCAGCACAGCTCCGCGACGTCGCCTAGATCGCCCGTCGAACGGCCTGTTCGTCAACCGCGCTTGCGGGGTCTGACCCCGTCTGTGCGCTTGACGGCGGGACGGTGTCCGGCGATCAGCCGCGAAGAACAGCCGCGCAGTCGACAGCGCCGCTGCGGACCTCGGCGATCGCCGACCTGTAGGCCTCGAACGCAGGCTTGCGGCGCCAGTCTGCCCAGAGCAGGCCAGACTGCCAGCCTCCGAGCAGCTTCTCGTCGACGAGCAGGAAGTTGAAGTACGCGGCGACGCGAGGCTGGCAGTGGGCGAGCCGGAGAGCCGCGGCGATCTGTGTCGCCTGCTCCGCCGGGTCGAGCGTCCGGGCAACGGTCTCCCGGCCGGAATAGTGCGAGCGGCGCCGTTCCCCGACCGTCGTCGTCTGGAAGCCGTTCTCGAGGTACCAGATCGGCGTCGGGGGTTGCGCGGTCCCGGCGAAGGACTCGTCGAGGACCGCGACGAGACGGTCGTAGTCGCCCTGGCCGATGTACTCCTCATGTCGCGCGGTCGGCGGCTCGCCGGGAAACAGCGAATAGGGGTTGTGGCCAGCGGCGTCGAAGAGCGGCCGCTGCCGCCCGCTCGCGCGGTAGGCCGCGCCCACGTCGCGGATGAACCCGGCCGGATCGTGACTCGAGGCCGTGGTCGTCAGGACGTTCACGCCCGGCACGTAAGCGTGCAGGAGGTCCCAGCACCGGGCCAGGAGCGCCGCGTAGTCCGCGGCAGCGTCCTCGCGGGGCAGCCAGAAGGTGTCCGAGTTCGCCTCGTTCCAGATCACGACGTCACGAACCTCGCCGTACCGGAGCAGAACGTTGCGAACGAAGCGGCAGTAGTCCTCACGCGTCGCACGATCGTGCGGTGCGTCGGCCGCCCGGCCGTAGACCCCGAGCACGGTCCGCACGCCGTGTCCCTTCGCGGCGACCGCTCGGCGGAGAGCATCGTGGTCGGAGCCGGTCAGGTGTCGCTTGCCAGGACGCCACTCGAGCGTCACGCGCATGCCTCCGAGCCCGAGCGCCCGCATCGCCCCGAGAATCGGTGTCGGCCGTTCCGTCCACTTGATGCTGTCGTCGTGCACCCCGATCAGGAGGCCGGAGCCGGCGCGCGCAGGCTCCGGCCCGACGAGCAGGGCCAGAAGCAAGAGCGAGAGTGCCGCAGTGACTCTCAAGACCGCATCTGCTCTCATCCTCGGCGGCGTGCTGACATCCGCAATCGCCCAAAAGGAGGGTCCGGGATCGCCGGGGTGGTCCGTTTCCCTAGACTCGCGGCGATGAGCGCTCTGGACAAGGTCTGGTTCGACGAGCTCAGCGACCTCCTGCGCATCCCGTCGGTGAGCGCCGACCCGGCGCACGCGGACGACCTCGTTCGCGCGGCGGAGTGGGTCGCCGACAAGATCCGGCGCGGCGGCGGTGAGGCGGAGCTCGTGCCGTACGGTGAGCGGCCGCTCGTCGTCGGCGAGATTCGCGCTTCGTCGGGTGCCGAGAGCGCTCCGACGATCCTCTGCTACGGCCACTTCGACGTCCAGCCGCCTGCCCCGCTCGATCTCTGGGAGTCCGACCCCTTCGAGGCGACGATCCGCGACGAGTGGGTGTACGCCCGCGGTGTGGCCGACGACAAGGGGCAGCTCTGGATGCTTCTGCACGCCGCGGGCCTGCTCGCGGCCGAAGGCGCGCTTCCGATCAACATCCGGATCGTCTCCGACGGGGAGGAGGAGGTCGGCGGTCAGTCGATCGTCGAGTTCCTCCAGCAGGACGAGCGTGGGGCAGACGCCTGCGTGATCTTCGACGGCGGCATGGAGTCGCGAGACCTGCCGGCGCTCTCGATCGCCACTCGCGGCCTCGCGGCGTTCAACCTCCGCGTGCGCACCGGCGAGCGCGATCTCCACTCCGGGATGTACGGCAACGCGGCGATGAACGCGATCCACGCGCTGATGGAGACGCTGGGCGGGATCCTGCCGCGCGACGGTCGCGTCCCGGACGCGCTGCGGATCGGGATCGCACCGGTCACCGAGGAGGAGCGCGAGGGCTGGGCGCAGCAGCCGGCCGGCGCCGACGTCCTGCGCGATGCGGGCGCCGTCCCGTACGACCCGAACGCCGCCGAAGAGTTCTACCTCCGCACGACCGCCGAGCCCTCCGTTGAGGTGAACGGCATCCTCGGCGGCAAGCCGGGCCTCAAGAACACGACCGTGGTCAGCGATGCGCAGGCCAACTTCACCGTCCGCCTCGCACCCGGCCAGACACCGAAGGCAGTCGTGCCCGAGGTCGAGCGCCTGCTGAAGGAGGCTGCGCCGGAAGGCGCCACGGTCGAGGTCGAGGAGCTTGCGGGCTCGACCCGTCCCGGGCTCGTCGCCACCGAGTCGCCGGTGATCAAGATCGCCCAGGATGCGTTCGAGTCGGCGTTCGGGATCAGGCCGATCCTCACGCGCTCGGGCGGGACGCTGCCGATCATGCCCGCGCTGCAGGACAAGGGGATCCCGACGATCCTCACCGGTTTCGCCCTGCCGGAGAGCAACGTGCACTCGCCGAACGAGCGCATGCTCGTCGAGTTCTTCCCGCGGGGTATCGACACCATCCGAGAGCTCTACACGCGCCTTGGCGACCTCTCCTAAAGCCGATTTCGTGACGCCGCTCGCGGCCGAGCTCGCGGACGACGTCCTCGAGCGCTTTCTTCGCTACGTCCGGATCGACACCCAGTCCGCGCCACGGGGCGACGGCGTCGCCGTCGACGGAGAAGCAGCTCGACCTCTCGCGGCTCCTTCGTGACGAGCTCGAGGAGATCGGGCTCGACGATGTGAGGCTCGACGAGTACGGCTACGTCTACGGCTCGCTGCCGGGCGTGGAGTCGGCCCCGCCGATCGGGCTGATCGCCCACGTCGACACCTCGCCGGATGTCACTGGCACCAACGTCAAGCCGCAGGTGCACGAAGGCTATGACGGCGGCGTGATCGAGCTGCCCGGCGACCCGAGCGTCGTGCTCGACCCCGCGGAGCTGCCGCTGCTGAAGAAGAAGATCGGCCACGGCATCGTCACGACTGACGGCACGACGCTTCTCGGCGCAGACGACAAGGCGGGTGTCGCGGAGATCGTGGCCGCCGTCGCGTACCTGAAGCGGAACCCGGACCTCGAGCACGCTCCGATTCGCGTCTGCTTCACGGTCGACGAGGAGGTCGCCGGCGGCGCCGACCACCTCGAGCTCGAGCGCTACGGGGCCAAGTACGCCTACACACTCGACGGCTCGGAGCTGGGCGAGATCGAGGCCGAGACGTTCAACGCCTCCAGAGTGACGATCACGATCCGGGGCCGGTCGACCCATCCCGGCACGGCGAAGGGGCAGCTCGTGAACGCGGCGAAGCTCGCCGCCGATCTCGTTGCCGGGCTGCCGCGCGATAGCCGCTCGCCCGAGACGACCGAGGAGCGCGAGGGCTTCGTGCACCCGACGAGGATCTCCGCCGGTGCCGAGGAGGCGACGATCGAGTTCATCGTGCGCGACCACGACGCGGCGAAGATGAAGGAGCACGTTGCGCTGCTCCGCGGTCTCGCAGACGACGTCAAAGCGCGCGAGCCGCGCGCCTCGGTCGATCTGGTCGAGGAGGAGCAGTACCGGAACATGGGCGAGGTGATCGAGCAGCACGCCGAGGTGATCGAGGTGGCGGAGGAAGCGATCCGGCGGCTCGGCGTGGAGCCGGTGCACTCGATCATCCGCGGCGGCACCGACGGCGCTCGCCTTTCGCAGCGCGGGCTGCCGACACCGAATCTCTTCACGGGCGGCTCGGAGTACCACTCCCGCCGCGAGTGGGCGAGCGTGCAGGACATGGCAGCCGCCGCGGCGATGCTCGTCGAGCTCGCCCAGGTCTGGGCCGAACGCTCTGCGTAGATCGAATATCGCTTACCAGCAAGAAACGGTGTCAGGACGACCTTCCGCCCCAAGTGCGGGAAGACCTACCAGGGTGGCGGGTTGTGGACCCAGCGGCCGCCGACCATTGTCGCCACAACCTGGACCTCGCGAAGCTCCTCCGGCTCGCAGCTGAACGGGTCGCGGTCGAGCACGACGAGGTCGGCGAGGTAGCCGGGAATCAGCTTGCCGCGGCGGCGGCCGTCGTGCGAGAGCCAGGCGGGAGCGACACACGTCGCGTGAAACGCCTGCTCGACCGTCAGCGCTTCCTCCGGCCTCCAGCCGGGCCGCTCGTCGTTCGAGCGGAGAACACCGGCGACGACTCCAGCCAGCGGGTCGAGCTCCTCGACCGGGGCATCCGAGCCGTTCACCAGGACGGCACCCGAGTCGAGCAGCGAGCGGAACGAGTACGTGCCCTCGAGCCTGTCGGGCCAGAGACGCTCTGCCAGGTCGCGGTCGGACGGCGCGTGCGAGAACTGCACGGAGCAGGCAATCCCGAGCGCGGCGAAGCGGGGGAGATCCTCCGCCGTGAGGCACTGCGCATGCTCGATCCGCTGCCGCAGACCCTTGTGCTCCCAGGCCTCTCGTGTCGCCTCGAACGCGTCGAGCGCGTTCCGGTTCGCCTGGTCGCCGATGGCGTGGACGCCGACCGGCCAGCCGCGCTCTGCGCCCCGCCGGATGATCTCCTCGAGCTCCTCGCGCGAGGTGATCTCGACGCCGGATCCATCGGTGAGCAGCGCGGTCCGCGAGCCCAGCGTTCCGTCCATGAAGCACTTCAGGTAGCCGACCCGGAGGAACTCGTCTCCGAAGCCGGAGCGCAGCGAGAGCGCCGCGGCGTTGTCCAGGTGGTCGTGCGGGATCGAGCCCCAGACCCGCAGCGAGAGGTTCCCCTCGTCGCGCAGCCGCTGGAAGATGCCGGGCGAGCCGAGCCAGCCGTCCTTGTCGTGGATCGCCGCCGACGCCGCGCGAGTTCGCCAGCTTGATCCCCGCTCGCGTCGCCTCCACCCACTCGTCCTCGGTCGTCAGGACGTAGCGGTCGCGGAACTGCCAGGCCGCCTCCTCCCGGAGAATGCCGGTCGGCTCCCCCTGCTGGTCGCGCTCCACGACGCCGCCCGCGAGCTCGAGATCGCCGTCTGCGGCTGCGAGCGCGGCGGAGTTCAGCCACGCGGAGTGGTAGTCCTTCGAGATCATGATCGTCGGCGTCTCGCCCGTGACCTCGTCGAGCGCCTCCTTGGTCGGGGCGACGTACGGACTCCAGTCGCCGTCGCGCCAGCCGTAGCCGCGCAGCCAGCGACCGCGGCAGGATCTCTGCGTCTCGGACCCGCGCGAGTGCCTCGTCGAGCGACGCGCAGCCGTCGAGCGTTACCTGTTTCTGTGCGAGCGACCAGGTGGGGAAGTGGACGTGCGAGTCGGTGAAGGCAGGCAGGACGCAACGTCCGCCGAGGTCGACGACGTTCGGGCTCGCAAGCGCCGTTTCGTGCACTCCGACGCCGCCGGCGACGTACGGACCGGCGATCGCGAGCGCCCGCGAGGCGGGGAGCGAAGGGTCCATGCGACCGGACGACGCCGTTCTCGAGGATCACGGCGGTGAGCCTAGCCCGAACAGAACCTTTCCAGTCTCCTAGCACTCCCTTTACCAGGAGCGGGTACTTCAGCGGTGACAACTCGCACGAAGGGCGGCAGCATCCACAGACTTCTCGTATTCGCGGTTCTCGCATCCACGGTTGGGCTCACGCTTGCTGGTTCGGCAGCTGCCGCCGCCCCGTCGGCGATCACCGGCCCGGTCACCTCGGTCGGTCCGACCACGGCGACCGCCACGGGGACGGTGAATCCGGGCGGCCAGGCGACGACCTGGTACGTCGAATACGGAACGAGCACGAGCTACGGCACGAAGACCGCGAACGTCAGCGCCGGGTCGGGCACGGCGAACACGGCAGTGTCGGCCTCGCTCACGGGTCTCACGGCCGGCACGACCTACCACTACCGGGTGGTGGCGACGAACAGCTCCGGCACGGATCAAGGCGCCGACGGAATCTTCACCACGTCGGCCGGGCCGGTCGCGGTTACCGGTTCGGCGACGAGCGTGACGACGACGACCGCGACACTCAACGGCACCGTCGATCCGAACGGACGCGCGACGGCTTGGTACTTCGAGTACGGGACGAGCACGAGCTACGGCTCGAAGACGGCCGAGAAGAGCGCAGGCTCGGGTACGAGCACGGTGGGCGTCTCGGCGTCGGTGTCGGGCCTGACGCGTGGCCGGCTCTACCACTATCGCCTCGTTGCGACCAGCGACGCCGGAACGAGCCGAGGCGCGGACCAGACCTTCTCGACGATCACGGCGCCCACGACGGTTACCGTGGCCGCGAGCTCGATCGCCCTGACGTCGGCGAGGCTCAACGGCCGAGTCACACCGAATGGGCAAGCCACGACCTGGTACTTCGAGTACGGCACGGGCACGAGCTACGGCACCAGGACGCCGACGAGGAGCCTCGGCGCGGGCACGAACGCCGTCAACGTCGCCGCATCGCTCACGGGCCTGAGAAGGACCACCACCTACCACTATCGCCTGGTCGCGACGAACGCCTCCGGCACGACTTTTGGCGCCGACCGGACCTTCAGCACGTCGCTTGCGCCTGCGGTCAGCACCGGTGCCGCCCAGAACGCTGGAGCGACGACGGCGACGCTGACGGGCGCGGTCGACCCGAAGAGGCAGGGCGACGAACTGGTACTTCGAGTACGGGACGTCGACGCGGTACGGGTCGCGGACGCCGACGAGGAGCGTCCCCTCCGGCTCCGGGGCGAGAAGCGTCAGCGCACCGCTCACGGGTCTCGCGTCAGGGACGACCTACCATTACCGGCTCGTCGCGACGAGCGATGCAGGGACCGGTCGAGGGGCCAACGCGACGTTCACGACGGTCGGCGTCACGCTCGCCACTCCCGCGCGCCTGGTCGTCCACGGACGCGGCCTCACGCTGTCGGGATCCGTTCCCGTCAAGCGCGCCGGCGAGACCGTGACGGTCTTCGCACAACCGTTCGGCGAAGGGTCGTTCAGGTCGATCGCGACCGTCCTGACCGCCGCCGACGGAACATGGCGCTACGTCGCGAGGCCGCGGATCCGCACCTCCTACCTGGCGAGCTGGAACGGCGGTAGGAGCGGCGCGACAGAGGTAGGCGTCCGGCCCGCCGTTTCGCTTCGCCGGACCTCGGCGGGCCTGCTCTCGACGCGCGTCACGGGTGTGCGTCCATTCACCGGCCGCTTCGTCCAGCTGCAGCGGCGGACCGCTGCGGGCCGATGGGTGACCATCAAGCGTCTGCGCTTGAACAAGCGCTCAACCGCGCTCTTCCGGCCTGTGACGTTCCGGGCAGCGCTTCCCCGCGGCACTGCATCGACGCTCCGGATCGCGATCAGCATCAACCAGGCCGGCGCGGGCTACCTGGGCGGCTTCAGCCGGACGATCCTTTTCCGCCGCGCGCTCTAGACTCGACGTGTGTTGGACGCGCGCCGTGCGGCGCTGACCGCGTTGATCGATCACGCGCCGCTCTTCCCGCCGGCCAGCCTGCCGATGCCGGACGCGCTCGACGAGGATCGCCGGGCTCGCGCAGCCGAGAATTCGTGGCTGCTCGCGCGACTCGTCTGGCCCGCGTCGCGTCTCGACGAGCTCGAGGGGGAGGACCGCGCGCTCTCCGTGCTCGTGGACGGGCCGTACAGCGGGGATCCGCGCGCCCAGGCTGTCGAGACGCGCTGGGAGTCCGGTCTCGAAGGCTTGACGGGTGAGGCATACGTCGAGCTGCCCCTGGGCGACGAGCTGGAGAAGAGGGTGGCCGAGCTGGCCGAGCGCGGCCTGCGTGCGAAGGTGCGCTGTGGCGGCGCCGAGGTTCCGTCGCGCGCGGAGCTCGGGCGCTTCCTCCGAAGTTGCCGAGACGCCGGTGTTCCGTTCAAGGCCACGGCCGGCCTGCACCACCCGCTGGCGAACGACGAGCGGCACGGCTTCCTGAACGTCCTGGCTGCGTGCGTGTTCGAGGACGAGAACGCGCTCGAGGGAACTGTGATGCTGGCGCCGGAGGCTCTCCGGTGGGAGGGTCTCGAAGCCGGTGCGGAGGAGCTCGCGCGGGTCCGCCGAGAGCAGCTCGTCGCGGTCGGCAGCTGTTCGTTCTTCGAGCCTGTCGACGAGCTGATGGAGCTGGGGATCCTGTGATCCAGGGGTTCGGGACGTTCACCAGCGCCGCCGGCGAGCCTAGGCTCGGATTCCGCTCCGGCGACGCAGTCGTCGACGTGGCCGCGGGCGGCCTCGACGCGCTGCTGCCGCAGGGCCTGGAGGCGTGGGACCGCGCAACCCAGGAGGCCGTGACGGCGGCTGAGGCGGGCAACACGATCGCGCTCGAGGACGTCCGGCCCGTGCTGCCGTTCACCGTCGCCGACTATGTCGACTTCTACTCCTCGCTCGAGCACGCGACGAACCTCGGCCGCATGTTCCGGCCCGACTCCGAGCCGCTGCTGCCGAACTGGCGCCACCTGCCGGTCGGCTATCACGGCCGCGCCGGCACCGTCGTCGTCAGCGGGACGCCGGTGCGGCGCCCACAGGGACAGTCCAAGCCACCTGATGCCGACGCTACCCTCGTTCGGCCCCTCTCGTCGGCTCGACATCGAGCTCGAGCTCGGGTTCGTCGTGGGCGTCCCCAGCACGCTGGGCGAACCGGTGGCCGCATCGGCGTTTCGCGACCACGTCTTCGGAGTCGCGCTCGTCAACGACTGGAGCGCCCGCGACATCCAGGCCTGGGAGTACGTCCCGCTCGGCCCGTTCCTCGGGAAGAGCTTCGCCACCTCGGTCTCGGCCTGGGTGACGCCGCTCGCGCTCCTCGAGGACTCGAGGGTCCCGGCGCCCGAGCAGGATCCCCAGCCGCTCCCGCACCTGCGCGTGGAGGGTGACTGGGGATTCGACATCCCGCTCGAGGTCGACCTCAACGGGACCGTTGTCTCGCGAGGAAACGCACGTGGCCTCTACTGGACGATGCCGCAGCAGCTCGCCCATGCGACGTCGAACGGCGCGTGCATCCGCACCGGCGACCTGATGGCCTCGGGCACGATCTCCGGCAGCGAACGCGGCAGCGAGGGAAGCCTGATCGAGCTGACCTGGAACGGGCAGGAGCCGCTGAAGCTCGGTGACGGTAGCGAGCGAACGTTCCTCGAGGACGGCGACGAGGTTGTCCTCCGCGGGGATCCCCTCGGCGAGGTTCGAGGTCGTATCCTTGGAGCCAATGCCTGAGGCACACGCAGGGCGTCTCTTCGATCACGTGCACCTCCGGGTCGCGGACCTCGAGGCGAGCCGCCGCTTCTACGAGTCCGCGCTCGAGTCGCTCGGGCTGGAGCTCCGTGTGGGCGACCACTCGCTCGCAAGCGACGAGCTCTACATCAGCGCCGACGGTGAGCCGACGACGGGCATGCACCTCGCGTTCCAGGCGGCCGACCAGGATGCCGTGCACCGCTTCTACGACGCTGCGCTCGCTGCGGGCGGGCGCGACAACGGCGCTCCCGGTGAGCGGTCGTACCACCCCGGCTACTACGGCGCCTTCGTCCTCGATCCCGACGGGAACAACATCGAAGCCGTCTACCACGGGCCGTTCGAGCGTTCGGCACCGTCGGTCGTCTTCACCTGGGACGAGCCCGAGTAGCCATACAATTCCTGGGCGATGGCCTGGGACGTCCTGACCGACGAGCAACGCGAGATTCGCGAGCTCGTCCGCACGCTCGCGCGCGAGCGCGTCGCTCCTCGCGCGGCCGCGATCGACGAGTCGCACGAGTTTCCGTGGGACGTCGTCGAGCTCTTTCGCGAGCACGAGCTCTTCGGGTTGCTCTTCGACGAGGAGTGGGGAGGCTCGGGCACCGGCACGCTGCTCGCACTGGTGGCGATCGAGGAGGTCTCGAAGGTCTGCGCGACGAGCGGCCTCCTGCTCGCCGTGCAGGAGCTCGGCTCGCTCGGGCTGAAGCTCGCCGGCTCGCAGGCGCAGAAGGAGGCCTACCTGCCGCGGCTCGCGAGCGGGGAATGGCTGCCCGCCTACGCGCTCACCGAGGCGGAGTCCGGCTCGGACTCCGCCGCGATGCGGACGACAGCCGTCCGTGACGGCGACGAGTACGTCCTCAACGGCGGCAAGCGCTTCATCACCAACGCGGGCGTCGCCAATCTGTACACGGTCTTCGCGAAGACTGACCCGGATGCGGGTCACTCGGGCATCTCGGCCTTTCTCGTCGAGAGTGACGCACCGGGCTTCGCGGTCGCGCGGCTCGAGGAGAAGATGGGCATCTCGGGCTCCACGACCGGCGAGCTGACCTTCGACGACTGCCGGATCCCCGTCGCGAACCTGCTCGGCGCCGAAGGGGAGGGCTTCAAGATCGCGATGCGGATCCTCGACCGCTCCCGCCCCGGCGTTGCGGCGCAGGCACTTGGGATCGCGCAGGGCGCGACTGACTATGCGCTCGAGTACGCGAAGACGCGCGAGACGATGGGCAAGCCGATCGCCGAGCACCAGCTGATCCAGGCCAAGCTCGCGGACATGGAGACCGAGACCGAGGCCGCGCGCGGGCTGCTCTACCGCTTCGGCCGGATGTGCGACGAGGGCGCCGACGACACCGAGCTGACAAAGGCCTCCGCGATGGCGAAGCTGAAGTGCGGCGACGTCGCGATGTGGGTCGCGACCGAGGCGGTGCAGATCCTCGGCGGCTACGGCTACATCAAGGAGTACCCGGTGGAGCGCTTCATGCGCGACGCCAAGATCACGCAGATCTACGAGGGGACGCA
Organism: uncultured Gaiellaceae bacterium; assembly: GCA_963752405.1. Lineage (GTDB taxonomy): Bacteria > Actinomycetota > Thermoleophilia > Gaiellales > Gaiellaceae > Gaiellasilicea. The sequence continues at coordinate 561,616 of CAVVYB010000018.1, forward strand.
GGAGGTGCAGCGCCTGGTGATCGCCCGCGAGATGCTGCGCGAGAGCCGCGCCTTCCTTCTCGCCGGCGTGTGACAGATCTCGCGCGCAGCTTCGAGCGCACGGCCGAAGCGTACGAGCGTGGGCGGCCGGGCTATGCCGAGGCGGCGCTCGACGCCCTCGATCTTCCGCGCGGACTCGGTCGTGCTCGACCTGGCGGCCGGCACCGGGAAGCTGACGCGGCAGCTCGTCGCTCGCTTCGCGCGCGTGATCGCAGTGGAGCCGCTCGACGGGATGCGGGCCGTACTCGAGCGCATCGTTCCCGAGGCGGAAGCGCTCAGGGGCAGTGCCGACGCGATCCCGCTCGCCGACGACGTCCGTCGACGCGGCCTTCGTCGGCGAAGCCTTCCACTGGTTCGCGAACGGCGACGCCGTGGCCGAGATCGCACGCGTGCTCCGGCCGGCGGCGTGCTCGCGATCCTGTTCAACCAGCTCGACGGCGACGTCGAGCCGCCGTCTGCCCGGAGGCGTTCTGGGAGGCGTACCGGCACGGGCGCGATCGAGAAGTCGCCCGAGCAGACCGTCGGCACAGGGCTCTGGCAGGCGCCGTTCCCCGGCCCGTTCGAGCCGTTCACCGAGGCGAGCTATCCGAATCCGGTCGAGCTCGACCGCGAGGGAATCCTCGCCCAGGCCTCGTCCTGGAGCATGATCGCCGCGCTGCCCGAGTCCGACCGGAAACGGCTGCTGGCGCAGCTGGCGGAGCTCTTGCCGGACGAGCACTACCGCCACCCGCTCCGGACGGATCTCTACTGGGCGCGGCTTCGCTAGGCTCGCGGTCGCGATTCCGAAGAGGGGGTTGAGCAATGCCGAACGTCGACGAGATTCTCGAGGGCGCGCGCGACGCGCTCACCGTGCGCCGGGTCTACGGCGAGCCGATCGAGCTGGAGGGGATGACAGTGGTTCCCGCTGCCGCGGTTCTCGGCGGAGGCGGCGGAGGCGGTGACTCGGAGGGAAACGGCGGCGGCGGCTTCGGCGTCGCGGCGCGTCCTGTCGGCGCCTATGTCATTCGGGACGGCGAGGTCGTCTGGCGACCGGCCGTCGACGTCAACCGTGTTGCAGTCGGTTGGCAGGTCGTCTCGGCGCTCGCCCTGCTCGTAGCGTGGGCGGTCGGCCGCCGGCTCGCGCGTCGTTAGCCTTCAGTGGGATTTGGCGAGCGCCGAGCGTGTGACGCGCAGCGGGCGCATGCCGGCGGTCAGCCGGCGAAGCTCTGCGGACAGCTTGCGCGGCACTGCGTACCACGTGTTGGCGTCGAATCGCTCCAGATGGACGCCGTAGCTGAGGAAACGGTCGAGTTGCCGGGTCGCGACGATGCCCGTGACGTAGCCGTTCGGGAAGCGCAGCTGGAAGTACGGCGATCCCAGCGCGGGTGCGCGGCGGTGCGCCAGGGCGGGGCCGCTGTAGTAGAAGGGGCCGAGCTGCGCAACGACGTCGCGCTTCGTGACCGGGACGCAGCGGGTTGCATTGCACACGCGAATGTCGCCGGGGCCGAAGTCCTTCGCGCTCGCCGACGGAAGGGCGAGGAGCGCTGACGCGGCCAGGGCAGCGACGAGGAACGCTCTCATGCGGTTATTACACCGCGCGGCGCCTCAGGGTTCCCGCAGGCGTTCGGCCGCGAGGCGCTCTGCGGCGGCGTGGGTCGGGATCCCCTCCGCGTCCGCCTCGGCATAGATTCGGGACAACGTCGCGCCAATCCCTTCGACCTTCCGCTCGAGCTGCTCGGCGTCCCAGCCGAGGTGCTCGAGCCCGATCCCATGGAGCGCGCCACCGCCGTTGATCGCGTAATCCGGCGCGTAAAGGACTCCCCGCGCACGCAGCCGCTCACCGTCCTCGTCGGTCTTGAGCTGGTTGTTGGCCGCGCCCGCGACGACTGAGCAGCGAAGCCTCGGAATCGAGTCGGCGTTCAGCGTCGCTCCCAGAGCGCACGGCGAGTACACGTCGCACTCAGTCTCCAGCGCCGCAGCGGGCGGAACGGTGGCCGCCCCCGTTGCACGCGCCCGCTCCTCGTCGACGTCACTCACCAGGACGGTCGCGCCGGCCTCTTCGAGCAGCCTCGCGAGCTTGGCGCCGACTGAGCCGGCCCCCTGGACAAGAACGGTCCTCCCGGCGGGATCGTCGGATCCGAATGCGTGTGCGAGGCTGGCCCTGATGCCGTAGAAGACACCGAGCGCGGTGTGGATGCTTGGGTCGCCGGAGCCGCCGCTCTCGATGCTGCGGCAGAAGACGTGCCGCGTGCGGTCGCCGATCACGTCCATGTCCGCTTCACCGGTGTTCACGTCCGGGCCGGTGACGAACGTCCCGCCGAGCGAATCGACGAGTTCCGCGTACCGCTCGAGTACACGCCGCCGCTCGTCGCCGGCGGGGATCGAGGGCACCGCGAGCACGGCCTTGCCGCCGCCGCACGGCAGCCCGAGCACGGCGAGCTTGCGAGTCATTCCGCCCGCGAGCCGCAGGCCGTCCTCGAGCGCTTCCGCCGGCTCGCTGTACACCTTCATCCGCGTCCCGCCCATCGCGGGGCCGAGCTGGGTGGAGTGGATGCAGACGAGCATCCACGTGCCGGTCGACGCGTCGTAGCGGGCAACGGCGTGCTCGCCATCCCAGCGCCGCAGCAGCTCCTCGAACACGACTCGACTCTACTCGCGGGAGAGCGCCTCCCGCAGGCGCTCGAGACCTGTGTCGAGCGTCTCGTCGGATACCGCGAGCGAGAGCCTCGCACGGCCGATGCCCCTCGCTCCGAACCCTTCCCCAGGTGCGAGCGCGACCCGGGCTTCCTGCAGCAGGCGCTCGCAGGACCAGCCCTCCGGGAGCTGGAGCCAGACGAAGAACGTTCCTTCGCACCGGGGCGAGAGCGCCGGCAGGGCCGCGACGACGCGGTCGCGACGCGCCTCATACAGCGCCCTCCGTTCGCCAACCGTCTCCTGTGGGCCCGTCAGGGCGGCGATCGCGGCCCGTTGCAGCGCGACGAAGATCCCTGCGCGCACGTGCTCCTGCAACCACGTCACCCGCGCGACGAGCTCCTCGTTCCCGAGCACGAATCCGAGCCGCCAGCCCGCCATGCCGTAGCTCTTCGAGAGCGAGAAGAGCTCGACGCCGACTTCACGCGCGCCGGGCTCCGCGAGAAAGCTCTGCGGCCGGCGGCCGTCGAAGACGAGATCGCCGTACGCGAAGTCGTGCAGGACGGTTCCGTCGGTCCAGTCGGCGAGGGCAACGGCTTCGGCGAAGACCCGGTCAGGCGCGGCCGCCCCGGTCGGATTGGACGGGTAGTTGAGGTAGATGAGCGCCGGCTTTCTCGTGAGCGCGTCCCACTCGGGCCGCCCTGCCTCGTCCAGCGGCAACGGCATTCGCTCCGCCCCGGCAAGCGCGACCGCAGAGTTGTAGTCCGGGTAGCCGGGATCCGGCAGAGCGATCGCGTCACCCGGGCCTGCAATGCAGAGCGCGACCTCGATCAGCGCGCTCTTCGTACCCGGGACGACCGCGACCTCCCGGTGTGCGTCGAGCTCGACGCCGTAGACCTCTGCATAGCGCGCGGCGATCGCCTCCCGCAGCTCCGGCAGGCCCGCGAAGGGCGCGTAGCCGTGCACCGCCGAGGTTTGCTCGCGCGCGGACTCGGCGAGGGCCTCGACGACGTGCGCCGGCGGCGGGACGTCGGGATTGCCGCGGCCGAGGTCGATCAGCGGCTCGCCGGGCTCGGCCGCGACGGCGGCGACCCGCGCGAGCAGCGACGTGAAGTACTGCTTCGGGAGCGCTTCGATCCGGTTGGGGCGCGGACGCACGACCCGATGCTACGTGGCCGCGCGGATCCCCCTTTTGGGCTACTTCCGGAGTCGGGATGAGGGCTACCCTGGACGCCGGATGTTTTCGGCCGCCCATCTCTCGACGCCTGCGCGTCACTTCTTCGACTGGCGCTACCTGGGCTGACCGCCGGGCCTGGCGGAACCGCCGGGCAGCTTGTCCCTCGATCTCATGCAACTACGCATCCTCTGCGCTGCCGCGCTCGCCACGCTCGTCTGCGCCGTCGGTCAGACATCGGCGGCCGACGCCGTCTACACGCAGCGGACCGGCTCCCACGTCGCCCTCCGTGGTGACACCCACTCGACAGCCGCCAAGCCGCGCAGCCCCAAGCTGAGCGGCGCGCAGTGGAGAGCGAAGCTTCGCAAGAAGCACGCGGCGAAGCGGTCGCGCCCGACGATCACGGTGGGGGAGCGCGCAGCCGGGCTCGCCCGCCGCTACATCGGCGTCCCGTACGCCTGGGGCGGCGCCAGTCCCGGGCACGGCTTCGACTGCTCCGGCCTCGTGATGTACGTGTACAGCAAGCTCGGCGTCAACCTGCCGCACCACGCAGCCTCCCAGTACCGCTACGGGCGCAAGGTCTCTCGCTGGGCACTGAAGCCGGGGGACCTGGTCTTCTTCTCCGGGCTCGGCCACGTCGGCCTGTTCATCGGCAAGGGCCGTTTCATCGACGCGCCGCAGACGGGTGGGGTCGTCCGCGTCACTTCGCTCGCAAGCAGGTCGTCGTCCTTCGTCGGCGCCCGCCGCGTCAGTTCCTGAGCTTCGTCCCGTCGACGACTTCGAAGGCTGACCCGGGCACGCGGTGCAGCGTGTGCAGCTGGTCGTTCGACCACTTCGGGTGCGGAGCGCCGCTGACGTACCAGTTCGAGCCGTTGTCGGCCACGATCATCCCGTACTCCTTCAGCGCCTGGAGCACGATCCGCGCCTGGCGTGGGAAGCCGGCGATCGGATAGCTCTGCTTGAGGCGGAAGCGCATTCCCATCGGCGGCAGGTTCGGATCGGTGTTGTCGCTCGCGAAGTGCCTCGCCGGCCAGACGTACGCGCGCCGTGAGTCGGAGACCGTGAACCGGAGCGCGTGGTCGATCCGCCCCTTCGCCACGTCCTCGTAGCGTGCGAGGCCGGGCAGGATCGGCAGGCCCGCAGCATCGGCTGAGGTCCAGCCGGCGGGGCGCAGCTTGTTCGTGCGGAGGTCGAAGATCGCGCCAGACCCTGCACGCCAGCCACCGTTCGCCGTCGGGTACAGGGCGAAGAGCTCGTAGAGCTTGCACGTGTCGCGGTCGACGATCAGCGCGTGGCGGTCGCCGTCCGACTGGCGGCCGCCCTCGATCGCGACGTTCTTCGGGATCGGGTACGGCCCCTTGTCCGACTCGGAGGCGTACTGGAATGCGACACGCGACTTCGCCTGGGTGCCTCGGACGACCGTGAGCGGGATTCCGATCGGCCCGCCGTCCCAGAGACCGGAGCCGAAGTCGGCGTGCATGTGGTCGTCGGCGCCGATCGCTGCGACGACTCGGTCCGACTCCGGTGCAACGGGGAGCTTGTCGACCCGCTGGTTCCAGGGGCTCGAGGCCGGGAAAACCGGGCAGGCCGGCGCCTGTGGCAGCCTGGCGGCCGAGGCGACGGCGACGCCGAGCGCAAGCACGCCGGCGGCGAGGAGAGCGATTCGCTTCACAGAAGAGGAGATGCCGCTGCGGCCGGAGTCTTGTCCTCCGGCAGCGTGACCAGCGGGTAGAGCGCACGGATCTCGTCCACGAACGTCGCCAGCCGGTCGGCGATTTCGGCATCGCGGATCTCGAGCACGTTCTCCGCGTTCATCTCGCCCGAGTGCGAGAGGTTGAAGCTGCCGATGAACGAGATGTCGTCGGCCACCGTGATCTTGGCGTGCATGAAGTCGTGCACCGTGTCCGGTGACCACTTCGTGGACGGCTTGCCGGCGAAGCGGGCGGCCTCGAGGAAGCGGCGGAGCGTCGGAATCTTCCAGGTCGAGTTCCCATTCAGGTGCCACTGGTAGAGGACGCCGTCGACCTGCGTGTCGTCGACGACACCGGCGACGTCCACCTTGCCGTCGGAGCAGACCTCGGCCAGCGTCCCGAGGATCGGCCCCGAGCTGAGCACGGGTGAGGCGATTCGGACACGCCGCTTCGCTCCGCCGATCCGCTTCGCGATCCGATGTGCCAGCGGCTCGCCATGCTCGGGCGTGAACCAGGGACGCACCTCGATCCCGTCCACGTCGACCGGCCGTGGCTCGACGTGGCCGGAGCCGATCACGTCGCCCGTCTCCCAGAGCTCGTCGAAGTTGAGGCCGTAGGCGTGGGCGAGCTGGGTCGACCCGACGATCGCGACGACGTTCTCCTGCCGCGACCACGAGTCCTGCGTCCAGTTCATCGAGCCGGTCCAGACCGTCTCGCGGTCACGGATCGCGTACTTGTGGTGCATCAGGTCGGGGACGCCGGGAATCGGGCGGGTGGGGATCGGCAGCGCCTCGAGGAGCTCAGGGGCCGTCTGTGGCGGCGGTGGAACCGGGATCGGCCCGGGGTGGTCGACGTTGTAGACGAGCCGGACAGTGACGCCGCGCTCCTGCGCGTCGACCAGGGCCTCGGAGACCAGCGCGGCTGCCTCGTCGTGGAGGCGGATGTCGTAGAGCGCGAGCTCGAGCGTCCGCTCGGCGGCGCTCACGAACTCGGCGACCTCGCGTGCGACGTCGGCGGCGGACTGGCCGCCGTCGCGGTACGTCCTGAGCTCGATCACGCCTGGGCGGCGCGCAGGGAAGCCTTGAAGGCGCGTTTTGCAGCCTGGTACTCGACCAGCGCCTCGGGTGAGTCGACGTCGCCGAGCATCGGATGGTTCGGGACGAGCGGCTCCGCCATCTCGTTGCCGTAGCGGCGCGCGAGCACCGACGCGAGCGCCTTCACCTTCATCTCGCCGAAGCCGGGGAGTTCCTCGATCCGCCGCTTCAGGTCGTCGCTGTCGGTGGCGTCGCGCCAGACACGGCTCGCATCGCCGTCGTACTTGTCTGCCACGAGGGCGCACATGTCCTGGACGCGCTTGGCCATGCTCCCCGCGAAGCGGTGGACGCCGGGCTTCTCGCGGAAGACCGCCAGCAGGCGGTCCGGATCGAAGCCGGCGATCTCGGCGGCGTCCAGGCGGCCCAGACGCTGCTTCAGCTTGAGCGGGCCGGCGAACGCGGTCGGCACTGTCACCTGCTGGTCGAGGACGAAGCCGATGAGCAGCGCCAGCGGCTCCGCCGCGATCAGCCGATCGGCTTCCTCGTTCCCGGTGAAGTGGAGGATGTCCGGCACGATTCGATCCTAGCGCGCTCGGGTATCCAGGCTGCATGCCGGATCCAATCGAGAAGACCGAGGAGCTTGCAGCCGAGGCCGAGCGAGGACAGAGCGAGCGCACGCCGTGGCTCGTCCTGAGCGGCGTCCACATCGCGGTCGCCGCCCTGGTTGCGGTCGTGCTGGCGATCGTGTTCACGGTCTACCTGCTCGCATAACGACGAATGGGAGGTGCGCACATGGCACTCGGACTGACGAAGCTTGCGCGGCTGCTGCTCGTCGCGCTCACCCTCGCGGGGGCGACGGCGGGAGCCGCTCGCGCCGACCACGGACACGATGACGGCCGGCTGGAGCTGCGGTTCCTCGGCCAGCAGATCATCCCCACCGCGACCCAGTTCCAGGGCACGCAGTTCGGCGGCCTCTCGGGCTTCGCGTACGACCGGCATCGCCGCGTCTTCTATGCGCTGTCCGACGATCAGACGAACGTCCGCTTCTACACGCTGCGAATCGACGTCTCGTCGGGCGTTCCCGCGGTTCAGATCCTCGCCGTGACGACGCTGCGCGACGAGACCGGTCAGCCGTTCGCGGCGCTGAGCGTCGATCCCGAAGGCCTGGCGCTGACCAAGCGCGACACGCTTGTGATCACCTCGGAGGGCTTCGCGACCCGGCTGATCGACCCGTGGGTGCGCGAGTTCTCTCTCGACGGCCGCCAGCTCCGGTCGCTGCCGGTGCCGAGTCCTTTCCTGCCCGTAGCCGACGGCAGTCGCGGCGTGCGCCAGAACCTGGGCTTCGAGAGCGCGGGGACGACGCCGAATGGCAAGTACGTCTTCACCGGGACCGAGGCGGCGCTCGTCCAGGACGGCCCGCCGGCGACGCTCACCAACGGCAGTCCGGCCCGGCTCCTCCGCTACGACGTCAAGCGCGGCAGACTCGACCGGCAATACGTCTACTGGACCGACCCGATCCGGGAGCCGCCTGTGCCCGCGACCCAGTTCGCAGTCAGCGGGCTTGTCGAGCTGCTTCCCCTCAAGAACGACAGGCTGCTTTCGATGGAGCGATCGTTCTCGGTCGGCGCACCCGGGACGGGCAACAAGATCCGCCTCTACGACGTCTCGCTGAAACGTGCCGACAACGTCAACGGCTTCGACAGCCTCGCGACGCTGCTCGACGGCCTGCGACCGGCCAGGAAGACCCTCGTTCTCGACCTCGACACGCTTGGAATCCCGCTCGACAACGTCGAGGGGATGGCGTTCGGCCAGGACCTGCGCCACGGCCGCCGTTCGCTGATCCTGGTCAGCGACAACAACTTCGCGCCCGCACAATTCACCCAGTTCCTGCTGTTTTCGGTCTCTGACGACGACTGATCCCGGCGAAGGCCGGGCTAGGCATCGATTTCAACTGGCCATAGACTGATTTCATGGTCCGGAAGACCGTCACGCTCGTCTTTTGTGACGTCGCAGACTCGACGCCGCTGGGGGAACGCCTCGATCCCGAGTCACTTCGGGGTGTCTGGTCGAGCTACCACGAGACCGCGCGCGAGGTGCTGGAGCGGCACGGCGGCACGATCGAGAAGTTCGTCGGCGACGCGGTCATGGCTGCGTTCGGGATCCCCGTCGTGCACGAGGACGACGCGTTGCGCGCGGTCCGCGCAGCGGTCGAGCTCCGCGAGGCGCTCGCCGGCCTGAACGACCGGCTCGAAGCCGCGTACGGCATCAGGATCGGGGTGCGCACCGGCGTCAACACCGGCGAGGTGATCGCAGGCGATCCCGAGCAGGGGCACGCGTTCGCGACCGGTGACGCCGTCGTCGTCGCGCAGCGGCTCGAAGCGGCCGCAGGAGCAGGGGAGATCCTCGTCGGCGACTCGACCATCAGGCTGGTGCGAGACGCGGTCGTCGCCGATCCAATCGCGCCGCTCGAGCTCAAAGGGAAGTCGGAGCCGGTCGCGGCTTGGCGGCTCCACGATGTCCTGCCTGATGCGGCCGGCGTCACCCGCCGGATCGATACGCCGCTTGTCGGCCGTGTCGTCGAGCTGGCGCGTCTCCGTTCCGCCGTCGAACAGGTCGTGCTGGAGCGGTCCTGCCGTGTGGTCACGGTCCTCGGCGACGCCGGCGTCGGCAAGTCACGCCTGGCGGCCGAGCTTGTCGGCTCGCTGGGCGACGACGCTCACATCCTCGAGGGCCGCTGCTTGCCCTACGGGAACGGAATCACCTACTGGCCGCTCGTCGAGATCGTCCGCCGCCTCGACCTCGACGCCGTCCTCGCCGAGCAGGGCGACGGCGAGACCGTGCGCGGCCGTCTGTTCGAGGCGGTCGGCCGCGCCGAGCCGCAATCGCGCAGCGACGAGATCTACTGGGCTTTCCGGCGGCTGCTCGAGACGCTCGCCCGCGAGCGGCCGGTGCTGCTCGTGTTCGACGACGTCCAGTGGGCGGAGCCCACGTTCCTCGACCTGATCGAGTACCTCGCCGGGTGGACGCGCGACGCGCCGATCCTCGTCTGCTGCCTGGCCCGAAGCGACCTCGCCGAGGTCCGGCCGGCGTGGGCGGGAATGCCGACGATCCAGCTGGCGGCCCTGCAGCCCGAAGACGCAACCCAGCTGCTCGAGAATCTCGCCGGCCCGCTCGATCAGGCGGCTGCCGAAGCCGTCGGCCGCGCAACCGGCGGCAACCCGCTCTTCCTCGAGGAGATGTTGCGCATGCTGGTCGAGGACGGCGCGCTCGTCGAGCGCGAGGGTCGCCTGCAGGCGCTCGCCGACATGGAGTCGTTCCGGGTACCCGACACCGTGCATGCCGTCCTCTCCGCGAGGCTCGACCGGCTCCTACCGCTCGAGCGGGCCGTCCTCCAGCGCGCGGCTGTGATCGGCCAGGTGTTCTGGTGGGGCGCCGTCGCCGACCTGACCCCGCCCGAGGAGCAGCCGGAAGTCGCCGGCGCGCTCCAGGCCCTCGTGCGCAAGGGTCTGATCCGCCCCGACATGCGCACGTTCGCCGGCGAGGACGGTTTTGGCTTCGCCCACATCCTCGTGCGAGACGCCGCGTACGACTCGATGCCGAAGAGCCTCCGCGCCGCCTATCACGAGCGCTGCGCCGACTGGGTCGAGACGCGGACGGGCCTGCTTCCGGAGCTCGACGAGATTCTCGGCCACCACCTCGAGCAGGCGCACGCCTACCGGCTCGAGCTCTCCCCCGCGGGTGCAGCGGAGTCTGTGCTTGCCGCCCGGGCGGCCGAGCAGCTGGCGCTGGCGGGGCGCAGGGCGCTCGCCCGCGACGACGCGCACGCCGCAGCGAACCTCCTCGGCCGGGCGGCGGCGCTGCGGCCGGGGGACGCCGCCCTGCTCGTCGACCGGGCCGAGGCCTACTTCAAGTTCGGTGACTTCTCGAGCGCCGAGGACATGAACGCGGCGGCGATCGCGGCGGCCGAGGAGACCGGCGACGCTCGCAGCGCGATTGCCGCCCGTCTCGCCTCGTCGCTGATCGGTCTGCTCGTCCGGGCAGAAGGCGGCGTCGACGAGGTCGCGGACGAGATCAACCGCGCCTTGCCGACCTTCGAGGCGGCCGGTGATGACGCGACGGTTGCGCGTCTGCTCACACGGCTCGCGGACGGGTACTGGTGGCGCTGCCAGATCGGCCCGATGGAGGAGGTCCTCGAACGAGCGCTCGTGCACGCCCACCGCGCCGACGATCCCAGCCGCGTCTCGAACGTCTCGATCCGGCTCGGGCTCGCGACCGTGTCCGGACCTCTGGCGATCGACCTCGGCCGCCGCCGGCTCGACGAGCTGATCGAGGGCGCCGCGCCGGACAGCGCCGCCAAGGGAGTCCTTCTCGTCGCGTCGAGCATCCTGGCCGCGATGGCCGGCGCGTTCGACGAAGCGCGCTCACGCTGCGGCGAGGGCAGGGAGATCCTCGACGCCCTCGGCCAAGGTGTCAGCGCCGCTGCGATCACGACGTGGTCCAGCGCGACCGAGCTGCTGGCCGGAGACGCCGGGGCGGCGGAGCGAGAGCTTCGCCCAGCGCTGGAGCGGCTCCACGAGATCGGAGAGCGCGGGAACCTCGCGTCGATCGCGGCGCAGCTCGCAGAGGCGCTGCATGCGCAGGGTCGTTTCGAGGAGGCACTCGCCGCGACGATCACGAGCGAGGAGGCGTCCTCTCCAGACGACGTCCACGCCCAGATCGCCTGGCGCGTCGCGCGTGCGAAGGCACTCGCCCAGCTCGGCCGCGGCCGCGAAGCACAGGAGACCGGCGCCGCCGCTGTCGAGCTCGCAGGCACGACCGATTCGCCGGTGCTCGCTGCGGAGGCCCTGCTCGCGCTCGCGATGGCGCATGCCGCCGCCGGAGAGGCGGAGGAGGGCCGGGACGCTGCGGGCCAGGCGCAACAGCTCTACGAAGGCAAGGGGAATGTGGTCGCAGCGCGTTGGGCGCGGGCGCTCAGCGAGGAACTGGCGGCACGTACAGCGTTGACGCGGGGGTGACCGCCTCGGCGTCGAGCTCCTCGAGCCGGAAGCTGCGGACGAGCGGGGCGACTCGGGGATAGGACGACGCTTCGTAGACGACCGCCTCGTGGCCGGCCGGATAGCGCTCGAGCAGGAGCGCCACGAGCTCACCCAGAGCGGGCGCGGAAGCATGTGCCGAGTGCGTGCGCGCGCCCACGACGCCGATCTGCCAGAGCACGAGCGCGGTCGTCGGCTCGGTTGCCGGGCGGCGGCGAAGGAAGTCGCCCGCCTCGTAGGTCTGCATGCCGTTCACCGCTGGATCGACGCCGAGGTCGGCAACCAGGCAGTCCGCCGCGGAGACGCCGGGAAGCATTTCGGCGTCGAATCCCTCGGCGCGGGCAAGGGCGATCGCATCGTGCGAGGGCAGGACGAAGACGCCCGGGTGACCGTAGAACGCCGCGCAGACGCGCTTCCCCGCCCGCACGGGCTCGAGGATCGCCTGGGTCATGCGTTCGTAAGCCTCGCGGTGAGGTGCACCTTCCTCGTAGAGGCCGTCGAGCGACCGCGCCCTCGGATTCAGCGCCTCGATCCCGACCGACGAGACGGGATCGGACACGAGGTAGAGCACCTCTTCGGCCGCGGCGATTGCGGCCCGCGCTTCGAGTGTGATCCGCGCGAAGCCGATGCCCGTGCCGACGACGACGAGCGACCCGCTCAGGAGAGCGGGACGGCGAGCGTCACGGCGGGAAGACGACCCTGCAGAGGGACGTGCCTCCGGGCGGGTCCAAGGTCGTCACGATCACAGCGTCTTGTCCGAGGATCATCTGCGCCGCCTCGGCGCCGACGACGCCGGCATCCTGCTGCGCCTGGACGTAGCCGGCGGCGTCTGCGTGGTACGCGGTCAAGTTCGCCGGGTCGGTGAGGCCGGTGAAGAACTGAATCATCTCTTGCGCTAGCGGACCTGCTGGCTCGAGTGGTCTTGGCATCCTGGCGACGTTACAAGCCTCCTCGGCAGACGTCAACGCCGGGGTACTCTGGAGCGATGGATCCGCTTGCCCCGTTCTCGGCGAAGACGCGGGTCTGGTTCGAGCAGGCGTTTGCCGGACCGACCCCGGCCCAGGCCGCGGGTTGGCCCGCAATCTCGACCGGAAACAACGTGCTGATCCAGGCTCCGACCGGCTCCGGCAAGACGCTGGCCGCGTTTCTCTACGGCATCGACCGGCTCGACCCGACGCCGGGCGAGGGCCTGCGTCTCCTCTACATCTCCCCGCTGAAGGCGCTCAACTACGACGTGGAACGCAACCTCCGCGGGCCGCTGGCCGGCATCAAGTCCGAGCTCCGCGTCGGCGTCCGCACCGGCGACACCTCGCAGAAGGAGCGGCGCGAGCTGGTGAAGGAGCCGCCGGACATCCTGATCACGACGCCGGAGTCGCTCTTCCTGATGCTGACTTCCCAGGCCCGCGAGACGCTCCGCGCGATCGACACCGTGATCGTCGACGAGGTGCACGCCGTCGCGGGCACCAAGCGCGGCGCCCACCTCGCTCTCTCGCTCGAGCGCCTCGACGCGCTGCTCGACAGGCCGGCGCAGCGGATCGGCCTCTCGGCGACGCAGCGCCCACTGGAGGAGATCGGCCGCTTCGTCTCCGGCGGTCGCCCGATCCAGCTCGTCGATGCGGGGACGCGCAAGGATCTCGATCTCGAGGTGGTCGTGCCGGTCGAGGACCTGCGCGAGCTCGGGGCGACGAACGAGCTCTCCCAGCCCGTGATGCAGGACGGGGTCGAGATGGACTCCGGTTACGAGGCGAATGCCCGCTCGATCTGGCCCTCGATCTACCCGGCGATCCTCGCGCTCGTGAAGGAGCACCGCTCCACGATCGTCTTCGTCAACAACCGGCGCTTGGCCGAGCGGCTCGCCGTGCGGCTGAACGAGCTCGCCGAAGAGGACGTTGCGCGCGCGCACCACGGCTCGCTGGCCCGCGAGCAGCGGGTGATCATCGAGGAGGATCTGAAAGCGGGGCGGATCCCGTGCCTCGTCGCGACCTCGAGCCTCGAGCTCGGCATCGACATGGGCGCCGTCGACCTCGTGATCCAGGTCGAGAGCCCGAAGTCGGTCGCGCGCGGCCTGCAGCGCGTCGGCCGGGCCGGCCACGAGCTCGGCTCGACCTCGAAAGGGCCGGATCTTCCCGAAGTTCCGGGCCGACCTGCTCGAGTCGGCCGTCGTCGCCCGAGCGATGCGCGGCGGCGAGATCGAGGAGACGAAGATCCCGCGCAACCCGCTCGACGTGCTCGCACAGCAGATCGTCGCGATCGTCGCCGACGACGAGATCGAGGTCGCCGAGCTGCACCGGCTCGTGCGCGGTGCCTACCCGTTCGCCGACCTCTCGCGCCAGCAGCTCGAGAACGTGCTCGACATGCTCGCCGGCCGCTATCCGTCGGACGAGTTCGCCGAGCTGCGGCCGCGGATCGTCTGGGACCGGACCGCGGGCGTGATCCGCGGGCGCACGGGCGCTCGCCGCCTCGCGGTCACGAACGCGGGCACGATCCCCGACCGAGGCCTCTTCGGAGTGCACCTCATCGACGGCGGCGGCCGCGTCGGCGAGCTCGACGAGGAGATGGTCTACGAAGCGCGTCAGGGCCAGACGTTCCTGCTCGGAGCCTCGACCTGGCGGATCGAGGAGATCACCCGCGACCGCGTGATCGTCTCGCCCGCGCCCGGTGCCCCCGGAGCTGTTCCGTTCTGGAAGGGCGAGGGCGTCGGCCGGCCGTTCGAGCTGGGCGAGAAGATCGGCCGTGCCTCGCGCGAGCTCGTCGCCCGCTCCGACGAGAGCGCGCTCACCCACCTCCGCGACGACTATCACCTCGACCCGCGCGCGGCACAGAACCTGCTCACCTTCCTGCGCGAGCAGGCGGCGGCCACCGGGGTCGTCCCGTCCGACCGCGCGATCGTGGTCGAGCGCTTCCGCGACGAGATCGGCGACTGGCGCGTCTGCATCCTCACCCCGTTCGGCGGCCGCGTGCATGCGCCGTGGGGGATGGCGCTGACGGCGCGACTCCGTGACTCACTCGGGCTCGAGGCCCAGTCGATCTGGTCGGACGACGGGATCGCGCTCCACCTGCCGGAGGCCGACGCGCCGCCGGGCCTCGCCGACCTCCTGATCGGGCCGGACGAGATCGAGGAGCTCGTCGTCGCCGAGGTCGGCCAGACTGCACTCTTCGGCTCCCGCTTCCGCGAGAACGCGGGCCGGGCGCTTCTGATCCCGCGCCGCCGCCCCGGCCAGCGAACACCGCTCTGGCAGCAGCGGCTGAAGGCGCAGAACCTGCTGCAGGTCGCGCGGAAGTACGGCTCGTTCCCGATCGTGCTCGAGACGTATCGCGAGTGCCTGCAGGACGTCTTCGACCTGCCGGCGCTGAAGAACATCCTCAGGGGCCTGCAGACGCGCGAGCTCGACCTCGTGGAGGTGGAGACTGCCTCGGCCTCGCCCTTCGCCTCCTCGCTCCTGTTCGACTACGTCGCCACGTACATGTACGAGGACGACACGCCTCCCGCCGAGCGGCGGGCGCAGGCGCTGTCGCTCGACCGCGACCTGCTGCGCGAGCTGCTCGGCCAGGAGGAGCTGCGCGAGCTGATCGACCCCGATGCGCTGGCCGAGGTCGAGAAGCAGCTGCGCGGCGAGCCTCGCGATCCGGACGAGCTCCACGATGTGCTCCGGCGTCGCGGCGACCTGCGCGGCGGGGAGTACGACGAGGGTCAGGCGGCGATCCTGCTCGCGGAGCGCCGCGCCCTGCCGGTGCGTGTCGCGGGCGAGGAGCGGTTGATCGCAGCCGAGGATGCCGGTCGTTACCGGGACGCGCTCGGCGTGATGCCGCCCGGCGGCCTGCCGGAGGCGTTCCTGGAAGGTGGTACCGAATCGCTCCGCCAGCTCGTCCTGCGCTTCGCGAAGGGCCGCGGGCCGTTCACGACCGGCGAGGCCGACGAGCACTTTGGTCTCGATCTGGGCGGGCTCCTGCACGAGCTGGAGCGCGCCGATCTGCTCGTACGCGGCGAGCTGCGGCCCGGCGGAGTCGAGCGGGAGTGGTGCGACCCCGACGTGCTGCGGAGGCTTCGGCGCGCATCGCTCGCGGCGCTCCGGCGTGAGGTCGAGCCTGCCGAGCAGGCCGCCCTCGGCCGTTTCCTGCCTGCGTGGCACGGAATCGGGCGCCGCGCGGGCCTCCGCGAAGCGCTCGTGCCGCTGCAAGGTCTCGCCTTGCCGGTCACCCTCTGGGAGAGCGAAGTGCTGCCGCGGCGTGTGCCCGGCTACCAGCCGGCCTGGCTCGACGGCCTCTGCGCTGCGGGCGAGCTCGTCTGGGTCGGCGCCGGGCTCGACCGCGTCGCCGTCTACTTCCGTGAGGACGCCACGGTGCTCGGCCGGCCCGCCGGTGCTCCGCAGCCGGAGACGCCGGAGGCACAGGCGATCCGCGACGCACTCGGCCGGAGTGCGATGTTCTGGTCCGATCTTCTCGACGCGACGGGTCTCGAGGCGGAGTCGGCACTGCCTGCCCTCTGGGAGCTCGTCTGGGCCGGCGAGGTGACAAACGATGCCTGGACACCGCTGCGAGCTCAGCGTCGCTACGAGGCGGCTCGCGCGGAGCGCCGGCCGCGGCGCTTCTCGCGCACGCGCGGTGCGTCGATCACGTCGACGCAGGGCCGCTGGTCGCCCACCGAGAGGCTGTTCCCCGGAGTGCCGGACCGGCGCGCGCTCGCCGAGCTGCTGCTCGAGCGCCAGGGGATCGTCACCCGCGACGGCGTCCGCGGCGAGGGGATCCCGGGCGGATACAGCGCCGTCTACTCCGAGCTGAAGGATCTCGAGACGATCGGCGCCTGCCGGCGCGGCTACTTCGTCGAAGGGCTCGGCGGCGCGCAGTTCGCGCTCCCCGGCGCGGTCGAGCGGCTCCGCGAGCTCCGGTCCGAGGAAGAGCCCGAGCCGCTCGTCCTCGCCGCCGCCGACCCGGCGCAGCCGTACGGCGCGGCGCTGCCGTGGCCGAAGCGAGCCGGCGCCCGCGCCGCCCGCGTTGCAGGAGCGCAGGTCGTGCTCCTCGGCGGCGAGGCGGCTCTCTACGTCGAGCGCGGCGGCCGGACGCTCGTTCCCTTGCGCGAGCCGGATGAGGAATGGCTGCGCCCGGCGATCGCCGCGCTCGTCGAGCACGTGCGCACCACACCGAGCGCCGGGAAGCCGAGGCGGCTCGCCGTCGAGCGCTTCGACGGCCGGCCGGTGATCGAGACGGAGATCATGCCCTTGCTCGTCGAGGCCGGTTTCCTCGCCGGCCCGCGGCGAGCGGTGCTGCGCCCCTAATTTCGGCGCGTTTCCGCCCGATCACCGGGCGGTGACTCTCACATTCGCTCAGCGCGTCGGGTTCCGCCCGGTCCAGCTGCCTGCCAGGGATCGACGCGCCCTGGCCGGAGCACGTGCCGCGGCGATCTGCTTCGTGGTCCAAGGGGTGCTCGTCCTCGCGGCGGCCGTAGCCGGCGGGGACGTGGACGTGCATGTGCTCCCTGCCGTTGCGGCGTCCGTGGTGCTCGCTCTCACGCTCATCTGCTTCTACGAGCGTCTTCCCCGTTCCGCGAACTATCTGCTGGCGCTCGCCGCGACGCTGGTGGTCGCCGAGCTCACATTCCTCCATGACTCCGGACAGCTCTACGCGCCGCTCTATCTCGGTATCGCGATGTTCGTCTCGATCTACTTCAATCGGCGGCAAGCCGCCCTCCAGGTCCTCATCATCGTCGCTATCTGGGGTGTGGCACTCGGCCGGACGCATCCGCCCGCAGACGCCGCGCAGATGTGGATCCTCGGTGCCGGGACCCTGATCACGGTTGCGGTCACCATTCGGGCCCTACGAGACAGGCTCTTTCGGGCCGCCGAGAGTGCGAAGAGCCAGCGCGCGCTTCTCGACGCGTTCTTCGTCCATGCGCCCGCCGGCTTCGGGTTCCTCGACCACGATCTTCGGCACGTTCGCGTCAACCAGTCTCTCGCCGAGATCATGGGACACGAACGCGATGAGATCGAGGGCCGCACGCTGCACGAGCTCGCACCGATGAACGGACACGTTCTCGAGCCGCTCGCTCGCGCGGTGCTCGAGTCGGGAGAGGCCGTGCTCGGGATCGAGATCGAGAACTCGGAGGGGTTCTGGCACCTCGTGAGCTACTACCCCGTGCCTGCGACAACCGGCCTGCTGGGAGTCGCGACGACCGTGACCGACGTGACCCACCTGAAGGACGTCGAGCGGCGGCTCGAGGAGACGAACAAGCGTCTGACCGTTCTCGCGACGACCGACGACCTGACTCAGCTCCCCAACCGGCGGCTGCTGGACGAGCAGCTCGCGCTCGCGCTCGCGCGCGCGCGTCGCGGCAAGCTCTCGGTGGCCGTCCTGAGCGTCGACCTCGATCGCTTCAAGGACGTCAACGATTCGCTCGGACACGCCTACGGCGACCGGGTGCTCGTCGAGGTGGCCGAATGCTTGAGAGCCGGCGCCCGCGAGACCGACGTCGTGGCGCGGGTCGGTGGGGACGAGTTCGTCATCCTGCTCGCTGACCTCGACGTGGAGGAAGCACCGGCGCTCGTCCAGACAGTGGTCGATCGGATCAGCGAGCGGCTCTCGAAGCCGTTCGAGATCGACGCCGTCGAGCTGCGCGTCGCAGCGTGCTTCGGCGTCGCGATCTATCCGACGGACTCGCGCGAAGCCGCGGGCCTCCTCGCCGCCTCGGATGCGGCGATGTACGCGAGCAAGACCGCGGCCGAGCGCATCCTCTGACGCTCCGGCGGTGAGGCGGATCTAAGCTGGCCGGCAGTGCCCGAGGGCGACTCTCTTCATCGTGCGGCCCGCAGCCTGCAGCCGCTCGTCGGGCAGCGACTCGAAGTCGAATCGCCCAACCCGCGCGGCGCAGGTGACCGGTGTCGCGGAGCGCGTCGACGGCCGCGTGCTCGAGTCGGTCGAGGCCGTCGGCAAGCATCTGCTGCTTCGGTTCGAAGGCGGGATCGTGGTCCGGAGCCATCTGAGGATGACTGGACGCTGGCGGGTCGAGCCGCGTGGCAAGCCGCGGACGGGGAAGCCGTGGCTCGTGCTTCGTGGCGACGAGCTCGAGGGCGTCCTCTGGAACGGGCCTGTCCTCACGCTGGAGACGCGGCCGGTCCGTCGGCTCGGCCAGGACGTGCTCGCCGACGAGATCGACCTCGACGCTGCCGTCGCGCGGCTGCGCGGCGCCGCCGATCATCGGCTGGGGGAGGCGCTTCAGGATCAGCGGCTCGTGGCTGGGATCGGGAACATGTGGATGGCCGAGGCGCTCTGGGAGATCCAGGTCTCGCCGTGGGCGCGCGTGCGCGACGTCTCCGACGAGACACTCCGCGACGCGGTCGCCGGCGCCCGCCGGCTGATGCAGGAGTCGCTTGCGACCGGCCGCTCCGGCCGGCGGATCTACCGGCGATCGGGGCGGCCGTGCTCCCGCTGCGGCACGATCGTCCGCTCGCGTGGACAGGGCGATGACAACCGGACTGCCTACTGGTGTCCCGGTTGCCAGGCAGGAGGCGGACCGCCGGGGGAGTAAGCAGGACGGATGGCGGTACGCGCACCGCAACTGCATCTCACCCTGCGCGCCTTCTGTCTCGGCGCGTTCGTCTTCCTCGGCCGTGCGCTCGAGGAAGGTGACGACCTCCCGTTTTCCTTCGAGGAGCACGTGCAGCGGGCCGGACCGGCGCTCTACGAGTACCGCCCGCTCGTGCGGACGTTCGTCGAGTCGCGCGCGAGCGCGCTCGCCGGCCGCGAGGACGCCAGGATCGCGCTCGACGAGCTCCTGCGCGAGCCTGCCGCCGCGATCTTCGCCCGCGCTCATGCCGGCCCGAAGCCGTCCGAGGAGCAGGCGCTCTTCCGCACGGTCCTCGTCTCGCTGCTGATCTCGACGGCCGAGGCGTGCGGCGGCTTCGACTGGGACGACCGGGCATTCGAGCGGGCGTACGCGACGCTCGAGCACTCGCTCTTCGGTGCCTCGCGCGCCTACGCGGCCGTCGCACCACTCGTCGGGATCTCCGTCGTGACGCAGGTCGAGCTCGGCGGCGGGATCCGGATGCGCGCAGCGGCGACCGGCGAGCTCGCCCATCACTGGCCCGAGGCACAGGGCCTGCTGCCGCCGGAGTTCGGCCGTGAGGTCGACCGCTACTGCGTGCTCGAGCTCGAGCGCGATCTGGAGCCCGGCGCGGAACCGCCCGATGCCCCCGCCGAGCTGGCCGACGCCGTCTCGGCGATCCGGCTGGCCACGGCTGCTCCGGTCGCCGCCGGTCCCGTGCTGTTCGAGCGGCTGGACTGGCGACCGTTCGGGATCCGGCCGGTGCTGCCCATCGCGGCAACGCAGCCGCCGGGCGACGCCACGCGCCTCGATTCCTTCCGTGCCGAGGTCACGCGCGAGGTGCTCTCGCGCCTCTCGCTCGCCGACGGGGACGCGCCGCTCGCCGAGGCGCTCGACCGATGGGAGCTCTCGCTCTTCCAGAACGAGCCGTTCCGGTCCGAACAGCTGCGCGGCGCGCTCGCCGGACTGCTCGGCGACACCTGGGAGCTCCGCGCCGCCGTCCTGCTCGGCGACGCCAGCGAGGAACGCCGCGCGATTCACGCCTCGCTGCGGTCGCTCGCCGCGGGCGAGCAGGCCTCACCGCGGGCCGAGGACGCAGTCCGCCGTTCGCTCGTCGAGACGTTGCGACACGGGGACCGGCAGGCGCTCGTCCGCTCGCTCGACGACGTCTTGCTCGGGCTGCGGTCTGCGCCGCGGCTCGCTCATGCCGGCTAGCCGAGATCGTCACCCTTTCGTGACGAACGCGTAGCGCTTCCGTCGCACCTTTCCGGCTAGCGTCGATCCCATGGACGAATCGCACGTTCTCGCCCGACTCGACCGGATCGACGAGCTCGACCGGAGCGGCGCGGCTCCGGGTGAGCTGCTGGCCGAACTGCGCGAGCTGCTCCGCGAGGCCGAGGCGACGACGCGCGAGCACG
Organism: uncultured Gaiellaceae bacterium; assembly: GCA_963752405.1. Classification (GTDB taxonomy): domain Bacteria; phylum Actinomycetota; class Thermoleophilia; order Gaiellales; family Gaiellaceae; genus Gaiellasilicea. The sequence goes on from CAVVYB010000018.1 coordinate 582,149, forward strand.
ACGAGGCGAAGAGCGGTACGGAGGAGGTGGTCGGGCGTCTACGCACGGCGCTGGCACGGGACATAATCGGCATGTGATCGCCCACTGGGACGAGGCGGAGAGTGGCCGGGCGGAGGCTGGCCACATCGCCGGCGAGTGGACCGATCTCGGCGTGGCAGCCGGGACGAGGACGGTCGGTGTGTGCCGGATCAAGGTCGATCCGGGCAAGTGGTCGACGCCGTTGCACCGGCAGACCGCGGAGGAGGAGATCTTCTTCGTCCTCGGGGGCTCGGGCATCTGCCTGCTCCGCGATTCGGCGTTCGCGGTCGGCCCCGGCGACTGCATCGTCCACCGCGTGCGCGAGCTGCACACCCTTCGGGCGGGGGAGGACGGGCTCGACGTGCTCGCGTTCGGCACCCGCGGCCAGACGGAGGCTGCGCACCTTCCGCGCGCAGGAGTGTCCTGGCTCGGTGGCTCGTGGGTCGAGGCCGGGGGCGGCGACCATCCATGGAAGCGGGAGGCAGCGGCGGGAGAACCGGAGGTGCCGGAGGTCGGCGCGCGCCCGGCCAGCGTCGTGCACCTCGACGACGTGGAAGGTGATCACGACGGGGGCTCGTTCCGGCCGCTCGCGCGCACCGCCGGCGCCGAGCTGACAGGGCTGAACTGGGTCCGGGTTCCGGAAGGCGAGGAAGGCGCCCCGCCGCACCTCCACTCCGCGGACGAGGAGATCTTCGTCGTGCTCGACGGCGCTGGAACGCTGGAGCTCTGGCCGTCGCCGCAGCGCACGCGGGCCGGCATCGCCTACGAGGAGAGGCCGCTTCGAGCAGGCGCCGTCGTCTCGCGCCCAGCGTCGAGCGGGATCGCGCACGGGTTCCGCGCGGGCGAGGGCGGCATGACGTTTCTGGCCTACGGGACGCGGAACGCGAACGACGTCTGCTACTACCCTCGTTCGAACAAGATCTACTTCCGCGGCCTCGGGCTGATCGCCCGGCTCGACGATCTCGATTACGACGACGGCGAGCCGGGCTAAACGCTGGTGAAGGAAAAGCGCGGCTAGGCTTGAAAGGCGCTTGCACATGGGACTCATGCGCCTGCTACCACGCCCGAATGTTCGGGCGCACACTGCCACCGAGGAGAAGTCGTTGCAGAGGGTGATCGTGTTCGCCAACCAGAAGGGAGGCGTCGCGAAAACGACGACGACGCTGAACCTCGCCGTCGCCTTCAAGGAGCAGGGCTTCCGCGTGCTCGTGATCGACCTCGATCCGCAGGGAAACCTGACGATGAGCCAGGGCATGAACCCGGACGCGATCGAGCGCTCGATGTTCGACGTGCTCGTCCACCGGCTCCCGATCTCCGAGGTCATCCACACCGCGGAGGTCGATGTGGCCGTTGCCTCGATCGACCTCGCCGGCGCCGAGCTCGCGTTGAGCTCGATGATCGGCCGCGAGCGCGCACTCGAGAAGGCGCTGGTGGAGGTGCGTGAGGCCTACGACTTCATCATGGTCGACACGCCGCCCTCGCTCGGCCTGCTGACGATCAACGCCTTCGTCGCGGCCACCGGCGTGATCGTGCCGGTGCAGTGCGAGTACCTCTCGCTGCGCGGCCTCGTCCAGCTCGAGAACACGCTCGCGATGGTGCGCGAGAACCTCAATCCCGAGGTCAAGATCGAGGGAATCCTGCCGACGATGTTCGACCGCCGCACGCTGCATTCGCGCGAAGCGGTCGAGATCCTGGAGGAGAACTTCGGCGATCTCGTCTTCAAGACGCGGATCCGCAAGACGATCCGGTACGCCGAGGCTCCCGTGAAGGGGTCATCCGTGCTGAAATATGACCCGACGGGTACGGCCGCCGAGGCCTACCGGGACCTGGCGAAGGAGGTGCTCGATGGCGCGAAACCGCGCGAGCATGCGTGAGGGTCCCCTCGCGGAGCTTTTCCGCGCGACCGAGGCGGCCCAGCGGCAGCAGGAGCAACAGCAGCCGGAGTCGGCGGCGACCGACGCGTCGGCACTGCCACCGCCCGAGGAGCCGCAGGAGAAGACGGTCGAGCACGTCCCGGACTTCGCCCAGGAGGCGCCGGTGGTGTCTGCCCCTGCGCCGATCCCCGCAGAGCCTGCCCTGCCGCCTGTAACGCCGAAGCGCGAGGAGCCGGCTGCAGCCGCGCCGGCACCGGCCACCGCGCCGGCACCACTGCGCGAGCCCGTCTTCGAGCCACCCGTCTCGCGAGTGATCGAGCCGTTGCCCGAGCCTGCACCGCGGCTCGAGTACGCGGTGCCGCGCGACTCCGCGTCCTATCTGGCCGTGATCCGTGTCGTCGGCGTCGGCGGCGCCGGGCTCAACGCGGTCAACCGGATGATCGACGCCGGGATCTCACAGGTGGAGTTCGTCGCGGTCAACACGGACATGCAGCAGCTCCAGATCTCGGATGCGCCGGTCAAGATCCACATCGGCCGCGATCTCACTCAGGGCCTCGGCTCGGGCGCCGAGCCGGACATCGGCCGTCGCGCCGCCGAGGAGAGCTACGACCAGATCAAGAACGCCCTGCGGGGCTCGGACATGGTCTTCGTTACCGCCGGGGAGGGTGGCGGCACCGGCACCGGTGCGGCACCGACCGTCGCGCGCATCGCCCGCGAGCTCGGCGCGCTCACCGTCGGCATCGTCACGACGCCGTTCCGGTTCGAAGGAACGCGGCGCAAGGCGTCGTCGGACGTCGGCGTCGAAGAGCTGCGCGCGGCCTGCGACACCGTGATCGTGATCCCGAACGACCGCCTCCTCGAGGTACTCGACCGGTCGACGTCCATGCTCGATGCCTTCAAGATCGCGGATGACGTCCTCCGCCAGGGCGTGCAGGGCATCACCGACCTGATCACGATGCCCGGCCTGATCAACCTCGACTTCGCCGACGTGCGGACCGTGATGCACGACGCCGGCTCGGCGTTGATGGGGATTGGCTACGCGACGGGAGAGGATCGGGCGAAGCAGGCCGCCGAGCGTGCCCTGAAGTCGCCGCTGATCGACACCGAGATCGTTGGCGCCCGGGGAATCCTGCTCTCGATCGCGGGCGGCGAGGACCTGACCCTGCTCGAGGTGAACGACGCAGCCGAGGCGGTCCGGGCAGCAGCAACCGACGACACGAACATCATCTTCGGGGCTACCGTCGACGAGCGGCTGGCCGGTCAGGTGTGGGTGACAGTGATCGCCACCGGCCTGGGCGGCACGCGCCGCCGCACGACGCCGACCTTCACCGGGCAGACGCCGAGCCCGCGGAGCGAAGACCCGCTCGAGCCGCCGAGCTTCCTGCGCAACTAGCGCGCTAGACGAGCGGGAAGATCACGGTGACGCCGAACGCGGCCGCGAGAGCGAGGCAGCCCGTGAGCGCGGCCGCTGCAGGCTGCCAGCGGCGGACATCGGTGCGAGAGCCGGCGAAGTAGAGAAGGCTTCCACAGCCGAGCGCGAGCGTCGTCAGGGTCTCGACGGCGCCGAACGCGATCCCGGCCGTCAGAGCGACCTCCGAGCCGACGCCGTGTGCCTTCAGCGCGAACGCGACGGCGGCGCTGGCGACGCCGACGTTGCCCGGCGTGAGGGGGAGGATCCCGGCGAGATCGAGGGCCGGAACGATGAGGAGTGCCGCGACGAGCGGCTGGTCGACTCCGAACGCGGCGGCGATGGCGGTGACGGCAGCGAGGCGGAGTGCCATTGCGAGCCCGACCCAGCCTGTGATCTGCGCGGCTGCGCGCGGACAGCGGCCGAGGACGCGGAAGACATCGAGGGCATGTGCGTACTTGCTGCCGGGACGCGTCGACCGTGCTCGCCAGGCGACGCCCGTCGCGACGAGGACCCCGAGCAGGAGAAGTGCGATCGGCCAGCGCGGGAGCGCCCCGCTCAGGCTGCCGAGCGTGAGTACGAGGGCGAGCCACAGCGCGCGGATGGCACCGATCGAGGTCGCGATGCCGCCGACCGTCCAGAGACGTCCCTCATTCGGGAGCGTACGGGCAAAGAGAGCGAAGCGAACTGCGGTCCCGATCCGGGCGGGCGCCAGCGCGTTCACGACCGAGCCGGTGCAGTACCGCGCGGCGGCATCCGGACGCGACGTCGTCCCGCCGCAGCGGGTCAGCGCCGATCTCCAAGCGGCTGCGGAAGTCAGCAGCGAGCCGGCGAAGGCGGCTCCGGCAATCCAGATCCACAGCGCCGAGGCGTCCGCGAGCCCTTCGATCCCCGCGCTGACTCGGTCACCGAGCAGCTGCGGAGTCGCGGCGAGCACCACGAGTGCGCCAATCGAGCCCAGGAACAGGGCGAGGTGACGCTTTCCGAGCGAGAGGTCGAGGTGCATCTAGTGTGAACGTTCTGCGTCAGTCATCGGGTCCTGCAGTAGTTATCGGCATTTCTCCAGCATCTTTACCCTGAGTTCATGCAAGGCGCGATCGCAGCGGGAAACCGGATCACCGCCGAGGCAGGTGCGAGCGTGCTCGCGGACGGCGGCAATGCGATCGATGCCTCCATCGTAGCCGCCTTTTCAGCAGCTGTGGCCGAGGGGCCACTGACCGGCCCGACCGGCGGCGGCTTCCTCCTCGCGTGGTTCGAGGGCGACGCGACGGTGCTCGATTGCTTCTTCGCCGCACCGTTGCAGCCGCTCGGCGAGATGGAGGAGATCGTGATCGATTTCGGCGACGCGTCGACGCAGATCTTCCACGTCGGCGAGGGCTCGGTGGCGGTACCCGGGCTCGTGGCAGGGCTCGAGGAGGCGCACCGGCGGTTCGGAAGCATTCCGTGGCCCGAGCTCGTCCAGCCTGCGATCGAGCTTGCGCGTGCCGGGGTCGACACCACCGACGAGCAGCGCTTCCTCCACACGATCCTGTCGGGCATCCTCGAGCGCGACGAGGGAGGGCGGCGGATCTACGGCACGTCGGGGCGGATCGAGACCAACGAGTTCGTTGCCACGCTCGAGCTTGTCCGGGACACCGGGTCAGCTGCTGTGACCGAGCTCCTGCCGGAGCTCGCCGGCGACCTCGCGCGCTACCAGGTCGCTCACCCCGAGCCGCTGCGCACGACGATCAACGGCCACACCGTCCTCACGACGCCCAGGCCCTCTCGCGGCGGCGCAATCGTCGCTGCTGCGCTCGAGCGGCTCGCTGTCGCCGAGACGCTGGGCGACAGAGCACAAGCGCTCCGCCACGGCTACGCCACCGCGCCGCCGCTGACGGTCGCCGGCACGACGCAGATCTCCGTCATCGACGCCGACGGCAACGCAGCCGCCTTCTCCTCCACCTTGGGCTCCGGCTCCGGGATCTTTCGCGGCGGCACGCAGCTGAACAACATGCTCGGCGAGCTCGACGTGATCGGCGAGGGGCCGCAGGTTCCCGGCGCGAGGCTCCCGAGCATGATGACGCCGACGATCGTGCTCGACGACGACAGCCCACGGCTCGCGCTCGGCAGCGCCGGCTCGGTCCGCCTGGCCGGTGCGATCGCGCAGGTGACAGATGCCGTTCTGCGCGGTATCCCGGTCGCCGAGGCGATCGAGCGCCCGCGCATTCACGTCGAAGGCGACGACCTCCACCTCGAAGGCGGCCTCACCGAGCTCGCGCCGGCCGGGTGGAACGCGGTTCGCTGGGCGGGCCGCAATCTCTACTTCGGTGGCGTGGCCGCGGTCGAACGGCGCGCGGACGGCACGCTCGCGGCAGCCGGTGACCCCCGCCGCGGCGGGCACGGAATCGTCGTCGAGTGACGTTGCTCGTCCGAGCGGCCAAGCCCGAGGATGCCGCATCGCTCGCCGCGCTCGCGGCCGCCGTCGGACGTGAGCCGGAAGGTTGGCTTCTGAACACGGACGGCTGGCGTAGCGTGGCCGAGGAGCGTCGCTATCTCCGGGCGTTGAGGCGCCACCCGGACGCGGCCGTCTTCGTTGCGGAGGAAGACGGCGCGATCGTCGGGCGGCTGTCGATTGCGCGGGACCCACACCAGGCGAGCCGCCATGTCGCCGACCTCGGCCTGATGGTCGCCGACGGCCACCGCCGCCGCGGCATCGGCCGCGCGCTGCTGGAGCAGGCGGTCGTGTGGGCGCAGGCCTCGGGGGTGCTCAAGCTCGAGCTGCACGTCTTCCCCTGGAACGAGCCGGCGATCCACCTCTACGAGCGATTCGGCTTCGAGCGCGAGGGGCTGCGCAAGGGCCACTACCGTCGGGCCGGCGAGTACGTCGACGCGATTCTGATGGCGCTCCGGCTGCCGGATTAGGAGGGTTCGGCGGAATATCGGCTGAGCGACATCCCGCCAACCCTCCTAGAGCTCGCGCTGCAGAACCGAGGCGACGGCCCGGAGCGCGACGCGCGTGTCGGCGAGCTCGGGCTCCCTCGTCGTCAGCCGCTGCAGTGCAAGGCCGGGCAGCAACAGGCCTTTGAAGACGCCGGAGGGATGCTGTACCGCCTTCCAGAGCTCCATCGTCACGCCGATCGAGACGACTGCGACGAGCACTCCGGTCACGGTGGGCGTGAGGACGCTCGGCGCGAGGCGGTCGAAAGCAGCTGTGACGGGAATCGCGAGCGCGGCGAAGTTCGTGCCGCAGCGGGGCGAGAAGCGACTCGGCCGGACGTCGCCGGCCCACGTTGTCTCGAGCGAGCGTGCCTCGGCCGCCGCGATCGCCCGATGCTCGGCGCCGTGCAGCCGCAGCGTGCGGCCGCGGAAGAGCCAGAGGATGATCACGGCTGTGGTGAGCAATCCAGCCGGAAGCTGGAGTCCGGTCGGAAGCGCGACGAAGAAGAGCGGCGTCAGGAGTGCGAGGAGCAGGAAGAGGCGCTCACGAGGACGGGCGACCCCGCGTCCGCGGGCGAGCGGCGCCATCGATGCCGCCAGCTGCATCAGGCCGCGCAGAAGCGGGATCCGGACCGCAGCAGAGCGCCGGCTCGGCATCGTTCCTTCGTGGAGCTCACCCGCGTTCGTCGCGAACGCCCAGTAGTGCTCGCTCACGATCACGACGCCGTTCGGGCGGGCCATGCCTCCGAGTCGCGGTAGCGCTGATACGCGGTCGGCATGCAAGAGAACGTCGGGGACGCGGCTGTCCACCCACGCATCATCGACAAAAAAAGGCCGCCCGACGAGAGCCGGGCGGCCTAAACCTGCCGGCGGTACGGCCTATTAAAAGCGGCCGCGACCGAAAAAGCCGAGCAAGGCAAGCACGAGCACGACGATCAGAATGATCCACAACAAGCTCATTCGCTGCTTCCTTTCGTGTCACGGCGGCGGCGTTGACAGACCCTTGCCGGCCTTGTGTTCCCCCTGATGAGAACTTGACACTTCCGGGTGTGACGGTTGGTCCGTTTGTGACGTATAAATGAGGTGATGGACTTCCGCAAACGCGTCGCTTTCGCTGCGGCGCTGGCGATTCTCGTCGTCGCCGCACTCGGCGCAACGACCGACCGCTCGGCCGCTGAGCCTACGCGTGAGGGCGCGGCCACCAAGGCAGGCCGCCTGGTCGCGTTCGGCGGCTGCCCCGACCTGCTCCGGTACGCCAAGTCGCAGGCGACGCGCTTCGTCGGGCCGTACGGGCTCGGTGGGGGGCCGTTCGTCGTCAACGACGTTGCTGCGTCGGGCGCCCGGGAAGCGGCGCCGCCCAAGCAGGGCGTCGACTTCTCCGGCACGAACGTCCAGGAGGAGGGAGTCGACGAGCCCGACATCGTGAAGACGGACGGCAACACGCTCTACGCCGTCGCGAACGGGAAGCTGAATGCCGTCGATGTCCGCACCGCGAAGCCACAGCTCCTCGACACGCTCAAGCTCGATCCCAACCGCGGCTACGAGCTGCTCCTGCACGGCGACCGGCTGCTGCTCCTCTCGCGCGGCGGTTACTGGGCCGAGCCGCTGCCCGCGATGGCTGCGCGGATGATGCCGTTCGCGCCTGCACAGTCCGTTCTGACCGAGATCGACGTCTCCAAGCCACAGGCGCTGCGCGTCGTCCGCACGCTGACTCTCGACGGCGGGTACGTCGCTGCGCGGCTCGTCGGTGGCAGCGTCAGGATCGTCGTCACGGCGCAGGTACCGAGCGCGCTCCCGTTCGTACGACCCAAGAGCGGCACGAAGGAAGAGCTGGCCGCCGCCGGCAAGCGCAACAAGGCTGTCGTCGCCTCGTCCCGCGTCGGGAGCTGGCTGCCGTCGTACCAGGTCAAGCGAGCCGGAGGCAAGGCGACCAAGAAGCGTGCACTTGTCCAGTGCCGACATGTGAAACGGCCGGTCGGATTCTCGGGCCTCGGGATGCTGACAGTGCTGACCGTCGATCTCGCGAAAGGGATCGAGCCCACCGACTCGGTCGCGGTGATGACGGACGGGCGGATCGTCTACGCCTCGCCCGAGAGCCTGTACGTGGCGACCGAGCGCTGGGCCGACCGCCCGACGCCCGACAAGCCGACGCAGGAGCAGGACGGCGTCAAGACCACGATCCACAAGTTCGACATCTCGAGCCCCGCGCGCACGCAGTACCGCGGTAGCGGCGAGGTGTCCGGCTACCTGCTCAGCCAGTGGTCGCTCTCCGAGCACAACGGCGTCCTGCGCGTTGTGAGCACCGAGCAGCCGGCGTGGTGGGGGCCTGCCGGTGGCGAGTCGGAGTCGTTCCTGACGACGCTGCGCCACCGGGACGGCGCGCTCGTCCAGGCCGGCAGGGTCGGCGGGCTCGGGAAGGGCGAGCGCGTCTACTCGATTCGTTTCGTCGGCGACGTCGGCTACGTGGTCACGTTCCGCCAGATCGACCCGCTCTACACGATCGACCTCTCCGTGCCGGAGCGGCCGCGCGTGCTCGGCGAGCTGAAGATCCCCGGCTACTCGGCCTATCTGCACCCGGTCGGCGAAGACCTGCTGCTCGGCATCGGCCAGGACGCGACCGAGGAAGGCCGACCCACAGGGACCCAGTTGTCGCTCTTCGACGTCTCGGACCTGCGGAAGCCGACCCGTCTGCACACCCAGCCGCTCGGCCCCGGCTGGTCGGAGGCGGAGTCCGACCACCACGCGTTCCTCTTCTGGCCGCAGACGGGGCTCGTCGTCATCCCGTTCGAGCAGCGAGCCGTCGGTTATCGCGTCGGGCGCGCACGCGGGATCTCGGCCGTCGGGAAGATCGACCACGAGGCGGGCAAGCTCACCTACACGCCTGGCGTTCGGCGCTCACTCGTTGTCCGCAGCGCCGTGCTCACCGTCTCGGATTCCGGCGTCAAGTCGAGCAGCCTTGCGACGCTGGCCGAGCTGGGCTGGGCCGCGTTCCCGCCGCCCGAGCAGCCGGAGCCCAAGCCGGTCCCGTAAGTCGTTCGCCTCGGCTCCGCGTCTCGATCGAGGAGTGAGTAGCGCTCAGGCCGTTCACTGGTTGAGAATCGCGAAAGCCCCGTATCCGAGCAAAGGAGACGAGCACACGATGAATGTCGAAGACCTGTACGCAGAAGACGAGTTCGACGATCCGACGCAGCTCACGCGGCGCGGGCTCCTCCTCAAGAGCGGGCTGGCCGCCGCCGGCGTCTCGATGCTCGGCGCGCCCGCCGCGCGTTCGCCGGCACCGCCAGGTCGAACGCCGTCACCAAGGTCGCGATCGTCACGCACGGAGACACCGGCTCGTTCTGGTCCGTCTTCAAGAAGGGCGTCGACCAGGCGGCGAAGGACATGAAGGGCCGCGGCGATCAGCGTCACGCAGGTGTACGCGAACAACAACGTCGCGAAGCAGGTCTCCGGGCTCAACGCCGCGATCGCCGGCGGGCGCGAAGGTGATCGCGACCTCGGTGCCGGACGCGAGCGCGCTGAAGGATCCGCTCGCGAAGGCGGCGGCGAAGGGCATCGTGATCATCACCGTCAACTCGGGCCTCGGCGCGTTCGACGACCTCGCCGACCTACGAGGTGCACGTCGGCCAGACGGAGGACATCGCGGGCCAGGGCGCCGGCAAGCAGTTCAAGAAGGCGGGCGCCAAGAAGGTGCTGATCGTGATCCACGAGGCCAGCAACTCGGGCCTGCAGCAGCGCGCCGACGGCGTCAAGAAGATCATGGGCGGCTCCGCGCGTGAAGGTGCTGACGATCCCGAACGCGAAGTCGGACATCCCGGGCACGAAGGCGAAGGTCAAGGCGGCCTTCACGGCCGACAGGTCGCTGGACGGCTTCCTCGGCCTCGATCCCGACGTCACGATCCCGTGCACCGACGTCGTCCAAGGCCGGGACGAAGGTCGGCACGTTCGACGTCGGCGGCTCGATCAAGCTGATCCAGGCCGGGAAGATGATGTTCGCGATCGACCAGCAGCAGTACCTCCAGGGGTACCTGCCGGTGGTGTTCGCGATGCTGTACGCCACCAACCTGAACACGGTCGGCAACGGCGCGCCCGTGCTGACCGGGCCCGGGATCATCAACAAGGCGAACGCCGCCCGCATCGCCACGCTCGCCGCGAAGGGGACCCGCTAGGAAGAGCACGAGCGGCAGGCCTCCGCGCTCATGGCCGAGCAGGCCAGCAGCGACCGCCGACCCGGACGAGCGTCTCGTCCGGGTCGGCCCGCTCGCTCGCATCCTCATGCGCCCGGACATCGGCGCGTTCGTGGGCGCGGTCGCGGTGTGGTTCGCGTTCGCGTACTTCGCCCGCGCCGTCAACTGGATCGGCGACCCAGGGATCGCCGCCGGCTGGACCGACCAGGCCGCGCAGTTCGGGATCGTGGCGGTGCCGGTCGCCCTGCTGATGATCGGCGGCGAGTTCGACCTCTCCGCCGGCGCGATGATCGGCAGCTCGGGCCTCCTGCTCGGCTACCTCGCCACCTTCCAGGACGTGAACATCTGGCCCGCGATGGCGATCGTGATCCTCTTCGGGCTCGCGATCGGCTTCATCAACGGCTTCGTCGTGATCCGGACGAAGCTGCCGAGCTTCATCGTCACGCTGGCGACCTTCTTCGTCCTCCAGGGCGTCAACGCCGCGCTCACGCTGAAGCTCACCGGCACGACTGCGATCCAGGACATCGACGCCGCGAGCGGCTTCGACGAGCGCACGCCGGTTCTTCGCCTCGGACCTCACGCAGTACGACTTCAAGGTGAAGGTGCTGTGGTGGATCGGGCTCACGCTCGTCGGCGCGTGGCTGCTCGCCAAGTCGCGCTTCGGGAACTGGATCTACGCCGCGGGCGGCGATCCCGTCGCGGCGCGCAACGTCGGCGTCCCGGTCGCGCGGACGAAGATCGCGCTCTTCATGATGACCTCCGGCACGGCCGCGCTGATGGGGATCATCACGGCGCTCGAGCTCCGCTCGATCCAGGCCAAGGAGGGCATCGGGCTCGAGTTCATCTTCATCATCTGCGCCGTCGTCGGCGGCTGCCTCCTGACCGGCGGCTACGGCTCGGTGATCGGCACCTTCTTCGGCGCGGCGATGCTCGGGATGGTGCAGCTCGGGATCATCTTCGCGCAGTGGGACAGCAACTGGACCTACACCTTCCAGGGCGCGATCCTCTTCGCCGCGGTGATGCTGAACACGGTGATCCGCAACCGCGCGCAGAAAGCGAGATGACGATGACGCACCTGCTGGAGGCCGACGAACATCTCGAAGTACTACGGCAACGTCGTCGCGCTGAACGACGTCTCGGCGCACGTGAACGCCGGCGAGGTGACGTGCATCCTCGGCGACAACGGCGCCGGCAAGTCGAGCTTCATCAAGATCCTCTCCGGCGTCCACCAGCACGACGCGGGGCGCCTGCGCGTCGACGGCGAGGAGGTGCACTTCGGCTCGCCGCGCGACGCGCGCGCGAAGGGCATCGCGACCGTCTACCAGGACCTCGCGATGGTGCCGCTGATGTCCGATCTGGCGGAACTTCTTCCTCGGCGCGGAGCCGCGGAAGGGGATCGGCCCGCTGCAGCTGGTTCGACGCGGCGACGGCGAAGCGGATCGTCCGCACCGAGCTGAAGGAGATGGGGATCGACATCCGCGATCCCGACCAGCCGGTCGGCACGCTCTCGGGTGGCGAGCGGCAGTCGGTGGCGATCGCCCGCGCCGTCTACTTCGGCGCCCGCGTGCTGATCCTCGACGAGCCGACCTCGGCGCTCGGCGTCAAGCAGGCGGGCGTCGTGCTCAAGTACATCCTCCAGGCGCGCGAGCGCGGGCGTCGCCGTGATCTTCATCACCCACAACCCGCACCACGCCTACCCGGTCGGCGACCGCTTCGTGATCCTGAACCGCGGCCAGAGCCTCGGCAACTACGCGAAGAAGCGAGATCGACCGGCAGGAGCTCGTGCGCCTGATGGCCGGCGGCGCCGAGCTGGCCGAGCTGGAGCACGAGCTCGAGGCCATCCAGGCCGAAGTCGCCTCGTCGTGAGGCTGACGGCGGCGCAGGCCGTGACCAGGTCTGCGACTAGGACCGCGGCTCGTCGCCCAGCAACTGCTCCGCCTGGCGGACGATCGGCATGTCCACCATCTTGCCGTCGAGCGCGACCGCGCCGAGGCCCTCGCGCAAGGCCTCGTGGTACGCCTCGACCACACGCCGCGCCCACTCGAGCTCCGCCTCGCTCGTTGTGAAGACCCGGTTGACCGTCTCGACCTGCGCGGGGTGAATGCAAATCTTGCCGCCGAAGCCGAGACTGCGGGCGAGCTCGGCTTCGCGCTCGAGGCCCTCGGCGTCCCGGATGTCGAGGTAGACGGTGTCGAACGGAGAGCGCAAGCCTGCCGCGGCCGAGTCGGTGACGACCTTCGAGCGGGCGTACAGGATCTCGAGCCCGTCCGGACGCGCCCTCGTGCGGAGCTCGGCACCGAGGTCGTGCGTGCCGAGTACGAGTGCGGTCACACGGTCGGACGAGCCGGTCTCGTAGGCGGCGCGCAGCCCCATCGCCGTCTCGACGATCGCGAGAACCGGCGGCCCTGCCGAGTCCAGCGCCGCGATCGCCTGCGGCGTCGCCTTCGGCAGCATCAGGAAGTCGACCGCCAGCCGTCCGACGAGCTCGAGGTCGCCCGCAAACCACTGGGTGTCCGCGGCGTTCAGCCGCACGACCCGTGCACAGCGTGCGTCCTCCGCGAAGATCGCCTCGACGATCGCGCGGGCGGCTTCCTTCTCGGCGGGCGCCGTGCCGTCCTCGAGGTCGGCGATCACTGCGTCCGCGCCGGCCTCCAGCGCGTTGCGGAGCTTGCGCTCCTCCGCGGCGGGCGCGAAGAGCAGCGACCTCATTGTGCGCTGGCGATGGCGTCCCGGTCCACGGGGAAACGATAATCGCGGGCGGTGCAGACGCGCTCGCCACGCGCGGTGCTGACCGCCGCAACGGCGGCGCAGGCCGCCGTCTCGTTCGTCAACTTCGGCCTGCCGGCGATCGGGCCGCAGCTACGGCAGGAGTTTGACCTCAGCCTGCCCGCGCTCGGCGCGGTCTTGAGCGCGGGGTTCCTCGGTACGGCACTGTCGCTCGTCCCAGCCGGGATCGCGGTCGATCGCTACGGCTCGCGAGCTGCGATGGCCGTCGGAACCGCACTCGGTGCCACCGGGCTCTTCGCTGCGGCGGCCGCCGGCTCGCCGCTGGCGCTCGCCGCGGGCCTGGTTCTCTTCGGCGTCGGCTCATCGGTCGTCACGATCGGCGGTGCAGGCGCCCTCTTCCGCGCGTACCCGCCGGAGCGGCGCGGGTGGGCGCTCGGCGTGCGCCAGATGGCGGTGCCGCTCGGCGGGATGATCGGCGCCGTGCTCGTGCCGGCGCTGGAGGCTGTCGGCGGCGTCTCGACCGTGCTGGTTGCGGCCGCGACCGCCGTCCTCCTCTCGGGCGCCGCGTTCGCCGTTGTTGCCGACTCTGTGCGCGGCGGGCGGCAGCCGCGAGGCTTCAGGACGATCCTGAAGGCGCCCGGCATGCAGCGGCTGCTTGTCGTCGCGGCGTTCTACATAGTCGTCCTGCAGGCGGTACTCGTCTACACCGTGCCGGCCGCACGTGACGCCGGGCTCTCGGCGCTCGCCGCGGGCGCGACGTTCTTCGCGATCCAGGTCTCGGCGGGGGTGGCGCGCGTCGTCTGGGGGCGGATCGCCGATCGCGGCGGCGGCACCCGCCGGACGCGGACGATCGCCGAGGCGGGGGTCGTCGCTGCGGTCGGCGCGCTCCTCTTCACTGTTGCTCTGCACGCCGGCGTCGCGGTCGCGCTTCCAGCGGCGGTGGTCTTCGGTTTCGGCGCGCTCGGCTGGAACGGCCTCGTCTACCTCAGTGCCGGTGAGCGCACGTCGCCCGAGCTCGCGGCCCGGTCGGTCGCGGTCGCGGCGACGCTGATCTTCGGGCTTTCGGCCGTTGCGACGCCGGCACTCGGTGCACTCGCGAACGGAGCGGGATGGGATGCGTTCTGGCTCGCCGCGGCGGCACTTGCTCTCGCTGGCGCCGGCGTCGCGTCGACGCTCGGCGACCGTTGTTGACGGCCAGATTGCATACTGTATGTTCCTCGTCGTGGCGAGAGAGCTGCATGCCGGCGGGCCGCTGACGAGGAATGCCAGCGTCGCGGCAACCGAGGTGATCCGGCAGGCGATCCTCGACGGGCGGCTGCCGCCGGGTGGTCGGCTCAAGGAAGAGGAGCTCGCGCAGGAGCTCGGAATCAGCCGCACGCCCGTGCGCGAGGCGCTCTTGATGCTGCAGGCGGAGGGGCTCGTGGATGCGGCTCCGAACCGCGGTGCGACCGTCCGCTCGCACTCGGTCGAGGATCTCACCGACCTCTACCAGCTGCGGGCGTTGCTCGAGGGCTACGCCGCGCGCCGTGCGGCCACCGGGCTGTCGGACGAGGCGATCGCTGCGCTGCACGAGAGCTGTGAACGCTTCGAGGGCTTGCTCGGCGACGACGAGGACATGACCGGGCTCGTCAAGGAGAACTTCTTCTTCCACCAGACGATCATCGAGGGCGCCGGCAGTGCGCGCCTCGGGACGATGGTCCGCCAGGTGATCGAGCTGCCGCTCGTCTACCGCTCCTACATCTGGTACTCACCGGAGCAGCGGCAGATCTCGGCTCACTACCACCACCAGATCACGCGGGCGCTCCAGGCGCGCGACTCCGAGCGCGCCGAGCTCGTGATGAAGGAGCACATCTTCGAGGCACGCGACCTGCTGCTTGGGCACTGGCGGGAGCTCGAGGCCGAGGAGTGACGGAGACCGTCACCGGGCTGGAGCAACGGCGCCAGACCGAGGGTCCGGGGCCGCTCGCCGGTGTCCGCGTCGTCGAGCTCGGGATGCTGCTCGCCGGCCCGTTCGCGGGTCGCCTCCTCGGCGACATGGGCGCAGAGATCATCAAGGTCGAGCCTCCGGGCCAGCCCGATCCGCTCCGTGAGTGGGGCAAGGCGCGCTACGAGGGCCGCTCGCTCTGGTGGCCGGTGCAGTCGCGCAACAAGAAGTGCGTGACTCTGAACCTTCGCGCCGAGGAGGGGCAAAAGCTGCTGCTCCGCCTCGTGGAGCACTGTGACGTGCTCGTCGAGAACTTCCGCCCGGGGACGCTGGAGAACTGGGGCCTCGGGCCGGAGCAGCTCTGGGAGGTGAATCCCAAGCTCGTGATCGCCCGCGTCTCCGGCTACGGGCAGACCGGGCCCTACTCGAAGCGGGCCGGCTTCGCCTCGGTTGCCGAGGCGATGGGCGGCATCCGCTACATCAATGGCTTTCCGGGAGAGCCGCCCCCGCGCATCCATATTTCGCTGGGCGACTCACTCGCGGGCATGTTCGCGGTCCAGGGCATCCTCGCGGCTCTCTACCGGCGCGATGCACTCGGCGGCGGGCGCGGACAGGTCGTCGACGTCTCGCTCATGGAGGCGTGCTTCGCGCTCCTCGAGAGCATGGTCCCGGAATACGACCGGCTCGAGATCGTGCGCGGCCCCGGGGGAACCGGGCTCGCGGGCGTCGCGCCGTCGAACATCTTCAAGTCGAGCGACGACGGGTGGATGGTCATCGCAGCCAACGCGGACGGTGTCTTCCGGCGGCTCTGTGCGGCGATGGACCAGCCCGAGCTCGCCGACGACCCGAAGTATGCGACGCACCTCGCGCGCGGCGAGAATCAAGTGGAGCTCGAGGGGATCGTCGCAAACTGGGCGGGGCGGCACACCGCCGCCGAGATCGACCGGCTGCTCAACGACGCGGGCGTGATCTGCGGGCCGATCTACACGATCGCGGACATCTTCGAGGATGAGCAGTTCCAGGCGCGGGAGATGCTCGTCAAGCACGTGGATCCCGAGTTCGGCGAGTACTTCGGCCCGGGGATCGTCCCGAAGTTCTCCGAGACGCCAGGGCGAGGTTCGCTGGTCCGCCACCTGGGAGGAGGGCAGCCACAACCGAGACGTCTACGGCGGTCTGCTGGGCCTCTCCGACGACGAGTTGGCGAGCCTCGAGCAGGAGGGTGTGCTGTGACTTTCACCATCTGCGACGTCGCTCCCCGGGACGGGTTACAGAACGACGAGCGGCTCTTCGACCCCGAGACGCGCGCCGAGCTCGTCAACCGCCTTGCGGCCGCAGGATTGCGTCGCATCGAGACCGTCAGCTTCGTCAACCCCGCGCGCGTTCCGCAGATGGGGGGCGCCGAGGAGGTCGTCGCCGGGATCGACCGGCGCGACGGCGTGGTCTACGCCGGGCTGGTTCTGAACGAGAAGGGCTACGACCGCCTGGCGGCCACCGGCCTCGACGAGGCGCACTTTGCGTTCGCCTCGACCGAGACGCTCAACCGCCGCAACCAGAACGCCTCGGTGGCGGAGTCGGTCGAGGTGGCGGCCAAGATCGTCGAGCGTGCCCACGCGGACGGCATCCGGGCAACGGTGACGATCGGCACCGCCTTCGGCTGCCCGTTCGAGGGTGCCGTCGACCCGGGCTACGTGCTCGAGCTCGCCTCGCTGCTCGCCGACGCCGGCGCAGACGAGATCGTCCTCGCCGACACCGTCGGCGTCGGCGTGCCGCGGCAGGTGAAGCACCTGGTGTCGGAGGCGACGAAGCTTTCCCCGCCGGTCGGGGTCCACCTGCACAACACCCGAAACACCGGCTTTGCCAACGCGTACGTGGCGCTCGAGGCAGGGGCGGCCGTGCTGGACGCGTCCGTCGGAGGCATCGGTGGCTGCCCCTTCGCGCCGCGCGCGACGGGGAACATCTGCACGGAGGACCTCGTCTACCTGCTCCACGGCGAGGGCATCGAGACGGGCATCGACCTCGACGAGCTGATCACCGTCGCCGAGTGGCTGGAAGCGGAGCTCGGACGAGAGCTTCCCGGGCAGGTCTATCGCGCCGGCACCTTCGCGCCGGTCGCCGGCTGAAAGGAGCAGGGGAATGGCGTACAGGCTCGGGGTCGACGTGGGCGGCACGTTCACCGACCTCTTTCTCGTCGGGGACGGTGACGCGAGCGGGGACCAGCAGTACCGGGTGAAGACGCCTTCGACGCCCGCCGACCCGTCGGAGGGCGTGCTCAACGGCGTCAAGCGAATCTGCGACGAGGCCGGGATCGAAGTCGGCGACCTCCGGAACATCCTGCACGGGACGACGGTGGCGACGAACGCCGTGCTCGAGTCTAAGGGCGCCCGCGTCGGCCTGATCACGACCCAGGGCTTCCAGCAGATCCTGCACCTCGCGCGCTCGCAGACGCCGGGACCGCTCGCCGGCTGGATCATCATGATCAAGCCCGATCCACCTGCCTCGCTCGCGGACACGCGCGAGGCGGTCGAGAGGATGGATCCGCGCGGGAACGCGATCGTGCCCGTCGACGAGCAGCAGGTCGAGGCGATCGTGCGCGATCTGGTCGACTCAGGCGTCGAGTCGCTGACGATCGCACTGATCAACTCGTACGTCAACGGCGCGCACGAGCGGCAGATCGGGGAGCTCGTCGAGCGCCTCTATCCGGGCTTCCCGGTGACCCTCTCCGCCGAGGTGCTCCCCGAGTTCCGCGAGTACGAGCGCGCGCTCACGGCGTGCATGAACTCGTACGTGCGCCCGAAGGTCGCCGACTACGTCCAGCGCCTGCAGGAGCAGCTCAACGGCATCGGCGCGAAGGCTGAAGTGAACATCCTGCGCTCCGACGCTGGTCTGATGACGACGCGGGAGGCCGCGCGCAACCCGATCTACGGCGTCCTCTCGGGACCGTCCGGCGGCGTCGCCGGCGCGCTCTTCGTCGCGCGCAAGGCGGGCTTCGACGACATCCTCACCTTCGACATGGGCGGCACCTCGACCGACGTCTCCCTCTGCCAGGACGGCCAGCCGACGATCGGCCGCGAGACCGCGATCGGTCACTTCCGGATCAAGGTGCCGTCGGTGAACGTGCACACCGTCGGCGCCGGCGGCGGCTCGATCGCGCACGTGCCCGAGCTGACCAAGGCACTCCGCGTCGGCCCCCAGTCGGCGGGCGCCGAGCCCGGCCCCGCCGCGTACGGCAAGGGCGGCGACGAGCCGACCGTCACCGACGCGAACGTCGTTCTCGGCCATCTGCCGCCGCGCCTGCTTGGCGGCGAGATGGAGCTCGACGTCGACGCGGCACGGGCGGCGGTGCAGAAGGTCGCGGACGCGATGGGGCTCGAGTCGGTCGAACAGGCCGCGGAGGGGATCCTCGCGATCGTCAACGAGAACATGGCGGGCGCGCTCCGGCTCGTCTCCGTCCAGCGCGGCCACGACCCGCGCGACTTCGCGCTCGTCGCCTACGGCGGCGCCGGGCCGCTGCACGCTAACGCACTGGCGAAGCTGATGGGCTCGTTTCCCGTGATCGTCCCGCCCGCGCCGGGACTGCTGTGCGCGATCGGCGACCTCGTCGCCGACTTCCGCGACGAGTTCGCGCAGACGCACATCCGCCTGGTTGCCGACGCCGAGGGCGGCGAGATGGCGGAGATCCTGGACGGACTCGGCGAGCGGGCGACCACGTGGCTCGCGGGTGAGGGAATCCCGGAGGATGCGCAGCGGGTGGCCTACACCGCGGACATGCGCTACCACCGCCAGGGCTACGAGATCCCGGTCGCGCTCGAGCCGGACGAGGTCCGGAACGGCGGGCTCGCCGACCTGGAAGAGCGGTTCAACCGCCTGCACGAGCAGCTGTACGGCTTCCGCATGCCGGGCACCGCGTCGGAGATCGTCAATCTCCGGGCGGTCGGCTTCGGGGATGTGCCGAAGCCGGAGCTACCGGTGGGTGAGCCCGGCTCGGCGGATTCGTCTGGAGCCGTCGTCGACGAGCACGAGGTGATCTTCGACGGCGAGCGCGTCGCGACGAAGATCTACGACCGCTCCAAGCTGCAGCCCGGGGCGGCGCTCGAGGGGCCGGCCGTCGTGACCGAGTTCGACTCGACGACGATCGTCCTCCCGGGCTACCGAGCCGTCGTCGACGCGAACTTCAACATCCTGATCACCCCCAACGAGTGAGCGAGGGAGAGATGGCAACCACCGAAGAGCTGCGCATCGCCGAGATCCCCGATGTCGAGGTCGACGCGGTCACGCTCGACATCATCGAAGGCGCGCTGAAGAGCGCCCGCTTCGAGATGGACGCCGTCCTCTTCCGGTCGGCGATGAGCCCCGTGATCCGCGAGCAGCACGACGAGTTCCCGATGCTCACCGACCCGCGTGGGCGCATGGTCGTCGGCCAGTTCGGCGCCTACATCAACGAGATGATGGCGGAGTGGGAAGGCGGCATCTACCCGGGTGACGTGATCCTCACCTCCGACCCGTTCAAGTGCTCGGCCTCCATCTCGCACACGAACGACTGGCTCGTGCTGGTGCCGATCTTCTTCGAGGACGAGCTCGTCGGCTGGTCGAGCCAGTTCGGTCATCAGATGGACGCGGGCGGTCCGCTGCCGGGGTCGCTCCCGACGGGCGCGAAGACGATCTTCGAGGAGGGCATCATCATCCCGCCGCTGAAGATCGTCGAGCGGGGCGTGCCCCAGGACGCCGTCCTCAAGCTGATCTTCAACAACGTCCGCCTGCCTGAGATGAACCGGGCCGACCTGTTCGCCATCGTCGCGGGCTGCCGCGCCGGCGAGCGGCGCGTGATCGAGCTTTGTGAGCGCTTCGGCAAGGAGACCTACCTCGCCGCGCTGCAGGCGCTGCTCGACCGCACGTACGAGGCGATGCGGCAGCTGATCCTGCTCGCGATCCCGGAGGTGCCGCAGAGCTTCGAGGACTACGTCGACGACGACGGTCTCGGCAACGGCCCCTA
Organism: uncultured Gaiellaceae bacterium; assembly: GCA_963752405.1. Taxonomy (GTDB): domain Bacteria; phylum Actinomycetota; class Thermoleophilia; order Gaiellales; family Gaiellaceae; genus Gaiellasilicea. The sequence goes on from CAVVYB010000018.1 coordinate 602,190, forward strand.
CAAGATGAAGCTGACGATCTGGCGGGAGGGGGACCAGGCGTTCTTCGACTGGTCGGGCACCGACCCGCAGGCGCTCGGGCCGATCAACTTCTACCTCTCCGAAGGCATGTTCAAGATGTTCATCGGGATCTACCTGATCATGGTCAACGATCCCCAGATCCTCTTCAACGACGGCTTCTATCCCCTGCTGCACGTCGTCATGCCGGAAGGATCGCTGCTGCGGCCGCGCTTCCCGGCCGCGCTCGGCTGCCGGACGCACGCGCTCGCGCGGCTCTTCGACGTCCTCGGTGGCGCACTCGTGAAGCAGGCGCCGGAGCTGAACACGGCCGCCGGCTACGGCACGAGCCCGTACATGCTCTATTCCGGCTGGGACGGGAAAGGCGACTTCTTCTACTCGATGGAGATCCTCTACGGCGGCATCCCAGGCCGTCCGATCGGCGACGGGATGGACGGCCATTCGTGGTGGCCGCTGTTCGAGAACATCCCGACGGAGTACCTCGAGGCCTACTACCCCCTGCGGATCGACGGCTACACGACGGTGACCGACTCCGGTGGAGCCGGCTTCCATCGTGGCGGGAACGGCGTCGAGAAGCGCTACGTCTACCTCGAGCCGGGCGAGGTGTCGATCCACGACGACCGCTGGCTGACGCGGCCCTGGGGCGTGCTCGGCGGCGAGCCCGGCGGGCGCTCGGAGAAGATCCTGCGCCGGGCCGACGGAACCGAGGAGCGGCTGCCGTCGAAGTGCGACCACGTCGTCGTCGAGCCGGGCGACATGCTCGTCTTCCGCACCGCGGGCGGCGGCGGCTGGAAGGACCGGCTGGACCGGCCGGCCGAGATCGTCGCCCGCGATGTCTCGTACGGGCTCGTGTCGGCCGAGCACGCGCGGTCGCGGGCTACGGCGTCGTCGCTCGCGGAGGACGGCACGGTCGACGTCGACGCGACCGAGTCGGAGCGCTCGCGGCAGCGCGACGAGCGGGGTGAGGCGCTGGCCTTCGACTTCGGCCCGCCGCTCGAGGAGGTCCTCGCCGCCTGCAAGGACGAGACCGGGCTCGAGCCGCCCGCACCGGCGAAGCCGCTGCGGTGGTCGCCGCTCGAGGATGGCGCCGCCGCGCTCGCTCGCGTGCGCGTGGGTGACGGCATCGCGGAGCCGTGAGCTCGGTCCGTCACGACGGCTTTCACGGGCGCGCCGGCTTCGGCCGGCGCCCCGCGCTGCTCGTGATCGACGTCAACGTCGGCTTCACCGATCCCGCGTCGCCGCTCGTCTGCGAGCTGGACGGCGTGGTCGCGGCGATCGGGCGCCTGCTCGGCGAGGCTCGCCGGGCGCAGCTCCCGGTCGTCTACACGACGGTTTCGTACACGGAGGGAGACAAGCTGACGGCGGCAGCGTTCATCGACAAGATCCCCGCACTGCTCACGCTGGAGGCGGGGAGCCGCTGGGTCGAGATCGATCCTCGCGTCGCGCCTCTCCCGCACGAGCCGGTGCTGAACAAGCTCTTCGCCTCCGCGTTCTTCGGCACGCCGCTCTCGAGCCTGCTCGCCGCGGCCGGCTGCGACAGCGTGATCGTCACCGGCGCCTCGACCTCGGGGTGCGTGCGCGCGACCGCCGTCGACGCGATCCAGCACGGCTACCGGCCGCTCGTTCCGCGCGAAGCGGTCGGCGACCGGAATGCCGCGGCACACGAGGCGAATCTCTACGACATCGACACCAAGTACGGCGACGTCGTCTCTGTCGACGAGGTCGTCGCTCATCTGGAGGAGCTCAATGCCGCACACGCTCGCTGAGATGGAAGGCAAGGTCGCAGTCAACGGCGTCGACCTCTGGTACCGGATCACCGGCGATGGAGAGCCGGTGATGCAGATCCACGGCGCGGGCTTCGGGCACTTCAACTTCGCTCCGTGCACGCCCGAGCTGTCGAAGCAGTTCAAGGTCGTCGACTACGACATGCGCGGCTACGGCCAGTCCGACCGGCCTGTCCAGGACTACGACATGGAGGTCTGGGCGGACGATCTGGCGGGCCTGATGGACGCGCTCGAGCTCCCGGAGGCGCACGTCCACGGCACCTCCATGGGCGGGATGATCGCGATCGTGTTCGCGGCGAAGTACCCGGAGAGGACGATCTCCGTCGTCATCAACTGCGCCGCCGCGAAACTCGGCAGAACGGGCCGGCTGATCTTCAAGAACTGGATCGACATCGCCAGCCTCGACCCGGATGGGCCGGGCAGCCGCATCCTCGCCGAGCTGATCGGCTGGCAGGCGCTCTCGAAGAGCTTCGCCGAGACGGACGACGGTGTCGCGGCGATCGACACGATCCAGCAGATCCTGCGCGACTCGAACCGGCTCGAGGTCTTCACCGCGGCCTGCCAGGCGATGTGCGACATGGACCTGCGGCCCTGGCTGCCGAGGATCACCTCGCCGGCGCTCGTGCTGGGCGGCGACGAGGACCTCATGACGCCGTGGGACCAGGGTCCCGGCGGCGCTGGCCAGGAGGCGATCTACCAGGGCATCGCGGGCGCGGAGAAGCACGTGATCCGCGGCTCGAACCACTCGACGATCTTCGACAACACCGAGGAGCACAACCGGGTCGTGATCGACTTCTTCGCCCGGCACGGTCGCGGCGCCTGATGCCGGAGATCGAGGAGTACGGGATCGAGCCGGTCCCGCCCGAGCTTCGAACCGCCGGCTGGCGCACGCTGTTCGCGATCAACTTCACGTTCTTTCTCAACCCGGTGATGTACGTGATCGGGGCTCTCGCCGTCGTCGCCGGTGGACTGCCTCTGTGGTGGGCGGTGGTGGCGCTCGTGGTCGGCCAGGCGCTCGCCTTCGCCATTCTCGTCGTCGCGGCCCAGCCGGGCGTCGACGACGGGCTCCCCGGGCAGGTCGCGATGCGCGCGACGTTCGGGTTCTGGGGCGCGCGCGGTCTGACTTCGCCGTACCGGATGGTTGCCGGGATCTACTGGTTCGCGGCCCAGGCTCTGACCGGGGCGCTCGGCTTCCAGGCAATCGTGCAGGCGATCACCGGCGAGCGGTTACCGCTCGTGCCCGTTGCGCTCGCTCTCGCGGTCGTGCAGGCCGCGGTGGCCGCGCTGGGATTCGACGTGATGCGCTGGCTGCTGAGGGTCGTGCTGCCGCTCAGTCTCGGGTCGGCGGCCGTACTCGTCTACCTCTATCTCGCCAGCGACGACCCGGCCTATGCGGTGGGACGTGTGTTCGAATCGCCGGACCAGCAGCTGACGTGGGTCGGCTTCGCCACGTTCGTCACGGTGATGTGCGGCGCCTCGCTGACGCTGGTCACGAACGTCGCCGACTTCTGCCGCTACACGCCCACCCGGCGGGACATGCGCGTCGGCCTGATCGCATCCGCGCTGCTCTCTGCGGTCGTGACCACGTTCGTCGGCGGGTACGTCGCCGCCGCGACGGGTGAGACGAATCCGTTCGTGGCCGCGGCCGCCCTCACCACGAGCGATGTCGTGCTCGCACTCCTGCTCGTGGCGATCGTCGTCCAGACCTTCTCGGCGAACCTGACGAACGTCTATACGGCCGGCATGTCGCTCGTGAACGCCGTGCCGCGGCTCGGTCGCCTGCCGGCCACCATCGTGGCGGGGTCGTTGGCGGTCGTCCTCTCCGGGTTCCCGGCGTTCATCGACGAGGCGCAGACCTGGATCACCCATCTCGGGAACGTGGCGGCTCCGCTGGCCGGCGTCGTCCTAGCCGACTACGTGCTCGTGCAGCGGTTGCGCATCGATGTCCCGGCGCTGTTTCAGCCGCGCGGCAGATATCGGTATGCCTGGGGCGTGAATCTCGCGGCCGTGACGGCGACCGCGCTCGGCGTCGGCGTCTTCTACGCCGTCCCACAGGAGCTGGTCAAGGTCGTGTGGGGCGTCTCGTCAGCGGCACTCGCCTACCTGATGCTCAGCGGACTCCAGGCTCGACTCCTCGCTCGTGAGCCTGGCCCGCAATGGGCGGCGGAGCCGGTGGGGCGGCGATGATCGTCCGCGACACAGGCGACGCGTGGCAGGTCGTCATGCAGACCGATCACGCCGACCTCTCCGGCGCCTTCGCGGACGCGTGGCGCGACCGCGGCCCCGGGCACGAGTCGGTCGCTGTCGCGGCGCAGCGGCACGACGACGGCTGGGCCGTGTGGGAGCGCTCGCCGCGCCGCGACGCGAGTGGCAAGCCCGTGAACTTCCTCGACGTCGACGTCCACTCGCACCTCGCCTTCTACCGAGCGGGGATCGCGGCGGTCACGGAGCACGATCCGCAGGCGGGCCTCCTCGTGTCGATGCACGGCGCCGGGATCTACCGGCAGCGCTACGGGCTCGACCCCGGACTCTCGCTCACGCGCGCGCCCGAGGTGCAGGAGCAGGTCGACGTGTTCGTGGCCGAGCAGGAGGCGAAGTTCGGCGGCGACCCCGGCGAGCACCGAGCCGACTACGACCTCCTCCAGCTCTACGACCGGCTCTCGCTCTACTTCTGCATGCGCGACGTCGAGGCCGGCGAGGCAGCGGAGCTGCAGGGGTACCGACTCGAGCCGGTGGCGCCGTGGCACGTCCGGATGTCCCCCTATCCCTTCGGCGAGAGCCCCGCACGTTTCTCACTCGTGCGGCGGATGATCCCCAAAGGAACGTCGACCGACGTCCTCGGAACGGCTCCCGACCGCGTCGCAATCACCGTCGAGGGATCCGGTTGACTCGCGAGCTACGAAAGTTGTATACAAGCACCATCGAGCTGAACGGGGTTTGTCCGGGCCTTACAACCACCGACTGTGGCGCAGCCCACTCGCACGGTGCGAGCGGGCGAAAGGAGGGCATATGAGCGAGTTCGACGACGCTGAGTTCGATGTCCACGAATTCGCAGAGCAACTCGGTTACACCGATGAGCTGGGCCGGCACGACATGTCGGATCCGAACATCGAGCGGGCGACGACCAAGTCGTCGCGCGGCCTGAGCCGGCGTGACCTCGTCGTCAAGGGCGGTCTCGGCGCGGCGGCTCTGACCGGGCTGGGCGGTGTTGCGGGGCGCGCGTCCGCGGCTCCGGGAGCAAAGAACCAATACACCGGCACGTTGCGCGTGATCACCCTCGGCGTCGAGTGGCCTCAGGGTGCCGAGCAGCAAGCTGAGAAGGACCTCGGCTTCAAGTTCAACGTCCAGCCGATGAGCACGAACGCGCAGGTGCAGAAGTCGATCACGTCACCCGAGAGCTTCGACATGCTCGGCGGCTACAACTACCAGTACTTCCAGATCTGGCCGACGGGCAACTTCCAGGCCGTCGACCGGACCAAGATCAAGTCGTGGAACGGCTTCTATCCCGTCTTCACGAAGGGGAAGGTGCTTCCGAGCCGGAGGGACTGCACGCCGGGTCAGGGCAACGCGCCCTACCGCGTCCTCTACCTCGACCCGAACCGCAGCACGGGCCTGCCGCTCACGAAGGAAGGGCCGCGCACCAACAAGGCGATCGTCCAGTGGTGGAACGACGCGACGAACAAGGCCATCGGCGGCAAGCCGCAGCCGACGTCGATCGTCGGGCCACCCGCCCACTTCAACATGGACTCGATGGGCTACAACGGCGACGTCATCAAGAAGCAGCCGAGTGCGGTCTCGTGGGCCGAGCTCCTCAACGGCCGGCACAAGGGCCGCGTTGCCGTCCTGAACGACCCCGGCATCGCGATGGCCGACCTGGGCAACGCCGTCCAGGCGCTCGGGCTGATGAAGTTCAAGAACCTGGGGAACATGACCCGCGCCGAGATGGACCGGCTGTTCAAGATCCTCTCGACGTACAAGAAGAACGGGCATTTCCGTGCGTTCTGGTCGACCTTCAACGAGTCCGTGAACCTGATGGCCTCCAAGGAGGTCGTGATCGAGTCGATGTGGTCGCCGGCAGTGGCGCTCCTCGTCGCCCAGGGTGTGAACTGTCGCTACGCGTTCCCGAAGGAGGGCATGCGCGGCTGGTGCAGCGCCCAGGGGATCCCGAAGCACGTCACCGGCGAGAAGCTCGACGCGGCGTACGCCTACCTCAACTGGATGTACGAGGGCTACCTCGGCGCGCTGATCATGCGTCAGGGCTACTACATCGCGAACGGCACGAGCCTGCCGAAGTGGTTGAACTCCAGCCGTGCGAAGTCGACCGCAAAGCCTGCGTTCACGCCGGAGGAGTACCAGTTCTGGTACAACGGCAAGCCCGCCGCGCGCGACCTCCCGGGCATCACCGGACGCGTCGGCGACATCAAGAAGGGCCAGATACGAGACGGTGGCTCGTTCATCAGGCGCTCCTGCAAGTACACCGCCTGGAACTCGTTCTACACCGAGAACGTGTACCAGGTGAAGAAGTTCAACGAGTTCCTCAGCGCCTAGGACATGGCGGAGGAAGCCGTCGGACAGACATCGGAGGGGGCGGCACGCGCCGCCCCCTCCTCCTCTAACGAAACCGGCTTCGACCTCAGGGGGGTCTCCAAGGTCTTCCCCGGCGGGACGCTCGCCGTGGACGACTTCAACCTGCACATCGACCACGGCGAGTACGTGGTCCTGCTCGGCCCGTCGGGTTGCGGCAAGACGACCACGCTCCGGATGATCGGCGGCCACGACTTCCCGACGAGCGGGGACATCCTCCTCGACGGACAGTCGCTCGTCTCGCTCCCTCCCCACAAGCGGCCCACGACGACCGTCTTCCAGCACTTCGCGCTGTTCCCGCACCGGACGGTGCTCCAGAACGTCGAGTTCGGGCTGAAGATGCACGGGATGGGGAAGGGGGAGCGCCGTCGGCTCGCGTTGGAAGCGCTTGACATGGTGGGCCTCGAAGACTTCGGCGAGCGGAGGCCGCGGCAGCTGTCGGGCGGGCAGCAGCAGCGCGTCGCTCTGGCGCGCGTGCTGGTCACGAAGCCGAAGGCCCTCCTGCTCGACGAGCCGCTCGGCGACCTCGACCGGCTCCTGCAACTGCGGATGCGCGTCGAGCTGCGGAACCTCCAGCGCCAGCTCGGGCTGACGTTCATCCACGTGACGCACAACCAGGAAGAAGCGCTCTCGATGGCCGACCGGATCGTCGTCATGAACGACGCGCGTATCCAGCAGGTGGCCGATCCACTGACGATCGCGACCCGGCCGGAGACCGAGCTCGTCGCCCGCTTCATGGGCGACAACAACATCATCCACGGCACGGTCGCCAGCCGCGACGGCGATCGTCTCGTGCTCGAGAACGGCGCTATCCGGACGAGCGTGCTCGCGCCGGGCAACGATCGCGCCGTCGGCGACAAGGCCGTGGTGGCCGTGCGGGCGGCTGCGGTAGAGCTCGGTGCCGGCGGCACGGAAGGTGGTGAGAACTCCGCGGAGTGCGAGATCGTCTTCGTCGAGTTCCTCGGCGACCTGATCAAGCTCCACCTGTCCACCGAGGGCGACCGCATGCTTGCAAAGCTGCCGGGGGAGGAGTACGGAGCTCTCCGCGGCCGTGAGGGCGAGCGCGTCACGATCCAGTGGAAGGAGGAGGATGTCCAGCTCCTCCGGTGACGGGCGCCCACAGCTCGACGTCGGCGAGATAGAGCAAGCCGAAGAGATCCTCGAGCAGCGGCCGCCAAAGGCCGAAGCGGCGCAAGGGGTGGCAGCGAGGAGGCAGTCGGGCCGGCGCGGGATGACCGCACTCTGGGCCGCGCCAGGCCTGCTCTGGCTCGGCTTCTACCTGATCGCGCCGCTCGTCTTCATCGTCCTCGTCAGCTTCTGGACGTACCAGGTCGGCGCGTCGTCGGGCTTCGTCACCGACTGGACGTTCTCCAACTACAGCGAGTTGTTCCACGACAGCGTCTACTGGCAGAACATGCGCTCGAGCTTCTTCCGCTCGCTGATCGCAGTCGTCGCGTGCCTCGTATTCGGTTTCCCGGTCGCCTACTTCCTGGCGCTCAAGGTGCAACAACCTGCGGAACCAGATTGCGCTCTTCATCCTCGCGCTCGCGCCGTTCTGGACGAGCTACCTGACGCGCTCGGTCGCCTGGACGTATCCGCTGATGGGCCGCGAGGGCGGGCTCAACCAGGTGCTCGGCAAGCTCGGCATTCCGGGCGCGCCCTTCGAGCAGCTCGGCTTCTCGGAGCTCTCGGTGACGCTGGCCATGATCCAGCTCTACATCCTCTTCATGGTCACGCCGCTCTTCTTCACGCTCTCGCAGGTCGACCGCACGGCGCTCGAGGCCGCGCGCGACCTGGGCGGCAACTGGCTCCGGACCTTCCGCGAGGTGATCCTGCCCGCAGGCGATGCCCGGCGTCGTGATCGGCTCGATCTTCATCTTCGTGCTCACGATGGGCGAGTACGGGACCGTGCGCGTGATCGGCGGCAACGTCATCTCCTCGGTCGGGACGATCGTCCAGTCGAAGGTCGAAATCGCCGTTCAGTATCCGCAGGGGGCAGCCTCGGCGGTGCTGCTCGTCGTCGCCCTCGTCGCGGGCGTGTTCGTGATCACGCGTTTCTCGAACCTCAGAGAGGACCTCTGACGTGAAACGTCGCACCGACTGGGCGAAGTGGGGCCTCGCCGTGTACTTCGTGCTCTTCCTGGCCTTCCTCTACGCCCCGATGATCCTGATGGGGATCCTCTCCTTCCAGGGCCCGTTCGGCTCGATCACCTGGCCCTTCCGAGGCCCGATCAGCCTCGAATGGTGGAAGTCGCTCTTCGACGCGAACATCCCCGGCTCGCACGCCGACGAGATCCGCGCGTCGGGCAGGGTCTCGCTCTGGATGAGCCTGGCCGCGGGCGCGATCGTCAGCATCATCGCCTTCACGCTCTCGATGGCGTTCCGGCGCAAGTTCCGCGGCGAAGGGGCCTTCTTCTACCTCATCATGCTCGCCCTGATGACGCCGGGCTTCCTGCTCGCGCTCGGGACGCAGCTCTTCTGGTCGTGGCTCGGGGAGGCGCCGTCGCTCTGGCGGACCGCGCTCGGCGCGAACGTGATCTGGGGGATCCCGTTCGGCTTCCTCGTGATGCTCGCAGTCTGGAATCGCTACGACGAGGGGATCGAGGAGGCCGCGCGCGATCTCGGCGCCGATCAGAAGCGGACCTTCCGCGAGGTGACGCTTCCGCTCGTGTGGACGGGCATCTTCGGCTGCTTCCTCTTCGGCTTCACGCTGGCGTGGAACGACTACGACCGCTCGATCCTGCTCGTGAGCGGCTCCGAGATCCAGACGCTGCCGCTGACGATCGGCGGCCTGACGTTCACCGGCGCGATCCGGCCCGACCTCTACGCGCTCGGCACGGCGACGACGCTCGTCTCGCTGGGCGCGATCATCCTGCTGCTCGTCGTCGCCTCGGTGCGCCTGCGCTTCGGCGGGCGGCGTGCCGCTCCGGCGATCGAGGAGGAGCTCGGCGTCGCGGAGGGGCTGGACATGGGCGCGGCGCGCGCCTCCTCGGACTCGAAGTAGGCCGCGGTGCCGGCGCCGGTCGTCGTCGTCTCGACCGGGGGCACGATCGCGATGCGCCCCGAGCCCGGGACGGGCAAGCTCGTGCCCGCCACGACGGCCGAGGAGCTGCTCGAGATGCTCGCCTGGCCCGATGCCCCGCCGCTGACGCTCGACGATTTCCTCAGCGTGCCGAGCTTCGACGTCCACGGCGCGCTCGCTCTCTCGCTGGCCCGCCGCGTGCTCGAGCACGGCGCGCCGACGGTTGTGACCCACGGGACGGACACGATGGAGGAGACCGTCTACCTGATCGACCGCGTGCTGCCCGACGACGCTCCGCCGGTCGTGCTCACCGGGGCGCAGCGCGCCGCCGACGAGCCCGACCGCGACGGTCCTCGCAACCTGCGCGACGCCATCCGCGTGGCGGCATCCCCGGAAGCGCACGGCCGCGGCGCGATGGTCGTCTTCGGCGGCGACATCCACGCCGCGCGCGAGGTCCGGAAAGTGCACACGAGCGCCCTCCGCGCCTTCGCGTCGCCCGGTTGGGGGCCGATCGGGCTCGTGGACGGCGAGCGCGTGGTGTTCGGGCGCCGGCCCGAGCGGCGGCCGTCCCTGCCTCTCCCCGCCGAGCTCGTCCCCGTCGACCTGATCCGCCTGTACGCGGGCAGCGATGCGCGCTTTCTGCGCGCGGCGGTCGCGGCCGGCGCGCGCGCGATCGTCCTCGAGGGCACCGGCCGCGGCAACGCGAACGAGCAGGTCGTCGAGGGCGTGCGCGAGGCGGTCGCCGCTGGGGTGACGGTCGTCGTCTGCTCGCGGTGCGCCGAGGGACGAGTCGAGCCGGTCTACGGGCGCGGGGGTGGTCGCGACCTCGCCGAGGCCGGCGCGGTCTTCGCCGGCGACCTCGCCGGGCCGAAGGCGCGCGTGCTGCTCCAGCTCGCCGGCGGCGACGCCGCTGCGGTCGCCGCCGAGTCGTAGGCCCTACTTCCGGGCCTTGTGCGAGGTCACCGGCCGCTCGGAGCCTCGCGCGCGGGTAGCGCTGCGCGAAGTCGTCGGCGATCTCGTCCATCGTCGCCCAGCGAACGCCGTCGTGCCCCGAGATGTGATCGATCAGCCGCTCGAGCATCAGGATCACCTGAGGGCGCCCGGCGACGTCGGGGTGGACGGTCATCGCAAAGCAGGCGTAGTCCTCCTCGCGGTAGATGTAGTCGAACTGGTCGCGCCAGAGCTCCTCGAGGTGCCGCGGGTTCACGAAGCCGTGGCTGTTCGGAGCGGCCTTGATGAACATCATCGGCGGCAGGTCGTCGAGGTGCCAGCTCGCCGGGATCTCGATCAGGTCGGTCTCCTCTCCGCGCACGAGCGGCTTCATCCACTCGTCCGGCTGCTTCGAGTAGTCGATCTTCGTCCACGAGTCGCCGACCCGGACGTAGTAGGGGTGGAAGTCGCGGTGCATCAGGCTGTGGTCGTACTTGATCCCGTGCTTCAGCAGCAGCTCGTTCGTCACGTTCGAGAACTCCCACCACGGCGCGACGTAGCCGGTCGGCCGGCGCCCGGACACCTCCTCGATCAGGCCGATGCACTTGACGAGGACGGCCTCCTCCTGCTCGGGGGTCATCGAGATCGGGTTCTCGTGCGAGTACCCGTGCATGCCCACCTCGTGGCCGGCCTCGACGACGAGCGCGGACTCCTCCGGGAACGTCTCGATCGAGTGGCCCGGGATGAACCACGTCGTCCGCATGTCGTACGTGTCGAACAGCTTCAGCAGCCGGCGTGTGCCCACCTCGCCGGCGAAGACGCCGCGCGAGATGTCGTCGGGAGAGTCCTCCCCGCCGTACGAGCCGAGCCAACCCGCGACCGCGTCCACGTCGACGCCGATCGAGCAGAAGATCTCCTTGGCCATCGGTTCCCCTTCGTCGTTTGCAACGCGAACCTAATACGCGTAGAACGCGAGGGCAATGTGCACACTGTGCAATGTCCTCCTGAGCGAGCACTGGGCCGAGCAGGACGGTAGCCGGCGCGAGCGCGTCTTCCGCGTCCGGCTCCTGAACCGCGTGCTCGGCTTCTACGGGCTGAAGCTCGACGACTGGAGCGGCCGCGTCTGGGTCCTCCGCGATGCGAAGGGCCGCTCGACGGTGATCGCCGATCTCGGCTCACTGTGGGTCGAGGCCGAGAAGCTCGCCGGCCGGACGCTCGACCCGCTCGACCCCGACCTGGTCGCGTCGCTGTGAAGATCCCGGTCGCGCTTCTGACGGGGTTTCTCGGCAGCGGCAAGACCACGCTGCTCGCGCGTCTCCTGGCGCACCCGGACATGGGCGAGACGGCGGTGATCGTGAACGAGCTCGGCGAGGTCGGGATCGACCACCACCTGCTGCGGCGGGTCGACGAGCGCACCGTGCTGCTGCCGAGCGGCTGTCTCTGCTGCGCGCTCCGGGGTGATCTCGCCGACGAGCTGCGCGACCTGATCGCCCGCCGCGATGCGGGCGAGATCCCGCCCTTCCGGCGCGTCGTCGTCGAGACGACCGGGCTCGCGAACCCGGCGCCGATTGTGTACACGCTCCTCTCGGAGCCGCTCGTCAAGCACCACTACACGCTCGACGGCGTGGTGACGACCGTCGATGCGCAGCACGGCCTCCGCCACGACGAGTCGGTGCTCCAGGCGGCGGCGGCGGACACGCTGGTGATCACGAAGACCGATCTCGCCGACCCCGCAATCGTGGCCGCGCAGCTCCGGCGGCTGAACCCCGGCGCGCCGGTCGTCGAGTCCGTGTTCGGGGAGGTTGCTCCGTCGGCCCTGTTCGGGCGCGGCGACCGCGACCCGCGCGACCTCGACTACGACGGTTCGGCGACCCATTCGCACGAGGCGCGCGCGTTGTGCCTGACCTTCGACGAGGCGCTCGACTGGACTGCGTTCGGCATCTGGCTGACGATGCTGCTGCAGGCCCGCGGCGACGACGTGCTGCGAGTGAAAGGGCTGCTGAACGTCGGCCTCGAGGGGCCGATCGTGCTGAACGGCGTCCAGCACGTCGTCCACCCGCCGGAGCACCTGCCGGCCTGGCCGGACGAGGACCGCCGCTCGCGGGTCGTCTTCATCGGCCGCGGCATCGAGCGCGAGACGCTCGAGCGCTCGCTGGCCGCCTTCAACGCTGCCTAGGATCTAGTAGGACTTCGGCATCCCGAGCGCGTGCTGGCCGAGATGTGCGAGCACGAGATTGTTCGAGACGGGCGCGATCGAGTAGAGCCGCGTCTCGCGAAACTTCCGCTCGACGTCGTACTCCTCGGCGAAGCCGAAGCCGCCGTGCGCATCGAGGCAGGCGTTCGCCGCCGCCCAGGAGGCCTCCGAGGCGAGCAGCTTCGCGGTGTTCGCCTCGGCTCCGCACGGCTCGCCGCGCTCGAAGAGCCACGCGGCCTTGTAGCGCACCAGGTCGGCAGCTTCGATCGCGGCGTGTGCGCGGGCGATCGGGAACTGGACGCCCTGGTTGGCGCCGATCGGCTTGCCGAAGACGACGCGCTCGGACGCGTACGCCGCTGCCTTCCTGACGAACCAGCGACCGTCGCCGATGCACTCGGCGGCGATCAGGATCCGCTCCGCGTTCATGCCGTCGAGGATGTAGCGGAAGCCGCGTCCCTCCTCGCCGACGAGCGCGTCCGCCGGGACCTCGACGCCGTCGAGGAAGATCTCGGTCGTCGCGTGGTTCATCAAGGTTCTGATCGGCCGGATCGTCATCGTCCCGGCCTCGAGCGCCTGTCGCATGTCGACGACGAACGTCGACAGCCCCTCCGTCCGCTTCTCGACCTGCTCCAGCGGCGTTGTCCGCGCGAGCAGCAGCATCAGATCGGAGTGCAACGCGCGCGAGGTCCAGATCTTCTGGCCGCGTACGACGTAGCCGCCGTCGACGCGCTCGGCAGTCGTCTGGATACGCGTCGTGTCCGAGCCAACGGTCGGCTCCGACACCCCGAACGCCTGCAGCCGCAGCTCACCCGCCGCGATGCCCGGCAGGTAGCGCTGCTTCTGCTCCTCGGAGCCGTGCCGGAGGATCGTGCCCATGATGTACATCTGCGCGTGGCAGGCTCCCGCGTTGCCGCCCGAGGCATTGATCTCCTCGAGGATCACGCTCGCCGCTGTCAGCGACAACCCGGCGCCGCCGTACTCCTCCGGGATCAGCGCCGCGAGCCAGCCGTGCTCGGTGAGTGCGCGGACGAACTCCTCCGGGTAGCGATCGGGCTCGAGCCCCCGCCAGTACTCGCCCGGGAACTCCGAGCAGAGCTCGCGCACCGCCGTGCGGATCTCGTCGAACTCCGCCGGGATCGAGAAGTCCACTACAGCGCGTGTCGCTCGAGCAGGCGGCGGGCGATCACGAGCTGCTGGATCTCGTTCGAGCCCTCGCCGAGGATGAGGAGGGGCGCGTCGCGGTAGATCCGCTCGACCACGAACTCCGGCGAGTAGCCGTATCCGCCGTGGATGCGCATCGCCTCGAGGGCGACCTCCTGCGCCGTTTCGGTGGCGAACAGCTTCGCCATGCCGGCTTCCAGATCTGCGCGCTCGCCTGCACTCTTGCGTTCCGCCGCCTGCAGCGTCAGGAGTCTCGCCGCCTCGATCTTCGTCGCCATCTGCGCGAGCTTCAGCTGCACGGCCTGGTGCTGCGCGATCGGCTTGCCGAACGTCTCGCGCTGCTGTGCGTAGCGGATGGCCTCCTCGAAGGCGCGTGTCGCAATCCCGACGGCGCGGGCGGCGATGTTGACGCGGCCGAGCTCGATGCCACCCATGAACTGGCGGAAGCCCTGCCCGACCGCACTCTCGCCGCCGAGGACGCTGTCGGCCGGGGTGCGGAAGCCGTCGAAGAGCAACTCGGTCGTCTCGACGCCCTTGTAGCCGAGCTTGGCCAGCTTGCCCGGGATGCGCAGCCCCGGCTGCTCCTCGACCTCGGGCTCCTTCTCGACGATGAACGCGGTCATCCCGTGATGGCGCGGCTCCGCACTGGGATCGGTGACCGTGAGGAGCATGATCGCGCCTGCCCGCAGCCCGTTCGTCGCCCACATCTTCTGGCCGGTGATCGCGAACTCGTCGCCCTCGCGCACCGCGCGGGTGCGGATCGACTGGACGTCCGAGCCCGCGTGCGGCTCCGTCATCGAGTACGCGAACCGCAGCTCGCCCGTCGCCATCCGCGGCAGGTAGCGGTCGCGCTGCTCGTCGGTGCCGTGCGTCTCGATCATCCAGGCGGAGATGAAGTGCGTGTTGAGAACGCCCGAGAGCGACATCCAGCCGCGCGAGAGCTCGATCTGGATCAGCGCATAGGTGAGGAGGTCGAGGCCGAGCCCACCGTGCTGCTCGGGGATCGTGACGCCGAAGAGCCCGAGCTGCTTCATCTCCTCCACGAGCGGCGTCGGAAACTCGTCGGCGTGCTCGTACTCGGACGCGAGCGGGTACACGCGGTCTTCGACCCACTCCCGCACGGTCGCGACGATCTCGCGCTGCTCGATCGTCGCGGTCACGCGGCGACTCCGGACACGGCGAGGAGCCCCCGCACGTCCGCTGCGTCCTCGAGCGCGAGGATCGTCTGTTCGAGCTCGTCGAAGCCGCCGCCGGCGAGGGCCGCGTTCTCGCGGAACTTCTCGCGCACCAGCTCTGCGCTCATCGGGTTCTCGGGCGCGCCGAGCTGGTGCGGGAAGTCGGCTTCGAGCGTGCGTCCGTCGCGCAGGGTGATCCGGACGCCGCCGGGGAACGCGGCCGGGTAGCTCGCGTACTCCCGCGTCTCGTAGCGCACCTTGCCTGCGAGTGCGAGCACGCCCGGGTCGGCGAGCGCGGCCGGTGTGTAGGTCGTCAGGCCGACATGACCATGGACGAGCATCGCCGCCGTCGAGTACTGGAGGCTGAACTTGCCCTCGTAGTCGGTTCGCGGTGCCACCTTCGCGGCTACCGGCTCGAGCACCAGCGCCACGCCCGCCTCCGGAACGGTTACGACGACCTCCTCGATCTCGTCGTGGTCGATCTCACCGATGAGCGTCGCGGTGGCGCCGAGCGACCCGTGGATGAAATGGCAGGCCGGGTAGGGCTTGAACGCGATCCGCGGTGTCTCCCACCGCTCTCCCAGGTCGGCGAGGTGTGGCGTGAGGTCGATGCGCTCGTCGACGAACGCGTGGTACACGCCGAAGCGGTTCTCGAGGACGCCCGGTGGGCCCTCCGCGCCGTGCTCCGCCAGCCGCGCGGCGAGCAGTGCGCCGTGCGCGGCCCAGGCGGGATGGATCGGCTTCGTCGCCGTCGCGTCGTCGAGGTAGGCGAAGAGGCCGGAGGCCATGCTGCCGGCGATGCCGAGCGCGCTCGTCGCCGCGTCCGGTGCCAGCTCGCCGAGGCGCGCGGCCGCGGCCGTGGCGCCGAAGATCCCGCAGATCGCCGTCGGGTGGAAGCCGCGCTTGTGGAAGGCGCCGGATGCCGCCATGCCGACGCGAGTCGTGATCTCGTTGCCTGCGATCACGGCAGCCAACAGCTCGCGACCGCTCGCGCCGCGGGCCTCGGCGAGCGCGACGGCAGCCGGCACGACCACGGTCGACACGTGCGCAACCGACTCGGAGTGGGTGTCGTCGAAGTCGAGCCCGTGGCAGAGCATCGCGTTTGCGAACGCGGCGTTCGGCGCCGGCAGTCCGGTCGCCAGCCCGATCACCGAGGCCTCTGGCTCGCCGCCCAGCTCGGACATGGTCACGCGACCCTCTGCGGCGACCCCCAGACCGTGCGCGGCGAGGCCGCAGCCGATCACGTCGAGCACGTGCAGCTTCGCCGCCTCGACGACCGGAGGCGGGACCGCATCGAGGTCGAGCTCGAGCGCCCACGCTGCGAACCGCTCCGCGGCCTTCATACCGTCCACTCCTCGGTCGTACCCGGGAAGCTGCGTACGGCCTGCGGTGCCGTTCGCTTGTAGACCATGAACGTGCGCCGGTACTCGATCACGACCTCGCGGCGCTGGTTGATGCCGCGGCAGCGCATCGTGACGATGCCGACGTCGGGGTTCGACTTCGACTCGCGCTTCTCGAGGATCTCGCTCTCGGCCCACAGCGTGTCGCCGACGAAGACCGGGCTCGGCAGCTTGATGTCCGTCCACTGCAGGTTCGCGGCGGCGTTCTCGCTCGTGTCCGGCACGGTCAGGCCGACGATCAGCGCGAGCGTGAAGGTGCTGTTGACGAGGATCTGACCGAACTGCGTGCGCTCGGCGTGAATCCGGTCGAAATGAATCGAGTTCGTGTTGTGCGTCAGGCAGGTGAAGAGCAGGTTGTCCTGCTCCGTGACGGTGCGGCCGACGCGGCTCGGGAAGACGTCTCCGGGCTCGAAGTCCTCGTAGAAGCGGCCGTGCCAGACCTTCGGGGCCGCCTCCGGTTCACTGCTCACGACGCTCCTCTCGCTGGTTAGCCGCGTTTATGTCAGACATCCGGCCAGGGGTCAAACGAGCCGCTCACGGGTCCGACTTGACTCGCGGCCGGATGTCAGACATAAACGCGCTACCCGATCGTCCCACGACGGAGGTCGCAGATGCAGGCAGTCGTCTTTCACGAGTTCGGGGGACCGGACGTACTGAAGCTCGAGGAGGTGGCCGACCCGCAGCCGGCCGCCGGCGAGGTGCTGATCGACATCGCAGTCGGCGCGCTCAACCACCTCGACGTCGACATCCGCGAGGGAGTGTCGCGGTTCGACGTCGCACCGCCTTTCATCCTCGGGGTCGAGGTCGTCGGGCGCATCTCGGCCCTCGGCGACGGAGTCGACGGCTGGCAGGTCGGCGAGCGGGTGATGCCCTATCTGATGGGGACGTGCGGCGAGTGCCGCTACTGCAAGACGGGGCGCGAGTCCCTGTGCCTCACGCCCGGCTTTATCAGCTTCACCACCTCGGGCGGGTACGCCGAGAAGCTCGCCTGCCCGGCTCGCCAGCTGGTCCGGGTGCCGGACGGACTTTCGGACGAGGACGCGGCCGCGACCCAGATCGCGTTCGCCACCGCCTGGCACATGCTCTTCACCCGCGCGAAGCTCCAGCCGGGCGAGACGGTGCTGATCAACTCCGTCGGCAGCGGGATCGGGTCGGCGGCGGTGCAGCTGGCGAAGCTCGCCGGCGCGTTCGTGATCGGCAACGCCGGCTCCGACGAGAAGCTCGAGCGCGCGAAGGAACTCGGTCTCGACATCGGGATCAACCACCAGACCCAGGACGTGGTCGCCGAGGTCATGCGCGCGACCGACGGCCGCGGCGTCGAGGTCGTGTACGAGCACGTCGGCGGCGAGCTCTTCCAGCACGGCCTGGACTCGCTCGCGAAGGACGGCCGGCTGGTGATCTGCGGCGCTCACTCGGGCGAGGTCGTGCCCTTCGACATCATCCCCTTCTTCCGGGCGCAGAAGCAGATCATCGGCTCGTTCGTCTACAACTGCGACGAGGTCGAGAAGGTGCTCGATCTTGCCGCGCGTGGGCTGGTGAAGCCGCTCGTCTACAAGACCTTCCCGCTCGAGCAGGCGCGCGACGCGATGGAGACGATGGAGCGCCGCGAGCACTTCGGCAAGATCCTCCTCAACCCGGGAGGCGGACGGTGAAGCGGCTCGGCGTCGATGTCGGCGGCACGTTCACGGACCTGATCTACGTCGACGACGACACGGGGAGGATCCTCGTCCACAAGCTCCCGACGACCCCCGAGGACCCGTCCCTCGGGACGCTGCAGGGAATCAGGGAACTGGTCGAGCAGGCGGGTGAGACGCCGTCGGCGCTCGACCAGGTCTTCCACGGGACGACGATCGCGACGAACATCGTGATCGAGCACAACGGGGCGACCGTCGGCCTGATCACGACCGAGGGCTACCGCGACATCCTTCACATCGCACGGCACAAGAAGCCGCTCAACTTCTCGAACTACCAGGATCTGCCGTGGCAGCGGTACCCGATCGTCCGCCGCCGGTATCGGCTGACCGTGCCCGAGCGGATCCTGAAGGACGGCTCCGTGCTCGTCCCGCTCGACGAGGAGCGTGCCCGCGAGCGCGTCCGCGAGTTGAAGGAGGCCGGAGTCGAGGCGATCTCGGTGTGCTTTCTCTTCTCGTTCGTCAACCCCGCGCACGAGCAGCGCGTGGCCGAGATCGTGCGGGAGGAGTTTCCCGAGGCGTTCCTCTCGGTCTCGTCCGAGGTGCTGCCGCAGTACCGGGAGTACGAGCGCTTCTCGACCGTCTCGCTCAACGCCTACATCGGGCCGAAGGTCTCGCGCTACATCCGCCGGCTCGAGGAGGAGCTCGAGGCGCTGGAGGTGCGGACGAAGCTGCATCTGATGACGTCTGCGAGCGGCGTCGCCACACCGGAAGGCGCCGTCGCGCGGCCGGTGAATCTGCTCATGTCCGGTCCGGTCGCCGGCGTGGTCGGCGGCATCTGGGCCGGCAGGCAGGCGGGGTACGACAACGTGATCACGCTCGACGTCGGCGGCACCTCGGCCGACATCGGGCTGGCCCAGGACGGGCCAGCTGCGGATGAAGCACCTGCTCGACACGAAGGTCGGGCCCTACCAGGCGATGATCCCGATGGTCGACGTCGACACGATCGGCGCCGGCGGCGGCTCGATCGCCTACGTCGACCAGGGCGGGATCTTCCGAGTCGGCCCACGCTCCGCCGGCGCCGATCCGGGTCCGGCCGCCTACGGTCGCGGCGGCGTGGAGCCGACCGGCACCGACGCGATGGTCAACCTGGGCTGGCTGCTGCCGGAGGCGTTTCTCGGCGGGCAGATGGAGGTGCGCCCCGAGCTCGCTCGCGCAGCCTTCGAGCAAGGGCCTGCGCAGGCGCTCGGGATGTCGGTCGAGGAGGCCTCGATGGGCGCCGTGCAGATCCTGACCCACTCGATGGTGCAGTCGATCGAGGAGAACTCCGTGCGCAAGGGCTACGACCCGCGCGACTTCGCGCTCGTCGCCGAGGGAGGCGCCGGCCCGCTGTTCGCCGCGCAGATCGCGCTCGAGGTGGGCACGCCGTGGGTGCTCGTCCCGCCGCACCCGGGGATCACGTCGGCCATGGGCCTGCTCGCGACGGACATGGTCTACGAGTACGTCTCGACGGCCTACCAGCGGCTCTCCCAGCTCGACGCGGCGGCGCTCCAGCGCCAGTTCGAGGAGCTCGAGGAGCGGGCGCGCGCCCAGCTCGAGGAGGACGGCATCCCCGCCGAGAGCATGGTGATCCAGCGGGTCGCGGACTGCCGCTACCTCGGCCAGGGGTACGAGCTTCGCGTCGACGTCGAGTCCGGGGCGATCGACGAGGCCTGGGGCGAGAGGGTGCGCGCCAGCTTCCACGACATCCACGAGCGCGAATACTCCCGGCGGTTCGAAGACTCGGACATCGAGGTCCCCAACGTTCGCGTCCGCGGCATCGGCCGGATGCCGAGGCTCTCGACGCCCGAGGTGGAGAAGGGGCCAGAGTCGCCCGAGGCTGCGCTCCGCTACGAACGCGACGCCTGGTTCCGCGTCCGCGGCGAGCTCGCGCAGGTGCCGACGCGGTACTACGAGCGCTCGGCCCTGAAGGCGGGCAATCGCCTCGACGGCCCGGCGATCGTCAACCAGTACGACTCGACGACGGTGATCCCGCCCGAGGTCTCGGCGCACGTCGACGGCTTCGGGAACATCGTGATCGCGACCGGCGTGCCGGCGGAGCGGGACGCGCTGGCGCACGAGGCGCTGGCATGAGCGCCGCCGAGTACGAGGTCGGGCGCCAGCCGGGGCCGCCGACACGGAAGCGTGTCGAGGTCGATCCGATCACGCTGCGCGTCCTCGGCGGCGCCTTCCACGCGACCGCCAAGGAGATGGCAGGCGTGCTCTTCCGGATGAGCTACTCCTCGATCATCCGCGAGTCCGAGGATCTCGGTGCCGGCATCTTCGACGCGCAGGGCCGGGAGCTCTGCGAGTCGGACTCGACGCCGATGCACATCGGCTCGCTGCCGTGGTACATCCGCGGCTTCCTGCACCGGCTCGAGGGCACGATCGAGGACGGCGACGTGATCGTCCACAACCATCCGTACCTCGGCGCCTCGCACTCGCCGGACGTCGCGGTCGCGGTGCCGATCTTCCACGAGGGAGAGCTGCTGGGCTTCGCCGCGGTGACCGCGCACGTGCTCGACGTCGGCGGGTCGTTCCCCGGCATCAACGCCGACGCGTTCGACGTCTACGCCGAGGCCAAGCTCTACAACGCGCTTCGCTGGTACCGGCGCGGCGAGCTGAACGAGGATCTCGACCAGATGATCTTCGACAACGTCCGGACCGAGACCATGAACCGCGGCGACATGAACGCGATGCTCGCCGCGTGCCGCCTCGGCAAGGAGCGCTTCCTCCGGCTCGTCGACCGCTACGGCGTCGAGGTCGTGATGAGCGCCGCGTACGACTGGATGGACTACTCCGAGCGGATGCTCCGGAGCGAGATCGAGAAGATCCCCGACGGGACGTACGGTCCGGTTATCGGCTGGCTCGACGACGACGCGCGCACTCGTGACGTACAGCTGCGCGTCGAGACGCGCGTGATCGTCGAGGGCGACGAGATCACGATCGACCTGACAGGATCGAACCCGGAGGTGCCGACGGGCTTCAACGTGCCGTTCGAGGGCTCGCTGCTGGTCTCGTGCTACTACGCGGTGCGCACGATCCTGCTCGACGAGGTGACGTTCCCCGAGCACGTGCCGCAGAACGACGGTGTCTTCCGGCCGGTGAAGGTGATCGCGCCCAAAGGGACGATCTTCAACCCGACCTTCCCGCGCGCGTGCTTCTCGCGCTTCTGCCAGACCCAGCGCGTCGTCGACAACATCAACCTCGCGCTCGCCGACGCGCTCCCGGACAAGGTCACCGGCGGCAACTCGGCCGGCATCCACTTCTGCGCGTACGCCGGCTTCGACGAGGGCGCGGGCGAGTACTGGCTCTACCTCGAGGTGAACGAGGGCGCGTACGGCGGCCGGAGCGGCAAGGACGCGATGGACTCGGTCGACAACCTGATGGCGAACACGCGCAACAACCCGATCGAGGAGCTCGACATGCGCTTCCCGATGCGGTGCGACCAGTACGAGCTGCGGCCAGAGCCTGCGGCGCCCGGGAAGTGGCGCGGTGGGGTCGGGATCATCCGCCGCAACCGCTTCCTGGTCGACGGCACCTACTCCTGCGAGGGCGACCGCCAGACCGATCCGCCAAAGGGGATCTTCGGCGCCTGGGACGGGCTCGTCGCCTCCTGCCGGAAGAATCCGGACACCTCCCGCGAGGAGCAGCTGCCGGCAAAGGTGACGGGCTACCCGTTCGCGGCCGGGGAGTTCATCGAGTTCCGGGAGCCGAATGCAGCCGGATACGGGGATCCGCTCGAGCGCGACCCGCTCGCGGTGCGGGAGGACGTGCTCGACGACTTCACGACGATCGAGCTCGCGCGGGATGCCTACGGGGTCGTCTTCGCCGACGAGCGGACGCTCGAGATCGACGAGGCGGCGACGGAGGCCCGACGCGCCGAGCTGCGCGAGCAGCACCGCAGCAGCTCGCTCGGCGACTATTTCTCCGGTCGGGGGCTCGTGCCGTCGTCCGCTCCGGTCTCCGTGGCCGGAAACGGGGAGTTCGGGATCTGAAGGCGTACGAGGTCGTCGCCGAGCGCCTGCGCGCCGAGATCCTGGAGGGCGCGCGGCCGCCGGGCATGCGTTTCTCGAACGAGCTGGACCTGGCGGAGGAGCATGGCGTCAGCCGCGCGACGATCCGGGAGGCGCTGCGCCTGCTGGGCGCTGAGAATCTGATCCGCACGACCAAGGGCGCCGGCGGTGGGAGCTACGTGACCGTGCCCAGCGCGAGCGACGTCTCGGAGTCCCTGCGCTCCGGCCTGGGCCGGCTCGCGAGGGCCGAGCACGTGACGCTCGACGAGCTGGTCGAGGCACGAGCGCTGCTCGAGGTCCCCGCGGCGCAGCTCGCGGCGCGGAGGCGGGCGGACGACGACCTGGTCCGGCTGCGGGAGTCGATTCCGGGCGATCCGCTGCGCCTGGGAGCGGAAGAGCAGTTCATCTACAACCGCGACTTCCACACCGTTGTGATCGAGGCGTGCGGGAACACGATGCTCGCAGTCGCGGCGCAGCCGATCTTCGACGTGCTGCGGACGCATCTCTCGCGCTCCTCGCTCGGGCGCGTCTATCACCGCGCGATCAACGACCACCATCGCGGGCTCGCGGATGCGATCGAGGCGCACGACGAGGTCGCGGCCGGTGAACAGATGCGCGACCACCTGGAGTTTCTCCGGCCCTACTACGAGCGGGCGTGGCGCGCGGCGGCGCGCGAACGAGCCCATCGGTCGGCGTGACGCGTGCTGCCGCTCGCTGACGTCCGCGTCCTCGCGATCGAGCAGTTCGGAGCGGGGCCGTGGGCGACGCTCCAGCTCGCCGACCTCGGCGCCGAGGTGATCAAGATCGAGGATCCGGCGTCGGGCGGCGACGTGGGCCGGTACGTGCCGCCGTTCCAGGAGGGGGAGGACTCGCTCTTCTTCGAGACGTTCAACCGCAACAAGAAGAGCATCTCTCTCGACCTGCGCGACCCGGCCGGCCGCGACCGCTTCGAGGAGCTCGTCCGCGTCTCCGACGTCGTCTTCTCGAACCTGCGGGGAGATCAGCCGGCGAAGCTGCGGCTCCGCTACGACGACCTGAAGCACCTGAACCCGCGGATCGTGTGCTGCTCGCTGTCCGGCTTCGGGATGACCGGGGCGCGCGCGGCCGAGGGAGGCTACGACTACATGATGCAAGGGCTCGCCGGGTGGATGGCACTGACCGGCGAGCCGGAGGGGCCGCCGACGAAGAGCGGCCTGTCGCTGGTGGATCTCTCCGGCGGCTACGTGGCGGCGCTGGCGCTCCTGGCGGGTCTCTGGCGAGCACGCCGCGAGGGCACGGGCTGCGACTGCGACGTCTCGCTCCACGATGTCGCGATGCACGAGCTGATGTACGTCGGCACCTGGGCGGCCTCGCGGGGATACGTGCCGCCTCGGCGCGCGAACTCCGCTCACCCGTCGCTCGTGCCGTTCCAGAACTTCCAGACGGCCGACGGCTGGATCGTCGTCGCCGCGCCGAAGGAGAAGTTCTGGGTGCGCCTCTGCGAGACGCTCGGCCGGCCAGAGCTGGCGACGGACCCGCGCTTCGCGGACTTCGCCGCGCGCGACCTCAACCGTGCCGAGCTGGCGCCGATCCTCGAGCGCGCCTTCCGCGAGCGGCCGTCCGCGGACTGGCTGGAGGCGCTCCGCGAAGCGGGTGTGCCGGCCTCAGCCGTCAACGACGTCCTGGCGGCGGTCGACGAGGCCCGTCTGGTGGAGTACGAGCACCCGACCCTGGGCACGGTGCGCCAGGTCGCCTCGCCCCTGCGCCTCTCGGACGCCGAGCCGCCGGTGGGCCGCGCGCCCCTCAGAGGCGAGCACGACGAGGAGGTCGACGGTCTCCGCGGCGCGTGACCTGGTCGGTTACGGCAGCGAGCCGCCGGATCCGCGGTGGCCGGGCGACGCCCGGCTTGCGCTGTCGTTCGTCCTGAACTACGAGGAGGGCGGCGAGTCGACGCCGCTCGAGGGGGACGAAGCCTCGGAGGCGTTCCTGCACGAGGTCGTGGGCGCGGCGGCGAGGGTCGGACGGCGCGACCTCAACGCGGAGTCGATGTTCGAGTTCGGCAGCCGGGTCGGGTTCTGGCGCATCTGGAGGATGTTCACGCGGCACGGGCTGCCGCTGACCGTCTACGCGGTCGGGCAGGCGCTCGAGCGGAACCCGGCCGCGGCGAAGGCGATGGTGGAGGCGGGCTGGGAGGTCGCGAGCCACGGCTGGCGCTGGATCGACTACGCGGGGATGCCGGAGGAGGAAGAGCGCGAGCACATGCGGCTTGCGATCGACGCGATCGAGCGGCTGTGCGGCGCCCGCCCGGTCGGCTGGTACACCGGCCGCACCTCGGAGAACACGCGCCGGCTCGTGGTGGAGGAGGGCGGCTTCCTCTACGACTCGGATTCGTACGCGGACGAGCTGCCGTACTGGGTCGACGTCGCCGGCGCGCAGCACCTGGTGATCCCGTACACGCTCGACGCGAACGACTTCAAGTTCCTGCTCCCGAACGGCTTCGTCACGGCCGACGACTTCTTCGCGTATCTCGTCGACACGTTCGAGCGGCTCTACGAGGAGGGCGGCCGGATGATGAACGTCGGCCTCCACTGCCGGATCGTCGGCCGGCCGGGGCGCGCGCCCGGCCTCGAGCGGTTCCTCGACCACGTCCGCGAGCGGGAGGGTGTCTGGGTGACGACTCGCGCCGAGATCGCACGTCACTGGCGCGAGCAGTTCGCACCCGAGGGGAGAGGCGCCGGTGGAAGCGCCTGAGCTAGTCCCAGCTGCGGCCGACGCGGTCCCAGGCGACGTCGCTGGGCAGCCACTCGGTGTTGATCTGCGAGAGCAGCCGGGTCACTTTGGTGTTCCCGCACTGCGGGCACGGCGGCGTGGGCTTGTCCGTCGTCGAGAGGAACTCCTCGAAGCGCTCCTGGCACCCCTCACAGCGGTACTCGTAGATCGGCATGTCGACCGAGTCTAGTGCATAGAGCGGCTGCGGGAAGAGGCCGCCGCACAGGGCGTCTCACCCACCGACGAGGACCTGGAGGGGGTGCTCGACTTCGTCGCGCGCATCCTGCCCGCGCTCGAGGAGATCGAGCGCCGGTTGCCACCGGAGACGCCGGTGTGACGAGCGACCCGTACAACGCGTTCCTGCATTTCGCGCCGCAGCCGGGCACGGGTGGGCCCGTCGTCGGCGTCAAGGACGTGATCGACGTCGCCGGGATGCCGACCACGGCCGCCTCGCGGATCCTGCACCGCATGCCCGACGAGGACGCCGACTGCGTCGCCCGCCTGCGGGCGGCCGGCGCCACGATCGCCGGCAAGCAGAACACGCACGAGTTCGCGTTCGGGGCACTCACGAACAGCCCGCACTTCGGTCCCGCGCTGAACCCCTGGAACCCCGCACACACCTGCGGCGGGTCGAGTGGCGGCAGCGGCGCCGCAGTCGCCGCCGGGCTCGTCGACGTCTCGCTCGGCACCGACACGGCAGGCTCCGTCCGCATCCCCGCGGTGTTCTGCGGCGTCACCGGCGCGCGGCCGTCGGCCGGGCTCGTCTCCAACGCCGGCGTGTTCCCGACCGCGCCGACGCTCGACTCCGTCGGCCCGCTCGCCCGCTCGGCCGAGGAGTGCCGCGACATCCTCGAGACGCTTGCCGGCCGGTCGCTCGACGAGCCCGAGCGCGACCTTCGGATCGGGGTCGTCACGAGCCTGTTCGAGGCCGCGGACCCCGGCGTCGCCGCCGCGTGCGAGGCGGCGATGCGGGAGCTGCCCGGGCGGCTCGAGCCGGTCGCGATCCCGCTGCACGAGGAGATCGCGACGATCACGCAGCTGATCATGCTCCCGGAGGCGACGGCCACGCACCTGCCCTGGCTGCGCACTCGGCTCGCGGACTACGGCGCGGACGTGCGGGCGCGCCTGCTCGCGGGTCTCTTCCTGCCGCCGCACGCGCACGCCACCGGCCTGCGTGGGCGCGCGTGGGTGCGCGACGAGTGGGAGCGCGCCCTCGGCGGCTACGACGTGCTCGTCGCGCCTGCGATGCCGATCACCGCGCCGCGTCTCGACGCGATCCCGCCGGACTACCGGCTGCTGGTCATGCCCTACAACTCGCCCGCGGCCCTGCTCGGCCTGCCCGTCGTCGTCGTGCCCTGCGGCTTCGTCGACGGGCTCCCCGTCGGACTTGCGCTCACCGGCCGCCAAGGCGAGGACGGCATCCCGCTGGCGCTCGCCCGCGCGTTCCAGGACGGGACCGACTGGCACCTCCGGAGCCCGATTGACTCAGGGCCTGCGAATCGTTTGTATACAACACGACAACAGCCTCGTTCTGAAGGGGAGGTCAATCACTGATGTCCGTCCTGATCAAAGGTGGCCGCATCGTTACGGCCACCGACGACTCTGTCGGCGATGTCTACATCGAGAACGGGACCGTGACGCAGGTCGGCGAGTCCCTCGACGTCACCGCCGACAAGACGATCGACGCCTCCGGCAAGCTCGTCATCCCGGGCGCGATCGACCCGCACACGCACATCGAGATGTTCTTCGGCGGCACGACGACGATCGACGACTTCACGTCCGGGACGGTCGCGGCCGCGTTCGGCGGCACGACGACTCTCGTCGACTTCTGCATCCAGGCTCCGGGGATGACGTTCGGGGAGGCGCTCGAGGCGTACCACGAGAAGGTCGAGCGCTGCAAGCCGGTGATCGACGTCGGCTTCCACATCGCCGTCACCGACCTCCACGAGGGCGGCACGCTCGAGGACCTCGCCAAGCTGCCCGAGGAGGGGATCACCTCCTACAAGCTCTTCATGGCGTACAAGGGCGCGGTCATGGTCGACGACGAGACGCTCTTCAAGGTCATGGAGGTCGCCGCCGAGACCGGAGCGCTCGTGATGGTGCACGCCGAGAACGGCGATGCGATCGACATCATCGTCAAGCGCGCGGTGGCCGAGGGCAAGACCGATCCGATCTGGCACGCCAAGACGCGGCCGATGGAGACCGAGGCCGAGGCGACGAACCGGGCGATCCAGCTGGCGCGGGTCGCGGGCGCAACCCTCTACGTCGTCCACGTCTCCTGCAAGCCGGCGCTCGAGCCGATCGAGCTCGCGCGCGAGAAGGGCTGGGACGTCCACGCCGAGACGTGCACGCAGTACCTCTTCGTCGACGAGACGGCGCTCGAGAAGCCGGACTTCGAGGGAGCGAAGTACGTCTACACGCCGCCGCCGCGGCCGAAGGAGCACCAGGAGCATCTCTGGAACGCGCTCTCGTCGGACGTGCTCTCGGTCCTCTCCACCGACCACTGCCCGTTCAACTGGCCCGAGCAGAAGGGGATCAACGGCAAGGAGTTCCAGGTGATCCCGAACGGCGGTCCGGGGATCGAGAACCGGCTGCACATGCTGTACACGCACGGTGTGCGTCCGGGCCGGATCTCGCTGAACCGCTTCGTCGAGCTGACCTCGACGAACCCGGCGAAGCTGTTCGGCCTCTACCCGCGGAAGGGCACGATCGCTCCCGGCTCCGACGCCGACATCGTGGTGTGGGACCCGGAGAAGGAGCTGACCATCTCGGCCGAGACTCACCACTCGAACGTCAACTACAGCCTGTTCGAGGGCGAGCAGGTGACCGGTGCGCCGGCCGTCGTCCTCGTGCGCGGCCAGGTGATCGTCGAGAACGACGAGCTCGTCGGCAAGCCCGGCGACGGCCAGTTCATCAAGCGGGCACGTGTGGGAGAGGAGCTGCGCACGCAGTCGCCCGCGTCGGTCTAAACGGAGGTGAGAAGATGAGCGACGAAGCGGCCCGCCAGGTCTACGACGCGGCGCGGCTCGGACAGAGCATCACCCTCGGCGAGCGGCCGGCCGTGCTCGTGGTCGACTTCTCGTGCGGTTTCACCGATCCCGAGTGCGCGCTCGGCTCCGAGCTCTCGGCCGAGGTCGAGGCGACGAGGCGGCTGCTCGACGTCGCGCGGGCGAAGGGCATGCCGGTGATCTTCACGACGATCGGCTTCGAGCCTTCGCTGAAGGATGCGGCCCTGTGGGTGGAGAAGGCGCCCGCGCTGGCCGACCTCCAGCTCGGCGGACGCTGGGTGGAGATCGACCCGCGGCTCGACCGGCGCGAGGACGAGACGATCGTGCTCAAGAAGGGCGCGTCCGCGTTCTTCGGCACGAACCTCGCCTCGATCCTGTTCGCCCAACGCGTCGACTCGGTGATCCTCTGCGGCGCCACGACGAGCGGCTGCATCCGCGCGACTGCGATCGACCTGCTCCAGTACGGCCTCCCGACGCTCGTCCCGCGGGAGTGCGTGGGCGACCGCGCGCAGGCGCCGCACGAGGCGAATCTCTTCGACATCCAGGCGAAGTACGCGGACGTCGTCTCGCTCGACGACGCGCTCGCCTACGTCGAGACCGTCGGCCGAGAGGTGGGCGCGCCCGCTTGAGCCACAGCGTCGCGCTGATTCCCGGCGACGGGATCGGCCCGGAGGTCTCGGCGGAGGCCCGGCGTGTCGTCGACGCGCTGGGCCTCGCGCTTCAGTGGACGGAGCTGCCGTGGGGCTCCGCGTTCTTCCACGAGCAGGGCCGGATGATGCCCGAGGACGCGCTCGAGCAGCTGCGCGAGTTCGACGCCGTGCTGCTCGGGGCGTTCGGAGACCCGTCCGTGCCGGATCATGTCTCGCTGTGGGGATCGATCCTGGCGATCCGGCAGGGGCTGGATCTCTGGGCGAATCTCCGCCCGGCGCGGCTGCTCGAGGGCGTGCCGTGCCCGCTGGCGGGTCGCGGGCCGGCGGACATCGACCTGCTCTTCGTGCGGGAGAACACCGAGGGGGAGTACGCGGGAGTGGGCGGGATCGCGCACCGCGGCCTCGACTCCGAGGTGGGCATCGAGACGAGCGTCTTCACCCGCGGCGGCTGCGAGCGAGTGATCCGTCATGCCTTCGAGCTCGCGGAGGAGCGCCGAGGTGTGGTCACGAGCGCGACGAAGTCGAATGCCTCCCGCTTCGGCTACGTGCTCTGGGACGAGGTTGCGGAGCGGGTGGCGGCAGAGCATCCGGACGTGCGGTACGAGCGCGTGCTGGTCGACGCGCTTGCCGCGCGCATCGTGCGGTCGCCATCCTCTCTTGACGTCGTCGTCGCGTCGAACCTCTTCGCAGACATCCTCACCGATCTCGCCGCCGCGATTCAGGGCGGGATGGGCATGGCGGCGTCGGCCAGCGTGGCGCCGGAGTCAAACGTGCCGGGCGTGTTCGAGCCGGTGCACGGGTCGGCGCCGGACATCGCCGGACAGGGGATCGCGAATCCCTGCGGAGCGATCTGGAGCGCGTCGCTCCTGCTCGAGCATCTGGGTGAGACGGAGGCGGCGCAGAACGTGATGTCGGCGCTCGAGGCGACCTGCCGCGAGGGCCCGCGAACGCCCGACATCGGCGGCAGCGCCGGCACTCGCGAGGTAGGGGACGACGTGGTGCGAAGGCTGCAGGCCGGGTCAGCGGAAGATCCCGATTAGGGCGCCGCCGGCGACCACGAGGACCGCGGCCAGCGTCACCCGGCGGCCGATCGCCTCGCTCTGACCGCAGGAAGACGACCGCGAAGACGACGGCCCAGAGCGACTGGGTCGCGTTCAGCGGCGCGACGACCGAGACGCGGCCGCGGTCGAGGCCCGCGACCAGCGCCGCATAGGCCAGCCCGAGGCAGAGACCGGCGACGGCGAACGCCGGAACGCCGTGGGCCAGGCGGGCCCGAATCGTGCGCCGGCGAGCGACGACGAGCCACGCGATCAGCACCGTCGCCGCGCACACGAGCGACGTCGCCGTCGCGACGAGCGGAGGCGGGTGCGCGTCCCGCGACGCCCAGCGCACGACGTTGTCGCGCCCTGCGAACAGGACCGCGCAGAGGAGGGCGAGCGCTCCACCAAGGAGGCGGAAGTGCTCCGGCCGTGTCTCGCGTGCGAGCACGATCCCCGCCGCGACGATCAGCACCGTCCCGATCGCCAGCTCGAGCTTGAACGGCTCGTCGAGGAACACCAGCGCGAGCAGGACGGAGAGGAGCGGCGCCGTCCCGATGACGATCAGCGCACGTGACGCGCCGGCGTGCCGGATCGCCAGCACGATGAGGACCGACGAGACGCCGGGTACGAAGGCGCCGGCGATCGCGAACGGCAGGAGGTCGCCCGCAACGACCTCGCCGCCACCTGTTGCCGCTGCGAGCGCGAGCGCGACCAGCGCTCCGACGGAGGTGACGATGACGGCGCCGCCCTCCACGTCGCCGCCCCGCTGCAATCCCACCCGCACGGCGACGCCCATCGCTCCGAAGAGCGCCCCGGCGAGGATGCCGTACAGCGCTGCCACGCGTTGTCTACTGCAGGGACGTGATCGCGCGCAGGATGATCTCGGCCGCCAGCGCGGCGTCCGCTGGATCGGCGAGCTCGTCCGGGTGGTGGCTGATCCCGTCCCGGCACGGGACGAACACCATCGCGGTCGGGACGCGGTCGGCGACGCACATCGTGTCGTGCGCGGCGCCGGAGTGCATCTGCACGTACGGCTCGCCGGTGGCGGCCGCTGCCGCGTCGAGCGCGTCCACGATCCGCTCGTCCATCGGTGTGGCGGCGAGCGTCTGGCGCTCGACGTACTCGGCCCGCATGCCGCGCCGCTCCGCCGCCTGCTCGACGAACGCGGCGATCTCGCGCGCGACGCCGCGGTAGGCATCGTCCGCAGGCGCGCGGATGTCGAGCGAGAAGCGCGCGCGGCTCGCGATCGCGTTGATGATCCCCGGCTCGACCTCGATCTCCCCGACCGTGCCGACGGTCCCCTGCCCCGCGGCGCGTGCCAGCCGCTCGAGCTCGACGATCGTCTCCGCGAGCGGGAGCGTCGGATCGAGGCGGAGGTCCATGGGCGTCGCACCGGCGTGGTCGCCGCGGCCGTGGACGACGATGTCGGCATGGATGTAGCCCGCGATCGCGTTGACGACGCCGATGCGGTTGCCCGTGTCCTGGAGCACCCGCGCCTGCTCGATGTGCATCTCGATCCAGCCGGTGAGGTCGTCGAGCACGTGGCTGCACTCGCGCCAGCTCGCCGGGTCGTAGCCGGCGGCCTCGGCGTGCTCCCAGAAGCTGCGCCCGTCGTCGAGCGAGCGGAACTTCTCACGCAGGTCGTCCTCGGTCACGCGCTGCGCGATGATGCGGCTCCCCAGCAGCATCTGGCCGAAGCCGGAGCCCTCCTCCTCGAGGAACGAGATCAGCTGGAGCGGCAGCCCGAGCTCCTCGTTGAGACGGCAGACCTCGAGCGCTGTGACGACGCCCATCGTGCCGTCGTACTTGCCCCCGTTCCGGTTCGAGTCGCAGTGCGAGCCGATCCCGAACACGGGCTCGCCACGCGGCCGGTTACGCGCGACGAGCGTGCCGACGGGGTCCTCGTCCACCTCGAAGCCGAGGCCTTCCAGCTCCCGCACGAAGTAGTCGAGCGTCCTGCGGTAGACATCGGTGTAGGCGTAGCGCTGGATCGACTGATCCGAAAGCGTGTAGTCGGCGCCCGCCAGCGTCTCGATGTCGCGCTCGATGCGCTCCGCGCTCCGGTTACGCTCGATCGTGGCCATGCACGACGACCCTACAACCGAGGAGTGGCCTCCTCCTAGCGCTCGCCTCCAGGGGATCCTCTGGGGCGTCGAAGGGCATCTGCTGCGCGGCGAGTACGGCCAGGCAGCTACGGGCGCTCGAGGACGCGTCGGGCCTCGGGGAGGACGAGCTCGTGGCGGGGTTGCGCCATCTCGCCGCGGCCGGGTGGCGGCTGCAGAACGGCGAGCCGGAACGCGCTCGGCGTCAGCTGGAATACGCGCGCCGGCGGCTTGCTCCGTTCCTTCCCGTGGCGTGCGAGGTCGAGGTTGCGCGGCTCCTGGAGGCGGTCGTAGAGTCCGCCGATGGAGAGCTGGCGTAACCGCAAGACGCTGATCCTCAGCCGCTCCGACATGATGGGGCTGCTGACGCCCTCGGAGTACAACGACTGCGTCGAGCATGCCTATCGCATGCACGGGCTCGGCCGGGTCTACATGGAGCCGAAGGGCCACATCGTCCTCGACCGCTACAAGGGCGAATGGGAAGTGATGCCGTCCTACATCGAGGAGCCGGAGGCGGCCGCGTGCAAGTGGGTCTCGATTCGCGAGGAGAACGCGAAGTACGAGCTGCCGGCGGTCTTCTCGATCCTGATCTACACGCACCCGGAGACCGGCTTCCCGCTCGCGATCTGCGACGGCTCCTTCCACACACTGATGCGCACGGGCTCGTCCGCCGCGGTGTCGGCGAAGTGGCTCGCGCGGCCCGACTCGAAGGTGCTGGCGATCTTCGGCACGGGCAGCGTCGGCCAGGGCACCCTTGCGACCTGCGACCCGGTGTTCGAGTGGGAAGAAGTGCGAATCTGGAGCCGGACGCAGGAGTCGGTCGACCGCTTCCTCGCCGGCGAGGCGCCGAAGTACCCGCACCTACGGCTGCTCGGCACGACCGACGCCGAGACGGCCGCCCGCGGTGCCGACGTGATCGTCACCGGGACGCACGCGCGCAGCCCGCTCGTCGACGACGGCTGGGTGTCTCCGGGCACGCACATCGCCGCCCTCGGCGCCGACCTGAAGGGCGAGCAGGAGCTCGACCCGCGCATCCTCCAGCGGGCGCGCGTGTTCGTCGACGACATCCGCCAGTGCCGCGAGGACGGCGAGATCAATGTCCCGCTCGCCGAAGGGCTGATCACGGAGGACGACGTCGCGGGCGAGATCGGCAAGGTGATCGCGGGCCTGCTCGACGGGCGCCAGTCGGACGATCAGGTCACCGTCTTCGACTCCACGGGGATCGCGCTCCAGGACTCCGCCACGGTCCCGCTCGAGTACGAGCGTGCCGTCGCGGCCGGAGTCGGCGTCGAGAAGAAGATGATCTCGACCTGAGCGCGGTCAGCTGCGCGGCACGAGGGGCAGTCCGCTGCGCAGCCGCTCGAGGCCGCCCATTCCCCAGTGCGTCTCTCCGTCCTCGGTGAGGACCGACGGCACGCCCGCGACGCCGGCCGCTTCCGCCTCCGCGCGGATCTCGCGAATGCGTGCGAAGCGCTCCGTCGAGTAGGCCGCTGTCACTGCGCCGTCCGCGTCCAGACCGGCGCGCTCCGCGGCCCGCCTGAGCTCGTGGTCGGTGGCGATGTCCTCTCCCTCGCAGAAGAACGCCTCGTAGAGCGCGTGCTTGAACGCGCGCAGCTGCCCCTGCTCGCCCGCCCACAGGCACGCGGCGAGTGTGAGCGTCGAGCGCGGCTGGTAGCGCGGCAGGTGGATCTCGATCCCGAGCGCCTGCGCGCGGGCATACACGTTCTGGGTCCAGTCGACCCGAAGATGGTTGCCACGTACCTCGAGCAGTGCCTTCGGCGCCGGCCGGAGCTCGAACGGGAGCCACTCGACCTCGACCTCGCCCGCGTCCTCCGCCGCCTCGATCGCATGTGTCTCCATGTACGAGTAGGGGCATACGACGTCGTAGTAGAACCGCACTTTTTGCATACAGCACACACCCTATTAGACTCGCGTCAGGGGTCCAAAACGGGGAAGGAGGCCGGTCATGGCAACGGAAACCGGGTTCACGTTCGAGTCGGTGCTCGATCAGGACGGGGTGCAGGTCTCGAAGAGTCCCTGGGGCCCGGACGACGAGATCGGGCGGCTGAACTGGATCACGCCCGACACGAACCGCGCGATTCTCGAGCACCTCGACGGCGGCCATCTCTTCGATCTCAACGTGGAGTACTTCATCGGCATGCCGTCGTGGGTGGCGGCCGGCGATCCTCCGTACGGGATCTGGATGACCCACACGCCTGATGGCTCGGTCAACGACAACCTCTCTGGGGTCGGCTCACACGTCCACGAGAAGTACTCGTACTGCGGCGACTCGATCCACATGTACACGCACTGCGGCACGCACGTCGACACGCTCAACCATCTCGGCTTCTACGGGAAGTTCTGGAACGGCTGGACGGCGGACAAGGATCTGGGCAGCCGCATCTGGACCAAGGGCGGCCTCGACAAGTATCCGCCGATCATCGGCCGCGGCGTGCTGCTCGACGTGGCGGGGCTGCATGGCGTCGATGCCCTTCCGGACAGCTACGCGATCACGCCTGACGACCTGAAGAATGCCGCCCGGGAGCAGGGCGTCGAGATCAGGCCGAAGAGCGTCGTGCTCGTGCGCACCGGCGTCATGACCAAGTGGCCGGACTTCGACGGCTACCTGGTCAACCCGCCCGGCATCGGCCTGCCCGCGGCCAAGTACCTCTGCGAGGAGGCCGGGGCGATGTGCATCGCCGGCGACTCGATCGGGCTCGAGGTGCTGCCGTCCGAGGAGGCCGACGTCTTCCTGCCCGTGCACGCGTACATGTTCGCGACCGCCGGTGCGCAGATCATCGAGGTCGTCAACATGGAGGAGATCGCGGCGGAGAAGCAGTACGAGTTCGCGTTCCTCGGCTTCCCGCTCAAGCTGCGCGGAGCCACGGGTGCGCCGATGCCGTCCTACGCGGTGCCGTTGCGCGACTGAAGCCTCAGCACTTGAAGCCGACCGAGCGCCGGGCGCGCTTCGCGGCCTCACGGGCGCGCTCGAACGCGGCGAGCGACTGCACCATCGGAAACAGCTCGCGCCTGCCGGCCTGACGGCCGGCGCGAGCCAGGTGCTCGAACGACGTGTTGGTCAGCAGGAAGAAGTGGGCGACGCGAGTCTCGAGCTCCCGCGGCGGGACGAGCTTGCCCACCTCTGCCGCCTGCGCGCGGAGGACGGGCATGCGCGAGCCCGATCGACTCGTAGACCGCCCCGGGAGCCGCCGGGTCGTTGGGCGGCGGGATCGTGTCGAGCACCTTGCTGTACCTCGCGCAGATCGCGTTTGCCGCCGCGAGATACTGCGCGCGGGTCATCGGCGCGTCGTGCGTCGCCCGGTATGCGAGCACGACGCCGGCCGCCACGGCGGACACGATCAGGCTCAACCCGATCGCGAAGACGAGCACGGTCCGACGCCGGGATCGAGACTGGAGCGTCGCTGCCATCGGCTCCATTCTGACGGGCGGTTCCGGTGTAGCGCCGGCGAATCTGCGGTAGAGCGTGGGAGTGGAATCCAGCCTGATCGGTGGACGCTATGAGCTGCTAGAGCAGGTCGGCAGTTCGAGTTGGCGCGCCACCGACACCGAGCTGGGCCGCGAGGTCTTCGTGACGCTCCCCGCACGCGGGGTGGGCGCGACGACGCTCTCTCATCCCAGCATCGTGCGGCTCTTCGATCAGGGTGAGGAGAACGGCACGCCGTACGCCGTCTTCGAGTACCTCCCGGGCGGCTCGCTCGAGCAGCGGCTGGCGCTGGGGCCGCTCTCCGAGTCGGAGGCCCGCGACGTCGCGCTCGATGTTGCTGCTGCCCTGACATACGCGCACGAGCAAGGCGTGACGCACGGAGCCGTCGGTGCCGCGAACGTCCTCCTCGACGGGGAGGGCCTGAGCCAAGCTCACCGGCTTCGGAGGGAACGCGACGCCAGAGGAAGACCTGGCCGCGCTCGGAGTGCTCGTGCAGGAGATGGGCGTCGTGGCGCCCGGCGCGGCACAGACGGAGGTCACGGCCGTCCTGCAGGCGCTGCCCTCGGCGAGGCGCCGCCGGCCGCTCGCGCTGATCGCCGCCGCCGTGCTCGCGCTCCTGGCCGCCGGCGTCGGCGCGGCGTTCCTCGCCACGTCGGGCGAAACGACTACGGAGCGACCGACCGGCTCGATTTCGCTTCCGGTCCCGACCGGCTCGACGACGGTCGCCACGCAGGAGCGCACAGCCCCTCCGTTGACGACGGCCGACACGACGACGGAGGGAACGACCACCGCGCAGACGACGACGGAAGCGCAGACGGAGACGTCGTCGCCCCCGACCACCGCACCTCCGCCGGCAACCACCCAGCCGCCACCCACGACCGAGCCTCCGGCGACGACCGAGCCTCCGCCGACTACGGAGCCGCCACCGCCGACAACGGAGCCGCCGCCTACGACCACAGCCGCCGCGACGACTGCCGAAGGCTGACCGAGCTGAGACTCGTCAAGGCGGTCCGCGGGGCAGCCGCTCGGCGACGCCGCGCGGGCGGGCCGGCGAAGCCATTGGCGCTTGTGTGCTCGATCCACGACGCGAAGCCCCGCGGCCACCAGTCGACTCTGTCACCAAAGAGGGCGCGATAGCGGCGCCCCACCGGATGCACGTCGAGTGCCGCGCCTTTCCCCGTTCCGGCGTGCTCGACGACCGTGACGCGCTTGACATCCACGAGTCCTCGCTTGAAGAGATAGATCACCTCGACATCGTCCTCGGGCATGCTGTAGCCAATAAAAATGACGTGCTGCGCCTCGCGCAGCGCCCGGGCGGCCTCGTACCAGATGCGGGCGATGTGCGGATTGCGGTAGTCCTTCAGGTGGGTCGGCGTGATCAGCACCGGGACGCACGAACGTCCCGCACTCGCCGCACGGGCTGCCGTGGCAGCCGTACTTGGCGTCCAGGTTGTTCACGCGGTACAGAGAGTTGAGCACCTTCGCCGTACGCCGTCCGGTGCGGGAGACACCCAGGTCGAGCCGGTGACAGTTCGGGCAGAAGAGCCAGTTCAGCGAGCCGTGAAGCTTGATCAGCCTGCCGAACCTGTCCGCCTGCCGATACGCGTCGGTTGCGATGTCGCAGCAGTAGTCGGGTAGCGCGAGCCGCCCCTCGCGCTCGACGATTGCGGGCAGCGCGTTGTCGGCGATGATGTCGTAGTTGAGCGAGATCAGGGTTACATCCTCCTCTGGGGCCGCCGCGTAGAGGCTCGTGAGGAAGTCCTTGTAGTGCGGCCTGATCCTCCGGAGGCGGTGCTCGAGCAGCGCGAAGATGCCGTACTCCAGGCCCTCCCGGACCGTGCGGAGCTCGGCGGCGCTCGAGTTCGGGCCGAACGAGTCGCCCCGGTCGACGGCCGTGTCGACGAGGCTGAGGACGAGGGGCAGCGGCGGGAAGTGCTCCGGCCCGCGCCCGCTGCGCGGCACGTTGAAGTTCTCGACCAGGAACCGATCGACGAGCTCGAGATACCCCTCCCGTTCGAGCTGTCGCTGGGCCGCGAGCAGGTCGGGAAGGATCTCGTTTGTCAGCGGCCCACCGCACGCCTTCGTGGCACCCGCACCGAACACGACGACCGTGCGACCCAGCATCGCCCCTCCGTGGACGGGTCAAGCATGCACCACGAGTTGGCCGTCTGGCAAGCCGGGCGAGACGGTCTCTGAGAAGATCGGGGCATGACCGAATTCAGCTCATACGCGCATGGGACTCCGTGCTGGGTCGACGTCACGAGTCGCGACCTCGAGAAGACGATCGAGTTCTACGGCGGCCTCTTCGGCTGGGAGGCGGACCAGGATCCGCGGCCGGAGGCGGGCGGCTACACGATGTTCACGCTGCGGGGGAAGTACGTCGCGGCTGCGAGCCCGCCGCAGGAGGAGGGGATCCCGTCGCACTGGACGACGTACATCGCGAGCGACGACGTCGACGACACGGCGGCGAGGATCCGGGACGCGGGCGGCATGCTGCACGCGGAGCCGTTCGACGTCTTCGATTCCGGCCGGATGACGGTCGCGCAGGATCCGACGGGCGCGATCTTCGGCGTCTGGCAGGCGGGCACGCATCACGGCGCGCAGCTCGCGAACGAGCCGGGGTCGTTCCAGTGGAACGAGTGCGAGACCCGCGACGTCGAGGCCGCGGGGGAGTTCTACAAGGCCGTCTTCGGCTACAGCATCGCCGAGATCGACATGGGTCAGCCGGATATGTATCGCATGTTCATGCTCGGTGACCATCGGGTCGCGGGCCTCTTCAAGATCACGCCCGAGATGGGGGACGACGTGCCGCCGAACTGGATGACCGTCTTCGCGGTGACGGATGCCGACGCTGCGGCTGCGAAGGCCCAGGAGCTGGGCGGCGAGCTGCTGTTCGGCCCGCAGGACATCCCGGTCGGCCGCTTCGCGGTGCTGCAGGATTCGACCGGTGCGGTCTTCCAGGTCGTTGCGCCGCCGCAGGCGTGAGGTGTTTTGCCGCGGTCGTGGTCGCCCTGGCGCTGGCCGGGGCGGCCTCGGGCGCTGCGCGTGAGCATGTGATCCAGGGCGACAAGAGCGCGGGCGGGATCCGCATCGGTCGCAGCACACCGCCGCAGGTCAAGCAGCTCTTCGGTGCAGCGTCGACGGTTCGGACGACCGCCGCGGGTCAGTCGTGTGTGCAGACCTGGCGGGGCGCGAAGCTCGCCGTGGAGTTCTTCACGTTCGAGACGAAGCCGTGCATCAAGGGCGTCGCCCTGATCGTGACGGTGACGGGGAGGGCCGAGTGGCGAACGGCGCTCGGCCTCCGCGTCGGCGACACGGCCGCGCGAGTGCGAGCCCTCTACCCGCGAGCGCGTCTGAAGACGGGCATCCCGGGCGACAACGGCTACTGGCTCGTGACGAGGCAGATCTGCAAGGAGGTCGGCGGTGGCTCGTATCCGGGGCTCCTCGCGCGGATGAAGGCGGGCAAGGTGTCGGCTCTCGTCGCCCGCATCGCGGTCTGCGACTGATGACCGGGAACGACGTCGAGCGCCTTGTCGCCGCCTACCAGGCGGCCTGGTTGGCCCACGACGTGGACGCGATCATGGCTCTTGTCGCCGACGACATCGTGTTCCACGATCTGACGGCCGGCGTGCGTGTGGAGGGCGGGGAGGCATTCAGGGCGCACGTCGCCGCGACCATCGACCGGTTACCGGATTTCAGCTTCGTGGCGCACTGGGTCTATCTCAGTGCGGATACGGGCGTGGCGGAGTGGACGGTGACAGCGACGGCGCCCGACGGCCGGCGGCTGGAGTACGACGGTGTCGACGTGATGAACTGCCGGGACGGTCGGATCACGCGCAATGCGGTGTACTCGTCGGCTCATGCACCACGCGTGCTCGACGCGTAGCGGCCGGTACGGTCGCTCGCGTGGAGTCCGCTCCCGACCAGCTTGCGCTCGGCGCGTTCGTGGGCGCGATCCTCATCGGCGGCAGCAACTTCGTCGCGGTGAGGTACAGCAACCGGGAGCTCGATCCGCTGTGGGGAGCCGGCTTCCGCTTCGCCCTGGCGGCGGTCGTCTTCGGCGTTCTGGTCGCGGCGCTGCGGCTGCCGCTCCCGCGCGGGCGCGTGCTCGCCCTGGTCGTGACCTACGGGCTGATCGGCTTCGCGGTCGCATACGGCTGCCTGTACTGGGCGATGAAGGAGGTGCCGGCCGGGATCGCGGCGGTCGTGCTGGCAGTCGGCCCGCTGCTGACGCTGCTGCTCGCCGTCGCGCACCGGATGGAGCGGCTGAACGGGCGAGCGGTCGCGGGCGCGCTGATCGCGGTCGCCGGCTCGGCGGTGATCTTCTTCCAGCGAAGCTCGGTCGACTTCGGCTGGCAGTCGTTCGCGCTGCTGGTGATCGCGGCGCTCGCCGCCTCCGAGTCGGTCGTGGTGTCGAAGCGCGTCGGGCCGCTCAGCCCCGTGGTGATGAACTTCATCGCCATGAGCGCGGGCGCCGCCGCGCTGCTGGTGGTGTCGGCGCTGGCGGGCGAGACCTTCGCCTTGCCCGAGGCCGGCAAGACGCAGATCGCGCTCGTCTACCTCGTCGCCGCCACGGTCGGCCTGTTCCTGATGGTCCTCGTGGTCGTGCAGCGGTGGACGGCCTCGTCGACGTCCTACATCTTCGTCCTGATGCCCGTCGTCGCGGTGGCGCTAGGCGCCCTCGTCGCCGACGAGCGGATCACCGCGACGACGATCCTCGGTGGCGCGATCGTCTGCGCTGGGGTCTATCTCGGCGCCCTCGCGCGCCGAGATCGCGGGTTCGAGACGTCCTAGATCGCACACAGGCGGTCACCGCTTCGGGTCTGCCTGCCATCAACCGGAAGCGCCGTTGTACGGGAGGCATCCGGCTCAGCTTGCGCCGCGGGAGCCTCCCGTGCTACCACGGCGCTACCAAGCTGCGGACGCGGGTTCGATAGGTCGCTGTGCGCGTCGCGGTCTTCAATTCGTCTTGCCCCGCGCCGATGACCGAGGAAACCCCGCAGAGGCGTCGCGCTATTTCGAAAGGAAGTTGCTCATGCCGCTCTGGAAGAAGCGCTCACACAGCGAGGACAGCCGAGAGGAAGCGAACAGTGGCGCCTCGCGCGCCGACGCCAGCGCGACCGGCGAGCCGCCGATTGTCACACCGACCAATCCTCCAGTCGGATACCCGGGTTCTTCTATCGCATAAGGAGTCGAGCGCTCGGCGGCGAGTGCGAGCGACGCGTAGCTCCCTGCTCGAGCGC
Source organism: uncultured Gaiellaceae bacterium (assembly GCA_963752405.1). Lineage (GTDB taxonomy): Bacteria > Actinomycetota > Thermoleophilia > Gaiellales > Gaiellaceae > Gaiellasilicea. The sequence continues at coordinate 642,378 of CAVVYB010000018.1, forward strand.
TTCGTCGCCTACCCGCCGCCGACCAAGCCCTACCCCGTTGACCACTGCCGCATCTGCAACTTCAAGCGATCTGCGACGCTTACTGGGACTCCGTCCCGACCACCTCGTACGTGGCAGCGTCTACCGGTGGGAGATCGTCAGGCTCTCGGCGGCCTAACGAAGGCGCTCGAGGAGCGCCCGCGCGTCCTGGAGATCCGGGGTGTCGTGGCCTTCGTCGAACCACTCGTAGATCGGCGCCAGCACCTCGAAGCCCTTGCGGCTCTCGCCGCGGCGATCGGACAGCCGGGCGAGGCTCATGGCGGCCCGGAGCTCGAGGGACCTCGCCTGCTCCGCTCGGGCCAACGTAAGTGCGTGCTGGAACAGAGCCTCGGCGGCGCGCTCGTCGCCGGTGCGCGCGAGCGTGACCTCACCTTTCAGACGCCAGAGCTCCGCAGCGTAGAACGTCTCCAGATTTCGTTCGACCAGGCCCAGCGCCTCGTCGACCGCCTGCTCTGCCTCGTCGAACCGTCCGTTCGCAAGGCACGCCGTCGCGACGCCGCCCAGGACGAACGCCGTGTTGGTCTGGCCGCCTGTGGCGCGGTAGAGGGCGAGTCCTTCCCGGACGTGCAGCATGCCCTCGTCGAAGCTGCCGAGCTCCGCAATCGCGTTGCCCAGCCCGCAAAGCGCCCCGCCGATCCACAGCGGGAAGCCCTGTTCGTTCGCGATGCGAAGCGCCTCCTCTTCCAGCTGACGAGCGGAGTCGGGATCTCGACAGAGGTGGAACACCATCGCGCCCATCACGTCGACGCCCGCGAGCGTGAACGGATGTCGGTCGTTCCGCGCCGCTTCGACGACCTCCTGGACAAGATGACGCGCGCGGTCGGGGTAGCCGAGGAACCAGAGACACGCGGCCGCGTTCGCGCGCGCGACGCCGGCAGTACCGAGCGAGTACGTGACGGCGAGCTGGCTGTGAAGCTGCGGCTCGTACAGCGCGAAGGCGCGCTCGACGTAACCGACAGAGTCCTGGAAGCGGCCCTCGAAGAAGCGCTGGATTCCTCCGACCGTCAGCCCGAAGAGCTGCTCGGTCGTGTCGTCCGAGGCTTCGGCGATCGCGAGCAGCTGATCGGCCAGGTCGTGGGTGGCTCCCCGGTCGCCGCGCACCATGTGGAAGAGCCAGAGACCGTGGAGCACGGGCACGAGTTGCGGGCCTCCGCCGGCCGTGTTCACAAGCTCGCGCGCCCGCGCGAACGTGTCCTGAACCTCATCCGACGCATAGCCGCGGATCGCGATCAGAGCCACGCCGCGGAGCGTGAAGAGGGCCATCTCGAGCTGGCTCCGCTGCGCCGACTCGGGCCAGCCGCTCAGCACCTCGAGAGCCTGATCGGCGGCGTGGACGGCTTCCACGTTCGCCGAGCTTGTCACCGCTCGTCGCGCGGCCATGGTCAGGTATTGCACGCCCTTCCCGCCGTCGCCCGCCTCGAGGAAGTGGTGCGCAACCAGCTCGGGGCGGGCCTCAGTCTCCTGCGGAAACTGCGCCTCGAGCGTTTGACCGATCCGCTCGTGGTACTGCCGCCGAGCCGACCTGAAGAGCGACTGATAGGCCTCGTCGCGGATCAGCGCGTGCTTGAACCGGTACCTGGCGTCCGGGGGCTCGCCGACCTGAAAGACGAGCTCGCTCCCGACCAGTTGGGCGAGCTCGGCGCGTAGTCCGGGCTCTTCGTCCGGCGATGCCGCCGCGATCAGCGAGTACGAGAACTCGCGCCCGATCACGGAGGCGAGGAGCGCGAGCTCCTTGGCGGGACCGAGCCGGTCGAGGCGGGACATGAGCGAGTCGCGCAGCGTCGCCGGTGTGGTGAAGGGAGCCGACGCGGACTCCAGCACCGCTTTGGTGAGCTCCTCCAGGTAGAGCGGCACGCCTTCGGCCCGAGCGACGATCTCCAGCATCCGCTCGGACGGCAGGCCATCATCGGACGCGACGTCCTCGACGATGCGCCTCGCCTCGTCCTCGACCAGTCGGTCGAGGCGGATCGCCAGCTGCGCTTGCCCCGCCCATGCGGGTGAGTAGTCGGGACGGTGCGTGAACAGCAGCAGCAAGGGCCGCTCTGCGCACTGCTCGATCATGTCCTCGACGAGCTCGGCGGTCGAGGGATCGATCCACTGGACGTCCTCGATCAGGAGGACGACTGGCTGCTCGTGGCCCAGGCGGAGCACCCATTCGCAGAGCGCCTCGAGCGTCTTCCGACGCTGCGCCTCGCGGCTCATCGGCTGCGGCTGCCGCTCCTCCGGCAGCGGGATCCCGTGGAGCGCTGCGAACAGCGGAAGCGCTTCGTCGACCGCCAGCCCGGCGTCCTCCAGCGCGGCCTCGAAGCGCGCGAGTGTCGCCTCCGGCGGATCCTGGTCTCTGATGCCGAACAGGCGCCGGTGCAACTCGATCACCGGGTAGAAGGCGGTGTTTTCGCTCCACGGGGAACACTGCGCTTCGAGCCAGGTGTGGGACGTGCCGGTGAGCTCCTCGCGGAGCGCTCGCGTCAGGCGCGACTTGCCGATTCCCGGTTCGCCGCTGATCAGGACCACACGGCCGTGACCGCTCCGTGCCTGCTCCCACTCGTCGAGCAGTTGGCGGAGCTCGCCGTCGCGGCCGATGAACGGCGTCAGGTTGTCCGCCCCGAGCAGGTCGAGTCGCTCGCGGACGCCCGTCGCGGCCGACACCTGGTACGCCGGGATGGGGCGCGGGAGCCCTTTCAGCGTTTGCGGCCCCAGATTGTGGAGCACGAACAGACCGCGCACGAGGCGCTCGGAGTCGCCGCTGATCACCACGGTGTCCGGCGCCGCGACCGATTGGAGACGCGCGGCGAGGTTCACCGTCTCGCCCATCGCGAGAACCTCGCGATGCTCCTCGCCGCCGGTCGAGCCAAGGACGACGGCGCCGGTGTGGATGCCGACGCGGAGCGACAGCCGTACGTTCCTGTCGCGCTCGAACTCGTCGAGGGCGTCGATGAGCTCCAGGCCTGCTCGCACGGCGCGCTCGGTCGCGTCCTCGTGCGCCTGGGGATAGCCGAAGTAGGCGAGCACCCCGTCGCCCAGGAACTGAGCCACATGACCGCCGTAGCGCACGACCAGCTCGCCCGCGCGCTCGTGATAGGCCCGCACGACCTCGAAGTAGTCCTCGGGGTCGAGACGGGACGAGAGCTCCGTTGCACCGGCGAGGTCGCAGAAGAACGCCGTGAGCTGGCGCCGCTCGCCGGAGACGTCCACCGCCATCAGGCGCGCTCCACCACCGTGATCCGGTAGCAGCCCGGCGCCGTCAAGGCTCCGTCGCGGAAGCAGTCGCCCATCAGGATCGCCGCCAGCGCATTCTCCATCGCCGCCCGTCCCCACGCGAAACGGCGCCAGCGGAGCGCCTGCCGGCGGAGCTTCTCGAGGTTCGGGAGCGTCGCGGCGGTCACGTCCTCGCTCAGGATCGGCTCGAACCCGAGGGTCGTCGTCCGCTCGAGCCAGCGGTCGAACTCCTGCAGGTTCGGGAGGACGAAGACCGTTTCGATCAGCTGCGCGGCGTCTCTCGCCGACTGGCCCAGAGTCTCGAACTCCGGACGCCGCCACGGCTCGATGGTCACGAAGCGACCGCCCGGACGGAGCACGCGGCGCACCTCTTCCACGACTCGGTAAACGTCGGCCGCGTGGCAGATGGCTTCGACCGAGAAGACCAGGTCGAACGACTCGTCGCCGTACGGGAGGTGGTGGAAATCCCCCTCGTCGATGTCGAGGTTGCGCCGCCGCCGCGCGGCCGCGCGCGCGGCGCGCACGTGTAAGGGCGTGAGATCGACGCCGACTAAGGCGACGTCCGAGTTCCGTCGGGCGAGGTTGACCAGGTTGAAGCCTCTGCCGCAGCCGATTTCGAGCACCCGGCGGGCTCCTTGCGTGCGGATGTGGCGCTCGACGATCAGCGACTGCGCCTGGTAGCCGCGACGGTGAAACGTGCCGTCGGGGTTCAGCGCCATGTGCATGGCGCCGCGCATCGAGTGCGCGAAGAAGTAGAGCGGCGCGCTTCGGGTGAAGTAGGAGACGATCGCGTCGAGACCCGGCCGCTCCGGGAGCGGTCTGGGAAGATCGTGGGCAACGGCTTCGGTGACCGGCGCTCCCATGCGTCCAAACGTAGATGGTTTGCTCCCGGCGGCCTAAGCCGTCGGCTCTCTCCTGTTGACTTCAGTGAATGCGCGTTCACGCTGACCGGCTCCACCTCTCGCCGTCCGACGTCACGGCCTTCCTGGCCTGCGAGCACCTGACGACGCTCTCGCTCGCGCACGCGCGCGGGGAGATCGAGCGGCCTGAGGTCGAGAACGAGCAGGCGGAGCTGATCTTCCGCAAGGGGCTCGAGCACGAGCACGCCTACCTCGAGAGCCTCCGCGCGCAGGGGCTCACCGTCCTCGAGATCCCCGACCCGGAGGGCGACTACGACACCGCCGCCCTCGCCACCGCCGAAGCGATTCGCGCCGGCGAGGCCGACGTCATCTACCAGGGCGTCCTCGCCCACGACGGCTGGCGCGGCGTCGCCGACTTCCTGATGAAGCAGCCGGACGGCACCTACGAGGCGCTCGACACCAAGCTCGCGCGCTCCGCGAAGCCCGCCTACATCCTCCAGCTCCTCTTCTACAACGAGCAGCTCGCGCGCATCCAGGGACGCGAGCCCGACCACATCCACGTCCTTCTCGGCAACGGCGAGCAGCAGACCTTCCAGCCCCAAGAGTTCGCCGCCTACTACCGGCGCGTCCGCTCGCGGCTCGAGCGCTTCGTCGCCGACCCGCCGCCGACCGAGCCCTACCCCGTCGACCACTGCCGCATCTGCGACTTCAAGCCGATCTGCGACGCGTACTGGGACTCCGTCGACCACCTCTCCCGCGTCGCCGGCGTCTACCGGACGCAGATCGAGCGGCTCGAGGCGGCCGGGATCACGACGCTCGCGCAGCTCGGGCGCGCGCCCGCCGAGCCCGTCCCGGACGGCATCAACCCCGACAGCTGGGCCAAGAACCGCGAGCAGGCCGAGCTCCAGCTCCACGCGCGCGAACGCGGCCAGGACATCTACCGGCTCATCGAGCCGCAGCCGGAAGCCGGCTTCGCGCTCCTGCCCGACCCCTCGCCCGGCGACCTCTTCTTCGACTTCGAGGGCAACCCGTTCTGGGACGCCGACGGCTCGCTCGAGTACCTCTGGGGGATCCTCGACGTCGACGGCAACTTCGAGCCGCTCCACGCGCACGACCACGAGACCGAGCGGATCGCGTTCGAGACCTTCGTCGACCTCGTGCACGAGCGGCTCGCGCGCCACCCCGACCTGCACGTCTACCACTACGCCCCCTACGAGATCACCGCGCTCAAGCGCCTGATGGGCCGCTACGGCACCCGCGAGCGCGAGCTCGACGACCTCCTCCGCCGCGAGGTCTTCGTCGACCTCTACCGCGTCGTCCGCAACGGCCTCCGCGCCTCGCGGCCGGGCTACGGGCTGAAGGAGCTCGAGGCCTTCCTCGACTTCGAGCGGCAAGCGGAGGTGAAGGACGGCGGCGCCTCGATCGTGATCTTCGAGCAGTGGATGCAGACGCGCGACGACTCGCTCCTGCGCCAGATCGACGAGTACAACCGCGAGGACTGCATCGCGACCCGGCTCCTGCGCGACTGGCTGCTCGAGCGGCGCGACGAGGCGCTCGCGCAGTTCGGGCCGTTCCCGCTGCCCGAGCCGCCCGAGCTGAAGCCGATCCCGGAGGTGAAGGCCGTGCGCGCCGAGCTCCGCGCGCAGCTGCTCGACGCCGGCGAGGAGCTCGCCGCGCAGCTGCTCGACTACCACGACCGCGAGCGCAAGCCGATCTGGTGGGCGTTCTTCGACCGGATCGAGATGACGCCGGCGGAGCTCGTCGAGGACGCGGAGTCGATCGGCCGGACCGAGCTCGTCAGCGGGCCCGAGCCGGTGAAGAAGTCGCAGGCGTACGTGCTCAGCTATCCCGGCGCAGGAGCACAAGATCCGGCACGGGCAGAGCGTGATCGATCCGGCGACGCGCGAGGGCGCGGGGGAGGTCATCGAGCTCGACCGCGAGGCAGCGCCGGCTCGTGCTCAAGCGCGGGCCGTCGCTCGAGGACGTGCCGCTGCCGGAAGGCCTCATCCCGGGCAGCCCGTACCTGACGCGGGATCAGGAGGACGCGCTGATGCGGCTCGGCCGCTCGCTCCTCGCCGGCGACCGGCGCTACCCCGCGCTCGAGTCGATCCTCCGCCGCGAGCCGTTCGACCGGCCCGTCCAGACCTCCGACCTCGACGAGATGAAGGAGCTCGTGCTCTCGCTCGACGAGCGCCACCTCGTCATCCAGGGGCCGCCCGGCTCGGGGAAGACGTGGACGTCCGGCCGGCTGATCGCGCACCTGATGGCGAACGGCAAGCGCGTCGGCGTCGCCTCGACGAGCCACAAGGCGATCCACAACCTGCTCGACGCGGTCGAGGACGCCGCCGCCGAGCTCGGGCTCGACTACCGCGGGCTGAAGAAGGCGAGCGCCGGCAACCCCGAGTCGCAGTACGCGAGCGCGCACATCGAGAGCGTCGAGACATCGGCCGAGTGCGTCGACTGCGACCTCGCCGCCGGCACCGCCTGGCTCTTCTCCGATCCCGACAACGACAGCACGCTCGACTACCTCTTCGTCGACGAGGCCGGGCAGGTCTCGCTCGCCGACGCGCTCGCGATGGGGACGGCGGCGCGGAACGTCGTCCTCGTCGGCGATCCGCAGCAGCTCGACCAGGTGATCCAGGGGACGCACCCGTCCGGGAGCGGCACCTCGGTGCTGCGGCACCTGCTCGGCGACGACGCGACGGTTCCGCCCGACCGCGGCCTCTTCCTCGAGCGCACCTACCGGCTCCACCCGGACATCTGCGACGTACATCTCGGAGGAGTTCTACGAGGGGCGGCTCGAGCCGGCGCCGGTCGCGGCCGGACGGACGACGCCGCTCGGGACGGGGCTGCGCTACCTCGCGGTCGAGCACGAGGGGCACCGGCAGGAGTCGCCGGAGGAGGTCGCGGTCGTGCGCGCGGAGGTCGAGCGGCTGCGCGCGGCCGGGATCACGGACGTGGTCGTCGTCTCGCCCTTCAACGCGCAGGTGAACGCGCTCCAGGAGGCGCTGCCCGGCATCCGCGTCGGCACCGTCGACAAGTTCCAGGGGCAGGAGGCGGACGTCGTCATCTACTCGATGGGGAGCTCGAGCGGGGAGGACGTCCCGCGCGGGCTCGAGTTCCTGCTCTCGCGCAACCGGCTGAACGTCGCGATCTCGCGCGCCCGCTGCCTCGCCTACCTCGTCGCGAGCCCGCGGCTGCTCGAGGTCAACTGCCGCTCGATCCCGCAGATGCGGCTCGCGAACGCGCTCTGCCGGTTCGTCGAGCTGGCACAGAGCTGAGCGATGATATCGAAGTGATAACATCATGACCATGCCTGCAGTGCACATCCGAGATGTCGACGAGGCCGTTCTTGCAGCGTTGCGGGAGGCAGCGCGCGAGAACGATCGCTCACTCAATGCGGAGCTGGTAGCAACCCTCGAGGAACGGGCCGCGCGCCATCAGCAGAAAGGCGAGATGACTCGGCGACTTGCCGAGATCGCCAATCGTGTTCGACTTCCACCCGATGCGCCGAAGCCGGAAGATCTGATCCGCGCCGATCGTGACAGCCGCTAACACGGCCGTCCTGGACGCGAGCGTGCTCGTTCGGTCGGTGATCGAGCCACGCGGTGAGGGAGCACAGTGGGTCGCCGCCGTCGATCAAGGAATGGTCCAGGGGCACACGGCGACGCTCGCATTCACGGAAGTGGCCAACGCGCTTCTGGGCTACATCCGAGCAGGCGCGCTGAGCTTCGCGGACGCCACCAGCGCGCTCGAGGCGCTCCGCGGGGCTGCCGTTGCGACTGCATGGGTCCGAGCTCGCGCCGGCCGCCCTCGGCGCGGGCTTCGATCTTGGGCTCTCCGCCTACGACGGCACGTATGCAGCTGCTCGCCGAGTCACTTGACGCCGTGCTCGTCACGGCCGACCGTCGGCTCGCTGCCGCGGTTCCGTCGGCGGAACTGCTCTCGTAGGCCCGGCGCGTAGGCTGAAGGAGTGAGCAAGAGACCCTGAAGCGCCTCGCCGCGCCGCTTCGCAACAAGCGCGTCTACGTGACCCTCGAGCTGATCGGGCTCGCGATTCTGCTCGGCGCGCTCTGGTGGGCGCTGCGCGACGTGTGGGCGGAGGCCAAGCCTCTGCTCCGGCACGCGGATCTCAGCGACTTCGCGATCGCGACGGCGATCGTCGCCGTCTACTACCTCGTCTTCGTGCTCGGCTGGATGCGGATCCTCGCGGCGTACGGGATCCGGATCCCGTATCGCGTCGCGCTGCAGTCCGAGATGCTCTCGATGCTCGCGAAGTACATCCCGGGCGGCGTCTGGACGCCGACGGCGCGCGTCGTCGCGCTGCGGCGCTTCGGCGTCAAGGACACGCCGGTCGTGCTCGCGACGATCCTGCTCGAGGCCGGGCTCTCGGCGGTCGCCGGTGTCGGCGTCTTCGTCGTCGGGCTCGTGATCATCGGCGGCGCCGACGTGCCGCTGCTGCCGCTCGCCGCCTTCGCGGTCCTCGTCGCGTTCCTGCTCTACCCGCCGGTGTTCGGCAAGGTCGCGAGCCGGCTGCTGCGGCCGTTCGGTGCCGACGAGGTGGCGCCGCTCCCGCGCGGACGGCGTTCGAGTTGCTCGGCTTCTACGCGCTCACCTGGCCGCTCGGCGGCGCCGCGCTCTTCTTCATGCTGCGGTCGGTGGGCGGCGACCCGGCGGTCTCCACGATCCCGTACCTCGGCGGCGTCAGCGCCGTCGGGGCGATCGTCGCCGTGCTCGCGATCTTCGCCCCCTCGGGGCTCGGCGTCCGCGAAGCGTCGATGTACGGGCTGCTGCTCGCCGTCGTCAGCGAATCGGTCGCGCTCGGGGCGACGATCCTGAACCGGCTCGCGATCACGCTCGTCGAGGCCTTGCTCGTGCTCGTCGGCTTCGTGCTGCTTCGCGGGTCACGGAAACCGACTGCTGCCGGGCGCGAGGTCGAGGCTGCCCCCGTTCCGGCACTCCCGCGGGACGAGGTACTCCGGGGCTGAGCGCCCGTACGTCGCGTTGTCGGCGAGCTGCTGGCGCATCATCCGTGCCGCCGTGTCTTCCGAGAGACCGAGCCGCCGGCCGAGCGCGACGCCGCTCTGGAAGGCGTAGCAGTTCGTGACCCCCTCGTCCGTCTCGCCGTGGAGGTGCCACGCCTCGTGGGCGAGAACGGCGATCGCGCGCGCGGTCTGGCTGAACGCGCCCTCGTCGTCCTTGAACGTGAGCCGGTAGAGCCGGTAGCAGATGTCCGGCGTCAGGTAGGCGTTCCTGCCGCCGACCTCGGCGATCCCGTCGGCGTGCTGGACGATCCCGACCGCCTCGCCTCTGGCGTCGCAGTGGACGTCGGCCGCGTGCCCGGCGATCCGTGCCGCCTCGACGAGAGCAGCGCCTCGGTCGCTGCCTGGTCGGCCTCGGTCGAGCCCGTCCCAGCCGCGGTCGGGCACGAGCACGAAGAGGACGAACGCGAGCGCGCCGAGCGACCGCGACCCCCTCGAGCCGGGCAGCAGACGCTGGCGGCGGGGACGCGGCGGAGCGGGCGGCGGCGGCCAGAGGCTGTGGGCCGGCTCTCCCTGCAGCAGCCGCTCGCGGCTCTCCTCGATCAGCTCCTCGACTTCCTCGTCGCTCTTGCCGCCCGCCGGAATCCAGACGTCCTGCCCGTCGATCCGGACGAGCATCGGCTCGAGCCACCTTCGCCGCCGAGCTCGTCGATGTCGGCGGTCCTGCGGGATCCGCCCGCGCGTCGCGGGGACGAGCCGGCTCGCGCAGCCCGGCGATGAGGAAGTTCAGCTCGAGCGCGGCGTAGGCGAGAAAGGGGATCCAGATCGGAATCCAGTCCCGAGCCCGGGGAGGAAGAACCAGGCGACGATCAGCACGACTGCCGCGATCCGCAGCCGCCTGGCGGAGTCACCGCCGTAGACCTCGTCGTTCACGAGCACGAGCTCGAGGTGTCCGCGCGAGGCGTTTCCGCGGATGTCGGCTGCCTCGACGTCGAGCCGGTAGCGGCCGTCGCGGTGGCGGCGCGTGTCCCAGCCGCGGCGCAGCCAGAAGCGATAGCGGCCGCGTGCATTCGGATGGTTCTGGCGCGTTCCCGCCGCGTAGATCTCGTTGAAGCGGAACTCGGTGCGAAGCTCGGTGCGGAAGTCGGCCGCGACGCGCCACGGGATCACGGCACGCCCGTCGCGGACGAGCCGCCAGCGCACGAACGCCGGCGTCACGGGCAGGCCACGCCACGGCGGCGGCGCGGAGATCGGCGGGTTGTCGTGCGCGACCGCGATCAGGTTCACGACGCCCGTCAGCGCCCTCGGATCGAGCGCCCTGCCGCCACGTTCGGCGACGATCCGGTCGATCACCGGCGCGCCGTAGTCGTGGAAGGGCGTCAGCGCGCCTTCGCGCAGCGGGTTCCAGTACTTGCCGTCGATGCGCTCGGCGAAGTGGACGTGGCCCCAGCTCTTCGCGACGTGGCCGAGCAGTGCGTGCTTCCTCACCCGCTGGCCGTGTCGGACGCGCGGAACGATGTGCCAGTACCCGTGCGAGCGGCCGCTGCCGGTGACGATCCCGATGTTCTGGGCGCCCTCGGAATGGACCTTGCCGCCCGCGACCGCGTAGACGGGGGTCCCGTCCGGTGCGGAGACGTCGATGCCGAAGTGGAACGCCTTGGAGCCCTTGGCGCCGATGCGCGGATCGCAGAAGAACCCGCGCACGGGGTGCTGCTCGTCGAACGGCTTCACGGGCCAGCCGTAGCTCATCGGTCAGACGGGCGGGTTGCGGATCCCGATCTCGATGTCCTTGCGCGCGCGGTTGCCGGCCGCGTCCCACGCCCGGACGACGAGGAGGTAGCGGCCGTTCTTCAGGCGCGTCGTGTTCCAGTACGGCTTCTGGAACAGCCGGAACCAGTATTCGCCCGCGCCCGGGACCTTCCGGTCGAGGGCAGGCTGGGCGGGGTGGTTCTGCTTCGTCCCGGGCGCGTAGTGCTGGCCGGTCGCGATCGGGATCTCCGTGCGCGGCGATGTAGACGGTGCGCCGCAGACGACGCGCTCGCTCGGGCGCTCGACGAGGAGGAGGCCGATCCGGTACGGGTGGTGCGGCGCGGCGAGCAGGGGGACTGCCGGAACCAGCCGACGAACGACTGCGGATCGCTGATGCGCGCCCGGATGTCGACGATCCCGGTCAGGCTGCGACTTGTCGAGCCGGCGGCCCGCCGGCGGCAGCTGCGCGACGCCGGTGACGCGCCTGCCCCAGGTCGGCGTCGCGGGCGTGTAGAAGCGCACGTCGTGGATCACGGGTGGCGCGGTGTCGACGTAGGGCTTGAGCTTCCCGCCGGGCCGGAGCGGGTTCAGCAGCAGCCGCCGGCCGTCGCTCGGCGTGTGGAACTCGGTCAGGTGAACGTGCCAGGAGCCCTTGGTCGTCCAGCCGATGAACTGACCGGCCTTCACACGATCGCCGCGCTTCACGCGCGCGTCGACGTGGCCGTAGCCGAAGTGGCCGATCGCGGACGTTTCCGCGGACGCCCGGCTGGCGTCGCCTCCTCGACGACGCCGCCCTCGATCGCGAAGACGCGGTGCGTGCGGCCCGGCGGGCGCGCCCTTCTCGGGCCGGTCGTCCCGGACCGCGACGTCGACTCCGGTGTGGTAGATCGCACCCAGCGTCGGGTCGGGCCGCGGGTCGAGAAACGTGCCGCGGACGGGATGCTGCTGATGCTGGGGCGCACCGGCCAGCCGCGGAAGTCGTCGTTGTAGCGCTGCGGGAACGGCGGCATTCGCTTCGAGTCTTACACGCTCGGGGGCAGCAGCCCGAAGCGGCGCAGCGCGCCGGGGAAGAGTTCACCGCCATGCCGGCTGAGTGCGTCCAGTTGCCCGTGACGGCGGTGACCGGGGCGGCGGGGTTCAGCTCCTTGATTCGTCGAAAGAGCAATGCCGAGTTGTGCGCCTGGTCGAGCACGACCTCGTCGGCCACGCTCCAGAACATCTGCAGCGGGCACCCTCGAGAAGGCGATCGCGCGCGCGTAGTTGATGGGGCTGCGGCGCGCGTACGCCCCGGGGATGCTCTCCGGCACGCCGCCGACTTCCCGGCGTGCCAGCTCCTGTAGGGAACGGCCGTTGGGAATGCGCGCGAAGTCGCGATAACGCCGGGCGAGATCCGTCGGCGAATCGAGCGGCGGCGGCGCCGGCGAGAAGGGTGTTGTGGCGAGCGACCAGCAGGAGCGTTTCCTGGCCGCCCATGCTGCCGCCCATCGCGTAGACGCTGTGCGGCCGGATCCGTAACCAGGGCAGCGTCGCCTTCGCGACGTACTGCATGTTCGCGAGATCGTCGATCTGCCGCTCCCAGCCCCACGAATGGAGCGGCAGCACCCGCCCGTGCCCCTCTGGACTGATCACCGCGAATCTGCCGCGGGCGGGCAGGTCGCCCCAGAAGCTGAGATTCGCGCGCCCGGTGATCCCCCGCCCGTGCGGCGAGATGATCAGCGGCACGGCAGGGTTGTTCGCCGGACCGATGTCCCGCGGCAACGCAATATGCGCCTCTCGGGCGAGACCGTTGTGGGCGAGATAGCGAACGGTCCAGACCCGAACGACCCCTTCTGGCGTGGCCATCAAACCTCGATCGTAATGGCCGCGTGCCTGGCGCCGACGAAGAGGTTCTCGTCAGCATCCAGGCACGCGGGGAACGTCCTGCGTGTCCGCTGCCATGGGAATCAGGCTTGCGTGCCCGGGTGTCCCGCGTGGCGCCGGTTCCGCAGCAGCAGCTCGAACGTGGCGCTCAGCGCTCGCCGTCGTGCGCGTCGCTGCCGCCGACTGCGAGACTGCAAGGCGAGCCGTTCAGCCTCGGCAGTGCGCCGGAACTGCTGTTGCCGGTCATGGCACAGTTGTTGAAGTGCCTCGTAATGCATGGTGTGTCCTCCCTTCGGGATTTGTGGGGCGCTCGAGTCGGTTTGCGTACGCGAGTACGAATGGAGTGCTCACTGATGAGCCTTCCTTTCCAGGTTGAATTACGGGTACTGCAACCAATGCTCTCCGAGCATCGGCAAGCAGTCTTTGCTGCTCTCTTTATCGCTCAGTGCGCCAGAATGCGCGGCGAAGCGAGCGTTTGCGGGGCCGGCAGCCTACGCCGTAAACGGAGGAAGCCAGCGGACGCTGTTGATCTCTGCGTTTCTCATCTGACCTCCCTTCCCGCTTGAGCCGGGCGGGATGCCCAGCTACGAAGCGAACAGTGTGACGGTTCGTTCCGCCGCTGTCAAGTAATTGATCGAAATGGACTCTGCAATTACCGTGAAACGCGTTATGGTCCGATCATGGACTGGAACTGGCTGAAGCGGTACCGCACCTGGCAGGCGAGTCGGAAGGAAGTTCTCTATCCCGAGAACGTGATCGAGCCCGAACTGCGGGACGACAAGACGCCGCAGTTCGAGCCCGAGCCGGAGTCGACCGTTCGCCGCGAGAAGCCCGACGACGACTCGTAGGCAGAACCGTCAGTCGCCGGTGTCGTACTTGAACGAGATCGAGAGGCGCACGCGGTAGCTCGTCACCTTGCCGTTCTCGATCGTCAGATCCTGGCGGTCACCTCGGCGATCCGCAGGTCGCGAACGGTCTTGGCGGCGGTCTCCACCGCGGTGCGGGCGGCTGCCTCCCACGACTCGGTGCTGACCCCGATCACCTCGGTTACCCGATAGACGCTGTCGGCCATGCGCTCCACTCCTTCCGGTTCGAACGACTCGCGCATGTTGTCAGGCTGCGAGACTGGACGCGCGATGCATGAGGGGTCCGCCAGCGTCATCGAGGAGCTCCGTTCGCGCTACGGGACGCGCGTCTCGACGAGCGAGTCCGTTCTCGAACTGCACGGGCGGGACGAGTCGTACCACCCGCCGGCTCCGCCCGATGCCGTCTTCTTCGCGGAATCCACCGAAGAAGTCGCCGACGCGGTCGGCGCCTGCGCCGCCGCCGGCGTTCCCGGTGATCCCGTTCGGGGCCGGGACGTCGCTCGAGGGCCATGTCGCCGCGCTGCGCGGCGGGATCAGCATCGATCTCACCGGGATGACCAAGGTGCTCGAGGTCAACAGCGCCGACCTCGACTGCCGCGTCGAGGCGGGCCTGACGCGACTTGCCCTGACAGAGCGCCTGGCGCCGGAAGGCCTCTTCTTCCCCGTCGACCCGGGGCGGACGCGACGATCGGCGGCATGGCCGCGACCCGCGCCTCCGGGACCAGCGCGGTGCGCTACGGGACGATGCGCGAGAACGTCCTCGGCCTGACCGTCGTCCTCGGCGACGGCCGCATCATCCGAACGGCGGACGGGCGCGGAAGTCGGCCGCGGGCTATGACCTGACGCGGCTCTTCATCGGCAGCGAGGGCACGCTCGGGGTGATCACCGAGGTCGCGCTCAGGCTCTTCGGCATCCCGGAGGTGATCGCGTCCGCGACCTGCGCCTTCGAGACGATGGGAGCCGTCGACGCGGTGATCGAGACCGTGCAGCTCGGCATCCCGGTGGCGCGGATCGAGCTGCTCGACGAGGTCCAGATCCGCGCCTCCAACCTCTACTCGGGCACCGATCTTCCCGAGGCGCCGATGCTGTTCATCGAGCTCCACGGCTCGGAGGCGGAACCAGGGAGCAGGCGGAGACGTCGCGGAGATCGCCGCGGGCACGGGGGAACGGGGTTCGCCTGGGCGACGAGCACCGAGGAGCGCAACGCGCTCTGGCGCGCGCGACACGACGCGTACTACGCCGGCGCTGCACCTGGTGCCGGGCGCCAAGGGCGGGTGACCGACGTCTGCGTGCCGATCTCGCGCCTGGCGGAGTGCCTGGTCGAGACGAAGCGCGATCTCGAAGGCTCGTCCTGCAGGCGCCGATCGTCGGCCATGTCGGGGACGGGAACTTCCACGTCGCGCTGCTCGTCGATCCGGACGATCCGAGCCACGTCGCCGAGGCGCGCCGGCTGAACGAGCGGATGATCGAGCGGGCGCTCGCGCTCGGCGGCACGACGACCGGCGAGCACGGCGTCGGCTCCGGCAAGATCGCCTACCTCGAGCGGGAGCACGGTCCTGGCGTCGAGGTGATGCGAGTCGTGAAGGCCGCGCTCGACCCGCACTCGATCCTGAACCCGGGCAAGATCTTCAGGGATGCCTGAGCGCGTCCTCGTCACCGGTGCGCTCGGATGCGTCGGCGCCTGGGCGGTGAAGGCGGCTCTCGACGATGGCGACGAGCCAGTCGGCTACGACCTGGGCGAGGCCGCGCACCGCCTCGAGCTGGTTCTCTCGCCCGAGGAGCTGGAGCGGGTGACGCTCGTGCGGGGCGACATCACCGACCTCGACGCGCTCGGGCGCGCGCTCGACGAGACGCGATCACGCGCGTCGTCCACCTCGCCGCGCTCCAGGTTCCCTTCTGCCGCGCCGACCCGGTGCTCGGCGCGCACGTCAACGTTGTCGGAACAGTCAACGTCTTCGAGGCGGTGAAGGAGCGGCTCCACCGCATCCCCGGCGTCGCGTATGCGAGCTCGGCCTGCCGTCTACGGCCCCGGCGATCCGTCGCCGGCGCCCGAGAGCGGCGGCGCGGCGCCGGCCACGCTCTACGGCGTCTACAAGCTCGCGAACGAGGGCACCGCCCGCGTCTACTGGGAGGACGGGGGCGTGCCGTCGGTCGGGATCAGGCCCTACACCGTCTACGGGCCGGGCCGCGACCAGGGGCTCACCTCCGGCCCGACGCTGGCGATGGCCGCCGCCGCGCGGGGCGAAGGCTTCGAGATCGGCTACGGCGGCGTTGCCCAGTACGACTACGCGCCGGCGGTCGGCCGCGCCTTCGTCCGAGCGGCCGCGGTGCCGACCGGCGCGGTGATCGCGAACTTCCCGGGCGTCAGCGCCTCGATGGAGGAGGTCGTTGCCGCGATCGAGGCCGCGGCTCCCGAGGTTGCCGGCCGGATCACGTGGGACGAGAGGCCGTTGCCGTTCCCGGCCGAGCTCGAGGCGCGCGCGCTCGAGGAGACGATCGGCCCGTTGCCGAGCCGTCCCTCGTGGACGGCGTCAAGGCGACGATCGAGCGCTTTCGCT